>CAWHJV010000017.1:0-276966 GCA_963829755.1 uncultured Pseudomonadota bacterium | reverse complement strand
AGGGGTGACCCTTGGTCGCTTCCTCGTCCATGTGGGCGTAGAAGGTATCGCCGGTGAAATTGGCGAAGTGCTCGATGTCGTCGAGCGTGACGGTGCGGGTCTTGGAGTGGAAGCTCTGGCCGATCTCCAGTTCCTCGAAGCCGTAGCGGAACGGATGCTTCGATTTCTCGATCTCGGGCGCGCCCTTGATCCAGCGTTGGGTGATGGCGGAAATCATTGCAGGCGAGCCCTGCAGGGCCGTGCGCTGCATGTAGTGCTCGACGCCGCGCATGCCGCCGAGTTCTTCGCCGCCGCCGGCGCGGCCCGGCCCGCCATGCACCAGATGCGGCATCGGTGAGCCGTGGCCGGTCTGCTCCTTGGCGCAGTCGCGGTTGATGACGATGATGCGGCCGTGGAACGAGCCGATGCCGAACGCGATGTCGCGGGTCACACCCGTGTCGTTGCTGTAGAGCGAAGCGACGAGACTGCCTTCGCCGCGGTTGGCGAGCGCGACGGCCTGGTCGATCCCGTCATAGCCCATGACGGTGGAAACCGGACCGAAGGCTTCGATGCTATGCACGCTCACCGCGTTGATCGGATCGGTGCAGTGCAGGAGCGTCGGCGGCAGGAAGGCGCCGCGTTCGCTGTCCGCGCCCTCGACCGTGAAGGCGGCGAGATCGCCGACGACGATTTCTGATTCGGCCTTCAGCTTGTCGATCTGCGCCATCACGTCGCGGCGCTGGTCGAGGCCGACCACCGGTCCCATGCGCACGCCTTCGCGCGCGGGATCGCCAACCTTCACCTTGGCGAGCCGCTCGCGCAGCGCGTCGATGACGGCATCGACCTGTGCGTTGGGCACCAAGGCGCGGCGGATGGCGGTGCATTTCTGTCCGGCCTTCACCGTCATCTCCTTGGCGACTTCCTTGACGAACAGGTCGAACTCCGGCGTGCCGGGCTGCGCATCGGGGGCGAGGATCGCCGCGTTGAGGCTGTCGCGCTCGGCGGTAAAGCGCACCGAATGATGCGCGATCGACGGATGGCGTTGCAGCTTCTCGGCAGTGCTGGCGGAGCCGGTGAAGGCGACCAGATCCTGGCCGGTCAAGTGGTCGAACAGGTCGCCGGTCGAGCCGATGATGCATTGCAGTGCCCCGGGCGGCAGGATGTTCGACTCCACGATCATCCGTATCATCGCCGCCGTCACATAGGACGTCACGGTCGCCGGCTTGGTCACCACCGGCACGCCGGCCAGCAGGGCCGGCGCCAGTTTTTCCAGCGTGCCCCAGCACGGGAAGTTGAAGGCGTTGATGTGGACGGCGGCGCCCTGCAGCGAAGTGACGATGTGCTGGCCGACGAAATTGCCGGCCTTGGAAAGCTGCTCCACCTCGCCGTCGATGAGGTAAGTTGAATTCGGCAACTCGCGCCGGCCCTTCGAGGCATAGACGAACATCGTGCCGATGCCGCCCTCGATGTCGATGGCGCCGTCGGCGCGGGTGGCACCGGTCTGAAACGACAGCTTGTAGAGCTCTTCCTTGCGCTCGGTCAGCATCTGCGCCAGCTTCTTGATCATCTCGGCGCGCTGGTGGAACGTGAGCTTGCGCAGGTTCGGACCGCCGACCTTGCGCGCGTGGCCTAGGATCTCGCCCATGTCGAGCCCGCCGCTCGCCACCTGAGCCACCACGTCGCCGGTGACCGCGCTGCGCACGTCGCTCAGGTCTCGGCCGGGCGCCGCCCAGGCATCACGCACATAGCTTTCGAGCTTCATCGAACGGTTCCTTTGGAGCTTGCGGCCCGCTTGGCGGACCGGCGGTTAGTCTATGGCATATTCCCTCCACTAGCGTTATCCACGGCGGGCGAATTATGTTTCGGCGGGGAGAACGCTAGGTGGCGGGACGGAAGGACCAGGCAGGGCCGGCTGCGGCCGCGGTCGCAAGACTGGTCGCGCAGTTCCACCGCAAGCCGCCGGTGCGCGCCTGGTCGCTGATCGTCACGCTCTACGGCGATGCCATCGTGCCGCGAGGCGGCAGCCTGTGGCTCGGCTCCCTCACCGACATCATGGCGCTGTTTCGCATCGACGCCGGCCACGTGCGCACGGCCATGTCGCGGCTCACCGCCGACGGCTGGCTGGAGCGGGTGCGCGCCGGGCGCAACAGCTATTACCGGCTGTCGCGGCGCGGGCAGGGCAGCTTCATGGAAGCGACCCGCCGCATCTACTTCGCGCACGAACCGGACTTCGATGGCAAATTGCGCATCGCCTTGCTGGGGCCGGCGGTCGGCGACCGCGCGCGCCTGCGTGGCGTGCTGGAAAAGGCCGGCTTCGCCGCGCTCAGCCCGACCACCTTCGTCGCTTGGGTCAAGCCGCTGGCGACGCCAAAAACCGCGGGCGTTTTTCTGGTGACCGCGAACGCCGACAAGGAGGCCAGCGCGTTGGCCGAGGCGGCCTGGAAGCTTGCGCCCATTGCCGAAGGGTACCGCGCCTTCATCGACCGCTTCACGCCGCTGGCGAATGCGCTCGACAAGGGCGAAACGCTGACGGAGGCCGATGCCCTGGTGGCGCGCACGCTGCTGATTCACGAGTTCCGCCGCATCGTGCTGCGCGATCCCGGCCTGCCGGCGGCGCTGCTCCCGGCAGGCTGGCCGGGGCATGACGCGCGCGCGCTCACAGGGCACATCTACCGCCAGATCGTCGGTCGGGCGGAGGCTTATCTCGATACCAGCGCCAGCCGGCAGGACGGGGCGCTGCCACCTCCGGGGCCGGATTTCGTCGACCGTTTCGCGACTTAGCGGCGCTTTGATAGGCCCTGGAAACAGAGCGTTTCTTCCCTTTGTTGCGTTACAAGAAAACTTGACGGCGCCGATTTTCGTAACATATAACACCCTATAAGTTGCGGGTCCAACCGCCGTCTGGAGGACGCCTATGTATACCCAGGGCCTGACCCCGGAAGCCGCCACGTCCGCCACCGATCCAGCGCAAGAAGCGCGCTTTCAGGCACGCGTCGACGACGAGCAGAAGATCGAGCCCAACGATTGGATGCCGGAAGCCTATCGCCGCACGCTCGTGCGCCAGATCGGCCAGCATGCGCATTCGGAAATCGTCGGCATGCTGCCGGAGGGTAACTGGATCACCCGCGCGCCGTCGCTGAAACGCAAGGCCGCGCTGCTCGCCAAGGTGCAGGACGAGGGCGGCCACGGCGCCTATCTCTACGCCGCGGCCGAGACGCTCGGCACCTCGCGGGAGGAGATGATCGACCAGCTTCTCAGCGGCAAGGCCAAGTATTCCTCCATCTTCAATTATCCGACGCTCTCCTGGGCCGACATCGGCATCATCGGCTGGCTGGTCGACGGCGCGGCGATCATGAACCAGATTCCGCTCTGCCGTTGCAGCTACGGCCCTTACGCCCGCGCCATGATCCGCGTCTGCAAGGAAGAAAGCTTCCACCAGCGCCAGGGCTACGAGATCATGCTGGCGCTCGCCCGCGGCACGCCGGAGCAGAAGGCGATGGCGCAGGAGGCGCTGGACCGCTGGTGGTGGCCGGTGCTGATGATGTTCGGCCCCTCCGACAAGGAGAGCCAGCACACCGACGCCACCATGCGCTGGAAGATCAAGCGCTTCAGCAACGACGAACTGCGTCAGAAATTCGTCGACGCCACCGTGCCGCAGGGCCGGTTCCTCGGCCTGACGTTTCCAGACCCGGACCTGAAGTTCAACGAGGCGACCGGGCACTGGGAATACGGTGAGATCGATTGGAGCGAGTTCAAGCGCGTGGTTGCCGGCAACGGGCCCTGCAACAAGCAACGCATGCAGCAGCGCCGCGCCGCGCACGCGAACGGCGCCTGGGTGCGCGAGGCGGCGAGCGCCTACGCCGAGAAACGCCGCCGGCGAACTGAGGCCGCCATGCAGGTCGCGGCGGAATAATTCAGAGGACGAGGAACATGACCGAGAAGAATTGGCCGCTGTGGGAAGTCTTCATCCGCACGCGTAACGGGCTGTCGCACCGCCACGTCGGCAGCGTGCACGCGGTCGACGCCACCATGGCGCTGCATGCCGCGCGCGACACCTATACCCGGCGCGGCGAGGGGCTGTCGGTGTGGGTGGTGCCATCGTCGGCGATCACCGCCTCCGATCCGGCCGACAAGGACATGATGTTCGAGCCGACGGCGTCGAAGATCTACCGCCATCCGACCTTCTACGAGATCCCCGACGAAGTCGGGCATATGTGAGCGGCCGATGACCGACACGCCTCTGTTCCAATATACGCTGCGGCTCGCCGACAACGCGCTGGTGCTCGGACATCGGCTGTCGGAATGGGTCGGCCATGCGGCGGTGATCGAGGAAGACCTCGCCTTCGGCAATATGGGCCTCGATCTGATCGGCCAGGCGCGGGCGCTCTACACCTATGCCGGCGAGGTCGAGGGCAAGGGCCGCGACGAGGACGCGCTCGCCTACCTGCGCGACGCCAACGACTATCGCAACATCCTGCTGGTCGAGCAGCCGAACGGCGATTTTGCCGTCACTATGGTGCGGCAGCTGCTCTATGCCGCCTTCGCCTACCCGTATTTCGAGGCGCTGACGCGCTCCAAGGACGCAACGCTCTCGGCCATCGCCGCTAAGGCGGCGAAGGAGATGGCCTACCATCTGCGCCACAGCGCCGAATGGGCGATCCGCTTGGGCGACGGCACCGACGAGAGCCACGCCCGCGCGCAAGCGGCGCTGGAAGAGATGTGGCCCTACGTCGGCGAAATGTTCGAGGTCGATCAGGTCGAACGCGCGCTGATCGAGGCCGGCGTCGCCGTCGATCCGGCATCGGTGCGCGCGACTTGGGACAAGACCATCGACGACGCGCTGGCCGAAGCGACGCTGGCGCGGCCGCAGGACGGCTTCATGCAGAGCGGCGGCCGTGTCGGCCGCCATAGCGAGCATCTCGGCTTCATCCTCGCCGAGCTGCAGTTCCTGCAGCGCGCCTATCCCGGCGCCACCTGGTGAGCGCCATGGCCGCCGTCCGCATCGCCGCTGCCAACGCCGCCGAGCGCGCGCGCGCCTGGGCGGCGGCGGCGAGCGTGGCCGATCCGGAAATCCCGGTGCTCAGCATTGCCGACCTCGGCGTGCTGCGCAGTATCGAGATCGACGACGACGGCGCGGTCGAGGCGGTGATTACGCCGACTTATTCCGGCTGTCCGGCCATGAACATGATCGCGGTCGAGATCGAGCTGGCGCTGGAGAAGGCCGGCTTCAAATCGCCCAAGGTGACCACCGTGCTGGCGCCGGCCTGGACCACCGACTGGATGACCGAAGAGGGCAAGGCCAAGCTCAAGGCCTATGGCATCGCGCCGCCGGAGAAGAAGGCTGGCCGCCGCGCGCTGTTCGGCGAAGAGCACGTGACTTGTCCGCATTGCGGCTCGACCGACACGGTCGTGATTTCCGAATTCGGCTCGACCGCCTGCAAGTCGCTGTGGCGCTGCAAGGCCTGCGCCGAGCCGTTCGACTATTTCAAGTGCATCTGAAACGACTGCAAGCCGGGTAGGGACAATGGCCGTCGAATTCCATCGCTTGACCGTCAGCGACGTGCGGCGCGAGACGCCGGAGGCGGTGTCGATCGCCTTTGCGGTGCCGCCCGATCTCGCCGGCGCCTATCGCTTCAACCCGGGCCAGCACATCACCCTGCGCACGGACGTGGATGGCGCCGAGGTGCGGCGCTCCTACTCGATCTGCACCACGCCCGACGACCACGAGCTGCGCATCGCGGTCAAGAAGGTCGCGGGCGGGCTGTTCTCGACGCTCGCCCATGAGACGATCAAAACGGGCGACCTGATCGACGTGATGACACCGCAGGGCCGCTTCGGCGTGGCGCTCGATCCCGACGCCGAACGCCACTATGTGGCGATCGCCGCCGGCTCCGGCATCACCCCGGTGATGTCGATCGTCCGCGCGGTGCTGACCCACGAGCCGAAATCGCGCGTGACGTTGATCTACGGCAACCGCTCGACCCAGAGTATCATCTTCCGCGAGCAACTTGAGGACCTGAAGGACCGTTTCCTCAGCCGCTTCACGGTGCACCACATCCTCTCGCGCGAGGCGCAGGAGATCGCGCTGCTCGACGGCCGCATCGACGCCGGCAAGCTGGCGGCGCTGCTGCGCACCCTGCCGCAGGACGACATCGACGTGGCGTTCCTGTGCGGGCCGGGGGGGCTGATCGAAGAGGGGCGGGCGGCGCTGACGCAATACGGCGTGCCGGCCGAGCGCGTCCATGTCGAATACTTCTCCACCGACGGCACCCCGGTGGCCGCGCGCGCCGCCGCGCCCGCGGCGGCAGCCAGCGCGCAGGAAGCGGTCGTCCGCATGACGCTGAACGGCGCCCGTCACGAGGTGCCGGTGCACGCCGGCGAAACCATCGTCGACGCCGGCCTCCGCGCCGGGCTCGAGATGCCGTATTCCTGCCGGGGGGGCATGTGCTGCACGTGTCGTGCGAAAGTCACCGAAGGCGAAGTGACGATGGACACCAACTATTCACTGGAGCCGTGGGAGCTGGAAGCGGGCTATGTGCTGACCTGCCAGTCGCACCCGACCACGCCGGTGGTGGCGCTGGATTACGACGAGGTCTAGCTATTCCGCCGCATCCGGGCGCCGGAAGGGCGCGTTCTTGCCGTCGGTGAGCGCGGCGGCGCCCTCGACCAGCAACGTCGTCACCAACTCGGCGTAGTCCTCGCGCGACAGGCCCTTGCCCTCGCGGAACCACATGTAATGCCAGTTGACCATGCCGAACAGCGACATGGTCACCGGCTTCAGCAGCATCGTGTCGGCGCCGATCGCGGGATCGACCGCGGCGATGGCGTCCGCGAAGTCGCGCACCAGCCGCCGCTCCATGTCGATCAACGCCTTGCGTTTCGACGCCGGCAGCTTGCCGAGCTCGTTGATCTGGATCTTGTGCTCGTTGTCGGCGTCGCGATAGGCGTCGAGCAGGGCGCTCACCAGCGCGCGCAGGCGGTGCCGCGGCTTGAGGTCGCGCGGCACGGCGGCGATCGCATCGATGAGTTCCTGCAAATGGTCGTGCAGGATGTCGAACAGCAGCGCTTCCTTGCTGTCGTAGTAGTGATAGAGCAGCGCCTTCGAGGCGCCGCAGGCCTGCGCGATATTGGCCATCGAGGCGCGGTCGTAGCCGTGCTTGGCGAACAGCCCCGCCGAGCGATGCAGGATCGCCTTGCGCTTGCCGTCATAATCCGCCGCCCGCGCGCGCGCCATTTGATACGCTTTCCGGTCCTACTGTTTCGGCCGCTTGTCGACGATGCGGCGCGCCTTGCCCATGGAGCGCTCGATACCGCCAGGGTCCGCCACCGCCACGTCGACGCCGATGCCCACCACGCTGCGGATGTGCGCCTTGAGCAGCGCCGCCTGCGCCGCGCGCGAGGCGTCGTCCGCGTGATCCGGCCGCGCTTCCACGTGCAGGCGCACCGCGTCGAGACGATGCTCGCGATAGAGCTCGATATAGAAGTGCGGGGCCAAGCCGTCGCAGCGCAGCAGTTGCTCCTCGAACTGGGTCGGGAAGACGTTGACGCCGCGCACGATCATCATGTCGTCGGAGCGGCCGGTCACCTTCTCCATGCGCCGCATGGTGCGCGCGGTGCCGGGCATCAGCCGGGTGAGGTCGCGCGTGCGATAGCGGATCACGGGCATCGCTTCCTTGGTGAGCGTGGTGAACACCAGCTCGCCGGTCTCGCCGTCCGGCAACACCTCGCCGGTTACCGGATCGATGATCTCCGGATAGAAATGATCTTCCCAGATGTGCAGCCCGTCCTTGGTCTCCACGCACTCGTTGGCGACGCCGGGGCCCATCACCTCCGACAGGCCGTAGATGTCGACCGCGTCCATGTCGAAGGCGGCCTCGATTTCCTCGCGCATGGAATTGGTCCACGGCTCGGCGCCGAAGATGCCGATCTGCAGCGACGATTGACGCGGGTCGATGCCCTTGGCGCGAAACTCGTCGAGGATCGCCAGCATGTAGGACGGCGTGACCATGATGATTTCGGGGGCGAAGTCGGTAATCAGTTGCACTTGCCGTTCCGTCATTCCGCCGGAGACGGGGATCACCGCGCAGCCGAGTCGTTCGGCGCCGTAGTGCGCGCCGAGGCCGCCGGTAAACAGGCCGTAGCCGTAGGAGATGTGCACCTTCATCCCCGGCCGCCCGCCGGAGGCGCGGATCGAGCGCGCCATCACGTCGGACCAGGTTTCAATGTCTTTCTTGGTGTAGCCGACCACGGTCGGCTTGCCGGTGGTGCCGGAGGAGGCGTGGATGCGCGCCAATCTGTCGTGCGGCACCGCGAACATGCCGAAGGGATAGTTGTCGCGCAGGTCCTGCTTGGCGGTGAAGGGGAACTTGGCGAGGTCCGCCAGCGTCTTGCAGTCCTGCGGCTTGACGCCGGCCGCGTCGAACTTGGCGCGGTAGGTCGGCACGTTGTCGTAGGCGTGCTTGAGCGACCATTGCAGCCGCTCGAACTGCAACGCGGCGATCTCGTCGCGCGAGGCGGTTTCGATCGGTTCCAACCCGTAGGGCCGGTAGGACGACTTGTCGAGCATGGGCTGTCCTTCCTCAGCGCGGCGCCTTGACGGCGTCCTTGTTCGTAATCGGCAACAGTTCGCCCTCGATGGTGCGGGAATGGCCGCGGAATTCGGCGATCACGGTGCCGTCCTGGCGCGTCACCGTGATGTCGTAGATGCCGGAGCGCCCGCGCCGGTGGCGCTCGACCGCGCGCGCGGTGAGCCGGTCGCCGAGCTTGGCGGAAACGATGAAGGTCACCGCGCAGTGCTGCGCCACCGTGCGCTGGTTATAGGTGTTGCAGGAAAAGGCGAAGGCGGAATCGGCGAGCGTGAAGATGAAGCCGCCGTGGCACATGTTGTGGCCGTTGACCATGGTCTTGGCCACCGTCATGGCGATCTCGGCCTGCCCGGGCGCGACCGACACGATCTCCATGCCGAGGCCGCGGCTGGCGGCGTCCTCCGCCCACATGGCGTCGGCGCAGGCCTGGGCAAGTTCTTGCGCGTCCATCTTGGCGTCCATCGTCATCGCTTGATCAGCCTTTGCGGCCGGTGAAGTCGGGCGCGCGCTTTTCCATGAAGGCGCGCACGCCTTCTGCGTAGTCGGGCGTGTTGCCGGCCTCGCGCTGCAGGTCGCGCTCGAGGTCGAGCTGCTGATCGACAGTATTGGTCTCCGAAGCGTCGAGCGCGCGCTTGATCAGCGCCAGCCCCGCGGTCGGGGCGGTGGTGAATTGCGCGCACATCTTTTCTGCTTCGCCCATGAGTTCGGCGTCGTCGACGGCCTTCCAGATCAGGCCCCAGCTTTCGGCTTTGTCCGCAGGCAACGGCTCGGCCAGCATGGCGAGTGCGCGGGCGCGGGCCATGCCGACCAGGCGCGGCAGCACCCACGTGCCGCCGGAGTCGGGGACCAGCCCGATCTTGGCGAAGGCCTGAATGAATTTCGCCGAACGGGCGGCGAGCACGATGTCGCAGTTGAGCGCGATATTGGCGCCGGCGCCGGCGGCGACGCCGTTGACCGCGGCGACGACCGGGAAGGGCAGGGCGCGCAGCTTGCGGATCAGCGGGTTGTAATAGGTGGAAATGGTCGCGCCCAGGTCGGGCTTCTTGTCGCCGCTCGCCACTCTGTCGCTCAAGTCCTGCCCCGCGCAGAAGCCCCGCCCGGCGCCGGTCAGCAGCAGGGCGCGGCAGGCGGGGTCGGATTCAGCCTCATCCAGCGCCGTTTTCAGCGCCTTGTGCATCGCCTCGTTGAACGAATTGAGCCGATCTGGTCGATTGAGCGTGACGCAGCGATAGCCGTCGCGTTTCTCGACGAGAATGGGGGTCTCGTCCATGCCTTCCTCCTGAGCCGGCGCTTCTTGAACGTCCCCGAATTGCGGGCTGCGACGTTGGCACCGTGCGAAAATACTTGACTGACCGACCGGTCGGATAATTAATATTGCAGCCAAGAAAAAGTGTCAACGCGACACCGGTCACGCGGTGCGCGGCTGACACGACCGAGGGGGAGACGTTGAAGGGCTTTGCGATGCGCCGGGCGCGGACGCGCGAAAGCGGTCTGTCGGCATGCGGATGGCTCATTCAGATAACGGCCACGCCGGGCAGGCCCGGGGCGCGCATTCGCGCCGCGGGCACGCGCGCCGGTGCCGTCCTTCTCCCGTACGACACGGCAAGAAGAGAAATCATAGAACCCATCCACCGGGAGGAAGTCGCATGAAACATCACGTACCGAAACTCTTGGCCGCCGCGGCAGCGCTGCTGTTCGTCTCGTCGGCCGCCCACGCGGAGGTCAAGATCGGCGCGGTGCTGGCCGTCACCGGTCCCGCCTCGTTCCTGGGCGATCCGGAAAAGAAGACGCTGGAAATGTACGTCGCCGACATCAACGCCCATGGCGGCGTCGACGGCCAGAAGATCAAGCTCACGGTCTATGACAGCGGCGGCAACCCCAACAAGTCGAAGACCTTCGCCACCCGCCTGATCGAGCAGGACAAGGTCGACGCCGTGATCGGCGATTCGACCACCGGCGCCACGCTCGCCATCATGCCGGTGTTCGAGGACGCGCACGTGCCGCTGATTTCGCTCGCCGGCGCGGTGCAGATCGTCCAGCCGGTGCGCAAATGGGTGTTCAAGACCCCGCACACCGACACCATGGCCTGCGAGAAAATCTTCGCGGACCTGAAGAGCCGCAATCTGACCAGCATCGCGCTCATCTCCGGCACCGGCGGTTTCGGCAAGTCAATGAACGCGCAGTGCCACAAGGTCGCGCCGCAATACGGCATCAAGATCGTCCATGACGAGACCTACGGGCCGCGCGACAACGACATGACCCCGCAGCTCACCAACATCAAGAACGCCAAGGGCGTGCAGGCGGTGGTCAATCCGGGCTTCGGCCAGGGGCCGGCGATCGTCGTGCGCAACTACCGCCAACTCGGCATCAAGATGCCGCTCTACGAGAGCCACGGCGTGTGCTCCAAGCAGTTCATCAAGCTCGCGGGTGACGCGGCGAACGGCGTGCGGCTGCCTTGCGCGGCGTTGCTGGTGGCCGACAAGCTGCCCAACAGCGATCCGCAGAAGAAGGTCGTGGTCGGCTACAAGACCGAATACGAGAAGAAGACCGGTCAGCAGGTCTCCACCTTCGGCGGCCACGCCTACGACGCCCTGATGATCCTCACCGGTGCCATGAAGCGCGCCGGCAGCGCCGACAAGGCCAAGGTGCGCGACCAGATCGAGAAGACCAGCGGCTTCGTCGGCACCGGCGGCGTCTTCAACATGTCGCCGAAGGACCATCTCGGCCTCGATCTCTCGGCCTTCCGCATGCTGGAGATCAAGAACGGCGACTGGACGATGGTCAACTGACCGTCGACGTCGCGACAACACCTCTTAATCTTGGGGCGTCGGCCTTCTGGCCGGCGCCCGCAAGGGTGAGGAGAGCCGCACAAAACCCGCTCATTTCCGCGCAAGCGGGAATCCAGTAATGAATTGGCCCTTAAGCCCCCGCTGGAGTTTATCCCCGCGCAAGCGGGGACGGGGACGAGCGGTCAATCAGTGTAGCGCTGGGACCGATGGCTGAGTTCCTGCAATTTGCCTTTTCCGGCCTGACCGTGGGCGCGATCTACGCCCTGGTCGCGCTCGGCTTCACGCTCATCTACAACGCCTCCGACGTGATCAATTTCGCGCAAGGCGAGTTCGTCATGCTGGGCGGCATGGTGACGGTGTTCGCGCTCGCCGCCGGCGTGCCGCTGCCGCTCGCGGCGCTCATGGCGGTCATCGTGGCGGCGATCGTTGGCTTAGCGCTCTACAAGCTGGCGATCGCGCCGGCGCGCGGCGCGTCCGCCGTGACGCTGATCATCATCACCATCGGCGCTTCCATCCTGCTGCGCGGCGTCGCCAGCCTCGTCTTCGACAAGAACTTCCATTCGCTGCCGCCGTTCGCCGGGTCAAAGCCGTTCATGGTCGGCGGCGCGGCGGTGCTGCCGCAGAGTGTTATCGTCTTGTTCGGCGCCGGCGTCATCGTGCTGGCGCTGTGGTTGTTCATGACGCGCACGCTCACCGGCAAGGCGATCATGGCGACCGCCGCCAACCGGCTCGCCGCGCGGCTGGTCGGCATCAACACCGGCGCCATGGTCGGGCTGTCGTTCGCCGTTTCCGCCGCCATCGGCGCGGTCGGCGGTATCCTGGCGGCGCCGATCACGCTGACCAGCTACGACGTCGGCACGCTGCTGGCGCTGAAAGGATTCGCCGCCGCCATGCTGGGGGGCATGGGCAATCCGCTCGGCGCCGTGGTGGGCGGGCTGACCATCGGGCTTTTGGAAGCCTTCGGCGCCGGCTACATCTCGTCGAGCTACAAGGACGCCATCGCCTTCATCGTCATCCTGGCCGTGTTGTTCGTCATGCCGCAGGGCCTGTTCGGCCGCGCGCGCGTCGAGCGGGTGTAAAGCGATGAAGCGTCTCGCCGAGAGCCCCTATACGGTCGTGCTGGCGATCGCCGTCATCGTGGCGCTGCTGCCGCTGGCGTTGCATTCGAGCTTCTATCTGCGCGTCGTCACGCTGGTCTTCATCTTCTCGCTGGTCGTGGTCGGGCTGAACCTCCTGATGGGCTTTGCCGGACAGGTGAGTCTCGGTCATGCAGGCTTCTTCGGCATCGGCGCCTATGCGGTGGCGGTCGGGCCTACGTGGCTCGGCCTGCCGTCATGGCTGGCGCTTGCCGGCGGTGCGGCGCTTGCCGGGCTCCTCGCCTTTATCGTCGGCCGGCCGGTGCTGCGCCTGCGCGGGCACTATCTCGCGGTGGCGACCATGGGGCTCGGCCTGCTGGTCGCCATGGTGTTCAACAACGAGGCGGCGTGGACCGGCGGGCCGGACGGCATGCCGGTGCCGCATCTGTCGCTGTTCGGCTGGCGTGTGCACGGCCCACTGAGCTGGTACTGGGTCGCGGGCGTGAGCCTGGTGATCGGCGCCTGGATTGCCGTCAACGTCATCGCCAGCCCCACCGGCCGGGCCCTGCGCGCCATCCATGACAGCGAGGTGGCCGCGCGCGTGCTCGGCGTCGACGTCGCGCGCTACAAGCTGATCGCCTTCGTGCTGTCGGCCATGTACGCGGCCATCGCCGGCTCGTATTTCGCGCTGTTCGACGGGTTGGTGACGCCGGAGGCGGCCGGCTTCCTCCGCTCCATCGAATTCGTCACCATGGCGGTGCTGGGCGGGCTCGGCTCCATCGTCGGCTCGATCGTCGGCGCCGCCACGCTGACGGTGCTGCCGCAACTGCTGACCGTGTTCCAGGACTACGAGCACATCGTGCTCGGCCTCGTCATGGTCGTGGTGATGGTGTTCCTTCCGGGGGGCATCGTGCCGTCGCTCGTCGCCGCCTTGCGCCGGAGGTCGCCATGAGCGTGCTGGCGGCGGAAGGCATTTCCATCGGTTTCGGCGGCGTGCAGGCGCTGTCCGACGTGTCATTCGCGGTCGAGCCGGGCGAGATCTTCGCCATCATCGGGCCGAACGGCGCCGGCAAGACCACTTTGTTCAACGTGGTTTCCGGCCTCTACGACGCCCAGCAGGGCAGGGTGAGGCTCAAGGGCGAGGACGTCACCGGCCTGCCGCCGCACGCGCTGGCGCGGCGCGGCCTGTCGCGCACCTTCCAGAACCTGCAGATCTTCTTCCGCATGACGGCGGCCGAGAACGTGATGGTCGGCCGCCATCTGCACGAGCGGCGCAACGTCATCGCGCATATGTTCACGCTGCCGTCGGTGATGCGCCAGAACGCCGCCACCCGCGCCAAGGCCGAAGAACTGCTGCGCTTCGTCGGCATCGCCGAATTCGCCGACCGTCCCGCCGGCGGCCTGCCCTATGGCGCGCTGCGGCGGCTCGAGATCGCCCGCGCGCTCGCCGCCGAACCGGAGGTGCTGCTGCTCGACGAGCCGGCCGCCGGCTGCAATCCGGTCGAGACCGCGGAGATCGACGAACTCATCCAGAAGATCGCGTCGACCGGCGTCTCGGTGGTGCTGGTCGAGCACGACATGAAGCTGGTGATGAAGATCTCCCGCCGCATTCACGTGCTCGATCAGGGCCGCAGCATCGCCGAAGGCTCCGCCGACGACATCCGCGCCAACACCCAGGTGATCGCCGCCTATCTCGGCCGCCACGGCCAGAAGGAGGCGGCGCGTGCTTAAGATCGAGGACGTGGTCAGCCGCTATGGCCGCATCGAGGCGCTGCACGGCGTCTCGCTCGAGGTTGGGGAGGGCGAGATCGTCACCCTCATCGGCAACAACGGCGCCGGCAAGACCACGCTGATGCGCGTGATCTCGGGCGTGCAGCCGAAGGCGCGCGGCCGCATCCAATTCGACGGAGAGGATATCGACCGGCTGCCACCGCATGCGCGTGTCGCGCGCGGCATCGCCCAGGTGCCGGAGGCGCGCCAGGTGTTCGCGCCGCTCACGGTGGAGGACAATCTCAAGCTCGGCGCCTACCGCCGCCATGCGCAAGATCACGACGCGCTGGAGCGCATCTACGATCTGTTCCCGGCGCTGAAGGAGCGGCGCGCGCTGGCGGCCGGCAATCTCTCGGGCGGGCAGCAGCAGATGCTGGCGATTGGCCGCGCGCTGATGAGCGACCCGCGGCTCTTGCTGCTCGACGAGCCGTCGATGGGGCTCGCGCCGGTGCTGGTCGATCAGATCCTCGACGCGGTGGTCAGCTTGCGCAAGGCGGGCGTCACCATCCTGCTGGTGGAGCAGAACGTCACCGCCGCGCTGGCGATCGCCGACCGCGCCTATGTGATCGAGACCGGCCGCATCGTGCTGGCCGGCGACAGCGCGGCACTGGCCGGCGACCCGCGCGTCAAGGAAGCCTATCTCGGGCTTTGATTAAGCCTTAATCAACTTTTGGGCTCGCCGATGCCGGCCAGCTTGCGGGCGCGCTTCTTCTTCTCGTCCACGGCCATGCCGCGCGCGATCTGGATGCGCTGAGCCTGCGGCGAGCCGGCGCCGTGCAGGCTTTCGGTGAGATAGCCGACGGCGTTGCGGCCGATGGTCATGTTCTCGATCAATCTCAGGATTCGCATGCGGTCGACGGTCTCGACGCCGCTCTTGCCCTGCAGGAACTTGCGGATCAGCGGCCCCACTTCGTTGTTCTGCAGGTCCTTCTCCGACGGCATGGTCACCACCAGCCCGCCGGCGATGTCCTGGGCCAGCCGCGAAATCTCGAACGGAAAGCGCGTGACGTTGTGCTTGGCGACGTTGGAGAGCATCTCGTCGTTGAGATAAGCGCCGGACGCCATCGGCTTCGCGCGGTAAGCGGCGGCCATGCAACTCGAATATATGGTCTCGTTGAGGTGCGTCATCTCCACGAGCTTGTCCTTGATGTGCGAAACGCCCTCGACGCCGTTGTGCGAAGCCGCTTCCGCCGCGGCGCCGATCAGCACGTCGCCTAAACCGGTTTTGCAAACATAAGAAGAGCGGTGATAGGTGGTGAAGCGCTCGACCAGCGTCGCGGCGTACTGCCATTCGCCGTCCATGAACACGTGTTCGTGCGGCACGAACACGTTGTCGAACACGATGAGCGATTCCTGGCCGGCGAATTGCGCGTTGCCGGCGTCCAACGAACCTCCGTCCACGATGCGCGTGTCGTTGGTCTGGCGGCCGACCACGTAGGTGAGGCCGGGGGCGTCGACGCGCACCGCGCCGACCACGGCCCAGTCCTTGTCGGCTTCGGTCATGCGCATGGTCGGCATGAAGATCAGCCAGTGCGAATTGACCGCGCCGGTCTGGTGCATCTTGGCGCCGGAAACATAGAGGCCTTTGTCGTCGCGCTTGACCACATGCAGGAACAGGTCGGGATCGGCTTGGCTGTGCGGCGGCTTGGAGCGGTCGCCCTTGGGGTCGGTCATGGCGCCGCCGATGACGACGTTGGCCCTCTGCGCGCGCTTGAGGAAGGCGAGGAAGCGCTGGTGGTAGTCGGCGCCATGCGCGGCATCGATGTCGAAGGTGACCGAGTGGCAGCTTCCGATGGCGTCCAGGCCGACGCAGCGCTGGAAGCAGGTGCCGGTGCGGCGGCCGAGCTCGCGCTGCATCTCGTGCTTGGCGACCAGGTCGTCGGGCCCGGTCGGCACGTGCAGGAACCGGTTGGTTTCGACGCCCGCGATCTCGCTCCGGGCGCCGCCGAGCTCGGGCCGCTCGCTCGCCAGCCGATAGGTCTCGGCCATGGCGTTGATCGACGGAAAAATGACTGGATGGTCGACCGGCTCGGGCACGCGTTCGCCCATGAAGAAGACATTCATGGCGCGGCCGCGCAGCGAGGCAATGTAGTCCTCGGCATTGGCGATCGGGCGGGCGAAGTCGGCCCAGAGGCTGTCGGCATGTTGCATAGCGGTATCTTTCTCGGCGTTTCGCGGGGGCACCCGTCCTCAGGCGCGCTGCCCTCGCGCAGCTTGTAGCGGACAATCCGGCCCGATCCCATGGGGGGCATTCCGCCGCCGAATGGGCAAGGCCATAAGGCATTTTGCCGGTCGGTCGGCGCGTGCGGCGGCGCTCCGACATCGCGACGATGAGTGGGACGGCGGCGCTCGCGTGCGCCGATGGCGTTCACCTTGCGCGCTTGTGGCGATGCTGCGCCGCAAACGGCATGTTCGCAGGGAACATCGGTCCGGCAACGTTTGAACTCAAATGATCTGACGCCCCTTTCCGATTTTTCCAGGAAAACATCGCGTTCAGCCGGTCGCCAGACACGTCATTTTTTGAATCGCAGTGGATATGCGCCGAATTCCATGTCGCTGTGCACAAGCATCATAGACATAGCGTTTGCTGAATTTATTGTGCGGTTGCGTTGTGCATCGGCAGACATTTCAAATCGGTAAGGTTCTGCAATTTGAGCAGTTTCAAAAATCAAAAGTGCTAGCGCGGGCGACGGATTGGGCGTTAAGGTGTTCGTATAAAAATAATAAACGGTGGAGGGGGCAGACCATTTGTCTGGAGGGCCTCTTCCAACTGGAAATCATGCCACGAAGGAGGAGGAACGCATGAAGACGAATGGAAATGGCCGCGTCACGCGACGCCGGTTTTTGCGGGACACGGGTCTCACGCTTGCCGCTGCTGGCGCGGCGCCGGTGCTCTCGGCACCGTTCGTGTCGACCGCCATGGCGGCGAGCAAGACGATGTCGATTGTTCAATGGAGTCATTTCGTTCCCGAGTATGACACCTGGTTCGATAATTTCGCCAAGGAATGGGGCTCGAAGAACGGTATTTCGGTCGCGGTCGACCATATTCCGGTGCAGCACATTCCCGCACGCGCTGCCGCCGAGGCGTCTGCCGGCTCGGGGCACGATCTTTTCGGATACAACGGCTCCGGCGGCGCCCATCTTTACCGCAAGTTCTTCATGAACGTGGCCGATCTCGTTCACGAGACCGAGAAGAAGTACGGCAAGGTCACCACGCTCGGCAAACAGCTCTGCTACAATCAGGACGACGGATCGTGGTCGGGCTTCCCCGATTTCTACATCAACTACCCCGGCATGTATCAAAAGAGCATGTGGGAAGAGATCGGCGTGGTGCCGGATACCTGGGAGAACGTGCGCAAGGGCGGCGCCAAGCTGAAGGCGAAAGGCCATCCGGTCGGCCTCCCGCTCGGTCACAGCAACGACCCGGGCGCGACCTGGCGCGGGCTGTTGTGGAGCTACGGCGCTTCCGTCCAGGATCATACCGGTACGAAGATCGTCCTCAACAGCAAGGAGGCGGTCGAAGCGGTGAAGTTTGCCGCCGCTCTCTATAAGGATGCGATGACGTCCGACGTGCTGTCCTGGAACGACTCCAGCAACAACCAGTACCTCGACTCCGGCGTCGGCTCGTACATCATCAACCCGATCTCGGCGTATCGCTCGGCGCAGAAAATCAACAAGAAGCTGGCCGACGACATCTTCGTCATCGGACCGCCGAAGGGGCCGGTGGCCCAGTTGGTCGGCGCTTCGTCCGAGTTCTATGGCATCTGGAAATTCGCCAAGAACAAGGACGCGGCGGTCGAATTCCTGAAGTACTATTCGGCAAATTGGCCGGCCGCCTTCAAGGCGAGCGAGGGCTACAACAACCCGTGCTTCGACGGGCTTGTGCCGAAGCCGATGCCGATTCTGTCCAACGATCCGACCTCGAATCCGCACGACAAGCTGGCGATCTTGCAGAACTCCGGCGACTGGTCGGCCCTCCCGGGCTATCCTGGGCCGGCGACGCCCGCGATGGACGAGATCAACTATGCCTTCATCATCCCCGATATGATGGCGAAGGCCGCCACTGGCGCGCTGAGCCCCGAAGCGTCGGTCAAGTGGGCCACGCAGCGGTGCGAAGCCATTATGAAGAAATGGCAGCGTAAGGGCTGATTGCCAACGCCCGGGCCGCGCTTGCATGCGCGGCCCGGGTTTTGCCGTCGTTCGGCAACAAAGGAAACAAAGGGCCACACCTGCCGCGGAATTCCGGGCGGGGACGATGCCCGATACAAAAAATTCTGTGGGGAAACACGATGTCAGCGGTACTGACCAAGGATATCATCAAGAAATTCGGCGAGGTGCCTGCCGTCAACGGCATTTCGCTCAATATTCCGGACGGCGAGTTCATGGTCTTGCTCGGGCCTTCGGGCTGCGGAAAGACCACGTTCTTGCGCATCATCTGCGGACTGGAATCGCAGACGAGCGGCGATCTTCTGATCGGCGGCAACGTCGTCAACGATATGCCGCCGCGCGCGCGCGGTGTGGCTATGATGTTCCAGAGCTACGGCCTCTACCCGCACTTCACGGTCTACAACAACATCGCATTTCCGCTGCGCACGACGCACACGCCCAGAGCCGAAATCGACAAGAAGGTCCAATGGGCATCGAATATGCTGGGCATCACGCGCCTGCTCGACCGGCGGCCGCGTCAGCTCTCTGGCGGCGAGCGCCAGCGCGTCGCGCTGGCGCGCGCGCTGGTGCGCGAGCCGACTGCGCTGCTGCTCGACGAGCCGCTGTCGAACCTCGACGCCAAATTGCGCGCGTCGGCCCGCCACGAGATCAAGGCGTTCCAGCAGCAAATCGGTATCACCACCATTTACGTGACCCACGACCAGGTCGAGGCCATGGGTATGGGTGACCGCATCGCGGTCATCGACGGCGGCGTCGTGCGGCAGTGTGGGACGCCGGTCGAGATTTACGACGATCCGGCCGACCGCTTTGTCGCCACCTTCGTCGGTTCGCCGCCCATGAACATCATGGACAAGAACGGCGGCGCCATCGGCTTCCGGCCGGAGAATTTCCTGCCTAAGGACATGATGGAAGACGGCGATTTTGAGGAATTCTCGTTCCGGGTCGACCGTGCCGAATATCTCGGGTCCGAGCGGATCGTTTATGGCGTGGTCGAAGGCTTTGATCAAAGCAGGGAGATCATGGCGAAACTGCCGCCGGCGCACGTCGCCGAGGAGAGCATCCGGCCCGGCGAGTGGCATCCCTATGCCGTGAAGAAGAGCGCCATGCGCTACTTCGACAAAGATGGCAAGCGGACCAGCCGCTAACGCGAGGATGCACCAATGGCCGTAATCGCTGAACACTATTCCACCCCTACCTCGCGCTTCCGGTTCATCTTCGACCGGCGCGACGTGCTTGGCGCGATCTTCGTCTCGCCGGCGATCCTCTACGTGCTGCTGCTGGTCGGCCTGCCATTCTTGATGGCGGCGTATTATTCCGTCAGCGCCTACACGATCTACAATCCGTCGTGGCGCTTCGTCGGCTTGCAGAATTTCATGGACATCATCGAGGACCCGACGTTCATCCAGACGCTGTGGAACACCTTCCTGTTCACGTTTGGATCGCAGATTCTCGGTCTCATCCTCGGCAAGTTCGGCGCGATGCTGTTATTGCGACCGTTTCCGGGGCGCAAAATCGTCCGGGCGCTAGTGATCCTGCCGTGGGCGGTGCCGGTCGCGCTCGCGACCGTCGCGTGGGAGTGGATGTTCGATTCGCTTTACAGCGTCATCAACTGGACGCTGATCGCGGTCGGCTTAATCACCCGCGCGCAGGCGCCGAACTGGCTCGGCAACCCGGATCTGGCGATGGTCTCCGTTATCGTCGTCAATGCCTGGCGTTTCTTCCCGTTCGCGATCGTCATCTTCCTGGCGGGCATGACCTCGGTCCCGCAGGATGTGATCGACGCGGCAACCGTCGACGGCGCCGGCTTCTGGCGCCGCAACTATCAGATCATCGTCCCGATGATCCTGCCGATCCTGGCCGTCGGGCTGATTTTCGGTATCGTGTTCACGTTCACCGATATGTCCGTCGTCTATCTGTTGACCCAAGGCGGCCCCGTTGGGGCAACCTCGGTCCTGGGCTTCGCAGGCTTCCAGACCGGCATCGTCTCGGGTGACGTGTCGCACGGCGCCGCCATTTCGTTGTTCATGCTGCCCGTGCTGTTAGTCGTGGTCTTCGCGATGCTGCGCTTCATTCGGCGGCGGGAGATTTAGTCATGTCATCACGACCCCTCGCCAACGCGCTGCGGGAGACCTCGTTCTATGGAGCGGTCGCCTTCTTCGTGGTTCTCGCCGCGTTTCCGTTCTACTGGATGCTGATCACGTCGTTCAAAACGAACGCCGATCTCTACAGCGTCAGCAACATCCCGTTCTGGTTCAACGATCCGCCGACGCTCGAGCACTTCAAGTACCTGTTCGAGAAGACGCTGTTCCTGCGCTGGATGCTGAACTCGCTGGTCATCGGCCTCTGCGTCACGGCCATTACGCTCGTCACCGCGCTGCCGGCCGGCTACAGCCTCGCGCGGTGGACCGGTCGCAGCGGCGAATCGCTCGGGATCGGCATCTTCCTCACCTACCTGGTGCCGCCGACCATTCTGTTCCTGCCGCTGTCGCGCATCATCGCCGATCTGGGGCTGCAGAATTCGATGTGGTCGCTGGTGCTGGTCTATCCGACTTTTACGATTCCCTTCTGCACCTGGTTGCTGATGGGTTTCTTCAAGTCTATGCCGCCTGAAATCGAGGAAGCGGCGATCGTGGACGGGTGTAGTCTGTTCATGTCGTTCATCAAGATGACCATTCCGCTGTCGGTGCCGGCGATCCTGACCGTGATCATCTTCACCTTCACGCTCACCTTGCAGGAGTTCGTCTACGCGCTGACCTTCGTGTCCTCGTCGGCGCAGAAGCCGATCACGCTCGGCGTCGCCACCGACCTCATCCGTGGCGACATCTTCTACTGGGGTGAGATCATGGCCGGCGCCCTGATCGCCAGCATCCCGGTGGCGATCGCCTATAACCTGTTCCTCGACCGTTTCATCTCCGGCATCACCGGCGGGGCGGTGAAATAGGCGGGGCGCGGTGCGTTGGTGAGGATATGGTCGGTTCGCCAATCCGGCTGGCGTCTGATCGGCGGCAACATTGCCGAGTTGAGAGCGCCGGAATTGCACGCCATCGCGGGCAGGCTGTGCGGCCTGCCCGTGAGCTACGAGTTGCTGCGGCCCGCCGACTTCGGCCGCAGCTTCGAGGAGGTGCTGTGGCGATGCCGCGACGCCGGCTTTTGCGGCGTCAACATCACCTATCCCTACAAGGAGCGCGTGGTCGGCCATCTGGCGGCGGCCGACCCGGCGGTGCAGGCCATGGGCGCCTGCAACACGGTCCTATTCGAGCCAGGCGGCCCGCGCGGCCTGAACACCGACTACAGCGGGTTCATGGCGGCCTATCGCAACACGTTCGGCGAGGCCGCGCCGGGCCGGGTGGCGATGGCGGGCGCCGGCGGCGTCGGGCGCGCGATCGGCTTTGCCCTGGCGCGGCTCGGCGCCGACGAACTGCGGCTGTTCGACCCCGATGGGGGGAAGGCGAGGGCGCTGGCGGATGCGATGCGCGCCGTCCACGGCCATACGCTGGTGCGGGTAGCGGACACCGTCGTCGACGCCGCCGGCGGCGCGGACGGCCTCGTCAACGCCACCCCGCTCGGCATGGGCGGGATCGGCGGCTGCCCGTTTCCCCGCGAAGCGATCGGCGGCCAGCGCTGGGCCTTCGATGCGATCTATACCCCCATGGATACGCCCTTCATGCTGGCCGCGCGCGCCGCCGGCCTGGCGGCGATGGGCGGCTTCGAATTGTTCCTCTATCAGGGAATTGACGCTTTCCGGCATTTCACGGGGGTGGAGGTCGCCGAAGATCGCTTGCGGGCGGAATTGATGCGCGCGCGCGATCGCGTGCCGGTATAGATTGGTCCCCGGGTTTATCGGTCCGGATTTCGAACAGGAGGCCTCTTGGTGAGCAGCCCGCGCTTCATTCGTCTCGCCCCCGACGACAACGTGGTGGTCGCCGTCGACCAGTTTCCGGCCGGCGCCGGGGTGGCCGGCGCGACGGCGCGCGAGCGCGTCCCGCGCGGGCACAAGATGGCGATCCAGCCGATTCAGCCGAATGAGCCGGTTCGCAAGTACGGCCAGATCATCGGCTTCGCATCCAAGGCGATCGCGCCGGGCGACTGGGTGCATGAGCAGAATGTCGCCCTGCACGATTTCGCGCGCGACTACCGCTTCGCCGAGGACGCCCGCAACGACGAAATGCTGCCGCCCGAACTGCGCGCCACTTTCGAGGGCTATCGCCGGCCGAACGGCAGGACCGGCACCCGCAACTATATCGGCGTGCTCACCTCGGTGAACTGCTCGGCGTCGGTGGCGAAGTTCATCGCCGAAGAGGTCAACCGCTCCGGCATCCTCGACGATTATCCCGGCATCGACGGCGTGGTGGCGTTCGTGCACGGCACCGGTTGCGGCATGGCGGCCAAGGGCGAGGGCTGGGACGTGCTGCGCCGGACGCAATGCGGCTACGCCACGCATCCCAATCTGGGCGCCACGCTCATGGTCGGGCTCGGCTGCGAGGTGTTCCAGATCGACCGCATGAAGAGCGAGTACGGGCTGGTCGAGGGCGACCATTTCCAGACCATGACCATCCAGGCGACCGGCGGCACCCGCAAGACGGTGGCCGAGGGGGTCGAGCGCATCAAGGCCATGCTGCCGGTGGCGGCGCGGGCGCAACGCGAGACCCGGCCGGCGAACGAGATCGTGCTGGCGCTGCAGTGCGGCGGCTCCGACGGCTATTCCGGCATTACCGCCAACCCGTCGCTGGGCGCGGCGGTCGATCTCCTGGCCAAGCACGGCGGCACCGGCGTGCTCGCCGAGACGCCGGAAATCTACGGCGCCGAGCACCTGCTCACCCGCCGCGCGGTCAACAAGGCGGTCGGTGAGAAGCTGGTCGAGCGCATTCGCTGGTGGGAGGACTACACCGAGCGCAACCGCGGCGAGATGAACAACAACCCGTCGCCGGGCAACAAGGCCGGCGGGCTCACCACCATTCTGGAGAAGTCGCTGGGCGCGGCCGCCAAGGGCGGCTCGACCACCATGCGCGCGGTCTACGAATACGCCGAGCCGGTGACCGAGGCGGGCTTCGTGTTCATGGACACGCCCGGCTACGACCCGGTCGGCGCGACCGGCCAGGTGGCGGGCGGCTGCAACGTCATGTGCTTCACCACCGGCCGCGGCTCCGCCTTCGGCTGCAAGCCGGCGCCCTCGATCAAGCTCGCCACCAACCATTACGTCTACGAGAACATGATCGACGACATGGACATCAACTGTGGCGATGTGCTCGATGGCGTCAGCGTCGCCGACAAGGGCGAGGAGATCTTCAAGAAGGTGCTCGCGACCGCCTCGGGCGCGCACACCAAATCGGAAGACCTCGGCTATGGCGATCTGGAATTCGTGCCCTGGCAGATCGGCGCGGTGATGTAGCAACGTGGTCATTGCCGGGCAACCGGGTCCGGCCTTCGGCCGGCCCGGCTGTAAACTTGACCCGGCAGTCCATCTTTTTTGCGAGATGGATCACCGCGTCACGGCGCGCCGCGCCGGCCCGGTGATGACCGAAAGGAAAGGATCGTTGAGATGGCCAAGGGTTCGAAAAGTCGAGGCAAGCACCGCCTGCGTTCGCAATTGTGGTTCGACAATCCCGACAATCCGGGCATGACCGCGCTTTATCTCGAGCGTTATCTCAATTACGGGCTGACGCGCGAGGAGCTGACCTCCGGCAAGCCGATCATCGGCATCGCCCAGACCGGCTCGGACCTCTCGCCCTGCAACCGGCACCATCTCGAACTGGCGGCACGCGTGCGCGAAGGCATCCGCGCCGCCGGCGGCATCGCTTTCGAGTTTCCGGTACATCCGATCCAGGAGACGGGCAAAAGGCCGACCGCCGCGCTCGACCGCAATCTCGCCTATCTCGGCCTGGTCGAGGTGCTCTACGGCTATCCGCTCGATGGCGTGGTGCTGACCACCGGCTGCGACAAGACCACGCCGGCCTGCCTGATGGCGGCGGCGAGCGTGAACATCCCGGCCATCGTGCTCTCGGGCGGACCGATGCTGAACGGCTGGTGGAAGGGCGCGCGGGCCGGCTCCGGCACGGTGGTGTGGCAGGCGCGCCAGGACCACGCCGCCGGCAAGATCGAGTACGACGAATTCCTCGAGATCGTCACCTCCTCGGCGCCCTCGGTCGGCCACTGCAACACCATGGGTACCGCCTCGACCATGAACGCGCTCGCCGAAGCGCTCGGCATGTCGCTGCCGGGCTGCGCGGCGATCCCCGCGCCCTACCGCGAGCGCGCGCAGATCGCCTACGAAACCGGTGTGCGCGCGGTCGAAATCGTGTGGGAAGATTTGAAGCCCACGGACATCCTCACCCGCAAGGCGTTCGAGAACGCCATCGTCGCCTGCTCGGCCATCGGCGGCTCCACCAACGCGCCGATCCACATCAACGCCATCGCCCGCCATGTCGGCGTCAAGCTCGCCATCGAGGACTGGGAGAAGATCGGCTACGACGTGCCGCTCATGGTCAACATGCAGCCGGCCGGCAAGTATCTCGGCGAAGAGTATTTTCGCGCCGGCGGCCTGCCGGCGGTGATGCGCGAGCTGTTCAAGGCGGGCAAGGGCCACGAGGGCGCGCTCACCATCAACGGCAAGACCATGGGCAAGAACGTGCATAAAGCGCGCGTGCAGGATGCCGATGTCATCTATCCCTACAAGAAGCCGATGCAGGCACAGGCGGGCTTCAAGGTCCTGAGCGGCAACCTGTTCGATTCCGCCATCATGAAGACGTCGGTGATCTCGGACGAGTTCCGCCAGCGTTATCTCTCCGACCCCAAGGATCCGGACGCCTTTGAGGGCCGCGCCATGGTGTTCGAAGGGCCGGAGGACTATCACAAGCGCATCGAGGACCCGGCGCTGAAGATCGACGAGCGCACCCTGCTGTTCATCCGCGGCGTGGGACCCATCGGCTATCCGGGCTCGGCGGAGGTGGTGAATATGCAGCCGCCGGCGGCGCTCATCAGGAAAGGCATCACCGCGCTGCCCTGCATCGGCGACGGCCGCCAGTCCGGCACCTCCGGCTCGCCCTCGATCCTCAACGCCTCGCCGGAGGCGGCGGCCGGCGGCGGGCTCGCGCTCATCAAGACCGGCGACCGCGTGCGCATCGACCTGCGCAAAGGCACGGCGAACATCATGATCTCCGCCGAGGAGCTCGCCAAGCGCCGCGCCAGGCTTGAGAAGCAAGGCGGCTTTCCCTATCCGGCGAGCCAGACGCCGTGGCAGGAAATCCAGCGCTCCATGGTGGATCAACTGTCCGACGGCATGGTACTCAAGCCGGCGGTCAAATATCAGCGCATCGCGGAGAAGAGCGTGCCCAGGGATAATCATTAGCGATCCGAAATTAGCATCGAGATATTGAGATGCTGTGTGAGCGAGCCGCATACTCCGTTCGTTCCCGCGCAAGCGGGAATCCAGAGTCAGGTATCGAAGCATGAATTGTTGAAGCCCTGGGTCCACGCTTGCGCGGGGACGAGCGGGCATTGGCTTAAGGGAGTAAAGAGAATGACCGATCGATTGAAGGGTAAACGCGCGTTCGTGACGGCGGCGGGGCAGGGCATCGGCCGTGCCATCGCGGAAGTCTTCATCGCCGAGGGCGCCGAGGTGATCGCCACCGATCTCGACGCCGGCAAATTGAAGGGCCTCAAAGCCGTCAAGACCTTCGCCCTCGATGCCTTGTCCACGGATCAGGTGGAGGCGGCCGCCAAGTCGACGGTCGCGGAGCAGGGCGCGCCGCACATCCTCGCCAATTGCGTCGGCTATGTGCACCAGGGCACGGTGCTCGACTGCTCCGAGAAGGACTGGGACTTCTCCTTCGACGTCAACGTCAAGTCGATGCACCGCACGTTGCGGGCCTTCCTGCCGGCCATGCTCGAGAACGGCGGCGGCTCGATCGTCAACATCGCCTCGGCGGTGTCGTCGATCCGCGGCGTGCCCAACCGCTACGTCTACGGCGCCACCAAGGCGGCCATCATCGGGCTCACCAAGGCCGTGGCGGCCGACTTCATCCGCAAGGGCGTCCGCTGCAACGCCATTTGCCCCGGCACCATCCAGTCGCCCTCGCTCGACGAGCGCATCGAGGCCAATGCGAAGGCGTCCGGTCAGTCGCTCGAGGCGGCGCGCACCGCCTTCATCGACCGCCAGCCCATCGGCCGCCTCGGCACGGTCGAGGAGGTCGCCAATCTCGCGCTGTTCCTCGCCTCCGACGAGTTCGAGCTACATCACCGGCCACACCCATCTGGTCGACGGCGGCATGGCCTTGTAGGGACCGGTCAGTTCGGCGCCGTCTGCGTCAGGCCGGACGGCGGGCCGTCGATCGCGGTCCAGCCGCCGTCCACCATCATCGCGCTGCCGGTTACGTAGCTCGCCGCGTCCGACGCCAGGAAGGCGACCGCCGTCGCCACTTCGCTCGGCTCGCTCCAACGGTCGAACACGGTGTGGGCGGCGAGCTTGTTGAATATCTCGGGACGCGCCTTCAGCGGCTGCACCAGCGCGGTGTCGACGATGCTCGGCACCACCGCGTTGACCCGTACGCCGTGCGGCCCGAGCTCCGAGGCGAGCCCGCGCACGAGCTGGATGATGCCGGCCTTGGTGGCGGCGTAGATCGCCATGCCCGGTTCAAGTGTCATCGCGCGCATGGAGGAGGTCGCGACCAGGCTGCCGCGGCCTTGTTCGCGCATGATGCGGCCGAACGTGCGCAGGAACAGGAACACGCCGCGCAGATTCAGTTCCACGATGCGGTCGTATTCCTCGTCGCTGTAGTCCAGGAAGGGTTTGCGGATATGCATCGCCGGCGTCGTGACCGCGATGTCGAGCCTGTCGGTGAATTTCGCCGCGCTGTCGGCCAGGGCCCGGACGTCGTCCGGCGCGCCGGCGTCGGTCACCTGCGCCGCGGATTTGACGTGGCGCCCGATGTCGGCGGCGGTGCGCTCGACCCCGTCGCGGTCCTTGTCGGCGCAGATCACGTTGGCGCCCAAAGCGGCCAGCGCCTCGGCGCTGGCCTTGCCGATGCCGGAGGCGGCGCCCAGCACCAGCGCCGTGCGGCCGCTCAGGTCGAAAGCGGCGCGGTATCGTTCCAGCCGCGCGGCGATGTCGGTTTCGGAATTGTCTGTCGATGCCATCTCACACTCTCGCATTTGTCGTGCCGACCATACCACGGACCGACGCCGCTCAGCGACGCGTGAAGCGTTCGTCGTGCCGGCCGGCTTTCCGCCGGGTCGATTGTCCACCGAGATATTTTATGTTTGAAATAAATGCCCGCTTGGCCGATACTAGTGGTCCGCTTCCGACATCTGCATCCTGTTGCCGCGAGCTCCGGAGCAAATGTCGGAAGCAAAGGACCACTAGCAACTATTTGATTCTAGTGGGGCTTTGAATTTGACAATTGATAATTGGCCCGCTGCAAATGGGTATCAAATGTCAAATTCGCTCCACTGGCACCCGATAGAGGGTTTTCGGGACCATCGAGGAGGGTCCGGTTCATGCGGGCGGCGATCCTGGGCGGCGGGCCCGGCGGGCTCTATTTTGCCATATCGCTGAAACGGCGCGACCCCGCCAGCGAGGTCGTCGTTACCGAACGCAACCGGTCGGATGACACCTTCGGCTGGGGCGTAGTGCTGTCCGACGAGACGCTCGGCAACCTCGCGGCCAACGACGCCAAGAGCGCCGAGGCGATCCGCCGTTCCTTCGCCTATTGGGACGATATCGCGGTTCACTATCGCGACACGGTTGTGCGCTCGGGCGGCCACGGCTTCTGCGGCATCGCGCGCAAGCGCCTGCTGCGGATCCTGCAGGACCGCGCGCGAGAGCTCGGCGTCGACCTGCGCTTCGAAACCGAGGCCGACGATCCCGAACGCTACCGCCGCGACTACGACCTGGTCGTGGCCGCCGACGGCACGCGCGAGGCGCCGGATGTCGCGCGCCGCATCGTGTTCATTGCCTCGACCGCGGGCCTCAAAGGCTACCCTTACGTTGCCGCCTATTGCGCGGCCAAGCATGGCGTGATCGGGCTCGCCCGCGCGTTGAGCCTGGAGCTGGCGGCGAGCGGCGCGACCGTCAACGCGGTCTGCCCCGGCTTCACCGAAACGCCGCTCCTGCAGGCCTCGGTGGACCGCATCGCCGCCAAGACCGGGCGTTCGGCGGAAGCCTCCCGGCAGGCGCTGGCGCGCGACGACCCGCACGGCCGGTTCGTCATGCCAAAGGAAGTCGCGCAAACCGTGGCGTGGCTGTGCACGCCGGCGGCGGCCTCCGTCGACGGCCAGGCCATCGCGGTCGCGGGAGGCCCGCTATGACCGCCGCCGCCAAAACGCGCGCGCGCGCCGGCGCGCGGCCCACGAGGAAGCCCATGAGCAAAGAGCGGCTGCGGCTGTGGCTGCATCTCCTGCGCGCCACCCGCGCCATCGAGGCGGAATTGCGCGAGCGCCTGCGGGTCGAATTCGCCATGACCTTGCCGCAGTTCGACGTGATGGCGGCGCTCTACCGCGAGGAAGAAGGCTTGCGCATGACCGAGCTCTCGCGCCGGCTGCTGGTTTCCAACGGCAACGTCACCGGCATCGTCGAACGGCTGGTGAGCGACGGTCTGGTCGCCCGCGAATCCGCGGCCGACGACCGCCGTTCGTTCCTGGTGCGGCTGACGCCGAAGGGCGACGCCGATTTCGCGGCCATCGCCAAGGCGCATCAGGAGTGGGTCAACGGCATCCTGGCGGATTTCGACGCGCAGGAAAGCGAGATGATCATCGGGCACCTGGCCGGCCTGCCTACCCGCATCCGCAACGGAGGAAAACGGGCGTGAATATGAAGGACTTCAAGCCGCAGCATTTCAAATGGCGCATTGCGGGCGATGTTGCCGTCGTCACCTTCGACCGGCCCGAGCGCAAGAATCCCATCACCTTCGACTCCTACGCCGAGCTGCGCGACACCTTCCGTCAGCTCGTCTACGCCGAGGACGTCAAGGCGGTGGTGTTCGGCTCCAACGACGGCAATTTCTGCTCCGGCGGCGACGTGCACGACATCATCGGGCCGCTGCTCGATCGCGACATGAAGGGCCTGCTCGAATTCACCCGCATGACAGGCGATCTGGTCAAGGCGATGCGCGCCTGTCCGCAGCCGATCGTCGGCGCGGTCGACGGTGTGTGCGTCGGCGCCGGCGCCATGATCGCGCTGTTCTGCGACGTTCGCCTGGGCACGCCGCGGGCCAAGACCGCCTTCCTGTTCACGCGCGTCGGGCTTGCCGGCTGCGACATGGGCGCGTGCGCCATGCTGCCGCGCGTGATCGGCCAGGGCCGCGCCGCCGAGCTCTTGTTCACCGGCCGCGCGATGACCGCGGACGAGGGCGAGCGCTGGGGCTTCTTCAATCGGCTGGTCGACCCCGGGCAGCTCGAGGCCGAGGCGGTCGCGCTCGCCACCCAGCTCGGCGAGGGCCCGAGCTTCGGCCACATGATGACCAAGACCATGCTGGCGCAGGAGTGGTCGATGTCGCTCGATCAGGCCATCGAGGCGGAGGCGCAGGCGCAGGCGATCTGCATGCAGACCAAGGACTTCCGCCGCGCCTACGACGCCTTCGTCGCGAAGCAGAAGCCGAAGTTCGCCGGAGACTAAGCGCATGCGCGACACAAGCTTCCTCCACTGGCCGTTCTTCGAGGCGCGTCACCGCGCGCTGGCCGAAAAGCTCGACGCGTGGGCCGACGCCAATCTCACCGGCATCGACCACGGCGACACCGATGCCGCCTGCCGCGAACTGGTCGCGCGGCTGGGCGAGGGCGGCTTTCTCGCCCTGACCGCGCCGGGCGAGGGCAACGAGCGGCTCGACGTACGCTCGCTGGCGCTCTGCCGCGAAACGCTTGGCCGCCATGACGGCCTTGCCGATTTCGCCTTCGCCATGCAGGGCCTGGGCGCCGGGCCGGTATCGCTATTCGGCAGCGACGAACAACGGGCTGCCTGGCTGTCCAAGACGCGCGCCGGCGCGGCCATCGCCGCCTTCGCCTTGACCGAGCCGGCTTCCGGCTCCGACGTCGCCAACATCGCCACCAGCGCGCGCCGCGACGGCGACGACTATATCCTCGACGGCGAGAAGACCTGGATATCGAACGGCGGCATCGCCGATCTCTATGTGGTGTTCGCCCGTACCGGCGAAGGCCCGGGCGCGCGTGGGCTCTCGGCCTTCATCGTCGAAGGCGGCCATCCCGGCCTCGAGATCGCCGAACGGCTCAACGTGATCGCGCCGCATCCGCTGGCGCGCCTCAGGTTCGACAATTGCCGGGTGCCGGCAAGCGCGATGGTCGGCAAGCCGGGCGAGGGCTTCAAGGTCGCCATGGCGACGCTCGACGTGTTCCGCACCACCGTCGGCGCCGCGGCGCTTGGCTTTGCCCGTCGCGCCATGGCCGAGACCGCCAGGCGCGTGGCACAACGCGAATTGTTCGGCGCGCCTATGGCCGAGTTGCAGATGGTGCAGGGCCACATCGCCGACATGGCCCTCGATATCGATGCGGCCGCGCTCTTGGTTTATCGCGCCGCCTGGACCAAGGACCAGGGCGCCGCGCGCGTCTCGCGCGAGGCGGCCATGGCCAAGCTCTACGCCACCGAGGCGGCGCAGCGCGTCATCGACACCGCCGTGCAGTTGCACGGCGGCGACGGCGTGCGCGCCGGCCATCCCGTCGAGGCGCTCTATCGCGAAATCCGCGCGCTGCGCATCTACGAAGGTGCGTCGGACGTGCAGAAGGTCATCATTGCCCGGGCCATCCTGTCGGAATTCTCTGGAGCAAACGCATGAGCCGAACCATCACGCTGGGGCCGTCAGCGCACGTCGACACCTTCGCGCGCGATAACCTGCCGCCGTTCGATCTGTGGCCCGATCTGCTGCTCGACCGGCCGGAATTCCAGTATCCGGATCGGCTCAACGCCGCGGTGGAATTCACGGATCGTATGGTGGAGAAGGGCTTTGGCGATCAGACCGCGCTGATCGGCAACGGCCGCCGCCGCACCTACAAGGAGCTTACCGACTGGTCGAACCGGCTCGCCCATGCCCTGGTCGAGAACTACGGCGTCAAGCCGGGCAACCGCGTGTTGATCCGCTCCGGCAACAATCCCGCGCTGGTGGCGGTCTGGCTCGCCGCCACCAAGGCCGGCGCGGTTGTGGTCAACACCATGCCGCTGCTGCGCGCCGCCGAACTCGGCAAGATCGTCGACAAGGCCGAGATCGCGCTGGCGCTCACCGACAGCCGCATCGCCGACGAGCTGGTGGCCTGCGCCAAGACCAGCAAGTTCCTGAAGCAGGTGGTCGGCTTCGACGGCACCGCCAACCACGACTCCGAGCTCGACCGCATCGGCCTCGGCAAGCCGGTCAAGTTCGACGCGGTGCCGACTGGCCGCGACGACGTGGCGCTCTTGGGCTTCACCTCCGGCACCACCGGCGAGCCCAAGGCGACCATGCATTTCCACCGCGACCTGCTGATCGTCGCCGACGGCTATGCGCGCGAGGTGTTGAACGTCGTGCCCGAGGATGTGTTCGTCGGCTCGCCGCCGCTCGCCTTCACCTTCGGGCTCGGCGGGCTTGCGATCTTTCCGCTGCGCTTCGGCGCGACGGCGACGCTCCTTGAGAACGCTTCGCCCGCCAACATGATCGAGATCATCGAGACCTACAAGGCGACGATCTGCTTCACCGCGCCGACCGCCTACCGCGCCATGATGGCGGCCATGGACAAGGGCGCCGACCTGTCGTCGCTCAGGCTGGCGGTGTCGGCCGGCGAGACGCTGCCGGCGCCGGTGTTCGAGGAATGGACGCGCAAGACCGGCAAGCCGATCCTCGACGGTCTCGGCTCGACCGAGATGCTGCACGTCTTCATCACCGGCCGCGTCGGCGACGCCCGTCCCGGAATCACCGGCCGGCCGGTCACCGGCTACGAGGCGAAGGTGGTCGACGACGGGATGAACGAGGTGCCGCGCGGCGAGATCGGCAAGCTCGCCGTGCGCGGACCGACCGGCTGCCGCTATCTCGCCGACAAGCGGCAGACGAGCTATGTGCGCGACGGCTGGAACCTGACCGGCGACACCTATATGCAGGACGCGGACGGCTATTTCCACTTCGTGGCCCGCGCCGACGACATGATCATCTCCGCCGGCTACAACATCGCCGGTCCCGAGGTGGAGGCCGCGCTGCTGCAACATGTCGATGTCGCCGAATGCGCCGTCGTTGCCGCCGCCGACCCGGACCGCGGCCAGATCGTCTCGGCCTATGTGGTGCTGCGCGCCGGCGTCGCCGGCGACGCGGCCTGCGTCAAGCGGCTGCAGGATCACGTCAAGGCGGTGATCGCGCCCTACAAATATCCGCGCGCGGTCAAATTCATCGACGCATTGCCGAAGACGCAGACCGGCAAGGTCCAGCGCTTCCGCCTGCGCCAGCAGTAGAGTGTCATGAGCGACAGCGAATTCGATATCCTGCAGCCGAAAGGCTGGGCGAGCCCACAGGGCTACGCCAACGGCATCGCCGCCGAGGGGCGGGTCGTCTTCGTCGCCGGCCAGATCGGCTGGGACGCGGGGGGCCGCCTCGTTAGCGACGACCTCGCGGGGCAGGCCGAGCAGGCGCTCCGGAACGTCGTCGCCGTGCTGGCGGAAGCGGGCGGCGCGCCGCACCATCTCACCCGGCTGACCTGGTACGTCATCGACAAGGCAGGCTATGTCGCCCGCCGCAAGGAGATCGGCGCCGCCTATCGCCGCGTCATCGGCAAGCATTATCCGGCGATGGCGCTCCTGGTCGTGGCCGGGCTGTTGGAGGACGGCGCACAGGTCGAGATCGAGGCGACCGCCGTCATTCCGCGCGCCTGACGAAGCAATCGCGCCGCCGGTGGGGCTGGCGCGAAGCCTGATCGTGAAGGGAGCCTGTGAGGCATGAGCGGGATGACATCTTCGCCGGTTGCGGTCGTGTTCCTGCAGGGGATTGGCGGCGACGCGCGGCTGTGGGCGCCGCAGGTCGACAGCTTCCGGGCCGCCGGTTACGAGCCGGTGGCGCTCGACCTGCCGGGCTACGGGCCATGCCCGCCGGTCGACCATATGACCTTCGACATGCTGGCCGAGGACGTCGAGCGCGCCGTCGATGAGCGCAAACTCGACCGGCCGGTGCTGGTCGGCCACTCGCTGGGCGGCATGATCGCGCAGACCTGCCTGCGGCGGCGGCCGCAAGGCTATCGCGCCGCGGTGCTCTCGGGCACCAGCCCCGCCTTCGGCGATCCGAGCGGCGATTTCCAGAAGAAGTTCTTGGCCGACCGGCTGGGTCCGCTCGATGCCGGCGGGACCATGGCCGACGTCGCGCGCGCGAGCGCCGAGCAGTTGATGGCGCCCGGCGCCGATGCGCCGAACCGCCAGATGATGATCGACCTGATGAGCGCGATCGCGCCGAGCACCTATCGCGCGGCGGTGCAGTGTCTGGTCGATTTCGACGAGCGTGCCAACCTCGGCCACATCCAGGTGCCGGTGCTGTGCCTGGTGGGCGAGCGGGACCGCAATGCGCCGGCGTCCATGATGGAGCGCATGGCCGGCAAGATTCCCGGCGCAAAATATGTTTGCTTGCCCGGCCTCGGCCACATGCCCAATCTCGAAGCGCCGCAGGCCCATGACGCGGCGATCTTTGCCTTCCTGCATGAGGCGCTGGCGTAACGCGCGATCGGCGTCGATGAAGGCGTCCGATCGCGCGATGCAGTCTGCTGACGGGGCGGTCGCGGACACTTGCTATTGCGTGCGGCAATCGTGGCGATGATAATCGCGCCAACGCGGCGCAATCGACGCCAAGGGATTGAAGCATGGCCGGCACCATTCTCGCCATCGACCAGGGAACGACGTCGACCCGCTCCATCGTTTTCGGCGCCGATCTCGCGCCGGTCGCCGCGGCGCAGGAAGAGTTCACGCAGCATTTCCCGGCGCCGGGCTGGGTGGAGCACGACCCGGAAGACCTGTGGCGCACCGCCGTGTCGACCGCCAAGGCGGCGATCGACAAGGCGGGGATCGACGCCGGCGACGTCGCCGCCATCGGCATCGCCAACCAGCGCGAAAGCGCGGTGATGTGGGATCGCGCCAGCGGCAAGGCGATCGCCAACGCCATCGTCTGGCAGGACCGCCGCACCGCCGACGTCTGCGCCCAGCTCGAAGCCGACGGCCATGGCGACCTGGTCGCCGCCCGCACCGGTCTGCGCATCGATCCGTATTTTTCCGCGACCAAGATCGCCTGGATGCTCGACCACGTCGCCGGCGCGCGCCGCCGCGCCGAGGACGGCCGGATCGCCTTCGGCACCGTCGAAACCTTTCTGCTGTGGCGGCTCACCGGCGGCGCGGTGCACGCAACCGACGCCACCAACGCCTCGCGCACCATGCTCTACGACATCGCGACCGGCGCCTGGGACGACGACATGCTGCGGCTGTTCAATGTGCCGCGCGCGGTGCTGCCCGAGGTGCGCGATTGCGCCGGCCATTTCGGCACCACGGCGGCGTCGCTGTTTGGCAAGCCGCTCGACGTGCGCGGCATGGCCGGCGATCAGCAGGCCGCGCTCATCGGCCAGGCTTGCTTCCGGCCGGGCATGGTGAAATCGACCTATGGCACCGGCTGCTTCATGCTGCGCAACCTCGGGGCCGAGCCGGTGGCCTCGCGCCACGGGCTGGTGACCACGGTCGCCTATCAGTTCGGCGGCCGGCGCACCTACGCGCTCGAAGGCTCGATCTTCGCCGCCGGTTCGACCGTGCAATGGCTGCGTGACGGCCTCGGCGTGGTCGCCTCCGCCGCCGAAACCGAGGCGCTGGCGGCAGAGGCCGATCCCGAACAGCCGGTCTATCTGGTGCCGGCCTTCACCGGCCTGGGCGCGCCCTATTGGGCGCCGCACGCGCGCGCGGCCATTTCCGGGATCACGCGCGCCACCACCCGCAACGAGCTGGCCCGCGCCGCGCTGGAAAGCGTCGCCTATCAGAGCCGCGACCTGCTGGAGGCGATGGGCGCCGACGCCGGCGAGGCGCGCGGCGTCGTCCGCGTCGACGGCGGCTTGAGCGCCAATGGCTGGGCCATGCAGTTCCTGGCCGACATGCTGGGCGCGCCGGTGGAGCGCCCGGCGGTGGTGGAGACCACGGCGCGCGGCGCGGCCTACCTCGCCGGCCACGACGTCGGGCTTTATCCGGCGCCCGAGGCCCTCGCGGACGGCTGGCAGCCGGAGCGCCGGTTCGAGCCCCAATTGGATGATTCCAGCCGCGAGGCAAAATACGCCGGCTGGCAACGCGCGATAAGGCAAACGCTGGCGACGTAAGGACGCCGCTCAGGCGCGGCCGTCTGGCCATAAAATATAACGATATCAGCATCTTGATAGTGTCGACGCAGCGGCGGGCCTGGTCAAGCGTGGCGGCCGCCCGCAAAATGTGCTGTAAATCTCTGTGGGATTTCGAACATTGACGTTCGTATTACTCCACAATGGTGCCCATGCCGGACGATCCGCCCTCCCATCGCGACGCGCCCATGAAGACCCTCAATCCGCGGCAGCAGGAGCTCCTCACCCAGGTCCAGCACGACGGGTTCGCCTCCGTCGAGACCCTGGCCAAGCACTTCGGCGTCACCCACCAGACCATCCGCCGCGACATCAATCACCTTTCGGAGCAGCAGTTGCTGCGGCGCTTCCACGGCGGCGCCGGCCTGCCGTCCAGCATCGAGAACTTCGCCTATAACACCCGGCAGACGCTCTTCCATGACGAGAAGCGGCGGATCGCGCAGCTCGTCGCCCAGCACATCCCGCCCCATTCGTCGCTGTTCATCAATCTCGGCACCACCACGGAAGAGGTGGCCAAGGCGCTCGGCCAGCACATGGATCTGCGCGTCATCACCAACAACCTGAACGTGGCGGCGGTGATGTGCGCCAATCCGGACTGCGAGATCATCGTTGCCGGCGGCGTGGTGCGCGCGCGCGACCGCGGCGTCATCGGGGAGTCGACTATCGATTTTATCCGCCAATTCAAGGTGGATTTCGCGGTCATCGGCATTTCCGGCATCGAAATGGACGGCACCTTGCGCGATTTCGACTACCGCGAGGTGCGGGTCGCAGAGGCCATCATCGCGCAGTCGCGTAAGGTTTTCCTGGTGGCGGACCATTCCAAGTTCGGCCGCCAGGCCTTGGTGCGGCTGGCGCACCTGTCGCAGATCACGGCGCTGTTCACCGACCGCCCGGTGCCGGCCGAGATGCGCGACATGCTGGCCGAGGCGAAGACGGCCGTGTACGTCGCCGAGTAACGCCATCGCATCACGATCACGCCATCGGCGCGTCCGCTTGCGCCTTCGTTTGACAGACGCGCGTTTGACGCGTCGCACGCACGTGACGCGCCAGGAAGCCCGGGCCGGCACGCGTCATCCCTTCAAGAATTTTTCCACCGCTTGTTTGCGTGCGGCCTGTCGCAATGCACGCAAGGCTGCCCGGCTTGGCGCGGCGGTATAAGCCACGACGAGGCCGCAACAATTCCCGGACGGGGAGGACGGCCGCGGCCATTTCATGCATTTCAATCTGCGAATATGTTGCTTTGGTTTTGCAACGCAACATTAAGCGCCATATTGACACCATTTTGCGTTCGGTTACGTTCATTTTTGTTAGTTTTCGAACATGATCCCCGGCCGTTGCGGCTGCCTTTTCGGCTGAGCTTGCACAACGAGAAACCGGGGGCGGGGCAGGGATGGAAATGCCGGACCACGCGTCCGTCTACGATCTCCTCGTTATCGGGGGCGGTATCAACGGTGCCGGGATCGCCCGCGACGCCGCCGGCCGCGGCCTCACCGTCATGCTCTGCGAGCAGGACGATCTCGCCGCGCACACCTCCTCCGCCAGCACCAAGCTCATTCACGGCGGCTTGCGCTATCTCGAGCAGTACGAGTTCAGCCTGGTGCGCAAGGCGCTGCAGGAACGCGAGGTGCTGTTGCGCGCGGCGCCGCACCTGATCGCGCCGCTGCGTTTCGTCATGCCGCACGTGAGCAGCCTGCGGCCGGCCTGGATGATGCGCATCGGCCTGTTCCTTTACGATCACCTGGGCAAGCGCGAGCTGCTGCCGGGCACCGAGACCGTGAACCTGCGCACGCATCCCACCGGCGCGCCACTCAAGCCTTCATTGAAGATGGGCTTCATCTACTCCGACGGCCTGGTGCAGGACGCGCGCCTCGTCGTGATGAACGCGCTCGATGCGGCGGAGCGCGGCGCGGAAATCCTGACGCGCACGCGTTTCGTCTCGGCCGAGCGCGGCGAAGAGCATTGGAGCGCCACGCTACGCTCCAAGCTGAGCGGCGCGCAGCGCGCGGTCAAGGCGCGCTGCATCGTCAACGCAGGCGGCCCGTGGGTCACCGATCTGTTGCGCGGGTCGTTGCGCATCGAGTTCGCGCCGCCATCTGCGCATGGTCAAGGGCAGCCACATCGTCGTGCCGCGGATGTTCGATCACGGCTACGCCTACATCCTGCAGAACCAGGACAAGCGCGTCATCTTCGCGATACCCTACGAGACCGACTACACGCTGATCGGCACCACCGACGTCGAATACACCGGCGATCCGGCCTCCGTGTCGATCGGGGACGACGAGGTCTCCTATCTCTGCGAAGCAATCAATGCCTATTTCGCCCGCCCCATCCGCCCGGCCGATGTGGTCTGGAGTTACGCGGGCGTGCGGCCGCTGATCGAAGACGAGTCGGACGAGCTGTCCGAGGTCACGCGCGATTACGAGCTCGAACTCGATGCGGGCGAGGGCACGGCGCCGCTGCTGTCGGTATTCGGCGGCAAGATCACCACCTATCGCCGTCTGGCCGAGGAGGTGATGGAGCTGCTGCAGGCGCCTTTGCGCAATTTCAAGCCGGCATGGACGGCGACCGCGCCGCTGCCGGGCGGCGACATGCCCGGTGCCGATTTCGGTCGTTTCTTCGAAGAGTTGAAGCGCCGCCGCCCCTGGCTGCCGGCGGCGCTCGCCGAGCGTTACGCCCGTGCCTACGGCACGCGCATCGAAGTCTTGCTGGCCGATGCCAGGCGCCTCGACGATCTCGGCACCGACCTCGGCGCCGGCCTGTACGAGGCGGAGATCAATTATCTGACTTTCTACGAGTGGGCACTGACCGCCGACGACATCCTCTGGCGGCGTTCCAAGCTCGGACTGCAGGCCCCGCCCGACATGGTGGAGCGGTTGCGTGCATGGCTGACGGAGCACGGCATCGCGTCCGGCGGCAAGGAGGGTCGGCAATGCGCTTGACCCTGCGGAACGTCACCAAGGTCGTGCGAGGGCAGGCCCACCTCTACGATACCGATATCGATCTCGAGTTCGGGATCGTTCAACGTGCTGCTCGGCCCGACCCAAGCCGGCAAGACGTCGTTGCTGCGGCTGATCGCGGGCCTCGACCGGCCCACCACCGGCGCCGTTCTCGAGGACGGCAAGGACGTCACCGCCGCCGGCGTGCGCAAGCGCAACGTGGCGATGGTCTACCAGGAATTCGTCAACTACCCCTCGTTTACCGTCTACCAGAACATCGCGTCGCCGCTGCGGCGCGCCGGGCGCCTGTCCGCGGCGGAGGTCGACGCCAAGGTGCGCGCCACCGCCGAGATGATGCGCATTGAGCGCTATCTCGGCCGCCTGCCGTCCGAGCTGTCGGGCGGCCAGCAGCAACGGGTGGCGCTCGCCCGCGCGCTGATCAAGGACGCGCCGCTGTTGCTGCTCGACGAGCCGCTGGTGAACCTCGATTACAAGCTGCGCGAAGAGCTGCGCAGCGAGATCCGCCACATCTTCCGCGACAACGAAACGACCGTGGTCTACGCCACCACCGAGCCGCAGGAGGCCCTGCTGTTCGGCGGCAACACGGTCATCGTCGATGCTGGGCGCGTGCTGCAGCACGGGCCGGCGCTCGAGGTCTATCGCCGCCCGGCAACGGTGCGCGTCGGCGAGGTGTTCAGCGATCCGCCGATCAACCTCGTGCGCGCGCATGTCGGCGCCCACGAATGCCGCTTGTCGCCGAACGTGGCGTTTCCGGTGGCCGCCCACATGCGCGACCTGCCGCCCGGCGATTACCGCGTCGGCGTGCGCGCCAACCACATCGCCGTCGCCCCGCGTCCGGGCGACAGCGGCGCGATCCGCGCCACGGTGGAGCTCGCCGAGATCAACGGGTCGGAAACCTATGTGCATGCGCGGCACGGCGATTTCACCCTGGTCGCGCTGCTGGAGGGCGTGCACGAGTTCGCTTTGGGTGCCGAGGTCGATCTTTATATCGATCCGGCCCGGCTGTTCGTGTTCAACGGCGCCGGCGATCTCGCCGCCGCGGGCCGTCAGAACGGCCACCCGCACACCGCGGAGGCGCGCTGATGGCCCGCATCGAATTCAACGACATCCAGCACAGCTATTTCGCCGGGCCTTCGCGGCCCGAGGACTACGCGCTGCAGCCGATGCACATGGCCTGGCAGGACGGCGGTGCCTATGCACTGCTCGGGCCCTCGGGCTCCGGCAAGACGACGCTGCTCAACATCATTTCCGGCCTGCTACATCCGAGCGGCGGCAGCGTGCTGTTCGACGGCAGGAACGTCACCGACCTGACGCCGGTGCAGCGGAACATCGCGCAGGTGTTCCAGTTCCCGGTGATCTACGACACCATGACGGTGTTCGACAATCTCGCCTTCCCCTTACGCAACCGCGGCGTGGCCGACCGGGAAGTGCGCGCCCGCGTCGCCGAAGTGGCGGAGATGCTGGAGCTCACCGACGACCTCAAGCGGCGCGCGGCGGGGCTTGCCGCCGACGCCAAGCAGAAGGTCTCGCTCGGCCGCGGCCTGGTGCGCTCCGACGTCGCCGCCATCCTGTTCGACGAGCCGCTGACGGTCATCGACCCGCATCTGAAATGGCGGCTACGGCGCAAGCTCAAGGAAATCCACAAGCGCTACAAGCTGACGTTGATCTACGTCACCCACGACCAGGGTGAGGCGCTGACCTTCGCCGACCGCGTCGTCGTCATGCACGAAGGCCGCGTGCTGCAGGAGGGCACGCCGCAGGAACTGTTCGAAGTGCCGCAGCACCGCTTCGTCGGCTACTTCATCGGCAGCCCGGGCATGAATTTCCTGCCGTGCCGGCTTTCCGCCGACGGCGCCGAGGTGGCGGGCCAGCACCTCCCGCTGGCACGCCACCTGCTGGCGCAGGCGCCTGCCGGGCAGACCCTGGAGATCGGCGTGCGGCCGGAGGCGATCGACTTCGCCGCCGCGGGCGGCAAGGGCCTCACAATCGCGGTGCGCGACGTCGAGGACCTCGGCACCCGCAAGGTCGCGACCTGCCGGCTCGGCGATCTCGAAATCAAAGTTGTCGTGCCGCCGGAACAGCCGATCCCGGCCGGGCGCGGCACGATTACGTTCAACCCGAACATGACCCGGCTCTACGCCGACGGTCAGCTCGTCGGCTAGAGGGCCGCGCCGTGGAAAAATGGCAAGACCAACGCGCATGGCTCCTGGTGATGCCGGTCGTCCTGCTGGTGGCGTTCAACGCGCTCATCCCGTTGATGACGGTGGTGAACTATTCGGTGCAGGACATCTTCGACTCCACGCACCGCATCTTCGTCGGCACCGAATGGTTCCGCGAGATGCTGCACAACGACCGGCTGCACGCCGCGCTGCTCCGCCAGTTCATCTTCTCCGGGCTGGTGCTGCTGATCGAATTGCCGCTCGGCGTCGCCATCGCGCTCACCATCCCGCGCAAGAGTGGCTGGGGCACCTCGGCCACGCTCGTTCTGGTCGCCTTGCCGCTGCTCATTCCATGGAACGTCATCGGCACCATCTGGGTCATCTTCCTGCGTCCCGACATCGGCCTGCTTGGCCATTTCATCGACCACACACTGGGCATCCATTTCGACTACCCGACGGTGCCAATGGAAGCCTGGGTTTCGGTGATGATGATGGAGGTTTGGCACTGGACCCCGTTGGTGGTGCTGCTCGCCTATGCGGGCCTGCGCTCGATCCCCGATGCGTACTACCAGGCGGCCGCCATCGACGGCGCCTCGCGCTGGGCCGTGTTCCTTTATATCCAGCTACCGAAGATGCGCAGCGTGCTGACCATCGCCATCCTGCTGCGCTTCATGGACAGCTTCCTCATCTACACCGAACCGTTCGTGCTGACCGGCGGCGGGCCGGGCGACTCGACGACCTTCCTGTCGATTTATCTGGTGAAACTGGCGCTCGGTGAGTTCGACGTCGGCAAGGCGGCTGCCTTCTCGATCATCTACTTCCTGATCGTGCTGGCGTTCAGCTACGTGTTCTATCAGGTGCTGCTGCGGGCGGGCAGGGGAGAAGCACGATGAAAATCCGCGCGCGCATTGTCTGGCTTTTCATCTATCTGATCGTGCTGATGCTGCCGATCTATTGGATGCTCAACATGTCGTTGCGCACCAACAACGATATCATGTCGCAAATGGCGCTCTATCCGCACCATCCTGTGCTGTCGAATTACCTGGAAATCCTGACCGATCCGTCCTGGTACTGGGGCTACATCAACTCGTTCGCCTACGTCGGTATCAACACCGTCATCTGCCTGGTGGTGGCGCTCCCGGCGTCCTATGCGTTTTCGCGCTACCGCTTCCTCGGCGACAAGCATCTGTTCTTCTGGCTTCTGACCAACCGCATGGCCCCAGCGGCGGTGTTCCTGCTGCCGGTGTTTCAGCTCTATTCCGCGCTCAATCTGCTCGACACCTATTGGGCGGTCGCGCTCGCGCACACGCTGTTCAACGTGCCGCTGGCGGTGTGGATCCTGGAAGGCTTCATGTCCGGAATCCCGCGCGAGATCGACGAGACCGCGTTCATCGACGGCTATTCGCTGCCGCGCTTCTTCCTCACCGTGTTCGTTCCGCTCATCCGCGCCGGCGTCGGCGTCACCGCGTTCTTCTGCTTCATGTTCTCGTGGGTGGAGCTTTTGTTCGCGCGCACGCTCACCATAACCAACGCCAAGCCGATCGCCGTGGTGATGACGCGCACGGTGAGCGCCTCCGGCCTCGACTGGGGTCTGCTGGCGGCGGCCGGCATGCTCACCATCGTGCCGGGCGCCTTGGTTATCTATTTCGTCCGCAACTACATCGCCAAGGGATTCGCGCTCGGCCGCGTCTGAGCCGGGGGAGATACGTCATGGGCCTCAACTGGATGGTTTGGACGCTGCCGACCGCGATCTTCTTCGCGGTGATCGCGGCCGTCCTGGTCGCCATGACGATCTGGCAGCTCATGGCGCCGAGCCCCGAGCGGCGCGGGTTTCTCCCGATTCCAACCACGCCGGGCGACCGTCTGTTCATCGGCCTCTTGGTGAGCGCCTACATCAACCTGGCGTGGGTAGGCCTGACCGAAGCCAGCCTGTGGATCGCGTTCGTCATTTCCTTGCTCTGGATGGGTGTGGTGATGCGCTGGGGCTGAGGAAGAAGAAGGGGAGCAACGTGCCCGCCGTTCGGCGTTATCGGCCTTCGCGCCGGGGGCAATCGGGTCAACGATCGAGGAGGCCGGGAGGAGACGCACAAATGACACGGACAAAGGGGAAGGCACTGCGACGCGCGTTGCTTTGCAGCGCTATCTGCGCGTCATTCGCGTTATTCGCCGGCACGGCGAACGCGGACATGGCCGCAGCGAAGAAATGGGTCGACAACGAGTTCCAGCCGTCTGTGCTCACCAAAGAGCAGCAGATGAAGGAGATGCAGTGGTTCGTCAACGCGGCCAAGCCCTACAAAGGCATGCACATCCGGGTCGTGTCCGAGACCATTCCGACCCACGCTTACGAATTGAAGGTGCTCGCCAAGGCCTTCGAGGAGATCACCGGCATCCACGTCACCCATGACGTGATCCAGGAAGGCGACGTCGTCGAAAAGCTGCAGACGCAGGTGCAGACCGGCAAGCCGATCTACGACGCCTACATCAACGACGACGACTTCATCGGCTTCCATGCGCGCTATCCGTATACGCGCAATCTGACGGACTGGATGAAGGGTGAAGGCAAATCGGTTACCGATCCCTATTTCCATCTCAACGACTTCTTGGGCCTGGCGGACGCCACCGGCCTGAAATCGCGCGGCTTCAAGGGCAAGCTCTGGCAGCTCCCCGACCAGTCGTTCATCAACGTCTACTGGTTCCGCAAGGACTGGTTCGATCGGCCCGATCTGAAGGCCGCTTTCAAGAAGAAATATGGCTACGATCTCGGCGTGCCGCTTAATTGGTCCGCCTACGAGGACATCGCCGCGTTCTTCAAGAACGACGTCAAGGAGATCGACGGCAAGGCCGTGTTCGGCCACATGGACTACGGCAAGAAGTCGCCGGACCTCGGCTGGCGCTTCACCGACGATTGGCTCGGCATGGCAGGCGCCGGTGACAAGGGTACCCCGAACGGCTACCCGGTCGACGAATGGGGCATCCGCATGGACGGTTGCCGTCCGGTCGGCGCCAGCGTCAGCCGCGGCGGTTCCGCCAACGGCCCGGCGGCCGTGTTCGCGTTGCGCAAGTACATGGAATGGCTGCGCGAATACGCCCCGCCCGGTGCGCTCGGCATGGACTTCTACCAGTCGCTGCCGAGTCTGGCCAAAGGCAACGTGGCGCAGCAGATCTTCTGGTACTCCGCCTTCGCTGCCAACATGCTCGAGCCGGAAAGCAAGGGCAATCACACGGTGGACAAGGCCAGCAAGCCGCTGTGGCGCATGGCGCCGACGCCGCACGGGCCGTACTGGAAGCCGGGTATGAAGGCCGGCTATCGCGACGAAGGCTCGTGGACGCTGCTGAAGAACGTGCCGGTCAAGCGCACGCAAGCCGCCTGGCTCTATGCCCAGTTCGTCACCTCGCAGACCGTCGACCTGAAGAAGTCGCACGTCGGCCTGACCTTCATCCGCAAGAGCACCGTTATGGATAAGTCGTTCGACGATCCGGATGGCTCGCGGTTCGGTGGTCTGATCCAGTTCTTCCGCGGACCGGGCATCAAGTACTGGACTCCGACGGGCCTCAACGTGCCCGACTACGCCAAGCTGGCGCAGCTCTGGTGGCAGAACATCGGCGAAGCGGTCGCTGGTGAGGTGACCCCGAAGACGGCGCTTGACAACCTGGCCGCGGCGCAGGACCGGGTCATGGAGCGCATCGGGCGTTCGGGCCTGCAGGGCAAGTGCGGGCCGAAGCTCAACGCCAAGAAGGACCCGAGCTACTGGTACAAGCAGCCGGGCGCGCCCTGGCCGAAGCTCGCGAACGAGAAGCCGCAGGCCAAGACCATGCCCTACGACAAGGTCATGGAACTGATGAAAGAGGGCAAGTTGCCGCTCTAGCCTCGACCTCACGATTGGCGCCGCCGGCTCTTCGGGAGCCGGCGGCTCTTCGCCGGCCCGGCCGGAGCCCGACCGTGCGGTCGGTCGCGGCTAGCGGATCGTCAGCGCGGCGGCGGCATGTGATCGCCCGCTGGTTCCATCTCCTGAACGATTCCGTTCCATCGCTGTCCGTCGCAGGCCCGGTCCACGGGCACGGTGGAACATCCGTGCGCGACCTCGCGTTGCTCCCTTCGACTGCATTGAGGGCGCGGGAAAAACGACATGGTGAAGAAAGAGCATGGCCGCATTGTCGAGACGGCGACAGAAGCGCGGGCCGCCACCACGGGGCAGGGCGGTCGCTACGTGTTGGCGATCGCCACGATTGCAAGCGCGCTCGTGATGGTGGGCGTCTTCATCTATTTCTTCACGTGACGCAGCGCGGTGACGAAAGAGTCACATCCGGTCCAGCTCTGGTTCCATGAGCGCGCGGCCGCGACAAGGTCGAAACCGCTGCGGCGTTCGCGGGCATTTCGCGGCCGGGCGGCGCCCATGGCCGAGCCACCGCCGCCGGCGGCCACCCGCCCGTGAGCCGAAGGCCGTGATCGTGCGCCGGCCACTTGGATTGCCTCAGTCCGAGGCGTCTTCGGCTTTCTCGCCGAGCGCGACGATGTCGCCTTCGCTGAACAGGATCGTCTTCAGCTCCGCGCGCCAGGTGGGCGTTCGCCGCAGCAGAAATTCGAGGTCCATGCCGAAATGCTTGTATTCCTCGTTCATCGCGTTCTGCATGATGGCCTTCGCGGCGGCATCTTTTTCCACCGCGAGGCGCTGGGTGTACCAGCCGATCGCCTCCGCTTCCTCGATCAGCGAGGTGATCATGCGCGTGTAAGTGCGGATCTGTTCCGACAATTCCGTCGGCGGTTCATGATATTGAGAAGTGGGCATGTGGTTCTCTGTCTCTCGTGGACGAATGGGACCGGATATTCGGAACGCCCGCCGGTACTCAGGTGCGCCTTTGAGGCGTGCGGAATCCGAATTGCGGCCGGTGCCTGTTCCAATGTCGGGTGGTTTGCGCGGCGCCCCATGGGAACAACCGGGCGGCGTCAGAGAAGTTCCCCGGATGCGGCCGACGGCTATTCCTCATCGGCGGAGAGGCGGGCCTCCACGCGCCGGACGACGTAGAGGATCACGATGGTGATGACGGTGCCGACGGCGACGACCGTCCAGGCCGCCAGCGCACAGGCGATTCCCAAGGCTGCCGTGACCCAGACCGATGCGGCGGTGGTCAGGCCGTGGACTTTCTGTTCGCGGGCGTCGTGCAGGATCACGCCGGCGCCGATGAAACCGATGCCGGTGAGCGCGCCCTGGATGATGCCTTGCAGCACCCGGTTTAGGGCATCCGGGTGGGCGGCGAGATCGCCGAAGCTGATCGTGCCGATGGCCCCCGTGTATGAGGGACCCTATCAGGACGCGGTGCGGCGCTCGCTGCATAGGGTGGTACATGCCATTCAATTGAATTCCGGCAGCGCCTGCTTCACCCGGTTCATGCCCGCCCACGGATCCGTCTTCAACCGGCTCAGCCGCCGCATTGCGTTGCGCACCGTGTACTGGTTGGCGCTTTTGAGGCGGCCGAGCTCCGACCAGGCGACCGGCATCGCCACCGGCGCGTTCGCGCGGGCGCGGGTGGAATAGGGCGCGACGGCGGTGGCCTCGCGGGTGTTGCGCAGGTAGTCCACAAAGATGCGGTTCTCGCGCCGCGCCTTGCTGGCCACCGCGAGATAGCGCTCGGGGTCGTCGGCGGCCATGCTTCGCGCCACGGTATGCGTGAATTTCTTGACGACGGCCCAGGGCGCCGGCTTGATCGGCACCACCACGTGCAGGCCCTTGCCGCCGGTGACCTTCACGAAGCTCTTGAGCTTGACCCGTTGCAGGCGTTCGCGCACGTCGCCCGCGGCCGCGACGACGTCGGCAAAGCCGAGGCCCGGACCGGGATCGAGATCGAACACCAGCCGATCGGCGCGCTCGCGGTCGTCGGCGATCGCGCCGCGCACATGGACTTCGAGCGTGCCGCCCTGCACCAGCGCGATCAACCCGTCGAGATCGTCGATGGTGATGATCTTGTCGCCCTTTTCCGGCACCAGGTGCAGGAATTCGGTGGGGATGCCGGCGCGCGGGTGCTTCTGGAAGAAGCACTGGCCCATGTCGGCGCCTTTGTCGGCGCCTTCCGGGCAGCGCACCAGTGCCAGCGGCCGGCCGATGACGTGCGGGCGCATCCATTTCCAGACGCTGGCGTAGTAGTCGGCGAGGTCCTGTTTGGTGACGCCGGCGTCCTGCCAATAGACGCGGTCGGGGTGGCTGAGCCTGACCTTGCCGGCCATGGCGCTGGCGCGCTGGCCCCGCGCGCCGCGCCGCCCGGGCGATGCTTGCTTCTTGTCCGTCATGACGCCGATGTCTCCCTCACCACGTTCTTGGCCGGCTTGTCCTCGCGCACGCCCTGGAACGAGGCCTGGCGCACGCGGTCGCCATGGGTCCAGCCATGGAAGGCGACTTCCACCACCGTCTTGGGCTCGACCCAGACCGGCTTGCGCGCGCCGCGCTCCACGCTCGGCACGCCGGCGAGCGGGGAGGTCTTGCGGGCCTTGTCGTTGAGCTGTCGGTAAAGCGACCGGGCGACGGCTTGGGTGAAGCCGGTCCCGGTGCGGCCGGCATAGGTCAGCTTGCCGCCGTCGTAGACGGCAAGCACCAGCGCGCCGACGGCGTGAGGGTCGGCGCTCGACGGGGCGAAGCCGGCGACCACGAATTCCTGCCGGTCGGAGCATTTGGTCTTCAACCAGTCGCGGCCGCGGCCGGCGTGGTAGGGCGCGTCGGCCAGTTTGGAGACGATGCCTTCCAGCCCCATCGCGCAGACGCGCTTGATGAGCGCCGGGCCCGGTTCGGTCAGCGCCTCGCCGAAGCGCAAGGTGCCACGCTTGCGCCCGCGGCCCAATAGCCGCGCCAGCGCCGTCTTGCGCTCGCCGAGCGGCACGGGGCGCAGGTCGGCGCCGTCGAGATGCATCAGGTCGAAGGCGTAGAGCACCATGCGGTCGTGGCGGCCCGCCTTGAGGTCCTGCTGCAGCAGCGAGAAGCGCGAGATGCCGTCCTTGTCTTCCACCACCAGTTCGCCGTCGATCAGCGCGGTATCGGCGCCGAGCTTCTCGACCGCTTCGGCGACGCGCGGAAACTTCGCGGTCCAGTCCAGCCCCTTGCGGGTGAGCAGCTTGGTCTTGCCGCCTTGCAGACGCGCCTGGATGCGGTAGCCGTCGAACTTGATCTCATGGACCCAGCGAGCGCCGGTCGGGATCTTGTCGACCAGGGTGGCCAGGCACGGCTTGACGAAATCGGGCAGGGCGGCGCGCTTGCCGTGGCGGTGCGCGTCGGCGGCTTGTTTCCTGGAATGCCGCGGCGCCTGCGCCTCGCGCATCAGGCGCAGGCCAGCCACGCGTTTGCGCCGCGTGCTCGTCGTGGCGCGCGCGCTCTTGCGGCTGCGTGTGGCCTGGCCGCGGGCGGTCATCGGCGCTTCGCCCGTTTGGATTTCGTCTTGGTCTTTTTGGCTTTGCCCGTCTTCTTGGTCTTCGTTGCCTTGGTTTTGCGCGTCTTAGTCTTGCTCGCCTTCGCCTTCGCCTTCGCCTTGCGCTTGCGGCGCGGCTTGCCGGCGGCGATTTCGTCGAGTGAGCGACCGCTGGCGACCGAGCGGGGCGCCTGCGCGAGGATGTCCGCATCCTTGTCGGCGCGCGCCTCATCGTCGTGCTGCTTGATCAGCAGCCAGTTGTCGCGCTTTTCGCCGCGGCGCCGGCGCATGCGCACCAGGTGCCAACCGCCGTGCAATTTCTCGCCATCGAGATGAAAGGCGAGGTGCCCCTTGCGCAGGCCCTTGGCGGGATCGTCATCCGGCGTCCATGTGCCGCGGTCCCAGATCATCACCGTGCCGCCACCGTATTCGCCTTGCGGGATGGTGCCCTCGAACTTGTTGTAGGCGACCGGATGGTCTTCGACCTGCACGGCGAGGCGCTTGTCGCCGGGCACCAGGCTGGGACCGCGGGTGACCGCCCAGCTCTTCATCACGCCATCAAGCTCGAGCCGAAGGTCGTAATGCAGCCGGCGGGCGTCGTGCTTCTGGATGACGAAGGCGTGGCCCTTGCGGCGCGCGACCTGGCCAAGCGGCTCCTTGGTGGCGCCGAAATGCCGCTTGCCGTGGTAAGTTTGCAGGCCCATTGCCGCCTAGCCCGCCCGTTCGACCTTGCGCTTCGACGAGGTCGAGCGCTTGCCGCTGGAACCGCTTTTCTTGCGCGAGGACCTGCGCGACGAGGACAGCCGAGACGACGTTTTACCGCTGCGGCCGCTTCCGCCACGCGCGCTGCGCCGCAAGGCGTCCATGAGGTTGACCACGTTGCTCGGCTGTTCCTCGCCGATCACCGGCGGCGCCTTGCCGGCGCGCTTGGCCTCGATCAGGTCCATGAGCGCGTTCTCGTAGCGGTCCTCGAATTTGGACGGGTCGAAATGGCCCTTCTTGCTGTCGAGGATCTGCACCGCGAGCTTGAGCATGTCGGCCGGCACCTTGCGGTCGTCGATGTCGTCGAAGTAGTCGTTTTCGTCGCGCACCTCGGTCTTGTAGCGCAGCGTCGTTGCCATCAGCCCCTTGCCGCGCGGCGTCAGCAGCAGCAGGTGCTCGCGGCGGGAAAGGACAACGCGGGCGATGCCCACCAGGTCCTCCTTGCGCATGGCTTCGCGGATCACGGCGAAGGCTTCCTGCGACATCTCGTCCTGCGGGGTCAGGTAGTACGACTCGTCGAGATAGATGCGGTCGACCTCCGCCATCGGCACGAACCGCTCGATTTCGATGGTGTGGGTGCTCTCCAGCGCGACGTTGTCGAGCTCTTCCTCGTCCACCAGGACGTACTGGCCCCTTTCGAACTGGTAGCCCTTGACGCGGTCTTCCGGTTCGACCGGCTGGCCGGTCTCGGCGTCGACGATGTCGTTGCGGATACGGTTGCCGGTGCTGCTGTTGATGATGTTGAAGCGGATGCGGTGGCTGCTGCTGCTGGTGGCCGGATAAAGCGCCACCGCGCACGACACCAGCGACAGCTTGAGATGACCTTTCCAATTCGGTCGCGGTGCCATCAACGCTACTCCTGGACACGCGACGCTAACGGTTTGCCAAGGGAACCGGTTCCTCGCCGGGCGGCCGCCGCAACCGCCCGAAATTGCTCTGATTCTAGCGCTCCGGCGGCGCGCGGTCGATATCGGGGGAACCAAGCGGCCGTGCATGGCGTTTCCACCCGGAACATCTTTCCGGATATCGGATGGGGCAGGAGCGTTCTCATGCTTGGTTGGGCACTGACGTTTCTCATCATTGCACTGATCGCGGCGGTTCTCGGATTTGGCGGCATCGCCGGCATAGCGGTCGAGGCGGCCAAGATCGTGTTCTTTGTCGCCATTGTGCTGTTTGCCATTTCGGCCATTGCCGGCTTCGCGCGCGGCCGTCGAAGCGCGTTGTAGCGTTTAGTCGCGTAAACCGCGTCCTGCGTTTATGCGTGAGCGATGCATCGGACGGTCCCGTGCGGCTGCGGCAGCAGTCGCGCGGGCCCTTACGACGCGCTTGATGGCACCATCGGCGTCAGCGTCTCCCATGCCGGGTAGGCCTCGGTGGCAAAGCCGGGCACCGCGAGCGAGCCGATGGCGAGGCGGCCGGCGGTGATCCTGACGCGCACGGCGCCGTGGCTGCGCTCGTAAAGGTCCGGGTGCGCGGCGAGGAAGGCCGCCTGTTCGCCCGGTAGCAAGCCGCTCATGCCGTTGACGTAGTGATGGCCGTTGCGCTCGACGTGGCCGAGACCGAGCAGGTTCACCAGCGCTAGGTCCTGCTGCACCGCCAGGCCCGGCTGCGTCGTCAGGTCCTCGCCGCTCAGGAAATGACCTTCGGTCATGAACCCGGCGTTCCAGGCCGCGCAGCGCGCGGCATTGAGGATCGACTTATAGAATCCCTTGCAGCATTTGCTTGAAATACCGCTATAGCCGAGCGCGCGGGCGCGCGGAAAAGCCTCCAGCCGATCGTCGGATTCGTCGACGATCACCGGCTTGACCCGTGAGAGCGCGGAGACGTCGTTGTCGAACGCATGGGCGCGGGCGATCGGCTGCTCGATGAAAAGAATGCCGGCGACCAGGCGCGCCAAATGCGGCGTCTCCTGCATGCGTCGCCACAGCGCAAGCAGAGCCTCGATATCGTCGTATTGCTCGTTGCCGTCGAGCGAGACGTGGTAAGATTGCGAAATCGTGCCGAGCACCGCCGCGATCTCGCTCAGCCGGGCGAGGTCGGCTTCCAGGTCGCCGCCGACCTTGAGCTTGAAATAGGTGTGGCCGTAGCAAGCGATGACTTCTTCCAGCGATTCCGGCAGCCCGTCGTTCACCTGGTGGGGATGGCCGGCGATGGCGTCGACGAGGCCGACGGTGTGGCGCGCGGCGATGGCGGCTTGCGGCCGCAAGCTCCCCAGGAAAGCCCCGATATCGAAGCCGGCGAGATCGGCGAGCGGGCCCGGCAGCAGGCCCGGCTCGATCCCGGCGAGGTTTGCCCGGATCGCGTCATAGAAGGAGCAGCCCGCGCCGCGGCACAGCGCATCGAGAATGGCGCGATCGAGTTGCGCGGGGCCGAAATTCGACACCAGCGCATTGAGGCCGTGCCGCGCGCCGGCCGCGATCTGGTCGGCGTAATGCGCCGCAAAATGGCCAAACGCCGTGCGCGCGCGGCGGTCTTCCGTGTAGGCGTCGGCGGCCAGCCGGAGGGAGAGCCGCAGCTGGTCGAAATTGTCTTCGTTCGATAGCGCCAGGTTCTTGTCGAACCACTTCGGCGCCAGCAGTTCGGCGGCCGCGCCCCAATGCGATGTGCCGTCTTCCCGTTCGATGCGCACACGGACGAAACATTGCGGCGCTTCGGTCAGCGTCACCACGCCGAAGCGAAACGGCATCCGCAGGCGCACCGGCCTTTCGTAGAGTTGGACCTCGCGAACGGTCAGTGTCGGCGTGCTCAAAGGCGCTCTCCCCCTGTTCCGCGCCGCGTTCGTGCGGCCGCGCGGCACCCGCCGGCCAGGCTGGCGCCACGGGCTGCATTAAACTAACATTCTCGGGGGGCCATCAATGCGGGCTGCTTGAGAAAATGGCGCGGCATACCTTCCTTTGTTTCGACGGACATACCTGCGGCAATCCGGTGCGCCTGGTCGCCGGCGGTGGGCCGCATCTTCTGGGCACGACCATGATCGAGCGGCGGGCCGATTTCCTGGCCAAGCACGACTGGATTCGCCGAGGGTTGATGTTCGAGCCGCGCGGGCACGACATGATGTCGGGCACGATCCTTTATCCCACGACGCGCGAGGACTGCGACGTCGGCGTTCTCTTTATCGAAACCTCCGGGTGCCTGTTCATGTGTGGGCATGGCACCATCGGCACGGTGACGATGGCGGTCGAGAACGGTCTGATCTCGCCGCAAGTGCCGGGAACCGTCGCGCTCGACACGCCGGCCGGGAAGGTCGTCGCTACCTACCGGCAGGAAGGCCAGTTTGTCGAAGAGGTGCGTATCACCAACGTGCCGTCTTTTCTCTATGCCGAAGGCCTGGAAGCCGAGGTGCCGGGCCTCGGCAGGATCGCGGTCGATGTCGCCTATGGCGGCAATTTCTACGCCATCGTCGATCCGCAGGAGAACGTCGCCGACCTCGCCGAACTCAGCGCCGGCGACATCCTGCGCTGGAGCCCGGCCTTGAGGCGCCTGCTCAACGAGAAATACACCTTCGCGCATCCGGAGCACCCGGAGATCAACGTGCTGACCCACGTCATGTGGACCGGACGGCCCCGCGCGGAAGGCGCGACCGCCCGCAACGCCGTGTTCTACGGCGAGAAGGCCATCGACCGTTCGCCCTGCGGCACCGGCACCTCCGCGCGCATGGCGCAATGGGCGGCGAAGGGAAAGCTGAAACCCGGCGACGACTTCATCCATGAAAGCATTATCGGCTCGCTGTTCCAGGGCCACGTCGAGGCGGCGGTCAAGGTCGGGCGCTACGACGGTGTCGTGCCCTCCATCGGCGGTTGGGCGAGGCAGACGGGCATCAACTCGATTTTCATCGACGACCGCGATCCGTTCGCGCACGGCTTCACGGTAATCTAGAGCCTGATCCATTCAGATTGAATCTCTTCCGCCCTCATCCTGAGGAGCGCTCCGCAGGAGCGCGTCACCGCAAGTCGGCTATAGCCGACTCGCGCATCCAATAATTCGATCTCGGGCAGGCCCGAGATCGGCGGACGAGGGCGGCCCATCCTTCGAGACGCATTGCTTCGCACTCTAGTGTCCCGAATCCGAAGTCCGCTTTATTTCGCGGCTTGCTCGTGAGCGGACTTCGGATTCGAAGGACACTAGCAAACCTATAACTCTAGTGTGGTTTGGTTCGGAAATCCGCTTGAGGGACTCGCGGCAAGAATGAAGCGGATTTCCGAACCACCACACTAGGAGGGCCTTGCTGGTACAATGCCACGGCGGCAGGTTAGGCGCTTCCTAACCCCGTGCAGCCGGGTCGGGCCGGAACGATCCGCGCCTCACGCGGTGGCCGGTGGCGCCCATGGCCGGCGCACGGCATCGTCCGCTTTGAAGGCGGCGATGCGCGCGCGATAGCTTTCCGTCAGATCGACGTCGTCCCAGCCGTTGAGGAGTTGGTTGCGGCTCACCGGGTCGATGGCGAAACCGAAATGACGAGGGCCGCAGACGATGGTCTGCTTCTCGAGATCGACGTCGATCGGGCGCTCAGGCGCGGCCGCCACTGCTTCGGCTAGTGCGGTGGCATCGGCTTCGTCGACGACCGCCGTCAGCAAGCCGTTCTTGACCGCGTTCTGCGCGAAGATGTCGCCGAACGACGGCGCGATGACGCAGCGGAAGCCGTGGTCGTAGATCGCGTAGACGGCGGCCTCGCGCGACGAGCCGCCACCGAAATTGCGGCCCGCGAGCAGGATCTTCGCGCCTTGCCAATGTGGCTGGTTGAGCGGGAAGTCGGGGCGCGGCTTGTCGTCGGCGTCGTAACGCAGATCCTGGAACAGAACCGCGCCGAGGCCCTTGTCGCGCGGCCATTTCAGATAGCGCGCCGGCAGGATCTGGTCGGTGTTGATGTTGGGCTGCATCAGCGGGCAGGCGGTGGCGGTAAGACGGGTGAACTTTTCCATCGGTCGCGTCCTATACTTTGCGTCCGTCGATGAGCGGGCGCACGTCGGCGAGATGGCCGTTGACGGCCGCCGCCGCGACCATCGCCGGCGACATCAGATGCGTGCGCGCGCCGGGACCCTGGCGGCCACGGAAATTGCGGTTCGTTGTCGAGGCGCAGCGCTCGCCGGGCGGAACGATGTCGCCATTAATGCCGACGCACATGGAGCAGCCGGAGGCGGCCCATTCGAGGCCGGCCGCCGTGAAGATACGGTCGAGACCTTCTTCTTCCGCCTGCTGCTTCACCAGGGACGAGCCGGGCGAGACCAGCCCCGGCACCTTGCTTGACCGGCCGGCGAGCACGGCGGCGGCGGCGCGCAGGTCCTCGATGCGGGCGTTGGTGCAGGAGCCGATGAACACGCGGTCGATGGCGATGTCGGTGAGCTTCATGCCGGGCTTGAGACCCATGTAGTCGAGCGCCCCGCGCATGTAAGTCGCGCGCGCTGCGTCGGCCTCGCGCGCCGGATCGGGCACGCTGCCGTCGATCGGCAGGGCGTCGTCGGGCGTGGTGCCCCAGGTGACGATGGGCGCGATCTTGCCGGCCTCGAGCGTCACCTCGCGGTCGAACTCGGCGTCCGCATCGGTGGGCAGCGCGGACCAGGCTTCCACCGCGCGCTCGAAGGCCTCGCCCTTGGGTGCGTAGGGACGGCCCTCGAGATAGGCATAGGCGGTGGCGTCGGGCGCCACCATGCCGCAGCGGCCGCCGGCCTCGATCGACAGATTACATAAGGTGAGGCGGCCTTCCATCGACAGCGCGCGGATGGCGCTGCCGGCGTATTCGATGGCGTGGCCCTGCGCGCCGTCGGCGTGGATGCGCGCGATGATGGCGAGCGCGATGTCCTTGGCCGCGACGCCCGCGGTCGCTTCGCCGTCGACGGTAATGCGCATGCGCTTGGGCTTCTTCTGCCACAGCGTCTGCGTCATCAGCACGTGGGCGACCTCGGAGGCGCCGATCCCGAAGGCATAGGTGCCGACGGCGCCGTGCGTCGAGGTGTGGCTGTCGCCGCACACGATCAGCAGGCCGGGCAAAGTGAGGCCTTCCTCGGGACCGACCACGTGGACGATGCCCTGGCGCGGATCGTCGAGCCCGAACAGGGTGATGCCGTTTTCCGCGGTGTTGCGTTCGAGGTTGCGCACCATTTCCGCGATTTCCGGATTGGCGATGGGGTGGTCGCGCCCGCGCGTCGGCACGTAATGGTCGGCGACGCCGAAGGTGAGGCCGGGCTCGGCGGCTTTGCGGCCACGCTTCTTCATCTGGCTGAAGCCGTGAAAAGAGCCCTCGTGCACGAAGTGGCGGTCGACCCAGAGCAGCGCGGCGCCGTCCTCGCGGCGCGCGATCTCGTGCGCCGCCCAGAGCTTGTCGAACAGGGTCTGGGGCGCGTGCCCGGAATCTGGTGCCATGGTGCTCACTTTTACCGCAGCCGGCGGGCTTGCCGCCGGTCCGCAATATTGTATGCTAAAGAATACCAAGTAAAGGGCGCCCCACCGTGGGGGCCCTTGCGTGGGGGGAGCGTCGGGCATTGCGGGACTGGCTGGGCGAGGCGAAGGCCAAGCAGATCTACATGGTTCTGCGCGACCGCATCCTGAGCGGCGCCCTCGGCTTCGGTTCGCGGCTGCCCACCGAAAACGAGTTGGCCGATGCCCACGGCGTGTCGCGGGTGACCGTGCGCCGGGCGCTGGGTGAGCTGGCGCGCGAGCGGCTGATCGAGCGGCGGCGCAGCGCCGGCACCCGGGTGATCTACCGGCCGGCGCCGGCGCCGATGACCGCCGACATCTCCGGCGTGCTGGCAAACCTCGCCGACATGGGGCGGCGCACGGCCGTCGCGTTGCTGTCCTTCGATTATGTGCCGGCGGAAGGCACCGTGGCCGAGGCGCTCGGGCTTGCGTCCGATCAGTTGATGCAGCGTTCGGTGCGCGTGCGCTCGGTCGACGGAATGCCGTTTTCCTTTCTGACGACGCATGTGTCCGAGAGCGTCGCGGTGACCTTCAACCAGCAGGAGCTCGCCACCCGCCCGCTGCTCGATCTGCTCGAGCGCGCCGGCGTGAAGGTCGAGCACGCGCGCCAGCGTATCAGCGCCGGGCTCGCCACGCCTGACGTCGCCGCCGCGCTCGACTTGCACACCGGCTCGCCGCTGATCGAGCTCGTGCGCATCGTGTACGACCAGGACGGCCGCGGCGTCGAGCATCTACACGCGCTCTACCGGCCCGACCGCTACGCCTTCGAGATCGATCTGGTGCGCTCGGGCGCGGCCGATGCCGCCGCCTGGTCGCCGGTGGTGCGTAGCAACGGCCAGGCCGCCGCCAATGCGAGCGCCAAGAGTTCAACTGTCAAGAGTTCAACGGCCAAGAGTTCAACTGCAAGAGCGTCAAACAGCAAGACCAGACCGGCCGGTCTCCGGCCGCAACGCTAAACCAGGAGGGAGAGTGACAATGTCGGACAAGACGATTCCGTTCAGCCGCCGCCGGTTTCTCACGACCAGTGCCTTGGGGGCGGCCGCTGCCGCCACCGGCACCATCGCCATGCCGTCGGTGCTGCGCGCGGCCGGAGCGCCGGTGAAGCTCGGCGTGCTGCATCCGGTCACCGGCGCGCTGTCCTATTCGGGCACGCAAGGGCGGCTCGGCGCCATGCTGGCGATCGACGAGATCAACGCGGCCGGCGGCATCAAGTCGCTGGGCGGCGCCAAGATCGATCCCATGCTCGGCGACGCGCAGTCGAAGCCCGCTGGCGGCGTCGCTGAAGTCGAGAAGATGAACTCGGCCGGCGTGTCCTGCATCGTCGGCGGCTACGCTTCGTCGATCTGTCTCGCCACCACGCAGGCCGCGGCGCGCTACGATCTGCCTTACGTGGTCGACGTCGGCGTGTCCGATTCGATCGTCAAGCGCGGCCTGAAGAACACCTTCCGTTTCGGCCCCGGCTTCGGCGTCATCGTCAAGAGCGCGCTCGACGGTCTGGTGGAGATCAATGACGCGGCCGGCAAGCCTGCCAAGACCGTGATGATCGTGCACGAGGATTCGCTGTTCGGCTCCGGCGTCGCCAAGCTGCTCGGCGCGAAACTGCCGGAGAAGGGCTTCAAGGTTCTGGATTCGATCTCGCATCCGACCCCGATGCGCGACTTCAACACCATCGTGCTCAAGATCAAGGCGCAGAACCCGGATCTCGTCATCCCGGCCAACTACTACAACGAATACGTCCTGCTCGCCCGCACCATGCTGCAGCAGCACGTGCGCCCGAAGGGCATCTACTCGGTGCTCGGCGGGGCGGCGTCCTCCTACAAGTTCGTCAAGGAGTTCCCGGCGGCGGCCAAGGGCATCATGGATTGCAATCACTGGTTCAATCCGCTGAGCGACAAGGCGCAGGCGCTGAAGAAGAAGGTCGAGGCCCAGGGCCACTTCTTCACCTACGAGGTCTTCCTGAACTACTCCTGCGTCGGCCTGATCGCCGATGCGCTGGAGCGGGGCGCCTCGGCCGACCGCGCGAAGATCATCGCGGCGCTGGCGAGCTCGACCTGGTCCGGCCACATCATGCCCTATGGCCCGACCAAGTTCGTCAACGGCCAGAACGAGGGCGCGGTGCCGTGCAACACGCAGGTGCAGGACAACGACATCAAGGTGCTGCTGCCGAAGAAGTACGCCAACGCGAAGCCGATCTTCCCGATCAGCTAAGCCCTGTCACACGCTGTGGGCGGCGCTTGTCGCGCGCCGCCCGCGGCCATGGTCCCGTAGCCCCCGTGTTCTCGCCCGCCATCCTGATCCCCGCGATCCTCAACGGTCTTTTGACCGGGTCGATCTACGCCCTGGTCGCGCTCGGGCTGACGCTGATCTACGGCGTGCTGCACATCATCAATTTCGCCCATGGCGCGCTGCTGACCGCGGCGATGTTCGCCGCCTATTTCGCCTTCCACGTCCTCGGCCTCGATCCCTACATCGCCGTCTTCATCGTCGCGCCGCTCTTCTTCGCGTTCGGCTACGGCCTGCAGCGCTTCGTCATCGGGCCGGCCTCGCACGGCGAGGACCGCAACATGCTGCTGGTGACTTTGGGGCTCGCCGTCATCATCGACAACGCGCTGCTCTACGGCTTCAGCGCCGACACCCGCACCATCAACGTGCCGTACGCCTTCTCCAGCATCGACATCGGCTTCACCTATCTCGCCGTGCCGCGGCTGGTCGGTTTCGGTGCGGTATTCGTGGTGGCGCTGGCGCTGTGGCTGATCATGGGCTTCACCGACACCGGCAAGGCGATCCGCGCCGTCGCCAAGGAGAAGCTCGGCGCCGAGCTCGCCGGCATCGACGTCGCCCACATCTATGCGGTGACCTTCGGCCTCGGCACCGCCTGCGTCGCCATCGCCGCCTGCCTGTTGATCCCGACCTATTATGTCAATCCGACCGCCGGCCACGCCTTCGTGCTGATCGCCTTCACCATCGTCGTGCTCGGCGGCATGGGCTCGGTGCCGGGCGCGCTGATCGGCGGCTTGTTCATCGGCGTGGTGGAAAGTCTCTCCAGCCTGTTCCTCGGCGATTCGCTCGGCCAAGTCGGCATCTTCATCATCTTCATCGTGGTGCTGCTGGTGCGCCCGCAGGGCCTGTTCGGGGCGAAGGCATGAAGGGGTTCACGCCCATCGCCGTGGTCGTGGCGCTGCTCGCCGCCGTGCCGCTCGTTGTGCACTCCAACGTGGTGCTGAACTTCCTGGTGGTCGCGCTGATGATCGCGCTCGCCGGCCAGGGCTGGAACGTGCTCGGCGGCTACGGCGGGCAATACTCGTTCGGCCACGCCGCCTTCTTCGGCACCGGCGCCTATGTCACCGCCATCCTGCAGGTGCGTTACGGCATCAACGCCTGGCCCGCCTTCGGCTGCGGCATCGCGGCGGGCGCTGTGGTCGGCGCCGTGATCGGCTGGCTCGCGTTCCGGTCGGGCTTGCGCGGCTCCTACTTCGCGCTGGTGACGCTCGCTTTCGCCGAGGTGCTGCGGATTCTCGCGAGCGTCGCGCCGATCACCGGCGCCGGCGTCGGCACCCTGATCAAGCTCGACGTGCATGCTTCGGCGATGCAGTTCCAGAGCCGTGCCGTTTTCTATTGGGTGATCCTGACGCTGGTCGCCGCGGCGCTGGTCGTCACGTACCTGATCGAACGCTCGCGTTTCGGCGCCTGGCTGGTCGCGGTGCGCGAGAACGAGGATGCCGCCAAGGCGCTGGGCGTCGACACCATCGCGGTCAAGCTCGGCGCCATGACCATTTCCGGCGCCATCGCGGCCGCCGCCGGCTGCTTCTATGCGCAGTACTTCCTGTTCGTCGATTCCGGCATCGCCTACGGCACCTGGATCTCGATCGAGGCGCTGCTGACGCCGATCATCGGCGGCGCCGGCACGGTGTTCGGGCCGCTGCTCGGCGCGCTGGTGGTCAAGGCGCTGGGCGAAGGTGCACTTTATATCACCGGCGAAGCGCCCGGCCTCGATCTGGTCCTCTTCGGCGTCGTGCTGGTCCTGGTCATCGGGTTTTCTCCGCGCGGCCTCATCGGCGTTGCCGCGCGCTTGCGCGGGCGCGGCAAGCGTGGCGGGGTCGCCGCCCGCGCGGCGGGGGAGGCCGGCCATGGCTGAGCCGCTCCTGGCCGTCGACAACGTGTCGCGCCGTTTCGGCGGCCTGCTGGCCGTCAACGCCGTTTCAATGAGCGCGAATGAAGGCCGCATCACCGCCCTGATCGGGCCCAACGGTGCCGGCAAGACCACTCTGTTTTCGATCATCTCAGGTTTCCTGAAACCCACCGCCGGCGCCGTGCGCTATGGCGGCGCGCAGGTCGCCGGCGAGCCGCCGCATCGCCTCGCACGGCGCGGCATCGCGCGCACGTTCCAGATCGTGCAGCCCTTCGCCGGCCTGACGGTGCGCGACAACATCAAGGTCGGCGCCCACCTGCGCCACCCCGCCCGCGACGATGCGGTCGCCGCCGCCGAAGCCGTGGCGCGCGAGGTCGGCCTTAGCGACATGCTCGACCGGCCGGCCGACACCCTGACCGTCGCCGGCCGCAAGCGGCTGGAGCTTGCCAAGGCGTTGGCGACCGAGCCGAAATTGCTGCTGCTCGACGAGGTACTGGCGGGGCTGAACCCCTCCGAGATCCGCGACATCGTGCCGGTGATCCGGGCCTTGCGCGACCGCGGCATCACCATCCTGATGATCGAGCACGTGATGCAGGCGGTGATGAGCCTCGCCGAGCATGTCTTCGTGCTGGCCGAGGGCCGCATCATCGCCGAGGGCACGCCGGCCGAGGTCGCGGCCGATCCCGCCGTCATCGAGGCCTATCTCGGCCACGGCGCGGCGGCGAGGCTGGGGCCCGGCCATGGTCACTGACATGGGCACTGACATGGGCACTGACCTGGACAGGGGCGCGCTGCTCGCCATCGAGGGCTTGCGCGCCGGCTACGGCGAAACCGAAGTGCTGCGCGGCATCGACCTGAGTGTGAAGCCCGGCGAAATCGTCGCCGTGCTCGGCTCCAACGGCGTCGGCAAGTCGACGCTCAACCGCACCATTTCCGGCATCGTGCGCGCGCATGCCGGCACCATCCGTTTCGAGGGCGGGACGATCGAGCACGAAAAGCCGCGCACGATCGTCAGCCGCGGTCTGATCCACGTGCCGGAGGGGCGGCGGGTGTTCCCCAATCTGACCGTGCGCGAGAACCTCGATCTCGGCTCCTATGCCCGCGCCACCGAACGCCGCGCCGCAAACCGCGCGCGCGTGTTCGCCATCTTTCCGCGCCTCGAGGAACGGGCCTCGCAGCGCGCCGGCACCCTCTCGGGCGGCGAGCAGCAGATGCTCGCCATCGGCCGCGGTCTGATGGCGGAGCCCAAGCTCTTGATCCTCGACGAGCCCTCGCTCGGCCTGTCGCCCCTGCTGGTCGAGGAATTGTTCGCGCTGATCCAGCGCATCCACGCGGAAGGCGTATCCATCCTGCTGGTCGAGCAGAACGTGGTGCAGAGCCTGGAGGTCGCCGACCGCGCCTACATCCTCGCCGAGGGACAATTCGTCATGTCCGGCCCGGCCGCCGAGATCGGCGCCGATCCGGACCTCAAACGCACTTATCTGGGACTTTGACGCATGACTGAGAACACCTTGCGCGCGCGCCTGTCGCGTCCGCCGATCCTGATCGCGCCGGGCGTCTATGACCCGCTCACCGCGCTGATCGCCGAACAGGCCGGATTCGAGGCCCTTTATGTGTCCGGCGCGGCCATCGCCTATACTCGGCTCGGCCGGCCCGATATCGGGCTCACCAGCCTGAGTGAAGTGGTCGAGACCGTCGGCCTGATCCGCGACCGCGTGGCGGCGCATCTCGTCGTCGACGCCGACACGGGCTACGGCAACGCCCTCAATGTCGAGCGCACCGTGCGCCTGCTCGAGCGCGCCGGCGCCAACGCCATCCAGCTCGAGGATCAGGATTTCCCCAAGCGCTGCGGCCATCTCGACGACAAGACGCTTGTTTCGGCCAAGGAGATGGCCGGCAAGATCAAGGCGGCGGTCGATGCGCGGCATTCGCGCGACACGCTGATCGTCGCCCGCACCGACGCCGTCGCCGTCGAGGATTTCGAGCGCGCCATCGAGCGCGCGCAAGCCTACCGCGAGGCGGGCGCCGACATGCTGTTCGTCGAGGCGCCGCGCCGGCAAGACGAACTCGGACGGGTCGTTGGCCTGTTGGGCAAGGCGACGCCGTTGATGGCCAACATGGTGGAGGGCGGCAAGACGCCGGTTCTGCCGGCGGGCGAACTGGAAGCGCTCGGCTTCGCCTTCGTCATCTTCCCCGGCGGCATCGTGCGCGCGCTCGCCAAGGCGGCGGAGGAGTACTACGGCTCGCTCAAGGCGCACGGCACCACCGATCCGTTCCGCGCGCGCATGTTCGATTTCAACGCGCTCAACGCGCTGATCGGCACGCCGGAGACGCTCGAACGCGGCAAGCGCTATGCGGGCGAAGCGCCGGCACCGGACCGCAAGGCGGGACAGGGGTGATGCGCGCGCTCGATCCGGTGACCTTGGCCGTGCTCAACGGCCGTCTGGTGCAGATCGCCGACGAGATGGACGCGACGCTCTACCGCTCCGCGTTCAACCCGATCATCGCCGAGGCGCACGACGCCTGCCACGGCCTCTACCACGCCGAGACCGGCGCCACCTTGGTGCAGGGCACGTCGGGTCTGCCGATCTTCGTCGGCGCCATGGCCTTCGCGGTGAAAGCGGTGATCGACAAGGTCGCCGCTGATGGTGGCCTGCAGGAGGGCGACACTTACCTCTTCAACGACCCTTATGACGGCGGCACCCATCTCAACGACTTCCGCCTGGTGCGGCCGGTGATGCGCAACGGCAAGGTCTTCGCCTGGCTCGCTTCCGTGGGGCACTGGCTGGACGTCGGCGGCAACGTGCCGGGCAACTTCAACGCCAAGGCCACCGAGAGCTTCCAGGAAGGCTTCCGCGTGCCGCCGGTGAAGCTGATCAGCGGCGGCGTGTTCCAGCAGGACATCGCCGACATTCTCGCCGCCAATTCGCGCGTGCCGCAGTCGAACTGGGGCGACCTCAACGGGCAGCTCAACGCGCTCCATCTCGGCGAGCAGCGCGTGCATGCACTGCTCGACGAATACGGCGACGGCACCGTGGCTGCCGCCATGCAGGCCCTGAGCGACCGCGCCGAGGCGCTGATGCGCGCCAATATCGCCTCGCTGCCCGACGGCACCTATTCATACGACGATTTCCTCGACAACGACGGCGTCACCGACGAACCGCTGCGTATCGCGCTCGATCTCACCATTGCCGGCGACCGCATGACGCTCGATTTCTCGCGCTCGTCGCCGCCGTGCCGGGGGCCGCTCAACATCGCGCGCTCGACCGCGGTCGCCTGCTGCTACGTCGCGCTCAAGCACTTGTTCACCGACGTGCCGGCCAATGCCGGCTGCCTGGCGCCGATCGAATTCGTCATTCCCGACACCACGCTGCTGGGCGTCTCGGCGCCGAAGCCGGTCGGCGGCTACACCGAGACCATCCTGCGCGTCATCGACACCGTGTTCGGCGCCTTCGCCCAGGCCGCGCCTGAGCGCGCCAATGGTGGGCCCTTCGCCACCATCAACGCGCTATCGCTCGCCGGCTGGCGCCAGAACGGCGTGCGCTGGGTGATGTTCTGTTTCTTCGGTGGCGGCCTCGGCGGCAATCCGGAAGGCGACGGCCTCAACCACGGCAACAACCCGATCTCGACCGCCACCATCCCGCCGGCGGAAATCCTGGAGTCGCTTTATCCCGTGATGTTCACCCAATGGGCGTTGCGCCCCGATTCCGCCGGACCCGGCCGCCACCGCGGCGGGCTCGGCGCCATCTACGAGATCGAGGCGCTGAACGAGGGCGATACCGACGTGTTCCTGCTCGGCGAGCGCGGCAAGTATCCGCCCTTCGGCGTCAACGGCGGCAAGCCGGCGGCGCTCAACCGCTTCTTCTTCGACACCGATGACGGCGAGCGCTCGCCGCCGCTGGTGTCGAAGGTCACCGATGTGCGCATTAAACGCGGTCAGCGCGTGCGGCTGGAGACGCCGGGCGGCGGCGGTTTCGGCGATCCGCTGACGCGGGAGCCTGCCAAGGTCGCCCGCGACGTGGCGCTCGGCTACGTTTCGCGTGAGGCGGCGCGCCAGGACTACGGCGTGGCGTTGCGCGAAGACGGCGCCGTCGATGACGCCGCCACCGCGCGCTTGCGCAACGAGGCGCGGGCATGAGCGCGCGCAAGCCCATCGTCGGTGTCGACGTCGGCGGCACCTTCACCGATCTGTTCCTGTTCGATGAGGCGGAACGCCGCTTCCGTACCGCCAAGGTGCCATCGCAGCGCGGCGACGAAGCCGCCGGTTTCATCCAGGGCCTTGGCGAACTCGGCACCGTCGCCGAATTCGATTCCATCGTGCACGGCACCACGGTCGGCACCAACGCGCTGCTGGAGCGGCGCGGGCCCCGCATCGGCGTCATCACCACGCGCGGCTTCCGCGACGTCCTGGAGATGCGCCGGCGCGATCGCCGCAAGACCTGGGGCCTGTGGGGCGATTTCCTGCCCATCGCCGACCGCGACCTGCGCGTCGAGGTCGACGAGCGCACGCTCGCAGACGGCACCATCCATGTTGCGGTCGACGAGGCGGCGGTGCGCGCGGCGGCGGAAGGCTTGCGCGCCAAGGGCGCCGAGGCCCTCGCCATCATCTTCATCAATTCTTACGCGAACAACGATAACGAGCGCCGTGCATTGGAGGCTGCCCGCGCGGCCTGGCCGAACGAGCACGTCTCGGCCTCGCATCAGGTCCTGCCCGAGATCCGCGAGTTCGAGCGCGCCTCCACCACGGCACTCAACGCCTATCTGCAGCCGGTGGTCGGCAACTATCTCGCCAAGCTCGAGGGCGCGCTCGCCGGCAACAAATTCGCCGGCACCTTCCATATCGTGCAGTCGAACGGCGGCGTGATGTCGACGGAGACCGCGCGCCGGCTGCCGGTGCGCACCGCGCTGTCGGGCCCCGCGGCAGGCGTGATCGCCGCCGCGGCCATCGCTCGCGCCACCGGCGAAGAGAACATCATCACCGGCGATCTCGGCGGCACCTCGTTCGACGTGTCGCTGGTTGCCGGCGGCAAGGCGTCGCTGGCGGCGCAGACCGTGATCGATTTCGGCATGGTGATCCGCACGCCGATGATCGAGATCACCACCATCGGCGCCGGCGGCGGCTCCATCGCCTCGGTCGACCGCGGCGGGCTGCTGCAGGTGGGGCCGGAAAGCGCCGGCTCGGTGCCGGGCCCGGCCTGCTACGGCCAGGGCAACGACCGCCCGACGCTGACCGACGCGCATGTCGTGCTCGGCCGTATCGACGCCGCGCATCCGATCGGCAAGCTCGCCCGGCTCGACCTCGACGCCGCCAAGCGCGCCATCCTCACCCATGTCGGCGAGCCCTTGAGCCTCGACGTCATGCGGGCGGCGGAAGCCATCGTGCGCGTCGCCGACGCGCGCATGGCCGGCGCCATCCGCCTCGTCTCCATCGAGCGCGGCCACGATCCGGCCAAGTTCGCCGCCATGCCGTTCGGCGGTGGCGGCGCGCTGCACGTCTCGGCCATGATCAAGGAGATCGGCTTGAAATGCGCGGTGGTGCCGCGCTTTCCCGGCGTCACCTCGGCGCTCGGCTGCGTCATCGCCGACCTGCGCCACGACCAGGTGCAGACGGTGAACATGCTGGCCGACGGCCTCGATGCCGCCACGCTCGACGCCCGCATGATGGAAGCAGGGCAGGAGGCGAGGGCGGTGGTCGAGGCCGCCGGCATCGCGGTCGAGCGCATCGACGTGATGTTCGAACTCGACATGCATTATCTTGGGCAGACCCACACCGTGGCGGTGCCGCTGCCGGTCACGCTTGGGCAGGGCGGCACCGGCGTGAACGAGAGGATCGTGCGCGCGGCTTTCGACAAGGCCTATGCAGCCGCCTTCGGTCGCCTGCTGCCGGGCATTCCGGTGCGCATCGTGTCGCTGCGCACCGCGGCGGTTGGCCGCCGGCCGGCCTTCGATCTCAGCGCCTTCGCCCCCGGGCCCGATGCATCACTCGACAAGGCCGCCAAGGGCACGCGCCCGGTCTTCATCGACGGCGCTTGGCACGACACCAAGATATGGTCGCGGCTCGATCTACCGGAGGGCGCGGTGATCGAGGCGCCGGCGGTGCTGGAACAACCCGACGCCACCATCTTCATCGACCGGGACTTGCGCGGCCGCGTCGACCATCTCGGCAACGTCATCGTGGAGCGTTGCGCATGAACCTGACTTCCTCCGCCTTGCTGCTCGTCGACCTGCAGAACGACTTCATCCACCCCGAGGGCGCCTATGCCCGCGGCGGCCAGGCGAACGCGGACATCGCGGCGTTGCCGGCGCGGCTCAAGCCGCTGGCACAGGCGTTCCGCGCCAATGGCGGCCTGGTGGCAGCGACCTTGTTCACGCTGGTGCCGGGCCGGGGCGGGGAGCCGATCATCTCGCCGCACCTGCAGAAGCTTCGGCCGTTCCTGCGCCAGGGCGATTTCGCGCCCGGCTCCCGGGGCCAGCAACTGGTCGACGAACTTCAGCCCGCCGAGGTCGCGGTCGAGAAGATCGCCTATTCGGCCTTCTACATGACGCGGTTGGAATGGGTGCTGCGCAAGTGCGGCGTCGACCGGCTCGTCGTCGGCGGCATCGTCACCAATGGCGGCGTCGCCTCGACCGTGCGCGACGCCCACGTGCGCGACATCGAGTGCACCGTGCTGGAGGACGGTTGCGCGGCGTTTTCCCCTGCCGTGCATCAAGCCGCGATAGAAGGCCTGCGGCCGGTCGCCAGAATCGCGACCGTCGCCGAAGCGTTGAACGCCATCGCAGCGTCATGAGCACGGTCGTCAGCGCATCGGGTCATGCGTTCGACACCCAGGTGCCGTTGCTGATCGTTGGCGCCGGCGCCGCGGGCTTAAGCGCGGCGCTTGCCGCCAAGGAGGCCGGCGTCGAGCCGGTGGTGATCGAGCGCGACGCGGTGCCGTCCGGCTCGACCGCGCTGTCGGCCGGGCTTATCCCCGCCGCCGGTACGCGCTTCCAGCGCGCCAAGAGCATCGCCGACACCCCCGAACTGTTCGCCGCCGACATCCAGCGCAAGGCCCATGACGAAGCCGACCCGATCGTGGTCGACGCGGTGGCGAAAGGATCGGGTCCGCTGGTCGAGTGGCTCGCCGACCGTTACGGCTTTCCCTTCGACGTGGTCGACAACTTCAACTATCCGGGCCACTCGGCCTTGCGCATGCACGGGCTGCCGAGCCGCAGCGGGCAGGAACTGATCGACCGTCTGCGGGGCGCCGCCGAAGTCAACGACATCACGATCCTCACCGGACGCGTTGCCGAGCGGCTGGTGGCCGAAGCCGATGGCCGCATACGCGGCGTCGAGCTCGCGCGCGGCGACGGCGCGCGTGAGCGCATCGGCTGCGGCGCGCTGATCCTCGCCTGCAATGGCTATGGCGGCAACGCGCAGCTGGTGCGCCGCTTTATCCCCGAGATGGCGGACGCGCTTTATTTCGGCCACCCCGGCAACCGCGGCGATGCGGTGATCTGGGGCGAAGAGCTCGGTGCGCAACTTGCCCATCTCGGCGGCTATCAGGGCCACGGCTCGGTGGCGACGCCGCACAATATTCTCGTCAGTTGGGCGGTGATCATGCAGGGCGGCATCCAGGTGAACGCGCAGGGCCGCCGCTTCTGCGACGAGACGCGCGGCTATTCGGAAGCGGCCGCCGACGTGCTGCGCCAGCCCGGCGGCATCGCCTGGGACGTCTTCGACGCGCGTATCGCCGGCGTGGCGCGCCAGTTCGAGGACTTCCGCAACGCCGAGCGCGCCGGCGCGGTGTTGAGCGCGCGGACGATCGCCGAGCTCGCGGCCGTCCTGCACGTGCCGGCCGCGGATTTTGCCGCCGAATGCCACGAAGCCGAAAGCCTCAAGGCGGCGAACGGCCGCGACCGCTTCGGGCGGCAGTTCTCGCCCGGGCAGGCGTGGGCGCCGCCTTATCTGGCGGTGAAGGTGACCGGCGCGCTGTTTCATACGCAAGGCGGCCTTGCGATCGACGCGACAGGCCGGGTGAAACGCAAGGACGGCACGCCGTTTCCCAATTTGTTCGCGGCTGGCGGTGCCGCCGCCGGCGTCTCCGGCACGAGCGCGGCCGGCTATCTGTCCGGCAACGGCCTGTTGACGGCGACGGTTCTCGGCCGACTGGCGGGCCGCGCCGCCGCCGCAGCCGGTTAGAGCGTTTCCAGGCGAAGTGGAAACCGGTTCGCCGTCCGGAAACGCGAGAAAACAAAGACTTGGACACGTTCACCGTTTCCGTGAAACGGTGAACGCGTCTAGTGCGCGACTGTCAAATATTCGTGGCGCCGGGCAGGCACGTCGCGAAATGCCGCGCGATGGCGCCGGCGGTGGTGATCCAGACGCTATCGCCGGCGCGCGCGGCGATATGCTGGAGCGCGCGGCGCAGATGGCGCAGCCGGTAGGGCTGGCCCACCAGATAGGGATGCAGCGCGATGCCCATGACGATCGGCTGGCGCGCCGACTGGCCGAGACGTTCCTCGAAGTCGTCGACGATCATGTTCGCGAAGGCCGCAGCATCGAGCTGGCGACCGACGATCATGGGAATGTCGTTGATCTCCTGAGGATAAGGCACGCTCAGGATCGGGCCCGCGCGCGTCGTAAACCAGATCGGCTGGTCGTCGTGGCACCAGTCGAGCAGGTATTGGTAGCCGGCCTCCTTGAGCAGGTCTGGCGTGACGTGGCTTTGCGAAATCCAGGGGCCGAGCCAGCCCGCGGGGGCCGCGCCCTCGTGGGCGGCGACGGTCGCGGTCGCGTCGGCGATGAGGGCTTTCTCCCCGGCTTCGTCGAGATCGCCCTGGCGTTCGGAATTGGTGCGGCCATGGCCGACGACCTCGTCGCCGCGGGCGTGAAACGCGTCCATGATGGCCGGCGCCTCGTCGTAGATGGCGCTGTTGACCAGCACGGATGTCGGCCATTTGAGCTCGTCGAACAGCTCGATCATGCGGAATACGCCGACGCGGTTGCCGTAGTCGCGCCAGGCGTAGTTCAGGACGTCGGGCTCACCCGCGGCCGGGGCGAGCTTGGGGCCGAGGCCGTCGCCGAAATGGAAGGTCTCGATGTTGACCGCGACGTAGAGCGCCAGCCGCCGGCCGTCCGGCCAAGCGAAATCCGGCCGCTGGGTGATCGGCTGATAGGGGTAGCGGCCGTGGCGGGTGAGGGTGGTCATCGCGTCAGAGTTTAGCCGGTGGCGCGAACTTGGCGAAGCTGCCCGCGTAAGCTTTGGGCAAGGGCACTGCCCACAGGCCGCGCTTCGAGGTCGTCAAACCGAGCGCGGCTACGGCTTCCGCCAGCCGCACCGCGGCTGAAACGCCCTCGATTACCGGCACGCCATGTTCGGAGGCGAGCTGTTGCGCCAGATGCGCCATGCCGGCGCAGCCGAGCACGATGCCGTCGGCACCGTCGTCGCGCAGGGCGGTGGCGATCATCTCGGATATGCGTGTCCGCGCGCCGCTCGCCGGGTCGTCGAGCGCCAGCACCGCAATGTCGCTGGCGCGCACGCGCGCGCAGCGTGCCGCAAGACCAATCTCAACAAGGTTCCGCTCCAAAATCGGTACCGAGCGCGACAGCGTGGTGACGACTGTGAAGCGGTGCGCCACCAGGCTCGCCATATGGTAGGCGGCTTCGCCGATGCCGATCACCGGCTTCACAGCGGCCGCGCGCGCGGCGTCGAGCCCGGTATCGTCGAAACAGGCGATGATGTGGGCATCGGTCGTTGCGTCTTCGGCGCGCAGGACTTCCTCGATGACGCCGGGCACCGTGAGCGCGCCGTCATAGACGCCCTCGATGGACGCCGGGCCGCTCTCCGGCTGCGCCGCGACGATCTCAGTGCCAGCGCTTGCCGCCGCGCGCGCGGCGGCAGCGATGGCGTCGGTCATCGCGCGCGTGGTGTTGGGATTGATGACGGTGAGGCGCACGTCATATCTCTCTGCGCATGATCTTATCCGAAAACCGGTTCCCACTTTTCGGGATCATGCGCTACACCAAACCCTTGCCGGCGTCGGAACCGTGCCGGCGGCGGCGACGCTGCACCACGTAGACGGTCGCCAGCGCGATGCCGATCACCAGGAACGAGATCGCCGTGGTGGTGGTGCCGAGCGCGTAGATCGCCGGCGTGGTGACGGTGGTGGTCAGCGCCTTGAGCTCGATCGGCAGCGTGTTGCTCGCGCCCATGGCCTGGCTGGAGCGGGCGAGCTCGTCCCAGGACAGCGTGAAGCCGAACAGGGCCACACCAACCAGCGACGGCGCGATCATTGGCAGCACCACATGGCGGATGGTCTGCCAGGGCGAGGCGCCGAGGTCGCGCGCGGCCTCTTCGTAGGCGCGGTCGAAGCGGTTGAACACCGCGAACATGATCAGGAGCCCGAACGGCAGGGTCCACGACAGGTGCGCGCCCAGGCCCGACGAGAACAGGTCCATGGTGGTGGTGTAGTTGGCCTGGATCCATTCGATGTTGAAGGCGTCGCCCAGGGCCTTGATCTGGTCGTCGACGATGCGGAACTCCAGCGCAATGCCGAGCGAGACCACGATCGACGGCATGATCAGGCTGGCGATGGCCGTGTAGAACAGCGCCCCCGAGCCCCGGAAGCGGTTACGGAAGGCAAGTCCCGCCATCAGCGAGAACACGACGGTCAGCACCATGACGACGACGCCGAGTTCGAGCGAATTCCAGATACCCTGGCTGATGTCGACCAGCCCGATGCCCTGCGACAGCTTCACGAACCAGTGGAACGAAAACCCGTTCATCGGGAAGGTCAGGCCGCCCTGCGGGCCCTGAAACGACAGTACCAGGATGGTGATCACCGGCCCGTAGAGGAACAGCACGAAAAGGCCGAACACGATGGCGAGCCAATAGAACGATGCCGGGCGTTTCTCGCGCATCGTTTTAGAGCTCCTTGCGGATGTCGATGAAGCGGGTGAGGCCGTAGATGATCGCCAGCACCGCGCCGAGCAGGATCACCGCGTTGGCGGCGGCAATCGGGAACTGCAGGAAGCCGGTCTCGACGTTGATTACCTTGCCGACGGAGGCGATCTGCTGGCCCCCCATGACGCCGATGGTGACGAAATCGCCCATTACCATGGTGATGACGAAGATCGAGCCGATGGCGACGCCGGTCTTCGACAGCGGGATCACCACGTTGACCAAGACCTGCCAGCCGCTGGCGCCGGCGTCGCGCGCGGCCTCGATCAGCGACTTGTCGATGCGCATCATCGAATTGAGGATCGGCACCAGCATGAAGGCGGTGAGCAGGTGGATAAAGGCGATCGTCACCGCGAACGGAGAATAGAGCAGCCATTCGACCGGCTTGTCGATCAGGCCCGAGTCGATGAGGCCGCGGTTCACCAGCCCGTTGCGCCCGAGCAGCGGGATCCAGGAAATCATGCGGATGACGTCGGACGTCCAGAACGGGATGATGCAGATGAGCGCCAGCACGAGCTGCATGGTCAGCGTGCGGATGTGGAAGGCGAGGAAATAGGCGAGCGTGAAGCCCAGCACCAAAGTCGTCGCCCAGACGATCAGGCAGTATTTGAGCGTGGAGAGATAGGTGCTGAAGGTCGTGCACAGCGCGGGCAGGCCGACGATGCACTTGTCGAAGATGCCGATGTAGTTCTGAAAGGTGAAGGCCGGGATGATCGAATACTGGGTGAAGCGCCAGAAGCTTACGACCACGATGGCCGCGAGCGGCAGCACGAAGAACACGAAGAAGACGAACGCCATCGGCCCGGCCTGCCAATAGGCGGTCAGGCCGGTGCGGGCGCGGCCCGCGCCGGATGGCTTGCCGGAGCGCCGGGCCGGCGCGTCCGCCGCGGGGTCGCCGCTGGCGGAAGCGCCGGGGTCCAGCGTCAGGCCGCGATGAACTGATTCCATTTTGTGATCAGGTATTGGTTGTTTTCCATGACCGAGTTCCAGCAGGCGATGTGGCTCATGCGGGTCTCGTAGGAGCCGCCGTCGCGCACCGCGCCGACCTTCTCGATCAGGCTGCCGTTGGGCGCATGGATGTCCTTGGTCGCGGGCTTGCCCTCGTACCAGTAGGCCCACTCGTAGGGCGCCAGCTCTTTCTTGGTCGTCGAGATCACCGCCGGGTAATAGCCCTGGCGGCTCAAATAGGCGCCGGCCCAGCCGGACAGGAACCAGTTGATGAACTCGTAGGCTGCCGCTTCCTCCTTGCCCTTCAGCGTGCGCGGCAGCGCGAAGCCCGAGCACCAGCCGCGATAGCCTTCCGCGAGCGTGGCATAGGTGCACTTGATCCCCTTTGAGCGCACGGCGGTCACCGCCGGCGACCACATCGACTGCAGGATCACCTCGCCCGAGGCCATCAGGTTCACCAACTCGTTGAAGTCGGACCAGAAGGCGCGGAACTGGCCGGCCTTCTTGGCCTTGATGAGGATGTCGGTGGTCTTGTCGATTTCGGCCTTGGTCTGGTTGCCCTTGTCGCCGTACTTCATGAGGCCGGCGGAACTCGATCGCCATGGCGGCGTCCATGATGCCGATCGACGGGATGTTGATGAGTGCGGTCTTGCCCTTGAACTTGGGGTCGAGCAGCGACTTCCAGTGCGTGATTACGCCGCCGGTGAGGTCGGGGCGGTAGCCGAGCGAGTTGGCGTTGTAGGTGGTCGGGATCAGCGACAGCCATTCCGTCTGGTGGTCCGAGAACTTTTTCGAGTACTTGCCATCGCGATAGAAGACCTTGAAGGGCGCGGTGCCCTGGCTGCCGATCATTTTGCCGTCGATCGCGCCCTTGGTCAGCACCGTGGTGATCTCGTCGGCGAGCTTGATCTTCTTGGCGTCCATGGCCATCAGGTTGCCGGAAGGCACCAGCTCGGGCAGCGCGAAATACTCGACGTCGACCAGGTCGAACGAATTCGGCTGGGTGATGATGCGCTTGGTGACCTCGTCGGTGGTCTGCGGCACGTAATGGATGTTGATGCCGAGATCTTTCTTCACCTTCTTGGCGATGTCGGTCGACTGGTTCACCGCGGTGCCGAGATAGCGCAGCGTGACCGGCTCGGCGGCGTGCACGGCCGGCGCGGCAAGCCCGGAGAGCCCCGTGGTGCCGGCGAGGCCGGCGAAGGCCGCGGAGCCTTTGAGGAGGGTGCGGCGGCTCAGGCCTTGAGAATCCATGGTCTTCTTCATGTCATAAGTTCCTTCTGGTGATATCCGCCGCCCCGCTATGGCGTGCTGGCAAGTTCGTGCAGATCGTCCGTGTCCCAGGAGACGCGGATCTCCTGGTCGATGGCGATCGGGTTGTCGATGAATGCGCGTTCGGCGACGATCGCCGTCAGGTCGAGGTCGCCTTCCGCGCGCAGGCTGACCAGCACGTAGATGCCCTGGTATTCGACGTCGCGCACCGTGGCGGCGAGGCTGTCCGGCCCGTCTGCCAGGCGCAGGCGATCGGCGCGCACCCCGTAGCGGCGGCCGTCGACGGCCAGCACGTTGTTACCGCCCATGAAGCGCGCGACGAATTCGGTGCGCGGCTTGTCGTAGACCTCGCGCGGGGCGCCGATCTGCTCGATGCGGCCGTCGTTCATGACCACGATCATGTCGGCGAGCGCCATCGCCTCTTCCTGGCTGTGGGTCACGTGGATGAACGAGATGCCGAGGTCGCGCTGCCAGCGCTTGAGCTCGGCGCGCATGCGGATGCGCAGGAACGGGTCTAGCGCGGAGAGCGGCTCGTCGAGCAGCAGGATGCGCGGGTCGGTGACGAGCGCGCGCGCGAGCGCCACGCGCTGCTGCTGGCCGCCGGAGAGTTGCGCCGGCAGGCGCGCTGCGTACTGCTCCATCGCCACCAGCCGCAGCGTTTCGAGCGCGCGGGCGCGCCGCGCCGCCTTGCCGACGCCTTTCATCTTGAGCGAGAAGGCGACGTTGTCGATCACCGACAGGTGCGGGAACAGCGCGTAGCTCTGAAACATCATGGCGGTGCCGCGCGAGGCCGGCGGCGTGTCGCCGATCTCGCTTGAGCCGATGATGATGCCGCCGCTGGTGACGTCTTCGTGGCCCGCGATCATGCGCAGGGTCGAGGTCTTGCCGCAGCCGGAAGGCCCGAGCAGGCAGCAATAGGTACCGGCCGGAATCTTCAGCGAGATGCGGTCGACGGCGACGGTATCGCCGTAGCGCTTCTCCACCGAAGCGAGTTCAAGGTCGGCAGCACGCGTCATCCCGGGCTCCACAGTTGCCTTGGTTTGGCAAGTCACATGCCAAGTCGCATGCGACGCGAGCGCGCCCGCCGCTGCGCCGGGAAACTAGCGTTTACAGGACGATGGTGGGGCCTCGCACAGCTGGCCCGTCGGCAATGACCGAAGATGAGGCAGCCATGCCTAAAGGTTCAGCACACGTGGGGCTTGCTCAATTTGCCGGCGCCAGTGTCAATGTCGCGGCGTTCTTCGGCCCGTTGCATACAGAGGACGACCGACGACCATGGCACCGCCCCGCACTATCGACTGCGCTTTCGCGCTCACCGCGCCCGAGCGGCCGGTGGAACGCGGCCGTTCGATCCGCATCGAGAACGGCCACATCGCGGCCGTTGCGGCGGTGCAGGGGCCGGTGGCGCCGCTCCTGGCCCTTCCGGCGCCGGTCAACGCCCACGACCACGGCCGGCCAATACGGACCTCGTCGGTCGGCGCCGGCAACAAGCCGCTCGAATCGTGGCTCCTGCATCTGGCGCTGATCCCGTCGGTCGATCCCTATCTCGCCGTGGTGGTCGCGCTCGGCAACGCGGCGCTGGGTGGCGCCGGCGCGGTGATGGTGCATTACACCCGTGCGCAAGGCTTCACCGATCTGCCGACCGAAGTGGCCGAGGTGGCGCGGGCGGCGCGCGATGTCGGTGTGCGCGTCGGCTTCGCCGTCGCGATGCGCGACCGCCATCCTCTGGTCTATGGCGAGTCGGAACCGGTGCTGGCGATGCTGCCGGCAACTGCCCGTGCGGAAATCGAAAAGCGCCTGCTGCGGCCCCCGCTTTCGCCGAAGGATTTCGTGGCGCTGGTTGACGATGTCGCGGCCGCCGCGGCCGGCCCGCTATTCGACCTGCAATACGGGCCGAACGGAGTGCAATGGTGCAGTAATGCGCTGCTCGAAGCCATTGCCGAAGCGTCCGCTCGCACCGGCCGCCGCGTGCATATGCATCTGCTGGAGACCCGCTATCAGCGGGCCTTCGCCGATGCCACGCTTCCGGACGGCATCGTGAAGCGCCTGGATGCCATCGGTCTGCTGTCGCCGCGCCTGTCGCTTGCCCATTGCGTCTGGGCGCGGCCGGAGGAACTGGACCTGCTGGCGGCGCGCGGCGTGACGCTGGTCAACAACAACAGCTCCAATCTTCATTTGCGTTCCGGCATGGCGCCGGTGGCGCGCATGGTGGAACGCGGTTGCCGCGTGGCGCTCGGCATCGACGGCAGCGCGTTCGACGAAGACGACGACAGTTTGCGCGAACTGCGGCTCGCGCATCTGCTGCACGTCGGCACGGGATTCACGGCCTCCGTCAGCCGCCAGCAAGCGCTGCGCATGGCGGTCGGCAACGGCCGCCTGTCGGTGACCAATGTGGACGACGGTGGCGCCATTGCGCCCGGCGCGCCGGCCGACCTGCTGCTGCTCGATTGGGCGGCGCTCGACAACGACCGTTTGTTTGAAAAAATTGATCCGCTCGATCTGCTGTTCTCGCGCGCGGCGGCCAAGCACATCAGCGAGCTGATCGTCGGCGGTCGCACGGTGGTGAAGGACGGCAAGGTGCTGGGTGCCGACCTTCCGGCCGCGCGCGCCGAAGTCATCGCCCGCATGCGGGCTGCCATGTCCGACAATGCCGCGCTCGCCGCCGCCATCCCCGCGCTCGAACGCGTGGTGGCGGCGCATTTCGAACCGGGATGTTGCTAGCGCATGATCCCGAAAAGTGGGAACCGGTTTTCGGAAAAGATCATGCGCACATAAAGCTACCGCGTCCCGTACATGCGGTCGCCAACGTCGCCGAGGCCGGGCAGGATATAGCCGTCATCGGTGATTCCGTCGTCGATCGCGGCGGTGTAAATCGCCACGTCCGAATGATGCGCCTTGATCGTTTCGAGCGCAGAGGGCGTCGCCAGCATGCAAAGGATGCGTAACCTCTTGGCGCCGGCCTCCTTCAGCCGGTCGAGCGCGGCCACCGCCGAATTGCCGGTGGCCAGCATCGGATGCAGCACCAGCGTCAGCCGTTCGGCCATCTCGTCCGGCGCCTTGAAGAAGTATTCGACGGCAACAAGGGTGCGTGGATCGCGGTAAAGCCCGACATGGGCGACGCGCGCGTTCGGCACCAGATTGAGGATGCCGTCGAGAAAGCCGGAGCCGGCGCGCCCGACCGGCGCCAGCACCAGTTGATGGCCGTCGAGCACCTTGGAAGGCATGGCGGCGAGCGGCGTTTCGACTTCGACCGTCTTCAGCGGCAGGTCGCGCGTTGCCTCGTAGCACAGCAGCGCGCCGAGCTCATTGAACAACTCACGGAACAGCTTGGTCGAGCGCGTCTTGTCGCGCATCAAGGTCAGCTTGTGCTGCACCAGCGGGTGATCGACAACGGTGACGCCTTGCATGGCAATGACCTCTATTAAAAAACCGTGCCGTCGCTCAGAACCGTGAGCGGCGGGCCACCGTCGGCGCGGCGTTCGCGCGCGAGCTTGCGGCCGGCGGCCCAGGTGCCGCCTTCGAGCAGCGCGCCGAGCGGAAAACCCTGCACCGTGACGCCGAGCCGCCCGCGCACAGGCAGGAGCAGCCGGTCGAGCAGGGCGACAGTCAGCGCGCGCCATTCGACCACCAGCTCGGAGTCGACCGGATGGGGCAGAGCGGCTTGCGGCGTGTTGCGCAACGTGATTACGCCGCTGTCGATGAACAGGCCGCCGTTGCGGTATTCGGCCAATCCCGTGAGCCCGTCGATGTCGGTGACGGTGAGGCCGGCGCGCTGCAACGGCTCGATCAGCGAATAGCTGAGCCATTGCGACAGCTTGTGCAAGGGCATCATGCCGTTGGTGGCGTCCTTCCGCTTGATGGCGCTGTGATGCCAGCAATCGCCGAGAGAGATGCCGCCAAGCGTCAACCGGTCAGGCCAGATGGCGCCGAGATGGACGAGCAACGCACGCAGGATGTCGGGCGCGGGTAGGGCGCCTTGGGCGTTGCCGGCCAGCACGTCGAACAGGCCGCCGGCGCGGGCCGTGCCGTCGGTTGCAAACGCTTGCGGGTTGGCCTGCATCGCGCGCCCAAGGCGCGCCAGCAGCACGGCGCGGCCCTCCAACCCGGCCATCGGATTGGCGTCGTTGACGCCGAAGCCGCGTGCCAGGTCATCGCCGGTCAAGGCGGCGAGCTTTTCGGCATCGGCGCGCAGTGGATCGTTCATGCCCACCGAAAACAGGCCGGCCTCGAACATGCGCAAGGATGCCAGCGCCAGCCCTTCCGAGCGGCCGATCGTCAAACCGGTCGCGGCGTCGCGATAACGCCAGTCCGGCCCGGCGCCGGCATCGAGCAGCACCGAGACGATGGCGAGATCGAACTCGGCACGTGCCCGCGCCGCGACGTTCGGCCATGAGACACGGCCCGCGATCTCCGCCCACAGATCGTGGCCGTCGAACACGAAATGCCGCCAGCGCGCGTGCAGCGGCACCTTCAGGTCCGGATAGTTCTCGCGAATGACGCTGGCGACGAAATCGGCCGTCGCGCCAAGCCGGTCGAGGTCGACGCGGAAATGCGCCAGCGCGCCCGAAACTCCCGCTTGCAGAATCTCACCCGCGCGTTCGCGCACCGCGCCCGCCGACAACAGCGACAGCGCCGCCTCGCGCTCGGAATGGAGCCTATGCGCCGGCGTGGGAATGGCTAGAACTCGTCGATCTTGCGGCCGACCACCGCCTTGAGGCCTGCGGCGTCGGCGACCGCGTCCGGCGTGTAATAACCGGCGGCCTTCTTGGCCTCGATCTCCACCTGCGCGTCGGGCGGCACCAGTTCGGCCGGGATCGACACGCGCTCCCCGATCTCGATGCCGGAGCCCGTGATGGCGTCGTGCTTCGTGTCGGACATGGACACGAAGCGGTCGATGCGTGTGATGCCGAGCCAATGCAGGATGTCCGGCATCAGCTGCTGGAAGCGTGCGTCCTGCACGCCGGCGACGCACTCGGTGCGCTCGAAATAGGTGGCGGCCTGGTCGCCGCCTTCCTGGCGCTTGCGCGCGTTGTAAACCAGGAACTTGGTCACCTCGCCCAGCGCCCGGCCTTCCTTGCGGTTATAGACGATGAGCCCGGCGCCGTCTGCCTGCGCTTCCTTCACGCATTCGGCGATGCCGTGGATCAGATAAGGCCGGCAGGTGCAGATGTCGGAGCCGAACACGTCGGAGCCGTTGCACTCGTCGTGCACGCGGCAGGTCAATGTCCGCTTGCGGTCTGCGATCGCCGCGGGATCGCCGAAGATATAGAGCGTGATGCCGCCGATCGGCGGCAGGAACACGCTGAGGTCGGGCCGCGTCACCAGTTCCGGATAGATGCCGCCGGTCTGTTCGAACAAGGTGCGGCGCAACTTATCCTCGCCGACCTTGAATCGCTCGGCGATGCCGGGCAGGTGCCACACCGGGTCAATCGCCGCCTTGGTGACGGCGATGTCGCCGCCCGCGCGCACGATCTCGCCGTCGGTCTTGATGCGCCAGTCCATGCCGTCGGCGGCGGCGAATTCGGGGATGGTCAACCGCGCCTTCGTCACCGCGATGGTCGGGCGGATGTCGAGCCCTTCCGCGATCTCCGCGCGGAAGTCGTCCGCCACGCGATGGCCCCAGGGGTCGAGCGACACGATGCGGCCGGGCTCCGCCCATTGCGGGAACGGGCCGATGTCGATCACGGGCGAAGTGTTGGTCAGGTCGGGCCGCGCCAGCGGGCTGAGCGCGCCGGACGACACCGCGAGGGCGCGGTAAAGAGCGTAGGAGCCGCCGTGGGCGCCGATGGCGTTGCGGTCGCCGGCCGACGTGACGGTGCCGATGACCGGCCCGCGTTCGCGTGCGGATTTGGCGCCCCAGTTCAGCGGATAGCGGCCGGGCGCGCGGTGGCCGGGATGAGAGGTCAGCCGGATATGGCCGTCTCGGTTCGTGGACATGAGCTTGCCCCACAAAAGCAAAAAGCCCCTCCCGGCGGACCGGACAGCGGCTTCAAAAAAACAAGATAATGTAAGCCGCGCCCTTACTCAAGGGCATGTTTCGCCCAAAAAAGCGGCATTAACGGCAGGGCAGGGTTGCGTTAATTCGTGCCGTAAAGGCGGTCGCCGGCATCGCCCAGCCCGGGCACGATATAGGCGTGGTCGTCGAGCTTGCTGTCGACCGAAGCCGTAAAGATAGCCACGTCCGGGTGCTCGGCCCGCAGCAGCGCCACGCCCTCGGGCGCGGCCAGCAGCGAGAGCAGGGTGATCCGCTGGACGCCGCATTCCTTGATGCGGGCGACGGCGGCCGAGGCGGAATGGCCGGTCGCCAGCATGGGATCGACGATGAACACGTCACAGGCGGCGAAATCGCCCGGCACCTTGAAATAGTACTCGATCGCAGCAAGCGTCTTTGGATCGCGGTAGAGCCCGACATGGGCGACCTTCGCCGACGGCAGCAGGTCGAGCATGCTTTCCACCATGCCGAGCCCCGCGCGCAGCACCGGCGCCAGGCAAATGTTCGTGCCGTCGAGGGTCGGCGCCGGGAAGTCGCCGAGCGGCGTGGTGATCTCGACGTCGTGCAGGGGCAGCTCGCGGGTCGCCTCGTAGAGGAGCAGCATGCCGACCTCGCGCATGAGCGCGCGGAACGCCGGCGGCGGCGTCTCGGCCCGGCGCAACTGGGTCAGCTTATGCTGCACCACCGGGTGTAAAACGACGTGTACCGATCCGTCCATGGAAGGCCTCGAAGAAGTGACGCACGATTGCCCAGCGGATGCAGCATCGCTGGTCCGCGCGGCTTATTCAACCGGCGGGTTGCGCTGGCGGGCGTTTGGCGGGATTCTTGCTTCGGAGGTTTTTAGGAAGCGCTTGCCGGGCCGCCGGTTATCGAGGAAACGCACATATGCGCACGCATTCGGTTGACGTCGTCCGCATCGCAACCAAGAGCCCCGGCGACGTGTCCGGGCTCCTGCAGCTCGTCGAATCCGGCCGCATCGCGCCCACCTCGATCCTGGCCGTCATGGGCAAGACCGAAGGCAACGGCGGCGTCAACGATTTCACGCGCGAATATGCGGTCTCGGCGCTCTGCCACGCGCTGGCGCCGCATTTGGGCATCGCGCCGCCGGTGGTGGAAGAGCGCATTGCCTTCGTGATGTCAGGTGGCACCGAAGGCGTGCTCTGCCCGCACCTGACCGTGTTTGCGCGAACCGGCGTCAGCGACACCGGCGCCGTCACGGGAAAACGCTTCTGCATCGGCATCGCGCAGACGCGCGATTTGCTGCCCGAAGAGCTGGGCCGCACCGCGCAGATCGAGGAAACGGTGAAGGCGGTCCACGCCGCCATGCAGGACGCCGGCATCGCCGATCCCAAGGACGTCCACTTCGTGCAGATCAAGTGTCCGCTGGTCACCGGCGAGCGCGTGGCGGTGGCGCTCGCGCGCGGCGCCAAGCCGGCGACGGCGAGCGCTTACCGCTCTATGGGCTATTCGCGTGGTGCCTCGGCGCTCGGCGTCGCGCTGGCGCTGGGCGAGATCGAGAGCGTGCGCGAGGAGCAAGTGCTGAAGGACTGGGACCTGTTCTCCTCCGTCGCCTCCACCTCCGCCGGCATCGAGCTGATGCACAACGTGGTGATCGTCATGGGCAATTCGAATACGTCCGCAAGCCCCTACGTCATCGGCCACGCGGTCATGCGCGACGCCATCGATCTTGCCGCCGTGCGCGCGGCGTTCGAGAGCGTCGGGCTGACGGACGGCGCAACCCAGGACAAGCTCGAAGACAGGCTGGTCAACGTCTTCGCCAAGGCCGAGGCCTCGCCCGACGGCGCCGTGCGCGGCTTCCGCCACACCATGCTGGAGGATTCCGACATCGGCTCGACCCGCCACGCGCGTGCTGCCGTCGGCGGGCTGATCGCCGGCGTCGCCGGCTGCGGCGCGGTCTATGTTTCGGGCGGCGCCGAGCACCAAGGCCCGGCCGGTGGCGGCCCCATCGCGGTTATCGCGCGGGCTCCGGCAAGCTAGTGGAGCGAATTTGACATTTGATACCCATTTGCAGCGGGCCAAATATCGAATGTCAAATTCAAAGCTCCATTAGAATCAAATGGTTGCTAGTGGTCCTTTGCTTCCGACATTTGCTCCAGGGCTTGCGGCGATGGGATGCAAATGTCGGAAGCGGACCACTAGATTGCCGGGGGACGCGTCGCCCAACGCGGCGGTTCCTCCTTGAGCCGGGGAAGGTGAAACGGTTGCCGGCGCAGCCAACAGTCAAACCCAGTCGAGAGGTGCCGTGACATGATGAAAAAAGAAGACATGGTCGAGACGATCATCGAAGCGAAATACCTGAAGGGCGTGTCCTGGGAGGACATCGCCAAGGCCGCCGGCATGTCCGAGATCTTCGTGGTCTCCGCCTGCCTTGGCCAGAACACGCTGCCGGCCGAAGCCGCCGGCAAGGTGGCGTCATTCCTCGATCTTGGCAACCGCGCCAAGGACGTCGAGATGGCGCTGCAGCGGCCGCCGAAGAAAGGCCAGGAAGCCGAGACCGTCTCCAAGGATCCGCTCATCTACCGCTTCCACGAGATCACCTATGTCTACGGCGACTCGATCAAGGAGATGATTCACGAGAAGTTCGGCGACGGCATCATGAGCGCCATCGATTTCGATCTTTTCGTCGAGAGGGTGCCCGACCCGAAGGGCGACCGTGTCCAGGTCACCATGAGCGGCAAGTTCCTGCCCTACAAGCAGTGGTAGGCCATGCCGCGCTGTGGCTGAGATGCCGCCGCGCAATCGTTGGATCGCCGGGCAATGGCGCGGTCGCGCGGGCGGACGCCCGCGGGCCGTCGTCAGCGCGCCCGGCCAATCGTTGGGGTCTCGCGCTAACAAAATGTTCGGAAAGCACGCTGATTTAATCTAACCGCATCGCGCTCTAGTGCGGCGGCTCCTTATGCAGCTTTGATTTGAGGGCCTTCAAGCGGTTGCGCGCCTCGACGCTCTGCGGCGCCAGCGCAATCGCCTTGGTGTAGTCGGCGGCCGCTTTATGCAGCGCGCCCTTTTGCTCATAGGCGCGGCCGCGCAAGGTGTAGGCCTTGGCGTAGCCGCGGTCGCTGTCGATCGCGGCTGAAAAATCGGCGATCGCCTTGTCGATCTTGTTAATCTGGGCGTAGGTCACGCCGCGCATGAGAAGGGTCGGGCCGTTGCCGGGCTTGCTCGCGAGGATGGTGGTGAAGTCGGCGAGCGCCTTCTGCTGCTCGCCGTGCCGGTCGTAGGCGATGCCGCGCTTCTGATAGGCGGCGGCCTTCATGTTGGGGGGCACGTTCTGGCTATCGATGACCTGGGTGCAACTCGCGATCGCCTTGGCGGGCACGGGATTGTTGCAGGCATGATAGAGCCGCATATTGGTGTGCGACGCCTTCACCTCGGCCGTCGCCTTCGCCAGCGAAGCCTTGACGGCCTTATCCTTGGGACGCAGGAAGAGCGCGGCCTTGAAGCTTCGCTGTGCCTCCAATGGATGGCCGAGGCCGAGCAGAATATTGCCGCGCTCGGTGAACAGCGTGAACAGGGCGTCAGGCTTGATGTAGCCCTTGATGCCCGCCGCCTTGCGCCCTTGCGCGGCGGCGATGGCGGAATCGAAGTCGACCAGCGCCTTGTCGGTCTTCCCCGTTTTCCGGTAGCACAGACCTCGGTCGAGATAGTTGTAGGGCGAACCGCTGTCCTGCGCGATGGCCTTCGAGAAATCGGCAATGGCGTGCTGGCAGTCGTTCTGCCGGGCGTAGACTTTGCCCCGGTTCATGTACAGCGCGCCGGAGTGCTTGCCTTGTTTCTCGTGCGCTTTGATCTCTTTGGTGCAGGCCGCGATCTGCAGAGGATAGACGGACGCCGTGTCGGCCGTGCCGGGCGGAACGGTATAGGCGCAGAGCTTGGCGCTCGACATGGCGCGCACGGCCTGGGGCGCCTGTCCGGCTGCGTGGGCGGGCGCGTGAACGACGACAGTCAGCCCGCCGAAAAACGCCAGCCTCGCGATGAGGGTGTGGTACCGCATAGGGATTAGCTCCATTTAGTCTGGCGTTCGGCTCAATCCAGGCCCTGCTGAATGGTGCGCGCCAGCGAGAAGAGCCGATGCTCGATCGTGGCCGGCACGTCGCACACGTAACGGATGGTTTGCCGCCGGTCGTCGAACACCTTGGTGTCCCAGGCGACCTGTTGGCCGAGCTTGTCGATTTCCTTGGGGTCCGGATTGGCGACGCTTTGATGGGTGCGAAGCTTGTTGAGGTCGTTGCGCAGCTGGTCGCGCAGGTTCTGCTGCCGATGGGCAAACCGCTCGATGCCGGCCATGACCTGGCTGCGCTCGCCGTCCAGGATCGAATACACTCCGGCGAAGAGCAGGGTTGCCTTGTGCTTCTTTTCGATGGGGGTGCCGGTGATGAAGGCCTTCGCCTGCTTTTGCGCTTCGTCCAGCGGCGTGCGGCGCGCCGCGAGCCGCTGGGCGAGGGCGTCGATCTTGGGGTCGTTCTGCCAGGCCTCACCGACCTTGTCGATCGACGGCCCGGTCCAGAACGCGGCCGGCGACAAGGTCGGCACCTTGATCTGCTGGCACGGCCAGTCGGGATAGCGCGCGTCGGCCGCGCGCGCCGCCAGCGGCGCGGCAAGCGTCAGTACCAATCCGAGCGCGATGACCTGTTTCATGTTGCACCTCCGGGCGCGTCGCGGCGGGACAGGAAGCCGCGCGATGGATCATAGGCGATGATGGCGCCGACCATGAACAACACGGTGCATCCGGCCACCACCGCCAGCGAAATCCAGTTCACCTGCATGTAAAGCGCGAAACGAATGAGCTCCACGGCGTGGGTGAAGGGGTTGAACTGGCAGACGTAATAAAGAAAGGGGCTGCCTTCGCGCACCCGCCAGAGCGGATAGAGCGCGGAGGAGGCGAAGAACATCGGGAAGATGACGAAATTCATCACGCCGGCGAAGTTCTCGAGCTGCTTGATCACCGACGAAATCAACATGCCGAGCGCGCCGAGCATCAGCCCGGAGAGGATGAGCGCCGGCAGTACCGACAGATAGCCGAGCGGCGGCGGTTCGATGTCCCAGAACCAGGCGATGGCCAGGAAGGCATAGACCTGTAAGAGCGACACGGCGGTGCCGGCAACGAGCTTCGAGCACAACAGGTACCAGCGCGGCAGCGGACTCACCAGCAGCGTGCGCATGTTGCCCATCTCGCGGTCGTAGACCATGGACAGCGACGACTGCATGCCGTTGAAGAGCTGGATCATGGTGATCAGCCCCGGCGTGATGTAGACGGAATAGAGAATATAGGTCTGGTAGGGCGGGATGATGGAGACGCCGAGCACCTGGCGGAAGCCGGCGGCGAAAATGAACAGCCAGACCAGCGGGCGCACCAGGGCCGAGATGAAGCGCTCGCGCTGATGCAGGAAGCGCAGGCCCTCGCGCCAGACGATCCCGTTCAGGCAGATCGCGTACTGCCGCAGGGTGAAGCCGCGCCGCTTGGCCGTGGCGGACGGGGGCTTGGCGTTCGCCGCGAGGCTCGTCATGCGGCCTCGCTTCCGGTCGCCGGGTCGCCGGTCAGCCGGGTGAAGGCGTCGCCGATGTCCGCGCCGCCGCTGTCGGCGACGACCTGCGCCGCCGGGCCGTCGGCGAGCACACGGCCGTGGTGCAACACCACGACCTGGTCGTCGGTGGCCACCTCGTCGATGAGGTGCGTCGCCCACAGCACGCCGATGCCTTCCTCGACGACGAGCTGGCGTACATGGCCGAGGATGTCGGCGCGCGATTTGATGTCGAGGCCGACGGTCGGCTCGTCCAGCACCAGGAACTGCGGGCGGTGCAGCAGCGCGCGCGCGATCTCGACGCGCCGCATCTGGCCGCCGGACAGCTTGCGCACCTTGTCGCGGGCGCGATCGCTGAGCGCGATGCGCGCGAGCACGTCCTCGGCGCGGGCGCGCGCCTCGCGTTTGCCGATGCCGTGCAGGGCGGCGTGGTACATCAGGTTCTGCATGATCGAGAGGTCGAGATCGAGGGTGCGCGACTGGAACACCACGCCGAGGATGCGCAGCGCCTCGCCGGGCGTGCGCTCCACGTCATGGTCGAAAATGCGGATGCGGCCGCGCTGCGTGGCGTAGAGCCGGGTGATCAGCGAGAACAGCGTGCTCTTGCCGGCGCCGTTGAGACCGAGCAAGACGGCGAAACGCGCCGGCGCCACCGTCAGGCTGACGTTGTCGAGCGCGCGGCGGGAGCCGTAGGCATGGCTGACGTTCTCGACCGAAAGGGCCGCCGCGCCGGCTGTCGTCATCCCATGCATCATGATTGGAGCAGGGCTCTCGGGTCAGTGCTTGGTGATGGTCACGCCCCAGGGCAACTCGCCGACCTGGATCGATTTGATCACCTTCAGGTCGGCGACGTCGATCACCGAGACGTCGTTGGACAAGCCGTTGGTCGTCAAGAGGTATTTCTCGTCCGGCGTGAAGGCCATGTGCCAGACGCGCTGGCCGACCAAGAGATATTTCTCCACCTTGCGGGTCTTGCGGTCGATAACGGCCACCCGGTTGGCGGGCCCGAGCGCGACGAAGACGGTCTTGTCGTCGCGGGCGATGTTGATGCCGACCGGCTGGATCGCCTCGGCGCGTAGGCCGGGAATATTGAAATGGACCTTGCCGATCACCTTGTGCGCGGCCGGATCGATGACGCTCACCGTGCCGCCGACCTCGGAGGACACCCACAGTTCCTTGCCGTCGTGCGTGAACGCGGCGAAGCGCGGGCGCGAGTCGACCAGCACGCTCGCCACCACCTTGCGGGTCTTGGTGGAGATGAAATGCGCCATGTTGGTCGTTTCGGAGGTATTGATGAGGATCTTGCCGTCGGGGCTGATGGCCATGCCTTCCGGCTCGACGCCGACCTGAACGTTGCTGACCGGCCTGCGGGTCTTCATGTTGACGACGGTGACCGTGTTGTCGTTCTCGTTGGCGACGTAGAGCCGGCTGCCGTCCTTGTTGAGGATAAACAGCTCGGGATCGGGCCCCGAGGGCAGATTGGCCGTCACCTCATCGGTCTTGGTATCGACCATCTGGATGGTATCGTCGTCGCCGACGGCGACCAGGCAATACTTGTCGTCGGGCGTCAGCTCGATGCCGCGCGGTCGCTGGCCGACCTTGATGGTCTTGACCACCTTCATCTTGTTGGTGTCGATGACGCTGATGGTGTTGCTGCGCTCGTTCGACACATAGGCCTTGTAGGCGTCGGCCGGCCCCGTCAGCGCTGCGAGGAGGCCGATGGCGGCGACGGCCGGCAGAATCGGCACGGCGAGCAGGCCGCGCGCGCGCGCCAAGAGGCCGATTGCCGAGCGCGGCGGATCGAAATCGGAATGGCTTGTAAAAGAGTTCATCCGGCAATCCCACTTCATTGAAGCTTGCATTTGGTTTCGGGTTTATCGAAGCCGAGGGTGTCGAGCTCGGAATGCTGGCTCAGGAAGCCGGCCTGCGGCGACACCGAAACGATGGTGCGGCCGTCGGTGAGCAGGATCGGCTGGCGCAGTTGCAGGTCCCAATCGCGCACGGTCAGCCTCTGGCCTTTGTAGGCGCCAAGCGCCATTTTGGGACCCTTCATGAAGGCGAGCAAGGTCTTCGGATCGTTCGAGCTGGTTCGCTGCACCGCTTCGCCGATCATGCGCACGCTGGTCCATGCCTGCATGTCGAGCGCCGTCATCAGCCGTTTGAAATGCTCGATGAACCGGTTCTGCATCTGGATGCCGCCCCAGAGATAATTCGAGGCGTCCCAGCTGGTGGGCACCAGTCCGGCGGAGCCGGCGACCGGGCGCGGGTCCCAGGTGCGGTAGGGCAGATAGTTGGCGAACACCTGGCTTTCGTCCGCCGCCACCAGCACGTCGTAGTCCGGCGCCTCCTGGGTGAAGACGGGAATCTGCCTCTGGATCTGCACCACGCCGCTGTCGCTGCGCCGGGCGCCGCCGGTGTCCTTGAATACCCGCTGCTGCACGATCTTGGCGCCGAACCGCTTGGCCGCGCGCTTGATCGCATCGGCATAGAGCTGGTCACGCTTGTGCGAGCCGACCACCAGCAGCCAGCGCGCCCATTTCTTCCAGATCAGGTATTGCGCCAGGCCGTCGGCCAGCATGGCGCGAGAGGGGGCGACGTGGATCACGTTGGCGCGGCAGTCCTGCTGGCGCAGCCGGTCGTCGGTCGCGGCCGCGTTGAAGAACAACATGCCGTGCGCTTTGCCGGCATCCGCGGCCTTCAGCAGGACGTCGGCGGGCAGATCGGTGATGACCAGCGAGATGTGCTGCGCCGCCAGTTGCTGCACCGCAGCGACGGCGTCGGAATCTTTCTTCAAATGCACGTCCGTCAGCGTGAAATGCTGGTTCAGGAAACGGCCGGTCGTGTTGTTGTCGTCGATGGCCATCTGGGCGCCGGCGAGCCCATCGTTGGGCGGTGGCATCTGGACGAGCGAAATCGTTTCCTGATGCTTGGGCCGGCGCAGAATCGCCGATTTTGACGTCAAGCGTCTGGGCGGCTACCGCCGACGCGGTGAGCCCGATCAGGATGACGAACGCGAATGTGGGGATCCGTACCAAGGCACAATTCCAATCTCTGCCGCCCCCACTGAACACGCGCGCAATGAGAACGTTATTCCCTGTTTGAATCAAGAGCGTTTTTGCTTAAGGTCAGTGTGGGCACTGTCTTCTCGCCCGCTTGCGGCCGTCGGCTCGACGGCCGCAACGGATCGGAGGGGTATTGGTTTTACTATGAGAGCGTTCGCATGGCGGACGTTCGACGGAGCCCATGCATGACCCAGCTTTTGGCGAGCGTTGTCGACGTGGGCGAGGCGGAACTCGTCCTCGCCCACGGCGCCGACATTATCGATCTGAAGGATCCCGCGCGCGGCGCCCTCGGCGCGCTCGATACCGACGGTGTCCGGTCCATCGTCGCCGCCATCGCCGGACGGCGGCCGACCAGTGCGGTGACCGGCGATCTGCCGATGGAACCGGATGTGCTCGGCGCCGCAGCGGCGGACATGGCCGACACCGGCGTGGATTATGTGAAGGTCGGCTTGTTCCCCGGCGCGCGGCGGATGGACTGCATTCGCGCGCTGGCGCCGCTCGCCGAGCGGACGAAGCTCATCGGCGTCATGTTCGCCGATGCCGAGCCCGATCTTGCCTTGCTGCCGCTGATGGCGGAATGCGGCTTCGCCGGCGCCATGCTGGATACGGCGCGCAAAGGCGAGGGCCGGTTGCTCGACCACGCGGGGCTCGACCGCCTGGGCGACTTCGTCAGCGCCTGCCGTCGCCACGACCTTTTGTGCGGGCTGGCCGGTTCGCTGGAAGCGCCGGATGTGCCGCGCCTGCTGTTGCTCGAGCCCGACTATCTGGGTTTCCGCGGCGCTTTGTGCGCCGCCCAAGAGCGAACGGCCGGCGTTGACGGCATGGCCGTCGAACTCGTTCGCGGGCTCATTCCGCGCGATCCGAGCAGCGCGGTGGTGGCGCTTGCCGCGCAGCCGCGCCAGCCGGATGTCCACATTCTGGCCGCGCGTGGCTACTCGATCGATTCCGCCCGCGAGAACGGCGACGCCGACCGCGTCTTCGTGCACGATCTGGTGCTGCCGCTGCAGGTGGGCGCCTATGGCCACGAGCACGAAAGGACGCAGAGCGTTCGCTTCAACGTGGATGCGGAAATCGCCCGGGTGCCGCGGGCGGCCCAGGACATGCGCGATGTCCTGTCCTACGACGTCATCACCGATGGCATTCGCCTGCTGACATCCGGCGGCCACGTCGCGTTGGTCGAAACGCTGGCCGAGCGGATCGCGGCCTTCGTGCTCGATCACCCGCGCGTGCTGCGGGTGACGGTGAGGGTCGAAAAGCTCGACGTCGGGCCCGGTCGGGTCGGGGTGGAGATCGAGCGGCGACGGGGGGCCGAGAAGGCCAAGGTCTACCATCTCTATCCCAGCGCGGCCGGCAAGAACGGGCCCCGGTCCGACGGTTAGATGGGCAGCAGCGAAATCACCATCGTGAAGCTCGGCGGCAGCCTGGCCGGCAGCGTGTGGCTTGCCGACTGGCTGGAAGCGCTGGCGCGTTGTGGCGGGTGCGTGGTGGTGGTGCCGGGGGGCGGGCCCTTTGCCGACGTCGTGCGGGAAGCACAGTCGGTAATGGGTTTTGGCGATGAAACCGCCCATGAACTGGCGCTTTTGGCGATGGCGCAATATGGCCGTGTGCTCGCGGCCCTGCGCTCGGGTTTTGCCGTTGCCGGCTCGCCGGAGGCCATCCGGCAGACGCTGCGCGCGGGCGCGGTGCCGATCTGGTCCCCCGCGGAGATGGTGCTGGCGGCGCCCGATATATCGGCCAGTTGGGACGTGACCTCCGACAGCCTGGCGGCATGGCTGTCCGGCCGCCTCGGGGCGGCGCGGCTGCTGTTGGTGAAGCACGGCGCGTTCTCCGATGCGCCGGTATCGGCGGCCGATCTGGCGGCACGGGGTGTCGTCGATCGGGCATTTCCGCGCTACCTTGCCGCCGGCAGCGCGCCTGCTTTTGTCGTCAGGGCGGACGATCCGTCGGCCCTGGCCGAGGCGGTCGGGCAGGGCCGGGCTATCGGTACGCCCATTGTGCCGTCGGAAGCGCCCGCCGGGCGGATAGAGGCATAGGGACACAGAGACTTTGTGATGGCCAAGGTGACGACGCCGCGCTGGGGCTGGGCGCTCACGGGATCGGGGCATTTCTTCAAGGAATGTCTCGCGCTCGTGCGCGAGCTCGATAACGTGGATCTGTTCGTCAGCCGGGCGGCGGCCGAGGTGCTGCGCATGTACAAGCAGGACTTCAACCTGCCGCGTTCCGTGCGCGTGTTTCGCGACACCACCGCGAGCGCCGCGCCGGTCGGCGCCTTCTATTACGGCATTTATCATACGCTGGTCCTCGCGCCGGCCACGTCCAACACCGTGGCTAAATGCGTGTTCGGCATCTCCGATACGCTCGCCACCAACGTGTTCGCGCAGGCCGGCAAATGCCGCGTGCCGTCGATCGTGTTCGCCTGCGACACCGCGCCCGAGCTCGAGACCGAGGCGCCGAAAGGCATGGTGAAGGTGTATCCGCGCAAGATCGATCTCGATAACACCGCGCGGCTGAAGGACTTCGCCGATGTGGCGGTGGTCGAGAGCCTGGCCGAACTTTGCGCCGAAGTGGCGCGGCGCCGGCGCAACGTGTCATGACCGAGCGCATCGCCTTGCTCACCGGCCATCTGGCGCAGCCGCGGCTGGAAAAGGTGATGGCCGGCATGCCGGACGCCGGTTTCGAGTGGTCGGTGATCAACATGGGCGTGAAGGTCGCGGCCTTGATGACCGAGGCGATCATCACGCGCCGGCTGCCGCAGCCGCTTGAGGCGAGCCGCGTCGTGGTGCCGGGGCGCTGCCGCGCCGATCTCGATCGGCTGAGCGCCGCGTTCGGCGTGCGCTTCGAGCGGGGGCCGGAGGAGCTCAAGGACCTGCCGGCCTATTTCGGCAAGGGCGGGCGCGACCTCGATCTGTCGCGCCACGACATGCGCATGTTTGCCGAGATCGTCGATGCCTCGGCGCTGTCCGTCGAGGCGATCGTCGAACGCGCGCGGGCGCTGCAGGCCGCCGGCGCGGACGTCATCGATCTCGGCTGCCTGCCCGACACGCCGTTTCCGCATCTGGCGGACGCGGTGCGTGCGCTCGTGGCTGAGGGCTTCGCGGTCAGCGTCGATTCCGCGCAAAGCGACGAACTGCGTACGGGCGCGCGCGCCGGCGCCACGTTCCTGCTCAGTCTCACCGAGCACACGCTCGACCTCGCGCGCGAGACCGGCGCCACGCCGGTGTTGGTGCCGGCGGAGCATGGCGATCTCGCGTCGCTCCTGCGTGCGGCGGAAGCGGCCGACAAAGCGGGCATCGCGGCGTTGCTCGATCCCATCCTCGACCCGATCCATTTCGGCTTCATGGAATCGCTGTCGCGCTATGCCGATCTGCGTGCCCGGTTGCCGGAAACGGACATCCTGATGGGCACCGGCAATCTCACCGAACTGACCGATGCCGACAGCTGCGGCGTGACCGCGGCCTTGCTCGGCATCTGCTCTGAACTGGCGATCCGCAACGTGCTGGTGGTGCAGGTGAGCCCGCATACCCGGCGCACCTTTCAGGAGCACGATGCGGCGCGCCGGCTGATGTACGCCGCGCGCGCGGACGACAGTCTGCCTCAGGGGTATGGCGGCGCGCTGCTGCAACTGCACGACCGCAAGCCGTTTCCCAACAGTCCCGAGGAGATCGCGGCGCTGGCGGCGGAAGTGCGCGACGGAAATTTCCGCATCGAGGTCGCCGCGGACGGCATCCACGTTTATGCGCGGGGCGTGCACCATGGCGGCACCGACGCGCTGTCGCTGTTTCCGAAGCTCGGGCTGGCCCACGATGCGGGCCACGCCTTCTATCTGGGCGCCGAGTTGCAGAAGGCGGAAATTGCCTGGCGGCTGGGCAAGCGCTACGCGCAGGACGAGCCGCTCGACTGGGGTTGCGGCGCCGACCGGCCGGCGGAAGATCTGATGCGGTTGCGCGAGGCAGGGCACACAATGCGTGGTGGCAAGGCGGGGCCGGGCGAGCCCTATGATAATGAGTGACGGAAGATGGCGCGGTCGGGCGACGGCGCGCGCCCCTATAATAATGAGTGAGGGCCGGTGGCCGGCTCGGCGGAGGTGTTTCGTGCGCAGCCCTATAATAATGAGTGCGGAGCGGGCCGGGCGTCGGGGGCGGCAGGACGACACATATACAATGAGTGCCCCCGGAGGGGGGCCGGCCGCGGCAGGACGCGCGCCATGCCGATGATCCGCGAGACCATCGTCACGACGGTCGATCCCGCCGGCCGCGCGCATATCGCGCCGCTCGGGCTGATCGCCGAAGGGGACGGCTGGGTGATCGCGCCTTTCCGGCCATCGACGACCCTCGATAACCTGCAGGCCGTTCCATTTGCAACCGCGAGTCACACCGATGACGTGCGCGTGTTTGCCGGCTGCCTGACCGGCCGCCGCGACTGGCCGACGGTGGCGGGGGAGGCGGTGCCGGTGCCGCGTCTCGCCGCGGCGCTCTCGCACACCGAACTCGCGGTCGACGCGGTACGGGAGGACCCGCAGCGGCCGCGCTTTAGCTGCCGCGTGGTGCGGACGGTGTCGCACGCGCCCTTCGCCGGCTTCAATCGTGCGCAAGGGGCGGTGCTCGAAGCCGCCATTTTGGTCAGCCGCCTGCATATGCTGCCCCGCGAGCGGATCGAGCGGGAAATCGCCTACCTGGCGAGCGCGGTCGACAAAACGGCGGGCGAGCGCGAGCGGGAGGCCTGGGGCTGGCTGATGCAACGGGTGCAATCCTACTCCCATGATGAGGCGCAACCCGGACGCGCTTGAGTGTCCCGCGGCGGCCGGCTCAGCCCCCGCCCTGGAAGATCCCCGGCCCCCGCATCTTGCCGCGTCGCTGCCGGTATCGCCCATGCGTAACGGTGACGCTCGGTTGGCGCGCAAAATGCATGTCCCGTGGCCGACAAGAAACCACACGCGCGTCTGAACCGTCAGACGCGCAACTTCGGGCGCGCCCGTTTGCCCGCGCCCATTTTGCCGGTGCCCTTGGAGCTTCAGATGCTGGCTGCAATGATCCTGGTCTGCTCGCTGGCGACCACTCCCAATATCGGCGACTGCAACCGCAGCAACGCCGTCGACGTGATGTGGGTGCCGGAGACATTCAACAACCCGATAACCTGTTACATGCATGGGCAAGCCTATATCGCCGGCACCAGCATCGGCCGCTCGCTGAGCACGCAAGAACACGTCAGGGTGATGTGCCTGCGGCGCGAGCGAGCGGCGCTGCCCACCGGTCACGCGGTCGCCGATCGTTCGGAGCCGACCGTCCAGTAAAACCGCGCGCAATCTTGCCGCTCGGCGCACGCATCCCGTCCATGGCGATGCGTGCGCGAGCGCCTTGGCGTCATTTCTTGGCGCCCTTGATGTTGAACTGGTTGAGATAGGCGATGATGTCGGCGCGCTGCTGCGCCGAGTGCAGGCCGGGAAAGATCATCTTGGTGCCGGGCACGTCGGCGCGCGGATTGGTCAGCCATTTGTCGAGGCGCGCCACGGTCCACACGTTGCCGCCTTTCTTGCCCTTCGCCAGCCCGCTCGAATACTGGTAGCCCGGCCATGACGCCCAGGGCCGGCCGACGATGCCGTTGAGCGGCGGACCGATCTTGATCTTCGCGTTGGGGCCCAGATTGTGACAGATGTGGCAGGTGTTGAAGATCTGCTTGCCCTTCGCCGCATTGCCCGGCGGCAGCGCCAAAGCCACGCTTGGCAGCAACAACATCAATGCGGCCGGCAGTATCAGTCGGTTCATTATCCATGCTCCTCGCTGCTTCATGAAGAAAGCGTCCCGCTCACTCGCGCGGGCGCGGCTCCGGCCGCGTGCGCTTCACGGGAAGCCCCGCGTCCGCCCAGCCGTTGGTGCCGTCCGGGTACCAGATCACGTGGGTGTAGTGCATCGACAGGGCGCGCTTGGCGGCGTTCCAGGACATCCAGCAATCGCGCAGGCAGTAGATGAGCACCGGCTTGTTGCGATCGCCGTGGGTCGCCTTGCGCAGGCCAGCGGCGAAATAGGCCTGCATGGGCGGCGCCAGCGCGCCGTAGCCCGTATCCGGGAGCCAGATACTGCCCGGGATGTCGAACCGCGGCCGATCGCGCCAGATCGTGCCGGCGGGGAGGTCGACCGGCCGCGGTGGGCGCGGTAGCACGTCGACGAAGACTGCATCGCCACGCTTCCACAGCGCGGCGGCCTGCGACGTGCTGACCACGCGGGCGCCGCGCAGAGTACGCGGCGTGGGTGCGCGATAATGATTCGTTCGATAGGCATGCGGTTCCGGCGGCTGCTGCCCGCTGGCGGGCCCGCCGACCAGTGCGGCGGCCGCCAGAAGCGCAACGAGTGGCCATCGCCCGCGCACCGCACTACCGGCTTTTGGCCGGCGGCTGGATGAGATGTTTGTTCTCATCGAGCAGGGGGACGCCGTACTTCAGCAACATGGCGGTAATGGCCGGCTGCTCCTTGCGGATCAGCCGGTTCAACTGCCGCTTCCATATCTGGTCCGAATAACGCACGCCCATGCCGATCCGATAGGACATATGCGGACCGTTCTTCTCCTTGAGCAGCGGCACGACCTTGATCGGCACGCTGGCGTGCTGGGCGTAATAGCCGGCGAGCGGCCCCCAGAGCACGCCGACATCGATGTTGCCGGCGACGAGGTCGTGCATCATTTTCTCGGCCGACGAGCTGTAGCGCGTATCGACGACGAGGGGATAAGGCTTGGCCTTGGCCATGAGCCGGTCGAGCACCAGATAGCTCGCCGGCGGCGTCCCGGCGATGACGCCGACGCGTTTTCCCTTCAGCCGCGGATCGGCCAGCGTGTCGATGCCGTCGAAGCCGTGCGCCGGCCTGAAGACCAGGGCATAGACCGACCGGTAATAGGGGTTGGTGACCTGGACGATGTCGTCGCCCTGCGGCACGCCCATGATGATATCGCATTTGTAGAGGGCGAGCGTCTGGCGCACGAAACCGGGTGCGTTCGGATACCAGGTATAGGCGACGCTCTTGTGCAGCGTCCTTGGCCAGCAGGTCGGCGATCTTGTTCTCGAAGCCTTCGCCCTTGGTGTTCGAATAGGGCATGTCGCGCGGATCGGCGCAGACCCGGAACACCTTCGGGTCCACCATTTCGAAGGGGGCGGGGCCTTGCTTCGCGTGGTCTCGAACGTAAGGGCGACGTGCTGGGCGCCGGGAGCGACGTCGCTCCGGCACGCCCTGCGCCTGAGCGGCCCCGCCGGCGGCGAGGGCCAGCCCCGCGGTGCAGAAGGTGCAAAGGCCCAGCAGGCGGGCGGCGGTTCGGCATTTCATGTTCGACCTCGTCTCGTTACGCATATCCCGTGTCGAATTCTGTTCTTGCGCTGGCCGGCGTTGCCTATCCGTCCCGCGAGTCAAATCGGCAACTCGTTGCCCACCGCGGCGTCCGGCCCCGGCTGCGCACGAGCCGGCGCACGATGCTCTTTCGACCCACCGGCTGCGCGGCGCTCACTCGCTCCCCATGCAGCTGTTCTCCGCTTTGGTCGGCGGCTTCCGGTTTCGGCACGTGCTTCGGCCGGCCGCGTCCCAGCGCGCCGTCCGAACGGGCCCGCAAGTAGACGAAGATGTCGTCGAGGTAGCACATGACGTTCGGATTGGTGCCCCAGGCGGGCATCACCTTGTCCGACGAAGCGCTGACGTCCTTCTTGCCGTTGACGACGGTGGTAAAGAACTGGGTGTAGTTCGATCGCCTTCAGCGAATTGACCAGGGCCGGGGCATAGGTCGAGCCGGCGCCGTCCGGTCCGTGGCACACGATGCAGTTCGAGTTATAGCGGCGATAGCCCGAAAACGTGTACCAGTCGACCACGCCCTTCTTGCTGATGTGGAAGGTCGGGGTGCCGTTCTTGTCGTACCACTTGCCGCCCTCGTTCCTTCACCGCGGTGGGGTCGCCGGAGCCATCCGCGATGGCATGTCCCATGCCAGCGGCGAGGAATGCCGCGACCATTGCCGCGGCCACGAAATGAAATCTTCTCACGGGCGTTCCTTCTTACTTTTTTGTGTTTCTTATGGTCTTCACGTCGATGCGACGGCATGGCCGGTCACGTGGGTATCCGGCGCGTCGAAGACGCGCCGGATATCCTTTGGTGTCGAACCTTGAGCCTGTGGTTCTTACGGTATGGCGAACACGGTGAGCTGGCCACCGAGCTCGGTGTAGTTCTTCAGCGCGGCATAGCCGCCGACCGCACCGAGACCCGCATGCGGATCGGTCAGACCCGCGGCGAGACCGATGCCGGCCCAGCCGCCGACGCCGGACAGCACGGCGACGTACTGCTTGCCGTTGTGCTCGTAGGTCATCACGTTGCCGATGATGCCGGACGGGGTCTTGAACTTGTACAGTTCCTTACCCGTCTTGGCGTCGACGGCCTTCAGATAACCCTCGAGCGTGCCGTAGAACACGACGCCGCCGGCGGTCGCCAGAGCGCCTGACCAGACCGAGAACTGCTCCGGATCCGACCACACGATCTTGCCCTTGACGGCATCCCAGGCAATGAAGTTGCCCATGTTGTTGTCGCCCTTGGGCGGATACATCGACAGCGTCGCCCCGACGTAGGGCTGGCCGGCGGTGTAGGCGACCCGGAACGGCTCGTAGTCCATGCAGACGTGGTTGGTCGGCACGTAGAACAGGCCGGTCTGCGGCGAGTAGGCCGAAGGCTGCTCATCCTTGGTGCCGAGCGCGGCCGGGCAGATGCCCTTCACGTTCACGTCTTCCTTGGACGTCTCGTACTTGGGAACGAGGATCGGCCGCCCGTAGTCCTTGGACGACTTGTTCATGTCGATCCCTGACGCCCAGTTGACTGCCGGGTCGTACTTCTTGGCGACGAGCAGTTCGCCGGTGTCACGGTCGAGCGTGTAGGCGAAGCCGTTACGGTCGAAGTGGACCAGGAGCTTGCGCATCTTGCCGTCGATCTTCTTGTCGACGAGCACCATTTCGTTGACGCCGTCATAGTCCCACTGATCGTGGGGGGTCATCTGGTAGACCCACTTGGCCATGCCGGTGTCGGGGTTACGGGCCAAAATGGTCATCGACCACTTGTTGTCGCCCGGGCGCTGGCTCGGGTTCCAGGTCGAGGGGTTGCCGGAGCCGTAGTACACCAGATTGAGCTTGGGATCGTAGGAGATCCAGCCCCAGGTGCAGCCGCCGCCGATCTTCCACTGATCGCCCTTCCAGGTCTTCAGGCTGGAATCCTTGCCGATCGGCTTGCCGAGCGCGGTGGTCTTCTGCGGATCGACCATGAATTCCTTGTCGGGACCTTCCGAATAGGCGATCCAGGCGCGCTTGCCGGTCTTCAGGTCGTAGGCGGTCATCCGGCAATGGACGCCGAATTCGCCGCCGGAAATGCCGACCAGGACCTTGTCCTTGACGACCAGCGGCGCCGAGGTGCCGGTTTCGCCGATCTTCGGATTGCCGTCCTTGACCTGCCAGACCACCTTGCCGGTCTTGGCGTTGAGCGCCACCAGCGTGGTGTCGGCCTGATGCAGGAACACCATGCCGTCGGCATAGGCGAGGCCGCGATTAACCGTATCGCAGCACATCACCGGAATGACGTTGGGATCCTGACGCGGTTCGTATTTCCAGAGGATCCGGCCGTTGTGGTCGAGATCGAGCGCAAACACCGGATTCGGGAAGGGCCCATGAACGTACATCACGTTGCCGACCACCAGCGGGCCGCCTTCGTGACCACGCAGCACGCCGGTCGAGAACGTCCAAGCCACCTGCAGCTTGCCGACGTTCTTGGTATTGATCTGCTTGAGTTCGGAATAGCGAGTATTGGCGTAGTTCCCAGCCGGCATGACCCATTGTTTCGGGTTCTTAGACATTTGTTCCAGCTGGTCGTTGGCACTGGCCGCTGTGGCGGCAAAAGCCGTCAGGGCTGCGAGGCAGCCCATCAGCAACAGCTTGCGCATACGAATCCTCCCTGCGACGTTGTCGCGGGTGCCGACGTAACGACACTGTCAACGTGCCGATAGTCGGCACCCGTGCGTTGGGAAGTGTTTCCGGCAGCGTGTCACAGCGTGGCGTGGCATCTGGGGCACTGCGTTTGATGCCCCGCCTAACCTACGAAAGGAGTCAGCATTCCCGTTAAACTGACACCCTTGAAGCCGGAAACCTGTAAAAGTCTATGCTGAGCTTTTGCGACCTGCAACAAAAAACGTACCTCGAATTGTGTTGCAACGCGTGGATGATATGATGCACCGCAGCTTAGCCCATCTGATCAGCGAACGTCGCTTGGTGGGACGCGTCCCCACCGCGACGTCGATCGTCGTGCGCAGAGTCCGCCTAATCGTTTGTTGTCTCGTGGTTTCTTGCGTGGGCCTTGGCGTGATATCGGCCGGTATCGTTCGTGCCGAGGCGCGGCTGGCTCCGCTTGCGATGACCGAGGTGGCGCCGGGCGTCTTCGTTCATTTCGGCGCAATCTCGCTCATGACCCCCGAGAACGAAGGGGCCATCGCCAACATTGGCTTCGTCATTGGCTCGGAATCGGTGGCGGTGATTGATACCGGCGGCAGCCTGCGCGAGGGGCGTCGACTGTTGGCGGCCATTCGTGCACATACGACGAAACCGGTTCGCTACGTGATCAACACCCACATGCACCCCGACCATGTGTTCGGAAACGCAGCATTTAGCGGCGCGACGTTCGTGGGCCACAAAAACCTGCCTCGCGCGTTGGCAACGCATGGGCCTTACTACATCAGCAATTTCCGCCGTTTGCTGGGGCCGGCGCTGATGGCGGGCGTGAAAATCATTCCCCCGACCGAAGTCGTATCTGGCACGCGCGAACTCGATCTCGGCGGACGTCGGCTGCGGCTGCGCGCCTGGCCGCCGGCGCACACGGACAACGACTTGACGGTCTTCGATGAGGCCACGGGCACGCTGTTTACGGGCGATCTGCTGTTTGTGCACCACACCCCGGTATTGGATGGCAGCATTGTGGGCTGGCTCAAGGATTTGGACGGACTGGCGAAGCTCAAGGTGCGGCGCGCGGTACCGGGGCACGGGCCGCTGGTTGCCAATTGGCCGCAAGGACTGGCCGACGAGCGGCGCTATCTGCGGCGGCTGGCCAGCGACGTGCGCGGTATGATCAAGCGCGGGGTTCCGATCGCGGTGGCGGCGAAAAAGGCGGGCGAATCGGAAAAGGATCGCTGGAAGCTGTTCGATGCCTATAATGCCCGCAACGCTACGGCCGCATTTGCCGAGCTCGAATGGGAATGAACGGGAATGCCGGAACCGGCGTTTCGGCGCCGGTGCCCGAAACCGAAGGAGGATCTCATGATCGGGAAGGCCGCCCGCGCGCTGTGCTTGGCCGGATTGGCTGCCGGCGTGCTTGCTGTCGCAACCGTTGCCGACGCGGCCGCGCCGCAGGCCGCCGACGATCCGTGGCCGGCGCTGGCGCGCGAGGTGTTCAAGAACCGGCCGCTTTCGGACGGTACCGGGTTGATTGCGTTAACCACGCCGTACCGGGCGGCGGACGCCGCAGTCGTGCCGCTCGAGGTGCGCGCGACCCTGCCGCCGGGCGATTCGCGCCGGATGACCGGGCTGACCATCGTGATCGATAACAATCCGTCGCCGGTGGCGGCCCGCTTCACGTTCGGCCCCAAGGCCCGTGTCTCCGGGCTTGCCACACGGGTGCGGGTGAATTCCTACACCGACGTGCATGCGGTGGCCGAGTTCAGCGACGGCAAGCTGTACGTGGTGAAGCGGTTCGTGAAAGCGTCCGGCGGCTGCTCGGCACCGGCGCTGAAGGTTGCCGACGAGGCCAAGGTCCATCTCGGGCAGATGAAGTTCCGCCAGTTCGCGCTGCATCCGAAGGCCAAGATGTCGCGGGAGGCGCAGATCATGATCCGCCATCCCAATAATTCCGGGCTGCAGATGAACCAGGTCACGCGCCTGTACATCCCCGCGTTCTTCGTCAACGATCTGAAAATCTGGCAGGGCAAGGACCTTATCCTGGCCATGAAGGGCGGCATTTCGATCTCGGAAAATCCCGAGCATTCGTTTCGACTATCGGCCGAACGGCACGGCGCCGTACCGGGTCAAAGCGGTCGATACCAAGAAGGACGTCTTCACGGGCCAATGGCCCGCCGCGCGTTCGGGCATGTAGCGCCGCGGCGCCGGCCTATCGCGGGCGCTCAGAAACAGCGTACTTCCGCCTCGGCCTGCGCCCGCCGCAGCCGTTTGACCGCGTCGCGCGACTGGGCGGGCGAGCGGAACATGGCGCCGAACCGGCCGGGCACGTGCTTGAGGCTCAGCACGGTCTGCGCGGCCACGTAGCGGTCGTAGGGCAGCAGCGAGGCGATGACGTCGATCGAGCAGGAGCATTTGTGCAGTGCGACGCGCGTTTCGCCGTTGGTCTGCATGCAGGCAAAGACGTAGTTGGCGCGCGCTTCGGTCGGATAGTCGTTGATCGGCGCGGCAGCGGCCGACGCGGCGATTGCGCCGAACGCGGCCAGCACGACGGCCCCCGTTATCGCTTTTGGCATGTTCATTAACGCGCTCCCTTGTCCTTTTGGTCTCGGTTCGGCTTTGCCGTTCCCTTTGGAGCCGCCGCCTCGCGCGCGATGATATCGCGTCGCATGGGCGACTGAAAGAGCGCTTACACGCGCAATCCCAGAATGCCAATACGCGTTAATGTTTGATCCCTTGTCACCGCGCGAAACGTGGCGTTAGGGTGCCGGTCAGGGCACTGAAAGCATTCGCGTCGGCGTTTTCGTTGCGCCACAACTCCTCCGTCATGCAGGGAAGTGTCATGTCTCTTTCGCGTGTCCTGTTCTCTTGTGCCCAACTGTGTCTCGCCGGCGCGATCTGCCTGGGCGCCGGCCGCGCCGATGCCGGTACCGTGCGCATTTCCGTTCTGAAGACGGGCACCGTGCAATGGGAGTTCAACGTCATCGCCGCGCACGGCCTCGCCAAGGCCGCCGGCCTGACCATCGATCGCACCGCGCTGGCAAGCCCGCAGGCGGGCAAGGTCGCGTTACGCGGCGGCTCGGCGGATGTGATCGTCAGTGACTGGCTGTGGGTGTCGCGCGAGCGCGATCTCGGCGCCGATCTCGTGTTCTATCCCTATTCGACGGCGCTCGGCGCGGTCATGGTGCCGCCGAACTCAAAGATCCGCACGCTCGCCGATCTCAAGGGCAAGACGATCGGCGTCGCCGGCGGCCCCATCGACAAGAGCTGGCTGCTGCTGCAGGCGCTCGCCAAGCGGCAAGGCATCGATCTCAAGCGCGACGCCAACGTGGTCTATGGCGCGCCGCCGCTGCTGGCCGCCAAGCTCAAGCAGGGCGAGCTGGATGCGATGCTGAATTTCTGGAATTTCTGCACCCGGCTGGAGACGCAAGGGTATCGCCGCCTCATCGGCGTCGAGGACATGCTGCCGAAGTTCGGCGTCAAAGGACCGCTGGCGATGATCGGCTACGTGTTCGACGGAAAGTGGGCGGCCGCGCACCCCAAGACGATCGCCGCATTCTTGAAGGTCACCGGCAAGGCCAAGCACATCCTGGCGACCTCGGATGCCGAATGGAAGCGGATCGCGCCGCTGGTTCGCGTCAAGGGCGCCGCGGCGCTCAAGACGTACCGCGACTACTACCGCGCCGGGATTCCGGAACGGCCGATCGCGGCGCAGGAAGCCGACGCCCGGCGGCTCTACCGCGTGCTGGCCAAGCTCGGCGGCAACGCGCTGGTCGGCAACAACAATGAACTCGCGCCCGGCACTTTCTATCGTCCGGCGGCGGCGAAGTGAGCCGTCGCCATGGTGCGGTTGGTTTCGATCGTCGTTTTCGTCGCAGTCTGGTGGATCGGAGCCCAGTTCGCCGGCGCCCAGTTGCTGCCGGGACCGGAAGCGGTCGTCGCGGCGGTGATCGCGGCGGCCCGCACGGGTGAATTGTTCTTCCAGATTGGCATCACGTTGCTGCGGGTGTTCTGCGCCTTCAGCCTCGCCATGCTGGCGGGAACCGCCATCGGCCTGCTGATGGGGCGGGTCAAACTTGCCGACCGCCTCGGCGACCCGTGGCTGATCGTGCTGCTCAACTTGCCGGCCCTGGTGATCATCGTTTTGGCGTTCATCTGGGGCGGCCTGACCGAGATCGCCGGCATCCTGGCGGTGGCCATCAACAAGGTGCCCAACACCGTCGTGACGGTGCGCGAGGGCGCCCGCGCGCTCGACCCCGGCCTCGACGAGATGGCGCAGGTGTTCGACCTGCCGCGCGGCAAGGCGCTGCGGCACGTGGTGCTGCCGCAGCTTGCGCCCTATATCGCGGCGGCGGCGCGCTCCGGCCTGTCGCTGGTGTGGAAGATCGTGCTGGTCGTCGAGCTGCTGGGCCGGCCGAACGGCGTCGGCTTCGAGATCGGCATCGCGTTCCAATTGTTTGACGTTACCCGTATTCTTGCCTATGCGCTGTCCTTCGTCGTGGTCATAATGGCGATCGAAACATTCCTGGTGCAGCCCCTTGAACGACGCGTCTCCCGCTGGCGAACCCGGCCCGCTTGAGGTCCGCATCGCGCGCAAGTCGTTCACGGCGGCCACGGGCGGGCGGCTCGAGGTCCTGCGCGACGTCACGTTCAATCTGCCGCGCAGCGAGGTGGGGGCCGTGGTCGGCCCGTCCGGCTGCGGCAAGACCACGCTGCTGCGGATCATCGCCGGTCTCGAAGCCGATTTCGAAGGCAGCATACGGCGGCCGGGGACGGGACGGCTCGGCATGGTGTTTCAGGAGCCGCGCCTGCTGCCGTGGCGGACCGTCGAGGAGAACGTGCGGCTGGTGGCGCCGGCGGTTTCGGATGCCGCGTTGAGCCTGCTGTTCGGGGTGCTCGAACTCGAGTGCGCACCGCGCGCACTATCCGGGCGAGTTGTCGCTGGGCCTGGCCCGGCGCGTCGCCTTGGCGCGCGCCTTCGCCGTCGAGCCGGGCCTCTTGATGCTCGACGAGCCCTTCGTGTCGCTGGACGAAGCGCTGGCGCGGCGCTTGCGTGAGCAACTGATCACCTGGTGGAAACCCAGGCCATGACCACGCTGCTGGTGACCCACGACCTGGAGGAGGCCGTTCGCCTCGCCGATCGGGTGTTCCTGCTGTCGGCGCGCCCGGCGCATCTGGTCGCAGAAATTCCGCTCGCGATTCCCGCGGCGGGCGCGCACCGAGGCGGACATCGCCGCCATGCTCGGCGATCTCGCCACCCGCATCGGCAACGGTGGCGCGGCGGCGGACCGGTGATCGCATGACCCTGTTGATTTTCGATTGCGACGGCGTGCTGGTCGACTCCGAGATTCTGGCACACGCGGCCATGGCCGAGTTGCTGGCCGAACTCGGCCGGCCGATATCCATGCCGGATGCGCTGACGATCTTCGCCGGCAAGCGGCTGCGCGATGCGCTGGCTGCGGCGGAAGCCTGGCTCGGCGCGCCCATTCCGCCCGAGATTGCCGCGCGCGCCGGCGAGCGGCTGCTGGCGACGTTTCGCCGCGAGCTGAAGCCGGTCAGCGGCGTGCGCCAGGCGATCGAAGCCATGCCTTATCCGCGTTGCGTTGCCTCGTCGTCGACGCCTGAGCGGCTTGCGGTGTCGCTGGAGGTCACCGGTTTGGCGCCGTTGTTCGGCGATGACGTGTTCAGCGCCGACCGGGTCGAACACGGCAAGCCGGCGCCCGACCTGTTCCTGTTCGCCGCCCGTGCGATGAATGCGCCAGCGGCCGACTGCATCGTCATCGAGGATTCGGCGCTCGGGGTGGCGGCCGCGCGGGCAGCCGGCATGGCCGCGATCGGGTTTACCGGGGCCAGTCACGGCAATGGCGGCATTGCCGAAAAGCTCACCGCGGCGGGCGCCGCGGTGGTGCTCGATGCCATGGCGGACTTGCCGGCCACGGTGGAACGGCTGCTGGCGGCGCGTCGCTAGTTGGCCGCGTTTCCGGGCGGCGAACCGGTTCCCACTTCGCCCGGAAACACTCTAACGCGACCGTGACTTGCTTCGGGTACGGCTGCTGCGCCAACATCAGCCGCATTGCCGAGACAAGCAACCAAGACAAACGGGAGGGACGTCATGCCGGGCCGCTGGACATGGGTTTTCGCGCTATCGCTATTGAGCATTGGCGTTGCGTTACCGGCGACGGCGCAGGACATGATGCGCCATCTCGATCTCAATTCGCCGGCGATGACCAAGGCCGAGATGACCCGCGCCCAGGTCGAAGCCATCGCCAAGGCCGCGACGCCGGGGCATCCAGCGAATTTCGACGGCAAGTCGCTCAACGGGCTCGATCTGTCCGGGCTCGATCTGTCGGGCGCCAACTTCCACGCCGCGCTGCTGAACAAGACCAAGTTCGTCGGCGCCAAGCTCGATCATGCGGTGTTCGATCAGGCCTGGATGCTGAACGCCGATCTCAGCCACGCCGACCTGCAGCACGCCAGTCTGTTCGCGGCGCAGATGCAGCATGCCAAGCTTGATGGCGCCGATCTGTCGGACGCGCGTATCGTGGCCGACCTCACGGACGCGAGCCTCAAAGGGGCGAAGCTGGTGGGCGCCAATCTCGGCGCCGACATGAAAAACCAGTCCATGGGCCTCATGCATGCGGTGTTGAATTCGGCCAATCTCGATGGCGCTGACTTCCACGATGCCGATCTGTCGCGGGCCGAATTGCAGTTCGCCTCGCTGAACAAGACCAACCTGTCTGGCGCTTCGCTGATCGGCGCCAATCTGAGCGGCGCCGAGCTCGTCGGCACAAATGTTGCCGGCGCCGATTTCGAGAAGGCCGACCTAGCCTCCGCGCGTCTGATCAAGCCCAAAGGGCTTGCGAGCGGCCCGCAATTTCGACAAGGCTATCAACCGCGACCGCATGTTGCGGCAATAGCCGTTATCGCGGCGTGAGTTGGGCCATCGTCAAGAATGGCCGCATTGAACGAGTGCAGGGAGGTTCATGTGCGTCGACTGTTGATCGCCGGCATTGCCGTTGCGCTTCTGGGTTCCGGTGCCATGGCCAAGAGCAAGGGCACCCGCTTCTGGAACCTGACCCTCTACACCGTCACCAGCCTGCAATTGTCGCCGGCCGGCAAAAACGACTGGGGCCCCGATCAGTGCAAGAGCGACGACGATGGCACGGTCGATCACGACGAGCGCCTGCGCGTCGAGGGCGTGACCACGGGCCGTTATGACGTGAAGCTGGCCGACAAGATCGGCCGCCACTGCATCGTGCGCAATGTCGCGATGAAGCAGGGCGGCATCTTCGTCGTCGAAGAGAAGCAGCTCACCGATTGCACGAAGTAGCCGCCCTCAAGGGCCGCCGTCGCGGATGGTGTGGAAGACCCTGAGCGCGGTGGCGTGCTCGGCGACGTCGTGCACGCGGATCATCGCCGCGCCGGCGGCGATGGCGGCGAGATTGGCCGCGACGGTGCCGACCAATGTCGCTTCGCTGCCATCGCCGGTGAGCGAGCCAAGAAAGCGCTTGCGCGAGGCGCCGACCAGGATGGGCAGCCCATAGTCCTTCAGTTCGGCGAGGCGCGCCAGGGCGGCGCGGTTCTGCCGGCTGCTCTTGGCGAATCCGATGCCGGGGTCGAGGATGATGCGCGCGTGCGGGATGCCGGCGCGTTGCGCCAGCTTGAGCGAATGGTCGAAGAAACGCTGCATGTCGGCGACGATGTCGAGCGTCTCGTCCGGCGCCGCGCGATTGTGCATGATGACGACGGCGGTTTCGGTTTCCGCGACGGTGTCGGCCATGGCCGGATCGTGCTGCAGGCCCCAGATGTCGTTGATGAGCACCGCGCCCAGGGCCGCGGCGCGCCGCGCCACTGCCGCCTTGCTGGTGTCGACGGAGATGGGGGCGTGGAGGCTTGCGCCCAGGCCCGCCAGCACTGGCTCGATGCGCGCGAGCTCGTCGGCCTCGGCGACGGGCGTGGCGCCCGGCCGTGTCGACTCGGCGCCGATGTCGACGATATCGCAGCCGTCCGCGACCATCTGCCGGGCATGGGCGAGCGCCGCGTCGATGTCGCGGAAACGACCACCGTCGGAAAACGAATCCGGGGTTACGTTGAGGATGCCCATGATCGACGGCGCCGTGCCGATGCGGGCCAGGAAGGCGTCGCGTTTGGCCCGGCCGTCAGGCGGCATCGTTCACCCTCCGCTATCGGCCATCCTGCGGCTGATGCAGGCCGTCAGGCGTGATGGCTGTCGTGGGGATACGTGCACGTCCAGCGCACGGCCCGCCACTTGGGATGATGGCCGACCCACTGCGCGATGTAGGGCGGGGCGGCGTTGACGCACTGGCGCAGCGAACCGGCGGACGCGAATTGCAGATGCCGCGCCTCGCAATGGGTCGGATTGGCGATCGCACACACGGTGAGGACCAGTTGGACGAAGGTCATGGGGTGATTCTCCGCGTGACAGCCTAATCTACTCCCAACAACTCGCTCTGGAACCGCCCGTTCAGGTCGGCGGGCAGAATATTTCGCCCTTGCCGATCACGGCCATGTCGCCGAGCAGGCGCCGCCACGGGTGTCGCAGCCGGGTAGCGAGCGCGGTGCTATAGGGCCGGACGTATTGCGCCATCAGGCTACTTGCGACCAGATCGTGCACGCCGCAATCGGCGAAGGTGGGGGCGAGAGCCTGGTGGCCGCCGGCCAGCACGATGCTACCGCGCGCCATGAGATAGCCGGGCAACGCGCCGGCGCAGCCGCCGACGATCAGCGTACCCGCAATCATGCGGCTGCCGGCGTTATCGCCGGCATCGCCTTCGATGACGATCATACCGCGGCGCAGCTTGTCGGCGGCACGCGCGCCGGCATGCCCACGCACGACGAGGACGCCGCCGCGCATGCCGGCCATCTCGCCCGCAAGCGGACCGCCGAGCCGGTCGCCGGCGTCGCCCTTGATCTCGAGCGTACCGCCTTTCATGCCGGAGCCGGCCCATGGGCCGGCATTGCCGGTGACGGTCAGGCGCCCGCCGCGCATATGCCGGCCGGCCTGGATACCGGCGTCGCCATCGACGTGGATTGCGCCGGACGTCATGGCGCAGCCGATCCGGTCGAAACGTTCGTGGCCGTCGATGCGGACCTCGGCGGCGCCACCCATGCGCAACGCGAAGACATCGCCGACGCAGACGCGCGCGCGCGTGGTCTGCAGCTCGATCTTTGCGATCTCCGCTTCGCCCATGCCGGCGAGCCGCTCCGGCGTCAGCGGCGCGAGATCGAGCCGTTGGCCGGGGGCGTCGCGCAGGCTGAAGGTGAGCGCGCTCACGGCAACAGCTCCTTGAGATGGTAATGGTGGGGTCCGAGCTTGCCGCCGTAATTGCCGGCGCCGATGCGCAGCAGGCCGCTTTTCGGTCCCAGCTTGACGGCCGCCGCGAGGCCGGCGCGCATGGCCTCGCCCACCGCCTCCGGCGTGAGGCCGTCGATGACGATCTCCAGCACCGAGGCGATATCGGGATCGAGCTCGGTCGTGCCGGCGCCTTTCAGCGTCGGGCAATAGGCGTCGTTGGTCGAGGCGGTGGCGCCCTTGTACTTGGAGCCGACCTTGGAGCCAGAGCGCGCGATGCCGCCGGGGAAGGGCATGATCGCGTCGGGCACGGCGTGGATCGCGGCGACGGCCACTTCGGCGGCGGCGAGCGTCGCCTGTCGGCTGGTGCCCATGAGGATGATGTTGCCGCCGCCGACCGCGGCCTTGGTCAGGCCCGTGGTGGCCTCGCAGACGAACTCGCCGTCCATCACCGGCACGCGCCAGTAGCGCCTGGTGCCGTAGCGCTTGGCCACCTGCCAGCCGTCGCCGAAGAAGCGGATGGCGTTGCCAAGCTTGAGGCGCTCATCCGTTTCGAGCCCGGCATAGCAGGCCGAGCCCGGGCTGGTGAGCACGCATTGGCCGACGCGGTTCTGCAGTTGCTTCTGCAACTCGGCGGTGGAAACGGAGAACAGCAGCACGCGCACGCCGGGACGGCCGTCCGGTGTCTCGTCGGGGCTGAGTGCGCGGTCGATGCTGGCTTCGCAGCCGCAGGCGATGACCGAGGTGGCGAAGCCGGTCATGGTCGTTGCCGCCTGCCGCGCCCAGGCGTCGCTGTCGGCGGTGATGACGAGCGCCGTCGCCCGCATGCCGAAGGCTTCGGCGAAAGTGTCGTCGACGCGGATGCCGTTGACGGTCAGTTGCTGCATGGCACGCGCTCGAAGGGCTCGGGGCGGCCGATGGCCTCTTCCGGCACGCTCATGAAATCCGGCGAAAGCCCGTAGCGGCTGTCGTAGTAGTCGCGCATGCGGCGCTCGATGGCGCGATCATGGCCCGGACGGGAGTCGAAGGCGCGGCCGTAGCGCTCCTTGATGACCGTGCCGTCGCGCACCACCAGCGTCCCGTCCTTGAACACCAGCGCCGCGTGGCGGAACATCTCGGCTTTGTCGCCGCCGGGCCGATAGGCCGCGATGTCGGCAATCGCCCCGGGCGCCAGCTGCCCGCGGTCCTTGAGGCCCAAGAGGCGCGCCGGCGCGGCGCGGGTCATGGTGGCGATCTCAGGCAAGGTATATTCGCGCGCGATCGCGGGCAGCGTCGTCACGGCCATGGCGTCCTTGGGCAGCGTCTCCATCCATTGCGCGCGCAGGTCCCGGTCCATTAGCAACGCCAGGATATCGGGATAGCTGGTGAAGGGCGCGCCGTTGGGGTGGTCGGTGGTGAAGAACACGCGCCACGGATCGTTCGTCAGCAGAAACAGCTCGAGGCCCGCCGCCCATTGCACGGCGTTGTAGAAATCGGTGCGGCGGTAGTCGTAGGGCACGATGCCGGCGCCGTTGGAATCGCCGTCGAAGATCAGCCACTTCTTCGGCCGCGCGCCGTTGCGGGCGTTGAACTGGCGCAAGACGTCGCAGGAAATGGTGACCGTCTGCCCGAACATCACCTGGCCGATATCGACGGTCACGCTTTTCGCGCCGTTCACCGCCTCGGCGAGCCGCGCCGCGGCGGAGGAGAAGCCGCGCGGCCCCTCCTTGCCGTAGCTGTAGAACTGCAGGTGGGCGAGGTGCATCGGCAGGCCTTCGGCGGCCGCGATGGTCGCGAGCGCCGTCTCGACGTTGCCGGCAATGCCGAGGTTGTTGCAGTGGACGTGCAGCGGATGCGGCAGGCCGAGGCTGTGCACCGCGTGCTGCAGCGCCTTGACGATGGCGCGCGAGCTGACGCCGTAGTCGGGCACTTCGTCGTCGAGCGAGAAGCTGCGCACGTTGTCCTTGAAGGCGGCGGCGCCGCCGGCGTTGATCACCTTGATGCCGAGCCCGCGCGAGGTCGCCAGCGACCAGGCGACGTAATCGCGCAGCGCGTCGGCGCTCTCGCGCTTGCGCAGGAGATCGAGCAGGTAGTCGTCGTTGCCGAGCACGGTGAGCGCGGCCTTGTCGATGATCGGGATGTCGGCGAGTTCGAGATGGGTCTGCAGCGCATGATGCGGCAGCACCGCGGGCTCCACCACGGTGGTGAAGCCCATGGCGGCATAGAGCCGGCCGGTCTCGCCCGTGTTCCAGGCGCCGTGCGGCTGCGGGACGTGGCCCGGATGCACGACGTCGTCCGGGTAACGTTGCTCGGGCAACAGCAGGCGGCCCATGGTCTCGTTGCTGCCGGCGATGTGGGAATGGATATCGATCCCGCCCGCCATCACGATCTGGCCGGAGAGGTCGTAGGTTTCGTCGGCGCGGCCGTCCGGCGGCGCGGCGACGATGCGGCCGTCGCGGATCCAGATATCGCCGACGGCGTCGCGGCCATTGGCCGGATCGATGACGCGCCCTCCGGCGAGACGGGTCAACATGGCGTGTTCGCTGGCAGGGCGGTGGCGATCCGCGTGACGATGTCGGCGACCGTCGGCGCCTTGCGTGGTTTGCGCGCGCGCACCGGAGCGAGCGTGCCGCTGGCGGCGGCGTGTTCGACGCTGTCGTGGTCGATGCCGGGACGGCCGACCGCGAAGGCGACTTCGGCGGCGCAGGGCAGTTCGTCCGGCTTTGCCGCCAGCACGATCAACGGCACGTCGCGGCGCCAGGCGGGCGCCGTTGCACTGGTCGCGGCGATCCACAGTGCGCAATCGGCTTCGCCGCTGTCGACCAGACGCGCCGCATCGAAACGCCAGGGATCGTGTTCGGCAAAGCCGCGGCCGAAGCCGGTGCGCATGGGAAAGCCGCTCTTCCAGCCGCTCACCTGCTGCACCGCGGCGGCGTTGTCGCCGGGCGCCAGCGGCAGCGTGGTGAAGCGGGTCTTGTCGTTCAAATCTTTCGCGAGGCCGGCGAGCATGCCGATCGCGAGCGAATCGAGCGTGGCGGGCGACCACACCGCGACCCCGAAGCGCGCCTGCTTTAGGGCGGCGGCGAGGGCGTCGAGTTCGTCCCTGAGCGGTGCGTCGCCGGCCACCGGCCGTCCGGCGGCGCGCGCCCGCAGCACCGACAGCAGTACCGGCAATTGCGCGGGATCGTCGCCGATCGCCTCGATGCGCGGCTCTTTCGGTGCGGCGCCGGGGCAGAGCCAGACGATGCGGCGTTTCTTCTCGGCAAACAGCCGCTTCGGCAGTTCGGGCCAGGCGTCGCTCAAACCGGGGCCGACCAGCAGCAAGAGATCGCAACGCAGGCGCGCTTCATGCGGCGTCGTCACCAGCATGCCGCCCTCGCGCATGGCATCGAGCTGGCGCAGCAATGCGGGCGCATGCATGTGATCGACCGTACCGCCGATGCGTTCGGCCAGCGCGATCGCCGCGCGCGCGCCGGCGATATCGGTGCCCAGGCCGGCAACGACCGGCAGGCGGCTGCCGCCCAGCAGTGCCGCGGCGCGTTCGACCGCACCCTGAAGGGGCGAAGGTTTGCCCCTGATCCACGCGTCAGTCATCCCCGCTCCAGTGCACCCGGCGTCGCCGGATCGGGCGCTTCGTCGGCGTTTGTCTCAATCAGCTATCGTATTTGACATATGCGAACCGCTGGTCGCCGGCCGGCGTGCCTTCGAGCGCGCCGCCTTCCTTGCCGGGCTGCCATTGGACCACCTCTTCGATCTTCTTCGCCAACTCGAAATCCTTGTCGGTGATTCCCTTGGCCGAGTGGTTCTGCAGGCGAACCTCGACCCAGGCATAGGACGCGGTAATGTCCGGATGATGCCACGCCGCTTCGGCGAGATGCCCCACGGCGTTGATCACCATCAACGTACCTTTCCAACTGTTTGTTCGATACTTACGGCGAATCCAACCGTCTTCAAACCGCCAGTGCGGCAGCTCGCCCGCAAGCCGGGCGTTGATCTCGTCGTCGCTATATGTGCGTTCCTTTATCGCTTCTGCCATGATGATGTCTACCTTATCGCTGCGACCGCGATCTCTTACGGATTGCCAAGCTCGTCAAGGTGTCGCAGTCTAGTCTGGGTTTGCTGAGCGAAAAACCCCTCCAACTTCGAGGCCGGGAGCCGTTGGCGTGGACAGCGCGTTTCACAATGTAACGGTTACGGCGCCGGCCCGGCTGCACTTCGGGTTTCTGGACCTGAACGGCGACCTTGGTCGCCGCTTCGGCAGTATCGGGCTTGCGGTCGGCGGATTGCAAACGCGGGTCGTGCTGGCGCCGTCCGGTGAGATGCAAGTCAAGGGTCCGGATGCGGATCGTGCGCGGCGTTATGTCGAGCGTTTTCAGCAACTACTGGGGCTGCGCGGTGCGTATCGCATCGATATCGCGCAGGCGATTCCGGGGCATGCCGGCCTCGGCTCCGGCACGCAATTGGCGTTGGCTCTGGCGCGCGCCGTCAGGGAGTTCCACCATTTGCCGCCGGACACGCGCGGTGACGCGGTACGCCTCGGGCGCGGCGGGCGATCGGGAGTCGGCATCGGTCTGTTCGACCGCGGCGGTTTGATCGTCGATGGCGGGCGCTGGCCGGGCGAGGGCGTGGCGCCGGTCGTCAGCCGGATGCCGTTTCCCGAGGACTGGCGGATTATCGTCGTGCTCGATCCGCGCCACAGCGGAATCCATGGTGACGACGAGCGGGCGGCCTTTGCCAAGGCGCGGCCGTTCGGGGCCGACAATGCCGGCCGCATCTGCCGGCTCGTGCTGATGCAGGCTTTGCCGGCGCTGGCGGAGGCCGATCTCGTCTCTTTCGCCACCGCGATCAATGAGATCCAGAAGATTCTCGGCGCGTATTTCGCGCCACTGCAGGGCGGCGCGCCGTTCACGAGCCCCGCGGTGCGGGCGCTTCTTGCGTTCCTGGAAGGCGAGGGCGCCTGTGGCGCGGGACAGAGCTCGTGGGGCCCGACCGGCTTCACGTTCGCGGAAACGCAGGAGCAGGCGGAGCACCTCGTCGCCTCCGCCAAGCGGCATCGGCGTTGCCAGGGTCTGGATATTCGTATCTGTCGGGGGCTCAACCGCGGCGCCCTCGTCGATGAGAGCATTGTCGCAGCCGTATCGAATTCGTAATTGCCGTTCAGGAGAAGTCGATGGCCGACAAGAATATCCTGCACATGTTGACGCCGCTCAAGCACATGAGCCCGTTCGACGTAAACATGGCGCTCGATGCCGGCTATGACGCGGTCGTGCCGTATACCGACGTGACTCCGCAGGAGGTGGAAGGGCTGGTGCAGGACGCGATGTTTTCGCGCGCGCCCAAGACCGGCGTGCGAACGGCGCTCTTCTTCGGCGGCAAGCAGGCGATTCCGGCGCTCGACATGCTGGAGACCGCGCGCAAGGCGCTGGTGCCGCCTTTCGGGATTTCGTTCTTCGCCGATCCTGCGGGCTCGTTCACGACTGCGGCGGCGATGGTCGCCTGCGTCGAAAAATTGTTGCGTGTGAAGAAGAAACGTGACCTGAAGGGGTGCTCGGTTGCCGTGTTCGGCGCGACTGGCGTGGTGGGATTCTCCTCGTCGGTCATCGCGGCACTGCAAGGCGCCGACGTCACCCTGGTCGGCTATGACGGTGTTGCGCGGGTGGGCAAGAGCGCAGACGAGATCAAGGCGCGATTCGGCGTCAACGTGCGCGCGGCCGACGGCAGTTCCGACAGCAAGAAGGCTGGTATCCTCGCGGGTGCGCATGTGGCGCTGTGCGCCGGGCGCGCCGGCATACAGATTCTTTCGAAAGATCAGCTTGAAGCGGCGAAAGGAATGCTGGTGGCCGCCGACGTCAACGCCGTGCCGCCGACCGGGGTCGAGGGCCTCGACATGATGGCCGACGGCGTCGAGTTGAATTCCCACGGCACTTTGGGTATTGGCCCGCTCGCCATCGGCAATATCAAATACAAGACCGAATTCGGCATGTTCAAACAGATGATCGAGGCGACCAAGCCGGTCTGCCTCGATTTCCGTGATGCTTTCACCCTTGCCCACGAACTCAGCAGTTAGGAGCCGGCCCGTGCTGATCGCCGCCGCCTCGGGGCGCGCGCTGGCCGCTTCGGCGCGGCGCGGCGGCTATGTGCCGCTGGTCGCCGACGCGTTCGGCGATTCCGACACGCTGGCGTCGGCCGGCGCGCATCGGCGCGTCGATCTGCTCAATCCCGTGCGCGATGACGAAAAAATGATCGACGCCTTGGCGGGGCTGGCTGCCGGCGCGGCGCCGGCGGGAATTGTCTGCGGCAGCGGGTTTGAGGATCGCGCCGGTCTGCTGACGCGTATCGCGGCGCGTTGGCCGTTGCTGGGTAATTCACCCGCAACGATCGCGCGGCTGAAGGACCCGCTTGGCTTTGCCGCGCTCTGTCGCGAAGCCGAGGTCGCGCATCCGGAGACGTCGCGGGTCTGTCCGGCGGCGCGCGCCGGCTGGCTGATCAAGCGCGTGGGCGGCGCGGGCGGTTGGCACGTGCGGCCCGTGGGCAAAACCGATGCCGCGGGCGAAGGCGCTTATTTTCAACGTCGTCTTGAGGGTCATGCGGTATCGGCGCTGCTGCTCGGCGACGGGCGCGCGATCATGGTGCTGGGCTTCAGCGCGCAATGGTGTTCGTCCCTGCCGCGGCATCCGTTTCGCTACGGCGGGGCGGTGCGGCCGGCGGCGTTGAGCCAAGAGCTCACGCGGGGCATGACGGCGGCGTTGATGCGACTGGCCGCGAGGCTGCCGCTCACCGGGCTCGCCAGCGCCGATTTCCTGGTCGACGGCGATCGGTTTCATCTGCTGGAGATCAACCCGCGGCCGGGGGCGACGCTCGATCTGTTCGAGCCGGCGCACGGGCCGTCGCTGTTTGCGTTGCACGTCGAGGCCTGCGGCGGCCGTTTGCCGGAGGCGCCGCCGCGTCTGGAGGGCGCCATGGCGGGCGCCATCCTCTACGCGGCGCGCGCCGTGAAACGCATGCCGGCGCTCGATTGGCCGGACTGGGTGAGTGACCGGCCGGTACCGGAAAGCGCGGTCAAGGCCGATGCGCCGCTGTGCTCGGTGTTCGCAAGAGCGGAGACGGGGACGCAAGCGCGGCGGCTCCTGGAGCGGCGCATGGCCGAGATCGAAGCGCGCGTATGGGAGCCGGTGGCATGAGCCAGTCGTCCGCCATCAGCGTGAATGCCAAGGCGGCGATGCTGATCGCAGCGCTCACCGCGTCATCGGCCGCGCTCAAGATCGACGTCAGCGAGGGCGCGAGCGGCGAGACCCTGATCGACGCCGGCAACCAGGCGCAAGGCAGCATCATCGCCGGCCTGCGTATCGCGGAAATCTGTATGGGGGGCTTGGGCACCCTGCAGCTTTCGGCCAGTGCCGCAACGCCGCGCTGGCCGTGGACGCTGCTGGTGCATTCGGCCCAGCCGGTGATCGCATGTCTGGCGAGTCAGTATGCGGGCTGGCGGCTGACCGACGGCCAGGGTAAGGGCGCTTTCTTCGCCCTCGGCTCCGGGCCGGCGCGGGCGCTCGCGCACAGCGAGCCGCTGTTCGAGACGCTTGGTTACCGCGACAGCGCCCAAAACGCCGCGTTGGTGCTGGAAAGCGCGCGGCCGCCACCGCCGGCCGTCGTCGACAAGGTGGCGCAAGCGTGTGGGCTGGCGCCCAAGGACGTCAGCATCATCTACGCGCCGACCCAGAGCATTGCGGGCGGAACGCAGGTGGTGGCGCGCGTGCTCGAGGTCGCGCTTCACAAGGCGCACGAACTGAAATTCCCGCTCGAGCGCATTGTGGAAGGCATGGGCGCGGCGCCGTTGGCGCCACCGCATCCCGACCTGATCACTGCCATGGGCCGCACCAACGACGCGATCATCTATGCCGGCCGCGTGCACTTGATGGTCTCCGGGCCGGCGGCGGAGGCGCAGGCGCTCGCCGCGCAGCTGCCGAGCGAGGGCTCACGCGACTATGGCCGGCCGTTCGCGGAGATCTTCAAGCGCTTCAAGGGCGACTTCTACGCCATCGATCCGATGCTGTTCAGCCCCGCCCAGGTGACGGTCACGGCGCTCGAGACCGGCGAAAGCTTCCATGCCGGGCATCTCAACCTGGACCTGCTCGATGCCTCGTTCGCTTGAGCCGGTGGCCGGTGGTGCGGGGATGGCAGGGCCGGTCATCGGCCTTGTCACGGACCAGATGGATTGGCACGCGCGCGCGCTCGGCAAGGCGTTCGCGGCGCTGGGCGCCCGCACCGTGCCGTTCGACCTGGCGGCTTGCCGCATCGAGACCGCGACGGCGCACGGCCTGTATCTGCCCGGGTTCGACGGGCGTCTGCCGGATGCGGTGTTCGTGCGCACGCTGTCGGGCGGCAGTTTTGAGGCGGTGACGCTGCGCCTTGGTGTGCTGCATGCGCTCAGTGCGCTCGATGTGCCGGTCTGGAACAACGCCCGGGCCATCGAACGCTGCGTCGATAAATCGGCGACCAGTTTCCTGCTCGCCCGGACCGGCCTGCCGACACCCGCGACCTGGGCTTGCGAATCGCGCGAGGCGGCCGCGGCGATCGTGCAGGGCGAGGGCGGCCCCTTGGTGCTGAAACCGCTGTTCGGCTCGCAAGGGCGCGGGCTACAATTGATCCGCAATGCGGACGATCTGCCGGCCCCAACCGACGTGGCGGGTGGTGTTTATTATCTGCAGCGCTATATCGGCGTCGACCGCGGGGGTTTCCACGACTTCCGGCTGCTGGTCTCGCAAGGCGCCGTTATCGGCGCCATGATGCGCCATTCGGCCCACTGGGTGACGAACGTCAAGCGCGGCGGCAAGCCGGTCGCCGCCATGGCCGAGGGCGCCATGCGGGATCTTGCTGTTGCTGCTGCTGCTGCCGTGGATGCCGAATTCGCCGGAGTCGATATCGTCGTCGACGCGCAAAGCCGGCCGATGGTCATCGAGGTCAACAGCATGCCGGCGTGGTCGGGGTTGCAGCGCACCATGCCGGTCGATATCGCCGGTGTGCTCGCGCGCGATCTGGTCGCGGCGCTGGCGCGCCGGACACAACGCGGAGCCGCCATTTGACGGCGCTGCGCCAGCAGATCGCCGATGCCTTCATCGCCGCCTGCCGCGACGAGCTCGAGGCGCCGAAGCCCGGCAATGTGCATGTTTTCGCCGGCGGCCACCGCATGACCGCGGCCGATTTCGAGCGCAGCGCGATGGCCGCCGCCGCTCCGCTCACGGCGCGCGGATCGGTCGGCGCGCGGATTTTCGGCGCCGTGGAGGCGACGTTCGACGCCGTCGGCGCCAACACCAATCTCGGCATCGTGCTGTTGTGCGCGCCGCTGGCGGCGGCGGCTGAAGAGGCGTCCGCGCCCCACGATCTCAGAGCGAGGCTGGCGCGGGTACTGGCCCGCCTCGACGTCGCGGATGCGGCGCTGGCGTTTCGCGCCATCGGGCGTGCCTCGCCTGCCGGCTTGGGCCACGCCGCGCACCACGACGTATTCGCCCCCGCCACCGTGACTTTGCGTGTGGCCATGGCGGAAGCCGCCGCTCGCGATCGTATTGCACAGCAATATATCAATGATTTTGCCGATGTTTTTGAAATCGGCGAGACCTCGTTGCGCGCCGCCTTGGCGGCGTCGTCCGACCGCAGGGTGGCAACGTTGCGGGTCTATCTCGATTTCCTCACGGCTTTTCCCGATAGTCACATCGTGCGCAAGCATGGCGCGGCAACTGCCGAGCAGGTGCGCACGCAAGCGGCGGTGCTGCAGACGCAATTGGCGAGCGATATCGACGACTTGCTGCCCGAATTGATGGCGTGGGATACCGCATTGAAGCAAGCGGGGATCAATCCCGGCACCAGCGCCGATCTGACCGTCGCGACGCTTTTCGCGGATCGGCTGCACAACGTCTTGCTCGCGGCGCGCAACAGTGATTGACTGGCGCCGCGGAAGAGACTTCTGCCGCTATCTGGCAAACCGGTCCGGGACCCGGACGCTGACAACAAGGATAGCCGTTCGGCCGGCCGCCATAGGCTTGGCGTCCGGTATGTTAATCCTTGGGAGGAGATGGCGATGGCTAAAGTTAATGGTTTGTGTGTCGGGGAATCCTTGGTTGGCGAAGGCAATGAGGTCGCCCATATCGACCTCATCATCGGGCCGCGCGGCAGCGCCGCCGAGAGCGCGTTCGCGAATTGCTTGACTAACAACAAGGACGGCTTCACCTCGCTCTTGGCGGTGGTCGCGCCGAACCTGCTGTGCAAGCCCGCGACGGTGATGTTCAACAAGGTCACCATCAAGGGCGCCAAGCAGGCGGTGCAGATGTTCGGTCCGGCGCAGCACGCCGTGGCCAAGGCGGTCGCCGACAGTCTCGCTGAAGGCGTCATTCCGCAGGACGAGGCCGACAACCTGTTCATCTGCGTCGGCGTGTTCATCCACTGGGAAGCGGCCGACGACAAGAAGATCCAGGAATATAACTATCAGGCGACCAAAGAGGCGCTTGCCCGCGCCATCGCCGGCGAGCCGAAGGTGGCCGAAGTCATCGCCAAGCGTGATTCGGCCAAGCATCCCTTCGCGGCTTAGGAAGGAAACAGCCGCGGGGAGGCACAGCCGCCCGCCGAGCCGGGAGGTCTCCTTCGTCGGCTGGTCAGGATGCTGGGACTGGGATGAAAACCGTGGCGGCCGCCTCGCGCGGCCGCCCGGAATTCAGCCCAACCGTTGCAGCTCGGCGGCCGTGATACGGCCGTCGTGCAGGCCGGAGGCGACCAGCGCGCCGGCAATGCCGGCCTGTGCCAGCGTGCGCAGGTCGTTGCCGTCTCGCACGCCGCCGGCGGCGTAGACGTCGCGCCGTGCGGCCGCCGCTTTGACGGCCGCGAGGCGGTTGATGTCGGGGCCTGCGCCGCTGCCGACGCGATGCAGCGTCATCGCGATCACGCGCTGCGGCCAGTGCGCGGCTTGCGAGAGCAGGCTGGGCGGTCCTTGGAAGTCGTCGCCGCGGAAGTCGAGCGAGAGCACGACCCGCCGGTTATCGGCCAGTTGCTGCGCCAGGGTGGCGTCGGCTTGCGTCTCGCTGCCGAGCACCAGATGGCCGAGGTCCTGTTGCAGCCAATCGGCCGCGGCGTTGAAGTCGGCAATGCCGCTGTCGACCCACAGGGTGAGGGCGGGAAAGGCGCGCGTCACGCGTTGCAGCACGGCGCGGCTGTCGCCGGTGCCGGCGATGGCGTCGAGGTCGGCGACGTAGAGCGTCGAAAATGGATGCAGCGACAGCAGGCCAGCCACCACGTCGGCGGGGTCGCTGCCGCGGGCGAGCGGCGTTTCGATGGGCCGGTAGCGATCGCGCTGGCCCATGCGGGCGTGGACGACGGTGCCGTCCTTGAGATCGATGACGGGAATAATTTCCATGTGCACTCCGGGCTCTATTGCGGCTTTCCCGTCAACGGCGTTTCGTTCATCCGGATATAGCCTATTGGTCCGCTTCCGACATTTGCATCCCATCGCCGCAAGCCCTGGAGCAAATGTCAAATTCGCTCCACAAGGGCATGATCGCGAAAAGTGGGAACCGGTTTTCGGAAAAGATCATGCTCATACAAAATATTAGGTAAGCACGCTGATTCGATCTAAACGCATCGTGCTCCAGTAGAGAGAATTTGACATTTGATACCCGGTTGGATCGGGCCGCGCGTCACATGTCAAATTCGAAGCGCCACTAGGATCAAATAGTTGCTCGCGGTCCTTGGATCGGATCACGGGAAGTGCAGGACAGCGCGATGGCGGTCATAGTGGGGTGGGATATCGGCGGCGCGCATCTCAAGGCGGCGCGGGCCGAGGATAGCCGCATCGTCGCGGCGGTGCAGGTGCCCGCACCGCTGCGGTTCGGCGTCGCGCGTCTTTCGGAGGCCTTTGCGGAGGCCAAGGCAACCGTCGGTGAAGCCGATCGACATGCGATCACCATGACCGGCGAACTGGCCGACACGTTCGCTTCCCGCAGCGAAGGTGTGACGGCCCTGACGGCTGCGGCGCAAGCGGCGCTCGGCGCAAACGTGCGCGTCTATGCCGGCCGTGCCGGATTCGTCGCGCCGGACGATGCGGGCAATCACGTCATCGATATTGCGTCGGCCAACTGGTTCGCCAGCGCGTCCCTGGCGGGCTGGGCCATCGGGCAGGCGCTATTTCTCGACATGGGCTCCACGACAACCGACATCGTTCCGATTGCCGGCGGCATGGTGGCCGCCCACGGCTACACCGACGGCGAACGGCTCGCGAGCGGGGAACTGGTCTACACCGGTCTAGTGCGCAGCTTTCTGATGGCGAGCGCCGAACGGGCGCCGATGGCTGGAATCTGGATCGATTTGATCCGCGAAAATTTCGCCAACATGGCCGACGTCCACCGCGTTCTCGGCAGCCTTCCCGATGGCGCCGACCAGATGGCGACCGCCGATAGCCGGCCGAAGACGGTCGCCGCGTCGCGGGCGCGGCTGGCCCGCATGGTCGGCCGCGACGCCGACGACGCCGATGAGGCGGCCTGGACGGCGCTCGCGCGGTGGTTCGCCGAGGCGCAAGTCCGTGCCGTCATCGATGGCGCGTCGCTGGTGCTGTCACGCAGGCAAGTCGCGGCGAAGGCGCCGGTCGTGGTCGCCGGAATCGGGGCCGGGGTTTTGCGCGAGGTCGCCCGGCGGCTCGGCCGGGATGTCGTCGATTTCGATTCACTGATCGACGCGTCACCGGCAGTTCGCGCGGCGGTGTCGCAAACGGCTCCGGCGGTCGCGGTCGCGGTGCTGGCGTCCGTGATGGATGAACACGGCGCCGCATCGAAGCAGGCCGCCGGCGCAAGGTTCTAGCGCCTAGTGGTCCGCTTCCGACATTTGCATCCCATTGCCGCAAGCTCCCGAGCGAATGTCGGAAGCAAAGGACCACTAGCAACTATTTGATTCTAGTGGAGCTTTGGATTTGACATTTGATAAGTGGCCCGCTGCACATGGGTATCAAATGTCAAATTCGTCCCACTAGAACACGATGCATCTAGATTGATCCAGCGTGCTTTCCTAACATTTTGTTTGAGGATGATCTCTTCCGAAAACCGGTTCCCACTTTTCGGGATCATGGCTCTAACTCTCAGAAGGATACGCCGAACGCCAGGCGTCCCTGCTGGCGGTCGAAATTGGTGAGGTCGAGCGCGCCGTCTTCGCCGTTCGCGCGGCCGGCGACTTGCACGCTCCAGCCGAACGTCAGCCAGGTGCTTTCGGACAGCGTGATCGAGCCCGTGGGCCCCAGATAGACGGCCTGGCCGGCAAGCGTGCTCAAATCCACCGTATCGTATTGCCGCAGGTAGCGGGCCTCGAGCCCGGCAAAAAGGTTCTTGCTCAGCCGGGCCATCAACCCGCCGCTCACGCCGATCGTGCTTTGCCGCGACCAGGTGCCGTCGGCCCGCGACTTCGCGGTTTCGGGCTCGTAACTGACGTTGATGACGCCGACCAGCATGTTCGGCACCAGGTTCACGTCGCTGGCGACCACGAATTCCGAACCGAAGCCGTTGACCGGCTCGCCGGAGCCGTCGTCGACACGGGTCCAATACGGCGCTGCGGCGACCGCCAAGCCGACGCCATGCGCGGCCCGGTCGAGCAGGCGATAGCTCAATCCTATGGACAGGCCGCCGAACGCCGCGCCATTGCGGTCGTCCATGCCTGGCACGTCCTTTATGTGATGAAAGGTCCCGGACCCTTGAAGCTCGAGCTGCAGACGGCGGGTCGCCTGATATTGAAACGATAATTCACTCTCGATCGCCCGATAGGTGCCGCCACTGCGGCCGAACCGGCCGCTGAAGCCCGCGTCCAGCTCCTTGCTGCCCGGGTCGTCCATGTCCGTGCCGGCGTTGAAAGCGAACAGGTGGTCCGTTCCGATTTGGTCGGCGCCACTCTCGTCGGCGTAAACCGCCGGTCCAATGGTCAGGTATGCCAAGAAGGCTGCGAACGCTATGCGTGATACGATCGAACGGGTCATTGGGGAACGCGACAAGAACGGCATTTCAAGGAAATTTCCGCATGGATGGTAGCCGACCGATGACACGGTTGGAATCGAAATCGACAGGACCGTTGCCGGGTCATGGGCGGCTACAGCGTCAACGCGGGTGCCGTGTTCGCGCCGATATTGGCCATCGCCGAGGCGCCGCAGAGCTGTCGTACCCCGAGGCTGTTTGACCGAACGACGGCCGTCCGGGGCGCGAATTCAGTATTCCCACTGCATACCGACGCCAACGGCGGTCTGGCCGTTGCGATCCACTTCGCCCTGGGCGCGGACGTGACGGGTCACGTCGATATCGACCGAGACGCCGCTGTCCCCGGGCTGGCGGCCGGCCTTCACGCCCACGCTGATGCGCCGGTTGATGGCGCGCGAAATGCCGACCTTGGGATCGCCGCTGCTGCCGACCGAGACGTCGAGGCTGCTGACGCCGAGGGCGCGGCGCACGCGCTCGAACACGTCGCTGCCGCCGCCGCCGGAAAACTGAGCGGCGACCTGCGCGACCTGCAGCGCCTGCGCCGGCGACAGCCCGCCGCTCGCCTTGTCGAACAGAAGCCGCGAGAGAACCTCGTCCGGCGGCAGAGCGGGGCTCGAGGTGAAGGCAAAGCGCGGCGCGTCGGCTGGACCGCTGATGGTAATGGTGGCGGTGACTGTCGGTCGTTTGCGTTTGCGCGACCAGGTCGAGCTGCGGCGTCAGGCTGCCGGCGAAGCTGATGCGGCCTTGCGTGAAATCGAGCCGGGTGCCGGCGACCGACATCCGCCCGCGCCGCAGGTCGAAGCCGCCGATGGTCACCGGATTGGACAGCCGGCCGCGCAACCGAAGTTGGCCGCCGAGCTCGGCGTCGATGCCGCGGCCGTGCACGAACACGTGGTTGGGCGCGCTGACCGCGAGATCGAGCGCCGCGTCGAAGGCGGGCTTGCGGCCCGCGCGCGCTTTCGCCTTCGCTTCCATGGCGAGGCGCGCCGCCGCCTCCGGCGTGGCGTCGACATGGCGGGTGCCGGCGAGCGGCCGCAAGGTCGTCGGCAGGCGCTCGGGGATGCTGATGTCCATGGACACGACGTCGACGCGGCCGCCGATCTTCGGGTCGCGCGTGAGCGGGCCCGAGAGCGTCAGCGACATGTTAGCGACCGCGGTCACCACGTCATTGGCGACGAGCTTGGCGTTGCGACTGGTGATGCGGATGTTGCCGGGGAAGCCGGAGTCGGGTGCGACGCGCACGCTGCCTTGCGCCGAGATGGTGCCGGAGTCCCAGGTCTGCGCCGTCAGCCGGTCGATGCGGATGGTGTCGCCGCGCGCGCTCAGCCGGCCATCGATGTGTCTCAAGCGCACACCCAGGCTGGCGTCCTGATAGCCGCCGTTGCTGATGGTGGCGGTGCCGTCGACCTGTGGCCGCGCCAGGCTGCCGCGCAGGCGCATGTCGATTGCCGCCTTGCCGGTGAGCTGGCGTCCGCTCGCGGACAAGGTCTGATTGACGGCGCCGAGATCGATCGGCCCGCGCAAGGTCAGGTCCAGGCCGTTGCCATCAAGCGGCACCGTGCCCTTGGCGGCGAGCGTGCCGGCGCCGGCGGCGCGGATGGTGGCGTCAAGACTGGTGCGGTGATTGGCGAGCCGTCCGGAGGCGGCAATGGCTATCGGCGGCAATCCATTGGCATGGGTCTGCGGCGTCACGAGCCGGTCGATGCGCAGCCGCCAGGTGCCGGTCGGGGCCTTGGCCGTGCCCGCGATCTTGGCGTCGCCGTTCAGCGTGCCGGAGAGGCCCAGCTTCGGCATCACCGTTTCCGACACCGACAACGGCACGGACTGCGCCCGCAACGTCACGTCGAGCGTCTCGCCGAGACGGCCATCGACGGCAAGCCGGCCGCGGTCGAGCGCCAGCAGCAGCGATTTGGCTTCGACGCCGCCGTCGCCGAACGTGAGTGTGGTCGGATGGGCGAGTGCGATGCGGTGCTTGCCGCGCCGGGCATCGAACGCGGCAAGATCGAGCCGGACTGGCGACGCTGCGTGCAGCTTGCCGCGGGCGTCGATGACGAAGCCGCGCGCCCGCGCGGTCAGAGTGATGGCGCTTGCCGCGCCGGCGGCGTTTGCGTTCAGCCGTATCCGCGAAATATCTTCGCCCCCGAAGCGGGCGCGGTCGACGTTCATATGGCCGTCGACGATCGGGCGGCGATAGAGATCGCTGACGCGCATGTCGGTATCCAGCCGGTCGAGGCGCCAGGCGCCAATTTTGATGGCATGCGCTTGCGCCGACAGCGTGGCGTTTTGGCCGCCGTCGGTTGTGGCCAGGGTCGTATCCGCGTGCAGCGCGCCCGACAGCTTGGTCAGCACCAGCGGCGAGATGTCGTCGAGATCGCCGGCGTCGATGGTGAGCCGGCCCGCCGCGAGATCGTCGGCGTTGAGAGTGAGATTACCTTTGGCGGAGACGGAACCGACGTGCAGGTCGAGATGACTGAGATGCCAGCCACCTTGTGTCCGCTTGGCGAGGTCGAGCGTGCCTTCAGCCGACTTGCCGCCGACGGAGCCGGCGAGCTTGGCCTTGGCGGCGAGCTGACCGGTGAGATCGGTCGCGGTTGCTGCAAGCGTCAGGCGCGGGATCGGACGGCCGAGGGCGCTGCCATCGGTGACGGTGATGTCGATGTCGGCATCGGGCTTCATCACCGAGCCGGTCAGCCGCAGCTTGCCGGCGGCCGCGCCGGTCAAGCGCTTATCGGCGTATTTGAGCGCGGGGATCGCGAGTTGGACATTGATGCCGGCGCCGTCGGCGGTGGCTTCGCCGTCGGCGCGCGCGCTGGCGTGCCGGCCGACGAGGCGCAGGTTGCCGAAGCCATAGCCGCCGTGCGGCAGCTTGCGGATCGTACCGTTGAGGGTGAGCCGGCCGCCGGCAAGGCCGTCGAGGGGGGCGATGCCGGTGGCGAACTTGTCGGCGCGGCCGTCGAGCGCGGCTTCGATGTGGCCGTCCTTGGGCACGCCGCTGAGCGAGGCCGAAAGATCGAGGGCGCCGGCGAGCTTGAGCCCGGCGAGATCGCCGAAGCGGGTGAGGTCGCCCGCATGTACGGTGAGGCGGCCGTGCAGTTCCGGCTCGCCGATGCGGCCGGTGAAGGCAATATCCGCGGTCGGGGTGGTCAGCCGCGCATTATGGACATCGGCGACGCCGTTGTCCGCCGTGCCCGCCGCGTCGAGTGTGAGCGACGTGCCGAGCGCGCGCGCCAGCGCCGGATCGGTCGGCATGACGCCGGTCGCTCGTGCATGCGCGGTGAACGGGATCGGCGCCGGCTTGGCGGCGCCGGCGGCCGGCGTGGTGGCGAAGCGGGCGGTGAGCGTCTTCAGCTTGCCCTGCGGCGCGCTGACGTCGGCGGCGTCGAGCTTGGCGTCGATGCGCGGGCGCAGGATCGGGCCTTTGACGCTGGCGTCGAAGGCGAGCTTGCCGATGGCGACCTTGCCCGCGCTCGTCTTGCCGCCAGCGTCGTCGAGCGCCTTGGCCGAGACCGTCAGGTCGGCGACCCGGTCCGGCGACAGCGTGCCTTGCACGGTCAGGCGCGCGGTCTGCGAGGCGACCGACACTGGTTTGACGGCAATGGCGCCGCTGTCGGCGAAATCGATGGTGCCGTTGAGGTTGGTGGTCCCCGCAAAGACCGGCGCTGCGGGTGCTGGCAGCAGGCCGGCGATGCGCGCTTTGAGATTCAAGCTCAGTTGCCGCGTATCGGCGATCCTCCGCACATGGGCCGAGCCGGTGGCGCCGATGTCCTTGCCGGCGTCGAAGGTCAGTTGCGCGGCAAAGGCGTCGAGCGTGCCGGAACCGTCGAGGTTGAGCGAAAGCGGCGGCAGGTTCGGCACCTTCAGGGCGTGCACCACCAGCCCGCCGGCGGGCTCGTTCGCCGTGAGCTTGAGGGTCAGGCTTTGCGTCTTCGGCACCAGCGCAAGCTGCGCGGTGGCGTTCCCGGGCGCGTCGAGCCGGTGCGCCTCGAAATGCAGGTTCAACCCCTCGGATGGACTGCCGAGACTGGCGCTGCCGCTGGCGCTGAGGCGTGCGGCTTCCCCCACCACCGGTGCGCCCAGCGTCAGTTGTTTCAGCGCGAAAGCCTTGATCCGAACGCTCACCGGCAGTTGCGGCAGGATCGGCTGGTCGCTGCCCGCCACCGCCCGCTCCGACGGCAGCGGCCGGCGCAGAATCTCAAGGTCGCCGACCTCGAGTTTGTCGACCTCCAGCCGCTGGTGCAGCAAGAGCGCCGTGCGGCTCCAGACAATGCGCGCCGTGTCGAGCTTCAGCCAGACGCCGTCGCGGTCGGCGATGGTGATGTCGTGAACGGTGGCGTCCGATGACAGCGCGCCGTCGACCTGGCCGATCGACACCTGCGTCGTCGGCGTTGACAGCACGCGCGACAACAAGCTCGCCAGCACGCCCTTGCTGTCGTCGGCGCTGCGGCTGGCCAGTGTCGAGGCGACCGTCAGCGCCGCCGCGACCGCCAGGACCGCAAGCGCACCGATGACCGTCGATCGTCGCAAGCGCCGCATGTCAGAACGCCTGTCCGATGCCGAAATAGATGCCATAGCCGGCGTCGCCGGGACGCGGATTGAGCGGCAGGGCCACATCGACGCGAATGGGGCCGATGGCGGTGTAGTAGCGGAAGCCGAGACCCGCGGCGTAGCGCAGCGGCTCGCTGAAATCCGGATATTCCGCCCGGAACGCCTGGCCCATGTCGAGGAACGGCACCAGGCCGATGGTGTCGGTCATCCGCCAGCGCGCCTCGAACGACGCCGTGAACAGGCTGCGGCCGCCGATCACCTGACCGCTGGAGTCGAGCGGGCTCAGGCCCTGATAACGATAGCCGCGCACCGAGCCGCCGCCGCCGGCATAGAAGCGGTGGTTGGCGGGAATGGCATCGAGCGATGCGCCGACGACCGATCCGACCGTGGCGCGCGCCGCCAGCACCAGCCGCGCATCGTCGTCGACGGCGTAGTAGGTCGAGCCCTGCGCCTTGCTCTCCACCAGCCCGACCGACGAGCCGAGGAAGGTCGGATAGGCTGCCACCGAGGCGGTGGCGCGAATGCCGCGCGTCGGATTGAGCGGGCTGTCAGTCGTGTCGTAGGTGACGGAGGCAGGAATGCCGAACAATCGATAGTCAACCGTGCCCAGCGAGTCGGTGGTTTCCCCCTTCTCGCCAAGAAACCCGATCTGCGCCCACGATGCGCTGCTGAAGCGATGGCGGATGGCGCCGCTGGCCTGGCTTCGCTTGGCGGTGTAGCCGCCGTATCTGTCGCCGCCGGTGCGGTCCTTCTCTATCAACGCGTTGAGCAGCAGGTCGTTGCGCGTGCCGCCGAGCGCCGGCTTCACGAAGCTGGCCTTGAAGCGGCCCCCGAGGTCGGACCAGCCGAAGCTGTCGAGGCTGTCGATGAAGGAGGAGTATGTCTGCGGCGGCAGGAATGCTTCGCCTTCGAGGCGCAGGCTTTCGCCACCGCCAAACAGATTGCGGTCCTGCCAATAGGCCTTCACGTCGGGTCCGTCGAGGGTCGAATAGCGCGCGGCGAAACCGACGACGTGACGCTTGCGGTCGGTCACGTCGACGTCGATCGGCAGCCGGCCCTCGGCATCGAGTGCCTTGGCTTCGCGGATGCGCACCGAACTGATGGCGGGAAGGCCACCGAGAATGGATTGGCGCGCGTCGGCGAGCTTGCGCGGCGAATAGAGATCGCCGGGCTCGATATAGACATGCGAGCGCACCACGTGCCGATCGACTTGCGATTGGCCGGTGATCCGGACCTTGCCGAACGCCGCGCGTGGCCCGGGGTCGATGGCGATGGCGACGTCCATTACCCGCTTGTCGTGATAGACGACCGGCTTGGTGGCGGTGGCCTTGGCGAGTGGATGCCCCTTGTCGCGGAACCAGTCGACCAGGGCGGCGCGGCCGGCGCGAATATCGGCTGCGCGGGCTGGATCACCGGGCGCGAGCTTGACCGCGCGCGGCGGCAGCGTGGCGGGCGGAAATGGCTTGCCGGTGCGGGCGTAGGTGATGCGGACGTGGCGCAGGTGGAACAGCGGCCCGGGTTTTACCGCCACCTGGATCGGCACCGGCGCGCTGCCCCGGTAGGCTTCCGCGGCGGCGGCGGTGCCGGCCGGGGGGGCCTGATCGAGGCGCAGATGGTGGCCGGCGATTTCGATCTCGATCTTGGCATTATAGTAGCCGGCGCCCCACAGCGCGTCGAGCATGGGCGCGAGGTCGCTCGCCGCGCGCTGCACCAGGCTTGCGCCGCTGATTGGGGCATTCTGCCGCAGCTTGTAGAGGCTGGAGGCTTCCTGCAGGGGTTCCGCCAACTCGGATGCCCCGGTCCAATCCGTCGGCCCGCCGGTGACGTTGAATTTTACCGAATAGGGCAGGGACTGCTGCGACACCGCCGGCGGCGCATCGCCGAACAGGCCGAAGAAGTCGAACGCCAGGGCGCGATGCGGCCAAAGCAGAATCCCTCCGAGAAGGCAGAGAACAACGCACCGCCACATTTGCCGCTGCGCGGCGAAATACATTCCGAATCCTTACGCGACACGGCTGACGTGGAACCGACTGGATGAGCCGCAACAATAACCGCGGCTGGACCAATTGTCATGGGGCTACGGACATTATTTCCCCGTAGAAGCAAAGGCTTGGCCGCTTCGCGCGTTTTGAAGGGCGAGCCAAGGCTGCCACGATCGGATAAGCGCCGTCGGGGCCAGCCAAGGCAGAACGGCCAAGAAGGAACGAAAATGTCGAACCACACGGTCAGCACGATCTACTCGGGCATTCGCTGGCGGGCGACATCGGGGTCGAGCCCTACCTCATCACCCTGAAGCAGGACGCGCAGCCCTACACCAATCTCCGCCATGCCGGCGTCGAGTTCATCTACATGCTGTCGGGCAAGGTGCGTTACCGCCACGCCGACCGCACCTATGTGCTGGAGGCCGGCGACGCGCTGTTCTTCGATTTCAGCAGCTCGCCACGGGCCGGATGAGCTGATCAAGGCGCCGATGCAGTATCTGTCGCTCATCATCTATCCGCGCCGGCCTTAATTTGTCGCCGGCGGACATGCGGCCGGCGCGTAAGCCGCTGGCACGCAAATCTTGGTCAGGGTCACCACTCTTGTCGGCGCAAGACGAGAGCCTGCCTCAAACCCCTGTATCGCATTGCGCGATATATATACCATTGGTTGTTTATGCGCGAATTGTAGCGAAATGAGATGGCTGAGGCAGCGGGGAGGCGACAGATGGATGAGTTTGCGGTATACATGCGTAAAGGTCATGGATGATGCGGTATCCTCGGCATACGGATACGTGATTTTCCAAGGGCTGGGTGCCGGGACTTCTTGGAATGTCGGCCTCGCGGCAAGATTGTCCGCGGGCAACAGCCTGTAAGCGCGGCATATGCAACGCAAACTGCCACCTTTGACGGCCCTTCGCGCATTCGAGGCGGCAGCGCGAAACCTTTCCTTCACGAAGGCATCCGAAGAGCTTCTCGTGACGCAAGGCGCGGTCAGCCGGCAGATTCAAACCCTCGAAAGATGCCTGAAAACCCAGTTGTTCCGCCGGTTGACGCGCAAGCTCGAGCTTACGGCGGCAGGTGAACACTACTTCGCGGTGATCGAGCGGGCGCTCGACGACATCGAGGCGGCGACCCTGCGGCTCGGACGGGATGTGCGGCGGTCCGTGCTGCGGCTCAGCGTCCTGCCGACGATCTCGACCTTGTGGCTGATGCCGCGTCTGGCGGCGTTCTCGCAGCAGGACGACGAGACCGATGTGCGCATCATCAATTCGATCGAGCCCGTCGACTTTCAAACGGACGGCCCCGACCTCGCAATCCGCGTTGGCCGGGTGCCGGGCGAGACCTACGGCGCAAACAATCCGCGGATCGAGTTGGAGATGGTTACCGATTGGCGCGGCGTGCGCTCGGAACCGCTCTTCGGCGATGTCCTTACACCCGTGTGCTCGCCCGCGCTCCTCGCTGAGCGGCGGATAGAAACGGTCGAATGCCTCGCGCAACATCGCCTTATCCATGTTACGACGCGCCGTTACGCGTGGCACGATTGGTTGCGCGGGCACGGCGCCACGTTCGATCCCGACCGCGGTGCGCTCTATTTCGGTCATTTCTTCATGGCCATGGAGGCGGCGCGCGCCGGCCAAGGGATCGCGATCGTGCCGACCGTATTGCTTCGCCATTGCGGGCGCGATTTTGCCCGTCCGCTCGCCGCGGATCTGCCGAGCGCCGGCCGCTATTACCTCTTGGTCCACGAAAGCCGAGCGGCCGATCCGCGCATAAATCGGCTCAAAGAGTGGATCCTGCATGAGGCGGCCTCGGGCGAAATGGTTGGAACCGGCGACGCCTGCGTATAATGCAACCGTGCCGCGGTCGTGGTGGCATCGGCGAGTGTCTATCGACCGCCGACGCATGCATGAGGTGCGCTCATGCCCAACCCGAGAATTAATCGGTTGTCGCTCTAAAGAGGTGATGCCTATCCTTCGCGGATGAACATGCGGGGCAAAAGGCATGCTGACTAGCGGGACCGCACCGGTGGCGCGGGTGCCCGTCTTTGAGGCGGCCAATATTGTCAAGAGTTTCGGCGCCACGCGCGCTTTGCGCGGCGCGACGTTCGCGATGACCGCCGGCCGCGTGCATGCGCTGCTCGGCGAAAACGGCGCCGGCAAGAGCACGCTGGTCAAGATCATTGTCGGTGCGCTGCCACTGGACGAAGGTGAGCTCAGGTTCGACGGAAAGCCGGTCGCTTTCCGCTCGGTGGGTGAGGCGGTCGCCGCCGGCATCATCCCGATCTACCAGCACCTGAGCCTGTTTCCGCAGCTCACCATTCTCGAAAACCTGTCCGCTTTCTCGCTCGGCTGCACCGGGAACCTCTTTTCCAAGAGCGTCCTGCTGCCGCGCGCGCGGGCGAAGGAATGGCTCGACGCCGTCGGGCTTCGCGTCGATCCCGACACGCCGTTGGTCGAATTGTCGATCGGGGAGCGGCAGCTGGTGGAGATCGCGCGTGGGCTCGGTCAGGACTGCAAGGTCCTTGTGCTCGACGAGCCGACCGCGGCGCTGACTGGCGACGAAACGGAACGCCTCTTCACCGTGGTCCGGCGACTGTGCGAGAAGGGCACCGCCGTCCTGTTCATCAGCCACAAGTTTGACGAAATCGACAGCCTCGCCGACGACGTCACCGTGCTGCGGGACGGCCGCGCGGTGATCGCCGGGCAGCCGCGCAAGGGCCTGTCGCGGGCCGATCTCATCCACGCGATGCTCGGCGAAACCATCGATCTGGCCGATCGCGAGCTGCCGGCGACCGGCGAAGTCGTTCTCGAAGCGCAGGATTTGCGGCTGCATCCCGCTGCCGCGCCGATCAATTGCAAAGTCAAGGCTGGCGAGATCGTCGGAATTGCCGGCCTCGTCGGCTCGGGCATGCTCGACATCGGCGCGGCTCTCGCCGGAGCGCGGCCCGCCGCCGGCCGGCTGACCGTTGCCGGCCGGGCCCTGCGTCCCGGCGACCGCGGCCGCGCAATTGGGCTCGGCGTTGGCTATGTGCCGAGCGATCGGCAGGTGGAAGGCCTGTTTCCGCTGCTCACCACATTGCACAATTCCTCGGCCTCCATTCTTCCTTCGATCTCGCGCGGTGGGGTCCTGTTCAAGGGCAGGGAAGCCGGTCGCGTCATTCCCTGGCTGCAGCGCATGAACCTGCAGCCGCTGCGGCCGGAGATGCCGGCGGCCGGGTTCAGTGGCGGCAATCAGCAGAAGATCCTGCTCTCGCGCAGCCTCGCGGTCGACGATCTGCGCGTGCTGGTGATGCTGGAGCCGACGCGCGGTGTCGACATTGCCGCGCGCGACGCCATTCATCAGGCCATCGTCGACGTGGCGCGGCGCGGCATCGCCGTGGTGGTCGCATCGAGCGATCTCGACGAGGTGATGGCGCTCTCGCACCGCATACTGGTCGTCCGTCACGGAACCATCGAGCGTGAGATGCCACGCGGCGCCGACCGCGCGGCCATCGCGCGCGCGCTCATCGAAAGGCCCGCCGCGTGAAGGCGCTGAATCTCGCACAAGACACCTGGCGCCGGTTCAGGCCAAGCGCGGTGGTGTGGGTCGGCCTCGGCGCTTTCGTCCTTTTTTCGCTCTTCGTGCCGCGCTTCTTCAGCGCGGGCAATATCGCGAATGTACTGCGGCTCGGCTCGATCCTCTGCATCGCGTCGTGCGGGCAGGCGATCGTTCTCATCCTCGGCGGCATCGAGTTCTCGTTCGGCTCCTCGGTTGCGCTGGCGAGCGTGGTGGCGGTGTCGAGCATTGCCTTTGTCGGACCGCTGGTGGCCTTCCTGATCGCCGCCGGCGTGGTCGTGGCCATCGGCGCGATCAACGGGGCGCTCATCGGCCGGTTCGATCTGCCGCCGTTCATCGTTACGCTGGGCATGTTGATGGCGGCAGCTGGACTTGCCGCCGCGCTCGTCGGCGGCCAGCCGATCGACGCGCCCCCCAGCGCCATCTTTTCCTGGCCCGCCAACGGCCACATCCTCGGTATCCCGGCGCCCATCGCCGTGGCGATCGGCTGCGTTATCATTCTTCACCTGCTGCTCAGCGTCAGCCGTATCGGCCGTGAATGGTATCTGGCCGGCTCGAATCCGACCGCCGCGTGGCTTGCCGGGGTCCCCGTCGGCCGGGTCGTCTTTTTCGGGTACCTCATTGCCGGCGCATTCTGCGCGCTCACGGCCATTATTCTGACCAGCCGCGTCGGCTCCGGCCAGCCCCAGCTCGATCCCAATCTTCCATTCGAGACCATCGCCGCATGCGCGGTCGGTGGCATTCCGCTCGCCGGCGGGCAGGGCCGCGCCTACCAGGTGGTGTTCGGCGTGCTGATCATCTCGATGATGAACAACGCGGTCGTGCTCTTAAATCTGCCCGTCGCCGGCCAGTATCTGATGATCGCCGGGATCATCGTCGGCGCCGTGCTGCTGCAGAAGGTGACCTGGCCGCGTTTGCGGTTCTTGCCGGCCCCCCGCGCGGGTGAGAGCCCATGACGCTCATCGCTCGCCTCACCGCCGTGCGGCGCTTCGCGGTGGCCCCGCTCTGCCTGGCAGCGGCGGTGGTGTTGTTCTCCATGACCACCCCGGAGTTCCTCACCTTCGGCAATGCCACGAGCATTGCTACCCAGATGTGGGTGCTGGCGCTGCTCGCGATCGGGCAGATGTTCGTCATCGTCACCCGCGGCTTTGACATTTCCGTCGGCGCGCTGGCGGCCCTGTCGAGCACCGTCTCCGCGATGGCGGTGAATGCGTTCGGGCTGATCGGTCTTGTCGTCGGGGTCCTCGTCGGCCTGTTGTCCGGCACGGTGACCGGTTACCTGATCGGCCGCCTCGAGGTGCAGCCGATCGTCACGACGCTCGGCATGCTGATCGGCCTGCGCGGATTGGCCCTGCTGATAACGGGCAACGGGCAGGTCGTGCCGCTCCACGATGCGACGATGGTGTCGCATCTGGCATTCGATCCCGTCTTCGGCCTGCCGCCGCTGACCTGGATGGCGATCGCCATCGCGGTCATCGCCGCAGGCATCCTCGGCTGGACGACGCTTGGCCGCCGTCTGCTCATGCTGGGTTCCAACCCGGAAGCCGCGCATCTCGTCGGCATCGATCCGGTGCGCACGTACATTCGTGCCTACCAGCTTTGCGGCGCCTTCGCCGGCCTTGCCGGCATATTCATTCTGATGCGTGCCGGCACCGGATTGCCGACCGATGGGAGCGGCATGGAATTGCGCGCGATCGCGGCGGCGCTGATCGGCGGCACCGCTTTTTCCGGCGGCGTCGCCAGCGTGACGGGCGTGGTGCTCGGCGCCGCCTTCATCCAGGTCCTGCTGACCGGCCTCAATCTGCAGGGCATGTCGCCCTTCTTCGCGCAAATGGTGGTCGGCACGGTGATCATCGGCTCGGGTTTTCTGGGGTTCATCACACGCGGTCTGCAATCTTCATTCCAAACAGGAGAGCGAACATGAAAGCGAGAACTGTTCTGCGTAACGGCAGCTTGGCGCTCGTAGCGACAGTTGGGCTGTTGTCGGGCGCCGCCCATGCGGCCCAGAAAACCGTCGGTCTCACGGTGCCAAGCCTGACGTCCTCGTTCTGGATTTCCGCAGTCTATGGCGTCGAGGAGGAAGCGAAGAAGGACGGTATCAAGCTGATCAAGCTGAACGCTGGTGGCGATGCCAATGCCAGCCAGCAGATTTCGCAGATCCAGGACCTCATCCAGCGCAAGGTCGACGTCATCATCGTCGGCGCGACCAACGCCGAAGCCGTGACCCCGATCATCAACCGGGCGGTGGCGCAGGGCATTCCGGTGATTGGCCTGAGTTCGTTGCCGGCGAGCAAGAAGCTCGCCTCCAAGATCAGCGCCGACCATTACGATATGGGACGCCTGCAGGCGCGCTGCCTGTCGAAGGCGATCGGCGACAAGGGCAATGTCGCCATGTTGGCCGGGCCGAGCGGTCAAGCTTGGGCCGACCTGCGCGCCAAGGGCTTCATCGACACACTGAAGAAGGAAGCGCCGAAGGTGAAGGTGATCGCGGAGTCGCACCTCGCCGACAACCGCAATTCCGCGCTAACCACGGCGGAAGACTGGGTGCAACGCTTCCCGAAGCTCAATGGCGTTTATGCCGCGACCGACGACATGGCGGCCGGCGTGATTTCCGCCTTCAAGTCGGCCGGCCGGTTGAAGGACATCAAGGTGTCGGCCTCCAACCTCAGCGCGACGGCCCAGCAGCTGCTCAAGAGCGGCGAGTTGGTCTGCACCTCGATCCAGCCGATCGTCGCGCAGGGACGTGAAGCCATTCGTCAGGCGATGGCGATCATGAACAAGAAGCCGGTCAAGAAGGAAGTGCTGCTGCCCGCGGTCCTGGTCACCCCGGCCAATGTCGATACGATCGACCTGAGCGAGGTGACCGCGCCGAGCACCTACCGTCCATAATCGCTTCAGCAGGAGACGACTGCCATGCTGCCCAGCCACAATCGGTTTCCGTACTCGCCCATCGTCGACCGTCCCGAGTTCTTCTGGCCGGGCGGGAAGCGTCTTGGCGTCTACTTCGCGCTCGGCGTCGAGCACTTCACCTACGGCACCGGTGGGCTGGGCTTGTCCTACTCGCCAGGGCTCAATCACCCGAATACCTACAACTGGTCTTGGCGTGAATACGGCAATCGTGTCGGCGGCTGGCGGCTCATCGACCTTTTCGACGAGTTCAAGCTGCCGTTCACGGTGCTGCTCAACAGCGAATGCTACGACCACTGCCCACAACTCGTCGCCGCGTACCGGGAACGCGGCGACGAGATCGTCGCCCATGGGAGGACCAATTCCGAGCATCCAAATGGAATGGCACTCGACTACGAGCGCCAGCATATCAAGGACGTGACGGATGCAATTCTCCAGCACGAGAAGCGCCCGCCCGAAGGATGGATGAGCCCGGGCGCCAACCCAAGCGTCAATACCGAGGATCTGCTGGCCGAGTTCGGTTATCGCTACACCCTGGACTGGCCGATGGATGACCAGCCGGTCTGGATGAAAACCAAGAACGGGCCTCTGCTGAGCGTGCCCTATCCACACGAGGTCAACGACGTGCCGATGGTCGTGCTGCACGACGGCACGGGCGCGGCCTTCGCCGACATGGTGATCGATAATTTCGAGGAAATGCTGAATCAGTCGAAGAGCCAGACGCTGCTCTTCGGCATCACGATCCACACCTTCATTGTCGGTCAGCCGTTCCGCTTGCGGCAGTTCCGGCGCGTGCTCGAGCGCATGGCGGGCGCGGGAGACGAGATTTGGTTCACCACGGCGGGGCGCGCGGCGGCTGAATACGCGGCTCAGGTTCCGCCCCCCGAAAAGCAATAAAGACAAGTGACCATGAATCAGGCTGGAAGCAGCGCCGCGCGAAAGCCCATGCGCGTCGCGGTGGCGGGGTTGGGCGCCATTGGCATCAGCGTGGTCGAAGCGCTCGACCGCGGCATCCACGGCTGCGAGCTCTCCGCCGTCGCCGCGCGAGACCTGAAGAAGGCCGGGGACCGCGTCAGCCGTCTGCGGCGGCCGGTGCCGGTCGTCACCATCGACGAGATCGAACCGCTGGCGGACATCGTGGTGGAGTGCGCCCCGGCGGACCTTTTGCCGCGGATTGCGCGTCCTTTTCTCGGCGCCGGCAAGACGGTGGTCGTGCTCAGCGTCAGCGCGCTGTTGACGAATCGCGAATTGGTCGATTTCGCGCGCGACAATGACGGACAGATCGTGGTGCCGAGCGGCGCCTTGCTCGGCCTCGACGCCGTCACGGCGGCGGCCGAGGGGCACATCCATTCGGTGCGCATGATCACGCGCAAGCCGGTCCGCGGGCTGACGGGCGCGCCTTACCTTGTCGAGCACAATATCGAGATCGACGACATCATCGAGCCGCTTCGCGTCTTCGAGGGATCGGCGCGCGAGGCGGCCGTGGGCTTTCCGGCCAATCTCAACGTGGCCGCGGCGCTGTCGCTGGCCGGCATCGGGCCTGACCGCACGACGATCGAGATCTGGGCCGACCCAAAGCTCGAGCGCAACACGCACCGCATCGAGGTCGATGCGGACTCCGCGAGCTTCGCGATGTCGATCGAGAATATCCCGACCGACAACCCGAAGACCGGTCGCATCACCGCGCTCTCGGTCATATCCTATTTGCGCAAGATACGGGCGCCGCTGCGCATCGGTGGGTGAGTGCGATCGACGGCTGAATGGCAATGAGCACGCTTTCCTTCGCTTCGGCCTCCGAACTGGCGGCGCTGGTCCGCGGTCGCGACGTCGGCTGCGAGGAATTGTTGCGTCACTTTCTGGGCCGAGTGGAGACGTACAACCCGGCGCTTAACGCCATAGTCTGCATGGACGCCGAGGGCGCGCTGAAGCGTGCCGCCGCGGCCGACGCGGCGCTCGCGCGCGGGGAGAATTGGGGCCCGCTGCATGGCGTGCCGATCACCGTGAAGGAGGCCTATGACGTTGCGGGGCTGCCGACGACCTGGGGGCTCGAGCGTTGGAAGGGCAATATCGCCACAAGCAGCGCCGCCGCCGTGCGCCGCCTCGAGGATGCCGGCGCCGTCATCTTCGGCAAGACTAACGTGCCGCCGAACCTGGCCGATTGGCAGACCTACAATCCGATCTACGGCGCGACCAACAATCCATGGGACTTGGCCCGCACGCCCGGCGGCTCGTCGGGCGGTGCGGCGGCGGCATTGGCCGCCGGCCTGACGGGCCTGGAGCTCGGCAGCGACATCGCCGGATCGATCCATGGCCCCGCGCACTATTGCGGTGTGTTCGGCCACAAGCCCACCTTTGGCGTCGTCAGCCTCGAAGGCCACGCGCTGCCGGGCCAATCAGGGCAAGTCGATATTCTAGTCGGCGGCCCGATGGCGCGCAGCGCGGAAGACCTGGGGCTCGCAATGGATATTCTCGCCGGTCCAAGGTCGGACATGGCAGCGGCTTGGCGTCTTGCATTACCCGGCGAGGAACGCAGGGCCGAAAGCCTGCGGGTCGCCATCTTCGCCAGCCATCCGACCGCCGAGGTGGATGCGGCCGTGGCCGATGCCGTTGTGCAGCTTGGCCAGCGCCTGGAAAGCCAGGGCCTTCGGATCGACTTCGATGCGCGTCCGGCGTTCGATTGCGAGAAGGCGCATGAGGTCTTCATTCTCCTCTTGCGGGCGGCGACCTCGGGTGGGCTCGAACCCGCGGCGCTCGAAGAGGCTGCCGCCAAGGCGCGTTCCTTCGCACCGGACGACTGCAGCTATCCAGCGCTACTCGCGCGCGGCAATTCAATGCGGCATAGCGAATGGCTGAAGGTCGATCAGCTGCGCCAGCAAATGCGGCTTGCCTGGCGGCATTTCTTCGCCGATTTCGATCTGCTATTGGCGCCGGCCGCGACCACGGTTGCTTTCCCGCAAAACCGGGCAGGCGAACGATGGGAACGAATGTTGTCGGTCAATGGACAGCCGCAGCCGTCGACAACACAGATGTTCTGGTCCGGATTTTCCGGCATGGCGTATCTGCCCTCGACGGTGGCACCAATTGCGCTGTCGGCGGACGGGTTGCCGATCGGCGTCCAGGTCATTGGACCCGAATACGGCGACCTGCGGTGCCTGGCCTTCGCTCGCTATCTTGAAACCATGCACGGTCGCTTCGAGCCGCCCCCCGGATATCGTTAGATCCTGTATACGCGCTGCCGCCGAGAATCCTCGTTCTTGGTCTAAGCAGGTGCCGTGGTCTCAAACTGGGCTACATCGACGAGGCGATCTCGTTTCTGCACGTCTACTTGATGCACAACCAGACCATGGAAGCGGTGCTGGTGCTGGTGCGGGGCCGGCGCGCAAGCTGGAAATGATCGCCGACAAGATGATTTCGCGCCGCGGCGTCATCTCCGGAAAGATGCATCTCGCCGGCCGCGCTCATCCCGCAACTCCATCCTTTCATCGACGAACATCAGCAAGCCAAAGCGGCACTTTGATGCCGGACCTCTTCACGCGTCGCTCGCGCAAGGCGGGAGCGTTTCCTCCGCCCACACGGGAGCGCCGCCACCATTCCGACTTCAGCAAGCTGGAGACGCAAGGTTGGAAGGCGCTCGACGCCGAGGGCAAGCTGTCGGAGGACGGCTGCCGCATTTCGCCGGCACCGACACCTTCCTGAAGGCGCCCGTCATTCGCGCCGATCGATTGCGGAAAAACGCGCGACGGATCGTTGCCGCCCCGGTGAACCCTTGCGGCAATTGCGCCGCATCGACGCGCGAGGTCTTCAATTCCGTTCGCCTGCGGCTATACTCGAGCAGCGATTGGTTTGACGCTTGACGCAGATCAAAGGATGGCGGAGGGCCGTCCTTAAATTAATTTAATTGTGGGGCGCGGTAGGGAGCTGATCTCATGGCTGGCGCTCCGGCGGAAAGGGCGAATGCTGTCATCGCGCGCGATGACCTGCAGGCGCTGATCGACGCGCTGGGCGGTCGTGGGTATCGGGTTCTGGGACCGACCGTCCGCGACGGCGCCATCATCTACGATGGTATCGCACGGCTGCAGGACTTGCCGGTGGGGTGGACCGAGCGGCAGGAGGCCGGCCGGTATCATTTGGAGCATCGCGACGACGAGGCGCTGTTCGGCTTCGCGGTCGGCCCGCAGTCGTGGAAGCAATTCCTGCATCCGCCGATTATCTCGATGTGGACGGCGCGCAAGGGCGACGACGGCAACGTCGCGATCAGCGCGACGGACGAGCCGCCCAAATACGCCTTCATCGGCGTGCGGGCCTGCGAGCTCAGCGCCATCGCGGTCCAGGACAAGGTCTTCTGTGACGGCCCTTACCCCGATGTGACCTATGCGGCGCGGCGGCGCGATGCCTTCATCGTCGCCGTCAACTGCGGGGAGGCGGGGGGCACCTGCTTCTGCGTGTCGATGCAGACCGGCCCCAAGGCCGAATCGGGCTTCGACCTGGCGCTGACCGAGCTGCTGGACGACAGCCGGCACGACTTCCTGGTCGAGGTTGGTAGCGACGCGGGCGCCGAAGTGCTCAGCGCGGTGCCACACCGGGACGCCGTGCAGGCAGATCGCGATGAGGCCGAAAAAATCGTCGCACGCACGGCAGGCCAGATGGGCCGCACGCTGGAGACTGACGGCATCAAGGAGTTGCTGCTCGGCAACCTCAACCATCCGCGTTGGGATGAGGTCGCGGACCGCTGCCTGACCTGTGCAAATTGCACCATGGTGTGTCCCACCTGTTTCTGCACCACGGTCGAGGACCACAGCGACCTCGCCGGCACATCCGCCGAGCGCGTGCGCAAGTGGGATTCCTGCTTCACCATGGATTTCTCCTATATCCATGGCGGCAGCGTACGGAAAGCCGCCCGCTCGCGCTATCGGCAGTGGATGACCCACAAGCTCGCGACGTGGATCGATCAGTTCGGCACCTCGGGCTGCGTCGGCTGCGGCCGTTGCATTACCTGGTGTCCTGTGGGCATCGACATCACGGAAGAGGCGGCGGCGATCCGCGCCGATCCGGGGCCCGTGAAGGGGACAGAGCATGGCGGGACTTGAGCACGTTGTCGGCGAGCATCCGTTCTTCGCCGGGCTCGACCAGCAGTACAGCGGCCTGGTCGCGGGTTGCGCCCGCAATCATCGCTTCGACGCGGATCAATACCTGTTTCACGAGGGCGATCCGGCTAACGAGTTCTTCTTGATCCGGCACGGCAAGGTGGCGCTCGAAATCACCGCGCCGGGCCGTGCGCCGATCATCTTTGCGACCCTCGGGGAAGGCGAGGTCGTCGGCGCTTCCTGGGTCGTGCCACCCTATCAGTGGATGTTCGATGCGCGCGCCCTGGAGGTCACCCGCGCCATCGGCATCGATGCGGAATGCCTGCGCGGCAAATGCGAGGCCGACCACCATCTCGGCTACGAGATGATGAAGCGGTTCCTGCCGGTGTTCGTGAAGCGGCTGCACGCGACGCGGCTGCAGATCCTCGACGTCTACGGGCAGCCGTGACATGGGTGGCGTCCCGCTTTCCGATCCGTTCGTGCCGACGATCTATCGGGTTTCGACCGTGCACCGCGAGCTGTCCGACACGGTGACCCTGGCGCTGACGCCGGCCGCCGGACCGCGGCCGCCTTTCGAGCCGGGGCAGTTCAACATGCTCTATGCTTTCGGCATCGGCGAGGTGCCGATCAGCATGAGCGCGAACGCCACGGACGACGACGTTTTCGTCCATACCGTCCGCGATGTCGGCGCCGTCAGCGGCGCCATCGCACGCCTCGAAGCCGGCGCGACGCTCGGCCTGCGGGGGCCGTTCGGCACCTCTTGGCCGGTGCGCGCGGCCGAAGGCGCCGATCTCGTCATCGTGGCCGGCGGCCTGGGCTTGGCGCCGCTGCGCCCGGCGATCCGCGAGGTACTGGCCAATCGACGCCGCTACGGCCGGGTCATCGTCTTGATCGGCAGCCGCACGCCCGCGGATCTGCTGTTCAAGAATGAGATCGAAGACTGGCGGCGGCGCCTCGACGTCGATGTCGACGTGACCGTCGATCATGCGGATGCCGGCTGGCGCGGCAATGTCGGGGTTGTGCCCGCGCTCATTGGGCGCGCGGCCTTCGATCCGCCGGAAACCGTCGCCATGCTCTGCGGGCCGGAAGTCATGATGCGCTTCACCGTGAGCGCGCTGCGCGACGCCGGCGTGACGACGGATCGCATTTATCTTTCGATGGAGCGCAACATGAAATGCGCCATCGGGCTGTGCGGCCACTGCCAGTTCGGCCCGGCCTTCGTCTGCAAGGACGGCCCGGTCATGCGCTACGACCGCATCGCCGGCTTTTTCACGGTGAGGGAGGTCTGAGATGGCGGCGCGACCCAAACTGGCGGTGTGGAAGTTTGCCTCCTGCGACGGCTGCCAGCTTTCGTTGCTCGATTGCGAGGACGAGTTGCTCGCCGTGGCCGACGCCGTCGAGATCGCCAATTTTCCGGAAGCCTCGAGCGCCGTCGTCGAGGGCCCCTACGATCTCTCGCTGGTGGAGGGTTCGATCACCACGCCACACGACGCCGAGCGTATCCTGAAGGTGCGCGCGCAGTCGAAACACCTGGTGACCATCGGCGCCTGCGCCACCGCCGGCGGCATCCAGGCCCTGCGTAATTTCGCCGATGTGAACGATTTCGTCGCGGCGGTCTATGCCTCGCCGCAATATATCTCGACGCTTGCCACCTCGACGCCGATATCGGCGCATGTGCCGGTGGACTACGAGCTGCACGGCTGCCCGATCAACAAGAGCCAACTGCTCGAAGTGATCACCGCCTTCCTCGCCGGCCGCAAGCCGGCGATCGCGGCCCATAGCGTCTGCGTCGAGTGCAAGCAGCGCGGCAATGTCTGCGTGATGGTGCAGGGCACGCCATGCCTCGGGCCCGTGACTCATGCCGGCTGCGGCGCCATCTGCCCGGCCTACCGGCGCGGCTGCTACGGCTGCTACGGTCCGATGGAGACGCCGAACACAGGCTCGCTGGCGCGCGAATGGCACGCGCTCGGCGCCGGCGCGCGCGATATCCACCGCGCCTTCCGCACCTTCAACGCCGCCGCCGAGCCGTTCCGGAAGGAGAGCGAGGCCCATGGCGACTAAGACCATCAGGGTCGATTATCTCGCCCGCGTCGAAGGCGAGGGCGCGCTCGACCTCGACATCCGCGACGGGCGCGTGGCCTCGGCGCGGCTCAATATTTTCGAACCGCCGCGCTTCTTCGAGGCGTTTCTGCGCGGCCGCGGCTATGCCGAGACGCCGGATATCGTCGCCCGCATCTGCGGCATCTGCCCGATCGCCTATCAGATGAGCGCGGTGCACGCGATCGAGAACGCCTTCGGCGTCAAGGTCGACGGACAATTGCGGGCGCTTGCGGCGGCTGATCTATTGCGGCGAATGGATCGAAAGCCACGGCCTGCATGTGGTCATGCTGCACGCGCCCGATTTCCTCGGTTTCCCCGACGGGATCCAGATGGCGCAGGCGCACGGCGACGCGGTGCGCAATGGGCTTGCCCTGAAGAAGGCCGGCAACGACCTGATGCGGCTGATCGGCGGGCGCGAGATCCATCCGGTGAACGTCAAGCCCGGCGGGTTCTATCGGCTGCCGACGAAGGCGGAGCTGACCGCGGCCGCCGAAAGCCTGAAACATGCGCGCGATCTGGCTGTTGGGCTGGTGCGCTGGGTGGCGACGTTTCCGTTTCCGGATTACCGGTACGATTACGAATTCGTCGCGCTGCGCCATCCTGACGAATATCCGTTCAACGAGGGGCGGCTGGTCTCCAATCGCGATATCGATATCGACATCGCCGATTACGAGAGCGAGTTCGAGGAGCGCCACGTCGCGCATTCGACGGCGCTGCATTCGGCCGTCAAGCGGCGCGGCGCCTATCTGGTCGGGCCGCTGGCGCGTTATGCGCTGAACTTCGATCATTTGCCGGCGTCCATCCAGGCGCTGGCGAAGGAGGCGGGTCTCGGGCCGGTCTGCAACAACCCGTTCCAGAGCATCGTCGTGCGGGCGCTGGAGATCGCCTATGCCTGCGAGGAGGCGCTGCGCATTATCGACGACTACGAGCCGCCGGACGCCGCTGCCGTGCCGGTCGAGCCGCGCGCGGGCGTCGGCTTCGGCTGCACCGAGGCGCCGCGCGGCATCTGCTGGCACCGCTACGAATTCGACGGGCAGGGGACGATCCGCAAGGCGCGCATCGTGCCGCCGACCTCGCAGAACCAGCCGAGCATCGAGGCGGATCTCGCGCGCGTCGCCGCCACGGTGCTGGACCAGCCCGACGACGTGATCCGCCACCGCTGCGAGCAGAGCATCCGCAACTACGACCCTTGCATCTCGTGCTCGGCCCATTTCCTCAAGCTGACGGTCAACCGGGAATGAGCGGGGAGGCCGGCGCGCGCAAGGTGCTGGTCGCCTGCCTGGGCAATCCGGATCGCGGCGACGACGGCGTCGGCGCGGCGGTGGCGCGGGCGCTCGCCGGCCGGCTGCCGGACGGCGCGGTGCTGGCCGTGCGCGGCGGCGACATGCTGGCGCTGATCGACGATTGGGCCGGCTACGATGCCGTTGTGTGCATCGACGCCGCCGCGACGGGAGAGGCGCCGGGGCTCATTCGGCGCATCGATCTCGCGCGCGAGGCGCTGCCGGCGCAGATGGCGCCCACCTCCGGCCACGCTTTCGGTCTGGCCGAAGCGGTGCAACTCGCGCGCACGCTCGATCGCGCGCCGGGGAATATGGTCGTCTATGCCATCGCGGGCGCGACATTCGAGGCCGGCGCGCCGCTGACGGCGGAGGTGGCGGCGGCCGCGGGTGAGGCCGCGCGCCGCGTCATCGATGAGGTTCAGCGGCTCGGGCGCGGTGCAATGGAGACGAGCGCCCGTCGATGAAACCGACAGCGCCCGCGGTCCGGTGCGCCGGCGGGACCTGGCGGCGCGGAATGCCGGTGCCAAGCGCGTTTCCGGCGGCGGGACCCGGCTCGGAGCATTGAGCCCATTTTCGCGGGGGATTTCCGCGCGCAGCAGTATGTGAGGCTTGACGCGCTAGTATTGATATATAGTATATCAATATAGAGATGTGGAACATATTAACATGACCGGCGTCGAGGAGAAATGATCACTGCCGCGCAGATGCGCGCCGCCCGGGCCTTGCTCGCCATCGACCAGCGCGAGCTGGCGCAGCGCTGCGGGCTTTCGCTGCCGACCATCCAGCGCATGGAGGCGAGCGATGGCGTGGTGCGCGGCAATGTCGACTTGCTGATGAAGCTAGTCGATGCGCTGGCCGCGAACGGCATCGAGTTGATCGGGGAGGGCGCCACCTCGACCGGCGGCGGACGCGGGGTGCGGCTGAAATGAGGGGCGGTGGCGTGTCGGTTCGCGCGGGCGAACGGGGGCGGCGATGATCGTTCCCGCGCTTTACGCCGTGGCGGCCTTGCTCGTGCTGGCGCCGATTGCGATCGCCTTCGGCCGCACAACGAACGCGACCGCGGTGACGTACGGCGCGAGCTTGGTCGTCACCGTGATGCTGGGCGTGATCGGGTTTCTCGGCCTGGTGGGCACGGCGGCAACGAGCGTCACCCTGCCGCTCGGGCTGCCTTGGCTCGGCGCGCATTTCCGCATCGACGCGCTGTCGGCGTTTTTTATGATCGTGGTCAATCTCGGCGGCGCGGCGGCGAGCCTTTACGCGCTCGGCTATGGCCGCCACGAGGAAGCCCCGCAACGGGTGCTGCCCTTCTATCCTGCCTATCTCGCCGCCATGAACCTGGTGGTGCTCGCCAACGACGCCTTCAGCTTTCTGGTGGCGTGGGAGTTCATGTCGCTGACGTCGTGGGCGCTGGTGATCGCCAATCACAAGGAGCGCGAGAACCTGCGCGCCGGCTTCGTCTATCTGGTGATGGCGAGCTTCGGCACGCTGGCGCTGCTGCTCGCCTTCGGCCTGCTGGCGGGCGCCAACGGCAATTACGTGTTCGACGCGATCCGCGCCTCGCACCCTTCCGCGTGGCTGGCGGCGACCGTGCTGATCCTGGCGCTCATCGGCGCCGGATCGAAATCGGGCGTGGTCCCGCTGCACGGCTGGCTGCCGCTCGCGCACCCCGCCGCGCCCAGCCACGTCTCGGCGCTGATGAGCGGGGTGATGACCAAGGTCGCGATCTATGGCTTCATCCGCATCGTGTTCGACCTGATCGGCGCGCCGGCGTGGTGGTGGAGCATGGTGGTGCTCGCCGTCGGCGGCATCACCACGGTGATGGGCGTGCTTTACGCGCTGATGCAAAACGACATCAAGCGCGTGCTCGCCTATAGCACCATCGAGAACATCGGCATTGTATTCGCCGCGCTCGGGTTGGCATTGGCGTTCAAGGCGGAGGGGATGATGGTGCCGGCGGCGCTGGCGCTCACCGCCGCCCTGCTGCACGTGTTCAATCATTCGCTGTTCAAGAGCCTGTTGTTCTTCGGCGCCGGCGCCGTGCTTCATGCCACCGGCGAGCGCGACATGGACAAGCTCGGCGGCCTCATTCACCGCATGCCGCAGACAGCCTTCGTCTTCCTGGTCGGCAGCATGGCGATCTCGGCGCTGCCGCCGCTCAACGGCTTCGTCTCCGAGTGGCTGACCTTCCAGGCCATCCTGCTCAGCCCGCATTTGTCGTCATGGGGTCTGAAATTCATGGTGCCGGCGGTGGGGGCACTGCTGGCACTGTCGGCGGCGCTGGCGGCAGCCTGCTTCGTGCGCGCCTTCGGCATCAGCTTCCTCGGTCGCCCGCGCAGTCCCGTGGCGAGCGCTGCGCATGAGACCGACGGTTTCTCGCGCGCCGCCATGTTCGTGTTGGCGGCGTTGTGCCTCGTCGCGGGCATCGTGCCCGGTGCGTTCATCGACGCGCTGGCGCCGGTCACACATGCGCTCGCCGGCGCCAGCATGCCGCATCAGACCGACGTGCAATGGCTGTCGATTGTGCCGATTGCGCAAAGCCGCAGCTCCTATAACGGTCTTCTGGTCTTCGTGTTCATGGCGGTGTCGGGCGGGCTTGCCGCTTTCGCCATCCATCGGCTCGCGTCCGACCGGCTGCGGCGCGCGCCGGCCTGGGACTGCGGCTTTCCCAATTCCGACCCGGCAACGCAATATACGGCGTCCAGCTTTGCCCAGCCGATCCGCCGCGTTTACGGCACGCTCGTGTTCCGCGCGCGCGAAGTCGGTGAGATGCCGCCGCCCGGTTCGCTGGCGCCGGCGCGGCTGACGGTCGAGGTGCGCGATCCCATCTGGGATATGCTCTACGCCCCCCTCGCCAGCTTCGTCGTCTTCGCGTCCGACCGTCTCAATATCCTTCAATTCCTCACCATCCGCCGTTACCTCTCGCTGGTGTTCGCGGCGCTGGTGCTGCTGCTGCTGATGCTGGCGATATGGCAATAGTGCGCGATTTCGCCTTCCAGGGCGCCGAGATGCTGCTGGTGCTGCTGCTCAGCCCGCTGCTCACCGGCTTGGTGCGCAAGATGAAGGCGCGGCTGCAGCGCAGGCGGGGGCCGCCGCTGTTGCAGCCCTATCGCGATCTCGCGCGGCTCATGCGCAAGGACGTGGTGCTGGCGGAAAGCGCCTCCTGGCTGTTCCGCGTCATTCCCTACATCGTCTTCGCCGCCACCTGGGTCGCGGCCTCGCTGGTGCCGACCTTCCGCAGCGGGCTTTATTTCTCCTGGACCGCCGACCTCATCGCCATCACCGCGCTGCTCGGCAGCGGGCGCTTCTTCCTGGCGCTCGCCGGGCTCGACGTCGGCACGAGCTTCGGCGGCATCGGCGCCAGCCGCGAGGTGATGATCGCCTCGCTCGCCGAGCCCGCCATGCTGATGATCGTGTTCACGCTGGCGCTGGTCGCCGGCTCGACGCAGCTCTCGACCATGGCTGCCTACATGTTGTCGTCGGAAGTGGGCTTGCGCGTTTCGCTGGGACTGGCGCTAATCGCCATTATCATGGTGGCGATCGCCGAGAACGCGCGCATTCCGGTCGACAACCCGGCGACCCATCTCGAGCTCACCATGGTGCACGAGGCCATGGTGTTGGAATATTCCGGCCGCCATCTGGCGCTTATCGATCTCGCTTCCGAGCTCAAGCTCCTTCTCTATGTCTCGCTCATCGCCTGCCTGTTCCTGCCCTGGGGGCTGACCACCGCCACGGGCGTCGGCCCTGCGGCGCTGGCGATTGCTGTCGTTGCTTATGTGGTGAAGCTCGTTGGCCTCGCCTTCCTGCTGGCGGTGTTCGAAACGGCGATCGCCAAGATGCGCGTCTTCCGGGTGCCCGAATTCCTCGGCGCCGCGCTGATGCTCGGCCTGCTCGCCACATTGTTGTTGTTCGTCTCGGGGAGCCTGTAGGCCACATGCACGGCTTCACCTTCGACGTCGCCCATCTGCTCGCCGGCTCGCTGGTGCTGGTGAGCTTCATGCTGCTCTACCAGAGCCGGCTCTATGCACTGCTCAATATATTCGCGCTGCACGCCTTGCTGCTGGCCGCCTCGGTTGGCTGGCAGGCTTCGGCGCAGGACGCGCCGCATCTTTACGTGACCGCGGCCATCGCGCTCGTCTTCAAGGCCATCGTCATTCCGACCGCGCTGCACCGGATCATCCGGCGGCTCGGGATCCATCGCCAGATCGAGAACGTGGTCGGCGTCGGCATCACCATGCTGCTCGGCATCGGGCTGGTGGCCCTGTCGATGGTGGTGATGCTGCGGGTAACCGCGGGCGCCGACGCGCTGGCGCGCGAGGATCTCGCTTTCGCGCTGTCGGTGGTGCTGCTCGGCCTGCTGATGATGGTGACCCGGCGCAACGCGGTGAGCCAGGTGATCGGCTTCATGTCGCTGGAAAACGGTTTGGTGCTGGCGGCGACAGGCGCGCGCGGCATGCCGCTGGTGGTTGAGATCAGTGTTGCTTTCTCGGTGCTGATCGCCTTTATCGTGATCGGCATCTTCCTGTTCCGCATCCGCGAGCGCTTCGACACGGTTGACCTGCAGGCGCTCGACAACTTCCGGGGAGAGCGGCGATGAACTTCGACGCGCTCTCCGCGGTCTTGCTGATCCCCGCCGTTTCGGCGGCGCTGCTGGCCGTGCTGCCGGGCTATCGCTTGACCGCGCAGCTCAACGTGCTGGCCTCGCTGCTCGCATTTCTGGCGTCGGTTTCGTTCTTCTTCGTGACGCCCACGTCCGGTCCGTATCTGCTGGTTGACGACCTCAACAAGGTTTTCATCGTGCTCAATACCTTCGTCGGCTTCACGACGGCGGTGTTCAGCGCCAGCTATATCGGTCACGAGATCGAAACGGGCAAGCTGACCCCGCGTTTCGTGCGCTTCTACCACGCCATGTACCAGGTGCTGATGTTCGGCATGAACCTCTCCCTGGTCGCCAACAATATCGGCCTTATGTGGGTGGCGATCGAGATCGCGACGCTCTCGACCGTGCTGATGGTCGGCATCTATCGCACCCATGAGGCGCTGGAAGCGGCCTGGAAGTATTTCATCCTCGCCAGCGTTGGCATTGGGCTCGCGCTGTTCGGCACCATTCTCATCTACATGGCGGCGCAGCCGGTGGTGGGCGAGGGGCTGAACGCCATGGTGTGGACGGTGCTGATGACCAAGGCGCAGCACTTCGACCCCGCGCTGCTCGACGTCGCCTTCGTGTTCCTGCTGCTCGGCTACGGCACCAAGGTGGGCTTGGCGCCGCTGCACGCCTGGCTGCCCGACGCCCACGCAGAGGGCCCGACGCCGATCTCGGCGGTGCTCTCCGGCCTGCTCTTGAACGTCGCGCTCTACGCCCTGCTGCGCTTCAAGATGCTGCTGGCGCTCAACCCGGTGGCGATCGCGCCTGGGCCACTGATGGTGACCATGGGGCTGATCTCATGCCTGTTCGCCGCCTTCATGCTGTATCGGCGGCGCGACATCAAACGCCTGTTCGCCTATTCGTCGATCGAGCACATGGGTATCATCGTGTTCGCCTTCGGCATGGGCGGGCCGCTCGCCAACTTCGCCGGCCTCCTGCACATGACCATGCATTCGCTGACCAAGTCGGCGATCTTTTTCACGGTCGGTCACATCTCGCAGGTCAAGGGCACGCAGAAGATCGCCGACATGGGCGGGTTGACCGAGAGCCATCCAGTGCTCGGCTGGGGCCTGGTGCTGGGCGTCGTCGCCATCGCGGGCCTGCCGCCGCTCGGCATCTTCATGAGCGAATTCCTGGTGGTTACGTCGACCTTCGCGCGCGAACCGTGGTTGGCAGCGCTCTTGGGCCTGGGCATTCTGGTCGCGCTCGGCGGGTTGCTGTTGCGGCTCAACGCCGTCGCCTTCGGCGAGCCGAAAGGGCCGGTGGGGCCGGTGCACGCGTCCTACGTGCCGATGTTCGCGCACCTTGCCATCGTGTTCATGGCCGGCATTTATCTGCCGCCGGCACTGGTGGCCGGGTTCGAAAACGTCGCGCGGTTGTTGGGATAGCGCCATGGCCATCACCCGCGATACCGTGAATGAAGAGGGTTGGCGTGAGGCTGTCGCACGCCTTGCCGGTGGACAGGTGACCTTGCTCGGCCTCTGGGGCGATGCGCCGAACGTGCATATGGCGCTGCTCGACGAGGCCGTCGGCGATATCGCGGTGCTGACTTATGAATGCGTCGATGGGAAATTTCCGAGTGTCGGGGTGCAGCATCCGCCGGCGCTGCGGCCGGAGCGCGCCATCCGTTCGCTGTTCGGGCTCGAAGCGGTTGGCTCGCCCGATATACGCCCCTGGCTCGATCTCGGCTTCTGGGATGTGGCACATCCGCTCGGCGACAGGGCGCCCGCGCAGAAGCCGGAGCCTTATCAATTCCTGCCGGTCGAAGGGGAGGGGTTGCACCAGATCCCTGTCGGACCGGTGCACGCCGGCATCATCGAGCCGGGCCATTTCCGCTTCACCGCCAATGGCGAGCACACGGTGCGGCTGGAGCAACAGTTCGGCTATGCGCACAAAGGTATCGAGTCGCTGATGACCGGTGCGTCGCTCGAAAATGCGGCGAAGCTCGCCGCGCGCACCTCCGGCGACAGCACGGTTGCTTATTCCTATGCGTTTGCGCTCGCCTCCGAAGCGGCGTTGCAGATCGACGTCCCGGCGCGTGCGAGCTATTTGCGCGCGTTGACGGCCGAACTGGAGCGGCTGGCCAATCACCTCGGCGATATCGGCGCCATTTGCAACGACGCCGCCTTCGCGCTCATGCACGCGCAGACCGGCGTACTGCGCGAGCGGGTGTTGCGCGCGGCGCAAGGTTGCTTCGGCCATCGGCTGATGATGGACGTGATCGTGCCGGGTGGTGTCGCCCGCGATATCGCGGCGGACGGCGTGGCCACAATCAAGAGTCTGCTTGCCGAATTGCGCCGGCGCTTCCCGCGCCTGATCGAACTGTACGACAACACCGCGTCGCTGCAGGACCGTACCGTCAGCACCGGCATCGTCAAGCCGGAGTATGCCCATCAATTCGGCGCCGGCGGTTATGTGGGACGCGCTTCGGGCCGCGCCTTCGATGCGCGGCGCGCGTTTGCCTACGCGCCGTACGATCAATTGAAATTCGAGGTCGCGGTGCGCGGCGAAGGCGACGTCAATGCACGCGTCTGGATCCGCATCCGGGAGGTCGAGCAGAGTCTCGCCTTGATCGAACAGATTGTCGATGCGCTGCCGGACGGCGCCATCGTGGCCGAGGCCAAGGGCAGGGGTGAGGCTTGCGAGGGCCTGGCGCTTACGGAAGCCTTCCGCGGCGATGTGCTGGCCTGGCTGCGTCTCAATGCCGACGGTTCTGTTGCGCGCTGCCATCTGCGCGATGCCTCCTGGTTCCAATGGCCGCTGCTGGAGACCGCGATCGAAGGCAACATCGTCGCCGACTTCCCACTCTGCAACAAATCGTTCAACTGTTCCTATTCGGGCCACGATCTGTAGGGCGAATTCATGCGCCGCACGCTGTTCGAAAATCTCTCCCGCGCTCCGCTCACCGAGCCGCCGCCGACGGCGGACGAGGCGGCGCTGAAGGAATTGGCCGAAAGCGTCAATCGTGCCGCTAGGGCGCGGCTCGGCCGATCGCTGTCAATCCGCCAAGTCGATGCGGGCTCTTGCAACGGCTGTGAATTGGAAATCCATGCGCTCAGCAACGCGTTCTACGATCTCGAGCGCCTGGGCCTGCATTTCGTCGCCTCGCCCCGCCATGCCGACGTGCTGTTGGTGACCGGGCCGGTCACCAAGAACATGCGCCAAGCGCTCGAGCGCACGTACAACGCTACCCCCGATCCGAAATGGGTGGTGGCGGTGGGTGCTTGCGCCGCCGACGGCGGCGTCTTCGCCGGCAGCTATGCGGTGTCTGGCGGCGTCAAGGACGTGATCCCGGTCGATCTGCACATCCCAGGCTGCCCGCCGGCCCCTGTCGATATCTTAAGAGGATTGCTGGCGCTTCTCCATTGGGCCAGCTGAGTGCGCGTTGCGTGCTGACGGAAGGGCGACGCGGGCGTCGGCATGTCGGTAGCGACCGGCAGGCCGGCTTTGGAGATATCCTTGCAACTCGTACCCTTGCTGGGGTCGATCCGGCGACGCGCGCGCTGGCGGTGGCGCGCGCGACGCGGCTCGACCAGCAGATTGGCGCTGCGCCGATCGGCGAGTTGCCAGACCGGTTGACGGATGCCGCATTGTCTGGGCCGCCGCTTGTGTTCGTCGGCCATATCTGCGCGCGCGTGGAGAGGATATTCGCCAAGGGTGGCGGACAGTCCGCGAAGGTCGGGTAAGCCTCGGCATCGACAATTGACGGCTTTTTCACGGCGCGTTGAGGTCGCGTGCTTTCGGTCAAAAGCGTTGGACGGAACAGGGGATGCGGGAGTGCACGCCAAGGTGCCACTGTTGGCTTGCGGCAGGAGTCAGCTATCCCTACCGAACGTAGGTTGGAAGCAATTCGAGCGCCAAAGCCAGTTCGCCTTGCGGATTCGCGATCTCTTCGAGCGCGGCGTAGTGGTGGCAGTCCGGCAACTCACGGAGCTCGCAAACGAGACCCTGGTCGCGCCATGCCGCAGCGAAGTCGCTCGATTGTCGCTTGAGTTCAGGCAATTCCGCGGCGCCGACCGCGACCACGAGCTTGCCCGCCCGTTTGGGCAGATGAAGCAGCGGGCTGTTGCGCCGCGCTTCCGCCTCGTCGAGTTCGCAGCTTGTTGTTCAGATAGCTGTGCCGGATGGGTTCGAGGTCATAGAGACCGCTGATCGCGATACCGCCTCTCGACGCGGGCTCATCCATCAGCATGGCCGCCAGATGACCACCGGCGGACCAGCCGGACAGGAAGATCTGGCATGGGTCGCCGCCGAGCGCCGCGACGTTGGCGTGGAGCCAGCGCAGCGCGCTGCGGACCTCGCCGACGATCACGTCGAGGCGGGCGAAGGGTGCGAGCGTGTAGCCGGCGAGCGCGACGTGGAACCCATGCGCCAACGGACCCTCGGCAACAAAGGCAAAGCCTTCCTTGCTGTTGCGCTGCCAATAGCCGCCGTGAAAGAAGAGCAGCGTCGGCGCGCCCGGTCGGCCGCAAGAGAAGAAGTCGAGCCGGGTCGCCGGCTTGTCGCCATAGGCGAGGTCGAGATGCTGCGGCATACGTGAACGCACCGCTGCGCTACGTGCTTTCCAGGCGGCGAGGTATTCCTCGCTGTCGGCGACCGCCGCCGAATTGTTGTAGGCAGCGTCGAGCGTACGCTGGTCCATGGCGCGATATGGACTCATTTTTTCTTTCTACTTTCTTCTTGCTGCTTGGCGGTTCCCTTGGCGGTTCCTTTGGCGTTCGCGGCTGCTAGCCCAGGGCCGCCGCCACCGCGCGACGCGCGATCACCGCAACAAGGTGGGCGCGATAGGCGGCATCCGCGTGGATGTCACTGTTCAGCCCCAGCGCGGGAACGCGAAACTCGCTGAGCGCGTCCGGCGTGAAGGAAGCCGACAACAGCCGCTCCGCCTCTGTCAAGCGGTACACGCAAGGGGCGGCGCCCGTGACCGCCACCCGCACGCCGTCCGCGGTCTGCGCCACAAAGACGCCCACCAGCGCGAACCGGGACGCCGGGTTGGCGAACTTTACGTAGGCCGCCCGCTGTGGCGTGGGAAAGAAGACGCCGGTGATGATCTCGCCGCGCACCAGGTCGGTCTCGAACATGCCGGTGAAGAAGCCGTCGGCGGCGATCTGACGTTCATTGGTGATGACGGTGGCGCCGAGGCCGAGCAGGGCGGCGGGATAGTCGGCGGCCGGATCGTTATTGGCGATCGAGCCGCCGAGGGTGCCGCGGTTACGCACCTGTGGATCACCGATGGTGTCGGCGAGGGCGGCAAGCGCCGGAATGGTGTTGCGCACCGCCGGCGACGTGGCGACGGTGGCATGCCGCGTCAACGCGCCAATGGTGATGCCGCCCTTTTCGACCGTGATGCGGTCGAGCCCAGGGATGCCCTTCAGGTCGACGAGCGAGTCGGGGCTCGCCAGCCGTTGCTTCATGGTGGCGATCAGCGTCTGGCCGCCGGCCAGGAGGCGCGTCTCGTCGCCTTCGCCGACGAGGCCGACAGCGTCTTCCAGCGTTGCCGGGCGATGATAGTCGAACGAATACATGGCGAAGCCTCTTCTTTTCGTTTCTTGCTATTCGGCGGCCTGCCGCGTCGCCGCGGCCTGGATCGTCTGCCAGACCCGCCTGGGTGAGGCCGGCATGTCCATATGGCTGATGCCATAGGGCGAGAGCGCATCGACCACCGCGTTCATCAGCGTCGCCGGCGAGGCGATGGTGCCGACTTCGCCGCAGCCTTTGACCCCGATCGGGTTCGACCGGCACACGGTGCTCTCGATCGCCACCGTGATGTTGCAGAGGTCGTCGGCGCGCGGCATGCAGTAATCCATGAACGAGCCGGTGACGAGCTGGCCGTCGTCGTCGTAGATGCAGTGCTCGCCGAAAGCCTGGCCGAGCCCCTGCACCACGCCGCCGTGCACCTGGCCCTCGACGATCATGGGATTGAGCACGGTGCCGACGTCGTCGACGGCGGTGTAGGCGACGAGCTCCATGGTGCCGGTCTCGGGATCGATTTCGACTTCCGCGACGTGACAGCCGCCGGGATAGGTGAAGTTGACCGGATCGAAAAAGGCGGTCTCCTCCAGGCCGGGCTCCAGGATGTCGAGCGGATAGCCTTCCGGCGGCGTATAGGCGGCGCCGGCAATCTCGCCGAAGCTCATCTTCTTGTCCGTGCCCTTGATGGTGAAGTTGCCGTCCTTGAACTCGACGTCCTCGACGCTCGCTTCAAGCAGGTAGCTGGTGATCAGCTTGCCCTTGTCGATCACCTTGCCGACCGCCTTGGCGAGCGCGGCGCCGCCGACGGCGGCCGAGCGCGAGCCGTAGGTGCCGAGCCCGAACGGGCTGCGCGCGCTGTCGCCGTGGACGACCTCGATGGTGCTGCTCGGCACGCCCAGCATGCTGCCGACGAGCTGCGCGAACACGGTCTCGTGGCCCTGGCCGTGGCTGTGGGCGCCGGTGAAGACGGTGATGTCGCCGGACGGGTTGACCCGCACGTTTGCGCTCTCGAACAGGCCGCCGCGGGCACCCAACTGCTGCGCGATGCGCGAGGGCGCAAGCCCGCAGGCTTCGACATACGTCGTCATGCCGATGCCGCGCAGCATGCCGCGGGCTTCCGCCTCTTTCCGCCGTTCCGGGAACGTCGCCCAGTTCGACATCGCGAGCCCGCGCTCGAGCGTGGCCACGTGATCGCCGCCATCGTACTGCAGCAGGACGGGCGTCTGGTAGGGGAAGGCATCGAGCGGGATGAAGTTCTTGCGGCGGATTTCGGCGCGGTCCATGCCGAGATCCTGTGCCGCCACGTCGACCAGACGTTCGAGCACGTAGGTCGCCTCCGGTCGGCCGGCGCCGCGGTAGGCGTCGGTCGGCACCGTGTTGCTGAAGATGACCTTCACGTTGCAATAGATCGCCGGGGTGGTGTAGGGGCCGGCGAGGAGGGGTCCGTAGAGATTGGTCGGGATGTTGGGGCCGAAGGTCGAGATATAGCCGCCAATATTGGCCAGCGTCGACACCTTGAGGCCGAGGAATTTGCCGTCGCGATCGACGGCGAGTTCGCCGTGTGTGATGTGGTCGCGGCCTTGTGCATCCGACATGAAGGCTTCGCTGCGGTCGGCCACCCATTTGACCGGCCGTTCCAGCCTGCCGGCCGCCCAGGTGACCATGCCCTCCTCGCAATAAACCACCTGCTTGCTGCCGAAGCCGCCGCCGACGTCCGGCGCCACCACGCGCAGCTTGCGCTCGGGGATGCCGAGCATCAGCACGCCGATCAGCAGGCGGGCGACGTGGGGAAGCTGGGTCGAGGTATATAGCGTGTAGTCCCCGGTCGACGGATCGTATTCGGCGAGCGCCGCGCGGGTTTCCATGGCGTTCGGCACCAGCCGCGTGTTGATAAGGTCGATCTTGGCCACGTGGTGGGCCTTGGCGAAGGCCGCATCCGTCGCCGCCTCGTCACCGACCGACCAGTCGCAGCAGAGATTGCCCGGCACGTCGTCATAGAGCTGCGGCGCGTCCGGCTTGATGGCGTCGGCGACGCTGACCACGGCGGGCAGGATCTTGTACTCGACGCCGATGGTTTCGGCCGCGTTCTTGGCGGCCAGCGCGCTTTCCGCCACCACCATCGCCACCGGGTCGCCGACGTGGCGCACCTTGCCGGTGGCGAGCAGCGGATGCTTGGGCTCCTTCATGGGCTCGCCGCCCTTGTCCTTGATGCCCCAGGCGCAGGGCACGCCGTTCAGCTCGGCGACGTCCTCGCCGGTGTAGACGGCGACCACGCCGGGGCTCGCCTCGGCCGCCGCCTTGTTGATCGAGACGATCTCGGCATGGGCATGGGGCGAGCGCAGGAACGCCGCGTAGAGCTGGCGGGCCAGCACGATGTCAGGCACGTATTTGCCGCGGCCGGTGAGAAAGCGGCGGTCCTCTCTGCGGCGCACCGAAGCGCCAATGCCGTCTTCAATCATGGATTGCTCCGTTTACCCGTTTTGCATCGCGGCCGCGCCAGCGCGTACCGCTTTGACGATATTCTGATAGCCGGTGCAGCGGCAGATATTGCCCTTGAGCCAAGCCCGCACCTCCGCTTCCGACGCCTCGGGCGCGATCTTGGCGAGCTCGATCGCGCTCATCACCATGCCGGGGGTGCAGAAGCCGCACTGCAGGCCGTGGTGCTCGTGAAAGGCCTGCTGCATGGGGTGGAGCTGCGGACCTTGCGACAGCCCCTCGATGGTGGTGACGGCGGCGCCGTCGGCCTCGACCGCGAGCATGGTGCAACTCTTCACCGAGCGGCCATCGACATGGATCGTGCAGGCGCCGCACTGGCTGGTGTCGCAGGCGACGTGGGTGCCCGTGAGCGCCAAAGTTTCGCGCAGCCAGGTCGAGAGCAGCGTGTCGGGCCCGACCTCGCTCGTGACCTGTTTTCCGTTGACTGTGGTGGTGATGCGCATCACGCCGCGGCCTCCTGGTTGGTTTGATCTTGTTGCGCCGGCGGCATGGTTGCGCCTTGTCTGCCTGAAAGCAAATGGACCCTATCGACGTCCCAGGACGCCGCGACTTGCTCGCCCGGCAGGAGCGGATCGCTGAAGTAGTTCCCTTCCTCGACATAGGCGACGACATCGTCGCCGGTGGCCGCGCCGGATTGCGGCAGGGTGAGCGTCACCTTCACGAAGGTGCCCTGGTACTCGATCGCGCGTACGGTGCCGGTGACTGCATTGGTGGCCGCCTCGGCTTGCGTCGCGCGTGCGACGCGCATGTGGTCGCGCCGGACTGCGAAGAAAACTTCCGCGTCATCAGTCCGCTTGACCATCGGAACGAGGAAAGGCTGGCCGGCCGGGCCGCGCAGGGTCGCGACGCCGTCGGCAAGGCTTTCGAACTTGCCAAACAGCACGTTCTGCCCGCCCATGAACCGCGCCACGTAAGGGCTGGAGGGGGCGGCGTAGATACCGCGCGCTGTGGACGACTGCTCGATGCGGCCCTTGTTCATGACGACGACCTGGTCGGCGACCGCCACCGCCTCAAGCTGGGTGTGGGTGACGTGAATGAAGGTGATGCCGAGCTGTTGCTGCATCTCGCGCAGCTCACTGCGCATCTGCAGCCGCAGGAATTCGTCGAGCGCCGACAGCGGTTCGTCGAGCAACAGCACGCGCGGCCGCATGACGATGGCGCGGGCGAGTGCGACCCGTTGCTGCTGGCCGCCGGAAAGTTGCGCCGGCAACCGGTTGGCCAGTGCCGTCATCTGCACCTGCTCGACGACGCGGTCGGCCTCGCGGTAGCGCTCTTCCTTGGCGACGCCACGCGCCCGAAGGCTGAACGCAACGTTGTCGCGAACCGAGAGATGCGGGAACAGGGCGTAGCTCTGGAACATCATGGCGGTGCCGCGCTGGCGCGGCGGCAGGCCAACCACATTCGCGTCGCCGATGACGATCTCGCCCGCGGTCGGCAATTCATGGCCGGCGATCATGCGCAGCATGGTTGTCTTGCCGCAACCGCTGGGGCCCAGCAGGCAGCAATAGGTGCCGTCCTCGATAACGAGATTGATGCCGTCGACGGCGACGGTGCCGTCCGGGTATTGCTTGTAGATGCCGGCAAGCTCGATCCAGCCTTTGCCCTTCGGTTTGCCGGGTGCGTGGCCGCTTTGCATTGATTCTTCCTTCATGACGCGAATATCAGTGCCTGGCGCTCGGCAGCGCGCGGCCGAACCGCCGCCGCTGGATCAGCGCGATCGACGACAGACCGGCGACGATGACGACGAACGAAAAGACGGTTGTGGCGGTGCCGAGGGCGTAGATGACGGGCGAGGTCACGTTCATGGTCATGCTCCAGATCTCGACCGGCAGGGTGTTGTTGGCGCCGGAGGTTAGCAGCGTGCGCGCGAATTCGTCGTAGGAGAGGGTGAAGCCGAACAGGGCGACGGCGATGATGCCCGGCACGATGATCGGAATGACCACCATGCGAAGTGTCTGTACCGAGCCCGCGCCGAGATCGCGGGCGGCTTCCTCATAGGCGCGATTGAAGCGGCCGAAGATGGCGAACATGATCAGGAGGCCGAAGGGCAGCGTCCAGGTGAGCTGGGCGCCGAGCGCCGAGGTGTACCAGTCGGTGTCGAGGCCGAGCAGGCGAAACATCAGGCCGATGCCGATGCCGAGCACATAGCCCGGCGCCACCAGGGCGATGATGACCGCGTAGAACAGCACGCCGCTGCCGCGAAATCGCTCCCGAAAGGCGAGACCGGCCGAAATGGAGATGGCGACGGTCGCTCCCATGACGAGGAGGGCCAGCGGCAGTGAGCGGGAGAGCGCGCCCGGGATGTCGCCGGTCTCCGCACCCGACCAGAGCTGGTGGAACCAATGTAGGCTCTCGCCGCGCATCGGAAACACCAGCGCGCCCTGCGTGCCCTGGAAGGACAGGATGAAGATGCAGATCATCGGGCCGTAGAGAAACAGAACGTAGAGCGCGAAGATGCCGGCCAGCAGGTAGAAGGTCCAGGGGCGTCGATCGTCTGTGTTGAGCATGGCGGTTCTCGTTGGATGGCTCAGCGCTGTGACACCAATTCCTTGCGCACGTCGACCACGCGCAGGATCAGGCTGACCAGCAAAACGATGAAGGCCATGAGGATGACCGCGTTGGCCGCGGCGTGCGGGAACAGCAAAGTCGAAATGTCGTCGTACATGGCGGAGACGACCGAGGCGGCGTTGCCCCCGCTCATCACCTTCACGACGTAGAAGTCGCCCATCACCAGGGTGATGACGAAGATGGAGCCGAGCGCGATGCCGTTCTTGCACAGGGGCACGACGACGAAGAGCAGCGTCTGCCAGCGACTGGTACCTGCGTCGGTCGCCGCTTCGAACAAAGAGCGGTCGATGCGGCTCATGGAATTGAAGATCGGCACGATCATGAAGATCGTGAACAGGTTGACGTAGGACACCACGACCGAGAAATCGGAGAACAGCAGGAAGCCGAGCGGCTTGTGGATCACGCCGGTCGCCATCAGTGCGCTGTTGATCAGACCTTGTTTGCCGAGGAGCGGCAGCCAGGCAATCATGCGGATGATGTTCGACGTCCAGAACGGCACCGTGCAGAGCAGAAACAGGCCGATGGCGATGACCTGGCTACGCACGTGGAAGACGAGGAAATAGGCGACAGTGAACCCGATGATGAGCGTGAAGAACCAAGTGATCAGCGAGAACCCGATCATCGTCATGTAGAGATTGTAGGTGAGGTGCGCGCCCAACACGCTCTGATAGTTCTCGAGGCGGAACGCCGGGATGACGGCGAAATTGTCGTAGTGAAAGAAGCTGACCGCGACGACGAAGCCGAGCGGCACGACGACAAAGACAAATAGCACGATGACAAGCGGCGCGACCAGGAGGTAAGGGCGCCAACGCATCCATCGCGTTTGAGTGTCGTTCATCGTCTCTTCCGGTAAGCGTTAGAAGGTCGGGGCGAAGCGGGCGGAGGTCGAGCCCGCTTCGCACTGTGCGCATTCGGTCATGCAGGGAGCATGCCGACGTGAGCTATGCCGCCTTGAACTCGTTCCAGCGCTGGATCATGTACTGGTTCTCATCCATGACCGTGTTCCAGCACGAGATGTTGGTGAAGCGCTCGATGAAGGAGCCGCCGTCACGGATGGCGCCGGCCTTGGCGATGTCGTGCCCGTAGGGGTCCTTGATCGGACCGGTAGCGGGCTTGCCCAGGTACCAATAGCCATACTCGTTCGGAGTCATGAACTTTTCGGCGGTCTTCGGGACGGGGCTATAGTAGCCGTGCCGGGCCACGAACGCGCCCTGCCAACCGGCGTAATACCAGTTCAGGTATTCGTAGGCGGCGTCGAGCTTCTTGCCCTTGAGGTGGCGCATGAGGCCGAGGCCGTTGCACCAGCCGCGATAGCCCTCGGTGCCATCCGGTTGCTTGTTGAGCGGCGCGTAGACGCAAGGGATGCCCTTGGCGAGCACAGCGGTCACCGCCGGCGACCACATCGATTGGATCTCGACCTCGCCCGATGCCATCAATTCGACCGACTGCTCGAAGGTCGTCCAGGTGGCGCGGAACTGGCCCTTCTTCTTGAAGGCGATGAGCGCGTTGATCGTGGCGTCGATCTCCTTGCGCGTCATGTTACCCTTGTTTTTGTACTTCACCATGCCGGCCGACTCGAGCGCGAGTGCCGCGTCCATGATGCCGATGTTGGGAACGTCGAGGATGGCGGAACGGCCCTTGTATTTGGGGTCGATGAGCTCGCGCCAATGCACGACCTTGTGCCCGACGAGGTCGGGCCGGTAGCCGATGAAGTCGGCGTTGTAAACCTGCGGCATGAAGGTCATCCAATCGGTCACGCCGGACACGATTTTGGTGGCGTCCTTGCTCGGGATATACATCGCCGGGTAGGGCGAGATGCCCTGCGTCGAAACCTTGTCGCCCTTGTATTCGCCCTTGGTGAAGATCGGTAGGATGTTGTCGAATTCCTTGATCTTCTTGGTGTCGATGCCCTGCAGGATGCCACGCGGGACGGCGACCTTTGCCTGCCAGGCTTCCAGGTCGGGAATGTCGACGCTGCGCGGCTGCGTGATGAAGCGCGTGATGGCGGCCGAGGTATCCAGGTTCTGCGTGATGACCTTGAAGCCGAGGTCCTTGGTAGCCTGCTGACCGATCGCCTGTACGACCGAGTACGACACGCCGACATGACGCAGCGTGATGTTTTTTATGTCCTGGGCCCAGATGGTCGGCGCGCCGATCACCTGGCTGGCCGCTGCGGCCCCCAGGGCGGCGCCGCCCTTCAAGACGTTTCGTCGTGAGACCCCTGTATTGCGATCGGCACGCAATGTATGGGTGTGGTCTTTGCGGCGCTGGCTCATTCGAACCTCCGGTTCGCGGTGCATTAAGGCGTGTCTAAAACTTAGGCACGTCGACAAATTTCCGAGCATCTGATGACGCGCGGCGTGTTGATCGGCCTTCACTCTATGGCCGCCAGGGTCCGGTACGGTAATTGCAAGTATTAATCGGCCGCATAAGTCGGAGTAATGGGCGATGGCCAACAGGCATCTGGATATTCGATCGTTGCGCGCGTTTGTGACCGTGGTCGAAACCGGAAGCGTTACCGCGGCGGCGCGACGCATGTGTCGAACGCAGCCGGCGATCACGCTGCAAATCCGCCGTCTCGAGGAGCAGGTCGGAAAGCCACTGTTCGAGGCAGCAACGCGACGTCCTCAGGTCACGCACGACGGGGAAATCCTGCTCGGTTACGCGCGTGCGATTTTGCAAATGCACGACGAGGTCTGGCAGCGCATGCAGTCGCGTCATATCGAGGGGCGCGTCGTGCTGGGAACGCCGGACCTTTATGCTGCCTATCTGTTGCCGCAGATCCTGACCGGCTTTCGTGCGCTCTATCCCGGTATCGAGGTCGATCTGCGTTGCGCGTTGAGCCGTAGCTTGATGAGTGCGCTGGATGCCAAGGAGATCGACATTGCGTTGGTGACGGCGATGCCGGGCATTCGCGCCGGCGAATTCGTGCGCAAGGAACCGCTGGTCTGGGTGGGCGGGCAGGACCGCTCGCCTTATGAAGAGAGCCCGGTCCCGCTCGCGCTGCTGCCGCCCGGCAACATCTATCGCGATGCGGCCCTGGCGGCGCTCGACAGCATGGGCCGTCCGTGGCGGCTCGCCTGCATCAGCGAGAGCATCAGCGGCCTGCAGGCGGCGGTGTTTTCAGGCTTCGCGATCAGCGTGGTCGCCAAGAGCGCGCTGGTGCCGGGCATGCGCGTGCTCGGTCGCAAAGAGAGCTTTCCCGAACTGCCGGAGATCGACGTGGTGCTCCACCGCAGTCCCGGACGGTCGAGCCCGGCGGCGCAATGCCTGGCCGATTTCGTGGTCGCGAACTTCATTCAGCGCGGCATTCGGGAGCATGCGGCCTAAATCGGTCTGTGCTCGGCCTGGTCCGAACCGTTGCGCGTCGAGCGTCACAGCTCGCTGACGTTGTCACGTGCGATTGTTTGCTGCCGCGAGGAGCAGCCGACAGGGTGCCGCAATGTCGCTTCAATCTCGCGCGCGTGATGGATAGGACGGGTCAATCGCAAGATAGTGGGTCATTTTATACCTCGGTTGAGATTGCCGCCGGGCTCATCGTACTGGCTTCCGGCCTCATGCATCCGCAATATCCCGAGCCGCCGCAATCTCGTCGCGTTGCCTGCGGCGGTCTGGGGCGCGATGAGGTTGGGGCTAGGCTTGGGGCAGTCATTCGCGCAGCTTCTGATCGGGTGCATCGCGGTCGGCCGGGGTCTTTCTTGCTTTGCTGATCGGAGGGACCGTCGGTCACCAATTCGGCTGGCGTGTCGCGTTCATGGCCTCCGGGCCCGCCACCTTGATGCCTGTCCTATTGGTGCGGATGACGGTGGCCGAGCCGGACCGGACGCGGGATCACCACCATTTAGACAGATTTAACGGCTTGAGGAACGGAGGAGTTCTGGCTCATCGTAACCATCAACGAGTGGAGGCGAAACAGAACCCCGTGCACTGAGAATCCCCGTCCGAGCGGATTGTGAAGTATCTCCTCCGGGCAACCCGCAAGCGCCATTCACCGGAAGAGAAGATCCGGATCGTTCTGGACGACCTGCGTGGCGAGTCCAGCATCGCCGAGTTGTGCCGCCGCGTAGGCATTGCCGAAAGCCTTTTCCAAAAGTCCCGGTATTGCGGCAAGTCGTAAGAGAGTAGGGTTTCCGGCGTGCCCCGCTGCGAGAAGCCGTTGACCAGCGCGCCGACCATGCCGAGCTCTTTCACGCAGTGCGTGAGTTCAGCGGAAGCCGTATCGAAATCCTGCATGGGCAGCGCGGCGAAACCCTGAAAACGGTCTGGCCGTTTGGCGACCTCGTCGGCCGGTTTGTCATTGGCTCCGCGCCCACCTCGACCGCGCGTTTCACGTCATGGATCGCCTGCACCGCCGGTGCATTGAGCGACAGGATCATCAACTCCACGCCGTGCTTGTCCATTTCCTTCAGGCGGATGTCCTGCACATCGAGAAGCCGGGGCCATAGCAATTCGAAACATTCGAACCAAACACCTGCAAATCTTTCAGCGTCGCCGCAATGGCGAAATGCTCCTCGAGCGCGATCTTGCCTTGCATTGGGGTTCTCCTGCCAAGCCATCATCATGCAACGCCAGGCGGCTTTTGTCAGCCGGATGACAGGGAACCGGGAACGCCCCGCGCGCCGGCGCGCAGAATTCGTCGGGCTAGGGCGCGAGACGGTGTGCTCCGGCTCTGAAATCGAGAATACATCTGCTGACAATAGCGACGTAGGACCACCGAGTGGGGCGAGGTGGGCAAGATATTTCTTGATCCGAAAATGGTCGCGGCGAAGCAGGCAATTGCCGCCAAGAATTCAAATTCCGATATACCGGCTGGTCACGTCCGGGTTGGCGTTCAACTCGCCCGGTGTGCCGGTGAACACCATGTGGCCGTTGTTGAGCACGTAGACGCGATGCGCGAGGCTCAAGGCGGCGCGCAGGTTTTGCTCCACGATAATGACAGTCGGGCCTTCCTGCACCAGCCGCTTGCAGACGTCCAGGATATCCCGGACGATCACCGGCGCCAGCCCTTCGAACGGTTCGTCGAGCAGGATGACGCGCGGATTGCGGATCAGCGCCCGCGCGATCGCCAGCATCTGCTGTTCGCCGCCCGACAAGTTGCCGCCGCGCGACTCCTTGCGTTCCTCCAGCCGCGGGAACATGTCGTAGATGCGCCGGATCGGCCACGGATCGGTTGCAGTGAGCGACGCGACCTTGAGGTTTTCGGCCACCGTCAGGCTGCCGAAGATGCGCCGTTCGTCCGGCACGAGCTGCAGCCCGCGGCGGGCGATCTCATAGGTCGGCAGGTTGTCGATCGTCTCGCCGGCGAGGCGGATGGCGCCCGAGCGCGGATGCAGCACGCCCGCGAGCGTCTTCAGCGTGGTCGATTTGCCGGCGCCGTTGCGGCCAAGCAGCGCAACGACCTCTTTTTCGCGCACCTCCATCGAGACGTCGAACAGGATGTGCGAGTCGCCGTAGTAGCTGTTGACCTTGTCGAGCTCGATCATATTCATCACAAGTCGACCCCACCGAGATAGGCCTGCTGGACTTGGCTGTTCTTCTGGATGGCGTCGGGATCGCCTTCCGTCAAGCGGTTGCCGTCGTGCATCACCATGATGCGCTCGGCCAGCTCGAACACCGCATCCATGTCGTGCTCGACCAGAACGATGGTGCGGCCCTTGCGGATGCTCTTGATGAGCTGTTTGACATCTTCACGCTCGGCGGGGCTCAGGCCCGCCAGCGGCTCGTCGAGCAGTAGCACGGAGGGGCGGGAGGCGAGCGCGAGGCCGAGCTCGAGCCGGCGCTTCTCGCCGTAGGCGAGTGTATCGACCAGCACATCGGCGTGCTGGGCGAGATCCAATTCATCGAGCAGCGCGTCGACCAGCTTTTCGACCGGCGCGATGGAGTCCGCGCGGCGGAAGATGTCGAAGCGGATGCGGCCACGATAGCGGCCGGAGGCGCCGAGGCGCAGGTTCTGCCTCACGGTAAGGTGAGGGAACAACTGATTGATCTGGAAGCTCTTGGCGACGCCATTCTGGGTGGCGGCGGTGACATCGGCGGCGGTGCGTTCGATGCCGTTGACGTGGATGCTGCCGCTGTCGGGATGCTCCTCGCCGGCCAGCATGCGCAGGAACGTGCTCTTGCCCGCGCCGTTCGGTCCGATGACGGCGTAGAGCGCGCCGGCCGGCACCTGGAAGGTGACGTCGGCGTTGGCGTGGATGCCGCCATAGCTCTTGCTCACCGACTGGACGTCGAGCGCCAGCGCGCCGTCCTTGGGCGCGGTCAGCGGCTGCAACAGCTCGACGACTTCCGCCGGTGCGAGACGCGCGTGCGCGGCGGCGACGGCCGGCATCAGGCCGGCCGGCCGCTTGCGCTGCCATAGCGCGTAGAGCTCGCCGCCGACGCCGCGACGCAGCAGCGTCACCAGCAGGACGAAGGCGAAACCGAGGATGAACTTCCACAGGTCGCCGAGCACCGGCACCTGCTGCAGGAAATCCCGCAAGGAGAGCCAGATGGCGGCGCCGATGGCCGGACCGAGCAGAATCTCGGCGCCGCCGATCACGGTCTGGATGACGAGCTGGCCGGAGGTCTCGAGCGCGAAGGCCGAGGGCGGCATGTAGCTCTGGAAAATACCGAGCAGCGCGCCGGCAAGGCCCGCATAGGCGCCCGCCAGCACGAATACAGCGAGCTTGTAGCCGGGCACGTGATGGCCGAGGGCGGCGGTGCGGCCCGGATTCTGGTTGATGCCGATCAGGACGTTGCCGACTGGCGACTGCATGATGAAGCGTGCGAGCAGGTAACCGGCAAAGAACAGCGCGGCGATCAGCTCGTAGCTCGGCCAACTTCCGGTGAAGACGTATTTGAACGAGCCCACTTGCAGCGACGGCGCCGGAATGCCGGGCAGGCCGTTCTCGCCACCGGTGAAGTGCGACAGCGGTGAGTTCTCCAGGAAATAGGAAAGCTCGCCGAAGGCGAGCGTGATCATGGCGAAATAGATGCCGACGCGGCGCAGGGCAAGGACGCCGACCGCGACGCTGAACAGCGCGGCGGCACCGACGCCGATCATGATCGAGAGCCAGACATTGCCGATAATATTGGCGGTCAAGAGATAGGCGGTGACAAAGCCGCCGGTGCCGTAGAAGGCGGCCTGGCCGAAGGAGAGCAGGCCGGCGAAGCCGAACAGCAGCGAAAAGCCGAGGCCGAACAGGCCCCAGAGCAGGATACGGGTGAGTAGGTCGAGCGAATTCGCGCCGAACAGCAGGGGCAGCACCACGAGCGCGACCGCCACGATGATCTCGGGCACCCAGCGGGCCAGGGACGAGGACTTCATGGCCGTCACATCCGTCCGTGAGCGCCGAACAGGCCGCGGGGCCTGACGATCAGTACCAGCGTCATGGCCGCGTAGATCGCGGCCTGCGCATAAGCCGGGTTGAACATGGTGGTGAGGCTGAGCATCTCGCCGACCACGATGCCGCCGACGACCGCGCCGGGAAACGAGCCCAAGCCGCCGATCACCACCACCACGAAGGACTGCACCAGAAACGGCTCGCCCATGTCGGGAATGACGGACGATAGCGGCGCATAGATCGCGCCGGCGATGCCGGCGGCAACGGCGCCGAGCGAGAACACGATCATGAAGACGCGGCGCAGATGGATGCCGAGCAGGCCGACCATCATCGGGTCCTCGATGCCGGCGCGTACGATCAGGCCCATCGAGGTGCGGTAGAGCAGGAGATAGAAGACCATGAGGATGACGGCCACAATGGCGATCACCTCGACGCGGTACAGCGGATAGAAGAAATAGCCGAAGTTGACGATGCCGTGGCCCCAACTCGGCAGCGGTACACGCTGGCTTAGGCCCCCGAAGCCATAGCGCATCGCCTCCACCAGCATGATGCCGAGGCCGAAGGTGACCAGGATCTGGTCCTGCGGCGGGCGGTCGTAATAACGGCGGATCAGCACGCGCTCGGTGATGATGCCGACGATGAACAGAGCGAGCGCGCCGCCGAACATGGCCGCCGCGTAGGAGCCGAAATGGCTGAGTACGATGTAGGCCGTGTAGGCGCCGAGCATGAACATGGCACCGTGCGCGAAGTTCAGGACGCCGAGGGTGCCGAGGATGATGGTGAGCCCGCTGGAGATGAGCGCGAGCAGGCTGCCGAAGGCGAGGCCGTTGAACGCTTGCGAGAGGAATTGGCCTAGCGTTGGCATGGTGAGGCTCTCAAGGGCGATGCTCGATTCGATGGAGTGTTGCGCGGGCGCGCGCAGGTCTTACACTCGCTGGAAAATCCATACGGAATGGAACTGTTGAATTTGGCAGGACCACTGCGGATGATCAAGGCTTGCCCCCACCACTTTCGACAACGGCCCGGTGAAAATGAATTCACCGGGCCGCAATCGTTGACATCGGCGTTGCTGATTAGGCGCCGTAACCCGGCATCTTGCAGCCGGTCGCCTTGAGCGGCGGCATGGCGTCCTCGCCCTTCACGATCTCGACGATCTTGTAGTAGTCTTCCTTGCCCTTCATCTCGGCTGGCGTCTTGCCCTGCACGACCGGCACCGGGCGCACCATCTGGTGGTCGCCTTCGCGATACCAGACCTCGCCGTAGATGGTGTCGACCTTGTGGCCCGACTCTAGCGCCTTGATCACCTCGACCGGATAGAAGGTGCCGGCGCGCGCGACGGCGTCCGCCCAGACCATCATCTGCACATAGGCTTCGCTGGCGCCCCAGCGCGGCTTGTAGCCGTACTTCTTCTCGAAGTCGGCCACGAAGATCTTGGCCAGCGGGAAGTGGTCTTCTTCCTTCCACCACCAGGCTTGCGTGCCGTAGGTGCCGCCCATGATTTTGGCGCCCAGCTCCTTGGCCTGGAACTGGGAGATGTTCGGCACCACGTATTTCATCTTCTGCAGGATGTTGAATTGCTCGGCCTGCTTGGTGGAGGCCACGGCGTCGGCGCCGAAGGCGATGTTGACGAAAACGTCGGCACCGGAGTTCGCAATATTGAGCAGATAGGAGGAGAAGTCGGTGGTGCCCAGCGGGGCGAGCTGGTTGGTCGCGACCGTCCAGCCTTCCTTGCCGGTGAACTCCTTCATCGAGTTCGAGTACGCTGTGGCCGTAGGTGTAGTCCGGCGTGAGATACGCGACCTTCTTGCCCTTGCCGAGCTGTTTGGCGAGCACCGGCGACAGTGCCTTGGCAGCCATATAGGCCGAGTTCTGCGAGCGGAAGCCGTAGCGCTGGCAGTCCTTGCCGGTGGTGTCATTGGAGCCGCTGTTGCCGACCATGAAGATCACTTTTTCGCGCTGGCCGAGCTTCTCGAGCGCGATCGCCACCGCGCTCGACACCGCGCCGGTGAGCATGATGGCCTTGTTATTGTGGATGAAGCGCGTGGCCGCCTGGATCGCCGGGTTCGGCTTGGTCTCGCTGTCGGCGACACCGGTCTCGATCTTTTTGCCGAGCAGACCCTTGTGCCCTTTCAAGGAGGCCATGTGCTCGGCGACGGCGCTGCCTTCATTGATGTGCTTGACGGCGAGCTCGAAGCCGTACTGCATATCCTTACCGGAGCTCGAATAAGGACCAGTGAGCGGCATGACGCCACCGACAAAGACAGAATTGTTGTGGATGCCGGCCGGGAAGGTGCCGAGCGCCGGATAGCTCTTGCCGGCCGCAAAGGCGCTGCCGCCCCGCAAGAGCGCACCCGCGGCGGTGGCGCCGGCCAGTCCGACCTGTACGAATTGGCGCCGGTTGAGACCGGCATGGGCGCGCTGGTTTGTCTTAAGATCGTCTCTTTTCATATTGTCCTCCAAGGCACGACGGTTTGGTTTTTGTGCTATAATTCAACAGCTTATTGTTCGGGCCGTGCGGTGTTATGCGCCCCCTTCAACCCAAACTCCGTCGCCCCCGGAGCGGTTCCAGTCATATTCGGAACCGGCCGCCATGAAAAGCCTCTTATATCGGCATCGGCGGATATGTATCGCATCGCAATGCGCCGGCTTCGATCACCTGAAAATTTTTGCGTGAGCCTGGGTTAACGCCGCTGCCTAGCTAGAGTCGTTCGCTTGACGGTATCCGAAGATATCCTAGGGACGAGGGCGTCTCGTTAGTGCGTCTGATTCCAGGGATCGGGAATTTTGATGGCAGGTTCGCCATTGCGACAGTCGCGCGGATCAACCGCAGGTTGGCGAATTGCCCGGCCCTTTGATTGATTTGTGTCAACAATCCGAGCCTGGGCATGGGGCAACGTTCATGCGTTTCGAAGGGCTTGGAGGGAAAGGCCGACCGTCACCATGGCGGCTGGGACCAATGGAGCCAAAAGAAAGAGGGGGCGGCCGGTTCTCGCCGGTTTGCCGTGAGCTCACTTAATTGTCGTTCTACGTTCCTCGGCAGCAACGATTCTGCCGAGCGGTTCAAGGGCTCTTAAGCGGGCCGGCAGCGGGCTTGGCGGCATGGGTTGGATCACGGCGGTTTACCTGGGCTATCTGTTTGCACCGATGCTTCTGCTGCTCGTCGGCTCGTTCGGCAGCGTGTGGTTCGGGACGCTCCTTCCGGGCGGCTTCACGCCGCACTGGTATGTGGATGTCGCCACCGATCCGAGCTTTCGCCGGGCCTTTGTGGTCAGCCTGGAAGTGGCGAGCATCACCTGCATTCTGAACGCGGTCATTGGGCTACCGCTCGCCTACGCAATCTACGGTACAGCGTCGCGGGGCGTGCGCGCGGCGGCCCGAATCCTCTATCTTTTGCCGATCGCCGTGCCGCCGCTGGTGCTCGCCTTCGGCTTCATACTCGTGTTCTCAACCAGCGCGCTGCCATTCCTGGGCAGCTTGTGGGTTCTGATCGGTGGGCACTTGGTGCTGACCTTGCCTTACATGCTGCAGACACTGGTCGGCGATATGCGGCACTTGCGTCTCGCCGAGCTCGAAACCGCGGCCGAGTCTCTCGGGGGCTCGCTGGCGTCACGCCTGCTGGACATCGTGCTGCCGAGCTTGCGCCACAGCCTGGCGTCAGGCGTCATCGTGGTTGCGGCGCTGTCGATCGGCGAATTCCAGTTGTCCAACCTTGTGGCCGGCTTCTTGACTCGACCTTATCCGGTCGTGCTGCTGCAAGCCTTCTACGGGGCGACCGGCTTTGCCTGCGCAGCGACGGTCATTCTTCTCGTCCTGGCGCTGACGGCGTCGCTGACCGGCGCATTGACCGCGAGCGCCGCCCAGTCTGTGCGGAGGCTGCCGGCATGAGCGCGCCGATGATCGAGATGCAGGGTGTTTCGTTTACGTATCCGGGCGGCAACGCCGGCGTGCGCGATATTGACCTGACGATTCATGTCGGTGAACTCGTCGCGGTGATCGGCCCCAGCGGCTGTGGAAAGTCGACATTACTCCGGCTGATCGCCGGCTTCCTCACGCCGGACGAGGGATCGATCCGGATCGCCGGGCAGGACGTGCGCGACTTCCCACCGCGTGAGCGCAATCTCGGCATCGTCTTCCAGAATTATGCCCTGTTTCCACATATGACGGCGCTCGACAATACCGCTTACCCGCTGAAGGTGCGCAATGTGCCGGCCGCGCAGCGGCGTGAACGGGCGCGCGACACGCTGCAGGTGGTCGGCTTGGGGGAACTGATGGACCGGACTCCTGCCGGCCTATCCGGAGGTCAGCAGCAGCGAGTGGCCTTGGCACGTGCGCTTGTCTTCCATCCGCGTGCACTGCTACTCGACGAACCGCTCTCGGCGCTCGATGCCGCCCTCCGGGTCGAGATGCGCGATGAAATCCGGCGCATCCAACAGGAATTCCAGATCGCGACCCTGCACATCACGCACGACCAACAGGAGGCGCTGTCGATGGCGGACCGCGTCGCGGTGATGCGGCAGGGCCGGATCGTCCAGGTCGCCCCGCCGCGCGATCTCTATGAGCGTCCGGCGACATCGGAGGTGGCTGCGTTCGTAGGGCAGGCCAATCTCTGGGCAGGGACCGTTGCCGACCAGAGCAGCATCGACACGGCGATCGGGCGTCTTGTCACCGAGCCGCACGGGTTCGCCCGCGGGGCGCGGGTGACGGCCATGGTCCGTCCCGAAAGGGTCGAACTCGGCAACTCGCCCGAGGGTTGCAACACGTTTTCAGGTCAGCTCGAACGCGACCGCTTCCTCGGCTCGATCCGGCGCTTCGACCTGACCGTGAACGGCGGCACGATTACCGGGGAGACGGATTTGAGCGATCCGGTCACTGTCATCCACGTTCCACGAAAAGATGTGTATTTGCTTCCTGAAAATCCTCCCGGCTAACCAACAAGGAAGGGCGACAGCCATGACATACAGATCGATCAAATGGATCCTCGGCGCTTGCCTGGCAGCCCTGCTGCCTCTGGTCGCGCAGGCGCAAACCGTGCTCAATTCGCCGGAGCTGTATCCCGGCGAAAAGGCCCTCTACCAGGCGGCCGCCAAGGAAGGGATGGTGGTCTCGTTCGACACCGGCCCAACCTGGGCGAACTGGGCGTCCGAGTTCAAGGCGTTCAGCAACCGGTATCCGGGCATTCAACTCGTCTACAACGATCTCGGATCGGCGGCGACCGTTGTCGCCCTCGACAAGGCGCGCAACCGTCCGCAGGCCGATACGGCCTACTACTTCGCGGGCTCGGCGGTGGACGCCGTGGCCAAGGATGTGGTCGCGCCGTTCAAGCCGGTGAATTTCGACAAGCTGCCGGGTGTATTCCGGGGGCCGGAAGGCAAGTGGTTCACGATCCATAAGCTGACGATCGCGTTCATCGTCAACAAGAAGCTGATCAAGAATGTGCCGCAATCCTGGGCCGACCTGCTGAAACCCGAATACAAGAACTCCGTGGTCTATCTCGACCCGCGCTCCACGGGGGTCGGGCAAGTGCTGACCTTCGCGGCGAACTTCGGAAATGGCGGCGACATGAAGAATGTGCAGCCCGGTATCGATTATCTGGGCAAGTTGCATAAGGCCGGTAACGTGCTGCGCGTGGTGGGCACCACGCCGTACGCGCAATTCGTCAAGGGTGAGATCCCCATCTGGATTTCGTACGAGAACGATGGACTCAAAGCTAAATACACTGACGGCCTCGGTGATGCGGTTGCGGTCGTCATCCCCAAGGAGGCTTCGGCGGCTGCGCCGTATGCGATCAGCCTGGTGAAGAACGCGCCGCACCCGAACGCGGGCAAGCTGTGGCTCAATTTCATAATGACCGCGAAGGGCCAGGGCATCTTCGCGCAAGGGTTCGTGCGTCCGTCCGTGCCGGGTATCGAATTGCCCGCCGGCGTCAAGGACAAGCTTCCCGATGCCCCGCAGGTGAAGCCGCTCGACGTCGAGGCCGCCGCCGCGAAGAAGGCCGAGATCGACGCCGGCTGGAGCAAAGCCGCAGTGGGTCAGTAGCCTTGCAGCGCTCCACCTTGGCAACGACGATCCCCTCTCCCACCGCCGGGGGAGGGGGCGCGCTTGAAGTCCGCAAGCGGCGCCGTGCGGGCCGGAGGCGGGCCTTGCGGGTGCTCGCCTCGCCCGGCGTCGTCGTGCTGATCGTGTTTCTTGCGATTCCCGTCGCGTTCGTCGCACACGACGCGTTTTCTGAAGGGCTGGCCGCATTCCGCCGCGTTTTCGCCAATCCATTATTTTGGCGCGCGCTGTTCGGCAGCGTCGAACTGACGATTTCGGCTTCGCTGTTTTCGCTGGCGGTAGGGTTCGCCGTCGCGCTGCACCTCTCTCGGGTCGGGCCAAAATTGCGCGCCACGCTGTTGTTTCTGATCGCGCTGCCGTTGACCTTCTCCGGCCTGATCGTGGCCTTCGGCTTCATCCTGACCTATGGCCGAGCCGGCTTCGTAACGCAGGTGCTCAGCTATGTCGGAGTCGATCCCGTCGATTTCGCCCGTCTCCTATATAGCCCGGTCGGGCTCGGCTTCGCCTCCTCGTACTATCTCATCCCGCGGGTGGTGATGCTGCTCCTGCCGGTGCTGCTGAATTTCGAGGGCATGCAGATCGCGGCGGCCGAATTGCTCGGCGCGACGCGGGGCCAGGCCCTGCGCCACATCCTGATCCCGCAGATCCTGCCCACCGTGGTGACGGCCTGCTGCCTGGTCGCCGCCGTGGTGTTCGGCGCTTACGGGACGGCGCTGGCGCTGGTCGGGACGCGGCTCAACATCCTTCCGCTGCAACTCTACAGTCTCATTTCAGAGACTGGCAGCGATTTTCCTGCGGCTGCTGCCCTGGCGCTAGTCCTGGCGGCGATCTGCTCGTCGATCATGGCCGTGGGCGAAGTTTTTGCCGCACGTTCGGAAGTACAGCATGTTGCGGCTTGATCGGACATCGAACGTCTTACTGTGTGGGGACATGCAGTGCTTTCGCCCGAGCGATCGAAGGTGGGAAAGAGTCTCGGCGCCTCAGGCGGGCGAGCCGATCGGCGCTGTCGAAGCAGTCCGGTGGCTGCAACGTGAGAGCGAATGTCCGCTGCGCGTGCCCGTCGGGGTCATCGGGCCGCGTGAGGCGAGCGCGGAGCAGCTTGCGATCGCGTGCGAGGTCGGTGCGGGCTTGGCCGGCATGGGGCTTGCCGTGATCTGCGGCGGCCGGCAAGGCGTCATGCAAGCGGTCTGCGAAGGCGTCGCGAAGGAGGGCGGCATCAGCATCGGTCTGCTGCCGGAGGGCGATCCGCAATCGGCCAATCCATTCGCCACGATTGCCGTCGCGACCGGGATTGGCGAGGCGCGCAACGCTCTGATCGCGCGTGCCGCGCTCTGCCTGGTCGCGATCGGCGACAGTTACGGGACAATGTCGGAGGTGGCGCTTGGCCTACAGTTCGGAAAGGCCGTTTTCGGCCTTTCGGGTGCGGCTCGGATTGCCGGCGTGCATCAGCATGCCGATGCAAAATCGGCTCTGGAGGCGGTCGCGCTGATTGCCTTGGGGCTGTCCATCGACAAGAGCTAGCATTTCAATTGCGCTTTGAGTTGATCTCTAAATCCAGGGGTGACCATGATTCGGAGGGTCATGGAGGGCAGGAGCATCGATCGAAACGACGCTGGAAGCGTGGGCGTTGTCGCTGCGGGATGTAAAGGTGAATAGCCCCTAAATTCGCAGACGCCTTCTTCCCTAATTTTGAGGCAAGGAGGCCGACATGGGCAAAGCCAATTGCGCAGCACCGTCTGATGCACGCCCAGATCGCGCGAGGCCTGCGCATACGCAACGCCCCGCTCCCCGATCAGCCTGACCGCCTCAAGCTTGAACTCCCGCGTAAACTTCTGCCTCTCCAGGACCCACCTTCGGTCCCATTGTCACACCAAACTTGGTGTCTTCGGAACCGGGTGCAGGCCAGCGACCCCTCTTGACTTAGCTCACGGAGCAAACGAAACATTCGTTTTTGTTGTAATCTAGCAGGCGTCGAATGGGCCGTTACAAAGACTACGACCGTGGACCTAAGCGCGGCGGTTTTGACGAGGATCAAAAGTCTGACGACTGGGCATCCGGAGTTCTTCCGAATTACCCACGTCCGAACGCCCTGGTGGAGCGAGGCCCTGCTACTGCTTCGCAAGTCGTAGGCTCGACCACCGAAAGTATTGGTACCGTTAAAATGTACAAGGCCGACAAGGGATTCGGTTTTGTCGGGCAGGATGGCGGGGGAAAGGATGTCTTCGTCCACGCCACGGCGCTTGCCCGCGCCGGGCTGAGCGGGCTGGCTGAAGGCCAGCGTGTGCGGATGCAAGTCGGTCAGGGTCGAAAAGGGTTAGAGGCTCAGACGATCGAGCTCTTGGATTGAAGCTCCACGTCATTTTGAATTTGCCTTGGCGCCGACGAAAATAGAAATCTTTCGGCAGAAACTCGACTTCGGTTGCTCAGTCCATCCCACCGCAAACGGCCTCATCAATCCCGCCAGCGTCATCTGCGCTGACTGCCGCCCACCCAGGATCGCTTCGCCAATGTTCGGCGCCAGCAGGGTCAGCCGGACTGCTCTCATTCGCCCGCCAATTGTCTGTTGTCTTTATCAAATGACCATACCCCCGAAGGCGGCGTCACTCGGCAAACAAGAATATTGTCGATCCGTGGTGCGATGGTTCAATATCAGCACTGCGGCGAGAAGCATTTGCGCCGGTATCTGATCGGCCCGGCCGGCCGAGGCTTCGGCGCGCGCCCGGCGAATCCAATTCCTTGCAACAATTGATAAAAATCAACGCGATCGGGCCGTATCCAGTGCGATATAATAAACCTTGAGTATTTCCAGCGGCGGCCTATGACCAAACCGATCGAGCCCAAACAACGCGCAGACATCCAAGTCATCCTTGGCTTGGGGGCGGAGGCTGCTTCGCCGTGGGTGCGGCGGCGCAAGCAAATGTGGGTCGGCTTGGCCGTTGCGGCGCTCTTGACACTGGCGGCGTTCTGGCTGTTCGGCGGCGGTTCCACCGGCGTCCGCTATGTCACCGCGCCCGCGACGCGCGGCAATCTGACCGTCATCGTCACCGCGACCGGCTCGGTCCAGCCGACCAACAAGGTCGATGTCTCGAGCGAACTGTCGGGAACGATCCGCAAGGTCTTGGTCGACTATAATTCGCCGGTAAAGGCGGGCCAGGTGCTGGCCACGCTCGATACCGATAAGCTGGTCGCAACCCTCAATAGTTCGAAGGCGAAACTGGCAGCCGCCCAGGCAAAGGCCGCGGAAGCGGAGGTAACCGTCGGTGAAAAGCGGCGCGAGCTTGCCCGCAACAAGACGCTGGCTGCCACGAATGCGGTATCGGCACGCGACCACGACCAGGCGCAGGCCGCCTACGATCGCGCCGTCACCTCACTGGCGAGCGCCCGCGCCGACGTCGACATTGCCGCGGCGGATGTGGATCTTGGTAAAACCAATCTTGCCAAAGCCTCGATCACATCGCCCATCAATGGTGTGGTCCTGGTTCGCAATGTCGATCCAGGCCAAACCGTCGCGTCCTCGTTGCAAGCACCGGTTCTGTTTTCGATCGCGGAAGACCTGAAGCAAATGGAACTTCGGGTCGATGTCGACGAAGCCGATGTCGGCAAGGTCCGCGCCGGACAGACCGCCACTTTCACCGTCGATGCCTTTCCGAGCCGGAAATTCCCCGCCACCATTCGGGAAGTGCGCTTCGCTTCCGAAACGATCCAGGGCGTCGTGACCTACAAGGCGGTATTGGATATCGACAATTCCGAATTGCTGCTGCGGCCGGGTATGACGGCGACGGCGGAAATCAACGTTACCGAAGTCAAGGATGCCCTCCTGGTCCCGAACGCCGCCCTTCGTTACGCGCCGTCCGCGGCCAAAAAAGGGGGGAACAGAAGCCTGCTGAGCCAGCTTCTGCCGGGCAGGCCGCACTTCCGTTCCGCGGCGCCACGTGAAGTCGCCGGACAAAATGGAACGGTGTGGTTGCTGCAAGACGGCGAGCCAGTGGCTGAGAAGGTTGTCATCGGCGCCAGCGACGGCAGGAACACCGAGATCAAAAGCGGCGATCTGAAGGCCGGGCAGGCGGTGATCGTCGACCAGACCGCTAGCAAGTCTTGATGGGGCGTGCGCCGTGACCGACGCTGGCAACCAGCAGCCGCTCATTGAGTTCCGCTCGGTCTGTAAGGTTTACGGAAGCGGCGACGCCGCCGTGCACGCACTCACCGATGTCGACATGACCATTGGGGACGGCGAGTTTGTTTCGATCATGGGGCCATCCGGTTCCGGCAAGTCGACGGCCATGAACATCCTTGGCTGTCTCGATACGCCGACCACCGGCGACTATCGTTTCATGGGCGTCGAGGTCGGCCGGCTGGCGCGAAACAAGCGCGCGCTGATCCGCCGTCATATGCTCGGCTTCGTGTTTCAGGGTTTTAATCTACTCGCCCGCACCACCGCTTTGGAAAATGTCGAACTGCCGTTGATCTATCGCGGAATGCCCACGGCCGAGCGGCAAAAGCTCGCGGCCGCGGCGCTTGACCGGGTCGGGCTTTCCGGACGCGGCCACCATACTTCCGGTGAACTTTCGGGCGGGCAGCAGCAGCGCGTCGCGATCGCCCGCGCTATCGTGACCGACCCAGAAGTGCTCTTAGCGGACGAGCCGACCGGCAATCTCGACACCAAGACCAGCCGCGAAATCATGGACCTGGTGACGAGCCTCAACGTCGATCAGCATATGACCGTGGTGATGGTGACGCATGAGACCGACATCGCCGCCTATGCGCGGCGGATGATCCGCTTCCTCGATGGCCGGATCGAGAGCGACGTGCCCAACCGTGAGGCCGCCTGATGCTGTACGAAGCGTTCAGGCTGGCTTTGCAGGCGATCCGGCGCAACGCGTTGCGCTCGTTTTTGACCGTGCTGGGCGTCGTGATCGGTGTCGGCGCGGTGATTGCGATGGTGACGATCGGCAACGGCACCACCGCCAAGGTGACAGCCGATCTTGCAAAGCTCGGGTCGAACCTGCTGTTCGTCAGCCCGGGGCAACACGGGCCGGGCCGAGCGAGCGCCGATGCCAAGGCGTTTAGCTCGCGCGATGTCGAGGCGATGCGAACGCAATTGAGCGGCGTCAAGGCGGTGGCGCCGGTGGCGCAGAAATCGGTCACCATTGTGCAAGGCACCGAGAGTCGCGCCGTCGCCGTCACCGGCACCGACAATAACTATTTCATCACCCAGGACTGGCCCCTGAAGTCCGGGCGTCAATTCTTTGACAACGAAATTCGCGGCGGCCGCGCTGCCTGCATCATCGGCACGACCGTGGCTGAAAAGTTGTTCGGCCACGTCGATCCGCTTGGACACAATATTCGGGTCGACAAGGTGTCCTGCGAGGTGATCGGACTGCTCATATCAAAAGGTCAGTCGAGCTTCGGCTCAGACCAGGACGATATCGTATTGATGCCGCTTCGCACGTTTCAACGCCGGCTGGCCGGCAACACCGATATCAGTCGCATCATGGTGTCGGCCAAGGACGGCGTCGAGACCAGCAAGGTGCAAGCCGACATCGAACGGATCCTGCGCGAGCGCCGCAATATCGCGCCCGGAAAGGAAGACGATTTTTCCGTGCGCGACATGAAGCAGATCGCTCAGACCATGGCCGGCACGACCGCGATGCTGACCGGACTACTCGGCGCGGTGGCGGCGGTCAGCCTGCTGGTCGGCGGCATTGGCATCATGAACATCATGCTGGTGTCGGTCACCGAACGCACCCGCGAGATCGGCATTCGTTTGGCAATCGGCGCTCTGGAGCGGCAGGTACTGTCGCAGTTTCTGGTCGAAGCGGTGGTGCTGTCGCTGTTTGGCGGCCTGGCCGGAATTCTGCTGGGCCTCGGGCTCGCACTGATGGCGACACGTATGTTGGAGGTGCCGTTCACCGTCGATCCGCAGATCGTTTTCGTCGCTTTCGCCTTCTCGGCGCTGGTGGGTGTTGTCTTCGGCTATTTTCCGGCCCGCCGCGCCGCGCGCCTCGATCCGATTGAGGCGCTAAGGCACGAGTAGCTGACCAGCAAGCCCAATGCGTGCAAATAAGCGCCCGAATGCAACTCCTCCACTGCCAGATAGATCAGTAACCTAACGCGCCGGTCGGCGTCGGGACCCGACGCCGATTAACACGGTGAGATCGTGACCGCCGTGCGGCTGCGGGCACTATCGCCGCTGGCGCGCTCGGTCCACGTCAAATTCAGCGAGGTGGAGTCGTTCGATTGGGCGGTCGCGGACGTCGCCGTGGTGCTGGACTTGGCGAATAGCGTTTGCCGCAAGGCGGCGGTCGTGCTCGGCGCGGCGGCGTCGGTACCGCACCGCGCCAAGGCGGCCGAGGCCGCGCTGATTGGCAAGACGGTCGACGAGACGGTGGCGCGCGCTGCGACGCATGCGGCGCTACAGGGTGCCGCCCCCCTGACCAAGAACGGGTACAAACTGCCGCTATTTGAGACGTTGGTGCATCGCGCTGTGCTCGCTGCCGCGCAAGCGTAAGGGCGTTCGCTCATGGTCACGCGACCTCAAGCCAGCGCCGGCCGTTTTTCGGCTGCGGTTCTTGCCGATGTCCCATCATGATCTTCAGTTCTGATCTTCAGTCCTGGCTATAGCCATGACTAAATCAGCAAATAATCTGCGGCGCAACGGCCGACTTTTCCAACGGAATCGGCCCGGTCAGGTCGTGGGCCGATGGGGGGCAATTTTGGTCCAGCATTCACATTCATCGGCATGCTCCCTACCGTGAGACGCAGGGCTATTCCTATCGACCATTTGGTGGGCTCGCAAAAAGACAAATGAGTGCGTTGACTTAAATCAAAGTAATTCAGGGGCCAGAACCGATGGCTTCATGTGGCAAAAAGAGGCAATGTTTAGCGAAATGGTGGGCTTCGCCAACTCTTTTTGACCTAGCGCAATGCCCGACGGGCGCCGTCGGCAAGATTAGCGCCATGAAAAATATTGCCCCTTGCCTGGCCGTCCGGCGGCTGGCGATCGTTACCATCGTTGCTCTGACCGGTGCCGCGGGGATGAGTCTTCCGACGCGCGCCATGGCGCAGGAGCGGGGTCCGCTGCAATCCGGAGAGGCGTATGTCACGCGCTTTTCAGGCGCCACCAAGGCCGGCGGCACCGCGATAATCGATCTCAAGGGCACGGTCGGCAGCATCGTCGATCTGCGCAGTCCGGCGCAGCCGCCGCAAGGGCAGCACTGGCTCAACGAGCCGCAGCACGACCCGGTTACCGCAGGCGAGGTCGGCCAAGTGTTTGGAGTCGCGATCGACGACGCGAAAAATATCTATCTGACCGCAACGTCCGCCTTCGGCCTTCATCGCACCGCCGACAACAAAGGCTGGATGCCCGGCATGTGGGGACCGGATGCGGGGCCCGGCACGGTCTGGAAGATAGATGCCGCCACCGGCAAGGCATCGATTTTCGCGCGCATCGGCGTCGATAGCCGCCGGAACACCGGCGCGGCGCTCGGCAACATCGCCTATGACAAGTGGCACCATCAGCTTTACGTCTCCGACCTCGAGACCGGCCTCATCCACCGACTGCGCCTGAGCGACGGCGCCGATCTCGGTCAGTTTGACCAGGGCATGATCGGGCGCGCCAGCTTTCTCGACGCCGAAGGCGGTCAACAGAAGTCGCTGCCCACGGTGGCGTTCGATCCGAACACGGCGGCGCGCATCGCCGATTGCCCGACGCCGTTCGTCAAGACGCCGGCCTGCTGGAACTTCGCGGATTTCCGCCGGCGCGTTTGGGGCCTGGGCGTGCGCAAAGACGCCAAGACCGGCGAGGTGAGACTCTATTACGCGACCTGGGCGAGCGAGGGTTTCGAAAGCCCTGCCTTTGCGTCGGCCGCTCCCGAAGAAAAGCACAACGCGGTCTGGTCCGTCGCGATCGCGCCGGATGGTGCGTTCGATACCGCGAGCGTGCGCAAGGAATTCGTGCTGCCGGACTTCTTCACCAAGCCCGATGACGTGGCGCGCTTCGGCTACAGCCGGCCGGTGGCCGACATCGCGTTCTGCAAGTGCACCGACCAGAACGTCATGCTGTTGGCCGAACGTGGCGGCGTGCGCAATCGCGGCCTCGGCGACGAGAACGCCTTTGCTTTTCCGCAGCAGTCGCGTGTGCTGCGCTACGAGCTCGACAAGGACGGCCACTGGCAGGTGCAGGGGCGCTACGACGTCGGCTATTACGACCGCAAGAGCGACGGGGCGCCCTATATTCGCGCCAACGCGTCCGGCGGTGTCGACTTCGGCTTTTCCTACGGCACCGATTGGCGCGCGGATCCGAAGCAGCCCGATCGCACCGCCTGGATGACCGGCGGCTCGCTGTGTTCGCCGCAAGCGCCTTGTTTCAGTCCCGACATTGGCCGCAACGAAGACGGCTCCTATGTCGCGGGCGCGCAAGGCACGCCGCTGTTCGCGTTTTCCGATCTGCTGCCCGAAGCGGCGACCCAGCCTTATCCGGCTACCGGTCCGGCGACACCGTCGACCGGGCCGCGGCAATCCTATCTTTTCGATGCCGACGCTAATGTCGACGCCGACAACAACGTGATCGCCGACGAACTGACGCGCAACGATGCGTCCAAGATCGGCGACATTGCGATCTTCCAGGACTGCGTCGGTATGGCGCCGCCGCTGAAAGTGGTCGAGGAGCAGGGCGACATCGAGGAGCCGCCGATCGTCGACCAGGTGGTCGAAGGCACTGATGCGCCTGATCTGGAGAAGGTCAAGACCGGACCGGCGCAATGCGTCGAAGGCTCGATCTGTACCTTCACCGTCACCATCACCAACCGCGGCGCGGGCGTCTGGTCCGGTCCGCTGTGGGAGCTCGATACGCTGCCGCCGGACGCGGCGCTGTTCGATTATGCGCCGCAGCCGCAATGGGTCTGCACGCAGACCGGCGGTCAGGCGAGCTGCATGCACGAATGGGTCACGCTCAATCCGGGCGAGGCGGTGTCGCTCAACATGGACGTGCAGCTGGCGCGCGGTGTGACGGGCCCGGTCGACAATTGCATCGAGGATGTCTGGCTGCCGAGTTGGGATCCGAATGACCCGGCCGTCACCCTTGTGCTCGAACAGGCGTTGAGCGGGCTCGGCTACGCGGTCGGCCCGATCGACGGCCTGCTCGACATCGTCACCATGAATGCGATCAGCAACTTCCAGGCCGACAATGGCCTGCCGGTGACGGGCCTTCCCGACGAGGCGGTGCTCGGCCTGATGTTCGGTGGCACCGCAGGGCTGGTGGGTGACGCCGATCCAGCCAACGACCGCTCGTGCCACACAGTCGACGTGACTCCATTGCCACCGCCGCCACCGCCGGTGGCAGCCGCCGTACCAGATCTGCAGATCCGCAAGATCCAGCGGTCGGCGCTGTGCCGGCCTGGCGAGCTGTGCAATTTCGAACTGCGGTTCACCAATCGCGGGCCGGTCGTGTGGACCGGCAGGCCCCAGATCAGGGACACGCTCCCGGCCGGCGCCACCTTCGTGGCGGCGACGGCGCCGGCGGCCTGCACCCAGGCCGGCCGCATCCTGACCTGCCGCTGGCCGCGCCGGATCACCATGGGTCTGACGTCGACGCGACGTATCGTCGTTACCCTGCGCATGCCGGCCAATCTGCGTCCCGGCGTGCAGAACTGCGCACGGATCCCGGACCGGCTGAACCCGAATGACCCGAATCCGAACAACAACAACGCCTGCATCCGGGTGCGAGTCCCGCCGCGGCCGGCGCCCGACCTGCAGGCGCTCAAGACCCAGACCATCGGCGAATGCGCGCCAGGCAAGGACTGTACCTTCGATCTGTGGTTTATCAACCGCGGCCCGGGCAGCTGGAAGGGCCGGCCGCAGCTGACCGACACGCTGCCGCCCGGCGCCAAGTTGCAGAAACAGTCGGCGCCGTGGACTTGCCGTCAGAACGGTAGCCGCGTGGCGTGCTCGCGCAATACCGTGTCGCTGCGGCCCTGGCGCGGCGTGAAAGTGTCGGTCACCGTCAGGCTGCCGGCCAATCTCGCGCAGGATGCCAGAAACTGTGTCGCCATCGATCGCACGCGGGACACGCGCAACGATCCGGTGCCGCAGAACAACGAGCAGTGCGTGCCGATCAGACAGGCTGCACCGACAACGCCGGTTGAGCCGCCGCACGAGGAAGTGCCGGCAACTCCGGTGGTCCCGGTCGCGCCGCCGCCACCACTACCGACGCTCCAGGCCGGTCTCGAGAAGACCCAGCTGGGGCCGTGCAAGCCGGGCAGCTCCTGCCTGTTCGAGCTCAAGCTCACCAATCGGGGCACGGCGCCCTGGACTGGCAGGCCGATGATCGCCGACGTGTTGCCGACGCCTGACATCAGGCTCGGCGCGTGGACGCCGTCAAGCTGGCGATGCCATCAGGACGGGCGCGTCGTGCGTTGCGAGCGTTCCGGTATGACGGTGGCGCCCAATGAGCACTTGAGCGTGATGTTGACGCTGCGTCTGCCGGCGCATTTCCATCCCGGTCCGCAGAACTGTGCCGTGGTCGATCGCCCTGGTGTCGATCCGATCCACAGCACCGACCGCGCCTGCGTCACCATCGACACCGCCACACCCGGCTTCACGCCGCGGCCGCCGACGGTGATCTCCCCGGGCGCGCCGCCCGCGCCGCCGGAGGTTCATTGCCCGGCGGGAACGGTCAAGCGCGGCAACCAGTGCATCAAGTATTCCTGCCCGCGCGGCTACGTGCTCCGTGGCACCAAGTGCTACAGCACACGGCGCACCTGCCCGCCCGGCTACGTGCTCCGTGGCACCACGTGCTACCGGATCATCCGGACCTGTCCGCCGGGCTATACCCGGATCGGCAACGCCTGTATCCGCTTCAGCACGCCGCACATTCACCGTCCGCCGCCGGTGCACCGGCCTCCGCCGACCCATCATCACTATCACTAGGTGATGGTGGCCCGCGACGCCGATGCACAGGCGAGACTGATGATCATGAAACGAAACCAGTATGCGTGGCACGCACGCGCCGACCGTTGGACCGCTTGGGTGGTTGGGGCAAGTGCGCGCGCCGGCCTCGCGGGGCTCGTCCTCAGTCTGACGCTCGCCAGCGCTTCGCCCCTGGCCTTCGCGCAAGCGCCCACGCCCGCGCAGCAGGTCAGCTCTCCCGAAGTTACCTTCTGGGGGAGTGTGCGCGACAGCCAGGATCCGGCCGAAATCGAAGCCTATCTCAAGGCCTACCCGAATGGCCAGTTCGCGCCGCTCGCGCGCATCAGGCTCAAGAGGCTGAAGGCGGGGGCAACGTCGGAGGAGCCGGCAACCGCGCCCGCGCCGGCAAGCCCAGTGTCGCCGCCGCCGCAACAGATGGAGCCGGGCAAGCCGATCAAGATAACCGTCACGGTCAGGGTGGGAACGCGGCCGCAGACGCAGCGCGGGGCGTTGGGCGCCACGGCTTCGGGATTGCATAAAGCGGTAGCGAAGGCACTCGGGCTCGACATAACCGGCGGCGTCGTCGTCTCCGGGGTGACGCCCAACGGCCCAGCGGAGCTGGCCGGTATCAGACCAGGCGATATCATCGTCGAGTTCGACGGGCGCAAGATCGGCGGCCGAACCGATTTGCCCGTCGTCGTCGGCGCCGCCGCCCCTGGCAGCAGCGTCAGCGTCATGTTGTGGCGGCTCTCCAACAACCTGCCTGCGGTGGCTGAGAAGCTTCAGCGGCGCGCCGAACTAGGCGACATCGATGCGGCCTTCGCCCTTGGCTGGCTGTCCATGTCGATGCCGCCTCCGCTTCGGGATTATGCACGGGCCGTGCACTGGACGCGGGTCGCGGCCGACAAGGGCCGGGCCGATGCCATGTTGGTGTTGGGAACGCTCTATGCCAACGGCCAGGGCGTTGCGAAAGACCAAGGCGAAGCCGTCAAGTGGATGCGCAAGGCGGCGGAGAACAAGAGCGATGTCGGCATGTTCGTGTTGGGCGCGCTCTACGAAAAAGGCCAAGGCGTCGCCAAGAGCCTGGCCGAAGCAAAGCGTTGGTACGAGCAGGCTGCCGAGAAGGGGCAGCCGGAGGCCATGTATGCGCTCGGTAAACTCTACGCGCAGGGTCTGGGCGTCACCAAGGACCAGGCCATGGCGGTGGTGTGGTATCGCCGGGCCGCCAACAAGCACAATGCCGCCGCCATCGAGGCGCTCGGCTGGATGTACGAGCGCGGGCACGGCGTCTACCAGAACTACGCCGAGGCGGTGCGTTGGTATCAGCAGGCCGCGGACCTGGGCCGGTCCGGCGCCATGTATCAGCTCGGCATGATGGCGCTCGACGGCCGCGGCATGGCCAAAAGCGATGCCGATGCGGTCAATTGGTTCCGGAAATCCGCTGCTTTGAACAATGCCGTCGCCATGGTTCAGCTCGGTCTGATGTATTCGAGCGGTCGCGGCGTGCAGCGCAATGACGCGGAAGCGGTGCGGCTGTTCCGCCAGAGCGCCGACAGGGGCAATACCGCCGCGATGTTCTATCTCGGGCTGTCCTATGCCCGCGGACAAGGTGTCCCGAAGAACCCGACCGAATCCGCGCTCTGGTACAAGAAGGCAGCCGAAGCGGGGCGGGTGGCCGCTATGCACAATCTCGCCGTCGCCTACGACACCGGCAACGGCGTGCCGCAGGACCGCCGGTTGGCCGCAGAGTGGATGTTGAAGTCGCTCAAGAGTGGCAGCGCATTCAGCATCAAGCAGATGTCCGATAACCAGAAGGGCTACAGCGACGAGTTCCGTCGCGAGCTGCAGCGGCTGCTGGCCCAGGAGGGCGTCTACAACGGCAGGATCGACGGGCGTGTCGGGCCTGCAACCGAGGGCGCCATCAAAGCCCTGCTCAAGAAGAACGGCCGAGCGCAATGAGAGAGACGGGCATGGTTGGTCGACGCGGCGCCAGGGGATGCGCTAACAGTCTGCTGAAGAACCCTCGCGGTAGAGCAAGGATAATGATTCAATTTTGATATTCCGAATCGGCGGAGGTAATCGTGCGCGGGCTTCACGAAGAATCGCGACCGTCTGCAGAACGGCGAGGTTTTCACCAAGTTCATGAGCAAGCTTCTCAATCACCCGCGGGTCAGGCCGCTGTTGTCGGACGAGCACTTTTCGGTGCACGGGACGCTGATCGAGGCGTGGGCTTCGCAGAAGAGCTTCCGGCCCAAGGATGGCAGCGGAGATGGCGACGGCGGCGCCAACTTCCACGGCCAGAAGCGCAAGAACGACACGCACGCCAGCACCAGCGATCCCGACAGCCGCCTTTACCGAAAGGCCGCCGTGCGGGAGGCGACGCTCTGCTATATGGGCCATGCCACGATGGAGAACCGGCACGGCCTGGCGGTGGCCGGCATCGTCACGCTTGCCGCCGGTACCGCCGAGCGCCGTGCCGCGGAGAGGATGCTCAAAACCAAGGCCAGGGAGGCCGGCCACCGCATCACGGCCGGTGAGGACAAGGCCTACGACACGGCCGATCATGTGGCCAATCTTCGCGCCATCAACGTCACACCGCACGTGACGCAGAACAACGGCATCACCAAGACCGGCAAGAGCCGCCGCAGCGCCATCGACGAGCGGACCACGCGCCACCAAGGTTATGGCATGTCGCAAACGCGCCGCGCGATGATCGAATGCATCTTCGGATGGGGCAAGTAGCACGGCACCATGCGCAAGACCAAGCATCGCGGCATCGGTCGCGTCACCGCCGATTTCCTGCTCAACCTGATCGGCTACAATCTGATCCGCATTCCCAAACTGGTTGCGGCGTAGCCGGGCCTGCGTTCACAATACGCAGAGGCACTTCGAACCAGCCAGGAAACCGCCGCCTTCGCCGCCAGCAAGAACTTCGCAAAATGCGATAAAATACAGATTTCCAGGTTCTTCATTAGACCGCTAGTAAACTCCCAGATGCTGCTGCAGCGCTGCGTCGTTTTTCTTCAACGCCGCCGGCGTCGTGACCTCCGCCACCCGGCCGGTATTGAGCAGCACGATGTCGTCGGCGACGTCGAACACCAGGGTCGGGTTCTGCTCGACCAGCACGATCGACAGTCCGCTCTCCTTCAGCTTGCGGATGGTCGTCATCACCTCGGCGACGATCTGCGGCGCCAAGCCCTCCGACGGCTCGTCCATCAACAGCACGCGCGGATTGCCCATGAGCGCGCGGCCGATCGCCAACATTTGCTGCTCGCCGCCGGACAGATGCGCGGAAATCTGATTAGCGCGCTCGTTGAGCCGCGGGAACATGGCGAAGACGGTATCGATGGTCCACGGGGCGTGCTTGCCGTCGGTGCGCTTGCGCGCCGCCACGACGAGGTTTTCGCGCACCGTCAGGCTTTTGAAGATGCGGCGGCCCTGCGGCACCAGCGCCACGCCACGCGCGGCGATCTGCTCCGGCGGCAGGCCGCTCACCTTGGTGCCGAACACGCGGATCTCGCCGCGGCGCGGCGGCAGCAGGCCGACGGTCACGTTCATGCAGGTCGACTTGCCGGCGCCGTTGCGGCCGAGGAGGCCGAGCATCTTCGCCTCGCCGAGCGAGAACGAAACGTCCTGCAATACATGGCTGTCGCCGTAATAGGCGTCGATGTGCGAGAGCTCGAGCGCGCTAGTGGCCAAGATAGACCTCCCGGGTGCGCGGATCGGCCACCACTTCTGCGCGGGTGCCCTCGACGATCACCTCGCCGAAATGCAGCAGCGTTATGCGCTCGGCGAACTCGAGCGCCACATCCATGTTGTGCTCGATCATGACCATGGTGACGTCGCGTGGGATTTCCATAAGCAACCGGTGCACGTCGCGCCGTTCGTCGATAGAGAGCCCCGCGAACGGTTCGTCGAGCAGCAACACCTTCGGCTTCTGCGCCAGAGCCATGGCGATCTCGACGCGGCGGCGCTCGCCGTAGGAGGTCTGCCCTAACGGGCGCTCGGCGATGTCACCCAGGCCGACACGCTTGAGCGCCTCGTGCGCCTCGTCGACGATGTGGCTCTGGCGCTTGAGCAGGACCAGCGGGTTCCACCGCAACTGCGATAGTCCCAGCAGCGCCAGCGACACGTTATGGACGATGGTATTTTCCGGAAACAGCGTGATGATTTGGTAGGTGCGCGCCATGCCGAGATGCGGGCGGCGCCGGCTCGGCATCCGTGTTACGTCTTTGCCAAACAGCTTGACGGTGCCCGTGTCGGGCGCAATTTCGCCGGTGATCTGGTTGAACAGCGTGGTCTTGCCGGCGCCATTGGGGCCGATGATGAGCCGGCGCTCTCCCTGCGCTACGTTGAGATTGACGTCGCGGGTGACGTGCAGGCCGCCGAAGGATTTCGACAGGCGGCTGACCGTGAGGGCGCTCATGAGTTCCGCTTCCACCTTGGCAGCCGGATTGGGCGCGCTCGCGAACAGGTGGCGCCGGGCCGCGCGCCACAGCCGCGCCGATCCCGGCACGATGCCTTCCGGCATGAAGACGACGATGACAACGAAGATGGCGCCGAGCAGCATGTTCCAGCGTGTGACATATGCGCTGACGACGCTCTTGACGATCACCACCAGCGCCGCCCCGACGACGGGGCCGAGCAGGGTGCCGGCGCCGCCGGCGATCACCATCAGCAGCACCTCGGCGGAGGCAGTGAGATCGAGCGCCTGTGGGCTGATGAACTCGTTGTAATAGACGAACAGGATGCCGGCAACGGCGGTGAGCAGACCCGACAGCATGCAGGCCCAGAAGCGGATCGCCCAGACATGGTAGCCGAGCGCGTTCATGCGGCGCGGCTGGTCGCGGGTGCCCATGAGCGCGGCGCCGAGGGGCGATCGCACGAAGGCGGTCATGGCCCCGATGGATAGAAGGAACACGACCAGCGTCATGTAGTAGAAGTGGATGGGCGATTTGAGCGATAGGTCGAACGGCGCTGGCCGGGTGTGCACGCTGATGCCGTTGTCGCCGTTGGTGATGCTGATCCAGCGATAGGCAAGGCCCCAGATGATCTCGCCCAATGCAAGTGTGATCATGATGAAGCCGATGCCGGTGGCGCGCAGCGACACGACGGCATAGATGGCCATCGAGATCAAGCCGATAACGAGCGCGACCATGATCGCGACCGCGTGGCCGAAGCCAGCCTGCAGCGTATAGGCGACGGCGTAAGCGACGATGCCGAGAAGTCCGGCATGGCCGAGTGAGACCAGCCCGCCGTAGCCGGCGAGCACGTTTAGGCCTAGCGCGAAGATGGCATAGAACAGGATCTGGCTGGTGACGTTGATGTAGTAGCTGCCCGGCATCCAGAAGGGCACGGTGACGAGCGCGACCAGCGCGACGGCGAGGGCGATAAGCCGCGTGTTCATGATGCGATCCTCATGGCACGAACTTCCCGAACAGGCCCTGTGGCCGCACGAGCAAGACGAGCAGCATGGGCAGAAACAGCACGAAATAGGAGAGCTGCGGCAGCAAGGCTTGGCCGAAATTGTAGATGAAACCGATGATGAGGCTGCCGACGAAGCTGCCGATCAGGCTGCCCGAGCCGCCGAGAATGACGACCACCAGCGCCAGCGGCAGCATCTGGAAATCGAGACCGGGATAGACCGAGAGAATCGGCGCGCCGATGATGCCGGCAAAGGCGGCAAGACCGGCGCCGAGCGCAAACACGATGGTGAAGAGTTGCGAGACGCGGATGCCGACCACCCGCGCCATGTCGGGATCGTCGACCCCGGCGCGGATCATGGCCCCGAGGCGGGTACGATCGAGCAGCAGCCACAGGCCGATCGCCACCGCCACCGCGATAACAATGACCGCCAGCCGATAATGCGGAAACACCAGCGGTCCGAGCCGCATGAATCCGGTGAGGCTGCCGGGCGTGGCGACGTTGATCGGATCGCCGCCCCACACCATCAGGCAGAAATCGGCGATCATAAAGGCGATGCCGAGTGTCACCAGCACCTGTGCCAAAGGCTGCCCCGGCAGCCGGCGCAGCAGGAGGCGTTCGATGACGGCGCCGAACAGGGCGACCAGCACCGCGGCGATCAGCGCCGCCACCCAGAAATTGAAATGGAGCCGGAGCATGCCGCCGGCGAGAGTGGCGCCGAAATAGGCTCCGAGCATGAACAGCGAGCCATGCGTCAGGTTCGGAATGCGCATGAGCCCGAAGATTAGCGAGAAGCCCGCCGCCAACAGGAACAACAGGCCGCCGAAGGTGATGCTGTTGACCGTCAGCAGCAGATAGAAGGTCATACCGTTATGTTTCCCGTGAGCTTCAGGCCGATTCTCGCAGCCGGCTGTTCGTCCCCGCGATAGCGGGAGCCCCGCGCGATACCCGCGTCACCCGCGATCATTGTGCTGGACGCCTAGTTGCGCGGAAGGCGCGTGGTCCCGCGGGCGCCATCATTTCGGCACCCGCAGGATCACCGTTTCAGATCAGCACTTGCTGAGCGGCGGATAGTTGCGCGAGTAGACAGGGTGCGCCAGGAACTCCTTTTCCGGCCAGGTCCAGAACTGACTGACGTCGTGGTAGGTCTTGACCGTCTTGTTCCAGTATTTGAGGCCGTAGGGCGCGTCGGAGCGCTTCTCACATTCGCGGACGTAGAAGTCGCCGACGACGTTGCCGAGATGATCGAACTTGATCGCTCCGCGCGGCGTTTCCTTCAAGTTCACGGCCTTAAGCGCGGCCATGAGCTTCGTCTTGTCGCTGGTGTCGCCGTTAACCGCCTCAAGGCCGGCATTGACCACGTCGCAGTTGACGTAGAGGCCGGCGGCATAGAAGCCGGGAACGACGTTGAAGTACTTGCGGATGGCGGCGATGAACTTCTTGTTGGCGTCGGTATCGAGGTCGAGCGTGTAGGGGCAGCAGCTATGCATACCGACCGCCCAATCGCCAAAGGCGTGCAGCAGCGCGTCGTCGCCGCCGGTCTCGCCGGTGACCAGCGGGAATTTCAGCCCGAAACTGGCATATTGCTTGAGAAAGCGCAGTGGCGCCGAGCCGGGGAATCCCTGACAGACCACGTCGCAATCGCTGATCTGGGCGAGATAAGGCGTGTAGTCGGGGGTACCGATCGGAGTCCACAGTTTTTTGGTGACGCAGCCGCCGTCCTTTTGGAAAGCCGCCTGGAAGCCGCCTTCCTGCTCGTATCCGAAGGCGAAATCCCAGTCGACCGTGATGCCGCGCTTTTTACCCATGACGGTGGCCGCGTAATGACCCATGGGCTGCATGGCCTGCGACGAGCTCGCGGACGGGCGTAGGAAGTAAGGGTTGGGCTTGCGCTGGGTGAGGTTGTCAGCGCCGGCGAGGCTGAGCGTGGGCGTTTTGTGCTCGCGAATGTAGTCGCTGATCGCCAAGAGCTCGAAGGCGGCGAGCGGCCCGAGGATGACATCGACTTTGTCGCGCTCGATCAGTTCTTGCGCCTTAGTCTTGGTGCCGGCCGGCTTGCCGCCGGTGTCTTCCGAGAAGAACTGGACCTTGCGGCCGGCCATCTTATAGTCGTGCTGCTTCAGCCAAGTCAGAACGCCTTGCTCCATCTGAATGCCGCCCTGCGCCAAGCCGCCGGTCTTGACGGTGAGCAGGCCAAGCTTGATGGGTGCGCCTTGCGCGATTGCCGGCGTTGGGAACTTGAATGTTGCTGCCGCGGCGCCGACGGCTGTCGCGGCCATGAATTTACGGCGACTGACCTTGATGGACATGGAGAACCTCCCTTTGTCGCCCCTGTCGGGGTGATGTGCCGAATGCATTTGCGTTCGGCCATTATCGATTGGCCTTTGTGGCCGTCTATTGGCGGCGTCAGCCGCGCTTTGCCGTGGACCGTCACGCCCTACCGCAACAAGCCTAGCGAGTCACATGATCGTTCATTGCGGTGCGTCGTGTAAAGCCTATTGCGGTCTGGTTGCGGGCCGCGCGGCAACTCACCCTCCTTTCGGGACAGGGGCGAGGCCGGTTACCACCTGCTGGATTTCGTTGTGCGTTGCGAATGCAAACCTCAACGTTATTCCGATGATGAAACTTGAGCCGCAGCGCAAACCTTGTGCGGCGCTGGGCCCAGCGACATGGCTATAGCGAAAAGCCGCCCATGAACACCGTGCTGCTTGCGCGCCGCGGTAGAGGCGCCGCGCTAGCGCTTCGTCGACTTCGCGGCCGTCCTGCCGCCCGGCTTCTTAGCTGCGGTCTGCCGTTTCGGCGGAATGACCGGCAGTAGCACGTAGGGCATTTTCGCCCTGCTAAAATGCAATGTTGTCGTATTGTCGAATATAGCTGGCGGGCGGTCGCGCGGATCGTCGTGCAGGAACGGGCCGCAGCCGGTCAGTTCGTTCTTGAAGTTCGAAAGCTTGCCGCCGCTACCGCCAGGGTAGACGTAGTCTCTCCCGCGTATCGATAGGCCAATGCGGTAGCCGGCGGGCACCACGATGCAGGTTGGCCAGATCTCGATGTCGAGATCGACCGCCTGGCCTTTCTTCAAGGGCTGTTTCTCATCGTGGGTATGGTAGGGGCGGTAAAGCAGCGACAACTTCTTGTCGAGCTTGCGGTGTGAGGCGCGCAGCCACCCTTGCGCAACTGGGGTATGCGGGTCGATGGCGCCTTGGAACACGACCTCCTTCATGTCGGGCGAGAACACCCGCAGCACGATGAAAAAGTCGGCGTCCGCGGTCGAGGACGAGGCGACGAGCTTGAGCGCCGACGGCCCGGTGATCTCGGTATCTTCCTTGAGCGGCGGGGTGAGAAAGGTGAGGCCGTCGCCCATCGATGCGAAGCTAAGCTCGGTGCCGCGCGTCGGCTTCTTGGTCGTCAGCGTCATACCGGCGGGATCGAGGTAATATTTCGTCCACCTGGTCCGCTTGAGCGGCCATTCGCCCTCGGCGCGGCCGACGAATTTCTCGCCCGGATAGCGAATCTGCAGGAACACCTTGGGCTGCTTCGACCAGCCCGTATCCTTGCCGTGCAGGAAATAATCGAAGAAGCGAAGTTGCTGCTCTCGGCCGTAATCAGTGTAGAAGTGCGTCCAGTGCTCGATGCCGTGCGCTTCCAGCCACTTTTGTTTCGAGGCTGCGCGCACGAAACCCTCGAAATTGCCGCGCGGATGCAGACCCTGGCCGCCCCAATTGGCGGCGGTAAACAGCGGCACATTCACCTTCGGCCACATCGGCGAGCGGTCCCGGTGATACTGGTCGTCGAGCGGGTGGGCGAGGATGTCGCCGCCGAAATCGGAGCGATTCGTTTTCAATTCCTCTTCCGACAGGGTTTCAGACCCGCACACAAGTTCGCCGGTGACGCGGCTCCTGCCGCCGCGCTCGCCGGTGCCGTATTGCACGGTCTTCACCTGCATGTCGTACCAGTTCTCCCAGAAGGTCGAGAGAATGCCGCCATGGTGGGTCATGTCGCGGTACCAGTCGGCGGAACCTTCCCATACGCACATGGCGGCAAGATGCGGCGGCTGCAGCGTGGCCACGTGCCACTGGTTGATGCCGTAATAGGAGATGCCGTTCAGCCCAACCTTGCCGTTCGACCAAGGCTGGATGCCGGCCCATTCGATGCAGTCGTAGAAGTCCTTTGTTTCGCGCGGCGAAAAATGATCGATGAAACCGGGTGAGCAGCCAGCGCCACGCAAATCGACGCGCACGCAGACGTAATCGTGCGGCACCCATTTCTCCGGATCGACCACCTCCCAGCTTTGATAGAGGTTGCTGGAGCCAGCGGTGACGTCAGGGTGCTTCTCCGCCATGATGTTCCACGCGCTCGGATAGCCGTCCTGGAAAGCAAGGTTCTTGGCGTAGGGGCCGTAAGTGAGAATGACCGGATAGCGGCCGTCTTTCACCGGACGAAAGATATCGGCCCGCAGCACCAGGCCGTCGTCCATGGCGATCGGCACGTTGAAATCGACGTGCATGCCGTCGCGGACGTCGGAGTACTCCTTGATCGCGCCCATGCCGCTTTCTCCCTGAGAATATTGCTCTGATTGAAAGGGAGGCTATCGAAGCACGGAGGTTTTGCGCAAGTGGGCAATCTTTCGCTCGTGTCACGCGGACTATAGAGCGGGTGAGGGCTAACGATCCTTTCAAGAACACCCGTGATTGCCTCGTCGCCGCCAAAGGCCGTCGGGAGGAAACATAAAAAGGCGGAGTAGCGAGTCTCGGTGCCAATGCGGTGAAGGACCTGCGCACCATGGTCGAGACCGGCGAGGCGCTCGGCGCCGACATGATCGCCACCAGGGCGGCGCTCGCCGGCTTCCAGGACGCCGTACAGCATGGCCTCGGCGGCGGCGACGGGTCGAAGATGACGGTCTACTGGTCAGAGAAAAAGTCGTAACGGGCACCACGCCGAGCGACCTTCGCGCCCGATTTCGGCCTGTATCAAACTCCGAACAGGCGTTCCGCATTGCCGTGCGCGATGCGCTCGCGGTCGGTTTCGGTCACCGGCAGATGTTGCAAGAAGGTGTTGGCCTCAGTCATCGAGCCGTAAGGGTAGTCGACCGAAAACATGATTCGGTCGACGCCGATTTCGAGCAGCAGGTCCAGGAACGTCGGCGTGAAATTGAACCCCCCGAACGTGTAATGCACGTTCTGCCGCAGGTAATCGCCGACCGGCCGTGCCAGCTTCGTCACCTGCGGTGGCAGCGTGCGGTTCATCCGCTGTAGCATGAAGGGAATGGTCTCGCCCATATGACCGATGACGACCTGGAGCTTTGGATGCCGGTCGAACACGCCGCCGAGGATCATGCGCAGAAGGTGCACGGCGGTTTCGATATGCCAGCCCCAGCCATTGCCGGCCAGGATGCCGCTCACCGCGGGTGAGAAGCCGCCATAGAGAGCGTCAGTCACCGGCTTGGGCGGAATGGTGGGGTGCAGGTAGAGGGGTACGTCGAGCGCCTCGGCGCGCTCGAGGATCGGCGCAAATGCCGCGTCGTCGAGATAGCGGCCGCGGGTGTGGCCGTTGATGTTTGCGCCTTTGAAGCCGAGCTGGCGAACGCAGCGCTCGAGTTCCTCAGCCGCCTGTTCTGGCGACTGAATCGGCAGGGCCGCAAAGCCGGCGAAGCGCGTCGGATGGCGCTTGATGGCCTCGGCCAGGAAATCGTTGGCGTCGCGGGCGCAGGCAATTGCGTCGTCAGGTTCGGCCTGCTCGACGCCCGGTGAATTGAGCGACAGCACCTGCATGTCGATGCCGGCTTCATCCATCTCGGCAATTCGCTTCAAGTCCAGATCGCACAATTGCTCCGCCATCTGGGCGCCGCGCGGTCCCAAGTTCCGAAAGCGATCAAAGAAAGTCTTGCCCGGACCAGCAAGAAAGACGGGCGTAACGAAATGTTCTTCGACGGTGATCGTTCTCATTGTCGTTCCATGCTCGGGTTTCGTCTGACTGGATTGCGCTCGGGAGATCGGGCGCGATGAAATCGCATCGCTCTGTACACCATAGCAGTTGAAAATCAGAACGCTATTTCAGTTTCAGTTTGAACAGATCGATCGCATTGGCTCGCCCGATTTTCAAGCGGTCGGCCTCGCCAATCTCCGCATTGTCGAACCACTCCGCGGCCTCGTCCACCGCCTCGAACGGCCAATCGACCGAGAACATCACGCGCTCGGACCCAAGCTCGGTGATGCAGTTGTTCATCGAAGGCGTGTGGAAGTTGCCTGAGGTGGTTACGTAAAAGTGCTTGCGGAAGTAGTGGGCCACGCTGTGTTTGGCGGCGTAGTGGTGCGGCTCCTTCATCCAGCCGTTGCGATGGTCGATGCGCCAGAGCTGCACGGGGATGCCCTCGCCAAGGTGGCCGAGCACGATCCGAAGGCCGGGGCATTCGTCGAAAAGGCCCGAGCCGATCAACCGCAGCGCGTGAACGGCGGTCTCCGCGGCGAAGGCCCAATTCGGCCCCCACAGCCACTGATGGCCTTCGTAGAACTTGGTCCAGTCCGCGATCGGGTTTCGCGGGTGCAAATAGAAGGGGACCTGAAGCGCCTCCAGCGTCTTCCAAAAGTCGCGGTATTGCGGCAAGTCGTAATAGAGCAGGTTTTCCGGCGTGCCCCGCTGCGAGAAGCCGTTGACCAGCGCGCCGATCATGCCGAGCTCTTTCACGCAGCGCGTGAGTTCAACGGAAGCCGTGTCGGGGTCCTGCATGGGCAGCGCGGCGAAGCCCTGGAAACGGTCTGGCCGCTTGGCGACCTCGTCGGCCAGTTTGTCATTGGCTTCGCGCGCCACCTCGGCGGCGCGTTTCGAATCATGGATCGCCTGCACCGCCGGTGCATTGAGCGACAGGATCATCAACTCCACGCCGTGCTTGTCCATTTCCTTCAGGCGGATGTCCTGCACATCGAGAAGCCGGGGCCCTAGCAATTCCCAAACATTCGGACCAAACACCTGCGAATTTTTCAGCGTCGCCGCAATGGCGAAATGTTCCTCGAGCGCGATCTTGCCTTGCATTGGGGTTCTCCTACCGGATCGCCATCATGCATTGTTGGAAAGCGTTTGTCAGCCGAGTGACAGTGAAGCCCGGGTCACGTCCCGGTCAGTGGTGTAGGTCTGCGGCAGCGAAGCCGCCCGCGAGCGCGCCTTCCACAGCGCGGTCGGGAGCGGGCGGCTTGGCGGTGGTCATCGGCGATTCGCGGTAGGGTCGGGTTGCCGCGCACAACGCAAACCGAGGACCCACCGATGATCGACGAAATGATGAACATGCGCGCACTCGTGGAAACGACCCCCGACGCCGATTTGTTGCGCGAGATGATCGGCTTTGCCGCCCAGCGGCTGATGGAGCTGGAGGTCGCCGGCCTGGCCGGCGCCGGCTATGGCGAGAAGAGCGCCGGACGGCTGGCCCAGCGCAATGGCTGTCGGGACCGTGATTGGGAGACCCGCGCCGGCACGGTTGAACTGCGCATCCCCAAACTGCGCAGGGGCAGCTACTTCCCCGGCTTCCTGGAGCCGCGGCGGATGGCCGAGAAGGCGCTCACCGCCGTCGTGCAGGAGGCCTACATCCAGGGCGTCTCGACCCGCTCGGTCGACGATCTGGTCAAGGCCATGGGCATGACCGGCATCTCCAAGAGCCAGGTCAGCCGGCTCTGCGCGGAGATCGATGAGAAGGTCAAAGCGTTCCTCGGCCGTCCGATCGAGGGCGACTGTCCCGACCTGTGGATCGATGCGACCTACGTGAAGGTTCGCCAGAACGGCCGCATCGTCTCCGTTGCCGTCATCGTCGCGGCCTGCGCGGCGTCAAGCTGGTCGTCTCCGACGCCCACGAGGGCATCAAGGCCAATGTCGCCAAGGTACTCAATGCCACTTGGCAACGCTGCCGCGTACACTTCATGCGCAACGTGCTCGCCTATGCTGGCAGACAAGGCCGCCGTGTCGTCTCCGCCTTCATCGCCACTGCCTTCGCTCAGGACGACGCCGAGGCTGCGAAGGCACAGTGGCGTCGGGTCGCCGATCAGTTGCGTCCCAAGCCGCCGAAGCTCGCCGCCTTCCTCGACGAGGCCGAGACCGATGTGCTGGCTTAGATGCCATTCCCGCCCGTGCATCGGGCGAAGTTACACTCGACAAATCCGATCGAGCGCCTCAATGGCGAAATCAAGCGCCGCACTGAGGTCGTCAGCATCTTCCCCAACGAGCCGCCATCGTGCGCCTCGTTGGCGCGATCCTGCTTGGACAGAACGACGAGTGGGCGCTGCAACGGGCCCGCTACATGGCGCTGGAAACCATCGCCTCCTTGAGCCATGATCCAGCCGTCAGTCTGCCTGCTCTCGCCGGCTGACTGATCTACCCGGCCATGCCGGCAATCGCGGTCACCCGCCGCCAGTTACATCACATCAAGGGACACGATCGGCCGAATAGCAGTAGCGCGGCTGAACTGTGCGACGGCTTCGCAATGCAGGCATATCTAAGCCGATTTGCACTCCTTCTCGTCTCAGAAGAAGTGTCCAAGTTCCATAATTGGCCCAACCTACCAATTACCCCGAGCCGGGGCGCCTCGGATACGAGAGCAATTGATGATGTGACCTGGCCCATGATCGGCCCGGCATAGGGCGGAACCCTAAAGGTTAGTCGTAGCGGCGTCGTACTTGGGAGTTGCCACGTGGGCTGGATCCGTATTCTTGCCGACACCCGAGCGGCGTTGTGAGGGGGAAGGGCAGTTTGCGCCATCTCGAAATGGGCGGTAATAAGCCGAAATAGGCGCCCGTCGGACGGATTTTGCTCCCGTGAGGGCGCGCCCACGCCAGGAACGACCGCCAAAAGTGCTGCAAAGACGCTTCAGTATTGCTCCCATGATGGACTGGACGGACCGGCACTGCCGGTTCTTCCATCGCCTGCTCACGCGGCGGACGCTGCTCTATACCGAGATGGTCACCACGGGGGCGGTGCTCCATGGCGACCGGGCGCGGCTCCTGGGCTTCGATCCGGCCGAGCATCCGGTGGCGCTGCAGCTCGGCGGCTGCGATCCGGCGGCGCTCGCCCAGTCGGCGCGCATCGGCGAGGATTTCGGCTACGACGAGATCAACCTCAACGTCGGCTGCCCCTCCGACCGCGTGCAGGAAGGCCGTTTCGGCGCCTGCCTGATGGCGGAGCCGGCGCTGGTGGCCGAGGGCGTCGCCGCCATGAAGGCGGCGGTCAAGGTGCCGGTGACCGTGAAATGCCGCATCGGCATCGACGACCAGGAGCCGGAGGCGGCGCTGTTCTCGTTTACCGAGGCGGTGAAAGCGGCCGGCACCGACGCCCTGATCGTGCACGCCCGCAAGGCCTGGCTGAAGGGGCTTTCGCCCAAGGAAAACCGCGACGTGCCGCCGCTCGACCACGCGCTGGTGCGCCGGCTGAAGCGCGCGCATCCGGACCTCGAGATCATCATCAACGGCGGCATCAAGAGCCTGGCGCAGGCGCAGGAGCACCTCGCCTATGTCGACGGCGTCATGATGGGCCGTGCCGCCTACCAGGAGCCGTGGCGGCTCGTCGCCGTCGACCCCTTGCTGTTCGGCGCGCCGGCGCCGCTCGCCTCGCCCAAGGAAGCGGGCCTGGCGCTCATCCCCTATATCGAGCGCGAGCTCGCCAAAGGCGCGAAGCTCTCGACTATCACCCGCCACGTGCTCGGCCTGTTCCGCGCCGTGCCGGGCGCGCGGGCCTTCCGCCGCCATCTGGCGACAGAAGCGGTCAAGCCCGGCGCCGGTGCCGTGGTCATTGCCGACGCGCTGGCGCTGGTGGTGGACTCGCAGCCCGATCTGGCGCACATCGCCGCCTGATACCGCGCATGATCCCGAAAAGTGGGAACCGGTTTTCGGATGAGATCATGCGCCATGCATGAACGCATGATCCCGAAAAGTGGGAACCGGTTTTCGGATGAGATCATGCGCGATCAAGAGGTGCCGGGGGCCGTCTTTCGTGCTGGGACATTCGGTCGGCGAGATCGTGCTGCTCGCCGCGTTGATCGCGGGCGCCGGCGCCCTGGTCGGGGTCCTCGCCGGCCTGTTCGGCATCGGCGGCGGCGCCGTCATCGTGCCGGTGCTGTACGAGGTATTCCGCGCGCTCGGCGTGCCGGAGGACCTGCGCATGCAGCTCTGCATCGGCACCTCGCTGTCGATCATCGTGCCGACCACCGTGCGCTCCTATCTCGGCCACAAGAAGAAGGGCGCGGTGATACACCGGGTCGTGCGGACATGGGCGCTGCCGTCCGTCGCCGGGGTGGCGATCGGCTCGGTCATCGCGGCCTATGCGCCGTCATACGTGTTCAAGGGCGCTTTCGTCGTCTTTGCCGGCTTCATCGCCGTGCGCATGCTGTTCGGCAGCGACCGCTGGAGCCTGGGGACCGAACTGCCCGGCCGCGGCCTGCTTTCGCTGTTCGGCTTCATTACCGGCCTGTTCGCCTCGCTGGTCGGGGTGAGCGGCGGCGCCTTCTGCAACGCCACGATGACGCTCTACGGCCAGTCCATGCAGCGGGCGGTCGCCACCTCGGCCGGCATCGGCGTGCCCATCACCGTCGCCGGCGCCATCGGCTACGTGCTGGCCGGCTGGCAATACATGGGCGCGCTGCCGCCGCTGTCGATCGGCTTCGTGTCGCCCATCGGTCTCGTGTTGATGGCGCCGGTTTCGAGCTTCACCGCGAGCTACGGCGTGCGTCTCGCGCACTGGCTGCCGCGCCGCCGGCTCGAGATCGCGTTCGGTGTTTTCCTGGCGCTGGTGTCGCTGAGGTTCTTGATCAGTCTGCTGTAAAGCGCGGCGCGGTTGTGGATTAATTGCTTGTCCTTTCCGCCACCGCGGCGGGGCGGGAAAGTGCCGGGCGCGCTTGTGCCAAGCCCGCCTTGCGCACGGTTTCGGTCTTTTCCAGCGCTTCTGCCAGATGCTGGTCGCGGCCGTAGACGTCGTCGTAGTAGTGCACCCGGCCGTCGCCGTCCGGCCAGGCGGTGAAGTAGGTGAGATAAACGGGAATGTTGCCGCCGACCCCCTCGCTGAAATTGTTGCCGGTGGCGATCTGCTGGTCGACGTAGGAGACCGGCTTGCCGAGCAGCGCCGCCGCCATCACCCGCGGATGCTCGAGCCGCACGCAGCCGTGACTGAAGGCGAGCCGCCGGTGCCTGAATAGCTGTTTCTCCGGCGTGTCGTGCATGTAGATCGCGTGCTTGTTGGGAAACTCGATCTTGAGCCGGCCAAGCGCGTTGCGCGGCCCCGGCGGCTGGCGCACGTCGACCGAAACCTGCTTTCGGGCATAGGCGCCCCAGTCGATATTCGCGGACGAGACCCGCTGACCTCTCGTATTGGTGACCTGGTAACCCTGCTGGTCGAGATAATACGGATCGTTGTAAAGGTGCGGCAGCATCTCGTTGACCACGATCGAGCGCGGCACGTTCCAATAGGGATTGAATTCGACCGACTTGATGGTGTCGGTGAAGAAATAGGTCTGGTGGTTGGGTTTGCCGACGATGGCGCGCATGGCCACCGGCTTCTGGTCGCCCCGGACGTAGGTCACCTCGTAGGCCGGCTCGTTGAGCAGCACGTAGCGCTTGCCGAGATGGCGCGGCAGCCAGCGCATGCGCTCCATGGCGAGTTTCAGCTTCCTGATGCGGTCGGCGGGGGTCGCCTGGTGCATCGCCTTGACGGTGTTGGGTCCGATGACGCCGTCGGCGTTCACTCCCTTCTCGCGCTGGAAGTCGCGCACCAGCGCAACCAGCTTCTGGCCATAGAGGTCGCCGCCGTCATAGGCGGAAAGCGTCTCGGCGTGCTGTTGCTTGAGCGCCGCCGAGCCGCTCTGCTTGATGGCGGCGATCACCTGCGGCAGCGCCGGATCGCTCGCGCCCGGCCGGATGAAGGTGCGCGGCGGAATCGTGACGGTTTCCTTGGGCGCTGCCGCGCGCGCTTTCGCCAAGGCGGCGACCAGGGCGCGGAATTGCGGATTGTCGGGATTGCGGCTGTCGAGATATTTGACGATGTCCTGCGTGCCGGCGGCGGCGTCGAGCGCCGCGATGAGATCGACCTTCTTGCGCGGCAGATCGTAATAGTCCGACATGCGGTCGGGGGCGACGCGCCCGCGCGCGGCGTCGAGCACGTAGGTCAGCATCCTGGCGGACAATGCCAGCTCGAAGCGCATCATTGCTTGCAGGTGTGCGTCGGAGTCATTGCTGTCATCGGCCGCGCCAATGCCGTCCGCGACAGGGCTGCCCGCGGACGGTAGCGCCACGCGGTAGTCGGCGGAATCCAGTCCGAAGCGGCCGCTCAGCGCCAGCGCGGCGATGGCGGCGCGCGCCTTGTCGTCGACCGCGCCGTCGTGAACCCAGAAAAATTTCGGGTGGTTCGAATAATAGGCGTTGAGGGCCGCGCCCACCTGCGGCAACACCCGCAACGTCAATGTCGGCGTGGCCGCGCAGGCGGCGGCGAAGGACGGGTCGGGGGCCACCGAGCCGGGGGTGTCGTTGGAGGCGAGCTTGGGCTGGCAGATCTTGTCGAGCGCGACCCGCTTCGGCATGTCGGGCGTGTAGCTGCGATATATCGGGCTCGTGACCCTGACCTGCGGCTCGTAGCGGTCGCGCGGCTCACGATAGCCGGTGCCGCCGTAATCGTACCGGCCGGGCGGTGAGCCGGAGTCCCATCCGTCATCGCGCGGCGTCCACGCGGGCGGCGGCCGGAAGAAGAAGTCGAAGATGCCCTGCGCGTGCGCCGGTACGCCCTGACCCGCGATTGCCGCGAGGGCGAGCACGCCTGCCATCACCAGTTGTCGAATGCCAAATTTCATTCCCGTTCCACTCCGCTGTCCGCCCGGCCGCGGGTCGCCCATGGCCAATGGAAGGAACAACGCCGAAGTGGCAGTTTCGGTTCGGCCGTGCCGGGGTGCCATGACCTGCATCAACCGGTCGGATGTCCAAGGATATACCGCAAAAGGACACAGTTTTGCCGCGAAGCGGACGGTTCGCCGCAGGCCGGCACCCATTGGACGCTAATCACGCGCGTCTGTCGGGCGTTGACGGCGGGCGGCGAGCTGCAACGTTGCTTTGGCGGTGCGCAACCTCAGCGCGGTTGCCGGCTCCGGCGGCAATGGCACGGACGCGGCCATGGCGACGGCAGTCGGCGCCGAGACCGGTTTGCATGGCACTTTCTTCGGCAGGTCCGTGTCGCTGTGCATCGCCTTGCCGGATTTCCAGACGTTCGCCGGCTTGCCGGTGACGGTTTTCACGTAACCGCGGGTTTCCGCCGGCAGCCGGGTTTTCCGCTTCAGCCAGCGGTCGATACGCGCCGGTCCCGCGTTGTAGGCGGCGGCGGCAAGCCCCAGATTGCCGAACCGGTCGATGAAGTCGCGCAACAGCTGCGCGGCCGCGGGAATCGCCTGCAGCGGATCGAACGGGTTGGCGAGACCGACGTCGTGCGCCGTCTCCGGCATGAACTGAGCGATGCCTTGCGCGCCGGCGTGGCTCAGCGACGCGGCGTCGAACCGGCTCTCCTGGAACAACAGGCGGATGAAGAAGGGCAGGGGCAGGTTGTTGGCATGCGCCGCCTTGGCGAGGGTGTCGCAGATTTCGCCCTTGGATCGATAGACGACCCGCTTGCGGACCGATGGCGGCGTGCCTGGCGGCGGCTTCATCGGGATGGATGCCGTCTGTACCGGCACCAGGATTGCCGGGCTCGCCGAAGGCGCCGCGAGCGGGTTGGTCGGCGCGTCTGCCGGCGCGACGGCGGCGTAGGCGTTGACCTCCACTGCGTTTGCTGCCGCCGCGACGACGCGTTGCGCGCGCTCCCGCAAATCCGCCGGCGGCGCCGCGAGGGCCGTTGCGAACGGGGCCACCCGCTCGGCGAAGCTGGCGGGCGGCGCCTTGAGCGCGGCCGCAAACGGCGCCAGCCGTTCGGCAAAACTGGTGGGTGCCGATGGAGCCCTGCGCCGCGACTTGCCCTTGTTCTTGGCGTACGCGCTGGTCGCGATGGGCTCGACCGGCCCCGGTGCTACCGGGCCGACCGTGGTGCTCGGTCCAATCGTTACCAGACACAGGCAGGCAGGAATGAGCAGTCGCCGCATCGGCACAAAGCTCCCCCGTCCCGCGGCAAGGCCGCGAGCTTAGTGCGTGTTCCGGATAAGGAGATCGTTCCCCCGTTCGACTTGGTTTATATTGAGCAAAGCGGACCGCTTTTCGAAAATGTTGCGGCAACAAAAAGAAGTCGCCGCCATCTCTTCGCCCGAATTGCGCGCCGGCCGAACGGCGTTTGAGCGCCAGTTCTGGAATTGGCGTCAGCTATGGAAGATGGGGCACGTGGTCGCGCCGTGGGCGAGCAATCGGCCTTGCCGTCCCGTCACCACGAATAAATCTGATCCAGCGCGATCGCTGCTTACGGCTGCCCGCGCAGCAGCAGCCGGTCGCCGCGCACTTCCCAGCTTTGCAGCCGGTTGAGGAAGGTCATGCCGAGCAGGTTATTTTTGAGCCCGCCATCCCGCACCACCAGCGCCGGCACGGCGCGCTCGACCAGGCCGCCGATCGCGATCTTGTCAAGCGTGACCGGGGCCGCGCGCGTGCGGCCGTTGGCGGTGTCGACCGTCACCGAATAGTCGAGCATCTCGATCGGCAGGTGCGCCGCCCTGGCCGTATTCTGCGTCAGCACGACCGAGCTCGCGCCGGTGTCGAGCACCATCGGCACGTGCGCGCCATTGATATGGACGGTGAGGGCGAAATCGCCGCCGCGCGTGCGCACCACCTCCACGTTGCGGCCGCGACCGGCCACGTGTCCCGGCATCAGCTCGGCGATCACCCGGTCGGACACGTCGCGCAATTCGAAGCGGTAGCTGTAGCCGATCACCAGCAACAGGCCGATCACGGTCCAGAACAGCATGGCCTCCAGCGCCTTCGCAAACCGTTCGCGGAACAGGGTCAGCACCAGCCCGCCGACGAACACCAGCAGCGCCAGCTTCACCAGGAGCGAGCCCATGTCGTGGTGCAGGAGGTTGGCGATCGGGTCGGTGTCGGTGGTGGCGATCAGCACGGCGAGCGAGAGCGCCATGCCGATGACCAGGGACCAGGTCAGACGGCGGCTCACGGGGGCGTCACCCTGTCGCAGCCGCGCGGGCGGACCCGCCGCCGGCCGCCAGCCGCCCCGGCAGCTGGGCCATGATCCGCCGGCGCTCGTCGGCGCTCATGGCGCCCCAGCCCGCGATCTCGTCGATCGTGCGGCCGCAGCCGAGGCAGAGCCCGGCGCGGGCATCCAGGGTGCAGACCTTGACGCACGGGGTCTCGATCATGGGGGCGAACTCAGCGGCGGAATGCGATGCCTGACCATAAGCCGGGCGGGCGGGAAGGCAATCAGGGCTTTTGGTCGCAACCTCAGGTGCCGGCGCGGAAGAGCGGCCGGCGGCTCAGCCGCTCCTTTTCCTCGGGCGAGAGGATGGGTTCGCCGGGCGCGATCGGCGGCGCCTGCACCGTCGTCATCGGCGCCATCGCCGCCACCACGCGCTCGGGCGGGAAGGTGACGATCACCTCGGTGCCGATGCGCAGCTTGGACTTCAGGTTGAAAGTGCCGCCGTGCAGGTCGATCAGGCTCTTGGCGATGGGCAGGCCGAGGCCGGCGCCCTGTTCGGCCGACTTGATGGAATTGGAGCCCTGGCCGAAGGAGGCGAGCACCACGGGGATCTCGTCTTCCGGAATGCCGGGACCCGTGTCCTGCACGCTCAGGTATTGGCCGCCGGAGGCGGTCCAGCCCACCTTCAGCCAGATCTCGCCGCCTTGCGGGGTGAACTTGATCGCGTTCGACAAGAGGTTGAGGCAGATCTGGCGCACGGCGCGCTCGTCCGCCCACAGCCGCGGCAGCTCCGGCTCGAACATCTCGTGGATGGTGATGCCGCGGTTGGTGGCGCGCAGCTTGAGCAGGTGGTGGCAGTCTTCCGTGACGCCGGCAAGCGAGATCGATTCCTCGTTGAGCTCGTAGCGGCCCGCTTCGATGCGCGACAGGTCGAGGATCTCGTTGATCAGCCCTAAGAGGTGAACGCCGGAATTGTGGATGTCGGCGGAGTATTCCTTGTAGGCGGGCACCGAATGCTCGCCGAACACTTCCGACTTCATCACCTCGGAAAAGCCGAGGATGGCGTTGAGCGGCGTGCGCAGCTCGTGGCTCATCTGCGCCAGGAAGCGCGACTTGGAGATGTTGGCGGCTTCCGCGCGCCGGCGCGCCTCATCGGAAATCGCCTTGGCCTGCTCCAGTTCGCCGATCAGCGCGTCCTTTTCGGCGCGTGCTTCCAGCGTCGCCAGCGTGGTCGAGTAGAGCCGGTAAGCGAGCGCCGCGAAGTAGCCTTGCGCGGAGAGCGCCATGGCGGCGAGGATGTAGTTGCGCAAGGACCCCTGCAGCGCGAAGTCGAGCGCGATGGCCGCCGTCACCGGGAAGGTAGCGGCGAACACCGCGATCGGCAGGCTGGAGGCCAGCATGCTGGAGACCGCCACTACCAGCAGCATGACGAACAGCATGAAAGTGTTCGAGTTCTCTCCGGCCCCGAGCGGATGGATGAGGATGAACATCCAGGCGAGGCCGTAGAACAGGTCGAGCAGGATGAAGCGCCTGCGCCATTTGCGGTAGGACGCTTCCGCCGCCGGCAATTCGAGGAACTGCTTGCACTTGGTGACGATGACCGCGTGGATGACCAGCACGCTGGCGGTCCAGGCGCCGGCCGCGACCGCGCCGGTCCACAGGCTGGACAGGAAGCCGACGGTCGCCACCAGGAGCAGGATGACCAGCGATGCGGACAGGCGGTTCTGCGCGTATTGCCGCAGCAACTCGTAGTCGAAGGCCGGCCGGGTGCCGCTCGACGAGGTCAGCCGGTCGCGCGCGTCGCGCACGTATTGCGCCGCGAGCCGCCGCTTGACCGGCGACGTCTCCCGGGGAAGTGCTGCGAGATCGGGTTGTTCGCCTGGTACGGGCATGGAGTGGGACGCTTGCTGCGCTGAAAATGCCCGCTAACTTCCCTCAAATTCCTTAAGAGCAAGCTTAAGGGGACACTAAAGGCACCGGTTAACGACTCGTGAACGCTCGCGCTCATGACCGGGCTTTGACAGGCTCCGGCGGCCATGCTCGGTTCGAGCGCTGAGCGCTGAGCGCTGAGCGCCGAGGGCAGACGACGGCAGCAAGGGACATCGAACGAGGGGTTATGGAATGAAGCTCTACGACAGCAAAACGGCGCCGAATCCGCGCCGGGCGCGCATTTTCCTGGCCGAAAAGGGCATTTCGGTGCCGACCGAGCAGGTCGACATCGGCGCCAAGGCGCACCTGACGGCGGAATACAGCGCGGTCAATCCGCTGCAGCGCATGCCGGCGCTGGTGCTGGACGACGGCACCGTCATCACGGAGTCGATCGCCATCTGCCGCTATTTCGAGGTCGTGCAGCCGGAGCCGCCGCTGTTCGGCACCGGCGCCAAGGAAATTGCCCTGGTGGAGATGTGGAACCGGCGCTGCGAGCTCAACCTTTTCTTCGGGGTTGCGCACGTGTTCCGCCACACCCATCCGGCCATGAAGGACCTCGAGGTGCCGCAGGTGCCGGAATGGGCGAACGCCAACCGACCGCGCATCGCCGACTTTCTCAAGGTGCTCGACGACCAGCTCAAGGCCAACGAATTCGTCGCAGGCGCGCACTACACGGTCGCGGACATCACCGCGCTCTGCGCCGTCGATTTCATGAAGCCGGCGCGGGTGGCCATGCCGGAGGGCCTGGATAACCTGCAGCGCTGGCGCGAGGCGGTGTCGGCGAGGCCGAGTGCGCGCGCATGATCCCGAAAAAGCCGGTCCCCGACCTGGTCGGGGATGGGAACCGGTTTCGGATCGGATCATGCGCAAAGTAAGATTGCGTAGACGGCCCTCGTGCGGTTCCCCGCAGGAGGTCGGCGAGCGTCATCTCAGGTGAGCCTGGCCGGTTGCGACATCGCTTGCCGCAGCAAGCGGTACCGTCACGGGATTATATGAGTACAGCCCGCGCTCCAGGGCGTCCTTGCCGGGATTGGCGCCTTTCGCCGTGACGCCCTGGATATCGTCGGCCTGCCGGCGCGAGGCGAGCTGAACGCCGTTGGCGCGCTCCTTTCGCGTCATCTCGTACGCGAGCAACGCCTCATCTAAGGCGTTTGCGGCGGCGTATGCGCGGCCGAGCACCATGGCGTCCTCGATCGCCATGCAGGCGCCTTGGCCCAGAAACGGCGTCATGGGATGGGCGGCGTCGCCGAGCATCGTGACGCGTCCCTTGGAATACTGCGGCAGCGGCTCGCGGTCACGCAGCCCCCATTTGAACAGCGCCCCCGGCGAGATCGCGCGAATGAGCTGCAAGGCCGGCGAATAAAGATCGCTGTAGAGGCTTTCGAATTCCTCCACGGTCGCGGGAATTCGCCATCCTTCCTCTTGCCAGCGTGGCTCGCGGCCGACGCCGATCAAGTTCATGATGGTGCGATGACGCAGCGGATAATGGAGAAAATAGCGATTGGCGCCGACGAACATCGCAAAGGGACGCTCTCGGATGCTTGCCGGGACGTTGGTCATCGGCACGAGTGCGCGAAACGCGACCTGGCCGGTATAGTTGACCGTTTCCTCTCCGAAGACACAGGCGCGCACCTGTGAGGCATTTCCGTCGCAGCCGATCAGGACGTCGCTTTCAAAGGTCTTCCCGTTCGCGAACCGCGCCACGACCTTCCCGGGACCTTGCGTCAGCGCTTCGAAACGATGGCCGAGGAGCACGCAATCGGGATCGCTCTTCCGCACCGCGTCGGCCAAGGCGGTGTGAAGGTCGACCCGGTGAACCTGATGGTAGGAGGCTCCGAAGCGCTCGCCATAGTCGGTGCCGGCGGGCCTGAGTTTCAATACCTCGCCGGTTTCGAAATGGCGGGTGGCCAGCGCCTCGCACGGGCCGGCTTCCTGGGCGATCCGTTCGCCGACGCCCAGGAAGTCGAGTGCATGCATCGCATTGGGCGTGATGATGACGCCCGCGCCGACCTCGCGGAGCTCTCGCGCCTGCTCGAATACCGACACGCGATATCCGAATTTTTGCAGCGCGAGCGCGGCGCTCAGGCCGCCGATGCCACCCCCGATAATCGATATGCGCTGCACCCTTGCGTGAACCTTACTTCCGCTCCAGCAGCGCGATCAGGCTCGACGTGTCCCAGCGGTTGCCGCCGATCGCCTGCACTTCCGAATAGAGCTGGTCGACCAGCGCGGTGATCGGCAGGTGCGCCTTGTTGTTGCGCGCTTCGCCCAGACAAATCCCTAAGTCCTTGCGCATCCATTCGACCGCGAAGCCGTGGTCGAACTTGTCGGCCACCATGGTCTTGTAGCGGTTCTCCATCTGCCAGGACTGCGCCGCTCCCTTGGAGATGGTGGCGATGACCTTCTCGACGTCGAGATTGGCGCGCTTGGCGAAGTGGATGCCTTCCGACAGCGCCTGCACCAGGCCGGCGATGCAGATCTGGTTGACCATCTTGCAGAGCTGGCCGGCGCCGGGCTCGCCGATCAGGTTGCAGGCGCGGGCGTAAGCGGCGATCACCTTCTCGGCCTTGGCGAAGGGGCCGGCGTCGCCGCCGCACATCACGGTCAGCGCACCGTTCTCGGCGCCGGCCTGGCCGCCCGACACCGGCGCGTCGATGAAATCGAAGCCGGCTTTCTTGCCCGCGGCGTGCAGTTCGCGGGCGATCTCGGCGGAGGCGGTGGTGTGGTCGACGAAGATGGTGCCCTTGCCCATGGCCTGGAAGGCGCCATCGGGCCCCAGTGTCACCTCCCGCAAGTCATTGTCATTGCCGACACAGGCCAGAACGAAGTCCTGACCTTCGGCTGCGGCCTTCGGGGTGGGCGCGGCCTTGCCGCCGAATTCCTTCACCCATTTCTCGGCCTTGGCGGCGGTGCGGTTATAGACGGTGACGTCGTGCCCGCCTTTGTTCTTGAGATGTCCGGCCATGGGGTAGCCCATGACGCCCAGACCCAGAAACGCCACCTTCGCCATCGTGCTTCTCCCTATGAAATCCGGTTGGTGCCAGCGACCGGTCCCTTGATCGGTCCCTTGGCTGCCATTCCCTCGCGCCTTATGTGCCATAGGTCGCCCGTGGGGGCGGGCGCGTCAACCACCCCTTCGGGGCCTGCGCGCGCATTGACGCTGCCGCCATGGTGCCTATGGTGGCGGCCCGAAATTCGAGGAAAAGACGATCATGGCGGTGACCAAGGAACAGGTTCTAGCGGCGCTGGGGAAGGTGCAGGCTCCTGGCGGCGGCGCGCTCACGGACGCGGGCGCGCTCTCGGACGTGGTCGTCACCGACGACGGCAAGGTGTTCTTCTCGATCAGCGTCGACGCCGCCGCGGTCAAGCAGTGGGAGCCGGTGCGCGAGGCCGCGGAGGCCGCGGTCAAGGCCGTGCCGGGCGTGCAGTCGGCGCTGGTGGCGCTGACCGCCGAGCGCGCCGCCGGCGCCGGGGGCGGGCAGCGTCCGCCGCCGCAGCAGCCCGGAGCAGGGCGGTCAGCCACGGCGTGGCGCCCATCCGGCCGACAACGTGCCGGCCGGTCTGCCCGGGATCGAGGCGGTGATCGCGGTGGCGTCGGGCAAGGGCGGGGTGGGCAAATCGACCACCGCGGTCAACCTGGCGCTGGGCCTGCGCGACCTCGGCCTCAAGGTCGGCATCCTCGACGCCGACATCTACGGCCCCTCGCTGCCCAAGCTGCTGGCCATCAAGGAGAAACCGCAGACGGTCGGCGGCAACCGGCTCAAGCCCATCACCCGCTACGGCCTCACCGTCATGTCGATCGGCTTCCTGATCGACGAAGAGACGCCGATGATCTGGCGCGGGCCCATGGTGATGTCGGCGATCACCCAGATGCTGCGCGAGGTGGAGTGGGGCAAGCTCGACGTCATGGTGGTCGACATGCCGCCGGGCACGGGCGACGCCCAACTCACCATGGCGCAGCAGGTCCCGCTGAAGGGCGCGGTGATCGTGTCGACGCCGCAGGACTTGGCGCTCGCCGACGCCCGGCGCGGCATCGCCATGTTCAAGCGCGTCAACGTGCCGGTGCTCGGCATCATCGAGAATATGAGCTACTTCCTGTGCCCGAAGTGCGGCGAGCGCTCGGACATCTTCGGTCATGGCGGCGCGCGCGATGAGGCCGAGCGGCTGGGCGTGCCGTTCCTCGGCGAGATCCCGCTGCACATGACCATCCGCGAGAAATCGGATTCCGGCCTGCCGGTGGTTGCCACCGAGCCGGAGGGCGAGCACGCGCGCATCTACCGCGACATCGCCACCAAGGTGCGCGAGCAGCTGACCAGCGGCCCGTCGGCCGGCCGCGCGCCGCCGAAGATCGTGATCGAGGCGTAGTCGACGCCTGAGAGAACCGCTCGCCCGGCCGCGTTGCGCTGCCGCGCTGAACCGATAAAAAAACCGAGCCGCGGCGCGCGGCTCGGTTTCTTTTTTGCCCGTTCTTGTTTCCAGGTGGTGGCTCAGATGAACCGCCGCCCGTCGTCTGCGCCGCGCTAGAAGTATAGCGAGATGTCGCGCGGGTAGGCCGTGCACGAGGCGATATTCGGTACGATGGCATGCGGCAGCTTCGGCTGCTTGCGCAGGCCGATGGTGTCGCGGATCGCCGCTTCGTAGGCCTTCAGCCCCGGCAGCACGTCCTGCGCCGCCTTTTCGCGCCAGGCCACTTCCTTGTCGTAGGTGGCCATCGTCTTGTCGAGCGCCTTCAGGGCTGCGTCCTTGTCCGGCGTCTTGGCGATGAGCGCGCGGCGGGCGTGGTAGAGCTCGGAGCGGATTTCGCTCGCGCCGGCGATGCCGCTGAGCTTGGTCATCGTGGCCTCGATCGTGTCCGCGGCCTTCTTCGGCTCCTGGCTGTTGATGACCCCGCGCAGGTCCTGCAGTTGCGGCTTCATGGCCGCGAGCATGGCGCCGCCCTCGACGGTCCGGATCGCGTTGCGGACCGGCTCGTAGGCGCTGTCCACGTCGCGGCGGTACTTCAGCCGCGCGATCCGGTCCGCCGTCAGCAGCTTGCGGAAGGCCTTGTGCCGCGGCTCCCAATCGGACGGGATCGATGCCTTCATCTTCTTGTCGTTGGCCGTCAGCTTGGCGACTTCGGCGGAGACAGCCTTCTTGCGGGTGGCGGCCGTCTTTTCCGGGATGAATTCGAGCTCGTCCTTCAACTCCTTCATCTCGGCCTGGTTGCGCCGGATGTCATCCTGAATGTCGCGCACGCGGTGGTGCAGCGGCGCGTAGGTCTCGGCGCGCTTGTCGATCGTGGCCGATGACTTGTTGACGTCGGCGAGCAGGGTGAAGGCGGCGGCCGCCTTGGCGAAGCTGCCGGCGAGGTCCTTACGCATCTCGGCGGGCAGGCTGGCAAGGTCGAGCCCCTCCGCCTTGGCGATTGCCGCCTTGATGGTGGCGCCGTTCTCCTGGAACTGACCGGTGACGTATTGCTCGACGCACCGTTGCAGGCCCGGGTTGATCGGCGGCGGCGCGGTCTCCGCGGCAAGCGTTACCCGCTGCGGCAGGTAGTTGACCAGCCGCGGCGAGAAGGCGACCACCACCAGCACCAGAAGCTGCATGCAAATGAACGGGATGACGCCCTTATACATCGAGATCGTCTTGACGATCGGCGGCGCCACGCCACGCAAGTAGAACAGCGCAAAGCCGAACGGTGGCGTCAGGAACGAGGTCTGCATGTTGATGCCGATCATCACGCCCAGCCATACGGCCGTGATGTTGGCGCCCGGATCGGAGAGCAGGATCGGCGCCACGATCGGGACCACGACCACCGAAATTTCGATGAAGTCGATGAAGAAGCCAAGGATGAAGATCACCCCCATGACGGTCCAGAATTGGCCCCAGAAACCGCCGGGCAGGCCGGTGAGAAAGGTCTTGACCAGTTCCTCGCCGCCGAAGCCGCGGAACACGGCGGTCAGCATGGCGGCGCCCATCAGAATGATGAACACGAGCGCGGAGGTTTTGGCGGTCTCCACCATCACGCTTTGCAGCGTGTTGTCGATTCTGAGCGCGCGCAGACCGCTCCAGATCAGCGCCCCAATCAAGGAAGTGACGAAGACCGCCGAGATGACGAGCCAGGTGAAGTCGGCACTGGTCGACAGCTTCTTGACGTTGATCGGGTGGTAATGCGCACCGAAGATGACGATCGCCACCGAGACGAGCGCGATGATTGCAGGCCAGTAGGCGCGGCGCTTGCCTTGGTAGAGCTGGTAGCCCGCCATGATCAGTGCGCCGGCGGAGCCGACGGCACCGGCCTGGTTCACCGTCGCGATGCCCATGATGATGGAGCCGAGCACGATGAAGATAAGCGCCAGCGGCGGCACCAGCGCCATGGCCACGCGGCCGGCGAAGCGCAAGTCGTACTTGCCGTCGTAGGGCACCGCCGGCGCTGATTTCGGTCGCAGCGCCGCGACGATCAGGATGTATGCGATGTAGACCGCGACCAGCAGCAGGCCGGGCACCAGCGCGCCGAGGAACATTTCGCCGGCGCTGGTCGAGGTGACGTCGAAGCTCGACGGCATGGTCAATTCGCCGGTCGTCAGCTTGTACAGCAGCTTGCGCGCGGTGCCGGCCTGATCGGTGGCGGCGCCGAGCTGGTCGGCCAGAATGATCAGCACGATCGAGGGCGGAATGATCTGGCCGAGCGTGCCGGAGGCGGCGATGGTGCCGGTGGCGAGCGGATGCGAATAGTTGCTACGCATCATCGCCGGCAGCGAGATCAGGCCCATGGCCACCACCGTGGCGCCGACGATGCCGGTGGTGGCGGCGAGCAGGGCGCCGACGAACACCACCGAGATGCCGAGACCCCCGCGGACCGGGCCGAAGAGCTGGGCCATCGTGACCAACAGATCCTCGGCGATGCGGGATTTCTGCAGCATGATCCCCATGAACACGAACAACGGAATGGCGATCAGCGTGTCGCGGTCGGGGTCCCAATAGACGCTGCGGAAATTGGACACGGCGGCGGTCAGCCACTGCGAAGGGCCGTCCTGCACGAAGAACGCGTCGACGTTGCCGTGGGTCAGCCATCCGGCCAATGACGCGATGGCGACGGCGACAATGGCCGCGCCGGGCAGGGCGAACGCGACCGGGAAGCCCCAGCCGAGCGCGACCATCATGAGCAGGATCAGAAGAGCAATAAAGAAGATTTCCATGGGTCCGGCTCAGGTCTCGAAGGTCTCGTGGGCGACGCCGGTTTCCAGCACTCGCTTGCCCGGATCGCCGCGGAAGTCGGCGATCAATTCCAGGAAATAGCCGCAGAACTGCAGCAGCATGGTCACCGCATAGATGGCGAGGAACCCGGCCATCCAGTATTTGACGTAAAGACCGAAGCCGGTCTGGGTCACCTCGTAGCTGAGCAGCGGGCCGTTGATGATCGACGCGCGATTGTTCATCCCGTAATGGATGATGACCCAGCACAGGCTCATGCCGAGCACCACGGAACCGACGGCGTTGACGATTCCCTTGGTGCGCTCGCTAAAGCCCGAATAGAAGACGTCGACGCGGACGTGGCCTTCTTCCATCAGGGTGTAGGCGCTGGCGAACAGGAACAGCGCGGCATACCAGAACCGCACCAGATCGGCCATGAAGGCCTGTTCGTAGGAAAAGATGAAGCGGCTAAAGACGATCAGCAATTCGGCGACCACCACCAGCAGCGACAGCCAGGTGAAGCCGAGGGTGCGCGGCCGCGAAATCGCGATGCCGATGCCGATGACGATCATCGGGAAGTGGATATAGGTGCCGCGGAAGCTCGATCGGCTCAGATCGAACGCCATCTTCTCGCCGATGAGGCCCGGCAGGAATCCTTCGACCCGTAGGAAGGAGACGACCATGTCGGCAAGGCCGACCAGTAGCACCGCCCAGAACGCGGCGCGCAGGATGAAGCGGACAATTCCATAGATCGTTTCGCTTTCGGCGCGCAGCGGACGGCCGGGCGTGCGCAGCACATGCGCGACCGCGATGACCCATGCCGCGCCGTAGAGCGCTGCCTGAACGGCGCCGAGCGCCGTCATATGCCCGAAGGCGGAGCTGGGGCCGGGCCAGCCGCGCCAATAGCTCAGGTAATTGTTGAGCAGAAATGCCGCGACCGTGGCGATCGAGCACCACGCAAAGCAACGGCAGAGAACGATGATCAGCGATTCACTGTCCGATGGCCCGAGCGAATGCACGGCACCGGCGTGGCTTCCATCAGCCATCAAAAGCAAGCCCCCCAAAGGTGGGACGGGGCATAGCCCCGTCCCATTTCTTCTCTTCGTCGATCTCGGGCCGGCTTAGATGCCGAGCACCCGGTTGCGCTGATCGGCGTAGGGAGCGTCCGAGTAGCCCGTCCAGGCACCCGTGTTCTTGCGCGCCGCGACGAACGCGTCGTAGACCTTGGCGGTCAGCGCGTCGTGGGCACGGGTTTCCTGGAACACCTGGTCCGACGCCTTGCCGAAGCTGTCGTAGATCTCGTCGCTGAACTTCTTCAGCTTGACGCCGTGATCCTTGATCAGCTTTTCGAGATAGATGCCGTTGTTCCAGAAAGTTTCGGCCATCTGGCGGGCATTTTCCTCGTTGCAGGCGGCTTCGATGATGGCCTGGTCGTGCTTCGACAGCTTGCTCAGCCACGACTTGTTCATGCCGAGGGCGAGCTGTGAGCCCGGCTCATGGAAGCCCGGGTAGTAGTAGTACTTGGCCGCCTCGTAAAACTTCATGAAGTAGTCGTTGTACGGGCCGACCCACTCGGTGGCGTCGATGGCGCCGGAGACAAGGTTCTCGTAGATCTGGCCGCCCGGCAGCGACACCGGCGAAGCGCCGAGCTTGGCGAGCACGTCGCCGCCGAGGCCCGGAATACGCATCTTGAGGCCCTTGAAGTCGGCCGCGGTGTTCATTTCCTTGTTGAACCAGCCGCCCATCTGGATGCCGGTATTGCCGGCCGCCCAGGCTTTGAGGCCGAACTTGTCGCTGACCTCGTCCCACAGAGCCTGGCCGCCGCCGTATTTGATCCAGGCGTCCAGCTCCGTGTAGGTCAGGCCGAACGGCACCGAGGTGAAGAAGTTGAAGGCCGGATGCTTGCCCTTCCAGTAGTACTCGGCCCCGATGTAGGCCTGTGCGTTGCCGGAGGCGACCGCGTCGAACGCGCCGAAGGCTTTAACGCGCTCGCCGGCGGCGTAGTACGTCACCTTCAGGCGACCTTCGGTCAACTGCTCAAGGCGCTTGGCAAGGCGCTGCGCGCTGATGCCGAGGCCCGGAAAGTCGCGCGGCCAGGTTGAAACGATGACCATCTCGGTCCGTTTCTGAGCGATGGCCGGTGCCGACAACGTCGTGGCCGCGACCCCGGCAGCGACAAGGCCGCCGGTCTTGATGACGGATCGACGATCCATCTTTTCAGTTTTGCGCATGTGCCCCTCCTTGGTTTTCCGTTTTGCGCGCTGTCATTCCGCTCTCATGAGCGTCTGTATTGATCTCCCGTAGGCAACCACATTCGGTCGTGAACGACCAATTAGGTTAGCGACCCCTTAACATGACAGATGCGGCAATCCAAATCTTTTCCCGGGCCGCATCAACGAGTGCCTACAAGATGATCACCTGCCGTTCGGGTCTATTTCGCCGGGTGCGTGCGGGGGCCGGCAACGTTGAGATGAGACGCGCGGGCCGGCCTTGCCGCGGCGGCGCGGGGCCTTCGCGCCTTTGTGTCTAAGTATTTGACAATAATCGCATTGTGCATAATTGTCGCAGGCTGCGGGGTCCCCCAAAGGCCGTCGCGTAACCCTTTCGGACGACTTACAAGTCTGGTCGAACCGGTGCACACTTGAGCCGCTGGCGAGTCTGCTCGCCTGCCCGCCCGGGGGTCAGAGGCGCGGATGGGTAGGATGGCGAGTGGTGACACGTCCGCTGCACACGGCGTGGGGGCCTCCGTTGCAAAACGCCAACATTGAGAACTCTTGAGGGAGGGAACTTGAAATGAAGCGTCGTGAGTTTTTGAAAGCGACAGGCCTCGGTGCCGCTGCCGTCACGGCAGTCGCCGCCCCCGCCATCGCGCAACCGATGCCGAAGATAAAGTGGCGCATGACGGCGAGCTGGCCGAAGTCGCTCGACACGCTTTACGGCGGCGCCGTGATGCTGTCCAAGGCGGTGGCCGAGGCCACCGACAACAACTTCGAAATCCAGGTCTTCGCCGGCGGCGAAATCGTGCCCGGCCTGCAGGCGCTGGACGCCACCTCCAACGGTACCGTGGAGATGGGCCATACCGCCTCGTACTACTACTTCGGCAAAGACCCGACCTTTGCGTTCGGCACTTCCGTCGCCTTCGGTCCGAACACCCGCCTGAACCAGGGCTGGTTCACGACCGGCGGCGGCAAGGAAGTGCTGAACGACTTCTACAAGAAATACAATGTGAGGATGATGCTGGCCGGCAACACCACCTGCCAGATGGGCGGCTGGTACCGCAAGGAGATCAAGACCGTCGCCGATCTCAAAGGCCTGAAGCTGCGTATCGGCGGCTTCCCGGGCGAGGTGCTCGCCAAGCTCGGCGCGGTGCCGCAGCAGATCGCCGCCGGCGACATCTATCCTTCGCTGGAGAAGGGCACCATCGACGCCGCCGAGTGGGTCGGGCCGTACGACGACTACAAGCTCGGCTTCTACAAGGTCGCGCCGTACTACTACTATCCGGGCTGGTGGGAAGGCGGCTCCATGATCGCCGCCTTCGTCAACCTCAACAAGTTCAACTCGCTTCCCAAGCACTACCAGGCCATCCTGGAAAACGCGGCCGCCTACGCTAATCAGTGGATGATCGCGAAGTACGACGAGTTGAACCCCGAGTACTTGCGCAAGCTGCTCGGCGCCGGCGCCAAGCTGCGGGCCTTCTCGCCCGCCATCATGGAAGCCTGCTTCAAGTCGGCGCGGGAACTGCACGCCGAGATCTCCAAGAAGAATGCCAGCTTCAAGAAGGTCTACAACTCCCAACTCGCCTACCAGAACAACGGCTATCAGTGGTGGCAGGTCGCGGAGCTGAACTACAACGCGTTCATGGCTCAGCACTCGCGCGGCTGATCCGCGTTGCGCTGACGTGAGAATCCCCGGAGCTTCGGCTCCGGGGATTTTTTTATGGAGCGTTTCCAGGCGAAGTGGATGCCGGTTCGCCGTCCGGAAACGCGACCGGACAAGAAGAGCGTTTCCAGGCGAAGTGGATGCCGGTTCGCCGTCCGGAAACGCGACCGGGCAAGAAGAGCGTTCCCAGGCGAAGTGGACGCCGGTTCACCGTCCGGGAGCGCGACAAGAAAACTCTCTTTATCCCGCGATTTGAGCGGATTGACTATTTGCCGCCCGGCGGCGTGCCGAACTGGATCGGCGGCAAGGAAAGCGTGGGGACCTCGATCTTCACTTTGTTGAGGTCGACCTTGGGCTCGTTGCTCTTGTAGTGCATCACCATGGAGGGCACGAAGATCACCAGCAGCACCATGATGACCTGAATGAACACGAACGGTATCGCGCCCCAATAGATCTGGCCGGTGGTGACCGGTTCCATGCGCTTGCCGGTGACGCGGTCGATATAAGGTTCGCGCGGCGATACCGAGCGCAGGTAGAACAGCGCGAAGCCGAACGGCGGGTGCAGGAACGATGTCTGCATGTTGACGCTGAGAATGACGCCCAGCCAGACTAGGTCGATGCCGACGTGCTGGGCGGCCGGCCCGAGCAGCGGGATCACGATGAAGGCGAGCTCGAAGAAGTCGAGGAAGAACGCCAGCACGAACACGAAGGCGTTGACGAAAATCAGGAAGCCGACTTGCCCGCCGGGCAGCGACACCAGCATGTTTTCGACCCAGGTATTGCCGTTCACGCCGAAGAAGGTGAGCGAAAACACGCGCGCGCCGACGAGAATGAAAAGCACGAAGGCGGCGAGCTTGGCGGTCGATTCGGTGGCTTGACGGATCAGGGTGAAATTCAGCCGCCGCTTGGCGAAGCCGAGCAGCAGCGCGCCGGTCGCGCCCATGGCGCCGCCTTCGGTCGGCGTGGCGACGCCGATGAAGATCGTGCCGAGCACCAGGAAGATCAGGAACAGCGGCGGGACCATCACGAAGGTGGTCTGCTGCGCCATTTTCGAGAGGAAGCGAAAGCCGGTCAGCTTGTCGACGACCCAGTTCACGCAAGCGACGCAGAACGCAAACAGGATGCCGTAGAACAGGTAGAAGACCACGTAATCGGCGCCATTGGCCTCGGAGTGCCGCATGAGGAACCACGAGAACACCGCGCTCGCCAGCGTGAGGATGCCGAGTGAGGTCAGGCCGCGGCCGCCGTTGTCTTCGCGAAAACCGACGGCTTCCGGCGGCAGGCCGGGCGTCGTCTTCGGGAAGATCAGTCCCACCAGCAGCACGTAACTCGCGTAGAGCCCCGACAGCACCAGCCCGGGGATGAAGGCGCCCTCATACATGTCGCCGACCGAGCGGCCGAGCTGGTCGGCCATCACGATCAGCACGATGGACGGCGGGATGATCTGCGAGAGCGTGCCGGAGGCCGCGATGATGCCGCTGGCGACGCGTCGGTCGTAGCCGTAGCGCAACATGATCGGCAGCGAGATCAGGCCCATGGAAATGACCGACGCCGCCACCACGCCGGTGGTCGCCGCGAGCAGCGCGCCGACGAAGACGACCGCATAGGCAAGCCCGCCGCGCACGGTACCGAACAACTGCCCGATCGTGTCGAGCAGATCCTCGGCCATGCCGGATCGTTCGAGGATCAATCCCATGAAGGTGAAGAACGGAATCGCGAGCAGCGTTTCGTTGCTCATGACGCCGTAGATTCGGTCGGGCAGGGCCTGCAGGAAGGACGGCGAGAACTGGTGGAGCTCGATGCCGATCAGCGCGAAGAACAGCCCGACGGCGCCGAGCGAAAAGGCCGCCGGGTAGCCGAGCAGGAGGACAATGACCAGGACCCCGAACATGATCGGAGCCATGTTGTCGATGAAAAAAGCTTCCATGAGATGTTTTCTCGCCGGACCCGGATTACTGCTTCTTTTCCATCGCCTCGATCACTTCCTCGGCCTCAAGCTCGAGGGAGCTCTTCTGGCGTTCGTATGGATCCGGGATGAGATCGCGCATGACCGCGATCCGCTTGACGAGCTCGGACAGTCCCTGGATCAGCAGCAGGCCGAAGCCGAGCATGATGAGTGATTTGCCGGGCCACTGCGGCAACCCGCCGGCGTTCGAGGACTGTTCGTTGATGGAATAGGAGGCGAAGAAGAAGGGCCAGCCGGTGATGACCATGATGACGGCGAGCGGCAGCAGGAAGAAGGCGTGCCCGATGACGTCGATGATGTCGCGCACCCGCTTCGGCAGCAGATTGTTGAGGATGTCGATGCGGATGTGCTCGTTGGCCAGGAGTGTCCAGGGCGCGCACAGCAGAAACACGGCGCTGAAGAGGACCCACTGCAATTCCAGCCAGGAATTCGACGACGTGTCGAACACCTTGCGCACGCTCGCATTGACCGCCGAAACCAGCACCGCGACCAGGATCAGCCAGGCTATGCGTTTCCCGATCCAGGTCGTGGCGGCGTCGATGGCGCGCGTCGCCGGAAGCAATGCCTTCAGGATTGCGTCTAGGGCGCCCAACGAAAATCCTCCCGGTCTGAACCGCCGGCCGCACCGCAACCGTGCCGGCGGTCCTGGTCTTGTTTTTGCTTTGTCCCCGCCCGGCGCCCCCAGCCGCGCGCATCACCTTAAGCCGATGCCGGCACGAGGCGTCAATTGAAAACTTGCGGCGCCGCCAGGGGCGCAGGACCAAGGACACTGGGCCAAGGACACTGGGCCCGGCTATTCGTCCCTGTCCGCCCGGAGGCGTCAGCCGGGCAGGGGGCTGTCTGGCGGTGGCGGCGAGAACGGGTCGGCGGCGGGCTTCGACCTGTTGGGGATCGGCGCCGCCTTCGTGCAATCCCGAGTTGCCGAGTTGCGGCTGGCCGGTCAGCCCCCGGTCATGCTCATGTGGCGCGACACGGCAGGGCGCTGATGGCGACGGTCGATGACGAAGTCGTGGCCCTTGGGCTTGCGCGTGATCGCCTCGTCAATGGCCGTGTGCAGCGGTTCGTCGGTATTCGAGGCCCGTAACGGCGCGCGCAGATCGGCGGCGTCCTCCTGGCCGAGGCACATGAACAGCGTGCCGGTGCAGGTGATGCGCACGCGGTTGCACAACTCGCAGAAATTATGGGTGAGCGGCGTGATGAAGCCGAGCCGCCCGCCGGTCTCCTTGACCCGCACGTAACGCGCCGGGCCGCCGGTGCGGTAGTCGATGTCGTCGAGCGTGAAGCGCTCGGCAAGCCGCGCGCGCACCATCGACAGCGGCAGGTACTGGTCGAGGCGGGCTTCGTCGACGTCGCCGAGCGGCATCACTTCGATCACGGTCATGTCCATGCCGCGGCCATGCGCCCAGACCACCATGTCGGCGAGTTCGTCGTCGTTGACGCCTTTGAGGGCCACCGCGTTGATCTTCACCTTGAGCCCCGCGGCCTGCGCCGCGTCGATGCCGGCCATGACCTTGTCGAGGTCGCCCCAGCGGGTGATGGCGCGAAACTTGTCCGCGTCGAGCGTATCGAGCGATACGTTGACGCGCTCGACGCCGTGGCCCTTCAGCTCGGCGGCGTAGCGCGCGAGCTGCGAGCCGTTGGTGGTGAGCGTCAGTTCCTTGAGCGTGCCGCTGTCGAGATGGCGCGACAGCGAGGAAACGAGATTCATGATGCCGCGCCGCACCAGCGGTTCGCCGCCGGTCAGCCGCAGCTTGCTCACGCCCTTGGCGATGAAGGCGCTGCACAGGCGGTCGAGTTCCTCCAGGCTCAGGACGTCGGTCTTGGGCAGGAAGGTCATGTGTTCCGACATGCAGTAGACGCAGCGAAAGTCGCAGCGGTCGGTGACCGACACCCGCAGATAGGTGATCGCGCGTGCGAAGGGATCGATCAGCGGCCGCGGCGGGGCGCCGGCGCTTTCGATGTCGCGGACGGGAACATCAGTCGTGAAGGCCATTATTCATCCCTGCGTGGCGTGTTTTGCCATGCGCGGCGGGCTCTGCGACCCGCTTACGTCATATCGCCGGCTTCATATAGGAAGTGTGGCGGATAATCGCGATACCGTCCAGCGCACGCCCGCGGACGCGGCAAAATAGAGCAGCGGCGCTTGTTGCAGCGCCGCAAGGCCCATTGGGACGGTGTTATTGCTGCGGCGACTGCGACGGCGGCCAGGGCGACGGGCTCTGCGTCGGCGCCGGCTTGACGGTCACGGGCTTCGGCGCGGGCCTGGTCACCTTTTTCCGGGTCGTGCGGCGGCGGCGCATCGTCTTCCTCTTCGGCGGCGCCAGCGGCGTCAGCTCGACCGTCACCGGGTTCGGCCGCAACTGCGTGCTGCCGTCGCCCATGGAAGCGGGCGCGATGGTCGCGGTGGCGGGATGATAGCCGGTCAGCGCGTACTGAACCGTGTAGGTGCCGTTAGACTTCAAGGGCGAGGCGCAGGGCGTGAGGCAGGTCTGTCCATCCGGCAGCGTGACCTGGGCGCCCGGCGGAACGGATTCGAAACGCACCGCTTCGACCGGGGGCTTCGGTTTGAACGCATCGAGGCTCAGCCAATCCGAGGTCGCGGAGCATCCCGCAAGCGCGAGGGCTCCCATCACGATCGCAATGACCCGATACATTGTCGTTGAGGTCCGTCCTTTTGAGATTCCTGCGCCCTGACGTCCGCCTTGGAGCACGATGCGTTTAGATTAAATCAGCGTGCTTTCCCAACATTTTGTTTGAGCATGATCTTTTCCGAAAACCGGTTCCCACTTGTCGGGATCATGCCCTAGGCGGCGGGCAGCGCCCGATGCCGGTGGGAGGATAGGGAGGCCGTCATTTAGGTGCAATATGGGCGGTGTGGTTAACCCTAACGCCGTTAACCATAATTGCGACAAACGGCCTCAGCCCACCGACGCGATCGCGGCAACGGCCGCCGGCAACTGCGCGAAATGGCTGATGATGCGGTCGGGCGCCAACTCGGTGACCGGCCGTTCCGTGTAGCCGAAGTCCACCGCGATGACCGGCACGCCGGCGGCGCGGGCGGTGCGGATGTCGGTGACGGAATCCCCGATCATGATGGCGTGGCGCGGGTCGCCGCCGGCGGCGTGAATCGTTCGCCGCAGGACCTCCGGGTCCGGCTTGTGCACGCCGAACGTGTCCGCGCCGCAGATCGTCTCAAAGCGGTGCTTGAGCGCCAGCGCGTCGAGCAGCAGCAGCGACAGCCGTTCGAGCTTGTTGGTGCAGACCGCGAACCGATGGCCGGCGGCGGCGAGTTCGTCGAGCGCGTCGATGAGGCCGGGGAAGGGGCGCGAGCGGTCGGCGACGTGCTCGCTGTAATGCTTCAGGAAATCGCCGAACATCTCGTCGAGCTTGGCCGGCGGCAGGTCGCGCCCTTCGGCTTCGGCGCCGCGCGTGATCATGGCGCGCGCGCCGGTGCCGATGTAGGTGCGCGCGGTCTCGAACGGCACCGGCGCCATCCCCTCGCGGGCGAACACCACGTTGAGGGTGTCGACCAGGTCGGGCGCGGTGTCGATGAGGGTGCCGTCGAGATCGAAGACGAGGAGAGGGCTGGTCATGGATACCAAGTCATGGCTGGCGAGGCTGTAGCCGCCGCATCCCGTGGATGCAAGCGAGAGGGCGCTGGACCCCGGGAAAGTGCGTCGATTTCCTTCTATCCAGGCGGGGCGATCGAGGCTAGATAGGCTGGATTGCGCCCCCAACCCTTGAGCGAAAGTCCCGAGCCGGTCGCCATGGATGTCGATGCCCAGAAACGCGCAGCCGCCGCGCGCGCCGTCGAATTCGTGCGGCCCGGCATGCGCCTCGGTCTCGGCACCGGCTCCACCGCGCGCCATTTCGTGGATCTGCTGGGCGAGCGGGTGCGGGCCGGATTGGACGTGGTCGGGGTGCCGACCTCGCGCGAGACGCAGGCCCAGGCCGAAGCCTGCGGCATTGCGCTCACCACCCTCGACGACACGCCGGCGCTCGATCTCACGGTCGACGGCGCCGACGAGATCGGGCCCGACCTGAGCCTGGTCAAGGGCGGGGGAGGGGCGCTGCTGGGCGAAAAGATCGTCGCGGGCGCCTCCGCGCAAATGATCGTGATCGCCGACCGGAGCAAGTTCGTTCCCGCGCTCGGCCGGTTTCCCCTGCCGATCGAGGTGGCGCGCTTCGGCCTCGGTGCCACCCTGAACGCGCTGGAAAAGGCCATTGCCGCGGTGCAGGCCGGCGGCCCGCTTACCCTGCGACGCGGGACGGACGGCCATGCTTTCGTCACGGATGGTGGCCACTGGATCGTCGACGCGGCGCTGGGGCGGATCGGCGATCCCGACGCCCTGGCCCATGCGCTCGCGGACGTTCCCGGCGTCATGGAACACGGTCTCTTCATCGGCTATGCGCAGATGGCCATCATTGCCGGACCGGATGGCGTCGAACTGATCGAGCGGTCCTGATCCAAGCGCTAAGTCGTGTCGCCCACTTTGTCTTGAGCCAAACGGAGTTGACGTTGATGACGAAATTCACGCAGGCCCTGTACCGCGCGGCATGCGCCGCGGCCGTGGCCATCGCCTTGGTGGGCGTGGGGGCGAGCGCCAACGCGCAACCGAAGCCGTCCAAGGCCGCCATGGCGACCGCCCAGCAGCTCGTCAAGCTCACCGGCGCCGCCCAAGCCTTTCAACCGCTGATCCCCGGCGTGATCGAGCAGGCCAAGCTTCTGTTCCTGCAGCAGAACCCGGATCTTGCCACCGACCTCAACGCGGTCGCGGCTGAACTGCGCAAGGAATACGCGCCGCGCGTCTCCGAGCTCACCGACCATGTGGCGAAGCTCTATGCGCAGCGTTTCACGGAAGCCGAGCTGAAAAAGATCGTGGCCTTCTACAACTCGCCGGTGGGCAAGAAATATCAAGACCAGCTGCCGCAGGTCGTCCAGGCCAGCGGACGTTTCGCGCATGACTGGGCGAACAAGCTGTCCGATCAGGTGATTGAAAAGATTCGCGAGGACATGAAAAAGCGCGGCCATCCCTTGTGAGGGGCGATGGCGGCGATGGCACGCCGCGAAGCGCGCGGTCGCGGACGATCCCGGATTGATGGAGCGATGGGCAGGCGATGGCAGACCGTGACGTCGATCTCTTCGTGATTGGAGCCGGCTCCGGCGGGGTGCGTGCCGCCCGGGTCGCGGCCGGCCACGGCGCGCGCGTGATGATCGCGGAGGAATATCGGGTCGGCGGCACTTGCGTCATCCGCGGCTGCGTGCCCAAGAAGCTGATGGTCTATGCCTCGCGCTTCGGCGAGGAATTCGAGGACGCCGCCGGCTACGGCTGGACCGTGTCGCAGCCGACCTTCCACTGGCCGTCGCTCACCGCCAACGTGGCGCGCGAGGTGGCGCGACTGGAAGCCGCCTACACCAACACGCTCGACAAGTTCGGGGTGAGGCTGGCCAAGAGCCGCGCGGTGTTCGAAGACGCGCACACAATTCGTCTCACGGAAACCGGCGACACGGTGACCGCCGAAACCGTGCTGATCGCGACCGGCGGCTGGCCGCATATGGGGCCGGACATTCCCGGCCTTGAGCACGTCATCTCGTCCAACGAGACCTTCCACCTGCCCGAATTGCCCCGGCGCATCCTGATCCAGGGCGGCGGCTATATCGCGGTGGAGTTCGCCTGCATCTTCGCCGGCCTCGGCGCTGAGGTGACCTTGGTTTATCGCGGCCACAACATCCTGCGCGGCTTCGACGACGACGTGCGCGAGCACCTGCGCAACGAGATGCACACGCGCGGCATCACCGTGACCTGCGGGCACACGGTCAGCGCGGTCGACGAGGCGGGCGACGAGTTCGTCACCCATCTTTCCGACGGCAGCACGGTCACCACGGACAAGGTGATGTTCGCTATCGGCCGCCGCCCCAACATCATGGGGCTGGGCCTGGAGAACGCCGGCTGCCATATCGCCGAGCACGGCGGCATCCACGTCGATGAATATTCCCGCACCTCGGTCATGAACATCTACGCCGTCGGCGACGTCACCCACCGCATCAACCTGACGCCGGTGGCGATCCGCGAGGGCCACGCCTTCGCCGATACGCTCTACGGCGGCAAGCCGACGCGCGTCGATCATTCGAACGTGCCGACCGCGGTGTTCTCCGAGCCCGAGATCGGCGTCGTCGGCCTCACCGAAGCCGAGGCGCGCGAGCGGTTGGAGAAGCTCGACGTCTACAAGACCACCTTCCGGCCGATGAAGGCGACGCTTGCCGGCCGCGACACCCGCACCTTCATGAAGGTCCTGGTCGACGGCACGACCGACCGGGTGGTCGGCTGCCATCTGGTCGGGCCCGACTCCGGCGAGCTGATCCAGGTCATCGGCATCGCGGTGAAGATGGGGGCCACCAAGGCCGATTTCGACGCCACCATGGCCGTTCACCCGACGGCGGCCGAGGAACTGGTCACTTTGCGCGAAAAGGCCATCAGCTACGGCCGGGCGGCGGCGGAGTAGAGACGGCGCCTAGCGGTCGACCTTGCCCTCTCTGCTCAAGCGGCTGTGTCAACAATCGTGGACTGCCCGGACGCAGCATAGCGTGGCGAAGCATGGCGCTTTGGCACCGCTCCGTTCTCAAGGGATTAAGGCTGCCAGCTTCGTCAGGTTGTTCACTATACCGTCAATTACTTTAATTGTATCCGCCACTTTGGTCAGTCGCTTGGCGACGGCATTGACGTCTTCAACTTTCGCTTTGAGTTCTGAATTCACCGCCACGAGAGAATTTTTGAGTTGTGTAACTGCGGCCGACGAATTGAGCACCATCAGATAATCCAATAGCAACTCTTCTTCCGCGTGCAGGAGGGCGTCCATAGCCGTGTCAAGCTTGTCCACCTCGGCGTCGTCGGCGGCAGATGGCTGTTGCGGAGGTGGTGGGTTTTCCAAGGCGAATATGTCGCCTTCGAGCTCCGCCCGATGCGCTTTGATTCTAGTGCGCGCCTTTTCGCAGTCCGCAATTATCGATTGGATGGTCTTGTTCTTTTCATTATTTGGCGGGCGCCCGATGGCGTCTGCGTTGCTCATGGTAACCCCCTATGCACCAGTTTGACCCGCTCCCGTCACTGCTTTCTTCTGGGCATCCTGAAATTCTTTTGCGATCGTTGCCAGTTTGACGGATTCATCAGAAACGCGTTGGATCGCTGCAAGAAGGGACGCTGAATCTATAGTCGGGTTATGAACGGCGTCTGTGAGGGCAGAATGGGCTTGCGCCAGGGCTTGAAAGATGGCGCCGGCACTGCCCTGCTGTTTCAGGACCGCGTCGTATTCCGCGCGGGCGCTTTCGAGTGCGTCGTATTGTTCCTTTGTCTTCTTCTTGCTCCGATTGAATGATTTTAGCGCGACTCTGAATTTTCGATGCAACTCATCGCGTCTGAAGACCCATGCGGTCTCGGCCGCGAGATTAAAAATTCTGGTAAGGTCCGGCATCAAATCTTCCATCTGCGAAGTAGCCTGACGCAGTGCCGCGATTTTGATGCCTTCCAGCGCCTTGTTGAGAGCGTATGTTGCTGCGTCCGCCACAGGTGAAGCGAAGAGCGATACGCGGCTTGCGAGGTTGATGTCGGGCTGACGGAGCTGCTTGTTCAGAGTGTCGCCGTCGTTGGCGAGCGAGAGAAGGTTCGTCTTGACTGACGTGATGGCAGTGTCGACTTCGTTGCCTGAATTGGCCGCGACTATTGCAGTGAGGCCGGCGGCGTAGTTCTTGACGCCGGTCATTAAGGCGTCGATGCCATCGAGCGATTGTATCGCGGTAGATACCGATCCATCTTTGTTTACGAATGCGAGCGTGCACCGCGTCGCATCAGGATTGCATTCATACCGTCCGTACGTCGCCCTTGTGCTCGCGAGCGCCATGTGGACGGTTCGCTCGGCAAGAGCCTTGTTGATGGCGGCATTGTAAGTGTCAAATTGCTTGGCGGCGAGGTCGGTTGCTTGTCCGAATTTGACGACTGGAGTGTTGAAATCGGTAGCGCTGCATGCTGCCAGCATTGCGGCCGCCGCAGTCAGTACGACACAGCGCCAGACCCTAGGCATGACGTGGTCCCCCCGCACGCTATTGCCATCATGCATTATCGTCCATCGGCGTGAAATGTCCATCAAAATCAATCAGTAATTGTATTTGGTCTCATTCGGCAAAGCCCCGCCGGCGAGATCGTAACGTCTTGGATTCGTGCCCGTTTTTCCGGCTGGTGCCGGGAGGCGTACCTCGTGTATAACCCCGGCCATTCGCTGGAGTGTTGTGTAATGCCTGACCGTTGGGCGCCCGATAGCTGGCGCAACAAGCCGATTCTGCAGGTTCCGGACTATCCGGACCGGCAGGTGCTGGCCGACACCGAGAAGCAGCTTGCCACCTTTCCGCCGCTGGTTTTTGCGGGTGAGGCGCGCAATCTGAAAAAGGCCCTCGGCCAAGTCGCAAACGGCCAGGCGTTCCTGCTCCAGGGCGGCGACTGCGCCGAGAGCTTTGCCGAGCACGGCGCCGACACCATCCGCGACTTCTTCCGCGTGTTCCTGCAGATGGCGGTCGTGCTCACCTATGCCGGCGCCTTGCCGGTGGTGAAGGTCGGCCGCGTCGCCGGCCAGTTCGCCAAGCCGCGCTCGTCGCCGACCGAGAAGCGCGACGGCGTCGAACTGCCGAGCTATCGCGGCGACATCGTCAACGACATCGCCTTCACGCCGGACGCGCGCATTCCCGATCCGCGCCGCCAGATCGGCGCCTACCGCCAGTCGGCGGCGACGCTCAACCTGTTGCGCGCCTTCGCCAAGGGCGGCTACGCCAGCGTCGAGAATGTGCATCAGTGGATGCTCAAGTCGGTCTCGGGCTCGCCGCAGTCGAAGGCTTATGCCGATCTCGCCGATCGCGTTTCCGGCGCGCTCGATTTCATGCGCGCCTGCGGGCTCGACTTTGCGGTCGATTCCGCGCTCGGCACCACCGACTTCTACACCAGCCACGAGGCGCTGCTGCTCGGCTACGAGCAGGCGCTGACCCGCGTCGATTCCACCACCGGCGACTGGTACGCCACCTCCGGCCACATGATCTGGATCGGCGACCGCACGCGCCAGCACGACCACGCCCACATCGAATACGCCCGCGGCGTCAAGAATCCGCTCGGCCTCAAATGCGGGCCGTCGCTCAAGACCGACGATCTGCTGCGGCTGATCGACATCCTCAATCCCGACAACGAGCCGGGCCGCCTGACGCTGATCGGCCGCTTCGGCGCCGAGAAGGTGGGTGACCATCTGCCGGCGCTGATCCGCGCGGTCAAACGCGAAGGCAAGACGGTGGTCTGGTCGTGCGATCCCATGCACGGCAACACCATCACCTCGGCGACCGGCTACAAGACCCGGCCGTTCGACCTGATCCTCAAGGAAGTGCGCGGCTTCTTCGAGGTCCATCAGGCCGAAGGCACCTATGCCGGCGGCGTGCACCTGGAGATGACCGGCCGCGACGTCACCGAGTGCACCGGCGGCGCCCGCGCCATCACCGACGACGACCTCAACGACCGCTATCACACGGTCTGCGATCCGCGGCTCAACGCCGAGCAGGCGATCGACATGGCCTTCCTGCTGTCCGACCTCCTGAAGAAGGAGCGCCGGGCGGCGCCGATGCCGGCGGCGGCGGGGCTGTAGCGCATGATCCCGAAAAAGCCTGTCCCCGACTTGATCGGGGATGGGAACCGGTTTTCGGATAAGATCATGCGCAAAGAAAAGCCCCGAGCCCGGCCGCGCGCATGGCTGGCCGCTAGCGCCCGCGATTGCCGGGCGCGGTTCCGGGCGCTAGACGTATCACCATGAACGCACGTCCGGCCAACGAACTGGCGATCGCGGTCGCCCAGCTCAACTGCACCGTCGGCGACATCGCCGGCAACGCCGAGCGCGTGCGCAAAGCGCGCGCCGAAGCGGCCGGGCAGGGCGCCGACCTCGTCGTCTTCCCCGAGCTCTACATCGCCGGCTATCCGCCCGAGGACCTGGTGCTCAAGCCCGCGTTCCAGGCCGCCTGCCGCACGGCGGTGGAGGCGCTGGCGCGCGAGACCGCCGACGGCGGCCCGGCGCTGGTGCTGGGGACGCCCTGGGTCGACGAGGGCAAGCTCTATAACGCCGCCGTGCTGCTCGATGGCGGCCGCATCGCCGGCGTTCGCTATAAGGTGGACCTGCCCAATTACGGCGTGTTCGACGAGAAGCGCGTGTTCGCGCCCGGCCCGATGCCCGGGCCGGTGAGCTTTCGCGGCGTGCGGCTCGGCCTGCCCATATGCGAAGACATCTGGGGCCCGGAGCCGGCCGAATGCATCGCCGAGACCGGCGGCGAGATCCTGCTGGTGCTCAACGGCTCGCCCTACCGGCACAACGTCGCCGACCAGCGCCTCAACGTCATGGTGCCGCGCATCAAGGAAACCGGGCTGCCGCTGATCTACGCCAACCAGGTCGGCGGCCAGGACGAACTGGTGTTCGACGGCGCCTCGCTCGCGCTCAATGCCGACTGCTCGCTGGCCTTCCAGATGAGCCACTACCGCGAAGAGGTGGTGACGACGCGCTGGCGGCGCGACGGGGCGACGTGGCGTTGCGACGACGGTCCCAAGCAGAACCTGCTCGAGGGCGACATGGCCGATTACGCGGCCTGCGTCCTTGGCTTGCGCGACTACGTCGACAAGAACGGCTTTCCCGGCGTGGCGTTGGGGCTTTCGGGCGGCATCGATTCCGCGATTTGTGCGGCGATCGCGGTCGATGCCATCGGGGCCGAGCGCGTCCGCTGCATCATGATGCCCTACCGTTTCACGGCACAGGAGTCGCTCGACGACGCGGCCGCCTGCGCCAAGGCGCTCGGGGTGCGCTACGACATCCTGCCGATCGCGCCGGCGGTGGAAGGTTTCGAGGAAGCGCTCAAGCCGTTGTTCGAAGGGCTGCCGCGCGACGTCGCCGAGGAGAACCTGCAGGCGCGCGCCCGCGGCACCATCCTGATGGCGATCTCCAACAAGTTCAACGTCATGCTGGTGACCACGGGCAACAAGTCGGAGATGTCGGTCGGCTACGCCACGCTCTACGGCGACATGAATGGCGGCTTCAATCCGATCAAGGACCTCTACAAGACCGAAGTCTTCCGCCTGGCGCGCCTGCGCAATGGGTGGAAGCCGGTGGGCGCCATGGGCCCCGACGGGCTGGTGATCCCGGAGAACATCCTGGTGCGGCCGCCGACCGCCGAACTGCGCGAGAACCAGAAGGACGAGGACTCGCTGCCGCCCTACGACGTGCTCGACGGCATCCTGGAGCGGCTGGTCGAGCGCGAGCAGCCGATCGCCGAAATCGTCGCCGACGGCTTCGACCGCGACACCGTGATGAAGATCGAGCGCCTGCTCAACATCGCCGAATACAAGCGCCGCCAGGCCGCGCCCGGCGTGAAGGTGACGCTGCGCAATTTCGGCCGCGACCGGCGCTACCCGATCACCAACCTCTTCCGCGATCCCGGCACGCCGCTGCCCGCGCCCGACGAATCGCTGCTCGCCGGCAAGCCGGTCGCGTCGGAGGCGTTCGACTACTGAGCTTTGCCTTTGTTGTTGTCTTGGCCCTTCTGCGAAGGCAGGAAGCGCGGCCCGACCTGGCGCACCTTGCGGTGCGCGGTGTCGTCGGTCTTGCCCGGCGTCTGGGCGAGGGCGTCTTCGGATCCGCGCAGCTTGGCGGGGTCGGTGATCGGGGTCTTGCCCGGCGAGCTGGCCCGCTGCTGCGTCTTCTTGCCGGTGGCAATAACGCCGCCGGGTTGCGCGGTCTGGTTCGGACTGTTGCCGACGAGCGCCTCATACCAGCTTTGGCCGGGCCGGCGGCAACTGTAGCCGGAAAGCTTCTTGCGATACGAGAAGGCCGACGGCAGCTCCGAGTAGAATTGGCCATCAAGCGAGACCGCCTGCGACACGTCCTGGCCGGGGTTGTGGTAGGTGTAGAGGCGGACTTGGGCGGCCGGGCATTCGCGCTGGCAGGTCGCGGCGTCGTCCTGGAAGTGATCGGGCGTGGTCTCGAACGAGATTGGGAAATAGTAGCCGTCGCCGAGCCGCACGCAGATGGTGCGGTAGGTGTTGCCCATGGGGCCGCTGGCGCCGGGCGAGATGATCGTGCCGCCGCCGAACAGCCGGTTGAGGAAGCCGCCTTGCTCGCCGGCCCTGGCGGCGCTGCTGTATTGTGAGCCGCACCCGTTGTTGGCGAGCGCGACCAGCAGCGATTCGCGCTGCGCCGCGCGCTGGGTATTGCCGCCGTTGAGCTGCTCGAGCTGGTTCTGCAGGTGGTCGAGGGCGTTGCGCTGCTGGTCGATGCGCCGATTGAGCGCGCCGCATTCGCGCGGCGGATTGGAGAAGATCGAGAAAAAGCCCGAGTTTTCGCAGCCCATGTGGCGCGCGCGCGACACCAGCTGGTCGACCGCGTATTGCTGCTTGTTGACCGCGTCCTCCGCTTGGCGGATCTGGCCGGCACGGGTCGGGTCGGCATTGCCGCGGTCGAGGGCGGTGAGTTGGCCGACCAAGCGCCGGCACGCCGGGCTGTTGCTGGCGCTTTGGCCGGGCGGCTGTTGCGCCAGTGCCATGGCGGCAGACGACAGCAGAATTGCTGCCGCCGCGCCGATTTTGACGATCGATGAACCCCTCATGGCCGGCACTCTAACGCGGGAATTATGGCAGCGCGAGGATGGCCGCGGGGCGTGAACGCGAAATCCCCATGGCGGCGCCGTGCGCCCGTTCACGTGCCCACCGCTTGCCGCAACTGCCGGCTCTCCGCCCGCAGGTTCCACAGCACACCCGTGACGATGATCATCGCGCCGAGCAGCACGAACACGTCGAGCCGCTCCCCGTAAAGCGCCCAGCCGACCACGGCGATCAGCGGGATGCGCATGAAATCGAGTGGCACCACCAAGGTGGCGTCACCGGCGCGGAAGGCGTTGCTCAGGCAAAAGTGCGCCGAGGTTCCGGCGATGGCGACGCCGAGCACCGGCACGATGTCCCAGGCGGTCAGGTGTGTGAACGCCGCGAGATGGCTGCCTGACAGCGCCAGCGGGAACTGTATCACCCCCATCCAGAACACGATGCTGAACGTGCTCGACGTGTTGGTGAGCGCCTTGGTGGAGATCATGGTGATGGCGTAGCCGACCGCCGCGGCCAGCACGAGGAAGGCCGCCGGATGGAAGCCCGCGGTGCCGGGGCGCAGGATCACCAGGACGCCGATAAGCCCGAAGGCGACGACGCCGGCGCGGCTCGCCGTCATGCGCTCGCGCAGGAGCCAGACCGCGAAGAGCGCGGTCCAGGCCGGCATGGTGAATTCCAGCGCGAACACCATGGCGAGCGGCAGCAGGGTCAGGCTGGTGGCCCAGGCATACTGCGACACGAAATGGACGGTGTTGCGCAGGAGGTTGAGCCCCATGCGCTGCGGCCGGGTATGCGCGCGCAAGCTCGGGCGCAGGATCAGCAGGATGGCGCAGATGGTCAGGATGCCGGCCGCGCGCACCGCCAGAATCTCGAAAATGGTGAAGCCGACGTGGGACAATCCCCGGATCGACACGGCCAGCGTCGAAAACGACAGCAAGGTGCCGACCATCCACAGGACTGCGGCAAGGATATTGGTTTTCTTGGGCACGGGATGGTTGCGCGGTTGCGCGATGAAAGGAATATGCAGGGACGTTGCGGGGGCGCGTATGTACCGGTTGCGGCGCGCCGGCGCAAAGGGCGAGGGTTCGTCTACTCGGCGTCCGGTTGGTTCTCCGGCCGCGCCTTGTCGAAGGCGGGAAGCTTCAGGCAGGCCGCCTCCACCGCGGCGATCTTGGGGTAGGCGTCGAGCGAGACCTTGAAGCGGCGCGCGTTGTAGACCTGCGGCACCAGACAGATGTCGGCGAGCGTCACGTGCGCGCCGCAGGCGTAGGGGCCCGGCTTGATCATGGCTTCGACGGCGTCGAAGCCCTTGACCACCCAATGCCGATACCAGGCGTCGACCGCGGCCTGCTCATGCTGCATCGGCCCCTTCAGGTATTGCAACACGACGAGGTTGTTGAGCGGATGGATGTCGCAGGCGACAACCTGGGCCAGTGCGCGCACGTGCGCGCGCGCCAGCGCATCGGCCGGCAGCAGCGCCGGCTCCGGCTGGATCTCGTCCAGGTATTCGATGATCGCCAGGGATTGTGTGAGCACGTCGCCGCTGGAGAGTTGCAGCACCGGCACCCGCATCTGCGGGTTCAGCGCGCGGAATTCGGGCGTGTACTGGCGGCCGCCGTCGCGGGTGAGATGCGCCGACTCCATCTCGTAGGGCAGGCCCTTGACATTGAGCGCGATGCGCACGCGGTAGGCGGCGGACGAGCGGAAATAGGTGAAGAGCTTCAAGGGGGCCCCCGGCGGACGTGGATCGGTTCGCCGGCAATCTATCGTCAACCGCCGGGCTTGGCGAGCGAGGGGTCCGATTCCGAACTAGGCTTCCAGATCGCTGACCCCGTTGCGGCCGCCCGCGTAGGCCGCGGCCAGTTCCGCCGAGCGCGCGATGAGGGCCTTCAGCGCGCGCCCGAGCGCCGCCCGGTCGGCCGGGTCGACGGTGTCGAGCAATTGCTGGGCGAAGGCGAGCGCCATCGGGGCGAGATCGTCGTAGACGTCGCGTCCCGTCGGGGTCAGCGACAGAAAGGCTTCGCGCAGGTCGGCGCGGTTGGCGCGCCGCGTCACCAGCTTGCGGCGCTCGAGCAGGGCGACCGCGCGCGACACTTTCGTCTTGTGCATGTGGCTGTGCAGGCCGATGGCCTTGGCGGTCATATTGCCGAACTCGCCGAGGGTGACCAGCACGCGCCATTCCGGTACGCCGATCTTGTAGCGCTCGGTATAGACGCGCGAGAGCGCCTGCGACACCAGGTTGGCGCAAACGTTGAGCTGATAGGGCAGGAACTGGTCGAGCTTCAGTTGCGCCCGAGCGGCATCCGGGTGGTCATGCGCGCTTTGAGCGCTTTCGTCGGTCATTTTTGTCGTTGCTCGCGTTCTCCACAAACGCCCGGCGGCGATCCGGCCCCCCTAAAGGCCGCGTTCGCGCATGACGCAGACATTGACCGAACTTACGACCACGTGCAACTACTTTGGAAGCACTCTAAGTTGTTGTCAAAGAAGATGATTTTACCGCTAGATAACGCTCCGGATTTGCAACTACCCCCCTTTTGGCGCGGATCGATTTGACGTTGGTTACAATAGAAACTAAATACCGCAGCAAAATACTCGGAAAATTCCAAGCTGGAGGGGACGCTCATGGCAACGGCCTACATGTCGGGTTTCGGCAACAGCTTCGAAACCGAAGCGCTCGAAGGCGCGCTCCCGGTCGGGCGCAACTCGCCGCAGAAGTGCAACTACGGGCTCTACGCCGAACAGTTGTCCGGCTCGCCCTTCACCGCGCCGCAGGCCTCCAACCAGCGCTCCTGGCTCTACCGTATTCGCCCGACCGTTCGTCATACCGGGCGCTTTGCCAAGGCGGGCAAGGGATACTGGCGCACGGCGCCGACCCGCGAGGACACCGACCTGCCGATCGGCGCGATGCGCTGGTCGCCGGTGCCGATCCCGGACGGGAAGCTCACCTTCGTCTCCGGCCTGCATACCATCACCACCGCCGGCGACGCCGACACCCACGCCGGCATGGCGGCGCACCTCGCGTTCGTCACGCAGTCGATGGAACGCGAGCACATCTTCAACGGCGACGGCGAATTCCTGATTGTCGCCCAGCAGGGCAAGTTGCGCTTCCGCACCGAGTTCGGCGTCATCGAGATCGAGCCCGGCGAGATCTGCGTGATCCCGCGCGGGGTGATCTTCCGGGTCGAGCTGATCGACGGGCCGGCGCGCGCCTATGTCTGCGAGAACTATGGCGGCGGCTTCATCCTGCCCGACCGCGGGCCGATCGGCGCCAATTGCCTCGCCAATCCGCGCGACTTCCTGGCGCCGGTCGCGGCCTACGAGGACGTCGACGGGCCGCACACGCTCACAGTGAAGTGGGGCGGCGAGCTCTTCACCACGCAGACCGACTATTCGCCGCTCGACGTGGTCGCCTGGCACGGCAACTACTACCCGTACAAGTACGATCTGCGCCGGTTCTCGCCGGTGGGCGCGCTCCTGTTCGACCATCCCGATCCGTCGATCTTCACGGTGCTGACCTCGCCGTCGGAGACGCCCGGCACCGCCAATATCGATTTCGTGATCTTCCCCGAGCGCTGGATGGTGGCGGAAAATACCTTCCGCCCGCCCTGGTACCACCGCAACATCATGTCCGAGTTCATGGGGCTGGTGTTCGGCGTCTACGACGCCAAGCCCGAGGGCTTCGTGCCCGGCGGCTTCAGCCTGCATAACCAGATGCTGCCGCACGGGCCCGACATCGACGCCTTCGAGCACGCCAGCAATGTTGACTTGAAGCCGGTAAAGCTTTCCAACACCCTGGCCTTCATGTTCGAGACCCGGTTCCGGCAGCGCGTGACAAAATACGCTGCCGAAGTGCCGGCCTTGCAACAGGACTACGTCGACTGCTGGGCGGGACTGAAGAAACACTTCGATCCCAACCGGCGCGATCCGGATTAATGCGGCGGTAGGGACTGATGAAACTTGCTTCTCTCAAGGACGGCCGCGACGGCCGTCTCCTCGTCGTCTCGCGCGACCTCACGCGCTGCGCCGACGCCCACGCGGTGGCGCCGACTTTGCAGGCTGCGCTCGACGATTGGGACTCCGCCGAGCGGCGTCTGGTCGAACTCGCCGATGGGCTGGAGTCCGGCCACGTCGCGCACATGACTTTCGATCCGGCAAAGTGCGCGTCGCCCCTGCCGCGCGCCTATCAGTGGCTCGACGGCTCGGCCTACGTCAATCACGTCGCGCTGGTGCGTCAGGCGCGCGGCGCCGAGATGCCGGCCTCGTTCTGGACCGATCCGCTGATGTACCAGGGCGGCTCCGACAGCTTCGTCGGCCCGCGCGATCCGATCGCGACGTTGGACGAAGCCTGGGGCATCGACCTCGAAGCGGAAGTCGTCGTCGTGCTCGGCGACGTGCCCATGGGCGCGACGCGCGAAGAGGCGGCCAGGGCCATCAAGCTGATCATGCTGGTCAACGACGTCACCTTGCGCAACGTCACCGGGCCCGAACTCGCCAAGGGCTTCGGCTTCGTGCAGTCGAAGCCGGCCTGTGCCTTCACGCCGGTGGCGGTGACGCCGGACGAACTGGGTCACGCCTTCGACGGCGCCAAGGTCAACCTGCCGCTATTGAGCTTCATCAACGGCAAGCCGTTCGGCAAGCCGGTCTGCGGCGACGACATGACCTTCGACTTTCCGACCCTGATCATGCACGCCGCGCGCACGCGCGAGCTTGTCGCCGGCACCATCATCGGCGCCGGCACGGTGTCGAACCGCGGCGCCGATGGCGGGCCGGGCAAGCCGATCGAGGAGGGCGGGCTTGGTTATTCGTGCCTGGCCGAACAGCGCACGGTGGAAACCATCAAGACCGGCAAGCCGGTTACGCCGTTCTTGAAATTCGGTGACAAGGTGAAGATCGAAATGCGCGGAGCCGACGGGCAGTCGATCTTCGGCGCCATCGAGCAGGACGTGGTACGCTACGCGCGCGCTTGAGGCGCGACGCGACGAAGTGATGAAGAACCTCCGGGAGGAATGATCATGGCCAAGGGTTTTGCGTCGACCGAGGACCTCGGCGAGAAGAAGATTTCGTTCGACGAGCTCGGCCCCGGTCTTTACGCCTATACCGCCGAGGGCGATCCCAATTCCGGCATTATCGTCGGCGACGACGGCGTGATGGTGATCGATACGCAGGCGACGCCCGCCATGGCAGAGGACGTGATCGCGCGCGTCCGGACGGTGACCGACAAGCCGATCAAATACGTGCTGCTGACGCATTATCACGCCGTGCGCGTGCTCGGCGCTTCCGCCTACAAGGGCGCGGAGATTCTTGCCTCCGCTGAGACCCGCAAGCTGATCGCCGAGCGCGGCCAGCAGGACAAGGATTCCGAAATCGGCCGCTTCCCGCGCCTATTCCAGGCGGTCGAGACCATTCCCGGCCTGACCTGGCCCAACCTGACCTTCCCCGATGAAGTCTCGGTGTGGCTAGGCAAGCGTGAGGTGCGCATCATGCACATCGGGCGCGGCCATACTGCCGGCGACGTCATTGCCTGGGTACCGGACGCCGACGTCGTGTTCTCCGGCGACCTCGTCGAATACCATTCCGCCTGCTACTGCGGCGACGCCCATTTCACCGACTGGCCGACGACGCTCGACAATCTCGCCGCGCTGAATGCCCGGGCGCTGGTGCCCGGCCGCGGCGCCGCGCTGAAGACGCCGGAGATGGTCAAGGAAGGCATTGCGCTGACCAGCGATTTCCTGTCGACGCTCTACGGCTCGGCGCGGGACAGCGTGGCCAAGGGCCTGTCGCTGAAACAGGCCTTCGACGCCGCCCGTGCGGTGATGGACCCGAAATTCTCTACTTACGCGATCTACGAGCACTGCATGCCGTTCAACGTCTCGCGCGCCTATGACGAGGCGCGCGGCATTGACTGGCCGGTGATCTGGACCGCCGAGCGCGACCGCGAGATGTGGGCCGCGCTACAGGGTTGATCGAGCAAGGCCGATCGCGCCGGGAAAAAGGATGCGCGACGGCCGGGGAGGCCCAAGGATGGGACAGAACGAACGCAAGACGATCTACAGCTACGGCTACAGGCGTTGCGCCGACCAGGACGCCGCAGCGCCGGTGCGGCGGCCGGTGGTGGTGGTCGGCGCCGGGCCGGTGGGCCTTGCCGCGGCCATCGATCTTGCGCAGCGCGACGTGCCGGTGGTGCTGATCGACGACGCGGATCGCATCGGCGAAGGCTCGCGCGGCATCTGCTGGTCGAAGCGCACGCTCGAAATCTGCGATCGCCTCGGCGTTGGCGAGAAACTGGTCGAGCAGGGCGTCACCTGGAAGCTCGGCAAGGTCTTCCACGGCGACGATCTGGTCTTTTCCTTCGATCTGCTGCCGGAGGAAGGCCACAAGATGCCGGCCTTCATCAACCTGCAGCAGTATTACCTGGAAAAGGCATTGTGCGACCGCGCCGGCGAGCTCGATAATCTCGACCTGCGCTGGAGGAATAAACTCACCGGTCTGGATCAGCGCAATGACCACGTGCGGCTGACCATCGAGACCCCGGACGGGCCCTACGCGCTCGACGCCGACTGGCTGATCGCCGCCGACGGCGCGCGCTCGTCGACGCGCGACCTGCTCGGCTTGCAGTTTTCCGGCGTCACCTTCGAGGACAAGTTCCTGATCGCCGACATCAAGATGGCGGCGGACTTCCCCACCGAGCGCCGCTTCTGGTTCGATCCGTCCTTCCATTCCGGCCAGTCGGCGCTGATGCACAAGCAGCCGGACAACGTCTGGCGCATCGACTTGCAACTCGGGCCCGAGGCCGACGTCGAAGCCGAACAGCAGCCGGCGCGCGTGCGCGCGCGCATCGAGCGCATCCTTGGCGATATTCCGTTCGAGCTCGAATGGGTGTCGATCTATCGCTTCAACTGCCGCCGGCTCGACCGCTTCGTGCACGGGCGCGTGGTGTTCGTCGGCGACGCGGCGCACCAAGTGTCGCCGTTCGGTGCGCGCGGCGCCAATTCCGGCATCCAGGACGCGGAAAACCTGGCCTGGAAGCTCGCCGCCGTGCTGAAGGGCGAGGCGGGGCTTTCGCTGATCGACTCTTACGAGCGCGAGCGCACCCAGGCCGCCGACGAGAACGTCGCCCATTCGACGCGCTCGACCGATTTCATCGCGCCGCATTCCCCGGCCGAGCGGCGCCTGCGCAACGCGGTGCTCGATCTCGCCGACAGGACCGAGTTCGCCCGCCGCATGATCAATTCCGGCCGGCTGTCGGTGGCCACCGTCTACGACACGCCGCTGTCGACGCCCGACGAGGACGCATTCAAGGGCTCGGCCCGCCTCGGCGCGCCGGTGCCCGATGCGCCGATGCGCACGTCGAAAGGCGAGGGGAACCTGCTGGAAAACATCCCTGGCGAATTCACGCTTGTTTACGTCGAGAACGGCGCGCCGCCCCAGGTGCCGGACGGCGTTCGGCTGGAGACGGTCGGCGCCGCCCTCATCGATGGCGACGGCAGCTTCGCCCAGCGCTTCGACGCGACGCCGGGCGCGGCCTATCTCCTGCGCCCCGACCAGCATCTGTGCGCGCGCTGGCGGCACGCCGATACGGCCAAGATCGCGGCCGCGCGTGATCGTGCCTTGGGGAAGGTCTAGCGCTATGGCGAAGCTCGTAACCCAGTCGCAGTTCGCCGAGCCGGACGACGCCTATGTCACGCTTGTGGAGGCGCGCCGCGGCTTGAGCGACGAAGCCGCCGCCGATCTTGACACCAGACTGGTGCTGATCCTCGCCAACCACATCGGCGATCTGGAAGTGCTGAGGGAGGCGATCGCGCTGGCGAAGGCCGGGAAGTAAGCCCGGCCGCTCATCCTTCGAGGCTTGGCCTTCGGCCAAGCACCTCAGGATGACGGATCAAGGCAGGCGAGCGCTTCAGCGCGTGCAGATGATGGCGACGTAGTGCTTGCAACTGCCGCCGCCGCAGCCGGTGTCGGCACCGGGAATCGCGCCGGTGATCTCGCTGCGCGCGACCTTGCGGTAATAGGCGGCGTGGGCATATTTCTGCGTGTGGCAATAGGCGTTGGCCGCGGCCGCGCCGCATTTCTCGCCCGACGCCAGGCAGCGGTCGATGCCGTAGCCGGCGGCGTCGTTGCCGATGATGAACATGTGCCGGTTGGCGGCCTGGCCGGTGGCGGTCATGGCGATGAAAGCGATGGCGGCGAGACTGACCTTCAATGGCAACATGACACATGCCCGTTTGGCTTTGGGGGCGCCTCGATACGGCACTCGCCCCCGGAACACGAGCAAAATAGCCGTAAAATCTTAAACCCCGATTAACCGTCTCGGCCGGCCGGCGCTCGGTTCGACGTCATATTTCGCCGGGCGCCCGCTGGGCTTGACGGAACCTGCGAAAACTGAGCATTCTCCGGCCGATGAACGGCCTTGACCATATCTGCGGCATTTGCCGGGGGATTATTAGCTAGCGCCCAACGCTGGCTGCGGCCGTCTTTTCTCTCGATCGAGAACCCGACAAGACGCCCGGCCAGCGGGGGCCGACGGGTGTCTTATGGCTTTGGAGCTCAAGCTCTACGATACGCTGACGCGCGAGAAGCGGACGTTCGACCCGATCGAGCGGGACAACGTGCGCATGTATGTGTGCGGGCCGACGGTCTACGACTTCGCCCATATCGGCAACGCGCGGCCCGTGATCGTCTTCGACGTGCTGTTCCGGCTGCTGCGGCAAGTCTATGGCGAAGACCACGTCGCTTACGTGCGCAACATCACCGACGTCGACGACAAGATCAACGCGCGCGCGGCCGAGCGCGGCGTCTCGATCCAGACGGTGACGGACGAGACCTACGCCGAGTTCAAGCGCCGACGTCGACGGCGCTCGGCTGCCTGGCCGCCGACGGTGGAGCCGCGTGCCACCCAGCACATCGCGGCGATGAAGGAACTGATCGAGCGGCTGGTCGAAGAACGGCTGCGCCTATGTCGCCGAGGATCATGTTCTGTTCAACGTCTCGGCGATGCCGGACTACGGCAAGCTGTCGAAGCGCCCGCTCGACGAGATGATCGCCGGCGCGCGCGTCGAGGTCGCGCCTTATAAGCGCGAGCCGACCGACTTCGTGCTGTGGAAGCCGTCGAAGCCCGGGGAGCCGGCCTGGGATTCGCCCTGCGGCATCGCGACGCCGGGCCGGCCCGGCTGGCACATCGAATGCTCGGCCATGGCCTGGAAGCATCTGGGCGAGACCTTCGACATCCACGGCGGCGGCATCGATCTCGTGTTTCCGCACCACGAGAACGAGATCGCGCAATCGCGCTGCGCCTTCCATACGCAGGTGATGGCGAATTACTGGATGCACAACGGCTTCCTGCAGGTGGAAGGCGAGAAGATGTCGAAGTGCCTCGGCAACTTCGTGACGATCCGCGATCTGCTCAAGGATTGGCCCGGCGAGGTGCTGCGGCTCAATATGTTGCGCACGCAGTATCGCCAGCCCATCGACTGGACCGTGAAGGGGCTCGAAGAGAGCAGCAAGATCCTGGACGGCTGGTACGACCTCATCGGCGACGAGACCAATTCGAGCGGCACGCCCGATGCGGAGTTCGTCGGCGCGCTGTGCGACGACCTCAATACGCCGCTGGCGATGACGCAGCTTCATCGTATCGCCGGCGAAGCCCGCGCCGCGTCGGGTTCGGCGCAGATCGAATTGAAGCGTACGCTGCGGGCCTCCGGCATGCTGGCCGGCCTGCTGGGGCAGACGCGGCGCAAGTTCATGCAGGCCTATCCGCGCCGGGCGGTCGTGGACGAGGCCAAGGTCATGTCCCTGATCGACGCCCGCGCCGCCGCGCGCAAGGCCAAGGACTTCGCCGAGTCCGACCGCATCCGCGACGAGCTCGCCGCCATGGGCGTCGTGGTGAAGGACTCCAAGGACGGCACTACCTGGGAGATCGCGCGATGAGGTTTGAGCGCCACGCGTCTTCTCCCTCGCCCCGCGTGCGGGGAGAGGGTGCCGAGCGCGCGCGCAGCGTCGCGAGGTGGGTGAGGGGGCGTATCGGAAGTGCTCGGCATCGCGGCGACAGCCCCTCACCCGACGTCCTCGCTGTCGCTCGGACGTCGACCTCTCCCCGCTTGCGGGGAGAGGTGAAGAAAGTGCGGAGCACAGCTGATGGCGACCGCGCATCCCAAGCTGGCGCTGCGGCCGCTGCTGCCCACCGATGTGCCGGTGCTGGCGGAAATCTTCCGCGCCTCGATCGCCGACTTGACCGGCGACGACTACACCGAGGCGCAGCAGGAGGCCTGGGCGGCGAGCCTCGACGACGACGTGGCCTTCGCCAAGCGCCTCGGCCAGCAGCTCACCTTGATCGCGACGCTCGACGGCTCGGCGGTCGGCTTCGCCTCGCTCGCCGGCGAGGACAAGATCGACCTGCTCTACGTGCATCCGGCTGCCGCCGGGCAGGGCGCCGGCGCCATGCTGATCGACGCGCTGGAGAAGCTTGCCGGCAACCGCGGCGCCGCCAAGCTCACGGTCGATGCCAGCGACACTGCGCTGCCCTTCTTCCAGAAGCGCGGCTACGTCGCGCAGCAGCGCAACAGCGTTTCGGTCGGCGGCGAATGGCTCGCCAACACCACCATGCAGAAGCAGCTCGCTTCGGGGGCAACGCAATGAGCAAACCCGATACCCCGTTCCCGCGCCATTGGCTCTATTACATCGTGCTCAAGTTCGCGGTGCTGGCCGTCGCGGTCGTGCTGGCGCTCTGGTGGTTCGGGCTGATCTGAGGATGCCATGAGCAAGGAACGCCTAAAGGAACGCCTGTATCTCTTCGACACCACGCTACGCGACGGCGCGCAGACCAACGGCGTCGATTTCACGCTCGCCGACAAGGTGGCGATCGCGCGCATGCTCGACGGCATCGGCATCGACTACGTCGAGGGCGGCTATCCCGGCGCCAACCCGACCGACACCGAACTGTTCGCGGCGGACCGCGGGCTGAAAACGACGACGTTCACCGCCTTCGGCATGACGCGCCGGCCGGGCCGCTCGGCTTCCAACGATCCGGGGCTCGCCGCGCTGCTTGAGGCCAAGGCCGAGGCCATCTGCTTCGTCGCCAAGTCGTGGGACTATCACGTCAAGGTCGCGCTGGAGACGACGGGGGAAGAAAACCTCGCCTCCATTCGCGACAGCGTGCGCGCGGCGAAGGCCAAGGGGCGCGAGGTGCTGCTCGACTGCGAGCACTTCTTCGACGGCTATAAGGCCAATCCCACCTACGCGCTCGATTGCGCCAAGGCGGCCTATGAGGAGGGCGCGCGCTGGGTGGTGCTGTGCGACACCAACGGCGGCACGCTGCCGCACGAGGTGGAGGAGATCGTCGGCACCGTGTGCAAGGCGATCCCCGGCGACCACGTCGCCATCCACGCCCACAACGACACCGAGCAGGCGGTGGCCAATTCGTTCGCTGCGGTGCGCGCCGGCGCCCGCCAGATCCAGGGCACGCTCAACGGCCTTGGCGAGCGTTGCGGCAACGCCAATCTCGTTTCCATCATCCCGACGCTGAAGCTGAAGAAAGAATACGCCGACGTCTTCGACATTGGCGTTTCGGACGCGCAGCTCAAGAAGCTCGCGCAGGTCTCGCGCGCGCTCGACGAGCGGCTCAACCGCGCGCCCGACCGCCACGCGCCTTATGTCGGCGAAAGCGCCTTCGCCACCAAGGCCGGCATTCATGCCTCCGCGATTGCCAAGGACCCGGCGACCTATGAGCACGTCACGCCGGAGGCGGTCGGCAACCGCCGCCGCGTGCTGGTGTCGGAGCAGGCCGGCAAGTCCAACGTGCTGGCGGAGCTCGAGCGCATCGGGCTCAAGGTAGACAAGAATGATGCCCGTATCGGCCGTCTTCTCGATATCGTCAAGGAACGCGAGACCATCGGCTACGCCTACGAGGCGGCCGATGCCTCGTTCGAGTTGCTGGCGCGGCGCACGCTTGGCACCGTGCCGGCGTATTTCGACGTCACCCAGTTCGACGTCAACGTGGAGCAGCGCTACAACGCCAAGGGCGACCGCGTAACGGTCACCATGGCGGTGGTGAAGGTGAAGGTCGGCAACGAGAACACCATCTCTGCTGCCGAGGGCAACGGTCCGGTCAACGCGCTCGATCATGCGTTGCGCAAGGACCTGGGTAAATACCAGAAGTTCATCGACGGGCTGAAGCTCACCGACTACCGCGTGCGTATCCTCAATGGCGGCACCGAGGCGGTGACGCGGGTGCTGATCGAGAGCGAGGACGAAACCGGCGAGCATTGGACCACGGTCGGCGTGTCCTCCAATATCATCGACGCCTCGTTCCAGGCGCTGATGGATTCCATCGTCTACAAGCTGGTGAAATCCGGCGCGCCGGCGTGATGTAATTCGCAGGAAATTATGACCGGTCATTCCGGGGCGCGAGCGCAGCGAGCGAACCCGGAATCCATGACCCCAGCGCTGCGGCGTATGGATTCCGGGTTCGCGGCCTAAAGGCCGCGCCCCGGAACGACGAGTGTGATGTCGGGGAGCACCATGATCGATCACGTCTCCGTCGCCGTGCTGCGATCTCGCCGCCGCCACGCATTTCTATGGAGCGGTGCTGGCGACTCTTGGCTTCGCCAAGCTGGAAGATCGGCCGGCGACTGTGGGCTTTGGCAAGCAGTATCCTGAATTCTGGATCAACCTGCGCAGCGATCTCGCGCCACTGCCGGCAAACTCCGGCGCGCATGTCTGCTTCCGCGCGCGCAGTACCGATCTGGTCGATGCGTTTCATGCCGCTGCGCTCGCGGCCGGCGGCGCGGACGACGGCGCACCGGGCTTGAGGCCACAGCACGGGGAGGGCTACTACGCCGCCTTCATCCGCGACCCGGACGGCAACCGCATCGAGGCGGTGACGTTTGTGAAGGTGTGAGCCATCGTGCCCCGGACGCTGCGCAATACGAGCGCGAGCGAAGTATTGCGCTGCTGATCCGGGGTCCAGCTTTCTTCCGTGACAAACCGGGGTCCCGGGTCTGCAGCGCACCGTTTCACCATAAGCGCGTTCACGCGCGTCTTCGACGCGCTATGGCGCTGCGCCCGGGACACGCGCCCGACCTACAACCTCTCCGGGTCCGCCGCGGTCATTTCCTTGGCTTCTTCCGGCACCGCTTCCGCCGCTTTTTCCAGCATCGGCAGGATGTCGGCGACCTTGTCGGCGATCAGCAGGTCGAAGCCATACTGGCCGCGGATGAACTCCAGCTTGCGCATGTGGTCGATGAGGGCGCCGAGCGGGTCCCAGAAGCCCGCGATGTTGGCGACCAGCACCGGCTTCCTGTGGCGGCCGAGCTGGACCCAGGTGAGTTGCTCGACCAACTCCTCCAGGGTGCCGATGCCCCCGGGCATGGCCACGAAGGCATCGGCCATCTCGAACATCTTGCGCTTACGCTCGTGCATGTCTCGGGTGACGATCATGTTCGACACGTTCTTGTGGGCGTGCTCTCGCGCCACCAGGAACTCGGGGATGATGCCGGTCACCGTGCCGCCGCCGCCCAGAACGGCGCTCGCGACCTCGCCCATCATGCCTTCGCCGCCGCCGCCGTAGATCAGGCCGACGCCGTGCGCGGCCATTGCCTGCCCGAGGGCGCGGGCGCCCTCCACGAAGGCGGGGTCGGTGCCAGGGGCGGAGCCGCAGTAAACGCAGACGGTGCGGATTTTGCTCATTTTTTCTATCTTGTTCATGAGAACGGATTTGCGCCGAGCCGGCGCAAGGGTCAAGTCGGGCGGAGCAATAACCTTGCCGGGCGGCTGTCATCCTGCCCCGGGGTGATTATCGGCCGGAATCTGCCTATATGACGCTTCATATGATAACGCTGACGGCGGCGCGGACGCGCGCAACGCCGCTTTTCCGGACCCTTCATGTCGCCGCACCATCGCCACGAACAGCTTGACGACCAGCCGATTTCCGCCACCAGCGGCACGCTGCTGGGCACGATTCTGCGCCTGTGGCCCTATATCTGGCCGTCCGAGCGGCGCGACCTCAAGCTGCGCGTGCTGGGCGCCATGGTGCTGCTGGTGGTGGCCAAGCTCGCGACGATCGCGGTTCCCTTCACCTTCAAATACGCCACCGATGCGCTCGCCGGCAAAAGCACCGCGCCGGCGGACATCTCCGGTTGGCTGACCTGGGTGGTGGCCGCGCCCATCGCCATGACCATCGCCTACGGCGGCATGCGCATGCTGATGGCCGGCCTGCAGCAGGGCCGCGACGCGCTGTTCGCCAAGGTGGCGATGCATGCGGTGCGCCGGCTCGCCTACCGCACCTTCGTGCACATGCACGAGCTGTCGCTGCGCTTCCATCTCGAGCGCAAGACCGGCGGGCTGACCCGCGTCCTGGAACGCGGCCGCAACGCCATCGAGACCATCGTGCGCATGGTCATTCTGCAGCTCGCGCCGACCATCATCGAGGTGGTTCTGGTCGCGGCCGTACTGCTGTTCCACTTCGACTGGCGCTACGTGGTGGTGATCGTCGGCACCGTCGCGCTCTACATGGGCTGGACCTACAACGCCACCGAATGGCGCATCGGCATCCGCCGCAAGATGAACGACAGCGACACCGAGGCCAACGTCAAGGCGATCGAACTCGCTTCTGAACTACGAGACGGTGAAGTATTTCGGCGCCGAAGAACGCGAAGCCACGCGTTACGACCGCGCCATGGGGCGCTACGAGGACGCGAGCGTCAAGTCCTATACGTCGCTCAGCGCGCTGAACGCCGGGCAGGCGATCATCTTCACCGTCGGGCTCGGCAGCGCCATGGTGATGTGCGCCTACGAGGTGCGCGCCGGCACCAAGACCATCGGCGATTTCGTGCTGATCAACGCCATGATGATCCAGCTCTACCAGCCGCTGAACTTCATGGGCATGGTCTACCGCGAGATCAAGCAGGCGATCACCGACATCGAGAACATGTTCGCGATTCTGTCGCGGCCGCGGGAGATCGAGGACGCCGCCGATGCGCGTCCGCTTGTCGTCACGCGCGGCACCATCAAGTTCGAGGACGTCGCCTTCGCCTACGATCCCGAGCGGCCGATCCTGAAAGGCATCGGCTTCGAGGTGCCGGCCGGCAAGACGGTCGCCGTGGTCGGCCCGTCGGGCGCCGGCAAGTCGACTATCTCGCGGCTCATCTACCGCTTCTACGATCTCTCCGGCGGGCGCATCCTGATCGACGGCCAGGACATCGCGCATGTCACGCAGAAGTCGCTACGCGACGCCATCGGCATGGTGCCGCAGGACACCGTGCTGTTCAACGACACCATCCGCTACAACATCCGCTACGGGCGCTGGGAAGCGACCGACGAGGAGGTGGAGGAGGCGGCCAAGCTCGCGCAGATCGACCGTTTCATCCGCATGGCGCCCAAGGGCTACGAGACGGAAGTGGGCGAGCGCGGCCTGAAGCTCTCCGGCGGCGAGAAGCAGCGCGTGGCCATCGCCCGCACCATCCTGAAGGGCCCGCCGATCCTGCTGCTCGACGAGGCGACCTCGGCGCTCGACAGCCACACCGAGAAGGAGATCCAGGACGCGCTCGATCAGGTGTCGGAAAACCGCACCACCCTGGTGATCGCGCACCGGCTCTCCACCATCGTCGGCGCCGACGAGATCATCGTGCTCGACCAGGGCCAAATCGTCGAGCGCGGCACCCATTATGCGCTGCTGGACCAGGACGGGCTCTATGCCAGCATGTGGAACCGGCAGCGCGAGGCCGAGGAGGCGCGCGAGCGGCTGGCCTTGAGCGGCGAGAATGAGCCAGCCCCGAACCGCAACCCGCCGCCGGTGGCCGACGATATTACGGTTGAGGCCCCCGAGCCCGCCGACCTGCCGGCGGATGCGGCGGAATAAGGGCTCTTGCTTCGGCGCTGATCCGTGGCACTGTTCTCCTCCATGCTGGATCGATTCATGCCTTCGCACCCTTCCATCCCGCTCTCGCGCCGTGCGTGGGCCAACCCGCCGCTGCGCTGACGCCCAACCCCATGTCCATCGTCCAATCCATCCGCCAGCAGCTCACGCCGATCACGCCCGAGGGCTATCCGTTCATCGGCGCCTTCGCCCTCGTCAGCCTGATCCTGTTCTGGCTGTGGTCGCCGCTCGGCTGGCTCGGCTTCGTGCTGACGCTGTGGTGCATCTATTTCTTCCGCGATCCGCCGCGCACGACGCCGGTGCGCGACGGGCTGGTGGTGGCGCCGGCCGACGGCACGGTGAGCCAGATCACCACCGCCGCCCCGCCGCACGAGCTCGGCCTCGGCGACAAACCGCTGCCGCGCGTCTCCATCTTCATGAGCGTGTTCAACTGTCATGTTAATCGTAGCCCGGTGGCGGGGCAGGTGGAGAAGATCGTCTACCAGCCCGGCAAGTTCCTGAACGCCGACCTCGACAAGGCGAGCGCCGACAACGAGCGCAACTCGCTGCTCATCGCCACCGGTGCCGGCCCCCGCATCCTCGTGGTGCAGATCGCCGGCCTGGTGGCGCGGCGCATCGTCTGCTTCGTCAAGGAGGGCCAGCCGGTGGGGGCGGGCGAGCGCTTCGGCATGATCCGCTTCGGCTCCCGGCTTGACGTCTATCTGCCGCCCGATACGGCGCCGCTGGTGGCGGTCGGCCAGACGGCTATCGCCGGCGAAACCGTGCTCGCCGACCTGCACGGCGGCGACAGCGGCCGCGCGTTCCGCAGCGGCTGATTAACCGCATCGAGGGCCGCCGCCGCCCGGGGCTTTGCCGCCATGGCGGCCGGCCTCGGGAGGCTGTATATTAGCGCCATGGTGTTTCCGCCCTTCGATCCGAACCCGCGGCCGTCCCGCCCCCGGCGCTTCAAGCCGATCCCGGTGCGGGTGCTGCTGCCCAACCTGATCACGCTGCTCGCGCTCTGCGCCGGGCTGACCGCCATCCGCATGGCGGTGGAGCACCGGCTCGAGCTGGCGCTGGCCGCGATCGTGTTCGCCGCGGCGCTCGACGGCATCGACGGCCGGGTCGCCCGCCTGCTCAAGGGCACATCGCGCTTCGGCGCCGAACTCGACAGCCTGGCCGACTTCGTCAATTTCGGCGTGGCGCCGGCGCTGATCCTATATTTCTGGGGCCTGCACGATCTGAAATCCGCGGGCTGGATCGTCGCGCTGGTGTTCGCGATCTGCGCCGGGCTTCGGCTCGCGCGCTTCAACGTCATGGTCGACGATCCCGACAAGCCGGCCTGGGCGGGCAATTTCTTCACCGGCATTCCGGCGCCGGCCGGCGCCATCACGGCGCTGCTGCCGATCTATCTCAATTTTCTCGGCGTCGCCGACAACCTGATCACCGTGTGGGTGACGTTCGTCTATACGCTGGTGATCGCGCTGCTGATGGTGTCGCGGCTGCCGGTGTTTTCCGGCAAGCGCATGGGCAAGCGGGTGCCGCCGGAAATGGTGCTGCCGCTGTTCGTGGTGGCGGTGCTGGTCGTGGCGCTGCTGATCAGCTACCCGTGGGAGGTGCTGACCGTCGGCACGCTCGCCTATCTCGCCTCGCTGCCGTTCGGCGCCATGTCCTACCGCAAGCATCAGCGCCAGGATGAGGCCGCCGCCGCGGCGGCCGGCGCGGGCGCGCCGGCCTCGCCAATGCCGCCGCCATCCGCCGGCGGCGACGCCGACGACGAACGGCCGGCGCGGCTCAACTGACCATGTGTGTCTTTTGACCCTCATGCCGCGTGCCGCCCGCATCATCGGCGCCGCCGAGCGCGGCGGGCGCGACATCGCCGACACGGTAATCCTCGATTACGCCAGCCGCAGCACGGGGCGCTTCAGCGCCATGGGCTTGAAAGGCGGCGCGTTCGATATCGCGCTCGACGCGCCACGGCGATTGCGCACCGACGACATCCTCGCACTCGATGACGGTACGCTGCTGGAGGTGGTGGCGGCGCCCGAGCCGCTGATCGAGGCGCGCGCGGACGATCTCGCCGGCCTGATGCGGCTCGCGTATCATCTCGGCGACCGCCACGTGCCGGTCGAGGTGCTGGCGAACCGGGTGCGGGTGCGGCGCGAAGCTGCTCTCGAGACGTTGCTGCGCTCGCTCGGCGCCAAGCTGGCCATGATCGAAGCGCCGTTCGAGCCGGAAGGCGGCGCCTACGAAGGCGCGCATGGACATCGTCATGATCATGGGCACGGCCATGACCATGGTCATGGGCACGGTCACGATCACCACGATGACGATAAACACGATCGTTGACGTCACGCCTGCGTCCCGACGCGGTCATTGCCGGGTCAAGCCCGCGCATGACGCGGAGAGTGTGGCGCGCCCATGCTTTCACCTGTTCTCTTGTCAAACAGCTTTAGTCACAGCGCCGCCGCCCGTATTCTTTGGCGGGCGCCGGGTTCGCCCGTATTACCCGCCCTCACGTCAAATGAGGGGATGGAGCGCCGCGTGGCGCCGAACTCTGCGCCTTGCGGCGCGCACCCTTTGCGAAGGGTGCTCGCCACGCGGCGCTCCACCGCGGTGTCTTGTCGACGCGGGCCGCGCTTTCGGCGGAGCCGTTTCCGCTCGATCATCGTCAGCCAGCTCCTGGCGGGGGGTCATAGTGCCCCCGGCATAGCAGTCTGCTTTTGCGCAAACTGCGTAAACTTGTTTGCGCATGCCCCGCGCCGCCCGAGCGCGAAGGATGCGTTTTCCTTCGCCCGCAGGCACCGCATCGCCGATGTCGGGTTTACCCGATATCGGCCCCGTTAAGGCGATCCCGCTTTCGTGACGCCTCACGATAGCGCCCTCGGCGGGCCGGATGTAGGATCATAAACGTAAATTAGGACAATACTCAACAATGACGTTGGTGCTTGCCGTGCGCCCCGGACGGCCTGTGCAGCGGGGCCACACCGGCCGCGGGATCGCGCCGCCATTCACAGGCCGCGTCTATACTGGCTTCTGCGCCGCCGCGGCCTGGGCTAGCATCCGCGCGGTATTCAGAAGGGGAAGAACGGTGGGTATCGGTCGTACAGTGGGTTTATTGGCCGCGGCGCTGGCGCTGTCCGCGTGCGCGAGCGGTGGTGGCGTGGGTGGCGGCCATCTGAGCATGGAATATGTCGACCGTTACGCCAAGCCAAACCCGACGCTGGCCGCCTTCACGCAATGCCACGGCTTCGGCTGCGCCGAGCGATCGGACGTCTCCCTGACCCCGCACGCGTGGCGGCGCGTCAAGGCGGTGTTCTACCCGCGTCCCCGCAGCGCCCAGGCCGAGCGGCGGCGCATCGCGCGCGCCATCGTCGTGATGCAGCGCCTCGTCGGCGCGCAAACCGGTACCGCCGTGCACCAGTGGACGCACCAGAAACTCTACATCAAGCCGAATTTCGGCGACACCAGCCAGCTCGACTGCATCGACGAGTCGGTCAACACCTGGACCTACCTGACGCTGATGGAGCGCGATCATCTGTTCCGTTTCCACCGCGTGGCGAAGCTCGCCTATGCCGGCCTGCCGACCGAGGCCCCGCGCAACACCGCCGTGATCCAGGACAAGAAGACCGGCGAATATTTCGCCATCGATCCGAGCCTGGTCGATTACGACGTGCCGCCGCCGGTCATGCCGCTGAAGGTGTGGCTCGGCGCGTGGCCGCCCAAGATCGCGGTCGAGAAGTGGGAGAAGCACAAGAAGGGGTGAGGCGCGGCGGCGCTGGTCCGCAGGCCGGATTGAGCAAAGCGAAATCCGGGAGCGGGCGCCGTCGGTTTCGCTATCGCTCCATCTAGGCTCCGAAGGCGCGGAGTTACGACGCCGGCTGCGTCCCCAAGGGATAGCCGGGCATCAGATCGTAAGGATGCTTCCAGCCGGGCAGGGCCTTCATGCGCTCGAGCCAGGCGCCGATCCCCGGGTGCTCCTTGGCGATGTCGAAGCCGAACTCCTCGGGCGGATAATAGAGATAGGCCGTCAGCGAAATGTCGGCGATGGTCGGCCGATCCGCCACCAGGAAGTCGCGCCCGGTCAGCCGCTTGTTGACGATCGCCAGCGCGCCGTCGATGCGGCCCTTGAGGAACGCCATCACCGCCGGATCGCCGGGCGGGTTGGCGAAAATCTTCAGGAAGCGGTAGGGGCCGAGGAAGCCGTTGACCTTCTGGTTGTCGAAGATAATCCAGCGCAGGACTTCCAGCTTCTCGTCCTCGTCGGCCGGCTTGAACTTGCCGGTGAGGTCGGAAAGATAAGTGAGGATCACGCCGGACTGGCTGAGCGGCTTGCGGCCACCGTGCACCAGCACCGGCACCTCGCCCATCTCGTTGACGCTCTCGCGGTAGTCCGGCTTGCGGGTGGCGCCGCCGCCGAAGAAGTCGACCCAGATCGGCTCCCAGTCGGCGCCGATCAGGTTGAGCATCAGCGCCGCGCGATAGGCGTTGCCGGACTGGGCGAAGCAGTAGAGCTGGAATTCGGCCATTTTATCCTGCGGGGCTGGGCGCGACGCCTGTTTTGGAGGTGGGATAGCGCGAGAGCGTCACCGTCTTGCCGGCATTGGACGTGCCACGGAAGACGCCGTTCTTCAAGCTCATATGCGCCAGCAGGTTCATCTGGTAGTCGTCGATATTGAGCCGCTGGCCGTCCTTGCTCAGCTCGAAGTGCCGGGCGGTGAAGAACCCGCCCGGACAACCGCCTTCCGGCTGGATGGCGCCGTCGCGAATGCCGGGCCCGCCACCGAAATGCAGGCCGCAGGACGGCGCGCCGGGCTCGGTCAGCCGCCAGCGGCCGGCCATGTTGACCTGCTTGGGCGGCGGCGTGGCGGTGGTGTCACCTTCCAGAGAGCTCAGAGAGAGCCCCTGGCCGGCGCAGCCCGCCAGCGTCAAGATGATGATGAGCCCCCCTGCGACGCGAAGTCCCTTCATGCAGTCGTGCTTCCTTATTTCATGGTCGGGATGACGAATTGCGCGCCTTCCTTGAGGCCCTTGGGCCAGCGCGACGTGACGGTCTTGGTCTTGGTGTAGAAACGGATCGAGTCCGGCCCGTGCTGGTTGAGGTCGCCGAAGCCGGAGCGCTTCCAGCCGCCGAAGGTGTAATAGGACAAGGGGACGGGGATCGCGAAGTTCACGCCCACCATGCCGACCTCGACGCGATTGCAGAAGTCGCGCGCGGTGTCGCCGTCGCGGGTGAAGATGGCGACGCCGTTGCCGTAGTCGTGCTCGCTCGGCAGCCGCACCGCTTCCTCATAGTCCTTGGCGCGCACCACCGAGAGCACCGGCCCGAAGATTTCGTCCTTGTAAATCTTCATGTCGGGGGTGACCTCGTCGAACAGGCAGCCGCCCATGAAAAAGCCCTTCTCGTAGCCCTGCATCTTGAAGCCGCGGCCGTCAACCCTGAGCTTGGCGCCTTCCTTGATGCCGATGTCGACATAATCCCTCACACGATTGAGCGCGGCCTGCGTGACCAGCGGGCCGTAATCGGCCTTGTCGTCGTGCGAGGGGCCGATCTTGAGGCTCTCGACGCGCGGGATGAGTTTCTCCATCAGCGCGTCGGCGGTCTTCTCGCCGACCGGTACCGCCACCGAGATCGCCATGCAGCGCTCGCCGGCCGAGCCGTAGCCGGCGCCGATCAGCGCGTCGACGGCCTGGTCGAGGTCGGCGTCCGGCATCACGATCAGGTGGTTCTTGGCGCCGCCGAAGCACTGCACGCGCTTCCCGTTGGCGCAGCCGGTCGTGTAGATGTATTCGGCAATGGCCGACGAGCCGACGAAGCCGATCGCCTTGACGCGCGAGTCGTTGAGGATGGTGTCGACCGCTTCCTTGTCGCCGTTGACGACGTTGAGCACGCCTTCCGGCAGGCCAGCTTCCAGGAACAGTTCGGCGATGCGCATCGGCACGGACGGGTCGCGCTCGGACGGCTTCATGATGAAGGCGTTGCCGCAGGCGAGCGCCGGCGCCGCCTTCCACAGCGGGATCATGGCCGGGAAGTTGAACGGCGTGATGCCGGCGACGACCCCGAGCGGCTGGCGCATGGAATAGAGGTCGATGCCGGGGCCGGCGGCCTCGGTGTACTCGCCTTTCATCAGGTGTGGGATGCCGCAGGCGAACTCGACCACTTCCAGGCCGCGCTGCACGTCGCCGCGCGCGTCGGGCACGGTCTTGCCGTGCTCGGCGGACAGGAGCTTGGCGAGGTTCTCGTAGTCCTTGTTGGCGAGCTCGAGGAACTTGAACATCACGCGGGCGCGGCGCTGCGGGTTGGTCGCCGCCCAGGCGGCCTGCGCGGCTTCCGCCACGGCGATGGCGTGCTCGACTTCCGAATGCTTGGCCAGCGCCACCTTGGCCTGCACCTCGCCGGTGTTGGGATCGAAGACGTCGCCGAAACGCCCGGAGGCCCCCTTCACGTGCTTGCCGCCGATGAAATGACCGATCTCACGCATGGGGAAACTCCTCCGAAAATCAGGGTCATGGACCGCTGCCAGGCGGCGGTCCCAGGATATTTGTGCGATTTTGGCAGCTTTCGGGCCCTGGGTCAGGGGGCGTCCGGGCCCGGATGCCTTCACGCTCGATTAGCCTTTACCGCTCCTTAACAGCGCCAGTCTAGGGTTCAGGTCGTTGCAACGGTGTGGCGTGCGCGCCGGCCGTCGGCGTTGGGTGGGGTAAGTCATGGATTTCGCGACTGGTCTGGGTTTGCTGGCGGGCATGTCGGTGGTTGGGACCGTCATCCTCATGGGCGGCAGCCTGGGGATGTTCGTCAGCGAGCACGCCTTTATCGTTATTTTCGGCGGATCTTTCGCGGCAACGCTCATCCGCTTTCCCTTTTCCTCCTTCGTCCACGGCGTGCCGCTCGGCGCCAAGTTCGCCTTCACATTGCGCCGCATGACCCAGCGCGAGCTGGTCGACGAGATCGCCGGGCTCGCCGAGATCGTGCGCAAGGAAGGCCCCATGGGCCTGGAGAAGGTCGAGGTCGACGATCCGTTCCTCGCCAAGGGCATCCGCTTCGTCGCCGACGGCTACGACGGCAATTTCATCCGCGACAATCTCGAGCGCGACCGCGATAATTTTCTCACCCATCTCGACGAGGGCCAGAAGGTCTACCGCGCCATCGGCGACTGCGCGCCGGCCTTCGGGATGATCGGCACGCTGATCGGCATGGTGCAGATGTTCGCCAACATGACCGACCCGTCCAAGCTCGGCCCCTACATGGCGAACGCGCTCTTGGCCACGTTCTACGGCGCAGCGCTCGCTAACCTGTTCTGTCTGCCGATCGCCGACAAGCTGCACGTCAAGCTGGTCGACGAGGAGGTCAACCGCACGCTGATTATCGACGGCATCCTGATGATCCGCGACGCCAAGAGTCCGACCTTGGTGCGCGAGATGCTGCTCGCCTATCTGCCGGAAAAGCATCGCCACAACGAGGACGAGGAAGACGCGGCAGAGGAGGAGGCGGTGCCGGCGTAACGGCCGGAACCGCCGCGGCAGCTTATGGCACGACGCAAAGAAGCCCACGGCGGCGGTCACGGCTGGTTCGTGACCTTCGCGGACCTGATGGGGCTGCTGGTCAGCTTCTTCGTGATGCTGGTCGCCTTCTCCACGCAGGACCAAGCCAAGCTGCAGGTGGTCGCCGGCTCCATGCGCGACGCCTTTGGCGTGCAGGACAAGGTGCGCTATTCCGGCGTCATCGAGGTGCTCGGCCTGCCGACGCGGCCCAAGCTGAAGAATGCCGCGCAGATCGATCCGTCGGAAGCTTCCTCAACGCCGTCGCCCAACGAGCACAACCATCAGCGCACCTATGGCGCGCGCTTCAAGAAGGACCGCGCGTTCTCGCTCGCCGCCGCCTCGCTGCGCCAGGCGCTGCAGGACATGCCGGACATCACCAAAGCGTCCAAGCACATCATGTTCGAGCAGACCAAGGACGGGCTCAACATCGAGATCGTCGACCAGGACGGCCGCTCGATGTTCGCCGCCGGCTCGCCCGAGCCGCTGCCGCGCACCCGCCGGCTGATCGCGGCGCTCGCGCCGCAGCTCAAGGCGATGCCGTTCCGCATCAAGATCGTCGGCCATACCGCGTCGAGCAAGATCCCGCCGCTGCCGGGCCACGGGCCCTGGGGCCTGTCGGCAGCGCGCGCCAACGCCGTGCGCCAGATCCTGGAAGCGCAGGGGGTGCCGGACGGGCACATCTATGAGGTGGCCGGCAAGGCGGACACCCAGCCGCTCTTTCCCGACAACCCCTATATGTCGCCGAACCGCCGGGTGACCATCACACTGATGCACGAGGCGCCGCCCATTCCGCCCGACCTGTCGCCCTAGTGGCCCGATTCCGACATTTGCGTCCCGCCGCAGCAAGCGCCGGAGCAAATGTCGGAATCAAACGACCATTAGCAACTAGATGTGAGCGTTTCCAGGCTACGTTAAGAACCGCTTCGCCGTCCGGAAACGCGATAAGACAAAACCTTGGACACGGCCGCCGCTTCACGGCGGCGGTGACCGTGCGCTGGGGTTTTCGTGTCGCACGCGTCGTGCGGCCGGCGAACCGATCGTCCGAAAAACGCGCTGGAATGGCCCAAAGCCCTGACCTGCCGGGATATTTCGGGGCATTTCGCCGCGCAGACTGGCCGGTGTTGCCTCATCCGCCGCAGTGATATAAGCCGCGCCTTCCACCTGCCCCTCGGGCATTCGAACAAAGCGCTATGAGTGACGGTTTGAACGCCAGCCCGGCTTCCGCCGAAGCGACCCCGGGCCAGGATGGGGCTCATCCTTCGAGCTTCCTGGCGCTGGCGCTGGGCAGCGTCGGGGTAGTTTACGGCGACATCGGTACCAGCCCGCTCTACGGCCTGCGCGAGGCGGTCATCATGGCCGCCGACAACCACGCTGTGACGCGCACCATCGTGCTCGGCGTGCTGTCGCTCATCCTGTGGGCGCTGCTGATCACGGTGACCGCGAAATACGTGCTGATCCTGCTGCGCGCCGACAACAACGGGGAGGGCGGCACGCTCTCGCTGACGGCGCTGGCGAGCCGCGCGCTCGGGCGGCGCACGACTTTGGTGCTCGTGGTCGGCATCATCGGCGCCTCCATGTTCCTCGGCGATTCGATGATCACGCCGGCCATTTCGGTGCTCTCGGCGGTGGAAGGCCTGAAGCTCGCCAGCCCCGCTTTCTCCGAATACGTGGTGCCGCTGGCGGTGGTGATCCTGATCGGGCTGTTCGCCGTGCAGAGCCACGGCACCGGCAAGGTCGCCTCGTTCTTCGGGCCGGTGATGGTGGTGTGGTTCGTGTCGCTCGCCATCATCGGCGCGCTGCACATCAGCGACGATCCGACCGTGCTCTATGCGGTCAACCCGCTCTACGGCATCGAATTCCTGGTCGAGCACGGCGTCGTCGGCCTGGTGACGCTGGGCGCGGTGTTCCTGTGCGTCACCGGCGGCGAAGCGCTCTACGCCGACCTCGGGCATTTCGGGCGCAAGCCGATCCAGACCGCCTGGCTCTGCCTGGTGCTGCCGGCGCTGCTGATCAACTATTTCGGGCAGGGCGCCAAGGTGCTGGCCGACCCGGCGGCGATCGTGAACCCGTTCTACCGCATGGTGCCGGACTGGGTGCTGCTGCCGATGATCGTGCTGGCGACGATCGCCACCGTGATCGCGAGCCAGGCGGTGATCACCGGCGCCTATTCGCTGGTCGCGCAGGCGATCCAGCTCGGCCTGTTGCCGCGGCTCGCCATCCAGCACACCTCGGAATCGCACGCGGGCCAGATCTACATTCCGCGCGTCACCATCGCGCTGTTGCTGGGCGTGCTGCTCCTCGTCGCCCTGTTCCGCTCGTCGAGCGCGCTGGCGTCGGCCTACGGCATCGCGGTCGCGACCACCATGGTGGTGGACGGCCTGCTCGCCTTCGTCGTCATATGGAAGATGTGGCGCTGGCCGTTGTGGTGGGCGATCGCGCTGCTGACGCCGTTCGTGATCGTCGACGTCACCTTCCTCTCCGCCAACGCGCTCAAGCTCCTGGAGGGCGCCTGGCTGCCGATGCTGTTCGGCGCCGCCATGGTGCTGGTCATCCTGACCTGGCGGCGCGGCACCGCGCTGCTCATCAACAAGACGCGGCGCACCGAGGTGCCGCTCGAGACGCTGTTCCGCAATCTCGAGAAGAAGCCGCCGCACACCGTGCCCGGCACCGCGGTGTTCCTGACCAGCGACCCGGAATTTTCGCCCACCGCGCTCCTGCACAACCTCAAGCACAACAAGGTGCTGCACGAGCAGAACGTCATCCTCACCATCATTACCGCCGACACGCCGCGCGTGCCGGAGGAGGACCGCGTCAAGATCACGCCGCTGTCGCAGCATTTCTCGCGGGTGTCGCTGAAGTTCGGCTACATGGAGCAGCCCAACGTGCCCAAGGCGCTGGCGATCGCGCGCAAGCACGGCTGGCAGTTCGACATCATGTCGACGTCGTTCTTTCTGTCGCGGCGTTCGCTCAAGCCCTCGCCGCAGTCGGGCATGCCGGGCTGGCAGGACCACCTGTTCATCGGGCTGGCGCGCTCAGCGAGCGACGCCACCGACTTCTTCCAGATCCCCACCGGCCGCGTGGTGGAGGTCGGCACGCAGGTGGCGGTGTAGGACGGTTTCCGGGGATTTGGATCAGTCCGGGGCGCGAAGCCGGTAACCGACCCCGGTCTCGGTCAGGATGTACTCCGGCCGTTCGGGATCGGGTTCGATCTTCTGCCGCAACTGGCGCACGTAGACCCGCAGGTACTGAGCGTCGGTGGTCTGGTCCCAAAGCTCCCCCATCAGGAACTTGTGGGTAAGCACCTTCCCGGCGTGCTGCACGAGCACGCGCAGAAGATCGTATTCCTTGGGAGAAAGCTTCACCTCGTTGTCGTGTACCTTGACGACGCGCCGCACCAGGTCGACGGCAAGCGCGCCGGTCCGGAACACGGGGCGCTCGCCTTGGACCTGCAACCGGTGGCGCAGCGCCGCCCGCATGCGCGCCAGAAGCTCGTTCATGCCGAATGGTTTGGTCACATAGTCGTCGGCGCCGCTGTCGAGCGCTTCGACCTTGCCGGGTTCGTCACCCCGGCTCGACAGCACGACGATGGCGGCGCCCTCGCTTTGGGCCCGCAGCATGCGCAAGAGATCGAGGCCTTGCATGTCAGGCAGCCCGAGGTCGAGGATGATCACGTCGGGTTGTTGCGCCATCAGGTCGAGCGCGCACTTCCCATTCGGCGCCTCCAGAACCTCGTAGCCTTCCGTCGCCAGGCCCATGCGCAGCAGTTTGCGGATGGGCGGCTCATCGTCGATGACGAGGACGGTATGGGCGCCCGTACTCATGCCGCCTCTCCCAGGCGTTTCGATCCGGCCGGTAGCGGCAAGCGGACCGAGAAGACCGCGCCGGCGCGATCGGAGCGGTTGGTCGCGGTAATTGTACCCTGCATCGCCTCCACGAACCCGCGCGAGATGGCGAGGCCGAGGCCGGTTCCGGCGCGGATGCGGTCGCCTTTCCGGGCGCGATAGAACTTGTCGAAGATATGATCGAGGTCGGCGGCCGGAATGCCATCCCCTTCGTCCAGGACCTGGAGCAGGACGAATTCGCCCTCGCGCTTGCTGCTGACCGTGATCGTCGTGCCGCTCACGGCATACTTCGCGGCGTTGTCGAGGAGGTTGAACAGGACCTGCTCGAACAGTACGGCATCCAAGTCCAGCATTGGCAGGTTGTCGGCGAGGTCGAGCGCGACTTTGTGGAGCGCCAGCACGGTCTTGGCGCGCCGTAGTACGCTGCCGATGATCTCGTGCAGGTCATGGCGGGCGATGTTCGGAACGACGGCACCGGCTTCCAGTTTGGTCATATCGAGCAGGTTCGCGATGAAGCGGTTCAATCGCTCGGATTCCTCGATGATCGTCGCCAGCAGGTCGGCTTTCTGCTCGTCACTCAGCTTGCCTGCCAAGTCGCGCAAGGTTCCGGCGGCACCCAGCACGGCCGCGAGCGGTGTCTTGAGATCGTGGGAGATGGAGGTCAGCAGCGCGGAACGCAGGCGCTCCGTCTCCATGGTGCGCTTGACCCGCTCCATGTCCTCGACCAGATGCACACGCTCGATCGCCAGGGCGCTCTGGTCGATGAGGGCCTCAAGCAACCGCCGTTGTGCCGGCGAGAGCAGCGGCTCGATGCCGTCGCCGTCGATCCCGACCACGCCGATGACGCCGCGCCCCGTTCGCATCGGCAGGAAAAGCCGTTTGGCCTCAGGCAGCACTCTTGCGCCGCGGCCGGCAAGACCGTCCTGCCGCCAGGCCCAGCGCGCGGCGGCGAGGTCCGCACCGTCCAGTCGATCTTCCGGCGGATAGCCCGCCTTCACGGCAATGTCGTCGCCCTCGGGCAGCAGCACCACCACCCGAACGTTCAGCATCAAAGCGGTCTGGTAGGCGGTCGCCCACAGCACATCGTCGAGGGTGCCGGTACCGGCGAGCTTGCGGCTAAAGGTGTAGAGCAAATCGGTCGTACGCGCGCGCTCCATAGCGGCAACGGCCTGCACCCGCGCATGGGCGGCGACATTGGAGACGACGATCGCAACGATCGTGAAGAAAACGACGGAGACGATGTTCGCCGGCTCGTCGATGGTGAATGTGTAGTAGGGCGCCGTAAAGAAAAAATTGTAGCACAGCGAGGATACGACGCTTGCGGCCAGCGACGGCCAAAGCCCGAACCGCACCGCGACCCCAACCACCGCCGTGAGGAAGACCAGGGCGATATTGTTCGCGCCGATCCACGGCCAGAGAGCGAGCCCGGCGGCGGCCGCGCCGGCGACGGCAGTCATTGAAAAGACGAAAGCGCGCAAATCGATCGCGCCGACACGAGTAAGGAGAGGTCCATTGGCTATAGGGCCGAAGGCGCCGGCAGTCGGCACGGCCTTTTCTGGCGAATATTTGCGGGATCGCTTCATGGCGGTAGCCCGTGCGGGCCGAAACTCCGGCTGCGGCGGCCGCATCCATCAAACCGATGGCATGGGCCGATCTGGAGATCAAGCATCACAGCCATTATGTGCGTGCCGCCAATTCCTATGGAATTTTTATATTAACGCCAGCCGCCCGCTCTGGAATCCCTATGCACCCTGCATCCATGTTCCGGGCGCGACCGCACCGGCGGTCGCGGGTCAAGGGCGCGGACAGTGTCGTCGTTCGAAAGCAATCAGCGAGAACGCCCGGATCACGTGGCTCATGCCCTTCGCGTGGCCACACGGTTGACGCCGGGCCTGTTTTCCAGGGTGGTGACGAACGCCTGCACGCGGTTTGCCGCTGGGCGACGGGCGGACCAAGCGGAGCGGCTGGCTCACTTGGTTCTCGCAGAGGCGTGGACCGATGCATCCCTGTTTCTGATCGAGCTCGAGCTTCCGTCGTGGTGCGTCCGCCGCGTGATCTACGACGGCGGCGAATGGATGTGTTCACTGTCGCGTAGTCGCGGCCTTCCCATCGAGATGGACTCAACTGTTGAGGGGCGGCACGGTACGATGCCGATTGCGATCCTATTGTCTTTCGTCGAAGCCAGGGGTCTTGCAACAGCGGCGGAGTTCACCGGGACCTTGTCGTTGCCGCGTGCCAAGCTGGCATTTGCCGTCGCAACGTGCTGCGACAATTTCGCATGAAATCGAGGGCAAGCGCATCGGACCTCAATGCAGGGCCAGGTCCTTTGTTAGGTGTCCACGGGCAGAAGTGGCAACAACGATGAATGCTATCGACCAAGCTGAAACGCTGGTTGCGGATCCCCCGACCGCCACGGGGCAACGTCATGCCGGCTTCTGGGCGCTGACCATCGGCGCCATCGGCGTCGTCTACGGCGACATCGGCACCAGCCCGCTTTACGCCGTGCGCGAGTCGGTGTGGGCGGCGGCTGGGCACAACGCGGTACCGAGCGAGCCGGTCGTGCTCGGTATCCTGTCGCTGATCATTTGGGCGCTATTCCTGGTCGTCACCGCAAAGTATGTGCTGATCCTGCTGCGCGCCGACAACAACGGGGAGGGCGGCACGTTGGCGCTGATGGCGCTCGCCTCGCGCGCGCTTGCCGGCCGCGCCGGCGTCGTGATCCTGCTCGGCATCGTCAGCGGCGCGTTGTTCTACGGCGACGCGATCATCACGCCGGCGCTGTCGGTCTTGTCGGCGATCGAAGGTCTGAAGGTGGCGACGCCCGCCTTCGACGATTTCGTGGTGCCGATCACGGTGGTGATCCTGGTGGCGCTGTTCGCGGTGCAGTCGCGCGGCACCGCCAAGGTGGCGGCGTTCTTCGGCCCGATCACGCTCCTTTGGTTCGCCGTGATCGCAGGCGCAGGTCTATGGCACATCGCGCAAAACCCGGTGGTGCTCTACGCCTTCAATCCGTGGCACGGCGTGAGCTTCCTGCTGCGTCACGGCATCGTCGCGCTGTTTACGCTCGGCGCGGTGTTCCTGGTGGTGACCGGATCGGAGGCGCTTTACGCCGATCTCGGCCATTTCGGCCGCGGGCCGATCCGCTTCGCCTGGCTGACGGTGGTACTGCCGGCGCTGACGATCAACTATCTCGGGCAGGGTGCGCTGGTGCTGGCCGACCCGAAGGCGATCGCCAATCCGTTCTTCCTGCTCTTTCCGAAATGGGCGCTGATGCCGATCGTGCTGCTGGCGGCTGCCGCCACCGTGATCGCGAGCCAGGCGGTGATCACTGGCGCCTATTCGCTGACGCAGCAGGCGATCCAACTCGGCCTGCTGCCGCGGCTCGAAATCCGCCACACTTCGGAATCGCTGGTCGGGCAGATCTACATGCCGCGCGTCAACCTTTGGCTGCTGATCGGCGTGCTGCTGCTGGTGGCGCTGTTCCGCTCGTCGAGCGCTTTGGCCTCGGCCTACGGTATCGCCGTCACTGGCACGATGGTGGTGACGGCGCTGATGGCCTTCGTCGTCATCCGCCGCGTGTGGCGCTGGCCGCTCATCGCGACCGCGGCGCTGATCGTGCCGTTCCTGTTCATCGATCTCACGTTTCTCTCCGCCAACCTGCTCAAGGTGGTGGAGGGCGGCTGGCTGCCACTCGCGCTCGGCGGGGCGGTGATGACCTTGATGTATACCTGGCGGCGCGGCACGCGCATCCTGCTCATGAAGACGCGCAAGACGGAGATGCCGCTCGAATCGCTCATTGTCAATCTGGAGAAGAACGCGCCGCCGCGAGTGCCCGGCACCGCGGTCTTTCTCACCAGCGATCCTGACTTCGCACCCACCGCGTTGTTGCACAGCCTCAAGCACTACAAGGTGCTGCACGAGCAGAACGTCATCCTCACCATCGAAACGGCGGATACGCCACGAGTCGACGCCGCCGAGCGGGTGCGAATCGCGCCGGTGGGCGAGAGCTTCTCGCGGGTGGTGCTGCGCTTCGGTTTCATGGAGACGCCCAACGTGCCGAAAGCACTGGCGATCGCGCGCAAGCACGGCTGGCAGTTCGACATCATGTCGACGTCGTTCTTCCTGTCGCGGCGCTCGCTCAAGCCCGCCGCCAAGTCCGACATGCCGCCCTGGCAGGACCGGTTGTTCATCGGCCTCAGCCGGGCGGCGAACGATGCCACCGATTATTTCCAGATCCCCACCGGCCGCGTGGTGGAGGTTGGAACGCAGGTGGCGGTGTAGGGCGGAGCCTGGCCGCCGCGACACGTCCGCCGTTCCAAGAAAACGGCGAACGCATTCCAAACCTGTTCCGAAACGAAATCCCGTTGCGAAAGCGGTCCGCGATTGAGCGGGCGCGGCGGCCGGCCGGCGTGACGCAACCGCTGGACACGGCGGCTACCCGGAGATACAAGCAAGAGTTGTTATAAATTAAGACTGCAAGTGTATTGGCGGATGGTCTCGCGTCGCCCGCTCGCGGCCGCGGCCGGCGTCTGCCACCCAAAGGGGCCAATAGGGAGGACATCATGAGAGGATCGAACCGTCTCGCACTCGCCTTGCTGCTGGCGTCCGCGCCACTCGTTGCCGCGTCGCCGGTGTTTGCGCAGTCGGCGTTCGAGCAGAAGCTCAGCCAGGCGCTGCACGCCGCGACGCCCTACCAGACCAACAACGGCCAAATCCCGCCAAAGGGCGTGTATGGCGGTCCGCTGTTTGCGCTCAGCCACAACTGGCCGGCCAAGCCGCTGCCGCCGATCAAGAACCCGCCATGGCGGGCGGCTATCAACAACGGCCGGATCACCGTCCATAACGCGCCGGCCTACGCGGCCGCGCTGAAGAAGGCGGTCGCGCGGAACGCGCGGCGGCTGATCATGCACTACAACACCTGGAACGCGGCCAAGGCGGGCTGGTACAACGAGCCGTGGCTCGGCACCTTGCGCGAAGCCATCCACGGCACCTATGCGGCCGGCACGTTCACGCCCGCTATCTTCCCCGGCACCGGCCTGAAGACCAACTTCAACACCCACGTGCTGACCTACTACGATACGCGCGCCGCCTACACGCTCAACAAGTTCTGGGGCAAGTCCTCGATGAAGCCGAACCTGGCGACGCGGTTCGCGCAATTCCCCGAAGGGTCGATCGTCGTCAAGGCGGCGGTGTTCGCCGGCACCGACCCCAAAATGCCGACCGGCTGGTGGGATGCCCTGAAAGGTGCGCAAACGTGGGACCTGTACGTCCAGCCGGGATCGACCGACTCGCCGGCGCAAAACCCGCAGGTCTGGCCGGGCTACGTGGCGCAGTTCGACATCATCGTGAAGGACACGCAGTCGGCGCCGAAGACGGGCTGGGTGTTCATGACGCTGGTCTATGACAGCGCGGCGCCGGGCGACGTCTGGGACAAGATGGTGCCGCTCGGCGTGCAATGGGGCAACGACCCGCAGGCGGCCAAGGCCGGCATGCCACTCGCCGAGAACTGGATCAATCCGAAGGCGCCGAAGTATTCGACGCAGACGCTGGGGTGGGGCGGCCGGCTGTCCGGTCCCAATGACGGTGGGCGCAACGATATCGCCATCAACGGCAAGGCGATGAAGAACGTGCCGGACTCCGGTTGCATGAGCTGCCACAGCACCGCGCAGTGGAACAACAAACTGCACCGGATGACGTCGTTCCTGCTGCCGTCGTTCGCGACCGCGACGAAGCCGTACTTCGCGTCCTGCGGCGACGACGGCAAGCGGGACCCGGGCGGCAATTACATCTGCTCGCCGGCGCCGGGCACCAAGCATTGGATGAAGTGGTTCCAGAACCGCCTCGGCACGCAAGCCATGGACAAGGGCTCCTTCGGGACCGATTTCGACGAGGTGTTCTCGTTCAAGTCGCTGCCGCTGTGGTGGCAGGCCGTCGGACCGGCCAAGCAGGCGCTGCCGATGCTGCTGCGGCACGGGCAACGCTTCAATCAATATACCGGCGCGCCGCTGCCGAAATAGCGGCGCATCAGGACGGGCGGCACGGGGGGCGCGGAACGTTTCCGCGCCCTTCGCGTATCCCTTTTGGAGAAGAAACTTCTCCAAAAGAGAGATGCGGATCGCCCTAATTCCCGGTAGAACACCGGGCGCCGGACAAGGGAGCCAAGGGGAGCTACACGTTCGATGGCCGACAACATGCCGCGTGCCGACGAGGTGACCAACCTGACCCCCGACGAAGTGGCCGAGGGCCTGCGCGCGGGGCGCTATCTGTTGGTCGACGTGCGCGAGCCCAACGAGACGGTGGCGGAGAGCTATCCGGAAGGGGTGATCGTGCCGCTGTCGTGCTTCGACCCGGCCGCCATTCCGGACCCGCAGGGCAAGGAGGTCGTCTTCGCCTGCCGCTCGGGTAAGCGCTCGGTGACCGCGTCGCTCGTCTGCCAGGACAACGGCTTGCCCTACCGCTGTCATCTCGCCGGCGGCATCATCGCCTGGAAAGCCGCAGGGCTTCCGACCAAGCGCCCAGGCTAATCACCCGTTCGGGACCTCCGCGCCTTCACCGCCAGCGGCGGTGCTGCCAGAGCCATTGTTCGGGGTGCTCGCGGATCCAGCCCTCGATGACGCTGATGATGACCTGCGTGGTGGCGGCGACATCGAGTTCGCCGTCGGCGTCGCGCGCGGGCGTGACGGCCTCGGTGAGCTCGACGCGGAAGCGGTGTCCGGGCAGGCGGACGATGCGCGCGCCGTGGATCGGGCAATCGATCTGCTTGGCGAGCCGGGCGAGCAGGGGATTGGCGGTGGTGCGGCGGCCGAAGAAGGTGACCTCGACGCCGCGCACGTAATACTGGTCGACCAGCATGCCGACATGGGTGCCGCGGTTGAGCGCGTGCGCGATCTTCACCGGCGCGGTCGGGCCGGTGGGGATCAGCGTGCCCATATTGGCGCCGCGGGTCTCGTGCAGCCAGGCGTCGATGGCCGCGATATTGGGCCGGCGGTAGAGTGCTGCGCTGTCCAGGCGGTTCTTGGCGGCGCAGACGGCGGGCAGCTCCCAGTTGGCGAGATGCGAGCAGAAGATCAGCGCCGGTTTGCCGTCCTCGCGCAGATGCAGAAAGCGCGCCACCGAGTCCGGCGGGACTTCGATGCGCCGGCTGCGTTCCGGATCGTCGATGTCGTAGTCCCACAGCTTGTCGAGATGGGCGATCTCGATGCCGACGCGGCCGAGATTGTCCCAGGTGCCGGCAAGGATGCGTTCTATCTCGGCCGGCGATTTCTCCGGAAACGCGGCCGTGAGATTGGCGCGGGCGATCTTGTGCTCGTTGAGCCAGGGGCCGACCTTACGCATCACGTAAGCGCCGACGGCGGCCATCTTGTCGGGATCGGTGCGCTGCAGGAGACGCAAGCCGCCGACCACCACGGCGCCGACCACGGCGTTGCCGGCGCGCTTGAAGGCGCGGCGTGAGCGGGAAGGTTTTCGCTTGGCCGGGGGCATACGAAATGCGCTTATCTTGAGTTGCGCATGATCTTATCCGAAAAACCGGTGCCCACTTTTCGTGATCATGCGCTAAAAATTGACAATGACTTTGCCGAACACCTTGCGGCTTTCGAGGCGCTCGAGCCCTCGCGCGAAATCGGCGAGCGCGAACTCGCTGTCGATGATCGCATCCATGCCGGCCGCCATCTTGGACAGGCTGTCGCGGATGTTCTGGATGCGGCAGCCGAACGAGCCGAAGATCTTGTACTGCTGCTGGAAGAGCTGCATCAGGTTGATGGTCACCGTCGGGCCGGCGGTGGAGCCGCAGGTGACCAGGCGCCCGCCGCGCTTGAGGCAGAGCAGCGAGCCGTTGAAGCCTTCGCCGCCGACGTGCTCGAACACCACGTCGACGCCCTTCTTCTTCGTCAGCTTGCGGGTGACGCCCTCGAAGCGGTCGGTCTTGTAGTTGATGACGTGATCGGCGCCGAGCGCCTTGGCCTTGTCGGCCTTGGCGTCGTCGCCGACGGTGGTGATGACGGTGCAGGAAAGCGCCTTCGCCATCTTGATCGCCACCGAGCCGATGCCGGAGCCGGCGGCATGCACCAGGATGGTCTCGCCGGGCTTGAGCCTGGCGTTGTCGAACAGCATGTGCTCGGTGGTGCCGAAGGCGATGGGCGCGCAGGCCGCGTCGCGCAGGGAAACGCCGTCCGGCACCGGGACGACGAGCCGCGCCGGCATGTTGATGAGCTCGCGCGCGAAGCCGTCGATGTGGAATCCCATGATGCCGCCGACGTTATCGCACAGGTTGTCGCGGCCTTCGCGGCAGGCGGGGCAGGTGCCGCAGGTCATGGCGCCGTACATCGCCACCTTGTCGCCGGGCTGTGAGGCCGGTGACGTCGGCGCCGACGGCGGCGATTTCGGCGGACGCTTCGGCGCCCACCACCAGCGGCAATTGCCGCTTGGCGAAGGCCATGCCGCGATAGCCCCAGACGTCGAGATGGTTCAGGCCGACGGCCTTGACGCGCACCTGTACTTCGCCCGCGCCGGGCGCCGGCGGATCGGGCAGGTCGGTGAGTTCGAGTTGGCGATCGGCGACGAGGCGAAGGGCGCGCATGACAATGGTCTTTATTCAGTCATTCCGGGACGCGAGAAGAGCGAGCGGACCCGGAATCCATACGCCGCAGACTGGGGTTATGCATTCCGGGTTCGCGCACTTCGTGCGCGCCCCGGAATGACAGAAATAACGAGGCAGGGGAAGCGCGCTCACGAAACCGCAGGCCGGCCGGCCTTCACGCCGGCTCGCGCCCCATCACCAGCGAGACGTTCTGGCCGCCGAAGCCGAAGGAATTGGAGATGGCGTGGCGCATCTTGGCGTCGCGCGCCTTGTTGGGCACCACGTCGATCGGGATCGCGGGGTCCGGCACCTCGTAATTGATGGTGGGCGGGATGCGCTGGTTGTCGAGCGTCATCAGCGTGATCACCGCCTCGACCGCGCCGGCCGCCGACAGGCTGTGGCCGATCATCGACTTGTTGGAGGAGACCGGCACGTCCTTCATGCGCTCGCCGAACACGGCGGCGAGCCCGACGTATTCCATCTTGTCGTTTTCCGGCGTCGAGGTGCCGTGGGCGTTGACGTAGTCGATGTCGTCGGGCGTCAGGCCGGCATCCTTGATCGCGTTGGCGATGCAGCCGATGATCGGCTTGCCGTCGGGACTGGAGCGGGTGCGGTGGAAGCTGTCGGCCATCTCGCCGGCGCCTTCGATGACGCCGAGAATGGTGGCGCCACGCGCCTTGGCGGCGTCGTAGCTTTCCAGCACCAGCGCGCCGGCGCCTTCCGCCATCACGAAGCCGTCGCGGTTCTTGGAGAACGGCTTGGCCGCGCCTTGCGGGTTGTCGTTGCTGCTGGTCGTCAGCGCCGACAGCAGCGAAAAGCGGATCAGCGCCTCGGCGTTGATGGAGCCGTCGGTGCCGATGCACAGCGCCGCGTCGGTCTCGCCGCGCTGGATCGCCTCGACGCCGAGCTGGATGGCGCTGGCGCCGGAGGCGCAGGCGGTCGAGAGCGAGATAGGCGAGCCCTTGGTGCCGAACCGGTCGGCGAGATGGTTGGCGACCGAGCCGAACAGGAAGCGTTCGTGATAGGCGGGATACGCGGCGCTGACGCGCAAGAGATCGTCGTAGGTGACGGTGTCGTTGGCGCCGGAGCGCGCCCCGATCTCGATGCGCTGGCTCCAGTCCATTTCGATCGGCGGGACCGCCAGGAACAGCGGGCCGGGAAAATCGCCGCGCGCGCCGATGCCGGATTCGCCGAGGGCTTCCTCGGCCGCAAGGGTGGCGAAGCTCTCCGACAGGTCGGCCGCGCTCGGTTGCGCCGGCAGGTAGTTGATGGTGCCGGCGATCTTGGTGCGCAGCCCCTCGGTCGGGAAGCGGGTGATGGCGTGGATGCCCGACTGGCCGGCGGTGAGGCGGGCCCAGTTGTCGGCCTTGCCGGCGCCGAGGGAGGTAACTACGCCCAAGCCGGTCACCACGACGATCGGTCGGCCCTTGCTGTCCTTCGGTGACGCCATGATGGTTCTCCCCGTCAGCCGATCTGCTCGACCAGCGCGAGGCCTTCGCCCCGCCAGTGCCCGACGCCGGTGACCAGCACCTGCTGCAAAGCCTCGTTCATGGGCTTTTCCAGCCCGCTCGAGTCGCAGGGCGGAAACAGACTACCATGTCCGAGTGCCATCGCCGCCAGGGCGATATTCATGACGAATTGTGGCTCCATACCATGGCCAATATAGGATCCGGTGGCGCGCACGGGCAGGTCGCCGTGGGCTTCCAGGAAGGTGCGTTCCTCGGAGGTGGCGGGTTCGGCGCCGGTGGCGCCCGAGATGACAGCGGCGTGGCCGGGCGCGATCTCGCCCTTCAGCCGATCCCATTCGCGCGCGAGCGCGGCGGTGACGGTGCCGGCTTCGCGCTTGGAACGATCGTTGAGAACGGTGGTAAGTTTGGCGAGGGGCTTGGCGCCGCGCGCTTGCGCATGTGCGCGCGCTTCGATCACCAGGAAGGCGCCGAGCGAGCCGAGCGCGAAGCCGGCGTGGTCCTTGCGCCCCCACACCGGCGCGTATCCGTCCTTCAGGGCGTGGCGGCCGAACTCATAGAGCATCAACAGGTCGGGGCGCTCGCCGTTGTGCGAGCCGCCGACCAGCGCGATGTCGCTCTGGCCCGACTTGATGCGCGCCAGCGCCACGCGCACGGCGTCGACGCCGGCGGATTCCTCGCCCATGAAGGTGCGCGAGGAGCCCGTGACGCCGTGCACGATGGAGATATTGCCGGCGAGCAGGTTGGAAAGCTGTGCGAGGAAGAGGGTGGGGCGCAGGCCCCCCATCAATTGCTCGTTGATGAAGGCTTTCGGGTCGGCCGCCCCGGGCGCGCCGCTCAAGATGGCGCTGTCGACGGAAAGATCGCGCTCGCCGCCGCCGGCGGCGACGATCATGTCCATGTGCGACAGCACGTCGGCATTGCCTTTAACGCCGGCGCTGTCCAGGGCGAGGCCCGCGGCGTAGGCGCCGATGCGCTGCCAGGCTTCCATCTGGCGCTGGTCGCCCTTCTTCGGGATCTGCGCGTCGAAGCTGATCGGCGCCAGCGGATGCACCACGAAGGGCGCGAACTTCGTGGCGTCGGCGTGCGGATGCGCCGCCATCAGCTTCTGCCAATGGGCGTCCGGTCCCTCGCCGAGGCAAGAGACGATGCCGATGCCGGTAATCCAGGCTTCGCGGGCGGCGTCAGCCATGGGCGAGGGCCTCCGTGTCGGGTAGGCCGATGCGCGCGGCGGTGTCGCGCATTTGCCGGTTCATCTCGGCGTTGGGGAATTCCATCACCCGGAAGGTCAGCGCCGCGCTGCACACCGGTTTGCCTTCGTGCGCGATGCTGGCCTTGGTCATGGCGTAGCCGGAGCCGTCGTGCTCGAGTTCGGCGCTGACGGTAAGGCGCGCGCCCGGCTCGACGAAGGTACGGAACTTGGCCTCGCGCACCTGCGCCAGGAACGGCATGCGCTCGAACCGGTTGACCGCGACCACGAGCCAGCCGGAGGTCTGCGCCATGCTCTCGATCAGCAACACCCCGGGCATCAGCGGATAGCCGGGGAAGTGGCCTTCGAAGATCGTGCTTTCCATCGGCACGACGGCCTCGGCGCTGATCTTGCGGTCGGTGAGATTGATCTCCGCGATCCGGTCGATCAGCTGGAAATACTCAAGGCGCATCGGCTTTTCGATCGGGCCCTAGAGCGTTTCCAGGCGAGGTGAGAACCGGTTTGCCGTCCGGAAACGCGATAAAACAAACTCAGACACGTTCACCGTTTCCGTGAAACGGGGGGCGTGCCTTACGCTCCCTTGGCAGCGACGAGGTCGTCGATGCGGGCGCTGAGGTTCTCCAGCACGAAATACTGGTCGGTCGTGGCCTTGCCGTCATTGACTTCCTGGGTCCACTGCTCGAGCGGCAGCTTGATGCCGAAGGCCTTGTCGATGGCGAAAGCGATGTCGAGGAAGTCCAGGCTGTCGATGCCGAGATCGTTGATGGCGTGGCTCTCGGGCTTGATGGTTTCGCGCGGAATATCGCAGGTCTCGGAGATGATATTGGCGATCGTGTCGAACGTCGAGGACATCGATAACTCTCTGATTTATTGGAATTCTTTCGTTCCGACGGTCCGCGCGCGCGAACTTCGCGCAATCAGCCCCCGGCACCCGCCTTTAACCGGCACCCAGCCGGCAGCCCGTATAGCGAAGCGCCGGGGGAAGTTCAATGGCGCCGGGCGTTTGGCCGGGGGATGACGCCCGATAACAGGGCGTTCCTCGGCCGTTCCGGCGCCCGCCGCGCTCAGCGGCCGAGGTCGACCGCCACCGGGCTGCAGCCGCGCCGGCCCGTTAGGACGCAATTCTGGTCTTTCTGCATCTTGGCCATGGTGTCGACCAGCCAGAGGCCGCCCCCGACCAGGGCCGCGAGGAACAGGAAGGCGGCGGCATTGACGATCATGCGGTGGCGGTAGTCGTCGGCCGGCTGGCTGGCCTGGAATTGGGCCAGATCGCCGACCGGCGGCGGCGCGGCGGCCGGCGTTTCGAGCGGGGTTTGGGGCCGGTTTTGGGTCCGCCGCAGAGGCACCACCCGCGATTTGGCCGAGGAAGACGATCCGTCGCTCATATTGGTCTGCCCTAATTCGGACGCCCAAGAAGGGAACTTAGGATGCTTGCGTACCTGGGTAATGATGGTGCACGCTGCCCCACGGGTGGGCACTTGAGGCGATCTTATTCCCGTGATCGCTCCCCCACCTAGCCCCGCCGGTCATTTCCGCGCGGGGCTTTCTAATCGGACACCCGGTGAGGGAAACCAGGACGGTACCCTCGGTATTCGAAGATTAGAACGTCGATTGCGCCGCTTCGACGGCACCGTGCCATGAGCGGGCCTTAGGTCCGTGAACAAGACGTTCCGGCCCGCTGCCGGGCGGGCACGCGGGCCGGAGACGCGTCGCGGAGCGCCGATGGCTTACGGCTCGCCGCCGAGCGGCAGCAGCGTGCGATGCCAGGTGCTGTTCACCACCAGCGCCATGCCGGTGTAGAAGGCGAGCGCCGCCGAGGCGACCAGGAACCAGCCGCCAAGCGCCTGCACCACCATCCAGCCAGGCTGGCCGACCGCGTCAGCGAGGTTCGGAATACCGGCCAGGACGTATCCGACGGTCAGAGTACCGAGCGTCAGCACCAGCGCGGCGTTGGTGCGCAGCGCGGCGATGGTCAGCGCGAACGCGATCAGCCCGAAGGATTCGAGCAGGAACCCTTGCAGGACGATCGGGGGGCCGGAGGTCCCCAGTGTGTTCGCCGCCTGCATGGCGAAGAACATTGCGGTCGCCACATTGAAGGCGCCGAACGAACAGAACGCCGTGGCGGCCAGCACATTGGCGCGTCGAAACGCGTACAAGCCGGCGATGAATTGAGTCAGCCCGGCGAAAACCAACAGCACCGGGATGACGGCCGTAAACGCGCTCGTCGGAAACACGCCGGCTATGATGGTGCCGGTCATCCAAGTGCCCGTGGCGAAGCCCCACAGACCCAAGGTCGATGAGTTGGCGACTGTGACGGCGGCGCGTTCCTCCAGCCGTGAAATCTCGGTGTCGTCGAGATGGGAAACCACCCCGCCGCCCTTGGTCCAGCTCTCGTGTTTCTGGAGGGGCACGACGGTGCTTGTTGTGCTTGACATGGCGTTCTCCTTTTTCTCGCCCCACGTTGACAAGCGGCCTGAATGTCGAACGGCTGCCGTTCAGGGCCTGGATGACGGAACGTTGAACGTCCATCCGGGCTGCGGTCCCGTATGCCTTCGCGTTCAGGGCGCCCGCGTTCGATCCGGTTTTCGCGCTGTCGCCCCGAGCTCTCTGCCGGCTGTCTCGTAAACCGGCAGCCGAGCGCGGCAGTTCCCGGAACAGATCTTTTTTCCCCTTACCGCCGCATTAAATTGTCGGGGGGAGAAGGCTTCTTCATTGCCGTCCCGGTCGCCGCCGCGGGTTGCCAAGTGGGAACGTCCGCTGCCATAAGGCGGCCATGGCACAAAAACCGAAACCGGTTCCCAAACTCGTGGTCCGCAACGCGGTGCCCGCCGACATTGCCGGCATCCGCGCGCTGATGATCAAGGCCTATCCGTCCTTCGGGGACGTAGCGGCCTATACCGAAGCGCAGTTGCGCGGGCAGATGCATCAGTTCCCCGAAGGGCAGTTCGTCGCTGCCTATGAGGGGCAGATCATCGGCTATATGGCCACGTTCCGCATCCCGGAGTTGCTGGCGCTGTCGAAGCACGACTGGACGACCATCACCGGGCGCGGCTACGCCTCGCGCCATGATCCGCAGGGCGACTGGATCTACGGCATGGACGTGTGTGTGGATCCGGAGTTCCGCGGCCAGCGCATCGGCCAGCGCCTCTATCAGGCGCGGCGGCGCTTGTGTCAGGACCTGCGGCTGAAGGGCGTCGTGTTTGCCGGCCGCATGCCGAACCTGGCGCGGCGCTTGAACAAGGTCGGCTCGGCCGAGAAGTATCTGGAACTGGTGCTGGCGGGCAAGCAGCGCGACCCCGTCATCGGCTTTCAGATCCGCAACGGCTTCGAGCCGATCGGCGTGTTGAAGGATTATCTGCCGATCGATCAGGAATCGCGCGGCTACGCCACCCACATGGTTTGGCGCAATCCGGAGGTGTCGGCGGAGCCTACCTCGGCGCCGGCACGCGTCATGCGGCGGGCGCAGACGGCGCGGGTGGCGGCGGTGCAATACGAGTTGCGTGCCATTTCCTCGTTCGAGGAGTTTGCCCACCAGGTCGAATATTTCGTCGACGCGGTGGCGGACTACAAAGCCGACTTCGCCGTGTTCCCCGAACTATTCACGTTGCAACTGTTGTCGATCGAAAATCGCAAGGTGCCGGCGGCGCAAGCGATCGCGGCGCTGTCGAGCTACACCAGCCGCTTCAAGGACATGATGAGCAACCTGGCGGTCAGCTACAACGTCAACATCATCGGCGGCTCGCATCCGACGCGGGAACCGGATGGCGAGGTCTACAATATCTCCTACGTGTTCCTGCGCGACGGCAGCGTCTACGAGCAGTACAAGGTGCATCCGACACCGAACGAGCGCTACTGGTGGAACATCCGCGGCGGCAGCCGCGTGAACTCCATCGATACCGATTGCGGGCCGATCGGCGTCGCCATCTGCTACGATTGCGAGTTTCCCGAGCAGGTGCGTCACCTGACCGACCAGGGCGCGGCCATCATCTTCGTGCCGTTCTGCACGGACGAGCGCCAGAGCTACATGCGCGTGCGCTATTGCGCGGCGGCGCGGGCCGTGGAGAACCAGTGCTTCGTCGTGATGGCCGGCAATGTCGGCAACCTGCCGAAGGTCGAGAATATGGACATCCAGTATTCGCAGAGCTGCGTGCTCACGCCGTGCGACTTCCCGTTCGCGCGCGACGGCATCGCCGCGGAGACGGCGCCGAACGTGGAGATGATCACCATCGCCGACCTGCCGCTCGACAGCCTCTATGCGGCGCGCCAGGGCGGCACGGTGCAGAACCTGAAGGACCGCCGCTTCGATCTCTATTCGGTGATCTGGCGCGGGCAGTAGCCGCTACTTGCCCGACGGCTCCGGCCAGGCCAGCTTCTCGTCCTCCGGCGGCAGCATGCGGAAGACGTTGAGCGTCATCGAGATCAGCGCGTAATAGCCGCAGATGCCGGCGAGCTCGACGGTCGCCTGGTCGCCGATGAGCGCGTTCACGCGCTTGTAGGTGCGGTCGCTGACGCGGCGGGTCTTGTAGAGCTCCCGCACGAAGGCGTGGATCGCGCGCTCGTCCTTGGGCGCGGATTTCGGCTCGCGCCCGGCGCGCAGGTCGGCGATGGTCTTCGGCTTGACGCCGGCCTTCTCGGCCGGGGGCTGATGGGCGTACCACTCGAATTGCGCGCGCCACAGCCGCGCCGTGCACAGGATGGCGAATTCGGAAAGCCGCGGCGGCAGCGTTGTGTTGTAGCGGCAATGGGCGCCGAGCGCCTGCGCCAGGAGGCCGAACTCGGGAGCGTGCATCCAGGCCGCGAACGGCCCGCGCACCGCCAGCGATTTGCCGCGCGGGCCGGCGCGTAACGCCGCCAACAGCTTCTTCTGGGCGGCATCCATGTCGGCTTCGGCAAGGACGGCGAGACGCGGCGCGGGTCGCTTTGACGGCATGAAAATGTCCTGAAAACGGAGGTGGCTTCGGTCGCGAGAACGATCGCGCTACTATAGCGCATAACACCGGGAGGGCCGCTATGGACGAGGCGAAGAAATTCACACCCGATCTCGCGCGTTACGAGGCGCTGATGGACGTGGTGCGCAACCGGCTGACCACGCGCGCCTTCCGCCCCGACGTGCCGGTGCCGCGCGAGCACATTGAAATGGTGCTGGAGGCCGCCCGCCATGCGCCGTCGGGCGCCAACGCGCAGCCGTGGCACTACATCGTCGTCACCGACGCAGGCGTGAAGCAGCAGATCGCCGATTATTTCGTGGCCGAAGCCAGCAAGCGCGCCAAGCTGAAGATGAAATTCCCGACGCCCAACTACCGGGGGCTTGCCACCGCGCCGGGCTTCGTCGTGGTGGTGGCGGATTTCCGCTACGTGCGCGCCTTTCCGGTGCTGCTCGACGGCTCCGACCTCGACAAGCAGTACCAGGCCAATGCCGAGCGTATCCTGCTGCAGAGCGTGGCGGCGTCCACCATGTCGGCGCATCTCGCCGCCGCCGCGCTCGGCTATCAGGTGTGGTGGGTGACGGCGATCGGCCAGGAGGCGGCGCAGGAGTCGCTGAGGCCGCTTTTGGGCGTACCGGACGATCTCGCCATCATCGACATCATGCTGTTCGGCGTGCCGGCCAAGCCGCCCTACAAGCGTTGGAAGAAGACGCTGCCGCAGATCGTGAGCTGGGACAAGTTCGACATGAAGAACCACCAGACGGTCGAGGAGATCGACGACTGGGTGCGCGAGACGCGGCACAAGGTTATGTACCGCGACGAGGCGAAGGTGGACTGATCCGCCTGCAACGGGGTGCGACGCCATGATGAAATGGAAGACGCTTGTTGCGGCCCTGGCGCTGGTGGCGATCGCCGTGCCGGCGCTGGCCGATGCCATCGACGGCGACTGGTGCCACGCCAAGGACGGCCGCCGTTTCTCCATCCGCGGGCCGGAGATCGTCACGCCCGGCGGCAAGACGATGCAGGGCGATTACGGCCGGCACGCCTTCAACTACGTGGTGCCGGCGCCGGAGCCGGGCGCGGGCAAGACCGTGTTCATGACGCTGGTCGACGAGAACACCGTGCAGCTTCGCGTCGGCGCGGAAGGCGCGGCCGAGACGTGGCTGCGCTGCTCGCCCTCGGTGAGTGAGTTGCGGCCGCTATCGCTCGGCTAGCGGCGGCGCTCCTCCGGCGCGCTCGAATCGCTGAGCGCGTTGATCTTGCCGCTGCGCTCGTAGACCGCCTCACGGATGCCGCTCATGCCGGCGATGCCTGAGTCGCGTCCGGCCTCCTCGACGTCGCCGGCGCTGACGCCGCTGCGCCGCATCGCGTGACGGTCGAACGCGCCGTCGCGCATGAGACGGACCGGGCTGCCTTTCATGATCCAGCCGACGAAGTGTGAGCGCGCGGCCAGGTGCTCGAACGCCCAGAAGACGAGCACGATCACGGCCGTGGCCGCGAGCGTCGGCAGAAACGGGGCGTTGCCGGTGAGGGCGCGGCTCAGATCCGACCCGATAATGATGGCGAGGACGATGTCGAGCGGGTTCTGCTTGCCGAACGCGCGGCGGCCGAACAGGCGGATGAGCAGCACGCCGTAGAGGAAGATGAAGATCGCCCTGATGCTCATCTGCCACCAGAGAATACCGTGGCTGCCGTGGCCGATGAGGGTGTGAAAGGCCTCGTTCACGCTCACGATGAAATCTCCTGGAAATCTTCCGAAAAGGCGGCGCGGGCAGGGCCGACGACGCGCCGGGGGTCAACGGCTGGCAAACCGGAATGGTTCGCGCCCGGGCCCTTCTCGGAATACCGCGGCGGTGGCGGATCGCTCCCGGATCGCGGCCCGCGGGAACGCGCGCTGCCGCGTGCGGTTAGACCGGTATGCTTGCCTGGATCGACAGCAACGACCACTGGATTGCGCTGATCCTCAACGCGGCCATGCTACTGGTCTGGATTTTCTACCTGCAGCTATTCCTGCGTCGGCACCGGCGGCAACTGCGCGCCAAGATCGTCATCAACCGCGGCGCCGGCGCCTCCATCGACGCCAGTTGCTTCGTCAGCAACATGAGCCAGGAGTTGATCTACGTCGAAAGCGTCGTCTTGCGCGTGGACGCGCGGCGACCAGCACTGGGCGTGCGGCGTGACCGACGTCGAGCGGCTCGATGGCGAGCCGCCGAGCCGCGACCCGCGCCAGAACACCTTGCAAGGCCCGCTGCGGCCCGGCGGCTTCATGCCCATCGGCAGCTTTCGCCGGCTGATCGAGCGCGTGCTGCGCGCGCGCGGCGGAGACATGGTGCGAGTCGAGGACCTGCCGGATTCGATCACGCTGGAGCTGCAGGTATTCGCCGACTACGCGTCCGAAGACCTGCTGGTCGGCGCCAAGCGCCGCTTCGACATCAATCGCCGCGACGGCGCGCTGTGCCTGCACGCGCCGACGCTCGTCACCGAGCAGATCCGCTCTCGCGCCGAGCGCAAGCAACTGGCGGCGGCCTTGAAGGAAATCAGCTGACTCCGGCGTTCGAACGCGATCAGCTCTGGCTCGCCGCGCCCTGTAGTTCCTCGCGCTGGATTTCGAGCGCCAGCCATTGTTCTTCCGCGGCAGCGATCTGGTGCTGCAGGTCGCTGAACTTGGCCGTGGTCTTTTCGAAGCCGGCGCGGTCGCGGGCGTAGAAATCCGGATCGTCGAGCTTCTCTTGCAGCGTGGCGGCTTCCTTCTGCAGCTTGGCGATGGTCTTGGGCAGCGTATCCAGCGCGTGCTTGTCCTTGAAGGTCATCTTGCGCTTGGCCTCGGCCGGCGCGGCGGATTTCGCGGACGTCTTGCCCGCCTTGGTCGCCTTGTCGGCTCCAGGCGTGCGCGCGAGGTCGGACCCGCGCTGCGCCAGCATGTCGGAATAGCCGCCGGCGTATTCGGTCCAGCGGCCGTCGCCCTCCGGCACGATGACGCTGCTCACCAGCCGGTCGAGGAAGTCGCGGTCGTGGCTGATCAGCAACACGGTGCCGGCGTAGTCGGCGAGCATCTCCTCGAGCACGTCGAGGGTCTCCATGTCGAGGTCGTTGGTGGGCTCGTCGAGCACCAGCAGGTTCGATTGTCTGGCCAGCGCCTGCGCCAGCATCAGCCGGCCGCGCTCGCCGCCCGAGAGCTTGGACAAGGGCGTGCGCGCCTGCTCGGGCGCGAACAAAAAGTCCTTCATGTAGCCGATGACGTGCTTCGGCTTGCCGTTGACCATCACGGTGTCGCCGCCGCCGCGGGTCAGCGCCGCCGTCACGGTGGTATTGGGATCGAGGCTGTCGCGGTGCTGGTCGAGGCTGGCGATCTCCAGGTTGGCGCCGAGCTTGAGCGTGCCGCTGTCGGGCTCGAGCGCCCCGGTCAGCAGGCCGATGAGCGTGGTCTTGCCCGAGCCGTTCGGGCCCACAATGCCGATACGGTCGCCGCGCTGGACGCGGGTGGAAAAGTCGCCGACGATCGGCCGGTCGCCATAGCGCTTCGACAGGTGCTTGGCCTCGATGACCAGCTTGCCGGATGCCTCGGCGGTGCCCGCGGTGATGGTGGCGCTGCCGGCGCTGGCGCGATAGCTCTGGCGCGCCTCGCGCAGCGTCTGCAATTCACCCACCCGGCGCATGTTGCGCTTGCGCCGCGCGGTGACGCCGTAGCGCATCCAATCTTCTTCCGCCGCGATCTTGCGGTCGAGCTTGTGCTGCTCGCGCTCCTCCTCGGCCAGGAGTTGGTCGCGCCATTCCTCGAAATGCGCGAAGCCGCGCTCGATGCGGCGGGTCTCGCCGCGGTCCAGCCAGACGGTCTGGCGGGTCAGGTTGGCGAGGAAGCGCCGGTCGTGGCTGATGATGACCAGCGCCGTGCGGCGCTGCGCAAGCTCGGCCTCCAGCCATTCGATGGTGGTGAGGTCGAGATGGTTGGTGGGCTCGTCGAGCAGCAGGATGTCCGGATTGGGCGCCAGCACCCGGGCGAGCGAGGCCCGCCGTGCCTCGCCGCCGGAGAGGTGGGCCGGGTCTTCGTCGCCGGTGAGCCCGAGCGCCTCCAGCATGACGCGGGCGGCATGGGGTTCGTCGCTCG
>CAWHJV010000016.1:0-1211014 GCA_963829755.1 uncultured Pseudomonadota bacterium | reverse complement strand
GCGCGCGTGGGCGCGGGCGCCAATGTCGGCGCCGGCACCATCACCTGCAACTACGACGGCGTCGCCAAGCACCACACCGACATCGGCAAGGGCGCCTTCATCGGCTCCAATTCGTCGCTGGTCGCCCCGGTCAAGGTCGGCGACGGCGCCTATGTCGGCACCGGCACGGTGGTGACCCAGGACGTGCCGGCGGAAGCGCTCGCCGTCGGGCGCGTCCGGCAAACCAACAAGGAAGGCTGGGCGAAGCGCCTGAAGCAGGCGAAGGCCTTGAGGGAAAAGGCGAAATCGCCAGACTAGCGCCACGGCCGAAAAGCCGCCACTAACCATGATACAAGTCGAAATGCGTTTTGATTTCGCGGGTTTGCCGGCCGCGACTAAACCTTGAGTCAAATCACGGGAAGCAGCCAGCGTGGTGGATTTGACGGTCCTATCGGAGTAGCAGCAAGTCGGTAATAGGACCGTCAAATCCAAAACCACGCTGGAATCATATGGCAGCTAGTGTCCTTTCGACTCCGACGCTCGTAAGAGCGCGAGCCGCAATGTGATACGAGCGTCGGAGTCGGGACACTAGCCGAATGTGCGGAATCGTCGGAATTCTTGGGAATGAGCCGGTCGGCGGCCAGCTCGTGGATGCGCTCAAACGCCTCGAGTACCGCGGTTACGATTCCGCCGGGGTCGCCACCCTTGAGGGCGGTAAGCTCGTCAGCCGCCGCGCCAAGGGCAAGCTGCGCGCGCTCGAGACCAGGCTCGAGAAGGAGCCGCTGAAGGGGACGAGCGGCATCGGCCATACCCGCTGGGCCACCCACGGCAAGCCGACCGAGGGCAACGCCCACCCGCATCTCACCGACCGCGTGGCGGTGGTGCACAACGGCATCATCGAGAACTTCCGCGAGTTGCGTGAGCGGCTCGCCAGGAACGGCGTTACCTTCAACAGCGACACCGATACCGAGATCGTCGCGCATCTGGTGACCGAGCATCTGAAAAGCGGCCAGACGCCGGTCGAGGCGGTTGCGGCCACGCTGAAGGAGCTGCGCGGCGCCTTCGCGCTCGCCTTCCTGTTCGCCGGCGAGGACGACCTGATGATCGGCGCCCGCAAGGGCTCGCCGCTCGCGGTCGGCTACGGCGACGGCGAGATGTATCTCGGCTCCGACGCCATTGCGCTGGCGCCGTTCACGGACAGCGTCAGCTATCTCGAAGACGGCGACTGGGTGGTGCTGACGCGCAAGAGCGCGGTGGTGCGCAATGCCCGCGACGAAGTGGTCGAGCGGCCGGTGATCAAGTCGACCGCTTCCGCAATGCTGGTCGACAAGGGCAACTTCAAGCATTTCATGGCGAAGGAAATCCACGAGCAGCCGGAAGTGGTCGGCCATACGCTGGCGCGCTACATCGACATGACCACCGAAGAGGTGACGCTGCCGGCGGAGCTGCCGTTCAAGTGGAGCGATCTCAAGCGGCTGTCGATCTCGGCCTGCGGCACCGCCTATTACGCCGGGCTGGTCGGCAAATACTGGTTCGAGCGTTTCGCCAAATTGCCGGTCGAGATCGATATCGCCTCGGAATTCCGCTATCGCGAGGCGCCGCTCGAAGCGGGCGATCTCGCCATCTTCATCTCGCAGTCGGGAGAGACCGCCGATACGCTGGCGAGCCTGCGCTACGCCAAGGAACACGAGCAGCACGTGCTGTCGGTGGTCAACGTGCCGACCTCGACGATTGCCCGCGAAAGCGACGTGGTGATGCCGACCCTGGCCGGCCCGGAGATCGGCGTCGCCTCGACCAAGGCGTTCACCTGCCAGCTCAGCGTGCTGGCGTGCCTGGCGATCGCCGCCGGCCGCGCCCGCGGCGTGCTGTCGGAGGTCGACGAGCAGCGGCTGGTGCATGCGCTGGTCGAGACGCCGCGGCTGATGACCCAGGCGTTGGCGCTGGAGCCGCAGATCGAGAAGCTCGCGCACGATCTCTCCAAGGTGCGCGACGTCCTCTATCTCGGCCGCGGCACCAGTTTCCCGCTGGCGCTCGAAGGCGCGCTCAAGCTCAAGGAAATCTCCTATATCCACGCCGAGGGCTACGCCGCCGGCGAGCTCAAGCACGGCCCGATCGCGCTCATCGACGAGACCATGCCGGTGATCGTGATCGCGCCGCACGACCGGGTGTTCGAGAAGACCGAATCCAACATGGAGGAGGTGGCCGCCCGCGGCGGTAGGATTATCCTGCTGACCGACCCGAAGGGCGCCGAGGTGGCGGGCACCGAGCTGATGGGGACGCTTATCCTGCCGGAGATGGCGGCGACGGTGACGCCGCTGGTCTACGCCATTCCGGTGCAGCTCATCGCCTACCACACGGCGGTGGCGCTCGGCACCGACGTCGACCAGCCGCGCAATCTCGCGAAATCGGTCACGGTGGAATAAGATCGCCGGCATGAGCGAGCCCAACCAGCAGCTGGACGACGAACTGACCAAGGACATTGGAGCCGTGACCGCGGCCCCGCAGACCGGCCTCATGGGCCGGCTGCGCAACTGGTTCCTGACCGGGCTGGTGGTGGCCGGTCCGCTGGCGGTGACCGCCTGGCTGATCTGGTCCTTCGTCAATTGGGTCGACAGCGCGGTGCGGCCGCTGATCCCGCCGCTCTACCGCCCCGAGACCTATCTGCCCTGGCCGATCCCCGGCACCGGGTTGGTGATCGCCATCGTCGCGCTGACGCTGCTCGGCTTTCTCACCGCCAACCTGGTCGGCCGCACGCTCGTTGAGCTTGGCGAGGGGCTGTTGAGCCGCATGCCGATCGTGCGGCCGCTCTACAAGACGATGAAGCAGATCTTCGAGGCGCTGTTCTCCAAGAGCGGCTCGAGCTTCCGCAAGGCGGCGCTGGTCGAGTTTCCCGCGCCCGGCATGTACTCCATGGTATTCCTGTCGCAGCCGCCGACCGGCGACGTGGCGCTGAAGATCCCACGCGATACCGCCGAATACGTCTCCGTGTTCCTGCCGTGCACGCCCAACCCGACGACGGGGTTTTTCTTCTTCGTCGACCGCAAGGACATCATCGAGCTCGACATCACGGTCGAGAGCGCGATGGCGCTTCTGATCTCCTGCGGCATGGTGCAGCCGGAAGACCCGCAGAAGAGGCTCGCCGCCATGGCGGCGACGGCGAAGGCCGCGCAGGTCGGCAAAGAAGGACGAGGCGGCGGAGTAATCACCCCGCCCGGATCAGCCTGATCGCCTCGTCTTTCTCGAACAGATAGAGCAGGTGGCGCAGGGCTTGCCCCCGTTCGCCTTGCAACGCCGGATCGCGTGACAATATCAACGCGGCATCGTCGCGCGCGGCGCCGAGGTATTTGCCGTGCACCTCAGGCCGCGCGATGCGGAAGCCGGGCAGGCCACTTTGTCTCGTTCCCAATACGTCGCCTTCGCCGCGCAGCCGCAAGTCTTCCTCGGCGATGCGAAAGCCGTCTTCGGTGTCGCGCAAGATGGCCAGCCGCGCCTTGGCGGTCTCGCCGAGCGGCGACCGGTAGAGCAGGAGACAAGTCGACTTGCCCGAGCCGCGCCCAACGCGGCCGCGCAACTGGTGGATCTGCGCCAGGCCGAAGCGCTCGGCGTGCTCGATCACCATGACGGTCGCTTCCGGCACGTCGACGCCGACTTCGATCACCGTGGTGGCGACCAGCAATTGCGACTCGCCCGATGCAAAGCGCGCCATGGCGGCGTCTTTCTCAGACCCCTTCATGCGGCCGTGCACCAGGTCGACCCTGTCGCCGAAACGCTGGCGCAGTTCCTCGTAGCGGTCTTGCGCGGCGGCGAGGTCGATCTTCTCCGACTCCTCCACCAGCGGGCAGACCCAATAGGCGCGGCTGCCAGCACCGATGGCGCGGCCGACCGCGTCCTCCACTTCCGTGAGGCGCGCGAGCGGGATGGTGCGGGTGTCGATGGGCTGGCGGCCGGCCGGCTTCTCGCGCAGTTCGGAAATGTCCATGTCGCCGAAATAGGTCAGCACCAAAGTGCGCGGGATCGGCGTGGCCGTGAGCACCAGCATGTCGACCGCCTCGCCCTTCTGCGCCAGGGCGAGGCGCTGGTGCACGCCGAAGCGGTGCTGCTCGTCGACGATGGCGAGCGCGAGATCGTGGAAGGCGACGTCGTCCTGGAAGAGCGCGTGAGTGCCGACCACGATGTCGATCTCGCCGAGCGCAAGGCCATCGAGAATGCTCTTGCGCTCGCTGCCGCGCTCGCGGCCCGTCAACACCGCCACGCGGATGCCGGCCGCTTCCGCCAGCGGCTGAATCGTTTTCAGGTGCTGGCGGGCGAGGATTTCGGTCGGCGCCATCAGCGCGGCCTGGCGGCCGGCCTCGATGACGGTCGCCGCCGCGGCGAGTGCCACGACGGTCTTGCCGGAGCCGACGTCGCCTTGCAGCAGCCGCAACATGCGCTGCGGCTTGGCGAGATCGGCCGTGATGTCCTCGACCGCCTTCTGCTGCGAATGGGTGAGCGCATACGGCAATGCCTTGAGCACGCGCGCGCGCAATTTGCCGTCGCTCGTGGTGCCGCGGCCGGCCTGGCGGCGCATGTGGGCGCGCACAAGCGCAAGCGCGAGCTGGCCGGCGAGCAACTCGTCGTAAGCGAGCCGCGTCCAGGCCGGGCTCTCGGGCTGGACGTCGTGCGGCGCCGCCGGCCGGTGCAAATGGTGAAGCGCGTCGGCGAAAGCGGGAAGGCGCTCGCGCGAGACCCAGGCCTCGTCCTGCCATTCCGGCAGCGCTGGGATGCGCTGCAGCGCGGCGTCCATGGCGCGCCGCACGTTGCCGAGCGCCAGGCCTTCCGTCAGCGGATAGACCGGCTCGACCAGCGGCAGGTCGGCGAAGCCTTTTTCGTCGACGACGCGGTCGGGATGCACCATCTGCAGCATGCCGTCGTAGAACTCGGCGGTGCCGGAGACGTAGCGCAAGGACCCCTCGGGCAGGGTCTTTTCCAGGTAGTCCTGGCGGGCATGGAAGAAGGTGAGCGTCAGCGTGCCGGTGTCGTCGCCGGTGACGATGCGATAGGGCGCGCGCGGCCGGTGGCGCGGCGGCGGCCGGTGTTCTTCGACCTTGACCGCCACGGTGACCACCTGGCCGGGCTCGACTTCGTTCAGCTTCGGCCGCGCCCGGCGGTCGATGACGCCCGAGGGCAGGTGGAACAGCAGATCGGCAACCCGCGGCTGCTCGCGGTCGAACAGGCGCGCGTAGAGCTTCTCCAGCTTGGACCCGATGCCGGGCAGGCTGGTGAGGGGCGCGAACAGCGGGTTGAGCACGGGCGGGCGCATGGCGGGCGGATCATCGCAGAATTTCCGCCGTCGTGGCCGGGCTTCGTCCCGGCCATCCACGTCTTCCTTGCGAAGGCCGGCCACGAGGGCTGCCATGACGGCTGCCATGGCGGCTGACATGGCGGTTGATAGGCCCTGCCAAGCGCCCGGCCGGCGGTGACAACGGTTCCGGCGGCCTCTATATAACCGGCACCCGGCCCCGTCCGGGTTTTTGGCGTTGGCGCAGGGTCTTTTGGCGCAGGGTTTTGGAGCGCACTTTGGGAACTGAACTGTCGAGTGAAGGATTGGATGCCAAACGGCGGCGGCTTTTGTTCCGCGCCTGGCACCGCGGCATCAAGGAAATGGACATCGTGATGGGCCGCTTCGCCGATGCCCACATCGCCGGCTTCACCGACGCCGACATGGAGGCGCTCGAGCTGCTGATGACCGCCCCCGACCAGCAGATGCTGGCCTGGGTACTGGGGGCGGAAGCCCCCGAGCCCGAATTCGATACGCCCATGTTCCGCCGCTTGCGCGATTTCCACCTGGGCGATTTCCACTTGGGCGATGACTTGGCCGACCCCACCCCATGAATGCCGTGACCAAAGCCCCCGCCGATCTGCTCAAACCCGGCCAGCCGCTGACGCTCAGCCAAGTCGCCGACGGCGCCGAAGGGCTGGTGCTGAGCCGACCTCGCCCGCGCCATCGCCGGGGCTAAGGACGCGCCGGCGGTGTCGCTCTGCGTCGTCTGCCGCGACGGCCAGCGCATGGCGCAGGTGTCGCGGGCGCTGTCGTTCTTCGGGCCGGACATCCAGGTGATGGAATTCCCGGCCTGGGACTGCCTGCCCTACGACCGGGTGTCGCCGCACGCCGGCGCGGTGGCGCAGCGCATGACCGCGCTGTCGCGGCTCACCCGCGTCGTCGGCCGCGACAAGCCGTCGGTGCTGCTGACGACGGTGAACGCCGCCTTGCAGCGGGTGCCGGCGCGGGAGTTCGTGGCGACGCACGCGCTGTCGGTCGCGCCCGGCAACGTGGTCGGCATGGAAGCGATCGTCGAGTGGCTGGAGCTCAACGGTTATCTCCGCGCCTCGACCGTGCGCGAACCCGGCGATTACGCCGTGCGCGGCGGCATCCTCGACCTTTTCCCGCCCGGCATGGACATGCCGGTGCGGCTCGATTTCTTCGGCGACTCGCTCGAGACCATCCGCGCCTTCGACGCCGAGACCCAGCGCAGCGAAGGCGACATGCGCGGGCTCGACCTGGTGCCTGTCGCCGAATTCCAGCTCGTCACCGAGACCATCCGCCGCTTCCGCACCGGCTATGTCTCGGAATTCGGCGTGGCCGGGCCCGACGACCTGCTCTACGAGGCGGTGAGCCAGGGCCGGCGCTATCCCGGCATGGAGCACTGGCTGCCGCTGTTCCACAATGGCATGGAAACGTTGTTCGACTATCTGCCCGGCACGGTGCTGGCGCTGGAGCCGCTCGACGAGGAGGCGGCGGGCGAGCGCATCAAGCAGACCGCCGACTATTACGAGGCCCGCAAAGAGGCGCTGGGGGAGGGCGTGCAGCCGCTCTACAAGCCGTTGCCGCCGGACCGGCTCTATGTCACGGCGGACGAATGGGGCGAGCGGCTGAAGGCGTCGAAGATGGCGCGGCTGACGCCGTTCGCGGTGCCCGACACCAAGAACGTCATCGAGATCGGCGCCCGCGCCGGGCGCAATTTCGCCGCCGAACGCGCCGAGCCCAACGCCAACGTATTCGAGGCGGTGGCATCCCACGTCATGTCGCTGCAAGGCGCCGGCAAGCGCGTCGCGATTGCGCTGTGGAGCGAGGGCGCGCGCGAGCGCATGAGCCATGTGCTCGCCGACCACAAGCTGCACAACCTCACCACCGTGAATTCCTGGCCGCAGGCGCAGGGCCTGCCGAAGCACAGCGTGGCGCTCGTGGTGCTCGGCATCGAATCCGGGTTCGAGACCGGGAACGTCGCGGTCGTCAGCGAGCAGGACATTCTCGGCGATCGCCTCGTGCGCCCGCGCCGCGCGGCGAAAAAGGCCGAGAACTTCATCACCGAGGCGACCAGCCTGGCGCCCGGCGATCTGGTCGTGCACGTCGACCACGGCATCGGCCGCTTCGTCGGCCTGCAGGCGATCGAAGCGGCCGGCGCGCCGCACGACTGCCTCGAAATCCACTACGCCGGCGGCGATAAGCTCTACCTGCCGGTCGAAAACGTCGAGCTGTTGTCGCGCTACGGCGCGGAGGAATCGAACGTCGATCTCGACCGGCTCGGCGGCGGCAACTGGCAGGCGCGCAAGGCGCGCATGAAGAGCCGCATCCAGGCGATCGCCGGCGAGCTGATCAAGATCGCCGCCGAACGGCAATTGCACGAGGCGCCCAAGCTGACGGTGCCGACCGGCGCCTATGACGAATTCTGCGCCGGCTTCCCCTACGAGGAAACCGACGACCAGCTCGCGGCCATCGAAAGCGTCATCGACGATCTCGGCCAGGGCCGGCCCATGGACCGGCTGATCTGCGGCGACGTCGGCTTCGGCAAGACCGAGGTGGCGCTGCGGGCGGCTTTCGTCACCGCCTTGTCCGGCAAGCAGGTGGCGGTGATCGTGCCGACCACGCTCTTGGCGCGCCAGCACTACAAGACCTTCGTCGAGCGCTTCCGCGGCTTCCCGGTGAACGTGGCGCAGGCGTCACGACTGGTCAGCGCCTCGCAGCTTGCCGCCACCAAAACCGGGCTCGCCGAGGGCCAGGTGGATATCGTCATCGGCACCCACGCGCTGCTCGGCCGCGGCATCAAGTTCAAGGATCTGGGCCTGCTGGTCGTGGACGAGGAGCAGCATTTCGGCGTCTCCCATAAGGAGAAGCTGAAGAAGCTGCGCTCGGAAGTGCACGTGCTGACGCTGACCGCGACGCCCATTCCGCGCACGCTGCAACTGGCGCTCACCGGCGTGCGCGATCTTTCCATCATCGCCTCGCCGCCGGTCGATCGGTTGGCGGTGCGCACTTTCGTGTCGCCCTTCGACGCGCTCGTCGTGCGCGAGGCGCTGCTGCGCGAGAAATACCGCGGGGGACAAGCCTTCTACGTCTGCCCGCGCATCGAGGACCTCGCCGGCGCCAAGGAATTCCTCGAAAGCCATGTGCCGGAGGTGCGCGTGATCGTCGCCCACGGCCAGATGCCGCCGGCGGTGCTCGACGACATCATGTCGGCCTTTTACGACGGCAAGTACGACGTGCTGCTGTCGACGACCATCGTCGAGTCCGGCCTCGACATCCCGACCGCCAACACCCTCATCGTCCATCGCGCCGACCGCTTCGGCCTGTCGCAGCTCTATCAGCTGCGCGGCCGGGTGGGGCGCGCGAAACTGCGCGCCTATGCGCTGCTGACGCTGCCGGCCAAGCAGACGATCACCCCGCAGGCGGAGCGGCGGCTGAAGGTGCTGCAGTCGCTCGACACGTTGGGCGCCGGTTTCCAGATCGCCAGCCACGACCTCGACATCCGCGGCGCCGGCAATCTCCTGGGCGAAGAGCAGTCCGGCCACATCAAGGAAGTTGGCTTCGAGCTTTATCAGCAAATGCTCGAAGAGGCGGTCATGAGCCTCAAGGCCGGTGTGACCGCGCTCGCTCCCGACCGCTGGTCGCCGCAGATCACCGTCGGCACGCCGGTGCTGATCCCGGACGAATACGTCACCGACCTCACGGTGCGCTTGGCGCTCTACCGCCGGCTTGCGGAGATCGACGACGAGAGCGAGATCGAACCGTTCGCCGCCGAACTCGTCGACCGCTTCGGCAAGCTGCCGGAGGAGGTCGAGCACCTGTTGCAGATCGTCGCCATCAAGGCGCTCTGCCGCCGCGCCAACGTCGAGAAGATCGACGCCGGCCCCAAGGGCGTGGTGCTCGCTTTCCGCGACAACGTCTTCGCCAACCCGGAAGGGCTCATCGCCTATATCCGCGACAGCGACGCGCGCGTGCGGCCCGACCAGAAGGTGGTGTTCATGGAGGTCTGGCCGCGGCCCGAGCAGCGCCTCAAGGGCACCGCCGAAATCCTGCGCAAGCTGGCGTCGATCGCCGAGCGGGCGAAAGCGGCGTAAGGCGTTCTACTCCGCCGCTGCGCCGCCGGGCGCGTTGCCTTCCTGCGCCACGCGCTCGATCATCTGCGCCAGATAGTCCGGCGCCTGCGCGCCCGACACCGCGTAGCGGCCGCCGAAGATGAAGCAGGGCACGCCTTCGATGCCGGCTTCCTTGGCGGACTGCGCCTCGCGGGTGACTTCCTCGACGTCGGTGTCGCTGGCGAGCGCCTCGCGCACATCGTCCGGATCGAGCCCGATATCGGCGGCGGCCTGCACCAGCACCGCCTTATTGGTGAGGTCGGCGCCCTCGGTGAAATAGAGGTCCATTAGTTTTTGTTTCATCTCGGCCGCCTTGCCGATGCCGCCGGCCCAGCGGATGAGCCGGTGGGCGTCGGTGGTGTTGGGCTGGCGGCTGAGCCGGTCGGCGGCGTAGTCGAGGCCGTCCTCGGCCGCCGCCGCAGTCACGCGCTGGGCGATCTCCATATAGCGCTCGGGCGAGCCGAACTTGGCGGTGAGGTACTCGTTGCGCGCGATGCCCTCGGGCGGAATCCAGTCGTTGAGGAAATAGGGGTGCCAGTGCACCTCGACCGGCACGTCGGGCGCGAGCTGCAAGGCTTTCTCCAGGCGGCGCTTGCCGATGAAGCACCACGGGCAGACCACGTCGGAGACGACGTCGATACGCAAAGGCTGCTGGCCGGACATCGGGCTGGACATGGGCGCGCTCCTCGTCCTCGGGGGAAGGCGGGGAGCCTAGGCGTTCGGCTATTCGGCGGCAACCACCTGGCTGCCCATCACCCGCATCATCAGGCTATCGAGGCTGTCGCCGGTCTTGCGCGTCGCCAGCGTCACGTTGGCGGTGATCGGCTGCTGCGGGTCGTCCGCTTTGCGCATGTGGTTGCGCAGCGTGCCGGCGAGCCGGCGCACCACGACGTGGGCGCGGTTGAGGTCGGTCTGCGTCAGCGCGATCACGATGGCGCCGTCGTCGTCGCGGGTGGCGAAATCGATATTGCGGATCAGCCGCGCCAGCAGGCGGGCGGCGTCGAAGCCGGCGCGCTGCTCGTAGGCGCCCTCGAAGGAAAAGCGCGCGAGCGCCAGCGGCAGGCTGCGGTCGGCCGCGTCCGCCATGGCCGTGTTGAGGTCGCGCCAGAAGGCGTCATGGGTCAACAGCCCGGTCGCCGGATCGACCGTGCCGCCGGCCTCGAGCGAGGCCAGCATGCGCTTGAGCCGGCCTTCGAAAGCGTGCAGGCGCACGGCCGGGACCAGCCGCGACACCAGGTGCGCCGGATCGCCGTGCAGGCGGTCGAGGTTCACCAGAATGTCGTCGAAATCGGCCGGCGCCTCGCCGATCAGTGCCACGGGCAGGTCGCGCAGGCGCGGCTCCCCGGCGATGACGGTCAGGAAGCTTTCCACCTTGCGCGGCGACAGGCCGTCGCCGACCACCACGCCGTCGATATCGCGCACGTCGAGATGGGTGGCGGCGGTCTCCGCGCTGAACGCGCCCACGGTGTTGACGCGCGCGGCCATGGCGGTGCTGAGCGCCGGGTAAAGCGCGCCGCGGCCGACGATCAGCACGGTGGCGTCGTCGAGGGCGTCGTGGGTTGGCAGTTGGGGAACGGCGTCGCCGGCGGCGGTCGCGGACTCGATGCGGCGCAGCACCGTCGCATGCAGCGCGCGCACGCGTAAGGCCGCGTTGAGCCGCGCGACCAGGCGGGCGAGCGGCTGCCCGGCATCGATGGCGAGCGCGAACGGCATCGGCGGTTCATGGCCGTCGGCGACCCGGGCCAGCGCCGGCACCATGACGCCTTCGGCGGTGGCGATCTGCAGGCCGAGCATGCGCATCGCGCCTTCGCGTTCCGGCGGGCCCGGCTCGGCCAGGACCACCGCCGCCGGCTTGACCGAAATGAAGGCGGTCGGCGCGTCGGCCCAACTGGCCTCGACGATGGGAAAGCCGCCGGCTGAGCCCAGCGCTTCTGTGAGGTCGGCCGCCGGATAGTCGGCGACCACGAGGAGGGGGCCTGGAAGCGACATGGGACGCGAACACAACGCACACGTTGACAAAGGCGCGTGACGGTAGCGCGCATCCTGTTAACGCCGCGTCAACGACGTCTGAACATTGGGAGCGTTTCCAGGCATCGTTTAGAACCGGTTCGCCGTCCGGAAACGCGACAAGACAAGAAATCCGAGGCGCGCGGGGTCAGCCGACGGCGCGCGGGCGGAAGGCGTTGGCGATGAGCGGATTGACGCCGGCGGCCTGCAGGGCCGCGATCATGGCGGCGGGGTCGCGGGTGCCGCCGGCGAGCCGCGCGCCGAGCATGGCGTCGGGCAGGGCGACGATGGTGGCGTCCACGTCGGCGGCGGCGACCGCCGCGTCCAGCGCGCTCTGGTGGAAGCGGTAGCCGCCGACGGCCACCAGCCCGGGCGGCGGCGCGGTCATGGTCAGGGTGTTGGTGTCGAGCTTGCGGCGGCAGGCGAGGCCGGTGTCGAGGCGGCCGGCCGGGTCGGGCGCCAGGAAGGGCGCGTAGCCCTGCTCGGCGCCGGGCGGAAAGGCGTGCGTCGGCACCATGGCGCCGCGCAGGCCCACGGTGCCGCCGGCCGTGCGCAGGAGCTCGACCAGCGGCGTGCCGTCCTTGGCGACCGCGTGCGGGGCGCCGACCGCGCCATACGGCAGCGCGGTCGGGCGTGCGCCGGGCTGGCGGCGCACGGCAACGAGGCCGGCTTCGCCGAATGCGGTGACATCGACCAGCGCCGCGGCCCCGTGCCAGGGATCTTGCGCGGCAAGCCGCTCGGGCGCGCGCCAGAGCGCGGCGATGGTCTCAGGCCCCGGCCGTTGCGGCGCGCCGAGCGCCAACGCCGCGGCGCCGGGCACCACCATCAGCCCGGCCCCGATCTCCTGGCGCTGCGCGGCGAAGGTCTCCGGCTCGAACGGATGGTGCAGGTGCAAGGCGCCGCCGGAGAGCAGCCACGGCACCAGGGCGAGCGCGAGCCCCGCGAACGAGGTCAGCGGCACCGCGGTGAGGATGGCGCCGTCCTGCGGGTGCCCGGTCTCCAGCGCCACCGCCAGCCCGCCGGCGATCACCTGCGTGTGGTTGCGCGCGACCGCGACCGGCCCGTTCGGCGTCGCGTCGAAGGTGACGATTGCGACGTGGGCGGCGGGGTGTCCCGTCCGCGCCGGCGGATGGCCGACGCCGCCGCGCCCGCGCAGGTCGAGCGGCACCACGCCGTCGGGCAGGTTGCGCCCGAAGCCGCAGACGTGGCGGATGGTGAAGAGCTCGGCCGCCGCTTCGACGGCGATGTCGGCGGTGCGCACGTCGCCCACATGCGAAGCGGTGACGATGGCCTTGGCGCCGACCTGCGCTAGCGCCGTCACGATCTCCTGCTTGCGCCACAACAGCGGCAGCGGCACCGCGATCATGCCGGCGCGCAGGACGGCCAGCAGCGCGACGACGCTCTCGACCGTGTTGCCGAGCTGGATCGCCACCAGCGCGTCGGTCGGCAGCCCGAGGCCGCGCAATTGCGTCGCCAGGCTCCCGATCGCGCGGTCGGCGTCGGCGAAGGTGAGCGAGCGCGGCGGGCCGTCGGACACCCGGTAGCGGTCGGGCGGATCGACCAGCGCCAGCCCCTGGGCGTGCCGCACCCCGACGCGCCGGAACAGGCTGTCGAGGGTGGCGCCGTGGCGCGCCGTCCGCCCGCCGGCTTCATCGTCGCTTTCGAGGATCATCGGGCGTCAAGCGTCCCCGTGCCACCAGGTTTCCGGCAGGAACCCGAACAACGAGGTGCGATTCGGATGCTTGATTTTGGTCCAGCGCGCCACCCATTGCACGGGGAGATGATAGAGAGGCACAACATAAAATCCCGACAGCAGCACGCGGTCGAGCGCCCGCACGGCGGCCACGAAGTCGGCTTCCGCGACCGCCGCCAGCATGGCGTAAATCATGGCGTCGATCGCCTTCGATTTGACGCCCATGTAGTTGCGGCTGCCCGGCTGGTCGGCGGCGGCCGCGCTCCAATACAGCAGTTGCTCGTTGCCGGGCGAAAGCGACTGCTCCCAGTGGTACTTCATCATGTCGAAGTCGAAGCCGATGCGGCGCTGCTCGAACTGGGTGGAGTTGACGTTGCGCACGCGCGCGTCGATGCCGGCGCGCCGCAGCATGCGCGCGTAAGCGAGCGCCAGCCGCTCCTCGTCGCGGGTGGCGGTGAGGATTTCGAAGGCGAAGCGCTGGCCCGTGGCGCGGTGGGTGAGCGCGGTGCCCTCGATGTGCCAGCCGGCTTGGGCGAACAGGGTGAAGGCGCGGCGCAAGGCGTGGCGGTCGCGGCCCGAGCCGTCGCTCTTCGGCAGCGACCAGCGGCCTTCCATGATGTCGGGGCGCACCGTGCCGGGAAAGGGCTTAAGCAGCGCGCGCTCGCGCGCATCGGCCGGGCGGCCGTGCGCGGACAGCGGACAGTCGTCGAAATAGCTCTCGGTGCGGCGGTAGAGATCGTAGAAATAGGTGTGGTTGAGCCATTCGAAGTCGAACAGGCCGACGAGCGCTTCGCGCACGCGGATGTCGGCGAAGATCGGCCGGCGCGTGTTGAACGCCAGGCCCTGCATGCCCTTGGGCAGGCCGTCGGGAAACGACTCCTTGACCACCTCGTGCTTGCGCACGGCGGGAAAACCGTAAGCCGTCTGCCAGCGGTTCGGATCGGTCTCCTTGCGCACGTCGTAGAGGCCGGTCTTGAACGCCTCGAAATGGGTGTTGCCGTCGCGGTAGTAGTCAAAGCGGACGGTGTCGAAATTCCACGAGCCGCGATTGATCGGCAGATCGCGGCCCCAATAGTTCGGATCGCGGGTGAAGGTGACGCTCGCGCCCGCCTTCACCTTGCTCACCGTGTAGGGGCCGGTGCCGAGCGGCGCGGTGAAGCTCGTCTTCTCGAAGGCCTTGGGGTCGGTCGCGTGCTTGGCGACGATCGGCATCAGGCCGAGGATCAAGGGCAGTTCGCGGTCGTCGGCGCCGGTGAGATCGAAATGGACCTGGCGGCCGTGGGCCTCGGCCTTCGCCACCTTGGAATAATAGAGGCCGTAGAGGGGGCGGCCGTGATCGCGCAGCAGGGCGAGCGAGAACAGCACGTCCTCGGGCGTTACCGGCTTGCCGTCGGAAAACCGCGCGGCGGGATTGATGGAGAAGGTGACGTGCGCGCGCGCGGCATCGGTCTCGACGCCGTCGGCGATCAGGCCGTAGAGCGTGAAGGGCTCGTCGTAGCCGCGCGCGAGCAGGCTCTCGATCACGTAGCTGCGGATGCTGAGGGCCGGCAGCCCCTGCACGATGAAGGGGTTGAGGCTGTCGAAGGTGCCGAGCACGCCCTGCACCAGGGTGCCGCCCTTGGGCGCGGCCGGGTTGACGTAGGTCGGATGGCTGAAACCGGGGCCCCAGGCCGGCTGCCCGTGCATGGCGATGGCGTGGGGGACCGCCGCGCCGGCGCGCGCCGGCGTCGGGTCCGGCACGAGGCCGCTGGCCGCCGCCAGCGCCCCGAAAACAATCGAGCGGCGGGAGGGCTGCCACGCCGGGTCGGCGCCAGGATCGCGACCGAGATCGCGACCGAGATCGGGCCCAAGATCGGCATCAAGATCGGCATCAAGATCGGCGCGAAGGTCGATCGGGGGCAAAGGCGCTGGCAAGGGCACGCGTCGAATGCGATTCGCTCCTCGATTGGGCCCCAAACTAGCACAAGGAGACCCCGTATTTTCGGCACATTCATGGCTTTATTGCCGGCCTGAGATGGGTTATCAGGCGGGTGATGCCCGGTCACGCTCTCGCCCAAATTCGTGCGGAGAGAGCCGCGGAAAACAAGTGGCGACCGTCCGGTCCGACGAAGGGCCGTAGGGACGGTGGGAACAAGGGAAACAACAATGATTAATCGGATCGCATGGGCACGGCCCTGCCGGCGCCGGGCGTTCAGCGCCGCCGCGGCAACCGCCGGGCTGGTGGCAGCGGCGGCCCTGTTGGCGGCGCCGGCGCTTGCGCAGAACAACAAGAAGCCCGCCGCGAAGGAGCCGCCGGCGGCCGCCGCGGCCGGCAAGCCGCAGTTGATGTATTCGCCGTGGATGAAGGTGTGCGGCAAGGGCAAGGACACCAACAATAAGAAGGTGTGCGTCGTGACCAAGGATGGGCGGCTGGAAAACGGCATGCCGGTCGTGATCGTGCAGTTGTTCGAGCCCGAGGGGCAGCCGAAGATCATGCGCGTGACGGTGCCGCTCGGGATGCAGATCCAGCACGGCACCCGCGCGATCATCGACGGCGACACGCCGGTGAACGAGCCCTACAAGATCTGCTTCCCCGTCGGCTGCATTTCCGACTATCCGGTCACCGGCGAGATGATCAAGAAAATGAAGAAGGGCAAGACGCTGACGGTGCAGGCGATCAACATGCGCGGCCAGCCGGTCAGCCTGCCGTTGCCGCTTGAGCATTTCGCCAAGGCGTATGACGGTCCGCCGACCGATCCCAAGGTGTTCGAGAAGCAGCAGCGCAAGCTGCAGGAAGAGTTGCAGAAGAAGGCGGAAGAGGCGCGCAAGCGGCTCGAGGCCCAGAAGCCGGCCGCGCCGGCGCCGAAGAAGTAGAGCGTTTCCAGGCGAAGTAAGAACCGGTTCGCCGTCCGCAAACGCGGCAAACAAGAGCGCGGCGCCATCGAGCCATCCGGCCGAAACGAAAAAAGCGCGGGCCCAAAAGGCCCGCGTTTTTGTTGCCGCCGCTCTCTGGAACAGCCCGAGGGGGCCCGCGCCCCCGAATGACAGTATCGTCAGTTCAACTGGTTGTGGCGCGGCCGGTAGCCGCCGCTGTCGTCGCGGTCGAACACCTCCGCTACGTCCGGATGACGGATCGGCTCGCCGGTTTCATCGGGCAGCAGATTCTGCTCCGACACGTAGGCGATGTACTCGGTCTCGTCGTTCTCGGCGTAGAGGTGATAGAACGGCTGGTCCTTGCTGGGCCGCGCGTCGTCGGGAATAGATTCCCACCATTCCTCGGTGTTGCTGAACTCCGGGTCGATGTCGAACACGACGCCGCGGAACGGATAGAGGCGATGCCTGACCACCTGGCCGATCATGTACTTGGCGTTGCGCATCTTGTTCATGGACCGACCCCATAAGGCATTCCGCCCGCCGCCGCCAGCGCTGCGCGTGCGACAGCAAAAGACCATGAAAATCAGCGAGTTGTCAGAGCGCGTAGCGCGCCGCCATGTCAGGGTCCTTGGCCGCGACAATCTTGGCTAGATCGAGCAGCACCTTGGCCTGCTTCCAGGTGGCGTCGTCCTGCATCTTGCCGTCGATCATGACGGCGCCGGCGCCGTCCGGCATGGCGTCGACGATTTTTTTGGCGAAGGCCACTTCGTTCGGGTCGGGCGAATAGACCTTCTTGGCAATCGCAATCTGCGAAGGATGCAGCGACCAGGCGCCGACGCAGCCGAGCAGGAAGGCGTTGCGGAATTGCGCCTCGCAGGCGGCGGGATCGGAGAAATCGCCGAAGGGCCCATAGAACGGCCTGATGCCGGCGGCGGCGCAGGCGTCGACCATCTTGGCAATGGTGTAGTGCCAGAGGTCCTGCTGGTAGGCCGCGCGCGGCGCACCGGGATTTGCGGGATCGGGATCGGCCAGCACCTTGTACTCGGGATGGCCGCCGCCGACGCGGGTGGTCTTCATGGCGCGCGAGGCGGCAAGGTCGGCGGGGCCGAGGCTCATGCCGTGCATGCGTGGGCTCGCGGTGGCGATGGCCTCGACGTTGTTGACGCCCTTGCGCCGTTTCCAGGATGGCGTGGATCAGGATCGGCTTCTTGACCCGGTGGCGGGCCTCGAGCTGCGCCAGCAACTGGTCGAGGTAGTGCACGTCCCAGGGGCCGTCGACCTTGGGCAGCATGATGACATCGAGCTTGTCGCCGACGGCGCCGACGATCTCGATGATGTCGTCGAGCGCCCAGGGCGAGTTGAGCGCGTTGATGCGGGCCCACAGGCCGGTCGTAGCGAAATCGGTGGCCTTGGCCATGGCGATGAAGCCGTCGCGCGCCGCCTGCTTGGCGTCGACTGGAATGGCGTCTTCCAGGTTGCCCAGCACCACATCCACCTGGGCGACCAGGTCGGGGACCTTGGCGCGCATCTTTTCGACGTGCGGCGGCACGAAGTGGATCATGCGCTCGAGCCGTACCGGCAATTCCCGCAAGGGAGCGGGGGCGCCGATGGCGAGCGGCTGGAAGAACGGGCGGGGGAGTTTCATGGGGATGACTCGGGCATAATTCGGGATTGTCGGGTTGGCGGGAGGCGCTCATGCGGTTTTCGGCCTTTTCAAAGGGCCGGCCTGCCGTTTAGAGCAACGCAAGGGCCACGCCAAGTCACACCAAGCGGCGCCTCATCGACCGCATCAGGGATCGTCCGGAACTAATTGAATGATCGACGTTATCAATCTCGCGCTGCCGTTCTTCGGGCTGATCGTGATCGGCTTCGTGTGCGGGCGGATCAAGCAGATTCCCGACACCGCGCTCGGCTGGATGAACTTCTTCATCGTCTACGTGTCGCTGCCGGCGCTGTTCTACCGCATCCTGGCGCAGACCCCGCTCGACCAGCTCGCCCAGGTCGATTTCATCTTCGCGACCTGCTTGGCGACCTTCTGGGCCTTCGCGATCTCGTTCGCCATCGGCATGGTGATCCGCAAGGGCAATATCGGCGAGTCCGCCATCGCCGGCCTGGCCGGCGGCTATGGCAACATCGGCTACATGGGCCCGGGGCTGGCGCTGGCGACGCTCGGCCAGCAGGCGGCCGTGCCGGTGGCGCTGATCTTCTGCTTCGACAACATCATCCTGTTCACCATGGTGCCGTTCCTGATGGCGCTGCGCGGCAAGCAGCCCATGAGCGTCGGTGCGGTCGCGTGGGAAGTGGTCAAGCGCGTCGCCGGCCATCCGCTGATCATCGCCAGCGCGCTCGGTGTGTTCGCGGCGGCGATCCACCTGAAGCTGCCGACGGGGATCGACCGGCTGATGCAGTTCCTGCAGAACGCCGCCGCGCCCTGCGCGCTGTTCACTTTGGGCGTGACGGTGGCGCTGCGGCCGCTGCAGAAGATGCCGTGGGAAATCCCGCTGACCACCGGGGTGAAGCTCGTGCTGCACCCGATCATCGTGTTCCTGCTTCTATCGCTGTTCGGGCCGTTCCAGGGCTACTGGATCGAAACCGCCGTGCTGATGGCGGCGCTGCCGCCGGCGCTCAATGTGTTCATCTTCGCGCGCCAGTACGACGTCTGGGTCGAGCAGGCCTCGAGCGCCGTCTTAGTGGGGACGCTGGCCTCGGTGGTGACGCTGACCACGGTGATGTGGCTGGTGAAGACCGGCTCGCTGCCGCCGCTGCTGTTTCGGTAGAGGCCGTGCCCGAATGGGGCGATGCCGATGCCCTGATGTCATGTCTGCTGTCGGGCGCACGGCGGAGATGACGGAACATGCTGCCGGCGGCATCGCGGGCGGAAGTGACCCGAGGCGGCCATCGACATGGCCATCGCTTTGGCGACTTGAGTCATGCTGCACTACGGCAATGTTCTTTGATTGCCGCTTGCCATTGTTGTGCGGCAGTGCCAGGATTTTTTTGTGAATTAAGGAGGAATATCCGATCACAAACGCATGGAGGGGCGGCTATGCGCACACTGCGCGCTACAATTTTCCTCGCATCGGCATTGTTGTTGACCCAGGCCATCTCAATGCCCATCGGCGCACGCGGCCAAGGCCACGACGCGAGTGCCTACCACGGAAAAAACCTGACAAAATATGCGGCAAATACCAGGGCTAACAAACCGGAATTGATCATCGACTTCATATTCAATAAACATAAGGTGCAGCGGAAGAAAGCCCACGTAAAAAAAAGAACACGGCGGCGCCTCAACCCCGTGGGCCGCTGGAAACTCCGAGAGCCAACGAACATTTACATGCGAATGGACCCCAGGAATTTATCCGGCGGCGGCTAGCAGGATTGTCCAACCACCTATGGCGGGGCCTCCTGGCACCCTTTGGAAAGCTCGTCTTGCCGCAGGTCGAGATCGCGCAGAGTGCTCTCGGCCTGCTTCTGGCAGCGGCTCGATCCATAAAAGCCTAATATCTGCTTGTGGCCCCTTCGCGACATTGCACGGCATCGCAGCAATGTGGCCGCTTGCGCGGCAAAGCGGAGATGCGGCGAGTCTCGCTTGCAGGACTGAACTTATGAGCGCCCGCCCGAGCGCATCCTAATATTGCACGAACTTCTCCGAGGCGCAGAAGCCGAGCAGGCGCTCCAAAATTTGCAGGTGCGCGGCGCTGCCCTGCGCGGACGACGAGGGCACCGCCGCATCGGGAAAGAGCTGCGTCACGCAGGCGTGCAGCGCCCGATGGTCGCATTCGGCGAAGAACGAAATGCGCCCGAGGCACACCGCGATGCGCGACAAGAGATTGTTGCGGCGCCCGCCTATGGTGTTGTTGAGAGCGTTTTCGATGCGCAGGCTGGTCGCGAATGGAAACAGGCTGCCGACGCGCAAGCTCCCATCGCGCGCCGCCTTGCGGATGAAGAGGTCGATGGGCATCGTCGCGCCGTTGGTCAATTCGCGCGTGAACTGATCGATCAGTTTCGGGATCGCGCGGCGATTGACGATGTAGGACGTGGTGGCGCCGACGTAGTAATCGACGATCCGTGGATGAACGCGGGTAACATTGCCTGCGGCGTCCCGCTCCACGCACGCGTCGTAGCGGGCGCGGTAGCGCTCGTAATCGGCCCGCGACGGCGTGACGGTGCTGTCGGTGAAGACGATGTCGTAGCGGTCGAACGCCTCCGACGCCACGACGGACCCGATCATCGGCCCCGTGAAGCGCGAGAAGATCGCATCGTCCTCGACCACGTGAATATGGGTTTCGGCGGCAAGGTTCTGCTTCAGCACCAGAAGATGCGAGGTGAAGCAGCCGATTTCGCCATCGCTCAGGCGCGGATTCGGAAAGGCGAGGGTGTTGCCGTCGGCGGCCGGAAACCGGCGGTAATGGTCCTGAAGACCGTAGGCCGCGAGCTCGGCATCGATCTGCGCGCGGCGGTCGGTGCTGCGGTCCAGATTGATGGTGAAGCCGGTGTAAGGCGCCGGCCGCTCGGCATGGGCCGCGAGGATGGGGCTCGGATTGGTTTGGGCGTCGGCAGTATGCGTCGTGGTCATGGCCCGATCCCCGCCGATGGCGATTTATCCTGTCTTTGCTTGGGCCATTATGGTTGCCAGAAGGTTAATGGTGGCGGATGCCGCCTTGCTTACAACGCCTCACCGCGCATCAGCCGCGGCTGGTTGGCGCGCGGCGCCACGCCTTCGCGCATGACGTTGCGCCGCAGCGGCCCGATGCGGTCGATCATGTAGAGCCCGAGCCCGCGCGCGCCCTGCGCCGGCAGCAGGTCCGACAGCAGCGTGCGGTTGAGCAGGTCGACCGCAAACGTTCGACTGCCGACGTCGGCGCGGCGCAGGCGGTCGTAGCGCGCGAGCAGGGCGGCGTCGCCGATATCGCCGCCAATCCCGGCATTTTGACGATGCGCTTCGACCGCGAGTTCGCCGATGGTGGCGGCGTCGCGCAAACCGAGATTGAGCCCCTGCGCGCCGATCGGCGGGATGATGTGCGCGGCTTCGCCGACCAGCGCGATCCGATGCTGGCCGAACGGCCGCGCCGTGGCGACGCGCAGCGGAAACAGCCCACGGCCCGGCTGCACTGTCACCTTGCCGAGGATGGAATGGGAGGCGCGCTCGATTGCGGCGGAGAGCGCGTCGTCATTGAGCGCGGCGACGGCCTCGGCCTCTTCCGGGTCGAGCACCCAGACCAGGCTGGAGCGTGCGCCATGTTTTTGTTCTGGCGCGTTTCCGGACGGCGAACCGGTTGCCACTTCGCCTGGAAACGCTCCTTTAAGCGGCACCACGGTGAAGGGGCCTGTGGGCGTGTGGAACTCGGTCGAAGCGTCGCGGTGCGGCCGGCTGTGACCGAACGACACCGTCAGCGCGACTTGGCGGTACGCGCGCTCGTCGAGGGCAATGCCGGCCGCCTGGCGGCAGAGCGAGCGGCGGCCGTCGGCGCCGATGACCAAAGGTGCGTGGAGGGTCTCGCCGCTCTTGAGCGTCACCGTCACCGCGTCATCGCCCGGCGTCACCTCGGCCACCTGATCGTCGATAAGCCGCAGCTTGGGCAGGGCCGCCGCGCGCGCTTCCAGGGCGGCCACCAGATGGCGATTTTCGATGTTGTAGCCGAAGGCCTCCTGGCCGATCTCGGCGGCGTCGAACGTGACCTCGGGCGCGCGCCACAGCCGGCCGGTGTCGTCGACGATGCGCATGACCTTGAGCGGCGCGGCCTTGTCGGCGCAGGCGTCCCAGACGCCGAGGGTTTGCAGCGCCGTGACCGAGCCGCCGAGGAGCGCCGTGGTGCGGTTGTCGGCCTGGCCGGGCCGGGGCCCCACCAGGACCGTGGCGATGCCGCCGCTGGCGAGCACGATGGCCGCCGTCAGGCCGGCCGGCCCGCCGCCCACGACGATCGCCTCGGGATCGTCAGTATTTTTGTCCAGGATCAAGGCGTTCGCCCCGGTTTCGTGATCTCTGAGTGAACCGCACGAATCCCGGCCGGGCAGGCGGGCCGACGCCGTGCGTCCCTGTCGATACTCCCACCCGGGCGGATACGCTATGCCGGATCGCAAGAACCTCTGGCCCTGATGACCGAAACCACCGACCGCAGCCTCACGCACCTTTCCCAAGCCGCCGGCCGCCTGGGCGCCGTGCTGGCGCGGCCGAAATGGCTCGCCGGCCTCTGCATCGTCGCCATCACCGGGCTCGGCTGGCTCTGGCTGGCGCTGCTGATCTCCGGCATGGGCGGCCCGGCCGGCGCCCTCGGTCCGGGGATGGGAACGCTCGATCTGTTGCCGCGGCTGTTCGCGGCCGCCTGCCAGCCGACCTTCGGCCTCTCGGTGCTGGCCATGCCGGGCGCGGACTGGGGCCCGACAGGCTTCGCGGTGGTCGGCCTGATGTGGGCGGCCATGGTGCTGGCGATGATGCTGCCGAGCGCCGGGCCGATGATCTTCACCTATGCCGAGACCGCCGACACCGCCGCCGCCAAGGGCGAGCGCATCGTCTCGCCCTTCGTGCTGGCCGCCGGCTACACCATGGTCTGGCTTGGCTTCGCGGCGCTGGCGACGCTTGCGCAGTATGCCTTCACCAAGGCCACGCTGCTCGACGACGGCATGGCTTCGGCGAGCGGGCTGTTCTCGGGCGCGATCTTCGTCGCCGCCGGCTTCTACCAGTTCTCCGCGCTCAAGCACGCCTGCCTCAGGCAATGCCAGAGCCCGTTGCCGTTCTTCTTCGCCAACTGGGAGACGTCGGCGCGCGGTGTGTTCCGGCTGGGCGTGAAGCAGGGGGTGTTCTGCCTCGGCTGCTGCTGGGCCATGATGGCGGTGATGTTCGCGGTCGGCGTCATGAACGTCGTCTGGATGGCGGCGCTGGGCATTGTGATGACCGTCGAGAAGATGCTCACCGGCACCCGCTTCAGCCATGTCGTGGGCGTGCTGATGATCGCCGCCGGCGTCGCCTTCATCGCCGCCGCGTTCGCCGCGCACTGGCCGGCTTGAAGGATTGGGCTGCCTCTGCGCGATCGTCGCGCTCGATTGGGGCAAGCGGTCGCGCGTGCTAGCTTTTGGAATCGTTCGCGCGCCATAAGGCGGTGATGGATTTCATGGGGGAGCGCCATGCGCAACGGGCAGACCGCGAACGCCTTCGCGCGCATTCGCGCCTTCACCATCCATGTGTTCACCGCCACCGGCGCCGGGCTGGCCTTTCTGGCGCTGGTGTTCGCGACCGGCGGCCATTGGGCGGCGATGTTCTTCACGTTCGGCGTCGCGCTCGTCGTCGATGCCATCGACGGCCCGCTGGCGCGTGCCTTCGACATCGCCGAGGTGCTGCCGCGCTGGTCGGGCGACACGCTCGATCTCGTCATCGACTACACCACCTATGTCTTCGTGCCGGCCTACGCCATCGCCGCCAGCGGGTTGATGCCGGACGCGCTGGCGCTGCTCGCCGGCGTCGTCGTCTGCATGACCGGTGCGCTTTATTTCGCCGACCGCGCCATGAAAACGCAAGACAATTACTTCCGCGGCTTTCCGGGCCTGTGGAATCTCGCCGCCTTCTATCTCTACCTGCTGGAGCCGCCACCCTGGATCGCCGCCACCGGCGTGCTGGTGCTGGCGGCCTTGAGCTTTATCCCGATCAAGTTCCTGCACCCGTTCCGGGTCAAGCACTGGCGGCCGTTCAACGTCGCGCTGCTGGCGGCGTGGGGCGTGCTCGCCTTCCTGGCGGTCGCCGCCAACCTGACGCCGGGGCCGTATGTCACGGTGCCGCTCTGCGCCATCGCGATCTATTTCTTTGCGGTGGGCCTGTTGCGCACGCGCGCCTGACGGTGTTCCCTGGAGCGTTTCCAGGCGAAGTGGGCACCGGTTCGCCGTCCGGAAACGCGACCAAACAAAAAACCTGCCTTTCTTTCCTGTCGGGAGTTTTCGAAAATGCCTGTCCTTCTGATCGCCGGCGGCAGCCGCGGTATCGGCGCCGCCACCGCCAAGCTCGCCGCCGCGCGCGGCTACGACGTCGCCGTCAACTACAACAGCAACGCCAAGGCCGCCGACGACGTGGTGGCAGCGGTGAAAGCCGCCGGCCGTGAAGCGCGGGCGCTCCAGGGCGACATGGCGGTCGAGGCCGACATCGAGCGCGTGTTCGACGAAGCCGCCAAGGCGCTCGGCCCCGTCAGCCATTTCGTCCACAGCGCCGGCATCGTCGGCAAGAGCTCGCGGCTCGACGCGGCCTCCGCCGAGAACATCCGCGCGGTGCTCGACGTCAACCTGCTCGGCGCGCTGCTTGTGTTCGCGCGCCGCGGTGCGGCGCATGTCGACCGCCAATGGCGGGCAGGGCGGGGCGATCGTGCTGCTGTCGTCGATCTCGTCGATCGTTGGCGGCGCCAACGAGTACGTCTGCTACGCCGCCGCCAAGGGTGGTGTCGACGCGTTGACCAATGGGCTCGCGCGCGAGGTCGCGAAGGAAGGCATCCGGATCAACGCCGTGCGGCCGGGGCCGATCGACACCGAGATCCACGCGCCGGGCCGTCTCGCGCGCGTCGCGCCGCTGGTGCCGGTCGGCCGCGCCGGCACGCCGGACGAGGTCGCCGAGTCGATCCTGTTCCTGCTGTCGGACGCGGCGTCCTACATCACCGGCGCGCTGCTCAACGTGTCGGGCGGGCGGTGACCGAAGGCCATAGTAGCCCGGATTGAGTAGTGCGAAATTTGGCACCCTTCGCCCGGTCTTCGCTAAGGCTCGAGCCTAGTTGCGGCGCTATTCACATCCCGATGGCGCCATGCCCGATGATCGACGGTAACTCGCTTGCCAATTGAGTTGTAATAAATAATAATACAGCCATTCGGGGAGCGGCACGTTTGGGGGAGGGGCAAATGACGAAATTCTTAAGCTTGGCAATTCTGGTGACGGCGGCAGGCTTTTTGACCTTCCAACATGCTGACGCTGGGTGTTGGACCTATCGAGATTGCGCCCGCAAATGCGCGCGGGTCTGGAAAAGATACGACTATACCAGCGCGAGAAATTGCGTGCAGACCTATCCTTGCTCAAAATTCCCGCGACGGTGTAGCTCCTCTAGTGGCGGGGGTGGTTCGTCTTTTGACGCGTGCATGAAGCGCGGACAGAGAGCCGGATGGGGAACAGCGGCGACTGCCAGCTACTGCAGCACGCATTCATAATTCGATTTATCAATGCCCGTGCAATACCTTCAGTCTTGCGCGCATTGACCTGCCCGAGTTGACTTGCGCGCCGGCACGGCGGACGAGGTCGCCGAGCCGATCCTGTTCCTGCTGTCGGACGCGGCGTCCTACATCACCGGCGCGCTGCTCAACGTCACGGGCGGGCGGTAGGCGCTAATCCCTCGGCTCCGGTGGGAGGCAGGGCCGATTTCTATTTTATCAGACTGCTCTCACGTAATATATTGTGAAGCGATTTCGTGGGGGATAAGCCATGGCCAGCGGGAAGGGACGAAATTGCCCCAATTGCGGGCAATCAAAGTTTCATAGGAAAGGCAAATTATATGTTTGCAGCAATTGCCACCGCCATGGATGGTCGGCAACTGCGCAGCCAAAACCAGGTGGCGGGTTAGGAGATTATTGCTATACCTGCAAAAGAAATACGCTACATACGGTGATGAACACGATAAAGGCAGATGCTGATCTTAAGGTCCAATATTGCAAAGGTTGCGGCGCGACGCTCTTCCGATTGATGCGTAAACGTGTTCGCTCTAAGCGCCTGCATAAAGACGCAAATTAGCCTGTCCGCAGCTAGTCCTTTCGCATTCCGAGAACGTATTGCCGGCAAATTCCAAAACATAGAAAATGGCATTCGGATCTCCTTCAGAGATATCAATGTGGCTCTGCTGAACTCGGATGCTCATTCCGTCATAGCTCACATGTCCAGGCTTTGATGGACAACCGAGGTCGCTCCACCTGACCACTGTGTAGATGTCGGACATCGTCTCTCTCGCTATCCTTTTTGATGCGTGAATGTCGTTTCTTTGATTGCAGTGGCATGCCCTTCGGGGCCATGCTGTTGAGGGGCTTGGGCTTGGTGTCCAGTACGCCATGCGCGAGCGCGTCGATGCGTTGTCCGCCTCTCACAATCTGTATTGACCGTCTGTCCGCTGCGCCGGTGCTCCATTTATGGCTGATCCCATGCCTCCAAAATCTGCTGCCGAGTTAGATGCTATCGCGGCGCCGCTTTACCACGCAATGGGGCGCGCAATGGCGCGCTGGCAGTACGTCGAAACCAGTATGTTCATCCTTGCGCATGCAATCATGCGAACAGAATACAAGTATTCATCCTCCGCCTTTTACATGCTCAAGGGGGCGGACATGAAGCAGCAACTCCTGTCTCGCCTCTGCGAAGCTTATTTTTCCGCGAAGATATTGGAGCAAGAGTGGAAGCCATTGAAGAAAGAAATATTGAGCGCGATTCGATTTCGAAACGGCCTGGCACATTTCGAAGTAAACTTTATGCCGAACCGAGCATACCTTGGGCCCCATGACCCACCCGTGGTGTTAAGCGTGCATCATTTGGATTACAGGGAAAATCTAGGCGAGACCGTCAGAGCAGCGAATACCTCTGAATTACATCAAGCCGCCTCTGAATGGCTGATCTTGGCGCAAAAGATGCTCAAGTTCGTGAGGGCGCATTTCTCGCTCCAAGAACTGAGTGAAACGCAGCTCCCACATCGATGGCTCCAGCTATTGTGGAATGCGCCAGACAGCCCGAATGCCGGATGACGCCGCGCTGATCCGCCCCGCAAAGGCAAAGCCGGGGATAACTTCGCCAAAACGGGGATATGTTTTTTTTCACATATTTCCATTGACGCGGCTTTTGGTCCAGATTAAATTCCCACGCATCCCGCTCTCGTACCGAGGGGTCTGCAGTCTCCAGACGGGGCGGGGAGCGGTGGCCGGGTCGGGGGCGTCGGAGATGCGGCGTTTGAATTTCCCCGGTTCGGCGGTCCAAGCCGCACCGTCCCGGCGCGCCAGCCGCGCGTCATCGGGCCCCGTGATGGCGTCGCGTTGCATCCGGTCACAGAACGCAGCGGCGACCTGGGCTAACAGCGGTGGGTAGGCGTCCACAGTAATGGCGGAGGCCTGAAAGGTCAGCCCACCGGGGGCGATGCGGAGCAAACCTATAAACACCGCGCGCGGGACGCCGAGGGACTGGCGGACTTGCGGCACTATCGCTTCGACAAGCCTCGATGTCGCGAGGCGTCGAGGCCCGTGGGTCCGGTAGACCCGAACGCGTCCCGCGCGCCCTCGGTTCTTGTTCGAAGGCGAGCGGAATTGAACGACGGCTTACCCGGGGCCGCAAAGAACACGGGCGGCGGAGCCGTGCTTGTTTCGCCGTCATTCCGGGACGCGCCGATAGGCGCGGGCCCGGAATCCAGGGGCGATGTATGGGGGTGTTGCTCTGGATTCCGGGCTCGCTCGCTTTGCTCGCACCCCGGAATGACGGAGAGCTGGACCCGCCTTGTCATCACGGTTCGCCCGCCTATGATCGCCGCCGACATCCGATCCCCAACCCAATCAGAGAACTTTCAAGGGAGTAAAACCATGGTCGCGGCAGTGCGAGTCCACAAAACCGGGGGCCCCGAGGTCCTGACGGTCGACGACGTCGAGGTGCCGGCGCCGGGCGAAGGCCAGGTCAAGATCAAGCAGCACGCCTGCGGCGTCAATTTCATCGACTGCTATTTCCGCTCCGGCCTTTATCCGTCGCCGGTCGGGCTGCCGTTCGTGTCCGGCAACGAGGGCGCCGGCGAGGTGACCGCGGTCGGCCCCGGCGTCACCGATCTGAAGGTGGGCGATCGTATCGCCTACGTCGTCGGCCTTGGCGGCTATGCCCAGGAGCGGCTGGCGCCGGCCGAACGCATGGTCAAATTGCCCGACAACATCAGCTACGAGCAGGCCGCCGGCATGATGCTCAAGGGCATGACCGCGCAATACCTGGTCAAGCGCACCTTCAAGGTGAGCAAAGGCGACACCGTGCTGATGCACGCGGCCGCCGGCGGCGTCGGCCAGATCCTGTGCCAGTGGGCGAACCATCTCGGCGCCACCGTGATCGGCACCGTCGGCTCGCCGGAGAAGGCCGAACTCGCCAAGAAGGCCGGCTGCCATCACGTCATCGACTACCGCAAGGAAGACTTCGCCGCGCGGGTGAAGGAGATCACCGGCGGCAAGCTGTGCGACGTCGTCTATGACGGCATCGGCAAGACCACGTTCCCGGCGTCCCTCGACTGCCTGCGGCCGCTCGGCTATTTCGTCAGCTTCGGCAGCGCCTCCGGCCAGGTCGAGGCCTTCAACATCAACATCCTGCAGGCCAAGGGCTCGCTGTTCGCGACGCGCCCGACGCTCAACAACTACGTCGCCAAGCGCGAGGACCTGCTCGCCACCGCCGACGACCTGTTCAAGGTGGTCGGCTCCGGCGCGGTGAAGATCCCGGTGACGCACAAATACGCGCTGAAAGACGCCCGCAAGGCGCACGAGGACCTGGAAGGCCGCAAGACCACCGGTTCGGTCATCCTGATGCCGTAACGGGGCCTTTACCCGGGAAGGTCATAGGAGGATGGCCGGGTCCGCCCGGCCATCGTCGTTTTCGGGATCAGGGCATGAGCGCGCCGGACGAACTGCAAGAGCCGAAGCCCTGGGGGCGCATGACCTCGCTGGGCTTGGCCTTCATCGCCATGCTGATCGGGCAGATGGCGGCGCTCCTGGTGCTGAGCTGGGCCTACGGGCGCTCGCTGGCGCAATTGGCGAACGTCGCCCAGGACGGCGTCGCGGTCAGCGTCATCATCATCGTGTCGACGCCGATCCAGGTCGGCATCCTGATGCTGATGGCGCGGCAGACGCGCATCAAGGTCGCCGACTATCTCGCGCTCAAGCTGCCGCGCAAGGGCGAGGTGATCGTCGGCGTGCTGGCGATGGTCGCGTTCATCGTCATCGGCAATCTGGTGAGCTGGGGGCTCGGCCAGGACATCGTCACGCCGTTCCAGGTCGCCATCTACCGCACCGCGAGTGCCGCCGGCTGGCTGCCGATGCTGTGGCTGGCGGTGGTGGTGGTGACGCCGATCGGCGAGGAAATCCTGTTCCGCGGTTTCCTGTTTCGCGGCTGGCACCGCAAGCCCGGCGACGTCTGGCTGGTGATCGGCGCGACCTCGGCGCTGTGGGCGATGAGCCATCTGCAATACGATTTCTTCGTCATCGCGCAGATATTCATCGTTGGGCTGATCCTCGGCTGGTTCCGCTGGGTGAGCGGCTCGGTATTACTGACCATCCTGCTGCACGGGCTGGTCAACTGCGAAGGCATGTTCGAGACGTTCCTGGCGCTGCATAAGTGAGGGGTTAGTCCTCACAGCAGCGCCGCGATGCGCGCGAAGGCCGGATGCTCGGTGATGCCGGCGGGCAGGCGCGGCAGGCCGACGACGGGGCTGTCGCCGGCGAAGCGGGCGATGCTGTCGACGGTATCCTCGAGCTCGACCGGATTGCGCTCGCTCTCGCTCACCACGATAGCCGCGATGACGAGCCGGCGCTGGCGCAGCACGTCGAGCGCGGTGAGGGTGTGGCTGATGGTGCCGAGGTAGCCGCCGACCACCAGCACCAGCGGAATCTCAAGCGCCGCCATCCAGTCGAGCACGGTGCGCCGGCCCTCGAGCGGAACCATGATGCCGCCGACACCCTCGATGAACAAAGTGCCGCGGGTGCGCTCGACGGTGCGGCGGCTGAACGCGATCAGCGCGTCGAAGTCGATGGCGCGGCCTTCGCGCGCGGCGGCGAGATCGGGCGATAGCGGCGCGCGGAAGCGCCAGGGCGCGATGCGCGCGACTTCGTCCGCGGTCACTGGCCGTTCAAGGGCGCCGAGCAGCACCGCCGGGTCGCTGGTCTCGGCGACCGATGAGTTGTAGCCGCTGACCACGGGTTTCAGCGCGTCCACCGTCGCGCCGCCGATGCGCAAATGGCGGATCAGGCCGGCGGTGACGAAGGTCTTGCCGATGTCGGTGCCGGTGGCGGTGACGAAATAGGCGGTCAAGGCTAATTCCAGTTCGGGATCATGCGCGCACCAAAATTTTGTCGCGCACGAGTGCGGCGGCGCGTTCGATCTCCTCGTCCGGGTGCTGCGCGGTGAAGGTGAAGCGCAGGCGCGCGCTGCCGGCCGGCACCGTGGGCGGACGGATGGCGACCGCGAGGAAGCCTTCGTCCTCCAGCAGGCGCGAGGCCGCGAGCGCCTGGTCCGCCTCGCCGATCACCACCGGCACGATGGGGCTTTCCGCTTCCGGCAGATTGAGCGCGCGGGTGAAGGTCCGCGCCTTCTTGACCGGCAGGGCGGCGTAGTCGGGCTCGCTCTCGATCACGTCGATGGCGGCGATGGCCGAGGCGACCACCGCCGGCGGCAGGCCGGTGGAATAGACGAGCGTGCGCGCGCGGTTGCGCATCAGTTCGACGACCGGCTCCGAGGCGCAGAGATAACCGCCGTAGGCGCCGATCGCCTTCGACAGCGTGCCCATCTGCAGCGGCACGCCGGTCTTCTCGGGGCCGACGAAGCTCGAGCCGCGGCCGTTGCCGATGACGCCGATGCCGTGGGCGTCGTCGGTCATCAGCCAGGCGTCGAATTCGTTGGCCAGATCGTTGAGCTCCCGCACCGGCGCCAGATCGCCGTCCATGGAGAACACGCCGTCGGTGACGACCAGCGCATGGTCGTGCGCGGCGCGGTGCGCGGCCAAGAGCTCGCGGGCATGCGCGAGGTCGTTGTGGCGGAAGGTCAACACGTGGCCGCGCGAAAGTTGCGCGCCGGCGTAGAGGCAGGCGTGCGCCAACTCGTCGAGCAGCACCAGCCCGTCGCCGCCGATCAGCACCGGGATGATGCCGGCATTGGCGAGATAGCCGGAACCGAACACGACCGCGTCCTCGGCTTCCTTCATGCGGGCGAGGCGGCGCTCGAGTTCCGCATAGAGCGGGTGGTTGCCGGTGACCAGCCGCGAGGCGCCGGAGCCGGCGCCGTAGCGCTCGAGCGCGGCCATGGCCGCGCGCTTGGTGGCCGGGTGCTGGCTGAGATTGAGATAGTCGTTGCAGGAGAACGACAGCAGCCGTTTGCCGGCGCGCTCGACCCAGAGCCCGTCCTCGCGGTAGGTGGCTTGAAGCGTGCGGCGCAGGTGCCGGGCCCGCAGATCGTCGAGCTTGGCTTGCGCGAACCGGTCGAGCGAGTGCATCAAGGGCCTTCTGTTGGACGGGCGGGCCCGAGGGACCGGCCGCAATTCGGGGTAAGGAAGCGCCAAATGCCGGGCGACGCCAGTAAAAAGTACGCCGCGCCGCCGGCGCCTGCCGCCTTAGAGCACATCTGGCTGCCCTATGCCCAGATGAAGACCATGACGCCGCCGCTGACGGTCGCCGGCACCCTGGGCAGCCGCATCAGGCTCGCCGACGGGCGGGAACTCGTCGACGGCATCGCGAGCTGGTGGACCGCCTGCCACGGCTACGACCACCCCCACATCCGCCAGGCGGTGATGCGTCAGCTCGAGCAGATGCCGCATGTGATGTTCGGCGGGCTGGTGCACGAGCAGCCGCTGCGGCTCGCCGAACGGCTCTGCGCGTTGCTGCCGGGCGATCTGACCCGCGTGTTCTTCACCGATTCCGGCTCGGTCGCGGTCGAGGTCGCCATGAAGATGGCGGTGCAGTACTGGATCAACCGCGGCGTCCGCGCGCGCACGCAGTTCGTCGCCTTCAAGGGCGGCTATCACGGCGACACGACCGGCGCCATGGCGGTGAGCGATCCGGAGGAGGGCATGCACGCCCTGTTCGCCGGCCTGCTGCCCGAGCACCTGGTGGTCGATCTGCCGGTGGACGATGCGACGACGGCGGCGCTCGACGCGCTGCTGGCCGAACACGCCGAGCATGTGGCCGGCATCATGGTCGAGCCGCTGGTGCAGGGCGCCGGCGGCATGGTGTTTCACGCGCCGGATGTCTTGAAACGGTTGCGCGCGCTCGCCGACAAGCACGGTCTGCTGCTGATCTTCGACGAGATCTTCACCGGCTTCGGGCGCACCGGTACCATGTTCGCCTGCGAGCAGGCGGGCGTGACGCCGGATATCGTCACCCTGTCGAAGGCGCTCACCGCCGGCACGCTGCCGCTGGCGGCCACCGTCGCAACGCGCCGGGTGTTCGAGGCGTTCTGGTCGGACGATCCGGAAAAGGCACTGATGCATGGGCCGACCTTCATGGCCAATGCGCTGGCCTGCGCCGCCGCCAACGCCTCGCTCGATCTGTTCGAGGGCGAACCGCGGCTCGCGCAGGTGGCCGCGATAGCGACGCAGATGGAGGAAGCGCTCGGCGCCTGCCGCGCCATGCCGGCGGTGAAGGACGTGCGGATCATGGGCGCCATCGGTGCTGTCGAATTGCACCGCATCGACGATCTCGGCGCATTGCGCGCGCGTTTCCTCGCCGAAGGTACCTTCATCCGGCCCATCGGCAACGTGATCTATCTCACGCCGGCTTTCACCATCGCGCCGGACGAACTGAAGACGCTGACCGCGGCAATCGTGCGCGTCGTCGCCGCGCTCAATCGCTGAAAACGGCGCGTCGACAACCGCGCCGCGGCCGCGCGGGTTCATTTTGTTTATGCGATTTTTATGCGCGCGGTACGTCGCGCATTTTCACGACAAATTGCCGCATGTTGAGAAAGATCAACTTGCATCTCGCTCCGCCGAGTACGGTTCGATGTGCAACGCGCGGTCGTTCAACGTCGCGCAACGCCTGACAACGGAGCAAACAATGCGGATTGCAAAAATCGTCACTCTTGCGATCGGGGCGATGGCCTTGACGTTCCTCATGGCGGCGCCCCGCGCCCAAGCGTTGACCACCACCGCGCCGGCCGGCATCGAGACCGTGGCGCCGGGCAAGACCCTGGTGCAGAAAGCGCGTTACGTCTGCCGGCGCTACCGGGTGCGACGTTACGGGCGCTGGCACTGGCGTCAGCGCTGCTTCTGGACGTCCCCCCGCCCGTACTACCGGCCGTATCATCGGCCGTATCGCTATGACCGGCACCATCGTCATCGTCGGTACCGCTGACGCGACCGGCGGCCACGCGTTCTTCACCTCCCCGGCGGGGAGGTGAAGAGCCGCGTTCAAAAGCCGACGGCGGTGCCGTGCAGGTCGTAGGCGTCGGCGTGCTCGATCTTGACCGTGGCGATCTCGCCGACGCGTAAGGGCCGGCGGCTCGCCACAAAGACCGCGCCGTCGATCTCCGGCGCGTCGGCCATGGAACGGCCCTTCGCGACCGTCGGTCCGACTTCGTCGACGATCACCTGTTGGCGCGTGCCGACCTTGCGCTTGAGGCGGCGCGCGGAAATCGTCTGCTGCGCCTGCATGAAGCGGTGCCAGCGTTCTTCCTTCACGTCGTCGGGCACGGGATCGCCCAGATCGTTCGCCGGCGCGCCGGCGACCGGCTCGTACTTGAAGCAGCCGACGCGGTCGAGCGCGGCTTCGTCGAGCCATGCCAGTAGATACTCGAAATCCGCGTCGGTCTCGCCGGGGAAGCCGACGATGAAGGTCGAGCGCAGCGTCAGGTCGGGCACCAGGTCGCGCCAGCGGGCGATGCGCGCCAGCGTCTTTTCCTGCGCCGCCGGGCGCTTCATGCGCTTCAACACATTGGGCGCCGCGTGCTGAAAGGGAATATCGAGATAGGGCAGGACCTTTCGGTCCGCCATCAGCGGCATGACGTCGTCGACGTGCGGATAAGGATAGACGTAGTGCAGCCGCACCCAGACGCCGAATTCGCTTAAAGCGCTCGCCAGGTCGACGAACTTGGCGCGCACGTCCTTGTCGCCCCATTTGCTCGCGGCGTATTTCAGGTCGACGCCGTAGGCCGAAGTGTCCTGCGAGATCACCAGCAGTTCCTTGACGCCGGCTTTGACCAGCCGCTCGGCCTCGCGCAGCACGTCGGCGGCCGGCCGCGATACCAGATCGCCGCGCAGGCGCGGGATGATGCAGAACGAGCAGCGGTTGCTGCAGCCCTCGGAAATCTTCAAATAGGCGTAGTGGCGCGGCGTGAGTTTGATGCCTTCCGGCGGCACCAGGTCGAGGAACGGATCGTGGCGGGGCGGCAGCGCCTTGTGCACGGCGTCGACCACGCTTTCGTACTGTTGCGGCCCGGTGATGGCCAGCACGTCGGGATAGGCCGACGAAATGCTCTCGGGCTCGGCGCCCATGCAGCCGGTGACGATGACCTTGCCGTTTTCCTTCAACGCGCCGCCGATGGCCGAAAGCGATTCCGCCTTGGCGCTGTCGAGGAAGCCGCAGGTGTTGACGATGACGAGGTCGGACCCGGCGTGCTCGTGGCTGAGCTCATAGCCCTCCGCGCGCAGGCGGGTGACGATGCGCTCGCTGTCGACCAGCGCCTTGGGGCAGCCGAGCGAGACGAAGCTGACTTTGGGGGAGGATTGGGACATCAAGCGGGTTCGCGGGTCAACGTGGAAAGCCGTGAGCTAGTCGTCGCACGACGGCGGGTCAAGGTGCGTCGTGAGGCGGCCCCGTTCATATGCAGACAAACGAGATTCGACGCAATTTCCGGGCCTCCTGCCATCTGGTCAATTCCCGCAGGAGGTGTAGACTTTATAAAACGAAATCATGTCTGGTGCCACCATCCATGCTGGGTGAAGGCCGCGTGGTCTTGGGTGCGCGCCCGACGGGGGGGACGTCGCTATGGACCTCGGCACGCTCTTTCAGCAGTTTCCCGATTTCTTCCGCAGCATCGTCAAGACGACGAGTGAATTTGGCCCGGTCGCATTCGGCATTCTGCTTCTCGCCGTCCTCATTTTCCTGCTCTACCAATTTCGTGGTTCGCTGCGAAACAATCCGCTGCTGCAATATGGCGTGAACGGCTTGGCGTTGTTGGCGGGTTGCTTACTGCTGCTCTTCATCTATCAGGCGTTTCAGTTTTACCTGAAGAGCGCGGCCATCGATCCCATCGTTCTTGTGCAGGGCACGATCACCTATCAACTGCCCGATCAGAACGGAGATCTCGATTTCGATGTGCAGGGCATCGACAGCAGGAGTGGCGGCGACGTCAGCGCCCATTTCTACAGTTACAACAAGTATCTCACGGAGCGGCGAATACTCGGCATCGCCAAGCCGGACACCTTGGAAATTCGCGTGTCCAACAGACAAGTCTACCGCGCCTGCAACGAAGACTCGCCGAAGGTTGGTACGCGCAACAAGCGCTACTACACGGATTACCAGATATCGCTCAAAGACGCCTACATGAGTTCGATTCCGGTCGTTGACGGCATTGCCCAATACGGCATCGATTTCGACTACAAGAGCCGCAACGGTTCGCCCGAACGTGACTTTCTTCGCATCACGCAATTCCACGGCATCGATGCCAGCAAGGTCAAAGTGGTCCGAGTCCACCATGAGCCGGACTCGTGCGTGGATGCCGAACAGAAGACCAAATATGCGCAGGTCGTGATTTCGAAGACCGTGCAGCAAACGCCTCAACTGGCGGCCGTGCGCTCGGTGCTGGCGGCGTTGCGCGACGCGCTGGTGTCCGCGGCTTATGGGACGGCTCTGCAAGTCGACAAAAAGAGCGTCTTCGATTTCCTCAATGCCACGGATAGCTCGCTTGCCTTCAAGGCGATGAGCGAAATTGCGGCGGCACCGGCGTCTTTTACGCCGATGATTGCGGACTTGCTGAAGCGGACTGACGCGAAATCCGCAACCGCCCAGGCCAATGTGTTGGTCGCGCTCGAGAATGCCAAGCCCAAGCCTTATCGGCTGCCGGATACCGTGATTCCGGAGGTTGTCGAACTGAGCTACGCGGGACCGGCCGAAGTGCGGCAGGCCGCACGCAGCTATCTGACTGATGCGAACATCGTGGACGAGCGCATTGTGAAGACCGTCTCCAAGATTAATGCCGCACATCGGAATGGAAATTCGCTCGATTCCACGCGAGATCTTCTGCTGCTGATCACGGCCCGCGAGGTGTATTACGCCGCCGGCGTCCAGAACATGGTCGACTACGTCGGAAATTGGGGGAAGGCCAAACGGGTACCGGCTGCGATCAACCAAAGCATCGCGGACTTTCAATTAGGGATCGATCTCGTGAAGGCCGTCCCGGCTGCCAAGTCGGCGCCTTTCGCAAAGTCCTATTACGGAATGGCGCTCGCGCTTCGTTCGCGGGCGGTCGTCAATGCCGCCGTGGCCCAATTGGGCAACAAGGCGACGAGCCATCAGATCGATCAGCAGGTGACGGCGCTCGTGAACAAGAGCGCGCAGTTACCGTTCACCCACAGAGAGCGGAAGGCTTTCATCGGCACGATTGACAACTTTCTCGCCTTGGTGAAAAGCCGGGAGAATGAGTATTTCTGGCCGCAGCATATCGCCAAGATGAAGTCGTGCCGCGCCAAGCAGACCTACGACTGTTTGCGCGTCGAGTAATAAGCAGTCCTGGTGGTGGGCCGACACTCGGCTACGCGTTTCTGAGCGCCTCCGCCTCGGCGTAGAACTTCTGCTCCCAGGCCTGCTGGTTGTCCATGCCCTCCCGGATGAAGGGGGTGAACACCGCCAGATTGAGCATCAGCCAGTTGAGCAAGCGGGCGGGCAACCGGGTCGGCTTGATGAAATCGACGAACAGCACCACGCGGGTGTGGGCCGTGTCGTTCCAGGCCTCGTGCTCGTAGGCGTCGTCGAAGATGACCGCCTCGCCCTCTTTCCAGCGGTAGATTTCATTCTCCACCCGGATGCCCAGCCGGTCGCGCGGCTCCGGCACGATCAGCCCGAGATGCAGCCGCAGCACCCCGTTATAGGGTCCGCGGTGGGGCGGCAGGTGCTTGCCGGGCTCAAGGATCGAGAACATCACCGTGATCAGCCCCGGGATTCGCCGGCAGATGCGCCAGGTTTCCGGGCACAGCTTGATGTTGTTCTCCGACTTGAAGCCGTAGCCGCACAGGAAAAACGTCTTCCAGCCGCGGTCCTGGCTGATGGTGGCGACGTCGGTCGACAGCTCGTGGAAGCCGGGCAGGTCGTCCTTGCGGGTCAGCACCCGGTCGAGCTCGGCGCGGATCGCCGGCCACTCCGCCTCGAGTTTCTTGGCCCAGGGGAAGACGGCGTTGTCGTAGATCGGCGGGTTGCCGACCTTGCTGCACCTGACGTTGAGCCGCTCGACCGCGGCCACGATGTGCATGAAGACGCGGGTGACGAGGCTCGGCCGCGCCATGGGCCTGATACCCTCGGTGCCGAAGTGCTGCTCCGGCTGGCTTCCACTTTGGGCCTGAGTTGTTGCGGGACTGTCCACCCGACGGCTCCCCGTTTGAACCAAGCCCCCCCGATACCGTTCCTTGTCACAAGCGCGGCCGGCTCGCACCGGAAAAAAAGTCGCGGCTTCTCACTGCCCACAGGACACTCGCGTTTGGCCGCAACCGTCGCCCGCGCTATCCTGGAGGCCCGAACGGTCAACGGACTTTAGGTCATGCCATATTGGATCGTCCTGCTAGCCCTGGTGTTTGGCGGTATTGTGATGCCCGGCGGAGGGCAGGCCCACGCCGCCGGCCTCGCGACGATGCGGCCCGCCTACGGCCAGCGCGCCGCGCCGGCCTTGCCGTTCCCGCGCAGCCCGCGCGCCGCCGCCGTCTGGGGCGAGGGCGCCTGCTGGCAGGATTGCCAGGCGACGTGCAGTTGGGACCAGACGGCTTGCCTGTCGGCCGACAGCCAGGGCGCTTGCGTCAAATACACCGACGCCTGCGACCGCATGTGCCAGCGCGACTGCCGCACGCGCGGCGGGTCCTATGTCGATCCGCTGTTCGACGGGCTGGACTAGGGGAGCGAATTTGACATTTGATACCCATTTGCAGCGGGCCAAATATCAAATGTCAAATTCAAAGCTCCACTAGAATCAAATAGTTGCTAGTGGTCCTTTGCTTCCGACATTTGCTCCAGGGCTTGCGGCGATGGGATGCAAATGTCGGAAGCGGACCACTAGCGAGCCCGCGCGGGGCGGCCTGTTCGCGCCAGGCCGCGGGCGCCGGACCCTAAGCGGCCGGCCGGCGTTCGTCGCGCGGCGACTTGCCGTACAGGCCGCGATAGCACTTGGAGAAGTGGGAGGCGGACACAAAGCCGGCGGCCAAGGCGATCTCCAGAATTGACAATTCGCTCTGGAGCAGAAGGTGACGCGCCTTTTTCAGGCGCAGTTTCAAGTAATAGTGCGCGGGCGACATGCCGATATGGCGGCGGAACAGGCGCTCGTGCTGGCGGCACGACAGGCCGAGAAGCAGCGCGATGTCCTCTTGGCTGATCGGATCCTCGATATGCGCTTCCATGATCTCGATCGCCTTGAGGACGTTGGGGCTGTAGATCCCCACCCGCGCGGAGAGCGCGAGACGCTGATGGTCGTGCGGGTCGCGCATGCGGTCGGCCAGGCACTGCTCGATGACTTCCGTCGCCAGCGCCTTTCCGTGCTGCTCGGCGATCAGATAGACGATCATGTCGAGCGCCGCGGTGCCGCCGGCGCAGGTGATGCGGTCGCGGTCGACCACGAACAGGTCGGACGAAACGTCGATCTCCGGATAGGCCTCGGTGAAGCCGTCGATGCTTTCCCAGTGGATGACGCACTTGAAGCCATTGAGAAGGCCGGCCGCGGCCAGCAGGCTGGCGCCCGTGCACAGCGAACCCGTGTAGGCGCTGCGCCGCTCCTGGCGCCGGAGCCATGCGTTGAGAGCGGCATCTTTGTAATGCTCGGACCCCAGCCCGCCGCAGACCAGAACGATATCGGACGGGCGCCCGTTGTTGCCCGCCAGCTCATAGCTGCCGGTGGCGCCGTCGACGTTCACGACGATGCCGTTGCTCGCATGTGCCGGCTTGCCGTCAGGTGACAGCACGACCCAGCGGTACAGTTGAGCGCCGTGCAGGCGGTTGGCGATGCGCAGAGGTTCGATGGCCGAGGAAAACGCGATCATGGAAAAGCGCGGCACGAGCACGAAGACGACGGTCCGCGTCGACACATCCTCACGCCTGGCCGAGGATGAGCCTGCTCCTATGTCCATGGCGTCCAGTTCCCATGACCCCGTGACGCACCTTCATATACAGTGCGACAGCCCCGGCTTCAAGTAAATCGGCTCGCCGGGGAAGCACACGTTTCATGAAGACTGGCAGCCCAAAGAATATCGGCGCCGCCGTTCTTTGTCGGTGTCGGGTTTGAGATAAGAAGCGTCGCTTTTCGAAGATCGCGTGATGGCGACGCCGCTCGCGCGAGCCCGGCGGAACGCGACCTTGTCGCGCCCGCCGGCGCCGGGCCGGTGCCGGCCGCCGCGATTTGGGCGCGCTTGAGTTGAATTGATGGCGAGCGTGTCGCGCCCCTTGGATTGGCGCGAAAGGGCGCCCGCGTGTCGAATACAGAACAATAGAGTTCTTACCTAGTACAGCGGACTTCGTCGGCTCGCATCAGATTGCTTCCCGGTGTCACCCTTGCGGAAGGACCAGGAGAGCTATGACAACCGCCAACTCCCAACTCGAATCCGATTTCGCCGTCGCCGAGAGCGCTGAAGCGACCCGCACCGCGGAGATGTCACAGCGGTGGTCCGCGGTCGATCAATCCGACCGCCGCGTTCCGATCAATCTGCGTCAGTCGGGACCGACGCCCGTCCAGATGCTCATCTCCACGCGCGTGCGTAAATCGCCCTTCTGGCACCTTTCCGTCGAAGCCGGCTGCTGGCGCGCGACGGTCTATAACCGCGTCTATCACCCGCGCGGTTATGTGCGTCCCGAGGACGGCGGCGCGATGGTCGAGTACGACGCCCTGGTCAACCACGTGACCATGTGGAACGTCGCGGTGGAGCGGCAGATCCAGGTCAAGGGGCCGGACGCCGAGGCTTTCGTCAACTACGTCATCACCCGGGACGCCACGCGCATCCGGCCGATGCAGGGCAAGTACGTCATCCTGTGCAACGAGGACGGCGGCATTCTCAACGACCCCGTGCTGCTGCGGGTGGCCGAAGACGAGTTCTGGTTCTCCTTGTCCGACAGCGACATCGAGTGGTGGCTGCGCGGCGTCAACAGCAGGGGGGATTTCCGCGTCTCCATCGCCGAGATCGACGTCTGCCCGGTGCAGATCCAGGGGCCCAAGTCGGTGGACCTGATGGTCGACCTGGTCGGCGAAGCGGTGCGCGATCTGCCCTATTACGGGCTCATGGAAGCCAAGGTCGGCGGCCGCGACGTCGTGATTTCGCAGACCGGCTTCACCGGCGAGAAGGGCTACGAGATCTATCTGAAGGACGCGACCTATTACGCGGCCGACATGTGGCACGCGGTTCTCGCCGCCGGCTACCGCCATAACCTGATGATCACGGCGCCGGCGCATCATCGGCGCATCGCGGCCGGCATTCTGTCCTGGGGACAGGACATCGATCAGGAAACGCTGCCGTTCCAGTGCAATCTCGCCTATCAGGTGCCGCGCAAAAAGACCGCGCCCTATATCGGCAAAGAGCGGCTGGAGCAGGTGCGCAGCGAAATCGAAGCCGGCCGCTATCCGTTCAAGAACATCATGGTCGGCCTCGCGCTGGGCGGGCTCCCGATCACGGATTACGCGCCGGACTTCTGGCTGATATCCGAGCCGGGCGCCGAAACCCCGGTGGGCTACGTGACGTCGCCCTGGTACTCGCCCGAGCTCGGCACCAATATCGCGCTGGCCCATGTCCCGGTTTCGCTCAGCGCGATCGGGACCGACCTGAAGGTCTGGCTGCCCGAGACCTACAGCAGCACGCCGGGCCTGCCCGTCGATGCCAAGGTGGTCGAGGTGCCGTTCCGGCCGTCGGCCAATCCCAGCGCCCGGGAGATCGCCAAGACGAATGGACGCGACCACGTCAATTGAGTGACGGATGGCCGGCGCCGGCAGGCTTGCCCTTCGTATCGGGCTGAGGTGCCGGCGCCGATCGTTGCCGGGGCACATTTCGGTTGCCGCATCCGCAGGGTTCGGACATGGATAAGAATGAAGTTGTGGCGAACCTGGAGCCGCACCGGGTGTCGGCGGCCGTGTGTTCATTGGCCGACAACGCGTCGGTCGAGATGACGCCGGGGTCGCAGGCCTATGCGGGCGAGCTCGCGCATCTGCTGGGGGCCGGGACGGCCGTCTACGTGCCGTACCTGCCGCGCGCGCGGTTCGAAGATACGATCTCGGCGTGCCGCCATCTCGTTGGGGAGGGGTTGGCGCCTGTCCCTCACGTGGCGGCGCGCGCCGTCGCGAGCCGTGGCCGGCTCGACGGCTGGCTGGGCGAGCTCGCCGCCGCTGGCGTCGATTCGCTGTTCCTGATCGCCGGTGACACCGGCAAGCCCTGCGGTCCCTTCGCCGACACGCTGCAGATCCTCGATACCGGCCTGTTGCAGCGCCACGGTTTCCGCAAGGTGGGGATGGGCGGGTTTCCCGAGGGTCATCCGCATGCCGACGCGGCGGCGGCGCGGCGCGTCCTGGCGCTCAAGGCGGCCTACGCGCGCGAAACCGGGACGGACATGTGGCTGGTCACGCAGTTCGCCTTCGAAGCCGAACCGGTCGCCAACTGGTTGCGCGCCCTGCGCGATGACGGTTTCGCTTTCCCCGTCCGCATCGGCATCCCGGGTCCGACGCAACTGCGCACCCTGTTGGCGTTCGCGTTGCGTTGCGGCATTGGCGCCTCGGCGAAAGCGCTGGCGCAGGGGCCGGCCATGGCGCGCAAGCTGGCAAGCCGGTGGTCTCCGGATTTGCTTGTGGCGGGCCTGGCGCGCGGGTGGCTCGCCGATCCGCTAGCTCCGATAGCCGGCATTCACGTTTTTCCCTTTGGCGGAATTCGCCAAAGCGCCGAGTGGCTCGCCAGCTTGCGAGAGGCGGCCTCGGGCATGATAATTGCGACGGGCGCGGACGATACCGCATCGAAACAGGAGGTCATGGCATCATGAAGAGTCGCCCTGGGCGGCCAATTCCGAGCATCGGAGCGGCATGATGGCAGATCTCCCGAAACACAAGCGCTACGTCATCGTCGGCGGCGGCATCGTCGGCGTCATGGTCGCGTGGCATCTGCGCCAGCGCGGCGAGACCGACATCGCCATCCTCGACAAGTCCGGGATTCCGACCGATATCGGCTCCACCGCCCATGCCAGCGACTTCCTGTTCAACACGGGACACGACCGGCTGTCCGCGTTCACGACGGAATACAGCCGGGAGTTCTTCAAGGCGCGGGGTCACTTTCTGGAGAAGGGCGGTCTCGAGGTCTGCCTGAAGGACAGGGACGATCGCTGGGACGAGCTCTTGCGCAAGGTGGCGAGCGGCAAGGCGTACGGCTTCGAGATGGAGATGCTGTCGCCCAGCGAAGCCGCGGCACGGCACCCATTCCTGGCCGCAGACGCGATCCGCGGCGCCCTATGGGACCCGCAGGCTGGACTGGTGGTGCCGCGTTCGCAGGCGTTCGCCGGCAAGATGGTCGACGAACTCGTTGCCGGCGGCGGCGTCGAGGTGTTTCCCAATACGCCCGTCCTGCGCATCGATAGCCAGGATGGCCGGGTGCGCGGCGTCGAGACGGCGAGGGGCACCATCGCCGCCGATCGGGTGATCGTCGCGAGCGGCATCTGGGGCGCGCTGGTCGGCAAGAATGCGGACGTGTCCGTGCCCGTCGCCGCGGGCGATCATCCGCTTCTGTTCTTCCGCGGCGCAAAGCTTGATGAACTCCTGAAGCAACATTCGCCGCGCGAAGACATGTGCTATCCGCTGCTGCGCATCCAGGATATCGCAGCCTACGTTCGCGATACCGGCGGGCATGAGAGCGTTGAAGGCGGCGAAGCGGAATTCGGTTACTACGAACGCTACGAACCGCGCCTGGTCGCAGCGGAGGACATCGCCGAAGTTGGCCAGTCGGCGCTCGCCAATCTGTCGCCTTCGATGCGCGAACTGCCCGAGGAACATTTCGAGGAGGCCTTTTCGGAGGCGCTCGAGGTTGTTCCGCTGTTTGGCGAGCTCGAATACCTGTGGCGAAAGTCGTTCAACGGCCTGCTGCTGTTTACGCCGGACGGTAACTCGGTTGTCGGTGAATCGCCGGAGGTCAAAGACCTGTGGCTTGCCGAAGCGGTCTGGGTCAAGGACGGCCCCGGCATGGGCAAGCTCGTCGCCGATTGGATCGTCGATGGTGAACCGGCGATCGATCCGCAGCCGATCGACATCGCCCGTTTCTATCCGCACCAGAAGGAGACAGCCTACGTCACCGGGCGAAGCACCGAGATCGCGCGCAAGGTCTACGGGATCGTGCATCCCCGCGAGCCTTACGAAACCGGCCGCGACATTCTCAAGAGCCCGTTCCACGCCCGCGAACTGGAACTTGGCGGCGCTTTCCGGCAGGCGGACAATCCCGGCGGCTGGGAGCGCGCCCCCTGGTACGAATTGAACCGGCATTTGCTCGGCCGCTACGGCGCGCAGATTCCGGAGCGGCCGCACGAGTGGGACAGCCGCTGGCATTCGCCGATCTCCTATGCCGAGCATCTGGCGATGCGCGACGGCGCCGGCCTGATCAACCTGTCGCACTTCGCGATCTTCGATCTCATCGGGCCGAAGGCATTGTCGGTGCTTCAATACGTTTCGGTCGCCCAGATGGATGTTGCGGTCGGACGGGTCGTCTACACGCAATTCCTCAATCACCGCGGCGGTGTGCGCGCCGATTTAACGGTGATGCGGCTCGGCGACGAACACTTCCGCGTCGTCACCGGCGGGTCCGTGGGCTCCATGGATGGCAAATGGATCCGCGACCGCATGCCGTCCGACGGCGTCGAGTTCGTGGATCTGACCCAAAAGCAGATCACCATCGGTCTGTGGGGGCCGAATGCCGGCGCCGTGCTGCAGGCGGTGACGGACGCGGATGTGTCGCAGGAGGCGTTCGCCTTTGGCCGCGTCCGGGATATCCGAGTCGGGGACGTTGCGGTTCTCGCGAGCCGCATCTCCTATGTCGGCGAGTTCGGCTGGGAGCTCCATTGCGCCTACGAGGACGGCGCGGCGCTTTGGTCGGCGCTCGAGCAGGCTGGGCGTCCTTACCAACTCGTTCCGGTGGGCATCGAGGTCTATGCCACGAGCGCGCCGATCGAGGGACATTACCTTCTGCAAGGCGGCGAGCTCGATAGCGAGTACACGCTCGTGGAATCCGGCATGGCGCCGAAGAAGCTCAAGGAGGCGGATTTCGTCGGCAAGGATGTGCTGCGGGCGGAACTCGAACAAGGCGCGCCGGCGGCGGTGCTGTGCACCATGACGATCGACGACAACCTGGCGTCGGACGGCACGCCGCGCTTTGTCGTCGGCAACAACTGGCCGCTGCTCGATCCGGCAACGAAAGAGGTTCTGGTCGACGCCAAGGGCCGCCGCTGCCGCGTGCGGCGCGTCGGATACGGGCCATCGGTCGGCAAGCAGATTGTCCTCGGCTATCTGCCGGCGAGCGTCGCGCAGGTCGGGGCCAGCGTCGTGGTCGAGTACTTCGGCGAACATTTCCCCATGACGGTGCGATCGATCGATCGCACGTCGCTGTTCGATCCGCTGAAGGAGCGCGTGAGAAACCGCCGGGCCGATACGGTGGCGGCATAATTCCGCGCGCGCCGGCGATGGGGGCGCGGGTTGGCTGAGGCGCGTTTGGCGCCTCGGCTTCAGCCGGGATGTCGCAGCGCCGGACAAGTTGGTGTGGCGGAAGGGGTGGGATTCGAACCCACGAGTGAGTTGCCCCACTGCCGGTTTTCAAGACCGGTGCCTTAAACCACTCGGCCGCCCTTCCAGCGCCGGAATAGCGGCCACTTGGACCGCTTCACCATTTCACGGAAGCGGTGAACGGGTCTAAGTTTTTGTTTTGCCGCGCTTCCGGACGGCGAACCGGTTGCCACTCCGCCTGGAAACGCTCTAGCAAACCGCCTTTGCGCTTGAAAGGGCAAATTGCCACCGGGCGGCCACCGGCACGCTTCGCATTCCGCCGCCGTGCCGGGCTTGTTGCCGAAGGTAGGGAGGCGGGCGTGGCCGGTCCGACGGCTGGCATCAGCCGATGCGGCCGCGCCAGGTGAAGCCGAGGCGCGCAAGGCCGGCGCGGACTTCGTCGCAGCCCATGAACAAATCCCACAACCGGCCGGAGCGGTGGTTCTCGATCATCACGATGATGGGCCCCTGGTCGATGGCCAGATGACTGGGCGCCACCCAGCCGCGTGACCGGTTGAAGGAATCGGCAAGGCCATATTCGCGCCACAGGTCGGCGCCCAGCCGGTCGTGGAGACTGCGGAGTGCCGCGATCAACTCCGCGGGCGTGTAGGGCAGGGAGGCGATGGCCGCAGTGGGCGCGATGACGCCGCGGTCGTTAGTGGGCGAGAAGGCGTTATAACCGGCGTCGCCGTCACAAGCGGTCAGGCCCCAGCAGTCCGCGCCGTAGCCGGCAAAGCCGTGCGGGTTGGCGATACAGTGCGCGCGGTTGATGAGGGCGTGGGCTCGGTTCTGCGCGAAATAATCGGCATAGCGATCGCGCAAGCCCCGTGGGTCGAGGCCTAGAAAAGAGTAATGCGCGAAGAACAGTGGTCCGCCATAGGGCGGCCCGAGCGGCAGTTCGATGTCGTAGTAACGTTCGCCGTTGCGGAACACGGGGCTGTCGGTCCAGCCGCGGTGATAGACCTCAGGATCTATGGGATGAGAGGGGGAGGCGGCGGCGAGCATATACGTAATGAGGCACTCGTTCCAGCCGGCGATCGCGTGGTCCATGGCGAAGCCATGGCGCGGGCTCCAGTGCCAGTAGAGAACGTTCCGCCCTTGGGTGTGCCAGTCCCATTCGACCGCCTGCCAGAGCCTGTCGATGGCGGCGCGCAGGTTCGTTTCTTCGGGCGTGTCGCCGTCGAAGAATTGCCGCGCGCACAACAGGCCCATCATCAGGAAGGACGTTTCCACCAGATCGCCGCCGTCGTCCTTTTCGGAGAACGGGATGGTTTTGCCGTTCGCGCCGTGCAGGAAATGCGGAAAGACGCCATGGTGGGTCTCGGCGTGGGCGAGGAAATGGACGATCTGGACGATGCGCGCGCGCACCTCCCCGCAATCGAGGAAACCGCGCGATGCGCCCGCCAGCATGGCCATGACGCCGAAGCCGGTGCCGCCGCTGGTCACGGTGTCGCGGAAGTCGTAGCCGGGCACGGGGTTGCTGCGCTCGCGCGCCATGCCGCTTACCGGATGGCCGAAGTCCCAGAAGTAGCGAAGGGTTTGCCGCTGCACGCGGTCGAGCAGGGCGTCGTCGGATAGACGTTCGGTCATGCCGTCCGCCATTCGATGCGCGCTGCGGCCAACGCGTCTGAGCTCAGGCCGATCTCGATGACGAAGGCGCCGGGCTCCCAGATGTATTCTGCGGCGGCGATACGGTCGGCGCGGAAGAAACGCAAATCGTCGACCGTGATGCGGAAGCGCGCCGTCCGCGTTTCGCCCGGCTGGAGCGAGAGCTTGCGGAAGCCCTTCAGCTCGCGCACCGGGCGGGAGCGCGACGCAACCGGATCGCCGATATAGAGCTGCACGATCGCGTCGCCGGCGAGCGTGCCGGCGTTTTTCACGGCGACCGAAACATTGAGGCTATCGTCTTCACCCTGCAACAGGGTCTTGTCGACTTGCACGGCGCCGTACTCGAACGTGCTGTAGCCCAGGCCGTGGCCGAACGGATAAAGCGGCGTAGCCGCACCTTCGAGCCGGCAGGCGGTGGTGAACTTGTGGAAGACATGATGCCCCCCGGCGTCGCGTTCTTCATCACCGGCGACGTCGATGCCGATCTTGCTCGCCGGCCGGCCGGTCGGCGCTTCGGCATAATGAATCGGGCATTGCCCGCTGTCGCGCGGAAAGCTCATGGCGAGCCGGGCCGACGGATTGACGTCACCGAACAGAATATCGGCAATGGCGTTGCCGGCTTCGCTGCCGCCGAACCAGGTGTGCAGGATGGCGTCGGCGTGGCGGTCTTCCCAGGCGAGCGCCAGGGGGCGCCCGCTCATGGTGACCAGCACCAAGGGTTTTCCCGTGGCATGCAGCGCCTGCAGCAAGCGCTGCTGGCTGCCGGGCAAGCCCAGGTCGGTGCGCGTCGCGGATTTGCCGGAATGCTCCTTGGCCTCGCCGACACAAGCGACCACCACGTCCGCCGTTTCGGCGAGTGCGACGGCTTCGGCGATCATCTCATTGGGCGGGCGCGGATCAATGGGCGCCGTCTCGCCGAACACGTTGAGGCGGGCGGCGATGTTGGGATCGTCGACAATATTGGCGCCCTTCGCATACCGGATGCGCGCTTCATCGTAGGCTGCGTTCAGGCCTTCCAGCACGGTCACGCTGTCTTGCGCGCGGGCGGCGACCGCCCAGGTGCCCTGCATGTTGGCGCGGCTGTCGGCGAGCGGCCCGACGAGCGCGATGGTCCCGGCGCGCCTCAGCGGCAGCGCGCCATTGTTCTTCAAGAGGACGCACGCTTTCGCCGCCGCCTCGCGCGCCAGACGGCGGTGATCGGCGGAGAGCGTGAGGTTTTGCCGGCGCGTTTCGTCGAGGCCGCGATAGGGCTCGGCAAAGAGCCCCAGCGTCTCCTTCGCCCGCAGCACACGCAGGCAGGCTGCATCGATGTCGGCCTCATCGATGCGGCCCTCGGCCACCAGCGCCGGCAGATGGCGGACGTAGCATTCGCTCACCAAGTCGATATCGACGCCCGCCCTGAAGCCGAGAAATGCCGCCTCCTTCTCGTCGGCGGCGATACCATGATGCACCAGCTCCATGATGGCGGTGTAGTCCGAGACGATCAGGCCGTCGAAGCCCCACCGCCCACGCAGCAGATCGCGTAAGAGCTCCCGATGCGCGGTGCAGGGAATGCCGGAAAGATCATGGAACCCGACCATGACCGCCCCGACGCCCGCTTCGACCGCCGCCTTGAACGGCGGCAGCATCACGTTGTGCAGGCGATAGGGCGACACATCGACCGCGTTATAGTCGCGCCCGCCGTCGGCGAAGCCGTAGCCGGCGAAGTGCTTGGCGCAGGCTATCACCGCGTCGGGCCGGCTCAAGTCCGCGCCTTGCAAGCCCTCAACCATCGCGCGGGCGAACATCGATCCCAGCAGCGGATCTTCGCCCGGGCTTTCGGCGCGCGTCCCCAACGCGCGTCGCGGGATACGTCCAGCATCGGCGCCCAGGAGAGGGCGATGCCGTCGGCGGCGGCCTCGGTAGCGGCGACGCGGGCAGTGCGGCGGATGAGGTCAGGTTCGAACGTGCAGGCAAGGCCCAGCGGCAGCGGAAAGACGGTGCGGTGGCCGTGGATGACGTCGAGCGTGAACAGCAGCGGAATGCCATGCGACGCGTCTTCCACGGCGATGCGCTGCAATTCGCGCAAGGCGCCTGGCGGCTTGCCGGCGGCCAGCGCCCCGACGTCGCCACGGCCGATGCGGGCTTCGATGTCGCGCACCGCGCTGCCGGCGCCGGTGGCGTCGCCACCGGCGACATTGGGATGGTTCAACTGGCCGATCTTTTCGGCCAGGCTCATGCGGCGCAGCAGTTCGTCGATGAAATCGGCCATGACCGGCAGCGGAATCGCCCGAGGGCATTGAAGGGGACAAGCGCCGACCGTCCCGCCGGTTCCACGGCGGGCTGGCCGTCAGGCGGTGGAGCGAAGGCGCGGGGCGGGTTCATCGGCTGCCTGCTCGGCGACCGCGGCGGGGATCGGGTTGCTGGCGACGCCGAGATCGACGGTCTCGCCCGCGCCGGCAAGGGCACCGCGCTGCGGCAGCACGTGCACGCCCTCCGCAGGCGCTTGGTGGTGCAGCCTGGCGCCCTGCGGCGTGCGCACGAGGTGCAGCACCCGGGTGTGGAAGGCTTCGAGGCCGGGGCGGTGGCCGATGCTCAAGACCGTCGCGCCCGCGAGCTCGTGGTCGAACATGGACATCACCCGGCGCTGGCTGACTTCGTCCAGCGCCGAGGTCGCCTCGTCGAGGAACACCCAGGACGGCCGGTGCAGCAGCAGGCGCGCGAAGCCGATGAGTTGCTGCTGCCCGAGGGAAAGGCTCTTGTCGAGCCGGCCCTCGAAATCGAGCATGGGCAGGAACTCGGCGAGCCCGACACGCTTGACCGCGGCCTCAACGTCGACGGTGTCGAAAGCGTCCGGCGCGTCCGGGTAGGTGATGGCGGCGCGCATGGTGCCGAGCGGCAGGTACGGCCGCTGCGGCATGAACATCATGCCGCCGGCGTCGGGCAGGCGGATGGTTCCGCCGCCCCAGGGCCACAGGCCCGCCAGCGCGCGGAACAACGTGCTCTTGCCGGCGCCGGATTCCCCGACGATCAGCACGCGCTCGCCACGGCCGATCTCGACCGTCGCCTCCTGGATCACCACGCGCCCGTCGGACAGGAGCACGCTGAGGCCGTCGAAGGCGAGCGTGCCGTGCGGATGCGGCACCAGGCTGATGCGCTCCACCGCGTCGTCGATGCGGTCGACCCCGTCGACGGCGGCCTTGAAGGCGCTGACTCGGTGCAGCGTGGCGCGCCAGTCGGCGATCGACGGGAACTGGTCGACGAACCAGCGCAGCGAGCCCTGCACCTGGTTGAAGGCGCCGACCACCATCATCAGCCCGCCCATGGTCAGGCTGCCGCTGAAATAGCCGGGCGAGGCCACGATGATCGGCACCACGATGGCGACCCAGCCGTAGCCGGAGGTGATCCAGGTCAGCTTCGACAGCGCGCCCGAGAGGTCGCCCATGGTGACGATGACGCGGGTGAGATTGCCTTCGAGCTGGCGGCGCTCGTCCCGCTCGCCGTGGAACAGGGCGATGCTCTCCGCGCTTTCGCTCACGCGCACCAGGGCGAAGCGCAGTTCCGCCTCGCGGTTGTAAAGCTCGGCATTCAGCCCGATCAGCGGCACGCCGACGCGCCAAGTGAGCAACGAGCCGATCAGCGCATAGGCCAGCGCGCACCAGACCATGTAGCCGGGAATGGAGATATGAAAGCCGCCGACGGTGAAGGCGAGCTTGCTCGACAGCGCCCACAGGATGCCGATGAAGCTGACCAGCAGCATGGTGGCCTGCAACAGGCCGACGCCGAGGCTCGCCGACAGCTCGGTGAGCTTGCGGGTGTCCTCCTCGATGCGCTGGTCCGGATTGATGCCGATCTGGCCGGCCAAGCCCAGCCGGTAGGCGCGCCCGCGCACCAGCCACTGGTCGAGCAGATGATGCGTCAGCCATTCGCGCAGGCGGACCTTGAGCATTTGCTGCATCCAGGTCTGCCCCACCACCAGCGCCAGCAGGAAGGCGATGACGGTAAGGAAGATAACAAGCTGGTGGCCGAGGCTGGGCAGGTTCCGCTGCGACAGCGCGTCGAAGAAGGCGCCGTTCCAATCGTTGAGTCGCACCTGGCCGATCATGTTGCCGACCAGCACGACAACGATGCCGCCGGCGAGCAGGCCGACGCGCAGCCGCGCGGCCGACCGCCAGAGCGTGCGCAGCAAAGTGAGGCTTTCGCGCCAGGCGCTCTTGCCTGCGTAAGCCGCCGTCGGCGGTTGGAACTCGGGAGACGTTTCCGCGTTGGCAGCGTCAAGGCGTGTTGTATCGGCCGCGTCACGGAACTTGTGTTCCGGGCGCGGGCGCGAATCGGCATGGCCGCCGGGCGCGTCTCGGCTCAATCGGTCTAGCACGTTGTTGTTCGCGTTCTTGCCGGCCCCCCGAGACCGGCACTGCCGTCCTACAAACAGACTCGCAGTCGCACCTATGATGTGAGTCAAAGGTTGATAATTTGCAATGCGTCATGGCCGCGCTGTCGTCATATTTTCAATGCCGTGCACATGGAACTTCCATGATAGTTATCGGTCATCCACCCGATGACGCTCGCGCATATGGAACTTGAAGAGCTCGGGACCTGGATCGCGCGCCAGGCGCATCACAGCGCCGAGGTAATGGAACGAGCGATCTCGGCGATCCATCTCACGCGCCGTCGCGCGGCTTTCGGGCAGGTCGTGGTGCCGGTGAGAGGCTCGGTGCTGGCCTCGCCGGTGATCGCGAATTGGGATCCGGAACCCGACTACTTCTTTCATTGGCTGCGCGATTCCGCGATCGTCATGCGCGCCGTCGCCGGGCTGATGGCGGATGCCGCGACCGAGGACGAGTACGCGCGCTGGCGTGGCCATTTCGAGGATTTCGTCCGCTTCAGCCTGGCCCTGAGCCGGCTCGACGGCGCAGCTTTGGTGGCGCGCGATGACGTCCGGCAAAGGACAGAGCCCGCGGCCCGCAAGTTCCTGCGGCCCGAAGGGGAGGCGCGTTCGCTCACCGGCGAGGCGCTGCTGGGCGAGCCGCGCTTCAATCCGGACGGGACCATCGACATCCTGCAGTGGGCGCGTCCGCAATATGACGGGCCGGCGCTGCGCGCGCTCGCGTGCCTGCGCTATCTCGACGTGGGCGGCGCACCGACGGACGATCTCGACGCGCTACTGCGGCTCGACCTCGGCTTCACCGCGCGCCACGCCGGCGAGCCCTGCATCGGTCCATGGGAAGAGGGCGACGAGAACACCCACCACTATTATACTGCGCTGGTCCAACTCGGCGCCCTGGTGCATGGCCGCACCTTCGTCGATGAAACCCAACGTGCTACGGCGGAACGGACCTTGCGCGATCGCGCTCGACCGGCATTGGTCCGAGCGCCACCAGGTCATCATGGCGATGTGGCCGGCGCGCGCCGACAGTGCCGACGATGCCGACGATTTGATCGATGCCGCGGCGCTGCTGGCGGTGCTCGACGCCGATCTGCCGGAAGGCCCGCATAGCGTCGGCGGATCCGCGCGTGCACAAGACGCAAAGCGCGCTCGAGCGCCTGTTCGCGTGCGAATTTCCCATCAACCGCGGCCGTGCGGCGCCCGCGCTCGGCCGTTCGCGCGGCGACCGCTATTTCGGCGGCGGCGCCTGGTATCCGACCACGCTGGCGGCGGCCGGGCTGCATTATCGGCGGGCGCTCGCACGCGCCTCAGGTCGGCGCGGCGCTGATCGCGCGCGGCGACGCCTTCATGACGACGGTTCGCGATCTGACGCCGGCGGACGGCGCGCTCTCCGAGCAGGTCGACCGCGCGAGCGGACGACAGACCTCCGCCCGCCATTTGACCTGGAGCTACGCCGCCTTCGTCGAGACCGTGCGCTTGCGCGGGCAGGCGATTGGCTATCCCTCGCGCTGACGCGCTCAAGCCCGCAAGCGATCGTGCGCAGGCGCGTCGTTGTCGTCGGCGCCTGCGTCGGTCCGCGCCTCCAGCGAGACGGCTCGCGGCGGCGCCGGCGTGAAGGTGACGCTGAACGTCGTGTGCTCCGCCGCGCCGGCGACCTCGAGCCGGCCGCCCAGCCGCTCGGCCAGCATTTTCACCATGCGGATGCCAAACCCCGATTGGCCTTCCAATTCGTAGTCCGCGGGAAGCGTCCCTTCGTTGCGGATGGACAGACGATAGCCGTCGTCCGCCTTGGCGAGGGTCACGTCGATCGGCGAGCCTTTATTGCCGTACTTGATGGCGTTGGTCAGCAGCTCGTTGACGATCAACGCCAGCGAGCTCGCCTCTTGCGACCCGAGCAGCAGCGGTTCGCTCTCGACGCGGCAGGGGCTTCCCTCCGGCATCAGGGAATTGCCGATGTCGGTGCACAGCTCGGACAGAAAATCGGAGAAATCGACCGTGTCGGCGCCGCCGGCGGCGTGCATGCGGCGGTAGGTGAGCGCAATCGAGTTGATGCGGCTCACCGCGTCGTTGAATTGGGTGCGCGCGTCCGAATCGTTCAACGCGCGCGCCTGCAGGCTGAAGAGCGCGCTGATCGTTTGCAGGCTGTTCATGACCCGGTGGTTCAATTCGCGCAACAGCATGTCCTTGATCTGAATGGCCTGCTGAAGCTCGCCGGCCATGGCGTCGAAGGCCTCGCCCAGTTGGTCCATCTCGGTGGGGCCGGACATGCCGGTGCGCGCCGCGAGGTTGCCCTGCCGCCATCGCCGGGTCGTCTCGACAAGCTCCTCGATCGGCGCGCGCACGAGGCGCAGGCCAATCAGCCAGGCCAGCAGGAAGGCGATCAGCGTGCCGGCGCCAATGACGAGAAGCTGCCGGGCGTTCGCCCTGTTGAGCGAGGCGAAGGCCGCGTCGCGGTTCAAGCCGATGCGGACGGAAAAACCGCCGGCGTTGAGCGTGGACGGGATGACCCCGTAGACGCGCGTGATGCCATCGCGCGGCGATCTGGCCACGGTATAGAACGGCCCGTTCGCATTGGCCATGCGCGCCTGGATGTCGCGCGAGACCGGATGGCCGATGTCGTTCGGCCGGCCCGGTTGCCTGACCAGCATGATCCCTTTGCGGTCGACGACGGAGAGCGTCTCGCCCTTCACCTGTTGCGATTGGCCGAGGCGCTTTGCGAGCGTCTTGAGACTGTAGCTGACGTAGACCACGCCGCGCACGTGGTTGTGGTAGTCGAAGTAGGGAACGGCGATGTGAAAGACGGGAATGCCGTTGCCGAAAGCGCGCGCATAGCCGCCGACGCCGAGGGCCCGTTCCTTCATCGCCTCCTTGAAGAACGGCCGGTCGCCGACCGAGGGCGCGGCGCCGGATACGCCCGCTTCGCTGGCGTGTGCCGCGCAAAAAGGCGTGCCGTCTGCGCGCGTCGCGACCAGCGCCTCGTATCCGTCAAAGGTCGGCAGGATCGACGCGAACAAGCCGTTGCACCGCGCCGGCTCCTGCGCGCGCACGGATTTCAGCACCGCAAGCGTGCTCAAAACGTTGCGGACGCCGTCGACGATACGCTCCTGCTCGCCGGCAACGCGGCGTGCCTGGTCGACCGCACTCTTGCGCACCTCCCGTCCGCGGGTGGCATGAAGCTCGACCTGATTGTAGGCCTCGATCGCGATGATCGGGAGCAGGGCCGTCACCAGCGGAAGAAATAGTCGTCTCCTGAGCGACATCGTTTCCTTGCGGTTTGCCGGTCACGGAAATTCGTGCGTTCGAGCAGCATGGGCGAGGGGATTCAAATGCACGGTCCCCCCGGCGCCCGGCACACGACGGCGGCGGGCAAGATCGGCCTGAATCTGTACAATTCCACCCCCCGGGGACTTTGCATCAAAGCCCGGCCCGCGTCACGCCGCAGACGCGGGAATTCCACCCCCGCGATGGGCGGAAGAATGGACGTGGCGCGGCAATAATCGGGCAATTTGCCCTTATGCGGATACCGGCACCGCAAAGCGAACCGCCGGAGCGGGCCGCGGCCGTGGTTTTCGGCGTCGACCCGCGGCTCACGCCGGCGGAAAAAATTGGTAGAGCCACGTTTCCGTCATCGGCTTGTCGTTCAGGCGCAGGACGCAGCGCAGGTCGATCTGCTTCTTGCCGGGCGCGTAGATATCGAACGCCGCGCGCCAATGGTTGGTGCCGACCACCTTGAGGGCATAAGGATTGACGACCTTGCCGCGCGAGGTGGTGACCGTCGGCTTCATGTCGTAGCGCGCCGCCATGTGCGCCAAGGGGCCGCCGGCAAAATCGATCACAAACTTCCAGCTGTCTTTGTCGGTGGGCTTGGACGTGCCTGGGACGCCGCCGCGGCCGACGCGCGTGGCGATGACGTGCGCCACTTCCGTCGACGGGAAGGGATTCTCGTTCTGCCAGTAGAGCCGGTACGCCGTCTTGAGCGTGTCGCCGGCCTTGATCGCGCGCTTCGGCTTCCAGAAGGCGACGATGTTGTCGTGAATTTCGTCGCGCGTGGGAATCTCGACCAGCAGCACCGCGCCGTCGCCCCAGTCCATGAGCGGCTCGGTCCAGATGCTCGGCCGCCGGTTATAGAAGGCGCCGTCGTCCTCGTAGTCCGCGAAGCGGCGGTCGCGCTGCATCAGGCCGAAGCCCTTGGGGTTCTGGTCGAGGAAGGAGTTGGTCAGCACCGAGGGCGGGTCGATCAGCGGTCGCCAGATACGCTCGCCCTTGCCGGTCCACAGCGCCAGCCCGTCGCTGTCGTGCACTTCGGGGCGCCAGTCGGTAGCGTATTGCCGGTCGTTCTCGCCGTACCAATACATGCTGGTCAGCGGCGCGATGCCGAGCTGGGCGATGTCGTTGCGGATGAACAGTTCGGCGTGTACGTCGATGATGACGCCGGTCTCCTTGTGGGCTACGAACCGGTAGGCGCCGGTGAGACTCGGGCCGTCGAGCAGCGCGTAAATGACGATCTTGCGCGCGTGCGGGCCGGGCTCGACCAGCCAGAATTCGCTGAAGCGCGGGAATTCCTCCTTGGTCGAAGTGGCGGTATCGACCGCGATGCCGCGCGCCGAGGCGCCGTATTGATTGTCCTGGCCGGCGCTGCGGAAATAGCTCGCGCCCTGAAAGGCGAGCCAGTCGGTATCGCTGTGCGGCCCGTCCATCACCCGGAAGCCCGAAAAGCCGAGATCGGGCGGCAGCTTTTGCTTCAGCCCGGTGTCGCCGTAATCGAAGTCGTCGGCCGAATAGGGGACCGGGTGGGCGATGCCGTCGCGCACGGTGTTGATCTGGACCGGCAGCGCGTTGAACTCGTCCAGATGGAAGAGCCGCACCGGAAAGCGCGAGGCGCCGCCGCCGAACAAGGCCTTGCCGGGATTGAATTTGATCTTCTGGACGACGTCGAAATTGATCGTCTTGACCAGGTCGGGAGCGGGGGCTTTCGGCGCCACGTAGGCTTTCTTGGCCAGCGCCTGTGCGGTCTGCCGCAATTTATCGAAATCGAAGGCGTGAGGCGATGCGGACGACGCGGGCTTTGTCTGCGCGGCGGCGTAACGCGGCAACACCGCCGACGTCAGCAGGGTCGGCGCGCCGACAACAAGTTGCCGGCGATTGAACACAAACAAGCCTGATTCTCGGTTGGGGCAATTCCGCATTATCTTCCTCTCTTGCACATCGACGATGCGCTCGACGATTTGTCGCGCTGGCGCTGAAACCGGGTGACCTGTCGTGCGTTGGTGGCGTGTTCGGTGCGCGCGGTCGGGGGCCGAACGCCCGGCCCATGGGCCGGGTTCCCGCATGTCCGTGATAAAGAAGGGCTTGGTTGGAAATGAGCAACGGTCAGCACTGGGCCGAGGCCGCGATGCTGCGGCCCTTGGCGCTTGATGAGGCAACGCCGCCACTTTATCCGGCACCGATGCCGCCGCAGGTGATCGCGTTCTGGACGCCGCGGTCGGTGGTCGCGGAAGCGCTGCAGGCACTGAAGGGACGGTACCGCGTTTCGACGGCGCCGAACCTCAATGAGCAGCGATGAGATACGCACCCAGCGCTGGCTGGTGCTGGGGTTGACGCTTGCGACCACCGCCGTCGCGACCGCCAGGCTGTTCGAGATCTTCCGCATCGACGGTTTGTCGACTCTGGAAATCCTCATTCTCGCCGTCTTTGCGCTGTTGTTTTCCTGGATCGCGGTCGCGTTCTGGATCGCGGCCCTGGGCGCGCAGGCGCTGTGGCGTAACGCCATCGCGTTGCCGTTGCATGCGCCGCCCAATGCGGCCGAGGCCGGCGCGGCGCGTTCGCGCACGGTTCTGGCCGTCCCGCTCTACAACGAGGATTGTGTCGAGGTTTTCGCGCGCCTGCGCGCCATCGTGGCGTCGCTAGGGGCGGCGGGGGCGCTCGAGTCCTTCGACGTTTTCGTCCTCAGCGATTCCACCGACCCGGAGGTGCGCGCGGCCGAGGCCGTGGGATGCCGCGCGCTGCGTGGGCACGAGCCGGCGGCGCGCGTGTTCTACCGCCATCGCACCGACAATACCGCGCACAAGAGCGGCAACATCGCCGAATTCTGCCGCAATTGGGGCGGGCTCTACGACTACATGGTGGTGCTCGACGCCGATAGCCTGATGACCGGCGAGACGCTTGTCCGACTGGCCGGCCTGATGGACGCCAACCCGCGCACGGCGCTGATCCAGGTCGCGCCCACTTTGGTCGGCGGCGAGTCCTTCTTCGCGCGCAGCCAGCAGTTCGCCTCCTGGGTCTATGGACGCCTGTTCGCCGCCGGGCTCGCCAGGCTGCAGGGGCCGGACGGCAATTATTGGGGCCACAACGCCATCATCCGGCTCAGGGCGTTCACGCAGCATTGCGGGCTGCCGAAACTGCCCGGCCGCGCGCCGTTCGGCGGCGAGATCATGAGCCACGATTTCGTCGAAGCCGCCCTGTTGCGCCGCGCCGGCTGGGACGTTTGGCTCGCGCCGGCGCTCGACGGCAGTTACGAGGCGACGCCGCCGACGCTCATCGATCATCTCAAGCGCGACCGGCGCTGGTGCCAGGGCAACCTGCAACACGCGCCGCTGCTGTTCGCGCGCGGCCTGCGCTGGCCTAGCCGGGTGCACCTCGCCTTCGGCATCATGAGCTATGTGTCGTCGCCGCTGTGGCTGCTGCTGATCCTGCTGTTCTCCGCCGACGCCATGCGTATGCTGGACGTCGCCCCGGTGACCTATATCGGCCGCTACCCGGTTCTGTCCTGGCCGATCTCGCACACCGTGGCGCTGGTCAGCATCGCGGTGGCGACCTTGTCGCTGCTCTACGTGCCCAAGGTGCTGGCCTTGCTGATCATGCTGCGCGACCGCGCGGCGCGGCAGAGCTATGGCGGCGCCGGCCGCCTGGCGCTCGGCGTGCTGCTCGAGAACGTCATGTCGACCGTGACCGCGCCGATCTTCATGCTATCGCACAGCTGGTTCGTCGCCAACATCCTGCTCGGCCGCAAGATATCCTGGGGCGCGCAGCCGCGCGGGGGCGACGGCATCGACTTCGGCCGCGCCGTCGCCGCCTTCGGCCCGCACAGCGCCATCGCCGTCGTTGCCGGCGTGGCGGTGTGGCATTGGATGCCGAGCGTCCTCTGGTGGTACCTGCCGCTCCTGATGGGGCCGGCATTCGCGGGGGTCATCGCCTGGGCCACCAGCAAGGCGCGTTGGGGCCTCGGCGCGCGCCGCCACGGCCTCTTCCTGGTGCCGAGCGAAACGGCGGGCGTACCCATCGTCGACCGGTTCGACGCGCTGCTTGCCGCCAGCGAGACGGGCGGGCCCGCCGAAGACGAGCCGATCTCCACAGAGGGCCGTGAAGCCCGCATTGCCTGACTTTTCGGCAACCCGGTCGCGAGACGATTCCGGCTTCTGGCCGGGCCTCGTGCGCATCCGGCTGCCCCTATCGCCGCGCCCATGGTTCGTCGCATAATCGCCGGAGACGATCACGATTTCGACGTATCGAGGACCTTGGCATGGTTTACCGCAACAGCGCCGGGCGGCAGACCTGGGTCTTCGCCGACCTCAAGGATCTCATGGCCAAGGCGTCGCCGCCGCGCTCGGGCGACGTTCTGGCGGGCATCGCGGCCGTTTCGGCCGAGGAGAACGTCGCGGCCAAGATGTGCCTGGCCGACGTCCCGCTGAAGACCTTCCTCAGCGAGGCGCTGGTGCCCTACGAAACCGACGAGGTGACGCGGCTGATCGCCGACAGCCATGACACCGAGGCCTTCGCGCGAATCGCGCACATGACCGTCGGCGCGTTTCGCGAGTTTCTGCTTTCCGAGGGCGCCACGACCGCGACGCTTGGCGCGATCGCCAGGGGCGTCACGCCGGAAATGGCGGCGGCGGTGTGCAAGCTGATGCGCAACCAGGATCTGATCCTCGTCGCGCGCAAGTGTTCGGCCGTCACGCGCTTCCGCAACACCATCGGTCTTCCGGGCACCATGGCGGTGCGTCTGCAACCGAACCATCCGACCGACGACCGCGCCGGTATCGCGGCCTCGATCGTCGATGGATTGGCCTACGGGTGCGGCGACGCGGTGATCGGTATCAATCCGGCGTCGGACTCAAGTGCGGTCGTGGCCGACCTGGCGCGGCTCATCGACGACATTATCGCGGCCTACGAAATCCCGACGCAAGGCTGCGTGCTCACCCATGTCACGACGTCGATCGAACTGATCGAGCAAGGCGTGCCGCTCGATCTGGTGTTTCAGTCGATTGCCGGCACCGAAGCCGCCAACCGGTCCTTCGGCGTGGACCTCGCGACCTTGGCGGAAGGGCGCGAAGCCGCGCTGTCCCTGAAGCGCGGAGCGAAGGGGCAGAACGTCATGTATTTTGAGACCGGGCAGGGCTCGGCGCTTTCCGCCAACGCGCACCATGGCGTCGACCAGCAGACGCTGGAGGCCCGCGCCTATGCGGTGGCGCGCGCTTTCGATCCACTTCTCGTCAACACGGTCGTGGGCTTCATCGGGCCGGAATATCTCTACGACGGCAAACAGATCATTCGCGCCGGGCTAGAGGATCATTTCTGCGGCAAGCTGCTCGGCCTGCCGATCGGCTGCGACATCTGCTACACGAACCACGCCGAAGCCGATCAGGACGACATGGACACGCTGCTCACGCTGCTGGGGGCGGCCGGTGTCACCTTCATCATGGGCGTGCCGGGCGCCGACGACGTCATGCTCAATTATCAATCGACCTCGTTCCACGACCAGCTCTACGTGCGCGAGGTGCTCGGCCTCAAGCGCGCGCCCGAATTCGAGGACTGGCTGCAACGCATCGGGTTGACCGGACCGGACGGCCGCCTGCGTGACGCGACGGGCAACCTGCCGCTGTTGTCGGCGCCCTGGAAGCTGGCCGGATGAGCGGGCACGGGCAGGACCGGCGCGATCGCGACATATGGCGCAAGCTTGCCGCGCTGACGCCCGCGCGGATCGCCTTGGGCCGTGCGGGCGCGGGATTGCCGACCGCGGCCTATCTGCAATTCTCGATGGCGCATGCGGCTGCGCGCGACGCGGTGCATGCGCCGTTCGACGCGGCCGAGCTCGGCGGCCGGATTGAAACCTTGGGCTTTCCCGTCTTGCAGATCGCGAGCCGCGCCGGGAGCCGCGAGGCCTATCTGCGGCGGCCAGATCTCGGACGCCAGCTCGACGCGCCAAGCCTTCGCCTTGTCGAGGGGGCGGAACGCAAGGGCGCCGACCTTGTCATTGTCGTCGGCGACGGGCTTTCGTCGACCGCCGTCACCGGCAATGCCGTGCCGATGCTGGCAGCGCTGCGGCCACCTATCGAGCGCCTCGGGCTTTCGCTCGGGCCAGTCGTCGTCGCGCGGGAAGCGCGCGTCGCGCTCGGCGATGAGATCGGCGAGCGGCTGGGCGCGAAAATGGTTCTCGTCCTGATCGGCGAGCGGCCGGGCTTGTCGTCGCCCGACAGCCTCGGCACCTACCTGACGTTTGCCCCGCGCGTCGGGCGCACCGACGCGGAGCGCAACTGCATTTCCAACATCCGCCCGGGCGGGCTGCCGTACGATCTCGCGGCTTTCAAGCAAGCATGGCTGATCGAGGCGGCCTTCGCGCGCCGGCTCACCGGCGTGGACCTGAAAGAAAATAGCGATATGGCGTTGGCGGGATCGGCCGCCACGGCGCCGCTCCCGGGCCAGGGCGACGGCACGACACGGGACTGATCCCGGCGGGCCGAATTCCGACCGAAATTCCGACAGAACTTGGGCGCCATGGTCGCGTCTTCGCCGCAATTGGGTGGTCGGTTATTTCGCGACTTGCAAACGGCCCGGGTTCCGGGTTATCCGGGCCTCCGCTTCGCCGGAATAGCGAATCTGCGATGGCGAAAAATGGCGTGGAACCAATTGTTTACCACGCCCGCCGACCGCCGCTAGGCGGTAACGGTTACGCACGATAGTCTGCCTATGGTTTGACGACCAGACCGCAGCGGGGACATGAAGCAGGATGGATTTGGGGGGTTCCGGCACACTTTCCGGGCTGGCGCGCGTGGCCGCGCTCGCTGCCGGTTGCCTGGCGCTCGCGAACTGCTCGGGCGGTCCCGGCAGTATCGACCCCCGATTGGGTGTTTCCGCTAGCGCGCGGGTGGTGCCGCTCGGCCAGCGCGCGCCCAAGGGCGGCGGCGTCTACAAGGTCGGCAAGCCCTACAATGTCGCCGGCCGCACCTATGTGCCGAAGGCCGATCCCGAAAACTATCATGCTACCGGCTACGCCTCCTGGTATGGCGACGATTTCCACGGCCGTTACACCGCCAATGGCGAAATCTTCGACGAAAAGTCGATCTCGGCCGCCAGCCCCGTGCTGCCGCTGCCGTCCTATGCGCGGGTGACCAATCTTTCCAACCACCGCTCCATTGTGGTGCGCGTCAACGACCGCGGGCCCTATGCCAAGGGCCGCATCCTCGACGTCTCGCGCAAGACCGCCAAGCTGCTCGGCTTCTACGATCACGGCGTCACGAAGGTGAAGGTCGACTATGTCGGGCGCGCGCCGCTCAAGGGATCGAGCGACCGCGAACTGCTGGCGACGCTGCGCCAGCGTACGCCCAGCGGGGCGCCCGTGGTGCAGGTCGCCTACAACGGCCGCCTCAACCGCGCTTATTTCGACAGCCGCAGCATGCGCGACGTTCTGCCGCCTGAGCGGCCTTATGGCCGCGATACCCGCCAGGACACGGTCGTGGCCATGGCGGACCCGACCGAGCGCCAGGCGCCGACTACCCAGCTTGCCGCCGCGGCCAAGCCGCAAAGCGCGCCGCAGGGCAGGGCGGAATGGCTGAATTCACGACCGACGCGCTCGCAACAGGCCCTGGCGCGGCTCAAGCAAATTCCCATGCCGCCGGCCGAGCCGCAGTCCGCGCCGGTGATGACGGCCCAGGCCGCCCCCCAGGTTTCGCCTGTTTCCGCCTATGCCGCGCCGGGCTATGATGGACGGACGGCGGGCTTCATGAGCGGCCGCGGCCTTTACTAAGCCGCGTTTTTTCGCCACATCCCTGCCGAAAATCGTCGAAAATGGGCGTTCCCGCCGCGGGCGGGCCGTCAGGGTGGCCGTTGTCCATGGGTACAGGGTGTCTCAACGTTTTTCGCGCGGCTGTCGCGGCGCTCGCCGTGGCGCTGGCCGGCTTCAGCCTGCCGGCGAGGGCCGCCGGCCGTGACGACGGCCCGCGCATCAGCGCCCCGCACGCCATCCTGATCGCCGAGAACGGCAGCGTGCTCTATGAGCGCGACGCCGACGTGCTGATCCCGCCCGCTAGCCTCGCCAAGCTGATGACGGCGGAATACGTCTTCCACCAGCTCAAGACCGGCAAGATCAAGATGTCGGACGAATACGAGGTGAGCGTCTACGCGTGGCGCCACGGCGGCGCGCCGTCGCACACTTCGACCATGTTCGCCAAGTTGCACAGCATGGTGAGCGTCGACGACCTGCTGCACGGCATGATCGTCCAGTCGGCGAACGACGCCTGCATCGTGTTCGCCGAGGCGCTCGCCGGCAACGAGGGCGAGTTCGGCCATCTGCTGACCAAGCGCGCGCGAAAGATCGGGCTCACCAAATCGACCTTCGCCAATTCCAACGGCCTGCCCGATCCGGGCGAGAAGGTCACCACGCGCGAGTTGGCCACGCTCGCGCGGTACATCATCGAGCACTATCCGGATTACTATAAGATATTCGGCCAAGCGGAATTCACCTGGAACAATATCCGCCAATATAACCGCAACCCGCTGCTCAAGATGAGCGTCGGCGCCGACGGCCTGAAGACGGGCTTCACCAAGGAAGCCGGTTACGGTCTGGTCGGTTCGGCGGTGCAGGGCGGCTTGCGGCTGATTGTGGTGGTCAACGGCGACAAGACAGCCAAGCAGCGCGCCAACGACGCCGAGCGGCTGCTCGACTGGGGCTTCCACCATTTCGAATCCCGCCTGCTGTTCGCCGAAGGTCAGACCATCGGTTCGGCCAAGGTGTTCGGCGGTGCCGACGGCTACGTGCCGCTGATGGCGAACGGCCCGATCCGCGTCATGGTGCCCAAGAATGGCGACCAGCGCATCGTTGCGCGCATCGTCTATACCGGGCCGTTGCCGGCTCCGGTCGCGGAGGGCCAGGCGGTCGGCCATCTGCAGGTCTCGCGCGGCGACAAGGTCATCCTGACGACGCCCTTGCATACCGCCGGCAGCGTCAAGGTCGGCACGCTGTCCCAGCGCGCCTTCGACGCGGTGACCGAAATGGTGATCAATCTGGTGCGGGCGGGTGCGGCGCGGCTATGATGGTGCGCGTTAGTGCGGTGGATTTGAAGTTCGTTATATTGCGTGCGAGCCTAGTCCTCAAACGAACTTAGAATCCAAAACCGCACTGGAATCATGAAGTTGCTGGTGTCCTTTCGAATCCGAAGTTCGTACGGGGCTAGCTGGATAAACCGACGAACTTCGGATTCGGAACACTAGTGGAGCGAATTTGACATTTGATACCCACTTGCAGCGGGCCCCTCATCAAATGTCAAATTCAAAGCTCCACTAGAATCAAATTGTTGCTAGTGGTCCTTTGATTCCGACATTTGCTCCGGAGCTTGCTACAGCGGGATGCAAATGTCGGAATTGGACCACTAGCGCCCGCTGACGGGCGCCGCCGATCCCGCGGTCCCGCCGGCCCCCGCTGATAAAGAGAGAAGGCTCGACGATCTTGCGCGGACGTTTCATCACCTTCGAAGGCGGCGAAGGCAGCGGCAAGTCCACGCACGCGAAGCAGTTGGCGGCGCACCTGCAATCGCGCGGCATCGAGGTGGTGCTGACGCGCGAGCCGGGCGGCTCGCCCGGCGCCGAGGTGATCCGCCATATTCTCCTGTCCGGCATCGCCAAGCCGCTCGGGGAAGAGACCGAGGCCATCCTGTTCGCCGCCGCGCGCGACGACCATGTGCGCACCGTCATCCGCCCGGCATTGGTCGACGGCAAGTGGGTGATCTGCGACCGCTTCATCGATTCCACCCGCGTCTATCAGGGCGTGCTCGGCCACGTGGACATGAAGCTGATCCGCAGCCTGGAGCGCGTCACGGTCGGCGCCGCCATGCCCGATCTCACTTTCATCCTCGACGTGCCGGCCAATGTCGGGCTCGCCCGCGCCAAGCACCGGCGTGGCAGCGGCGCGGTCGACCGCTTCGAGGCCGAGGCGGTGGAATTCCACCAGGGTCTGGCGCGCGCCTATCGGTCGCTCGCGGCCGAAGAACCGCAGCGCATTGTCGTGGTCGACGGCCGGCCGCCGCGCGACGTTGTGGCTAAGCGCATCTGGGAGGCCGTGAACGAGCGGCTGCATCCCGAACGCGCGCGCGTCGCCGAGAGCGCGGCGCCGTGAGCGGCAAGAGCGAGGCGCGCGAGGTCAAGCTGCCGCGCGAGACGACGGCCTTCTTCGGCCACGCCGAAGCCGAGCAGACTCTGCTTGCGAGCTACCAAAACGCGCGCGTGCCGCACGGCTGGCTGATCGGTGGCCCGCCCGGAATCGGCAAGGCGACGCTCGCTTATCGCTTCGCCCGTTTCGTGCTGGCAAATCCCGAGTCGCAGACGCCGCAGGTCGCGCAGGCGGCCTCGCTTGCGGTCGATCCCGATAACCTCGTCAGCCGCCGCATTGCCGCGCAGGCACAGGGCGATCTCTTGACGCTCGAACGCGCCATCAACGAGCAGACAGGCAAGCTCTATACCGTCATCCGCGTCGACGACGTGCGCCGCACCGTGTCGTTCTTCGGCTCGACCGCGGGCGAAGGCGGCTGGCGCATCTGCATCGTCGACACCGCCGACGAGCTGCAATACCCGCAGGGCTCCAACGCGCTGCTGAAGATCCTGGAGGAGCCGCCGCCGCGCACCCTGCTGCTGCTGGTGAGCCATGCGCCGGGACGGCTGCTGCCGACCATCCGCTCGCGCTGTCGGCGTCTCTTGCTGCGGCCGTTGCCGGCCGATGACGTCGCGCGCGCGGTTGCCGCGGCGGCCGGGCGCGCGGCCGGCGATGCGCAGGTGCAGGAAGCCGCAGCTGCCGCCGACGGCAGCGTGGCGCGCGCGCTCGCGTTGCTCGACGGCGCGGCGCTGGCGCTGCGCCAGCGCGTGCTCGAGCTCATCGCGCAGTTGCCCGAACCCGATCCGCGCGCGCTGCATGCGCTCGGCGACGCGCTCGGCGGCACCGATCCGCAGACGCTTGCGACCTTCGTGGACCTGGTCAACGGCTGGCTGTCGGCGCAACTGCGCGGCGCGGGCAACGCCATGCCGCGCATGGCACGGCTGGCGGACACTTGGGAGCAGATCAACCGCACCGCCCGCGAGGTCGAAACCTATAATCTCGAGCGCAAGCCGCTCGTCTTTTCCGTGTTCGGCGCGCTCGCCGATGCGGCACGCATATAATAGTACTACTAAATCCCGCTTGCGTTGCTTGACTATATTTCGGTTCGGCTGCCATGCCTTGGTTGCAAGTGGAGGACGAAATGCTTCATCGGTTACACGATCATATCAGTAACTGTTATGCGCGCGCGGCCGATGCGCGGCGCCTGGCGGACGCGACGAACAATGCCGAACGCCGGGCCGACCTGTTCCTCATGGAGGAGAACTGGAAGCGTCTGGCGCAGAGTTATGAGCTTACGGAAAGGCTGGAGCGCTCGCTGCTGGCGCGCAGTCGCGAAATCGATCAGCGCATTGAATGGCAGCGCGTGGCAAACGCGCCATTCGACCAGCTGCTCGAACTGGCGGTGATCGGCGCGGCCGGCATCGACGCCATCGCGCTTCCCTGCCGCCGTATCCTTAAAGGCTGGATCGCCGCCGAGTCGGGCGAGCCGCTCGACGTGCGGCCGACGCATTGGCGGGGATGGCGCGACGATGCGTACGTATCGACGAGCCGGACGCGCAAGCCGGGCGCGGACACGGTTCGGTCTGTGCCCAAGATCGCGCTGCTGCCGCGGTGATTGGGCGAAGGACGACCGCGCCGGCGATCTGATTTCCAATTCGCGCCAAGGATATTTGCGGCCGGTCCGGGTCGGGCGGCGTGCCGCGGCGCGCGCCCATATGCCACGATATGGTTTGACATCTCATAGTCTGGCACCTAGGAGCTTTCCTGCGGACGCGAAGCGGCCTAGGGAGGCGAAATGATGCAGTTTCAGAATAAGAAAGTCGTCGTGGTCGGCGGCTCGTCGGGTATCGGTTACGCCACCGCCGCCATGGCGAAGGCCGAAGGCGCGGATGTGACCATCGCCTCGCGGCCCGGCGAGCGGCTGGAAGGGGCGGCCAAGCAGCTCGGCGTCAGGGCGGTGGCCGCCGATGTCACCGGCGACGAGGCGGTCGAGAACCTGTTCCGCACCACCGGGCCGGTCGATCACGTGGTGATCACGGCGGCCGTGCTGAAGTCGGCGCACATCAAGCAGCTTTCGATGGCGGATGCGCGCGCCACCATGGAATGCAAGTTCTGGGGCGCGTGGCGGGTGGCGCGTTCGGCTGAAATTGCGGACGGGGGCTCGCTCACCATCGTCACCGGTTTCCTGAGCATCCGGCCGCGGCCCAACTCCGCCATCGTCGGCGCCGCCAACGGCGCGCTGGAATTGCTGGCCAAGAGCCTGGCCATCGATCTCGCGCCGGTGCGCGTCAACGCGGTGTCGCCCGGCATCATCGACACGCCGATCCGCGCCGCCATGCCGGAGGATGCGCGCCGCAAGATGCTCGACGGGGTCGCCGCCAGCCTGCCGGTCAAGCGCGTCGGCGTCGCCGACGATATCGCGCGCCAGATCCTCGCCTTCATGGCGAACGGCTTTGCCACCGGCGCGGTGGCCTATATCGACGGTGGCGGCGCGATCGTCTGACCGACCTTCAGTTGGCCTCATCCTGAGGAGCATTGCGAAGCAATGCGTCTCGAAGGCTGGGCCGCCCTCCTCCTTCGAGACGCGCTCCTTCGGAGCGCCCCTCAGGACGAGGGCGGGACTGATTCAACACCTCCGCATCAGACTCTAAAGCTGCGCCTCCTCGAACGCCTGCACCCACATGGCGCAGGCGCCCGACCGCACCACGTCGTGGCGGCCGAATTCGATCACCGGCACCGGCAGCCGCTGGCGGCGGATCAGCTCGATCACCACCGCGAGACCGCCGCCGGCGTCGAGATCGCACTGGCTGATGTCGCCGTTGACCACCATGGTGCATCCATCGCCGATGCGGGTGAGGAACATCTTGATCTCGGCGGGCGTCGCGTTCTGCGCCTCGTCGAACAGCACGAATGCGTTCTTCCAGGAGCGTCCGCGCATCACCTCGAACGGCACCATCTCGATGTCGCCGTGCTTGAGCGCGATGTCGTAGCAGGCCTTGCCGATGCGCTCCTTGATCGCCTCGGTGATGGGCGCGGCCCAGGGCGCGAACTTGTCCTCCAGGCTGCCGGGAAAGAAGCCGAGCGAGCGGCCGCACGGCACGTTGGGGCGCGTGAGAATGATCTTGTCGATCTGGCGGTTGCGGTAGAGATCGGCCGCGTGGGCCGCCGCCATCCAGGTCTTGCCGGTGCCGGCGGGCCCCAGCACGACCACCTGCGGATGCTTATGGAGCGCGGCGAGATATTCGGCTTGCGTCGCGTTCAGCGGCGTGATCGGGGGCGAGGCGCGTTCGGCTTCGAATTTCGAGTCCTTGAAGTTGATGATCTCCGCTGATTCCGGATGGCGTTCGTGACGACGTCGCTTCTTACTGGCGTTCTTGGCCAAGGACCGACTCCTTTTGATGAACGGCATGGGAAACGCACGGACCGGCCTGCCGCTGGGGCCGGCGGGACAAAAAGCGGAACGATGAGAGAGGGTTTCGGCGCGCGGCGGAAAGGGTTGCGTCGGGAAGCGGGGAGCTCCCGAAGACCTAGCTTGCTCTCGATCCGCACCGTACGGGCCGACATGTGAGGAAGGCTAAGCGATTCGCGTGACGGTTTTCTAAAAAATGTTGCGACGCGGAACTCGAGCGGCCGGCCGCCGGCGCCGGCAAGGCCTCATGCTACCAGCAGCGCGAGAAGCGCCAGCGCGCCATCGCAAGACCCGGCGCGTTTAAGCCGAAATCGCCACAGTTCATTTACAGGGGCTTAACCCTGTCCGCTGCATCTTTGCGGCTCACAACCAGTGGCGTAATGCGTTCCAGTAGCGTGCAATATGACCGACACGGCTGCGTCTTTCGATGACGTTGTATTTTTCGGCGGCCGGGATTCTGCATACGCCGGCATACGCAATCTCGTTCGCGGCCTGGTCGGCAGCGCCACCATGGGCGTCGCGGCGGTCGCCGCCGTCGGCGCAAGCGCTACCGTCGCGACCGTTGCCGGCGTCTGGATGGTGGGGGTCGCGTTTTCCGGCAATCCCCATCTGCAGGCGCACACGCCGGTCGGTCCGGCGGGGCTCGCCCTGACCGATACGGCAGCCTATGCGCCATCGAGCTTCGAGGCCAAATGGGCCCGCACCAGCGCGCTGATGCCGGCTGCGGCGCGGGTCGCCGCGGCGCGCCGCGCCGCCGTCCCGGTGGCGCCGGTCGCGGCGGTGCCTCACCCGCAGCGCCGGCTTGCCGCTGGCCGGAGCGGGGACGCCCAGGTCGCGGTCAGCCGTGTTACGGTCCACAAGGCCGCAAAGGCTCACGCCGCGGACACATGGCTTGCGAATAGCCTTCCTGGCGATATGGCCTCGGCATTTGGCGTGCCGAATGCGGGCGTGCTGCCGGCGCCTGCAGCGGAACATCAAGCGATTCAGCCATCTATCGGCAATAATAATGGAATTTCCGGTCAGGCCAGCCGCCAAGTGGCCGCGTTGACGCCGCCGGCCGCGGCGGTCTCGGCCCCCTTGCGCATCGCGCCGAATGTGCTGCCGGCGCCCAAAGAGGCCCCCATCCCCTTGCCGCTGCGGCGGCCCGCCGGGCTCGTGCCCGCCCAGGCAGCACCCGCCGCGAAGGCCAAGCCGGAAATCAAGCCGAACGAAGCCGCTCACGAGGTCGCGGCGCTGACGCCCTCATCGAAGCCGGAGACCCGCAAGGCGCCCGCGCTGCCCGGGCTGTACAGCCGAACCGCGCTCTACGATATCAGCGGCCATACCGTTTACTTGCCGGACGGAACGCGGCTTGAGGCCCATTCGGGCCTCGGCAACAAGATCGACAATCCGCGCTACGTGAAGGTCAGGATGCGCGGGCCGACTCCGCCCAACGTCTACGACCTGACCCTGCGCAGACGGCTATTCCACGGCGTGCGCGCGATCCGGCTCAACCCAGTCAACGAGCGCAAGATGCATGGCCGGGCCGGCATGCTGGCGCACACCTACATGCTGGGTCCGAGCGGACAGTCGAACGGCTGCGTGTCGTTTAAGCACTATCACCGGTTCCTGCAGGCCTTTTTGAACGGCAAGATCGACCGCATGGTGGTGGTGGGTGATCTCGATCAGGCGCCGGCGCAGTTGGCGACCCTGGCGCGGGCCGGCCGCGACCGAAGTCAGTTCCGCTACGTCGCCGCCAACGAGCGAAATCCGCTGAACTATTAGGGCAGGGGATCGCCGCTGGTGCAAACGCGCCTCACGGGCGCCACAACTCCACCCTCCGATAGCGGGGTGTGCCGGCAAATCCGCCGGCGCTGACCAAAGGGGGCGTTTCATGAAACTCGTCCATCTCGCGGCAGTGCTTGCGCTCGCCGCATTCCCATTCGTCGCTACCGCGCAACAGAGCGGTGCGCCCAAAGCGCCGAACGAGACACCGAACATGGCGCCGGACAAGGTGCCGAAGCCGACCACGGCCGCCGCGCAGCAGGTCGTCAAGATCATCAGCGCCGACAAGGCCAAGCTGAAGATCTATTGCGACATGGCGGCACTCGGGGACCAGTTGGACGCGGCCGAGGAAAAGAAGGACACCAAGGCCGCGGAGGCGATCACCGACAAGATGGACGCCATGGCCGAGCAACTCGGGCCCGAATACGTCACCCTGACGGACGGGCTGCAGGAACTGCCGGAGGACTCCAAGGAAGGTGAGGCCATCGCCGAGACCCTGGCCGATCTCGACGACATGTGCGGGAAGTAGGGGCGCCCCGGCGCTCGGGCGGCGCCCCCATGCCGCGCGCGGCTTCAGGACCCCCGGCCGACCGTTGGTTGCTGGGCCCGCCGTTGCAGGTTTTCGGCCGGAATCCCGGCGCAACTTGCCCCGGCGCGCTGCCGTTGATAGCTAACCGCTTGAATTCCCGTCCCGGGTTAGCGCGCCCTTTTCGTGGCGCCACGCCCGGGACTTGCCTCAGAATCGGGTTGAATCCCTAAATGCCGGCCGAAAAGACCCCCTATTACATCACCACCGCGATCTCGTACCCGAACGGGGCCCCGCACATCGGCCACGCCTACGAGGCCATCGCCACCGACGCCATCGCCCGCTTTAAGCGGCTGGACGGCTTCGACGTGTTTTTCCTGACCGGCACCGACGAGCACGGGCAGAAGATGCAGCAGACCGCGGCCAAGGAAGGGCTGACGGCGCAGCAGTTGCGCGACCGCAACGTGCCGCTGTTCGAGAAGATGGTCGCGCGGCTGGAATGCTCCAACGACGACTTCATCCACACCACCGAAGAGCGCCACCACCGATCCTCGCAGGCAATCTGGGAGCGGATGGAAAAGAACGGCGACATCTATCTCGACAAATACGCCGGCTGGTACTCGGTGCGCGACGAGGCCTATTACGCCGAGAGCGAAACCCACCTCAACGACCAGAAGGTGCGGGTCTCCTCCAAGACCGGCACGCCGGTCGAATGGGTCGAGGAGGAGAGCTATTTCTTCCGGCTTTCGGCCTACGCCGACAAGCTCTTGGCGCTCTACGAGCGGCCGGACTACGTGCTACCGAAGGAGCGCCTGAACGAGGTGGCGAGCTTCGTGCGCGGCGGCCTGCAGGACCTCTCCATTTCGCGCACCACCTTCGACTGGGGCGTGCGCGTGCCGGGCACCGACAAGCACATCATGTACGTCTGGGTCGACGCGCTCACCAACTACATCACCGGCGTCGGCTTTCCCGACACCGACAGCGAGCCATTCAAGCGCTACTGGCCGGCCGACCTGCACGTCATCGGCAAGGACATCGTGCGTTTCCACGCGGTCTATTGGCCGGCCTTCCTGATGTCGGCCGGCGTCGCGGTGCCGAAGCAGATCTTCTCGCATGGCTTCCTGTTCAACCGCGGCGAGAAGATGTCGAAGTCGGTCGGCAACGTGGTCGATCCCTTCGCGCTGGTGGACACCTACGGCGTCGACCAGTTCCGCTATTTCCTGCTGCGCGAGGTGCCGTTCGGGCAGGACGGCAACTACAGCCACGACGCCATCGTCAACCGCACCAACGCCGATCTCGCCAATAATTTCGGCAACCTGGCGCAGCGCTCGCTGTCCATGGTCGCCAAGGCCTTCGGCGGCGCGCTGCCGGAGCCCGGTGAACTCACCGAGGCTGACAAGGTCTTGCTCAGTGGCGCGGAAGAAATGATCGGTTTCGCTAGGCAGTCGATGCAGACGTATCAGCTTCACGAAATACTGGCCTACATTTCGCAAGTGCTCGCTCATGCTAATACGTATTTTCATGAGCAGGCGCCGTGGACGGTTGCCAAAACCGATCCGAAGCGGCAGGGGACGATTCTTTATGTGACTGCCGAGGTTTTGCGCCAGGTTGCGATCATGATGCAGCCCTTCGTGCCGGATTCGGCGGGAAAGATGCTTGATATCCTGGCCATTCCGGCCGAGGAACGGGACTTCGCGGCACTTTCGACGCGGATCAAGGCGGGCGGCACGCTGCCGGCGCCGAAGCCGGTGTTCCCGCGTTTCGTCGAGGAAGAGGCCAAGGAAGCCAAGGCTTGAGCATGCTGGTCGACAGTCACTGCCATCTCGATTTTCCGGATTTCGCGCCCGAGCTCGACGCGGTGGTCGCGCGCGCCCGCGCGGCCGGCGTCGGGCGCATGGTGACCATCTCGACGCGAGTGAAGAAACACGCCCAGGTGCTTGCCATTGCGGAGAAATACCCGGACGTCTTCTGCTCGGTCGGCACCCATCCGGAACATTCGCACGAAGAATCAGAAGTTGACGCCAATTCGCTGATTTCACTGTCGAAGCATCCTAAGATCGTGGCCATCGGCGAGGCCGGGCTCGACTACCACTACGACGCCGGCCCGCGTGATCTTCAGGCGAAGAGTTTCCGCCAACATATTGCTGCAGCACGAGAAACAGGACTTCCGCTGGTCATCCATGCGCGCGACTGCGACGACGACATGGCGGCGATCCTGACCGAAGAAACCGGGCAGGGCGCCTTCCCGGCTGTGCTGCATTGCTTCACCGCGGGCCGCGATCTGGCGTTCAAGGCGATCGAACTCGGCCTGCATATCTCATTCACCGGCATCCTCACGTTCAAGCGCTCGGACGATCTGCGCGCCATCGCCAAGGACCTGCCGGCCGACCGCATCATGGTCGAGACGGATTCGCCGTTTCTGGCGCCGCCGCCGTATCGCGGCAAACGCTGCGAGCCGGCCTATGTGGTCGAAACCGCCAAGGTGCTGGCGGCGACCCGTGGCGTCTCCGAAGACGAAATCGCCGCCCAGACCACCGAGAACTTTTTCCGGCTGTTCAACAAAGTGCCGCGGCAACTGGCGCACGATCCCGAAAAGTGGGAACCGGCTTTCGGACAAGATCATGCGCAAGCGTAAAATGGACGCCGCATGAGCCTGCGTTTCACCATTCTCGGCTGCGGGTCTTCCATGGGCGTGCCGCGCGTGGCGCTGGGCTGGGGCGACTGCGACCCCAACAACCCGAAGAATCGCCGCCGGCGCTGCAGCCTGCTGGTGGAGCGAACGAACGCGCAGGGGCACCATACCCGCGTCCTGGTGGACTGTTCGCCGGACCTGCGCGAGCAGCTCATCGAGACGCCGGTAACCTGGCTTGACGGCGTCCTGATCACCCATGAGCACGCCGACCACACCCATGGCATCGACGATCTGCGGCCGGTCTTCATCGCCAAGCGCCGCAAGGTCGACGTCTACATGGACGAGCCGACCTCGCGCGCCATGCATGCCCGCTTCGGCTACTGCTTCATGACGCCGCCCGGAAGCCAGTATCCGCCGATCGCCACCGAGCACCGCCTGACCCCCGGCAAGGCGCTGACCGTCGAGGGGCAGGGCGGCCCTATTCCGGTTCTGCCGGTGCTGCAGGAGCACGGCGATATCCCGTCGCTCGGCTTCCGCTTCGGCAACGTGGCCTACTCGGCCGACATCAAGGCCCTGCCGCCGGAAAGCATCGAAGCCATGAGCGGGCTCGACATCTGGATCGTCGACGCGCTGCGCAAGGAACCGCACCCGAGCCATCTCAATCTCGAGGAATCGCTGGCCTGGATCGAGCGATTGAAGCCGAAGCGCGCCATCCTCACCAACCTGCATGCCTCGCTCGACTACGAGGCGTTGCGCGCCGAGCTGCCGCCCAACGTGATGCCGGCCTACGACCGGATGACCTTCGACGCCGACTGAGGCGGTCGCGAAACTCGTATGGCCACCGGCCGTTCCAGAGTCCGTCAAATTGTCTGTGTCCGGCTTGGGCGATGTTCTCATGCCTGAAATGCCTATCTTATAAGGGCTATGGAGAATATTCCATAATATGTCTTATGCGAATCATGCCATGGCACGCCCGGGTCCGTGGCGGCGTTCCGGGCCGCGGCGCCTGACCCCAGAAAGTCTCCACAGGCGCCTCAGCGCCCGTCCCGCCGCCATGGCGCGCCGCGCCCGCGGCGTTTAAGAATTGACCCCGTGAAGCCTTCCCGCGACATCGACCGGCTCATCGAGATCATGGCGGCGCTGCGCACGCCCGGTTCGGGCTGCCCGTGGGACCTCGAGCAGACCTACGAGACGGTGGCGCCCTATACGCTGGAGGAAGCCTACGAGGTGGCCGACGCCATCGCGCGCGGCGACCTCGAGCACCTCAGGGACGAACTCGGCGACCTGCTGCTGCAGGTCGTGTTTCACGCGCGCATGGCCGAGGAAGAAGGCCGCTTCGATTTCGGCGGCGTGGTCGAGGCCATCACCACCAAGATGATCCGCCGCCACCCGCATGTCTTTGCCGACGCCGAGGGCAAGACGGCCGCGCACGTCCAAGGCATGTGGGAGCGGATCAAGGCCGAGGAAAAGGCCGAAGCCAAAGCCAGGCGCGGCGACCGGAACGCGGAGGGCGCGCTCGCCGGGGTGCCGGCTGCCCTGCCCGCGTTGACGCGCGCCTTGAAGCTGCAGAACAAGGCCGGCCGCGTCGGCTTCGACTGGAACGATCCGCGCGCTGTCTTGGCGAAGATCCGCGAGGAAGCCGACGAGATCGAAGCCGAGATCGAGGCCGGCGATACGGCGCGCGCCGGCGCCGAGGTCGGCGATCTCCTGTTCGCGGTCGTGAACCTGGCGCGCCACATGGACGCCGACCCGGAAGGCGTGCTGCGTGGCACGAATGCGAAATTCGAGCGCCGCTTTGCGTCGATCGAGCGCGCGTTGGCCGCGCGCGGCAAGACGCCGGAACAGTCCACGCTCGCCGAGATGGACGCGCTGTGGGACGCGGCCAAGGCGGCAGAGAAGAACGCGGAGTCGGGCGAATAGGCAGGCGAGTCGTTGGCCCCGGCATCTGCCCTCGTTCCCCGGGCGCGGTGCAGCGCGAGCGTCAGCGAAGTGATGCACCGCTGACCCGGAGTCCCGGTTGTCGCCATTGGCGAACCGGGGTCCCGGGTTAGCTGCGCAACATTGCATGTTGCGCAGCTAACCTGGGACACGCATCGTTTTGCGCATCGTCAGGTACCCTGCTCTCGTCTATTCGAATGTCAAACAGCCACGCTCCGCCGCCCGCATTCTTTGGTCGGCGCCGGGTGCGCCCTCTTCCAATCTCCGTCTTCGCGGCCATCGAACAGAACCGAGGGCGCGCGGGACGCGTTCGGGTCTACCGGACCCACGGGCCTCGACGCCTCGCGACATCGAGGCTTGTCGAAGCAGTTCGTGCCGCAAGTCCGCCAGTCCCTAGAGGCGTCCCGCGCGCGGTGTTTTTAGGTTTGCTCCGCATCGCCCCCGGTGGACTGACCCTTTCAGGCGACCCTGCCTTTCCTCGCGAATTGGCATGCCGCTTATCCACCGCTGTTGGCCCAGATCATCGCTGCGTTCTGTGACCGGATGCACACGACGTCATCACGGGGCCGGTTGACGCGCGGCTGGCGCGCCGGGACGAAGCGGTTTGGACCGCCGGACCGGGGAATTAAAGCGCCGCATCTCCGACGCCCCCGACCCGGCCACCGCTCCCCGCCCCAGTCTGGAGACTGCAGACCCCTCGGTAACGAGGGCGGGATGGAGAGGACTATAGTCGCAGGAATAAAGGCCGTCAATGGAATTGGATGAAAATAAACTTATCCCCGTTCTATAGGACTTTCGCCGCTTGAGAACATATGAAGAGCATTAAACACGACCGATGCCTTGTGGAGCAGAGCGCCGCTCTCTCGGGTTTCGGTTCGCGTCATCCGGGCCACGGGCCAGGTACCCGCTTCCGCGCGGACACCCGGCTGGTAGGGTTTAGATTGCGAACCTTGCCCTGACCTGCGCGGCCTTGTCGGGCGCCGCGCGCACGGTGACGGCGAGATGGCCGTCGTCTTCGAGGTGCTTGTCGAGCACCTCGGCGTGGCGGTAGAGCCAACTCAAGCCGGCGCCGTCGGCCGGGTCGAGCGTCAGATCGAAAGTCAGTCGGCCCTCGCCCAGGCGCGCTTCGATGGCGTCGGTGAGCGTATCGAGCCCCTCGCCGCTCGCCGCCGACACCAGCACCGGGCGACGCTCCGCCGGCCGGCGCTCCACGAGATTCATAAGCCGCGCGCGCTCGTCCGGATCGAGCCGGTCGAGCTTGTTCCAGACCTCGATCAGGCGCGGGTCGGACGGCTCGATGCCGAGCTCGTCCAGCACCTTCTCCACGTCCTGCGATTGCGCCTCGGCGTCCTCGTGCGAGATGTCGCGCACGTGCAGGATGATGTCGGCCTCGATCACCTCCTCCAGCGTGGCGCGGAAGGCGGCGACCAATTGGGTCGGCAGGTCGGAGATGAAGCCGACGGTGTCGGACAGGATCACCTTCATGCCGTGCGGCAGCTCGACCGCGCGCAAGGTGGGGTCGAGGGTGGCGAACAGCATGTCGGCGGACAGCACCGTCGCCGTCGTCATGCGGTTGAACAGCGTCGACTTGCCGGCGTTGGTGTAGCCGACCAGGGCGACGATCGGATACGGCACGCGCTTGCGGCTGTCGCGGTGCAGCTTGCGGGTACGCTTGACCTTGTCGAGCTCGTCCTCGATGCGGGCGATGCGCTCGTCGATGGCGCGGCGGTCGGCCTCGATCTGGGTTTCGCCCGGACCGCCGAGGAAGCCGTGGCCGCCGCGCTGGCGCTCCAGATGCGTCCAGGAGCGCACCAGCCGGCCCTTCTGATAGGTCAGGTGCGCGAGCTCCACCTGCAGCGAGCCCTCGCGCGTGCGCGCGCGCCGGCCGAAGATTTCCAGGATCAGCCCGGTGCGGTCGAGCACCTTGGCGTTCCAGGCCCGCTCGAGATTGCGCTGCTGCACCGGCGACACCGGGCAGTCCATCAGCACGACGGAGGCTTCCAGCGACTTCACCAGCCCGGCGATCTCGTCGACCTTGCCCTTGCCGATATAGGTGGCCGGGCGGATGTCGGAGAGCGGCACCAGCCCCTCCTCCACCACGGTGAGATCGATGGCGCGCGCCAATCCGGCGGCTTCGGCCAGCCGCGCTTCCGGCGACCGCGCCGTCTCGGCGGCCGCGCGCGCAGCCCCGCGCGACCCGGTCTGTCTGACGAAAGGCTCGATGACGATGACGCGACCGGTCTCAGGCCCTGTCTCGGACGGGCTCAAACCGTGCGCTTGCCGATCACGCTGACGCGTTTCCAATCAGGCCTTCTCTGCAGGCGGCTCTTCGCCGCCTTCGAACAACTGAATCGGGTGTCCGGGCATGATGGTCGAAATCGCGTGCTTGTAGACGAGTTGCGAATGGCCGTCCCGCCGCAACAGCACACAGAAATTATCGAACCAAGTGACAACGCCCTGGAGCTTCACACCGTTCACCAGAAAGATGGTGAGCGGAATTTTTGCTTTGCGAACGTGATTGAGAAAAGTGTCTTGTAGGTTTTGAGCCCGTTCGGCTGCCATCGCCGTGTTCCATTTTTTTGCTCGCGTCTAGCGCGCGAGACCTTCATTTGCCCGCGGTGATCCCCGCATGCATGCATGGGCATGCACCGCTTTGCCCCGTGCAAAAGCGGTTCCGCGAACAGGACGTCTATTAGATGGCAGCGACGCGCCGGGTGCAAGCCCGAGTTGGCGGTTCCGGCGCAAAGCCTTGTGTTTGAGCGGACTTTTACGCCCCCTTCAGCGGTCGAGATTACTATTTTACCGCCCCCTCGCGGCAGCCAAAGCGCTGGGCCGGGCCCGGGGGTGGGGCCCGGAAGGCCGCCAGAAGGGCCAGCCGCCGTCACAATTCCTCGGCGTAGCGGTGGTAGTCGCGCCGCAGCGCGGTCGCCACCAGCCCCGCCGCCCCGTTGCCGACCGGGCGGCCGTCGATGCGCACCACCGGCATCACCAGCTGGCTCGCCGAGGTGATGAAGGCCTCGCGCGCGGCATGCGCCTCCGCGACCGTGAACGGCCGCTCCTCGAATGTCAGCCCCTGCGCCTTGACCACGTCCATCACCACGGCGCGGGTGATGCCGGGCAGGATGTCGTTGCCGAGCGGCCGGGTCATCAGCACGCCGTCGCGGCTGACGATCCAGGCGCTGGACGACGCGCCCTCGGTGACGCGGCCCTGCCCGTCAACGAGCCAGGCCTCGCGCGCGCCCTGTTCCACCGCGGCCTGCTTGGCCAGCACGTTGGGCAGCAGCGCCACCGATTTGATGTCGACGCGGCCCCAGCGGATGTCGGGCATGGTGACGACCGCGATACCGTCGGCGGCGAGCTTGGCGAGCCGGGCCGGGTCGGCGGCGCGGGCGAGGACGACCGTCGTCGCGGGCGTGCCGGCGGGCGGAAACGGGAAATCGCGCCGCACCGCGCCGCGGGTAACCTGCACGTAGACGGTGCCGGCGCGCACGCGGTTGCGGCGCACCACCTCGTGCAGGACGAGCGAGAGCGCGGCCGGCGACATGGGGCGGGCGATGGCGAGTTCGGCGAGCGAGCGGTCGAGGCGCGCCATGTGGCGGCGCTCGTCGATCAGCTTGCCGCCCCTCACCTCGCAGACCTCGTAGACGCCGTCGGCGAACTGGTAGCCGCGGTCCTCGATCGAGACCGCGGCCTGGTCGGCCGGCAGATAGCGGCCGTTGACGTAGGCGATGTGGGGCATGGGTGTCTTTTTTTCCTGGCGCGTGATCTTATCCGAAAACCGGTTCCCACTTTTCGGGATCACGCGCTACCCGATCCCCAGCGCCTTGAGCTTGCGGTGCAGCGCCGAGCGCTCCATGCCGACGAACTCGGCGGTGCGCGAGATGTTGCCGCCGAAGCGGCTGATCTGCGCCACCAGGTATTCGCGCTCGAACACCTCGCGCGCGTCGCGCAGCGGCAGGCCCATGAGATGCTCGCCGCCGTTGCCGTTGGGCATCGCCGGCACCATGGAGCCGACATCGGGCGGCAGCATGGAGGCGTCGAGCACCGCGTCGGGATCGCCGCCGGCGAGGATCATCAGCCGCTCGATGTTGTTGCGCAGCTGGCGCACGTTGCCGGGCCAGTTGTGCGATTGCAGCACCGCCATGGCGTCGTCGCCGATGCGGCGCTTGGGCAGACCGGTGGCGAACGAGATCTGGTCCATGAAGTAGTCGACGAGATCCGGAATGTCCTCGCGCCGCTCGGCGAGCGAGGGGATGCGGATCGGCACCACCGAGAGCCGGTGGTAGAGGTCCTCGCGGAAGCGGCCCTCGGCGATCTCGGCCTCCAGGTTGCGCGTGGTGGACGAGATGATGCGCACGTCGACCGCCACCTTGCCGCTGCCGCCGACGCGCTGGAAGGTCTGGTCGACGAGGACGCGCAGGATCTTGTTCTGGGTTTCGCGCGGCAGGTCGGCGACGTCGTCGATGAACAGCGTGCCGCCGTGGGCATCTTCCAGCGCGCCCGGCTTGCGGCCCTCGCTGCCGTTCGACTGGTCGACGCCGAACAGTTCCACCTCCATGCGCTCGGGCGTGATGGCGGCGGCGTTGATCACCACGAAGGGCCCGTTGGCGCGCGCCGACATCTCGTGGACGGTGCGCGCGGCGAGTTCCTTGCCGGCGCCGGAGGGGCCGACCACCAGGATGCGGCTGTTGGTCGGCGCCACCCGCTCCATGGTCTGGCGCAGTTGCGACACCGCCGCCGAGCGGCCGACGAGCTGCGCCGGCTGCGGCGAGAGCTGCTTGAGCTGCTTGACCTCGCGCTTGAGCCGCGAAGTCTCCAGCGCGCGCTCGGCCACCAGCACCAGCCGGTCGGCCTTGAAGGGCTTTTCGATGAAGTCGTAGGCACCGTGCTTGATGGCGGCGACGGCGGTCTCGATGTTGCCGTGGCCGGAGATCATCACCACCGGCATTTCGGGGTGCTCCTGCTTGAAGGCGTCGAGCAGTTGCAGGCCGTCGAGCTTGGAGCCCTGCAGCCAGATGTCGAGGAAGATCAGGCTCGGCCGGCGCGCGACGATGGCGCTCAGCGCCTCGTCGCTGTTGCGCGCGGTGGACGTGTTGTAACCCTCGTCTTCCAGGATTCCGGCGACCAGGTCGCGGATGTCGGCTTCATCGTCGACGATCAGGATATCGGCGGGCATCGCGGTCACTTCACTCGTTGGACATGGACTGGACTTGCGGAATCTTCTCGCCGCCGGACGCGGCGCGAGACGGCGGCTCGGTTTCGGTTCGGTTCGGGGTTTCGCCCTCGTCCGCCTCCGTCTTGCCGCTGGCGGCGAAGCTGAGGCGCAACCAGGCGCCGCGCTGGCCGGCGATCCGGTCGGCGGCGTCGCGCAATTCGATGCGGCCGCCGTGCTCCTCGACGATGCGGCCGACGATGGCGAGGCCAAGGCCGGTGCCCTTCTCGCGGGTCGTCACGTAGGGCTCGAGCAGACGGCTGCGCTTTTCCTTGGGCAGGCCGATGCCGTTGTCGACGACGTCGATGACGATGTCGTCGCCATCGCGCGCGGCGAAGACGCGGATCGCGCCTTTGCCGAGCTCGTCCGGCGGCACCGCGGCGATCGCCTCGGTGGCGTTCTTGATGACGTTGGTGAGCGCCTGCGAGATCAGCCGGCGGTCGAAGCGCGCCGGCATGGGATCCTCGGCGATCTCGGCGTCGATGTCGATGTCGGCGTTGCCGACCCGCATCAGGAACACGGCCTGGCGCACGGTGTCGGCGACGTCCTCCTCGGCCATCGCCGGCTTGGGCATGCGGGCGAAACGCGAGAATTCGTCGACCATGCCTTTGATGTCGTCGACCTGGCGCACGATGGTGTCGGTGCACTGCTCGAACACGGCGCGGTCGTCGGCGGCGATGGTCTTGCCGAATTTGCGGCGCAGCCGCTCGGCGGAGAGCTGGATCGGCGTCAGCGGGTTCTTGATCTCGTGGGCGATGCGCCGCGCGATGTCGGCCCAGGCCGCGGTGCGCTGCGCCGCCACCAGTTCGGTAATATCGTCAAGCGTGATGACGTAGCCGCGCTCCGGATCGCCGGACTGCTCGCTGGTCACCCGCACCGACAGGTTGCGCTCGCGGCCCTGGCGGCTGATGGTGACCTGGTCCTGGCTCACGGCGCCCGTCTTGGCCGCCGCCATGATGGCGTCGAGCTCGGGCACGACCTCGGCGAGCGGCCGGCCCAGCGCCTCGGTTTCGGTGAAGCCGACGAGCTTCTCGGCCGAACGGTTGAGGATGCTCACCCGGCCCTCGCCGTCGACGCCGATGACGCCGGCCGAGGCGCCGGCGAGCACCGCCTCGGTGAAGCGGCGGCGGCTGTCGAGGACGTCGCGCGCGCGCATGATGTCGTCGCGCTGGGTGCGCAGTTCCTGGGTCATGCGGTTGAAGGTCTCGCCGAGGCTGGCGAGATCGCCCTCCGACTGGCGCACCGGCACGCGCACGAACAGGTTGCCGGTGGAGACCAAGTTGGCGGCGCCGATCAGGCGGCGGATGGGCGCCACCAGCCGGTTGGCGAAGTTGAGCCCGATCCACACCGCCGACAGCAGCACGATCAGCGCGATCACGGTGTACATCAGCGCGAAGGCCACCTGCACGCCGAACCGGCGCCGCTCGAGCTGGGCATATTCGCTGACGCTGCGGCGCGTCGCCTGCAGCTGCGGTACCACGCGGGGATCCAACAGCCGCGTCACGTAGAGATAATAGTCGGGGTATTTGTTGATCTTCACCACCGCGGCGACGTAGTTGGTGTCGGGCAAGAGAACGACCTGCGGTTGTTTGGCGGTGATGCGTGGCAGCGCATCGCGCGGCGGGATGGCGAAGGTCTCGCTGGTCTTGACGTCGGCGCGCGCGATGACGCGCAGGTTCTTGTCGAGCACGATGGCCGCGGCGAGGCCCCGCACCGAGGCCTGGAAAGTGAGGAACTGGGTGAGCTTGTCGTGGTCGTTCTTGAGCACCGGCTCGGCGCGGGCGAGATCGTAGGCCATCACCATGATGTCGGAGCGCACGATCTGGGCGTGGTCGCGCAGATAAGCTTCCGCCACGATCAGCGAATTCTCGATGGCCGCCTGGGTGCGGGTGGAGAACAGCCGGTCGAGGCCGCGGTCGAGCGTTACGCTGGCGACGATGGCGACCAGGATCGCGGGCGCCGCGGCGATGATGGAGAACAGTCCGACGATGCGCACGTGCAGGCGCGCGCCGGCGCGGCCCGAGCGGCGCGCCGCCATCACCTGCCAGACCTCGCGCGCGATGATGGCGAGCAGCAGCAGCACGGTCACCGCGTTGACGAGCAGCAGCGTCACCACCACGCCGTGCGTGGGCGCGAGCGGCGTGAGGTCGGCGAGGACGATAAAGGTGACGAAGGCCGACAGCAGGGCCAGGACGACGGCGAGCGCGCCGAGGATGCGGGTCTCGCCGCGCCTAGCCGGCGGGCCGGGCGGCGCGGTGTCGGCGGCAGCCTGTTCGTCGCTCATGGAGCCCGGTCGCTTCGTTGACGGGGCTGGCGCCCCAAATGGCCTTGTGCCGGGCAGAATCCCTGCCCGACTATGCGGCTTTTATACAACAATGTTGCCGGAATGCGACAAAACAACGGCGCATCCCCTCACCTGGGTCACGGTGGACACACTGCCGGGACGCGGGGCGCGCCCGTCTGCGCGGAAATGGCTCGACCGCCGCGCGCGAGCGGCCGGAGGCTCAGTGGCCCGGTGCCGAGCGCAAGCTCTGGCTCAAACGGCCCACGATCGGGTCCCACGCGCTCTTCCGGTCGCGCGGGTACGTCAACCTGAAGCAATAAAGCGTATCGCCCGGCGGCGGCGCGAAATTGCAGCGCTGGTAGAAGATGGCACCCTCGCTCACGCCCGACACGGCGAAGAAGTCCGGCGTCACCCGCCGGAAGCTGATGCCTTGTGGATCGACGTACTTGCGGACGTAGCTTTGCGGCGTGTCGTTTTCAACGTTGTGAGCGCCGTAGACCGACAACCGGGCGCGGCCGTCGGCGCTGCGAAAAGTCCGGCCGTCGCCATTTGCCGGCGGCGGCTCCCGCTTGCTGAAAATGCCGGCGGGATAGTCGATGGTCGTGCCGAAACGCGCATTCGTGTAGACCGTCCATCCTTCCGGTCCGGACGCGGCGGAAGCCGTCGGCGCGGGACCGTCCGGCGCGGCGGCGGCGAGATGTTGCGCCTTGGCGCAGGACAGCAGGACCGGTACCAGCGCCGCATTGAAGCGGTAGACCGCGACGATGTTGGCGGACTTGTCGCCGCCGGTCGATTGCACCACGACGAATTCGCGCCGGGCGGCGGCGACCATCGCCAGGAAGCCGGCCGGATCGGACTTCCCGATCACGGTGAAGTCGCCGTGGCTCGGCCGGGGGGCATAGAACGCGATGTCGCCGTCATAGGCTTTCAGCACCGTGTATTCCCCGGTGGCATATTCATTGCCGCCGGAGCGCCGGGTCTTCTCCCTGCCAGCAAAGACCCGCACCGGCGGCGACGGCGTCACGTCGCGCGGCTCCGGCGTCTGCAAGCGGACGAAAGCGCCCGCCGCCGCGATGCCGATATCGAGCCGGTGGGTGTCGCCTTCCTCGCGGAAATAGCAGGCGACCGTTCCGGTCTTCGACTTGCCGACGTAGACGTGTTTCGCGCGGTCGAATGTCGCGGTCCGGGTCAGCGAGCCGATCGGGTCGTCGCGATTGACCGAAGGTGGATCGCTTGGCCGCCGCTGCTGTATTGGCGCGGGCGTCGCGGGCGCGGCCTGTCCCCCACCCTGGTTGTTCATAAGCGAATTGAGATCGGGATTGCCGAACGGATCGTTCGCTTGCGCTGCCGCGGGATGTACCGCCATCGTGGATGCCGCGATGACGGCGAGCGCCGCGCTTGCAGCCACGAGCGGCAGAAATCGGCGGCGAAACATCTGTCATCTCCGATGCAACGGCTATTGGGGTGAAACGGCCCATCTGTCGTTTCGGCGCGCTTTTCCAAACCGGCTTGCCGATCTGGCGCACCGAGAACGAACCCGAGGCCGTCTTGCCGGCGATCCGTCCGCTACGCGCTCCCTGGTCCACCAACGCGGCGGCGTCGGAAACGAGTTAAGCGCGTGCGCCTGGCGAGGTATTGATTTCCATCAAGGGCGCGACGGGAGGCCCTACACGCCGCTGCGATAGACCTGGATATCCAGGTCGCGGATCTTCTTGCGCAGGGTGTTGCGGTTGACGCCGAGCAGGTCGGCGGCACGGATCTGGTTACCGCGGGTGGCCGCGAGCGCCGCGGTCAGCAGCGGATATTCGATCTCGCGCAGGATTCGATGGTAGAGCCCGGCCGGCGGCAGCCCTTCGTTGAAGCCGGAGAAATACGTCGCGAGATGGCGCTCGACCGCCGCGCTCAGGCGTTTCCTCGGGGTGGGCATCGTCGGCCCCGCCGCCGAGCGGCAGCGACGGCTGCGCCAATTCCGCCTCGATCACCGCGGCGGTGATGGTCTCCTGCGGATAGAGCGCGGCAAGACGCCGGGCGAGATTCTCCAGTTCGCGCACGTTGCCGGGCCAGCGATGGCGCTTGAGCCTGTCGAGGGCGGCGCTGTCGATCTGCTTGGCCGGCAGGCCCTCGCGCTGGGCCTGGGCGAAGAAATGTCTGAGGAGGTCGGGGACGTCCTCGGTGCGTTCACGCAACGGTGGAAGACGCAGCGGCACCACGTTGAGCCGGAAGTATAAATCTTCCCGGAACAGCCCCTGCTGGATGAGCTGGCGCAGGTCCTTATTGGTGGCGGCGACGATACGCACGTCGCTCTTGATCGGGGTGCGGCCGCCGACCGTGGTGTATTCGCCCTGCTGCAGGACGCGCAGCAGACGGGTCTGCGCCTCCATCGGCATGTCGCCGATTTCGTCCAGGAACAGCGTGCCGCCCTCAGCCTGCTCGAAGCGCCCGGACGAGCGGGTGTTGGCGCCGGTGAAGGCGCCCTTCTCGTGGCCGAACAGCTCCGACTCGATCAGGTCGCGCGGGATCGCCGCCATGTTGATGGCGACGAAGGTGCCGTTGCGGCGCTTGCCGTAGTCGTGCAGCGCACGCGCCACCAATTCCTTGCCGGTGCCGGACTCGCCTGAAATCATCACCGTCAGGTCGGTCTGCATCAGCCGGGCGAGCACCCGGTAGATTTCCTGCATGGCCGGCGAGCGCCCGACCAGCGGAATGTTCTCGAGGTCCTCGGGCTTGGCGGGCGCGGTGCGCGCCGCCTTCGGCTCCGACAGCGCGCGGCCGACGATGCCGATCAGCTCCTTCAGGTCGAAGGGCTTGGGCAGGTATTCGTAGGCGCCGCGCTCGCTAGCGCGGATCGCGGTCATGAACGTGTTCTGCGCGCTCATGACGATGATCGGCAGATCGGGGCGCGTCTTGCGGATGCGCGGGATCAGGTCGAAGGCATTCTCGTCCGGCATCACCACGTCGGTGATGACGAGGTCGCCCTCGCCCTGGCTGATCCAGCGCCAGAGCGTGGCCGCGTTGCCGGTCGAGCGCACGTCGTAGCCGGCGCGCGAGAGTGCCTGGTTGAGCACCGTGCGGATCGCGGCGTCGTCGTCGGCAACCAAGATGTTTCCGGTCGGCATAGTCACCCTCAACGCGTCTTGGTGGCGGGGGCGTCGTCGTTGGTCGCCGCGTCGCCGCTGTAGATCGGCATCAGCACGCGGAACGTCGTGCGCCGCGGCTGCGATTCACATTCGATGATGCCGCCGTGATCGCCGACGATCTTGGCCACCAGCGCCAGCCCCAGGCCACTGCCCGAGGGCTTGGAGGTGACGAAGGGATCGAACAGGTGCGGCATCAGGTCTTCCGGCACGCCCGGTCCGTTGTCCTTGACGCAGAATTCGAGCGGTAGCGACACGCGCGTGTTGCTGCCCGGCACCGACAGGCGCACGCCGGGGCGGAAGGCGGTGGTCAGCTGGATTTCGGGGTCCGCCGTGTCGCCGATCGCCTCGGTGGCGTTCTTGACCAGGTTGAGCAGCACCTGGACGAGCTGGTCGCGGTTGGCCAGGATCGGCGGCAGCGAGGGGTCGTATTCCTCGACGAACTTGATGTGGCGGGCAAAGCCCGACTGCGCCAGCCGCTTCACGTGGTCGAGCACGACGTGGATGTTGACCGGCTCGCGCTCGACCGGGCGCTTGTCGCCGAACACCTCCATGCGGTCGACCAGCTTCACGATGCGGTCGGTCTCGTCGCAGATGAGCTTGGTGAGCGGGCGGTCCTCGTCGGGCGCCGACTGCTCCAGGAGCTGGGCGGCGCCGCGGATGCCGGAGAGCGGGTTCTTGATCTCGTGCGCCAGCATGGCCGCGAGCGCGGTGACCGAGCGCGCGGCGCCGCGATGGGTAAGCTGGCGGTCCATCTTGTCGGCGATGGTACGCTCCTGCAGCATCACCACCACGTGGTCGGGATATTCGGTGAGCGGCGCCACGTGCAGGTCGACCAGGCGCTCGCCCGGATTGCGCGGGGTGGCGAGGTCGACCTTGTATTCGTTCACGGCGGCGCCCTGCTCGCGCACCTGCTCGACCAGCGCCAACAGCGGCGAGCCGAACGGCACCAGGTCGCGCAGCTGATGCCGGCGCAGCATCGGGATCGACGTCTCGAAGAACTGCTCGGCGGCGACGTTGGCGTCGGCGATGGCGCCGTCGGGGCCGACCATGATCACCGGATGCGGCAGCGCATGCAGGATGGCGTCGGCCGGCGAGTTGACGTGAACGGCGTCAGGAATGGCGTCAGGAATGGCCTGGGCCTGGCTCATGCGGCCGCCCTCCATGCGAAGTCGTCGTAGGCCTCGGTGAGACAGCCGGCGGGCCGCCGCCGGTTCCTCGGCGGTCAGTACGCGGCTGCGGTGATGCTTCAAGAGATCGTTGGAAACGCTTGCGGCGGCGGCCGCTTCGTCGAGCGCCCAGGCGAGATGCTTGCGCGCGTGGCGGCGGCCGATGCGGGCGCCGTGATGGGCGATCATCTCGTCGTAGAGCGCGGCCGCCATGTCGCGCTGCTCGTCGAGCGCTGGCGCCTGGCCGCGCTGGCCACTCGCGAGGAAAGCCGCGAGCTGGCCGGGAAACCAGGGCCGGCCTTGCGCCCCTCGGCCGACCATCACGGCGTCGGCGCCGGAGGCTGCAAGCGCGCGCACCGCGTCGTCGAAGCTGCCAATGTCGCCGTTGACGACGAGCGGCACGGTGACCGCCTCTTTCACCGCGCGCACCGCGGCCCAGTCGGCTTCACCGGTATAGAACTGGCAGCGGGTGCGGCCGTGCACGGTGACCATCTTGACGCCGGCTTCCTCCGCGCGGCGCGCGAGCGCCGGCGCGTTGAGGCTGTCGTGGTCCCAGCCGAGGCGCATCTTGAGCGTCACCGGCACACGCACCGCGCCGACGGTCGCTTCGATGAGTGTGAGCGCATGGTCGAGGTCGCGCATGAGCGCCGACCCGGACGCTCCGTTTGTCACCTGCCGCGACGGGCAGCCCATGTTGATGTCGATGATGTGCGCGCCTTGCGCTTCGGCGATGCGGGCGCCTTCGGCCATCCAGCGGGCCTCGCAGCCGGCAAGCTGCACCACGTGGATGGCGACGCCCTTGCCTTCGCTGCGTACGCGCGCCTCGCGCTCGCCGCGGACGAGACCGGCGCCGGCGGTCATTTCGGAGACCACCAGGCCCGCGCCCAGCTTTTCCGTCAGGCGGCGGAACGGCGTATCGGTGATGCCCGACATGGGCGCCAGAAAGACGCGGTTCGGCACCTTCACCGGACCAATTCTGAGCGAATTGTCCGCGAAATCACTGATTTTGCCGCCCGTCATCTTCATGCCTATCAATTAGGCGAACATTTGTTCGTGCCCATACTTTAGCCAGTTTCCAGTCCAGCGCAAGTGTTGCACTGCAAAATCCTGTTCATGCCCGTCCCGCATTCCCGGAATGGCCGGTAAACAGTCGGAACCTCAAGGAACGGGTTGGTTTTGCAAGGGATTTCCCCCCGGCCGCGGAACGCGCTAAAGGCATTTCCTGGCGCATGATCTTGTTCAAAAGCGGTCCCCGCCCCGTCGGGATCTTGTGCGGGAGGCCCGGACAGGAGGCAGCATGGTCGAGGTAGCGGCGGTGGTGGTGGCGGCGGGCCGGGGCACGCGCGCCGGCGGCGGCGTGCCCAAGCAATTCCGCGCCATCGGCGGCGAGCCCATGCTGCGGCGCGCGCTCGCCATGCTGACCGAGCACCGCCAAGTCGGCGCCATCCAGCCGGTGATCCATCCCGACGACGTCGAGCGCTTCCGCGCCATCGCCTGCGATGACAGCGTGTTGCCGCCGGTGTTCGGCGGCGCCACGCGGCAGGCCTCGGTGCGCGCCGGGCTGGAGGCGCTCGCAGCCCCGCAAGCCTGACATCGTGCTGATCCACGACGCCGCCCGCCCCTTCGCCAGCCAGGCGCTGATCGCGCGCGCAATCGAGACCGCCGCGCAAAGCGGCGCCGCGGTGCCGGGTCTGCGGGTGAGCGATACCGTGAAGAGTGTCGACGCCGACGGCACGGTCACCAAGACGCTCGACCGCAATACATTGCGGCTGATCCAGACGCCGCAGGCGTTCGCCTTTCAGCCGCTCCTGGACGCGCATGCGCGCGCGGCGGCCGAAGGCCGGCAGGATTTCACCGACGACGCCGGGCTCGCCGAATGGGCCGGCCTCAAAGTGAGCGTGTTCGAAGGAGAAAGCGGCAACGTGAAGATCACCAACCCGGAAGATTTCGCACGCGCGGAGCAGGAGCGTTTCGGCGCGCTCGGCGACGTGCGCACCGGCACCGGCATCGACGTGCACGCCTTCGGGCCCGGCGACCATGTCTGGCTCGGCGGCCTGAAGATCCCGCACGACCAAGCGCTGACCGGCCATTCCGACGCCGACGTGGTGCTGCATGCGCTGGTCGACGCCATCCTCGGCGCGCTCGCCGACGGCGATATCGGCAGTCACTTTCCGCCCAGCGATCCCAAGTGGAAGGGCGCGGCCTCCGACCAGTTCCTGAAATTCGCCATCGAGCGGGTGGCGGCGCGCGGCGGCCGCATCGCCCATCTCGACGTGACGATCGTCTGCGAGGCCCCGAAGATCGGCCCGCACCGCGATGCCATGCGGGACAAGATCGCCGAACTGAGCGGCCTCCCTCTCTCCCGCGTCGCGGTGAAGGCGACCACCAGCGAACAGCTCGGCTTCACCGGCAGGCGCGAGGGAATCTTGGCCCACGCCACGGCAACCGTGCGGTTGCCGTGGGGGGATGACGCTATGTGATCGTTGCAGCGCCCTAGCCTGGGGCGCTGCTAAGTCTAAGGTGGCGGCTTACAGCGCGCTTGACCGTATTGGCCGTCACGTGGGGGAAGACATAGGGCTCCCCCAGAATCGGGATTTGCATCTCAATCAGTTGATTGTAGGCCAGATAGTCGAAAGTCTTGCCTCCATTGGTCGAAAGCAGCCAGTACTCGGCCCTGTACTCGGTGACCTTGGCTCGGCGCTGTTCGAACGGAATGTTGGTGACGACACCAGTCCCGAGATCTTTGCCGTCGACCACGACTGGGTCGGTGTGCACGACCCAGTGAAGGTAGGCATTTGGCTTGATTGCCTTGACCGCTCCTGAAGGGCCTTGTTGGGATTGAGAGTATATTCCACATTCGGATTTTCGTAGTCGTCGGCGGCAGCTAGCTTGGTGTAGTAAGGCCAGGCCGAAATGTCCCACGAGGGATAGTCATCCTTGTAATTCAGCGGTGTCGGATAAGGATACTGCATGTCCGGAATGTTGAGGCGCGCCTTTTTGCGCGCCCTTCAGCGAAGCTCGCCGAGTGCCAATACCGAATTGCCATGCGGCACGGCGATCTGCTTGGCGATCGCCATTTCGGACGCCTGCGGAATGACCGGCCCCGGAGCCGCCGCGTGGTCACCGTAGGGCCCGAGCTTGTTGGTCGACGCTCTCAAGATGAAGCCAGGCACCATTTTCGACATGGACGACGTTGCCGCGTTTCGCTGCCTTGTTGTAGGGATCGACCTTTGCGCCGGTTGGCCCTTCCGGACCTTCCGCAAACCTGACCTTTTGTTCGTAAAAGACCGCATGGCAACTTTGCGTGTAGCGTCCGCCGCGGTTGGGGGCGCCTGCGATCACCGCCAGCGCGTCTGGATCTTTGTTCGTGCAGCGGATTCGCTTGGGGTCATCGGCGCCATTGAATTTGATTTCCTCGGTGAATGCGAAGTTTTTCAGGAATGTAGCCCGACGACAGCATCGGATAGCCCTTCTGCGGCTCCGACCTGCGGCAGTGGCATGACGTTATATGAGAACGGCCTGCCGTCCTTGCGGGTGGGTACGCCTTTGTCTTGCTCCATATGCCGATCAGTCGCTTCTGGAACTCGGCAAGGTCACTCGATTTTGCTGCGTATGGCATGATTGTATTCCCCCTGGTGAAAACCCCAAACAATCAATTGTACTATGAGTTGTGTTAACAGTGAAACAGTATCGTAGGGTGCATTTCTTCGCCCGTCTTATCAAGAGGTTGCGCAGGCCACGCATCGCCCGCAAGCCCGGGGCCGCCAGGCCAGCGCCTACCCTCGACTGTCGGAGTCATGGCCCGCCCCGCATTTGCCCGCCGTCACGTCGAGACGCTAGATAACCGTACCTCGCGAATCCGCGCCCGGCGCGTGATGAAGCCGCCGCAGCCCTGCCCCTTGGGAAACCGTTCGATGTTCGACCTGATCGTGCTGGAAACCGCCGAACGCCTGCTGGAGGTCTGCAAGCGCAAGCACCTCACCGTCGCGACGGCGGAATCCTGCACCGGCGGCCTGGTGGCCGCGGCGGTCAGCGCGATCTCGGGCTCGTCCGCGGTGCTCGACCGCGGCTACGTCACCTATTCCAATGAGGCCAAGAAGCAGATGCTGGGGGTGACGCCCACCACGCTCGAAGCCTACGGCGCCGTCAGCCGGGAATGCGCCGAGGAGATGGCGAGGGGCGCGCTGGCCCACGCGCGGGTCGACCTCGCCGTCTCGATTACCGGCGTCGCGGGTCCGACCGGCGGCACGCCGGAGAAGCCTGTCGGCCTCGTCCATTTCGCCGCCGCCTCTCGCGGCGGCCAACTGATCGCCCATGAAGGCCGCTACGGCGACGTCGGCCGCTCGCAGGTGCGGCGGCTGTCGCTGCTGCAGGCCCTGGCGATGCTGAGCGAACTGGCCGACGCGGCGTGACGGCGGTAACCGGCTGGGTTGTCATCATGGTTGTCGTGCAGGCTGTCACGGGGCGGTGAACGCCAATGGCAATAGTGCCCTTGCCCCGCGCCTGCTATAGTGCGCGCTTCTCGTGGTCTGCCGCCGGAAGAGCGGCCATCTCGATGCGAATGTTCGCTTTCATTTTTCTCTCGATGATCGCGCTGGGCCCCCGCGTCGCCTCGGCGGAGGCCATGCGCGCGGACTCGGTCGACATCGAATACGTCAAGCCGAGCACGCCCGATCTCGTGCCGGTCTACGACATGGTGAAGGCCGCGAAGGTGCTGGAGCGGATCCGCAGCATGCTGATTCCGCTCAAGTTCCCGCGCCGGCTGCTGCTGAAGACCGAGGGCTGCAACGGCGACGACAACGCCTGGTACGACGACGGTGTCGTCATGGTCTGCTACGAATTCATCGACGAGTTCTGGAAGAAGGTGCCGGACAAGACGACCAATCGCGGCGTCACGCCGATGGACGCCATGGTCGCGCCCATGGTCGACACCTTCCTGCATGAGGTCGGCCACGCGGTGTTCGATCTGTGGAAGGTGCCGGTGCTGGGCCGCGAGGAGGACGCCGCCGATTTCTTCTCCGCCTACCTGATGTTGAAATTCAACAAGCAGGAAGCGCGCCGCCTGATCATGGGCACCGCCTATCAGTACCGCGAGATCGTCCGCCATCCGAAGCTGTCGTTGCCGATGGCGAAGTTTGCCGACGTGCACAGCCTGCCGGCGCAACGTTTCTTCAACGTGCTGTGCATCGCCTACGGCTCGGACGAGACCGAATACGGCGACCTGGTCACGAAGGGTTACCTGCCGAAAGACCGGGCCTCCGACTGCAGGGACGAATACAAGCAGATCGCCTACGCCTACGACGCGCTGCTCGGCCCGCACATCGAGCCGGGACTGAACGAGGAGCTCTTTCTGCACCGCTTGCCGCCGGCGGACCGCCAGCCGATGCGCCGCAGAGCGCGATGAGGCGCCGTCATGCGCGCCGCCATGCGGACGGCGGCAGGCACTTAACCATTGGCACGCGCCCGGCGGCCTGAAATAGTCCCGGCCGAACAATACCGGCCGCGGGTTCCCGGGAGGAAACGGAATGACCAAACTCACGCAAAGCTACGCGAACGGCGCCTCCGCCGTGCCGCTGATCGGCGACACCATCGGCGTGCATTTCGACAAGGTGGTGGCGCGCTTCGGCGACCGGCCGGCGCTGATCGTGCGCCACCAGAACGTGCGCTGGAGCTATGCCGAGCTGAACGAGAAGGTCGACGCCTGCGCCGCCGGGCTGATCGCGCTCGGGCCTCGAGCCCGGCGACCGGGTCGGCATCTGGTCGCCCAACAACAGCGAATGGGTGATCACCCAGTTCGCCACCGCCAAGGCCGGGCTGATCCTGGTCAACATCAACCCGGCCTACCGGCTGGCCGAGCTCGAATACGCCCTCAACAAGGTGGGCTGCAAGGCGCTGATCACCGCCGACAGCTTCAAGACCAGCGACTATGTCGGCATGCTGCGCGAGCTCGCGCCCGAGATCGCCAGCAGCGCGCCGGGCGAATTGCAGGCGGCGCGGCTGCCGACGTTGCGCACGCCTGATCCGCATCGGCGGACCCGCCGACTGGCTTCCTCGGCTTCGACGATGTGCTTGGCCTGGGCGGCACGGCCGAGCGCGCACGGCTCAAGGAACTGGCGCCGCAGCTTCAATTCGACGAGCCGATCAACATCCAGTTCACCTCCGGCACCACCGGCGCGCCCAAGGGCGCCACGCTGACCCACCACAACATCCTCAACAACGGCTTCTTCATCGGCGAGGCGCAGCGGCTCACCGACCGGGACAAGGTCTGCATTCCGGTGCCGCTCTATCACTGCTTCGGCATGGTGCTGGGCAACCTCGCCTGCGTCACCCACGGCGCCGCCATGGTCTATCCGTCGGAAGGCTTCGACCCGCTGTCGACGCTGGAGACGGTCGAGGCCGAACGCTGCACCGCGCTCTACGGCGTGCCGACCATGTTCATCGCCGAGCTCGGCCATCCCGAGTTCAAGCGCTTCGATCTCTCGTCGCTGCGCACCGGCATCATGGCCGGCTCGCCCTGCCCGATCGAGGTGATGAAGCGCTGTGTCAGCGAGATGCACATGAGCGAGGTGACCATCGCCTACGGCATGACCGAGACCAGCCCGGTGAGCACGCAGACCTTGTTCGACGACACGCTGGAGCGCCGCGTCAGCACGGTCGGGCGCGTGCACCCGCACATCGAGGTCAAGATCGTCGACGCCGACGGCCGCATCGTGCCGCCGGGCACGGCGGGCGAACTGTGCACCCGCGGCTATTCGGTGATGCTCGGCTACTGGGACGACGCGGAGCAGACCGCGGAGGCGATCGACGCCGCGCGCTGGATGCACACCGGCGACCTCGCGACCATGGACGAGGACGGCTATTGCAACATCGTCGGCCGCATCAAGGACATGGTGATCCGCGGCGGCGAGAACGTCTATCCGCGCGAGATCGAGGAATTCCTGTTCCGCCATCCCGAGATCGAGGCGGTGCAGGTGGTCGGCGTGCCCGACGTCAAATACGGCGAGGAGCTGTGCGCCTGGATCCAGCTGAAAGCCGGATCGCGGCGCCAGCGACGAAGACATCAAGGCCTTCTGCAAAGGCCAGATCGCGCACTACAAGATCCCGCGCTACATCAAGTTCGTCGACGCCTTTCCGATGACGGTCACCGGCAAGGTGCAGAAATTCATCATGCGCGAGGCCATGATCGAAGAGCTCGACCTTGCGGAAGAGAAGACGGCGTAACGCGCGCCGAGTCTTAGCGCACCGGTGCGTGCGCCGCCACCGCCTGGAACACGGGCGTCGGCAGCGGGTGGGCCTGCGGCGGAAGCGGGCTCACCATGGCGGCCGAAATTGGATTGGGCGGGTTCCACAGCACCACCCAAATCAGCACATCGGTCAGTGCCAGCAGCCCGATGACGGCGGCGAACAGCCATTGCCGCCGTTTCGCGGGTCTCGCTCGGTTGACGTCGGACATGCTCGCCCCCGCTGCTGCTGAGTGACGAGCGAAAACGCTCGACCGCGCATTCCGTTCCAGCGCGGCACGCTCAAACGGACGTCAGGTCAGCGTGCCGGGGGCGAAACAGAAGTCGGTATGTTGATCGCCGACCGTCAAGTACCACCACACCGCATGGCCGGTCGGATTGGGCCCGCTGAGCACCATGTAGGCGGGCAACATCCGCTTACCGCCCTTGAGATCGAGCGTCACCGAGCCGTCCTTGTTCATGGTGTAGGCGCCGAAATAGGGATGCCCGTCGCTCTCGTCACAGCACCACTGCCCTTGCGCATTGTGCTGCTGCTTGTACCAGGCCTGAACTTCAGGATCGGCTTTCGAATATTGCGGCTTCCAGCGCGCCAGCACAGGCGCCGTACTCACGCTTGCGAACACGACCGCAAGCAGCGCGGCCGCTCCGAGAAGGTGGGTTGTTATCCGCATCTGGTTTCTCTTCGATTGCCAGCCCGGACGCGGGCGACCGCGCGGGCTGCCGTGTCATCGCATTGGCATGTCGCCATGTTGCACTGTTGCATTGCCACGCGTGACCAACGAACCGGGACGCCGACGACTGCGCGCGTCGCCCGTTCGCTAACGAAGCAGGCGGGCGTGGACGGCCCGGGTGAACCACCCAAGTGAAATCGCGGCGCATGAGGAACCAGAAGGAAACCGCCGCGTTCACTTGCTTGAGGAACTGCGCGTTTCTTGGCGTCAAGCCTACGCGATTCGGTTGAGGAGAATGGGTATGAAGAAACGGATGGCAGCTTTACTTGGTGGTACCGCTGTATTGATGGCCATACCGGCCGCACAGGCCGCCGTACCGGCGTCTTTGCCGGGGCAGCCTCTCGCCGCAAGCTCCTACGCAGAGCTATTGGAACCCGTGCCGAACGCGCTTGAGGCGCTGAAGGCGGACGACGCCGCGCCGCGGCCGGCGCGCGTGCAACTCGCGCAGTATCACCACCACCATCATCACCACCACCATCACGGCGCCTTCTTCCCTGGCTTCGCTGTCGGCGCGGCCATCGGCGGTATGATGGGAGCGGCGACGGCGCCGCGTTACTATGGCGGCCGCAGCGTCGAATGGTGCATGCACCACTACCGCTCCTACGATCCGCGCAGCGGAACCTATCTCGGCTACGACGGCTACCGGCACCCATGTCCGTGAGGACGCGGGCGGCAGGCCTCTAACCCAGGCTTCGCCATAAGATAGTCGGGAGCGCCTACGCCGATTTTTGGATCGTCGGCGCCGGCGTTTCTTCGCTCGCCTGGCGTTGCGGCGCGATGGCGGGGAAATCCTGGACGGTGAGCGTCTCGCTCTCCAGCAACAGCTTGGCGCCCGCGTCGAGATCCGTGCGGCGGCGGTTGAGCACGTCCTTGGCGCGTTCCAGCCCCTGCCCGACCAAATCACGGATGGCGACGTCGATTTCGCGCGCGGTCGCTTCCGCCGCGTCGATATGGTCCGACTGCGGCACCACCAGGTACTGCTGGTGGTTGGTGACGTAAGTGCGTTGGCCGACGGTTGCGTCCATGCCGTAGCGGGTGACCATCTCGAAGGCGATTTCGGTGGCGCGCTGCAGGTCGTCGGCGGCGCCGGTGGATATCTCGCCGTCGAAAATCAGTTCCTCCGCCGCGCGCCCGCCCATCAGCACGGCGATGCGGTTCTTCAGTTCGGTTTCGCCGAGCAGGAAACGGTCCTCCGTCGGCCGCTGCATGGTGTAGCCGAGCGCGCCGACGCCGCGCGGCACGATCGAGACCTTCTGCACCGGATCGACGCCCGGCAGGCTGGAAGCCACCAGCGCGTGGCCCATCTCGTGGAAGGCGACGCGGCGGCGCTCCTTGTCGTTGAGGACGCGGCTCTTCTTTTCGAGGCCGGCGACGATGCGCTCGACCGCCGCCGTGAAATCCTCGAACGTGATCGACGTGGCGTTGCGCCTTGTGGCGACGATCGCGGCCTCGTTCACCAGATTGGCGATGTCGGCGCCGGTGAAGCCGGTGGTGAGCCCCGCGACCGCGTCGAGATCGAGATTGGGCGCGAGCTTCACCTTGCGCACGTGCACCTTGAGGATTTCGATCCGGCCCCTGCGCTCGGGGCGGTCGACCAGCACCTGACGATCGAAGCGGCCGGCGCGCAGCAGCGCCGGATCGAGCACCTCCGGGCGGTTGGTGGCGGCCAGCAGGATGACGCCGGAGCTCGGATCGAAGCCGTCGAGCTCGGCGAGCAACTGATTGAGCGTCTGCTCCTTCTCGTCCATGCCGCCCATGGCCATGGGCGCGCGGCTGCGGCCCAGCGCGTCGAGCTCGTCGATGAAGATGATGCAAGGGGCCGCCTTGCGCGCCTGCACGAACAGGTCGCGCACGCGCGCGGCGCCGACGCCGACGAACATCTCGACGAATTCCGAGCCGGAGATGGAGAAGAACGGCACGCCGGCTTCGCCCGCGACCGCGCGCGCCAGCAGCGTCTTGCCGGTGCCGGGCGGGCCGACGAGCAGAATGCCCTTGGGCGCGCGGGCGCCGAGCCGGCCAAAGGATTTCGGATCTTTGAGGAAGGCGACGGTCTCGGCCAGCTCGAACTTGGCTTCTTCGACGCCCGCGACATCGTCGAAGGTCACCTTGGTGTCGGTCTCGACGTAGACCTTGGCGTGCGACTTGCCGATCGCCATGGCGCCGCCGAGGCCCTGGCGCTCGGCCACGCCGCGGAACAGGAACATCCACATCAGGTAGAAGGCGCCAAGCGGAATGACCCAGGACAGGATTTCGCCGAGCCAGCCGCTTGAGGGCTGGCCGGTGACCTCGACCCCGTGGGCGGCGAGCTTCTTGGCGAGCTCGGGATCGACGCGGGTGGTGTAGAATGCTTTCTTGCCGTCCGGCAACGCTTGGTTCAGCGTGCCTTGCACCGAATTCTGGCCGACGGTGACCTTGGCGATCTTGTCGCCGTTCAACAGCTTCTCGAACTGGCTGTAGGGGATGGTGGCGACCTGGGTGTAGTTCGCCCAGAACGCCTGCACGATGAACACGCCGACCATCGCCGCGACCACGTACCAGATGGTGATCTGCCGCTTGCGGGCTTCCGGTTCCATGGCGCGAGACGTCCTTTTCCGGCCCCGGCACGAACTGCCAGGGCCGCGGCCCCATCCCTACCCCAATTGTGCTGACAGTAAAAACCCCTGCCCTGCCCCCGCGCCGCGGACGCCGGGACGGGCCGGACAGTGTCAATGGGCCGCTGCCAGCGGCACCGGTGCGGCCATGCGCTGCGCGCGTCTCAGCCGGGCAGCGAATCCCGCTGCCGCGATTGCCGCGGGGCGGGCGATCGGCCCGAGGCGCTTGCGCCTGCGACGCCGATACCTCGGCCGTCAGATCGAGCACCGGCTCCGCCGGCAGCTGCAGCACGGTGACGCGCTGGCCTTCGCTCAGCCGCGTGATCAGCACCACCTTGCCGTTGGGGAATTCGAGCGCATCGTGATGCGAGTCGGGACGGCCGATGTTGATCTGGCGGAAGCGGGCGAGCTTCTCGCCGATCATGCCGAAGCCGAGTTTTGTCACCAGCCGGCCGAAGCCATGATCGACAACGGCCGCGCGTTCGAAAGCGACTTCGGTGCCGGGACGCAGGCAGACGGCGACATTCGGCTCGTCGACAGAGGCAAAGCCACGCGTGAACGAGTTTCTGAACTTGGTGGAGACCAGCTTGTCGCCGACCTTGGCCGGGCGGCTGGAAACGGCGTGGAGGCTATAATCGCACATTGAAGGGTCTCCTCTGATGAAAGTGCCGGGACAGCTTGGACGTCGCGCCCCGGAGTCTAACGCCGATAAGGGGCCGTTGTTGTGCCCGTCCGGGAGAAAAGAATAGGGACGAGCGCAGGAACCTTTCTATTGCTGACGACGTTGGTTATGCTTCGCGGCCATGACGGAGCGAGCGACCATCGCCCGGCGACGCGATGTCGGGATGGCGGGCGTGGCGATTGCCGCGGTCGTCGTTGCGTTGCTGCTGGGCCAGGCCGCGACCTTCCCCAATCTCGCCCCGTGGTACGCCAACCTCGCCAAGCCCGCTTTCAACCCACCGAACGCCGTGTTTGGTCCGGTGTGGACGGCGCTTTATGCGCTGATGGCGATCGCCGCCTGGCGCGTGCTGCGGCAGCCGCCCTCACCGTCGCGGCGCACGGCGCTCCTGCTGTTCTTCGCTCAGCTCGCGCTCAACGTTGCGTGGTCGTGGATGTTCTTCGCCGCGCACAGCCCGCTGCTCGGGCTGATCAACGTGATACCGCAGTGGCTGGTGATCCTCGCGGCGATCGCCGCCTTCAGCAGGGTCGACGGGGCGGCGGCGGTCTGCCTGATACCGCTCGCCGCCTGGGTCGGCTATGCCGCCGTGCTCAACGCGGCGATCTGGTGGCTGAACGGCTGAGGCGACACCCGGCAGGCAGCTACTTGATGAAGCTCAGATAAGACGCCAGCGCCGCGATCTGGTGCGGTGACAGCACGCCGCCGACCGTCGGCATCGGATGCGGAGCGGTGCGATCGTAGCCGTCGTGCCATTGCTGAAGCCGCCGCTCCAGATAGCTGGCCGACAGGCCCCCGAGGCGCGGAATGCGACCGACACCCTGGGCGCTCGGACCGTGACAGGCGACACAAGCCGGAATGTTCATGGGCGGCAAGCCCTGCTGATAGATCGCGCGCCCGGCCGCGACCAGCGAGCGGTCGCCGTCATCGGCCGCCTGCGGGCGCAGCCGCGAGAAGTATTTCGCCAGTTGCCGCGCCGCCCACGGGTCCACGTTCGCCGTAGCCGGCCACATGTACATCTTCGAGAACGTGTTGTCGCGGCTGTGCGCGCGAAAACGGCTAAGCTGATTGACGATGTACCCTGCGCGCTGGCCGGCCAGCCGCGGCGCCGGCGCGTAGCCTCGCCCGGACGGTCCATGGCACCAGGTGCAGTTCTTGATGCTCACATTGCCAAAGTCGCCCGCCATCGCGGGAGCGACAGACAGCGCAACGATCAACGCCGCGGCCTTTAGCGTCTTGAGCTTAACGAGCTTTCGGTTGCGCATTGCGGTGCCCTATCTCAGAGAACTGACGTAGGCCGCGACGGCCTTGATTTCGCCGCGGGTCAGGCTGTGCGCGACCGGCAGCATGACGAACGACGTGTCGTGGATCGCCGGATTCTGGCCGCGGAATTTGGGAAAGTTGGCCAGCTCCCGCACGACGTACGGGTAAAGCTGTCCGGCCAGGCGTGGAATTCGGCCCATGACCGGTCGCGCGCGGGCCGTGGCAGGCCGCGCAGGCCGCGACGTTGTGCTGTGGCACGCCGTTTTCGAAGATGGCGCGGCCTTTGGCGATCAGCCGGCGCGGTCCGCCACCGATCGGCGGCGGATGCAGACGGTGGAAATACGCCGGCGATGGCATCGATCATGCCCGGCCGCAGAATGTGCGCCACGTTGGACATGATGGGGTTCGGGCGGCTGCGGTCGATGAACGCCCGCAATTGGTTCTTCAGATATTGCGGCTGCTGTCCCGCCAGCCGGGGGATCGGGTAGTAGCCGCGATACCCTTGCGCCGAGGTGCCGTGGCAGTCTTCGCAATAGTGGATCTTGGCGCGGACGCTCTGGCGCATGGCGGAGCGCGCGCTTGCGACGCCCGCCCCGGCGAAAGCGGTCGCAGCCACCGCCAACGACAGTGCCAGCCGGAAGGTCACGAGCTTGTTTGGCATGATGCGTTTCATGAGATCGACCCCGGGGGCGCCTACTGCAAGGAACTGACGTAGGCCGCGACGGCTTTGATTTGCGCCTCGGTCAAGTCGTGAGCGATCGGGCCCATGATGTCCGAGTTGGTCTCGGTGCGCTCGTGCGGCCAGTTCGTCAATTGCTTGACGACGTAAGGATAGAGCTGGCCGGCCAGCCGCGGGAATTGTTGATTGCCCTTGCCGCCGGGACCGTGGCAGGCCTCGCAAGGCGGCACCTTGGCGCTCATGATTCCCTTGGTGAAGATCTCGTGACCGAGCGCCACGTTTTCATGCGGGGCGCCGCCGACCGGCTTCGGATTGAGCCCGTGCAGCTTTTCCGCCAGCGCCTTGACCATCGCGGGGCTCAGAACATGGCCCACGTGGAACATGACATTGGTCGCGCCCGGCGACTGCTTGTTGGCGCGCTTGCGATCGGCAAAGCCCTTGAGCTCGTTCTCGATGTATTGCACCGGCTGTCCCGCCAGGCGCGGTATCGGGTAATAGCCGACAAACCCGCGCGCATTAGCGCCGTGGCAGACCTCGCAATATTTCAGCTTGGCGTTGACGGCCTGCGGCGAAACGGTGCCCGCGTCGGCGGCATACAGCCGTCCCCCCGCCGAGGCGGCCATGATAAGGACCACCGTCGGCACGACCCGTCGCAGGAGGAGGCGACCGAAGCTGCGCGGTCCGCGGCCTTTGTTGAGAGTTATGGGCATTGGCTCATCACCTTGAAACCTTCTTGAAACCTTGAAGTGCTTCCCAAATCGAGCAGGCGCGAACGCGCGGGTCCGATGCGCCGATTTCACGCGCCGGCGGTCACATCGCCAACCACAGGTAGGCCAACAGCGTATCGTTGTCCGAAGCATTGACGGACGTGCCGTCGAACTTGTTGTACCAAGTGTACTGCAGGCCGAGGCGCGCGTTCGCCCACGGCCAGATCGGCGAATGACTGTTGATGAAGGGGATGTAGGCGAGCTCGGCGGTGAAGCCGTTGCTGTCCGGGCTTATGGTGCTGGCGTTGTTGGCGTAGAGCGTCGCGTCGTTGGAGCCCCAGGTGTCGAAATACTGGCCCGACAGCACCACGCGGTTGTCGCTGCCGTAAGCGAACGAGCCGTAGAGCCTCGCGGTATTGAGCGTATCCGACGCGTTGGTGGCGACGCCGGTCGCGGCATTATACGACTGGTCCTCATGGATGAAGGTGCCGCGCAGCGTGACCCAGTAGTTGTCGCCCTGGTACTGGTACTGCGTGTCAAAGCCGACGTCGGTAAATTTGTTGGTCTCGTTGTAGGTGTTGAACGTGTAGAAACCGTCCGGGCTCGTATCCTGCAGCCAAGGGCGGAGCCGTGTGAACATCCCGAAGGTGCCGATCTCCAGCCAGTTTCTGCCCCAATGCGGTTCGATCGCGAGCCGCCAATACGGCGCAACGCCGTCGATCTGTCCGGGCGCGTCGAACGGATCGTTCCCGAGGGTTGTCAACGTGTTGTGATCGAGGCTCGAGAACCCGGACAACTGGACGTAGACGAGGTCGTCGAACCAGGCGTAACCGCCAATCCCGGCAACCTGCTGCCCCCAGCTGCCGTCGACCATGGTGGCCGCCCCGGGGGCGGCCGCGATCTGGGCGGAGGCGTACGGGAAGCCCCAGGCCGGCGTCGTGTTCCAGGGATCGGCCATGCTCGGATTGTTGGTGGCGGTAACGCCGAAGGTCACCGGTAGGCCGCCGAGCATGGCATGGTTGGTGTAGCGAAGGTCCACGTTGTCCCAGTGCCACATGAAGGTCTGATAGCGGTCGGCCGGATCGTCGCCGTTCGTCACCGTTCCTTCGTAGGTCATCTGGGCGAAGGCGCCGATATGGTCGGTGATGGCACCACCCCAGAACAGGCTGAACTGCTCGAGCGCGAGGTTGTCGTTTCCCTTGAAGGGAGCGGGCGCGGGATTTTGTGCCACCTTGGTGTGCTCGAAACCGACAATCGTCATCATGGAGATGGGCGGCACCCAGCCGTGATAGCCGCCGTCGCTGCCGTTCGCCGCGTCGAGGGTCGACTTGCCCTTCCCCGCCGACGTGCCGTTCATCTTCTTGGCGTAGGAATCGAGCGCCTTGACCGCGGCGCCGCCGTTGTTGCCGAACGGCGTCGTCTGGAAACGGCCGCCGCCAACGGTGTAACCGTCGATCTTGAACTGCCGACCAAAGGGCGTCAGCCCCGGAAAATCCGTGTGACAGGTCCCGCACGGCTGGCCGGTCTGCCGGGCAAAGCTCGGCAAGGCATCGGCGGGGCGAGCGCCTGCGATGGCAAGCACCGCCGCCAGGCCGATGAGGCAGACCAAACCGGAAATAGGCTTTGCCGTCTTCGTTTGTGCCGGTGAATGCTGCTTGGCGTTGTCCTTGCCAGCATCGTACAGGCAACACGCCCCATCCCACGACATGATGCATCCCCGCTTGCGCACTAATCTCGCCCCAATTCTTTCTTGTAATCACCTTACAACTTGTCGGCCTGCCGCAAAGAGGACACGTACATTAACTTTGGTTCATCTGTTTCATCGAACGTCCAAGGTTCTGCGCGCGTTGCGCTCGTCTCGTAAAAGACGGGCGCTTGCTCACGCAGCATTCGCTTATCGTTGCGTTTATCGGTTACACGCTGCGCGCAGTTAATCTGTTGCGGTTGAAAATGACGCATTGTGGCGCATGATGAAAGTTGGGCTGGCCAAGAACTGCGCGAAGCAGAAATTATGCGAAGCAATGCGGAGTCTTGGAGGTAGAAAGCAGACGGCCCAGGCAGCGCGCTGCGAACGCGTCATTGCCTGGGCCGTCCAAGAAAGCTTCAGTCTTTGCGGTTAGGCCATGTCAGTGCCGATCGATAAGGTCAATGACCGAACCAACGGCACCGTCGGCGGGCACCGCAGCGCTACCGCTGTAGAGGATCAAGCCTTGCGGAAGAGGCGGCACCAGCCGTTCGGATCGATGGTGCCGGCCACGTTCTGGCAGGAATTCGGCTTCACGAACAGCGCGCACTCGCTGCATTGCTGCCCGTCGTGCGGCTTGTCCTGATAGCCGGCGACGGCCTTCGGCAACTTGGCGGCCGCGGCCGGCTCCACCGCCACGGTCAGAACCGTCGCAGCCCCGGCCGCGCAGGCCACGCCCCGCAGCAGCATCGCCCGGCGTGAAAGGTTCTCGGTCTCTTGCCTCGACATGAATTGCTCCTGTTCGGATTTCTTGAGTTTTGGGTGACGAATGCCCCTGTTCACCCGATTAACCGGGACGGCGGTCGGCGTCTTTGCGGCAAGTCAAATAGATTGGAAGGCTTCGAGAGTGCGCCGGCCGCCGGCAAGCGCCCGCCGGGCCATTTTCGCGGTTCCGGACGGCAGACTATCGCCCGTCTTCGCCGGCGGACGCATCTACGCGCGCTTGCGGCCGTAGACGTGATCGGCGCGCTGCTCGAAGGCGGCGGCCATGCGGCGGAAGACGGTGTCGAACATGGCACCCATCAGCATCCCGAACGTGCGGCTGGCGAATTCGTAGTCGATGAAGAACTCGACCTCGCAAGAGCCCTCGTCCGTGGGCTTGAAGGTCCAGCGGTTCTGCATGCGCTTGAAGGGGCCGTCGAGATATTCGACCAGGATCTTGCAGATTCGTTTTGTCGAGGGTGGCGCGGCTGGTGAAGGTCTGGCGAATGAGCTTGTAGGCGACCGTCATGGCGGCGACCATCACCACCGTGCCGTCTTCTTTCTCGCGCCGTTCGCGCAGGCGCATATCCGCACATAGCGGCACGAATTCCGGATATTTCTTCACGTCCGCAACCAGATCGAACATGTCGGACGCGGAATGGTGGACGTGGCGGGTGGTGGAGAAGCGAGGCATTTAACTGTTGTGAGCCGCCCGCGCCGCCTTGAGGCGCGCGAAGTCGTCGCCGGCGTGATGCGACGAGCGGGTGAGCGGCGAGGCCGACACCATAAGGAAGCCCTTGGTGTAGGCGATCGTTTCCAGCCCCTTGAACTCCTCGGGCGGCACGAAGCGTTTCACTTCGTGGTGCTTGCGGGTGGGCTGCAAGTATTGACCGATGGTGATGAAGTCCACGTTGGCCGAACGCAGGTCGTCCATCACCTGCAGGACCTCGTTTCGTTCCTCGCCCAGGCCCACCATGATTCCCGACTTGGTGAACATGGTGCGGTCAAGCTCCTTCACCCGTTGCAGCAGTCGCAGCGAGTGGAAATAGCGCGCGCCCGGCCGCACCGTCAGATAGAGCGACGGCACGGTTTCCAGATTGTGGTTGAAAACGTCGGGCTTGGCTTCGACCACGGTTTCAAGCGCGCCGTCCTTGCGCAGAAAGTCGGGCGTCAGCACCTCGACGGTGGTGCCCGGCGCATGAGAGCGGATGGCGCGGATGGTGTCGGCGATATGCTGGGCACCGCCGTCGGCGAGATCGTCGCGGTCGACCGAGGTGACGACGATGTGCGAGAGGCCGAGTTTGGCGGTCGCCTCGCCCACATGCGCGGGCTCGGATGCGTCGAGCGCACCCGGCAGGCCGGTCTTCACGTTGCAGAAGGCGCAGGCGCGCGTGCAGATGTCGCCCATGATCATGAACGTGGCGTGCTTCTTCTCCCAGCACTCGCCGATATTGGGGCAGCCGGCCTCCTCGCAGACGGTGACGAGGCCGTTCGCGCGCATCAGGTCGCGGGTCTGCCGATAGCCTTCCGAGACCGGCGCTTTGACGCGGATCCAGGCGGGCTTGGGGGTTAGCGCGGAATCCGGCCGATGCGCCTTTTCCGGATGGCGCGGGCGCGGATCGTTGGTGAGGTCGAGGACGACGGCCATGGGCCTTACTTACGGGCCCCCGCCCGGCCCCGCAAGCAGCCGAATTCGGCCGATTTGGCATGGCTGGGGACAGATTTCGCTCAGACGGCGGGGTCTTCCGCCGGCGCCTCGGCGGCCGGTCCCGGCGCCTTGAGCGCCTGCCAGAACGCCCCCAGCCCCACCAGCAGCGCGGCGAGCCAGGAGAGAAAGCCGATATAGGGGATGATGCCGATGATGCTCAGCACCACCAGGCCGACGATGAGCGCCCAGAGCTGGCCGAAGAACCCGCGCTGGCGCGGCACGCGATTGACCAGGAAGTCGCCCATGGTGAAGGCGGCGATCACGGTCGCCACCAGCCAGAGGAGTGGCAGGGCGAACAGAATCAAGAGCGCGGTCGGGATGCCGATGATGGTCGCCATCAGCAGCACGGCGACCGCCGGCACCAGGATGAAGATCAGCACGCCGAGGCCGAAGCTGTGGCCGGGCCGGTTGCGCAAACGGTCGACCGCGCGCTCGACGAAGGCGCGGCGCGACAGAAGCAGCAAGAGGCCCGCCATGAAGCCGGCGGCGATCGAGAACAACACCAGGCCGAACAGCGCCTGCGCCGCCTCAAAGCGGCTGACCTGCGGGTGCGGCAGGGTCATGGTCTTGCGGCCGCGGATGACGGCGCCCTCGACGATCACCGGCGCGTTGAAGCTCTGGAAGGTTACGTCGCCGTCGATGACCGCGCTCTTGCCGACGGTGACGCTGCGCGCGCGCACCAGGAGGTCCCCGCCGATGTGGCCGTCGATGACCACGGTGTCGCCGACGATCTCGGTCTTGCCGTGGCTGACGCCGGCAAAGCGCACGTCGGCGCCGGCGATCTGGGTCGGGCCGGCGATGTCGGTCTGCGGGCGCACCAGCACGCGGGCGCCGCCCGCCTTCAGCGCGCCGGCCACACGCGCATCGATGCTCACGCGGGCGCCGGCGACGTAGAGATCGTGGCCGTAGCTGCCGGCGACCGCGGCGATGGCGCCGAAGGCGTAGGCGTCGCCCCTGGTGGTGGTGTCGACGTCAAGCTCGGCGCCGGCGGCGTGCAATTCGTGGGCGATGAGCCCGCGCACATTGGCGAGCGCACCGGCCGCCCAGACGTCGTAGTGGTTGTCGGACACCACGTTGATATCGGCGCCCGCGCGCCAGATGTCGTCGCCCGGCGGGCGCGGCGGGGTCTTGAGTGCCAGGTTTTCGGGCGGCGGCGATTTCGGCCCGGCCTGCGGCGCTGCGGGTTTGGGCGCGGTCGCCGGTTGCGTTGCCGCCGGCGTCTTGCCGGAATTGAGTTGCTGCACTTCCTCCGGCGTCAGCGTCTTGATCGGGTTGGCGGCCGGGCCCTGCTGCGGCGGCTGCTCCGGCGTTTTACCGGAATTGAGCTGCTGCACCTCGGCGGGCGTCAGGGTCTTGATCGGATTCTTGACCGGCGCCTGCGCCACCGCCGGCATGGCGGCGAACACGCCCGCAATGAATGCAACAGCAAGGAAAAGCCGCATGCCAGCGCGCCTCCGGCTTCAGGCCCGTTTGATTGCGCGCCAGATTAACAGAAAGACGATGGCCCCCACGGTAGCACTGACCAGCGCGCCGATGAAGCCGGCCGGGAAAATGTGCAGGCTGTTGAAGATGAGGCCGCCGACGATGGCGCCGACCAGCCCCACGGCCAGGTTATAGAGCAGCCCGCCGCGTCGGCCGCCGAGAATGACGTTGGCCAGCCAGCCGGCGACGAGACCGATGATGATCCACCAGATCACGCTCATATCGCACCCATGGGTTTTGCCCCGTTCTCGCTCTATGCCGCCTTTGGCGGCAATTGGTTGCCTGGCGTCGACCGGGAAATCTTCACTTCCTCGTCGTCCATATCGGCGCCGACGTCGGCAAACAGCGGCGTCGACAGATAGCGCTCGCCGGTGTCGGGCAGCATCGCCAGCACGGTCGAGCCCGGCGCGGCCGTCTTGCAGACCTCCAGCGCGCCCGCGAAGGTCGCGCCGGCGGTGATGCCGACGAAGATACCTTCCTTCTGCGCCAACTCCCGGCTCCATTTGAGGCCGTCCGGCCCGGGCACGGTGAGGATGTGGTCGAAGCCCTTTTCATCGACCGCTTCGCCGGCGATGCGCGGGATGAAATCCGGGCTCCAGCCCTGCATCGGATGCGGATTGAAAGAAGGATGCGCCTCCGCCGGCGAGCCGTCGGCATTGCGCTTCTGGCCGATGCCGCTCGACAGCATCGCTGCGTCCGCGGGCTCGCAAACGACGATCTTGGTCTCGGGCCGTTCCTTGCGCAGCACGCGCGAGACGCCGGTGAGCGTGCCGCCGGTGCCGAAGCCGGTGACCCAGTAGTCCAGTCGCTCGCCCTTGAAGTCGTCGACGATCTCGCGCGCGGTGGTGCGCGAATGCATGTCCGGGTTGGCCTCGTTCTCGAACTGGCGGGTCATGAACCAGCCGTGTTCCTTGGACAGCTCCTGCGCCTTCAAGACCATGCCCATGCCGCGTTCGGCCGCCGGCGTCAGCACCACCTTGGCGCCAAGGAAACGCATCAGCTTGCGCCGCTCGACCGAGAAGCTCTCCGCCATGGTGATGACCAGCGGATAGCCCTTGGCGGCGCAGACCATTGCCAGGCCGATGCCGGTGTTGCCCGAGGTTGCTTCCACCACGGTCTGGCCGGGCTTGAGCGCGCCGGATTTCTCCGCCGCCTCGATGACGCCGAGCGCCAGGCGGTCCTTGACCGAGCCGAGCGGGTTGAAGGCCTCAATCTTGACGAAGAGGTCGATGCCCCGCGGCGCCAGCTTGTTGATCTTGACCACCGGCGTGCGGCCGACGGTTTCGAGGATACTGTTGAACTTGGCCATCGGCGTCGGCGCTCCCCTATTGTTCTTCGTCTTTCCGGGGCGCGGACGAAGTCCGCGAACCCGGAATCCATAATCCCAGTGCTGCGGCGTATGGATTCCGGGTCCGCTCGTTTCACGAGCGTCCCGGAATGACGCCAGAGCGTCACATATTCAACACCCGCCCGTAAGCGTCGAGCACGGCTTCCTTCATCATCTCCGATAGCGTGGGATGCGGGAAGACCGTGTGCATCAGTTCTTCCTCGGTGGTCTCCAGATTCATGGCGACCACATAGCCTTGAATGAGCTCGGTGACCTCGGCGCCGACCATGTGGGCGCCGAGCAGTTGCCCGGTCTTCTTGTCGAAGATGACCTTCACCAGGCCCTGGTCTTCGCCCAAGGCAATCGCCTTGCCGTTGCCGACGAAGGGGAAGCGGCCGACGCGGATGTCGAGCTTCTTGTCCTTGCAGGCCTGCTCGGTGAGACCCACCGAGGCCACCTGCGGCGTGCAATAGGTGCAGCCGGGGATCATCAGCTTGTTCGTCGGGTGCGGATTGAGACCCTTGATGGCCTCGATGCAGACGACGCCCTCGTGCTCGGCCTTGTGCGCCAGCATCGGCGGGCCGGCGACGTCGCCGATGGCGTAGATGCCCGGCACGTTGGTCTTGCCGACACCGTCGATGACGACGCAGCCGCGCTCGGTCTTTACCCCGAGCTTTTCCAGCCCGAGATTCTCGATATTGCCGACCACGCCGACGGCGGAGATGACGCGATCCACCGTGATGCTGTTGCGTTTTGCCACCCTCTTCTATCGTGGCGGTGACGCTATCGGCTTTCTTGTCGAGCTTCGTCACCTTGGCGTTAGTCAGGATCTTGATGCCCTGCTTCTCGAAGCTCTTGCGGGCGAACGTCTGAATCTCCTGGTCCTCGACCGGCAGGATCTGCGGCAGCACCTCGACCACGGTCACGTCCGTGCCGAAGGTGCGGAAGAACGAGGCGAACTCGATGCCGATGGCGCCGGAGCCGACCACCAGCAGCGACTTCGGAATCTTCGGCGGCACCATGGCCTCGAAATAGGTCCACACCAGCTTCTGGTCCGGCTCGAGGCCGGGCAGCACGCGGGGCCTCGCGCCGGTAGCGACGACGATGTGCTTGGCCTGGTACTGGCCGGGACCGAGCGCGCCCTTGACGGCTTCGGTCTTCGACGCCTTCACGGTGATCTTGCCGGGCGCGTCGATGGTGGCTTCGCCCCAGATCACCGAGACCTTGTTCTTCTTCATCAGGAAGCCGACGCCGTCGTTCAGCCGCTTCGACACGCCGCGCGAGCGCTTCACCATGGCCTCCGCGTCATAGCCGATGTTGTCGGCTTTCAGCCCGTAGTCCTTGGCATGCTGCATGGTGTGATAAATCTCGGCCGAGCGCAGCAACGCCTTGGTCGGGATACAGCCCCAGTTCAGGCAGATGCCGCCGAGATAGGCTCTTCTCGATGATGGCGGTCTTGAAGCCGAGCTGCGCCGCGCGGATGGCGGCGACATAGCCGCCGGGGCCGGAGCCGATGATGATGACGTCGAAATTGGTATCGGCCATTAAGCGCTTTTCCTAATCGTCATTCCGGGGCGCCGCCATAAGCGCGTTTACGCACGTCTTTGACGCGCTATGGCGGCGAACCCGAATCCATAATCACAGACCAGCGTTATGGATTCCGGGTCCGGCCGCTTTGGGCCGTCCCGGAATGACAGGCGTTACACCACCATCATCACCGGGTTTTCGATCAGCAGCTTGAACGCGCCGATGAGTTGCGCCCCGAGCGCGCCGTCGATGGCGCGGTGATCGCAGGCGAGCGTCACGCTCATCAGCGTCGCGACCTCGAGCTTGCCGTTGCGCACCACCGGGCGCTCCTCGCCGGTGCCGACCGCGAGGATGGTCGACTGCGGCGGATTGATCACCGCGGTGAATTCCTTGATGCCGTACATGCCGAGGTTCGACACCGAAGAGCATCCGCCCTGGTATTCGTGGGGTTTCAGCTTCTTGTTCTTGGCGCGTGCCGGCGAGGTCCTTCATCTCGTTGGAGATGGCGGAGAGCGATTTCAGTTCGGCCTGCTTGACGATCGGCGTGATCAGCCCGAACGGCAGCGCCACCGCGACGCCGATGTCGGAATGCTTGTGCTTGACCATGGCGGCTTCGGTCCAGCTCACGTTCGCCTGCGGCACGCGCTGCAACGCCAGCGCCAAAGCCTTGACCACGAAGTCGTTGACCGAGAGCTTGTAGACCGGCTTGCCGTCGGCGCCCTTGGGCGCGGCGGCGTTTATCTCCTCGCGCGCGGCAGTGAGCCTGCCGATGTCGCAGTCGACGGTGAGATAGAACACCGGCATCGACTGCGCCGCCGCGGTCAATCTCTGCGCGATGGTACGGCGCATGCCGTCGTGCGGGATGAGCTCGTAGGAGCCCTCGTCGAACAGCGCCAGCACCTGCTGGTCGGTCATCGCCGGCGCGACGGCGCGCCTGCCGCAGCCCGGCGGCGGCGGCCGGCGCGAGACCCTTGCCCGACTTCGCCGCCTCGATATCGCGGGCGACGATGCGGCCATGCGGACCGGAACCGGTGACGCGCGACAAATCGATGCCGGCGTCCTTGGCGAGCCGGCGCGCCAAGCGGCGACGAGAAGATGCGGCCGCCAACTCGGTCCTCGCCCCCTCACCCGCCGCGCTGCGCGCGGCGACCTCTCCCACGAGGGGAGAGGTGGGCGCTGTGCCTTTCGGCGCGCTCGGCGGGACTCCCTCTCCCCTCGTGGGAGAGGGCTGGGGTGAGGGGGCTGGAGCGCTTGTTTGTTTCGCCGGTTCTGCCGCCTTTGGCGCCGGCGCTGCGGCGGCGCGGCCTGCGCATTGCCGGCGCTCGCTGCGGCCGCCTTCACGTCCTCGCCCTCGCCGGCCATCACGGCAATGACCGAATTCACCGCCACGTCCTGCGTGCCCTCCGGCACCACGATCTTGGCGAGCGTGCCGTCGTCGATGGCCTCGTATTCCATGGTGGCCTTGTCGGTCTCGATCTCGGCCAGCACGTCGCCGGTCTTGACCGGGTCGCCTTCCTTCTTCAGCCACTTGGCGAGGTTGCCCTTCTCCATGGTGGGCGACAGCGCGGGCATGAGAATATTGGTCGGCATACCTTGGGCCTTAATGAGGTGGGTCTTAACTGACGGCGCTGGTGGAGCCGGGATCGGTGGGCGTGTCGAGCTCGGCGTCGAACATGGCGCGGATGTTGGCGAGCGCCTGTTCCTCGCTCATCTTGGTTTCGGTGGCGAAGACGTGGGCGGCGTGACGCGCCACGTCCGCGATCAGCATGCCCCAGAGGTCGACTTCCTCGAAGGCACGGCGTAGCGAGACTTCCAGCTTGCCCTCGACGATGAAGGCGCGCAGCACCTCGATGCCGCCCTGCTGCAAGGCTTCGGGCGGCACCGGCAAGGCATCGACTTCGGCTTCGGCCATGTTGCTCACCGATAACAGACGGCTTTCGCCGCCTCGACCACTTCCGCGATCGAGGGCAGCGCCAGCTTTTCCAGGTTCGCCGCGTAGGGCATCGGCACGTCCTTGCCGGCAACCCGCGTGACCGGCGCATCGAGATAGTCGAAGGCCTCTTCCATCAGCCGCGCGGCGATCTCGGCGCCGACGCCGGACTGCTTCCAGCCCTCTTCCACCGTCACCGCGCGGCCGGTCTTCTGCACCGACTCCGCGACCGTCGCGATGTCCATGGGCCTGAGCGTGCGCATGTCGATGACTTCGGCTTCGATCCCCTCTTTCGCCAGCTCGTCGGCCGCGCCCAGCGCGTAGGTCATGCCCATGGACCAGGCGACGATGGTGACGTCCTTGCCGGCGCGCGCGATGCGCGCCTTGCCGATGGGCAAGACGAAGTCGTCAAGCTTGGGCACCGGCGAGGAATGGCCGTAAAGGATTTCGTTTTCGAGGAAGATCACCGGGTTGGGATCGCGGATCGCCGCCTTCAACAGGCCCTTCGCGTCGGCGGCGTTCGAGGGCGCGATCACCTTCAGGCCCGGAATGTGCGAGTACCAGGACGTATAATCCTGGCTGTGCTGGGCGGCGACGCGGGCGGCGGCGCCGTTGGGGCCGCGGAACACCATCTGGCAGCCCATCTGCCCGCCGGACATGTAGAGCGTCTTGGCGGCCGAGTTGATCAGGTGGTCCATGGCCTGCATGGCGAAGTTCCAGGTCATGAACTCGACCACCGGCTTCAGGCCCGCGAGCGCGGCGCCGACGCCGAGGCCCGCGAAGCCGTGCTCGGTGATGGGCGTGTCGATGACGCGCCTGGCGCCGAACTCCTGCAACAGCCCTTGCGTCACCTTGTAGGCGCCCTGGTATTCGGCGACTTCCTCGCCCATCACGAACACGTCGCCGTCGCGGCGCATCTCCTCGGCCATGGCGTCGCGCAGGGCTTCGCGCATGGTCATGGTCACCATCTCGGTGCCGGCCGGAATGTCGGGATCGCTGCGCCGGCTCGACCTGCGGCGCGGCGGGTGCCGGCGCTTCGGCTTTCGGCATCGGGGCGGCCGGCGCCTTGGCGCTCTCGGCCGCGGCCGGCGGGGCGGATTCGGCGGCCTTCTCGACCGGCGCCGGCTTGACGTCGTTGATCGCGCTTTTGTCCTCGCCCTCGCCGAGGATGACGGCGATCGGCGTATTGACGGCGACGTCGGCGGTGCCTTCGGGGATGAGGATCTTGCCGAGCGTGCCCTCGTCGGCGGCTTCCACCTCCATGGTGGCCTTGTCGGTCTCGATCTCGGCGATGACGTCGCCGGAGCGCACCGTGTCGCCCTCCTTCTTCAGCCACTTGGCCAGGTTGCCCTTCTCCATGGTGGGCGAGAGCGCGGGCATGAGCACGTTGGTCGGCATGGGCGTTGCGGCGTCCTATACGCGGCTGACGATTTTTGTTTTGCGCATGATCTTATCCGAAATCCGGTTCCCATCCCCGATCAAGCCGGGGACATGCTTATTCGGGATCATGTGCGATAGACGTCGGTGTAGAGCTCGGACACCTCCGGCTCCGGATCGTGAGTGGCGAACTCCGCCGCCTGGTTGATGAGATCGCGCACCTCGCCGTCGATCTTCTTCAGGGCGGCTTCGGTGGCGAATTTCTTTTCCAGGATGCGCTGGCGCACCATTTCAATGGGGTCGTGGTGCGAGCGCACCTCGTCGACCTCCTCGCGGGTGCGGTACTTGGCCGGGTCCGACATGGAGTGGCCGCGGTAGCGGTAGGTGAGCATCTCGAGAATGTAGGGCCCCTTGCCTTCGCGGCACCAGGCCACCGCCTTGTCGCCGGCGGCCTTCACCGCGCGCACGTCCATGCCGTCGACCTGCTCGCCCGGGATGCTTGAACGACAGGCCGCGCTTCGACAGGTTGGTCTGCGCCGACGAACGCGCGATGGCGGTGCCCATGGCGTAGCGGTTGTTCTCGATGACGTAGATGACCGGCAGCTTCCATAGCTCGGCCATGTTGAAGCTCTCGTAGATCTGGCCCTGGTTGGCGGCGCCGTCACCGAAATAGGTGAGACACACATTGTCGTTGCCGCGGTAGCGGTTGGCGAAGGCGAGCCCCGTGCCGAGCGGCGCCGGCGCGCCAACGATACCGTGGCCGCCGTAGAAGCCCTTCTCGACGCTGAACATGTGCATCGAGCCGCCCTTGCCCTTGGAATAGCCGTGGGTGCGGCCGGTGAGCTCCGCCATCACCCCCTTGGGGTCCATCTCGCAGGCCAGCATGTGGCCATGGTCGCGATAGCCGGTGATGACTTCGTCGCCCGGCTTGAGGGCCATCTGCATGCCGATGACGACGGCTTCCTGGCCGATATAGAGATGGCAGAAGCCGCCGATCAGCCCCATGCCATACATCTGGCCGGCCTTTTCCTCGAAGCGGCGGATGGTGAGCATGCGCCGATAGGCTTCGAGGTCCTGCTCCTTGGTGAACGGGGGCACTTGGGTCGTAGGAAACGCGACCTCTTGTGCATCGGCGCTTGGTTTTGATTTGGCAACCGCCATTGGCACTCCTGCGGGACCGGCTGATGTGACGGGGCATTGGAGGATATTCGTGCCACCCCCATAGCCCAAATCCGGGGCTTGCGAAAGCACGGGAGCGCCCTCCCCGCCGCGTAACGCATGCGCCAAGGATTTGAATGCAAACGCAAATGGCCCATCGGTGGATAACGCGTGCTGATGCGCCCCGGTTGCCGGAACCGGTCGCGGCATCCGGTCTCGTCGCTGCGCCGCGGCATTACGCTAGTGGAGCGAATTTGACATTTGATACCCGTGTGCGGCAAGCCGCTCATCAAATGTCAAATTCAAAGCTCCACTAGATTCAAATAGTTGCTAGTGGTCCTTTGATTCCGACATTTGCTCGGGAGCCTGCAGCAACGGCATGCAAATGTCGGAATTGGACCACTAGGCGGCGCGCGCCTCGTCATTTTGTTGCGTCACTCCTGAGGATGGAGCAGCAAAGTGACGTCACGCGGATCGACATAGCCGAGCAGCGCGCGGGCGCGTTCGGCCAGCATGTCCGGGTCGATCTGGTTGGATTGCAGGAGCGACACCCGCCGCTGCCACTCGATGCGCTCGGCCTTGAGGTGCTTGAGCTCGCCCTCCATGTGGGCAAGCCGCTTATCGAGGTCCTGCTGGGCGCGCAAGCCATGGGCGCCCGTGAACGCGTTGACCGCGAAATAGCCGATGTAGAGCGCGGCAAAGGCGTAGAGCCCGAGCGCGGTCAGGACGGCGCGGCGGCGGCGGTGGGTGACCATGGTGCGGCGACAATGCACGCGAGGCCGTTAAGGTCTCTTTAACGACGACGGCGTGCTGACAGGCTCACCCCCGTCATGGCCGGGCAAGACGGAGACGATTCACGTGGCAGCCGCCTACACCCGGTGACGGATCTCGTTGAGCACGAAATTGCCGAACCGCTTGCCGCGGTTGCGCACCACCTTGAGCATGCCCTGATCCACGAAATAGGTCAGCAGGATCGAATCGCGGGTCTTTACCCGATCGTGCACCGCATCGGCCGAATGCCAGGTGTCGTCGCCGACGGCGAAGGCGTAGCCGGTGTTGGGCGCAAAGCGCATCTGGGTGTGCTTGGGTTTGGAGCCGTCGGCCTTCACGTCGTGGAAGATGGTGCCGATGTCGGTGTTGGCGTCGGTCTCCGGCAGATAGAACTGGACGGTGATGCCCTTCCAGCGGGTGTCCGTGTGCGGCGTGATGAGGTAGCCGGGAATATCGCGGGTGAGGATCGGGATCGGGTACATGCCGGTCTTGGCGAAGTCGGTCCCGAATCGCTTGGCGAGGCCCGGCGCCAGGCGGCGCATGAAGGCCTGGCGCACCGGGTCGGAGGTGAGCGCGCGCCCGACCACGTCCCACAGCGCGCGCTTTTCCGCCGGCAGGTTGCGGATGTATTCGGGGAACAGGTCGATCTTGACCCGCGTATGGGTACCGTCGTCGAGGTCGTGCCCTTTGCTGCGCCCGTGCATCGGCCGATAGTCGCGCGATTCAGGCATCAGCCGCAGGATCTCGGCGTAGATATCGTCGGGGAAGACGTGGTCGAACTCGAGGTGGAAGAACGGCTTCTCCACCGCACGGGCGTTGTCGACCGAGCGCGTCACGTAGGTAGCCAGCCGTTCGGCGGCCTGGCGGCGTTCGCCGGTGGAAAGGGTGGTGATCTGATCCATTGCCGTCGCTCAACCATTGAATCCCAGGAGAGCCCGAATTTGCGGCCAACCGGGCCGCAAGGCAAGCCGCCGCCGCACCGGCCCGCTGACGCCGTCAACCGGCCGGCCGCTCACCCGCGCCGTTTCAGCACCGCCTTGCCGGCGAACTTCGCCTGATCCTCCAGCTCCTCCTCGATACGCAGAAGCTGATTGTATTTTGCCATGCGGTCGGAGCGCGCCAGCGATCCGGTCTTGATCTGCCCGCAATTGGTGGCGACCGCGAGGTCGGCGATGGTGGAATCTTCCGTCTCGCCGGAGCGGTGCGACATCACCGCAGTATAGGCCGCCTTGTGCGCCATCTCGATGGCGGCGAGCGTCTCGGTGAGCGTGCCGATCTGGTTGACCTTGATCAGGATCGAATTGGCGACGCCGTCGGCGATGCCTTTCGACAGCCGCTCGACGTTGGTGACGAACAGGTCGTCGCCCACGAGCTGGCATTTGCCGCCGATCAGGTCGGTGGCGATCTTCCAGCCTTCCCAGTCGTCCTCGGCCAGGCCGTCCTCGATGGAAACGATCGGATAATTCTTGATGAGGTCGGCGAGATACTGCGCCTGCTGCTCCTTGGAGCGCGTCTTGCCCTCGCCGGCATAGACGTATTGACCGTCCTTGTAGAACTCGCTCGAGGCCGGATCGAGCGCGATGAAGACGTCTTCGCCGGCCTCGTAGCCGGCCTTGCCGATCGCCTTCACGATGACGTCGAGGGCCTGTTCCGCCGACTTGAGATCGGGGGCGAAGCCGCCCTCGTCGCCGACATTGGTGTTGAGACCCATGGCCTTCAGCTCGGCCTTCAAAGTGTGAAAGATTTCCGCGCCATAGCGCAGCGCCTCGGCGAAGCTCGGGGCGCCCGCCGGCATGATCATGAACTCCTGGAAGTCGATCGGGTTGTCGGCGTGCACGCCGCCGTTGACGATGTTCATCATCGGCACCGGCAAGAGGCGCGCGGCGGTACCGCCGACATAGCGGTAAAGCGGCGCGCCGCCCGCGATCGCCGCCGCCTTGGCGGTGGCGAGCGAGACGCCGAGGATGGCGTTGGCGCCGAGCCGGCCCTTGTTGGCGGTGCCGTCCAGTTCGATCATGGTCTCGTCGATCTTGGCCTGTAGTTCGGCGTCCATGCCGCCGACGGCGTCGAATATCTCGATGTTGACCGCGTCCACCGCTTTCAAGACGCCCTTGCCGCCGTAGCGAGCCTTGTCGCCGTCGCGCAGCTCAACCGCCTCGTGGGCGCCGGTGGAGGCGCCCGAGGGCACCGCGGCCCGGCCCATGGAGCCATCTTCGAGGATCACATCGACTTCGACGGTGGGATTGCCGCGGGAATCGAGGATTTCGCGGCCGATGATGTCGGTAATGGCGGTCATTTTCGCGAGTTCCGGCTTAATTTTTGAGGCGCATGATCTTGTCCGAAAACCGTTTCCCACTTTTCGGGATCATGGGCATGGCCGGGCTTCTACAGGATGGACAACCCTCTTGTCATGCCCCGAGCCTACGGGCATTGCAGGACCGCGAAAACAGAAGGTCCGATGACGAAAAAACCACTGCAACTCGGCCGCCCGGCCCGCCTGCCCGCCTCGCCCGACAAGGCGCAGCTCGACCGCGTGCCCAATCCGCACCGGGACACCGACTACCTCGCCCGCTTCACGGCACCCGAATTCACCACTTTGTGCCCGATCACCGGCCAGCCCGACTTCGCGCATCTCGTCATCGATTACGTGCCGGGGCGCTTCCTGGTGGAATCGAAGTCGCTCAAGCTTTATCTCGCGAGCTTTCGCAACGTGGGCTCGTTCCACGAGGATTGCACGGTGGCGATCGGCAAGCGGCTGGTCGCGCTCTTGAAGCCGAAGTTCCTGCGCATCGGCGGCTATTGGTATCCGCGCGGCGGCATGCCGATCGACGTATTCTGGCAGACCGGGCGCTGCCCCAAGGGCGTGTGGCTGCCCGAGCAGGGCGTCGCCCCGTATCGTGGCAGAGGTTAGGCGCCGGCCGGCGCCGGCCGCCGCAGCATCAGCGCGCACACCCAGCCGGTCGCGATCAGGGCGAAGACGCCGCCGATCAGAACGCCGGCGATGCCGGTGCCGCTTGACAGACCGAACCCGTAGACCACCGGGCCGGTCGCCTGCCCCAGGAAGAAGAAACTGGAATGCGCGGCGGTCGCGGTCGCGCGCGCGGTGGGCGCCAACTCGGTGACGAAGACCTGGATGCAGCCGTGCAGCATGTACATGCCGAAGCCGAGCAGCACGAAGACGGCGAATTCGGCTTGCCACGGCGGCCTGAGCGCGATCAAGGCAAAGCAGAATGCCATCACCATGCCGCCCCCCGCCATCAGCCAATTCTCGCCCAGACGGGCGAGCAGCCAGCGCACCGTGAGGGTATAGAGGATGCCGCCGGCGCCGAATCCGGCGATGACCAGGCCCGCAATGGTGGCGCTTTCGACGCCTTCGGCGTGGAGCATCACCGCCACGTAGGGAAACATGCCGAAGACGAAGATCGCCTCCACGAACACGGCGCCGAAGCAGTATTTCGCCAGCGGGTTGCCGAACACCGCGCGGTAGCTCGGCAGGAGGCTTGACGGATCGAACCGCCCCGGCGCCTCGCCCTGGCCCCGCAGGCCCGGCATCGCCATGGCCAGCGCGATCAGGCCGACGGCACCGATGGCGAACAGGACGCTGCGCCAGCCGATCAGGTCGCCGAGCACGCCGGCGCCCGAGGCGCCCAGCAGGTTGCCGATCATGGCGGCGAACAGAAGCCGGCTCAGCGCCACCTGGCGCTGCTTGACCGGGACGCGGTCGCCGACCACCGCCATCAGGATCGGGAAGATACCGCCGGCGGCGAGCCCCGCCGCGACGCGCAAGGCAAACAGCATCTTGAAGTCGTAGGCCAGACCGCCCGCCACGCTGGCCACGCTGGTGATCAGCACGCACACGACGATCAGCCGGCTCTTGCTCATCATGTCGGCGAGCGCGCCGAGCAGCGGCTGAATCAGCGCGAAGGGGAGCGTGTAGCCGCTGGAGAGCAAGGCCGCCGTCGTGGGCGCGACGTTCAGGCCGTGCGCGATCTGCGGGATGACGGGATCGACGGCGCGCGCGAACAACGCAGCCGCAAAGGAGACGAACGCGAGAAGGTTGATGTTGGTGGGCATGGGCGCGGGCGGAAGCTTCGGCGCCGTCATCCTTTGGCTAGCCGGTCGAATTCAACCAGCTTGCGCAAAAGCGGCTCCATCTCCTTGATCGGCAACATGTTCGGCCCGTCGGAGGGCGCCTTGTCCGGGTCCTGGTGGGTCTCGATGAAGAGCCCCGCCACCCCGACCGCCACCGCCGCCCGCGCCAAGACCGGCACGAAGCGGCGCTCGCCGCCCGAGGCGGTGCCCTGCCCGCCCGGCTGCTGGACCGAGTGCGTGGCATCGAAGATTACCGGCGCGCCAATCTCCTCTCTGAGGATCGGCAGCGCGCGCATGTCCGAGACGAGCGTGTTGTAGCCGAAGGAGACGCCGCGCTCGGTCACCAACACGTCGGCGTTACCGGCGCCGACGATCTTTGCGACCACGTTCTTCATGTCCCACGGCGCCAGGAACTGCCCCTTCTTGACGTTGACGGCCCGCCCGGTCGCGGCGGCGGCGACCAGCAGGTCGGTCTGACGGCACAGGAAGGCCGGGATCTGCAGCACGTCAACCGCTTGCGCGACGCGCGCGCATTGCGCCGCCTCGTGCACGTCGGTGAGCACCGGCAATCCAAGCGTCTCGCGGATCTCGGCGAAGATCGGCAGCGCCGCTTCCAGGCCGGCGCCGCGGGCACTCTGGCTCGCGGTGCGGTTGGCCTTGTCGAAAGAGGTCTTGAACACCAGCCCGACGCCGACCTTGGCCGCGATCTCCTTGAGCGCGGCGGCCATTTCGAGCGCATGCGCCCGGCTTTCCAGCGCGCACGGGCCCGCGATCAGCGCGAACGGCAGGTCGTTGCCGAAACGCACGGTGCCGACGGAAACCGTGGGATTGGGGCCTGGTGTCCGGTCCAAGATTGGGGATTCCTCCTGCGGGGCGCTCGGGATGCGCCGCGCGCGGACCATGCGGCCCCCGGTCTGCCCGGTCAACGGCCGGCTTCGAATACCAGGGTGGCGCCCATCGTTGCGCCCATCGTTGCGCCCATGGCGCCTTTGCCGCTCTCGGGGCCGACCACGAAGGCGCCGGCCGCGCGCTTCACCGGCAGGCCCGACTGACCCAACGCCTCGTCGAGGGCGCCGCCGTCGCGGGCGGCAAAGCGCAAGGCGGCAAACCGCGCGCCGCCCTTCACGTCGGGCGCAGGCGTATCGAAGCGGCGCCGGAAGGCGGCGGGCGTCATCACGGCGATCTCGCCGCGTGGGGTCGCGACCACGAAGCCGTCGCCGTCGCGACGGGCGTGATCGGCGCCGGTGAAGGCCAGCAGGAATTCGCGGTGGCGCCCCGGCGCCTCCGCCACGATCACCGCGCCGGCGATGCGTTCGACGCTGTTGGGATGGCGCTGGAAGTCAGGGTTCCAGAAGTTCTCCGGGAAGTGCTGCTGGCAGACGGCGAAATGGATGTCGGGGGCAAACTCGTCCGCGGCGAAGGCGAGCGAGAAAGCGACTTTGACCGCCGAGCCGTCCGGGCGCTTGCCCTCGCGCTCGAAGCGCAGGGTGTCGGAGGCCGCGATGCCGGCGGCGCGGAAATCGGCTTCGTCGGCGCGCGCGCTGGCCGATTGCAGGATCATGTGCGACAGCCCCTCCCCGCGCTTGAGGAAGTCGCGGGTGTAGCGGCCGAACAGGTCCGAGAATCCGTCGTTGCCGAGCTTGTCCGGCTCGGCGAGCGTTATCGGCTCAATGAAGAAGCCCGGCAATTGGATGACGTGATTGTGCGTGCCCCAGGGATGCTTGTTACGCGCGCCGACGGTGAAGCCGAGCCGGGCATACAGCGCGGCGGCGGCGTCGAGATCGCGCACCGCATGAACGCAATGATCGAGCCCGCGGCTCATCGGCAAAATCCCCCCTCGCGGCGCCGGCTTCCGGTGCCGGCGGGCGGATGATGCCGTAAATGTCGCGCGAGACAAGGCCGGCCGCGGGACGCCGATACGCGAACGCCGCGCCCGTGGCCGCAGGTCACCAAGGCGCGCCGCAACAATGGGGGCCGCGCGGCGCGCCCGGTCTCGGCTCAGCCGGTCAGCGGTGGTGACGGCGCCAGCGCGGCGCCTCGGCCAGGGCCTGACGACCGCACGGGGCGTAGTAACCGTAGTTGTCATCGCCCCGGTCCGCGCTGGTATTCGTAAGGCACCAGCCGGCGATTTGCACCGGACCACCAGCCACGTAAAGCGGCGCGCTCTGCGCGTTGGCCGGCGTGGAAGCGACGAAGCCGCAGGCCGCGAGCGCGGCGGCGGCGATCAGGATGTGACGCATGGTCGTTGTCCTTGAAGTCGTGACGTGAACGGAATGAATGTCCGTAACGCAAGCAAGAACGGCGCGGCCGGGCACCCTCCTGCGTAAAAAGCGCGTAACGATTCGGGGCCGGGAAAGTCCCGCTGGCGTAAAAAGGACGGCGGCGAGAATGAAGTTCACCGGGACCCGGCGGCCTTGCGCGGCCAGCCGCACGCATCGACCGAGCGCGTGACGCTCTCGCGATAGGTCTTCACACCAGCCGGCTCTGCTCCACCGCGGCGCCGATGAACGAGGCGAACAGCGGGTGCGGCTCGAACGGCCGCGACTTGAGCTCGGGGTGGAACTGCACGCCGATGAACCAGGGATGGTCCTCGTATTCGACGATCTCCGGCAGGATGCCGTCGGGCGACATGCCGGAAAAGCGCAGGCCGTGCTGCTCGAGCCGGTCCTTGTAGGCGGTGTTGACCTCGTAGCGGTGGCGATGGCGCTCGGAGATTTCGGTGATGCCGTAGATCTCGGCCACACGGCTGCCGCGCGTCAGCTGCGCCGGATAGGCGCCGAGCCGCATGGTGCCGCCGAGGTCGCCTTCAGCGTGGCGCTGCTGCAGCGCGTTGCCCTGCAGCCATTCGGTCATCAGGCCGACCACCGGCTGCGGCGTCGGGCCGAATTCCGTGGAGTTGGCCTCCGCGATGCCGCACAGATTGCGCGCCGCCTCGATGCAGGCCATCTGCATGCCGAAGCAGATGCCGAAATAGGGCACCTCGCGCTGGCGCGCGAACTGCGCCGCGCGGATCTTGCCCTCGGCGCCGCGCTGGCCGAAGCCGCCGGGCACCAGGATGCCGTTCACCTGCTCCAGGAACGGCGCCGGGTCCTCGTTCTCGAACACATCGGATTCGATCCAGTCGAGCTTGACCTTCACCTTGTTGGCGATGCCGCCGTGCGAGAGCGCCTCGATCAGCGATTTGTAGGCGTCCTTCATGCCGGTGTACTTGCCGACGATGGCGATGGTGACGTCGCCTTCCGGGTTGCGGATGCGCTCGTTGATGGTGCGCCAGCGCGTGAGGTCCGGCGCGCCATCAGGCTCGAAGCCGAAGGCGCCGAGCACTTCGCGGTCGAGGCCGGCGGCGTGATAGCCCTCCGGCACCGCGTAGATGTTGTCGGCGTCGCGCGCCTCGATCACGGCGCTTTCGCGCACGTTGCAGAACAGCGCCAGCTTGCGCCGCTCGCCTTCCGGGATCGGCCGGTCGGTGCGGCAGAGCAGGATATCGGGCTGGATGCCGATGGAGCGCAGTTCCTTGACCGAATGCTGGGTCGGCTTGGTCTTGAGCTCGCCCGCGGTCGGGATGAACGGCAGCAGGGTCAGATGGATGTAGATCGCGTGGTTGCGCGGCAGCTCGTTGCCCATCTGCCGGATGGCTTCGAAATACGGCAGGCCCTCGATGTCGCCGACGGTGCCGCCGATCTCGCACAGCACGAAATCGAAGTCGTCGTTGCCCTCGCGGATGAAGTCCTTGATGGCGTTGGTGACGTGCGGGATCACCTGGATGGTGGCGCCGAGATAATCGCCGCGCCGCTCCTTGGTGAGGATGTCCTGGTAGATGCGGCCGGTGGTGATGTTGTCTTGGCGGTTGGCGGGATGGCCGGTGAAGCGCTCGTAATGGCCGAGGTCGAGGTCGGTCTCCGCGCCGTCGTCGGTGACGAACACCTCGCCGTGCTGATACGGCGACATGGTGCCCGGATCGACGTTGAGATAGGGGTCGAGCTTGCGCAGGCGAACCGTATAGCCGCGCGCCTGCAGCAGCGCGCCGAGCGCCGCGGAAGCCAGACCCTTACCCAGTGAGGAGACCACGCCGCCGGTGATGAAGATGTACCGCGCCATGGGATTTAACCTTTAGCGACGCCGAATTGATTCGACGAGCGCGAAAACCGTGCAGCAGCCCTGCGCCTGTGGTTTGGGTGGAAAACTCCCGGCATGGCAGACGCTTGCTGCGGTCGTTTCATGTTCGCCCTGAAATAGCGCGGGGGCCTCCCAAGAGGCGCCCTCGGCTCCAAACGCTGAAGGGGCCGGTTCCCCGGCCCCTGGCTTTGCCTATTTCGATTCCGGCACCTGCGGCCCGGACGGCGTGGCGGGCGCAGCCGGTTTGGCCGGCGCCGTCGACTTCGACGGCAGGCCGCCGAGCTGGTTGAGCAGGCCGCCCTTCTGGCCGTTGACGGGCGGCGCTTCGCCCGGCGCCGTGCTGGTCGCCGGCGCCGTGCCGCCCAGGATCGACTTGGGCGCTTCGTTCATGCCGGCCAGGATCGACAGCAGCAGGCTGGTGCAGAAGAACAGCCCGGCCAGGATGGCGGTGCTGCGGGTGAGCATATTGGCCGTGCCGCGGCTTGTCATGAAGCCCGAGCCGCCGCCAATGCCGAGACCGCCACCCTCCGACTTCTGCAGCAGCACCACGCCGATCAAGGCGAGTACCAGCATGAGGTGGATGACAATGAGGACCTGCTGCATCGGCTCAAAATCCGTTCAATCCCGCCCAACGTCGTCCTGACCCGGCTCCTGCCCGGGCGGCGCGCAGCCGGTGATATAGGAAGTCGCGGCGGTGTCTACACGATGCCTGCGGCGATTTCTACCCCGCAGACGTCCCGCCGGCGCCGCATTACGAGTGGTAAACTGCGGCAATCCCAAGGAAATCCTCGGCCTTGAGGCTGGCCCCCCCGACCAGGGCGCCGTCGACGTCGGCAATCGACATGAGTTCCCGGGCGTTCGAGGGCTTCACCGACCCCCCATAGAGAATGCGGATGTTGGCGCCCTCGCCGCCGAAGCGCTCCGCCAGATGCGCGCGGATGAAGCCGTGGACCTCGGCGACGTCGGCCGCGGTCGGGGTCAGGCCGGTGCCGATGGCCCAGACCGGCTCGTATGCGACGACCAGCTTTTGGGCGACCTCCGGGCTGGTGCCGGTCGCCCCCTCCGGCAGCGAGCCGGCAAGCTGGCCGCCGACGACGTCGAGAGTCTTGCCGGCCTCGCGCTGGGTTTGCGTCTCGCCGACGCAGACGATGGCCGTCAGCCCCGCCCGCCAGGCGGCGCGCGCCTTGGCCTCAACCTCGGCGTCGGATTCGTGGTGGTCGGCGCGGCGCTCCGAATGGCCGACGATGACCGCGCTGGCGCCGGCGTCGGCCAGCATCTCGGCCGCGATGTCGCCGGTGTGGGCGCCGGACGGCTTGGGGTGGCAGTCCTGGCCGCCGATGGCGAGCGCGGAACCGTGGGCGGCTGCGGCAAAACGCGCGACGAGCGTCGCCGGCGGGCACACCATGAGGTCGGTTTCGGCCGCAAGGGCGGCGGCGCCCGCGACGATCTGGTCGAGCTCCGCGACCGAGGCGCCAAGACCGTTCATCTTCCAGTTGCCCGCCACCAGCGGACGCCGCCCTGCCCCTGCCATCCCGAAATCCTTTTGTGGGTACGGCCGATTGCGCTATCAGAGCCGCGCCGGCCGCGCCAGTGGCGTGCGGGCCGGCCGCCGATCCCTCTTGTGTTGCAAGGCGTTGGCGGCATCCCTATGATGCGCCCGCCGCGCTCGGCGAGGCGCGAAAACCATGCCGGATCATCGGCTTACGAGCCGTTCGACCAAAGCCCTTCGACCAACCAGAGAAGATTAAGCGCGCCCATGCTCCGCGGTATCCATCAAGCCACCTCGACCTTCATCGGCAAAACGCTCATGACCGTCGTCATGGGCGCCCTGGTTGTCGCCTTCGCGATCTGGGGCATCGGCGACATCTTCCGCGGCTACGGGCGCAACGACGTCGCCAAGGTCGGCTCCGCCGAGATTTCGGTGCAGCAGTTCCAAGAATACTACAACGAGCGCCTACGGCGCGTTTCGCGCCAGATCGGCAAGCCAATTCCGCCCGAGCAGGCGCGCGCGCTCGGCCTCGACCGGCAGATCCTCGGCCAGATTATCGCGGAGACCACGCTCGACGAGCAGGCCAGGACCATGCGGCTCGGGCTCAACGACGCGGCGATCGCCAGGAGCATCGAGAGCGACCCCACCTTCAACGGGCCCAACGGCAAGTTCAGCCGGGCGCGTTTCGAGGAAGCCATCCGCAACGCCGGCTTCACCGAGGCGCGCTTCGTCGCCGAACAGCGCAACGTCTTGCTGCGCCGGCAGATCGCCCAGAGCATCAGCGGCGACATGACGGCGCCGCAGCTCGCGGTCAAGGCGATCGACCGCTACCGCACCCAGAAGCGCGACGTGAATTACCTGGCGCTCGGGGCGGAGCAGGCCGGCACCGTCGACCCGCCGTCGACCGACACGCTGAAGAAATACTACGAGGCCCACAAAGCCATGTTCCGCGCGCCGGAGTACCGCCGGGTCACCCTGGTGTCGCTGTCGCCGGCGGCGCTGGCCGACCCCGCGAGCGTCACCGAGGCGCAGGCCAAGGCCTATTACGAGCAGCACAAGGCGCAATACGGCAAGCCGGAAAAACGCGATGTGCGCCAGATCCTGTTCAAGAGCGAGGCCGCCGCCAAGGCCGCGCGCGAGAAGATCGCCAACGGGGCAAGCTTCGACGACATCGTCAAGGCGCGGGGCTTGAAAGCCTCCGACACCAATATCGGCCTGGTGACGCAGGCCCAGATCATCGATCCGGCGGTCGCCAAGGCCGCCTTCGCCCTCAAGAGCGGCGAGGTCAGCCAGCCGGTCAAGGGCAATTTCGGCACCGTGCTGGTGAGCGTCGGCAAGATCGAGCCCGGCGAACAGAAGAGCTTCCAGGAGGTCGAGCCGCAGATCAAGAAGCGGATCGCCGAGCAGAACGCGGTCGGCAAGATCGGCGACCTGCGCGACAAGATCGAGGATGAAAAAGCCTCGGGCGCGACGCTTGGCGAAGCGGCCAAGAAACTCGGCCTCAAGACCCGGGTGATCGACGCCATCGACCGCGCCGGCAACGCGCCCGACGGCAAGCCGGTCCCCGACCTGCCGAAGCGGCCCGACGTGGTGAGCGCGGCCTTCACCAGCGACGTCGGCGTCGACAACGAGGCGCTGCAACTTGCGAGCGGCGGCTATCTCTATTACGACGTCACCGGCATCACGCCCTCGCACGAGCGCGCCTACGACACCGTCAAGGCCCAGGTGGAGAAGCACTGGCGCGACGACGAGATCGCCAAGCGGCTGAAGGCGAAGGCGGAGGCCATGCTCGCCAAGCTGAAGGCGGGCGCGACACTGGCGAGCCTCGGCGAGGCCGACAAGCTGCAGGTCCAGAACGCGACCGATATCCAGCGCGGCAACGCGGGCTTCGCGCCGGCGCCCCTGGTGCAGGCGGCTTTCGCAACGCCCAAGGACGCGCCCGGCATGACGCAAGGGGCAAAGGAGACCGAGTACTACCTCTTCAAGGTCACCAAGGTGACCGATCCCAAGTTCGTGCCGGCCATGCCGGGCCCGCAGTCGATCGCCGATCAGCTCAAGAACGCCTACGCCGACGACATCATCGGGGCCTATATCGCCAAGATCGAGAACGAGATGGGCGTCAGCATCAATCAGACCGCGTTGAACCAGGTGGTCGGCGGCAGCACCGGCGGCTGAGCCCATGCAAGTCGAGCCGTCGGAAGCCCAATTCGCCGAACGCTATGGGCGCGGCGAGCCGCAGGTGGTTTGGACCACGCTCGTCGCCGACCTGGAGACGCCGGTCTCCGCCTTCCTGAAGCTCGGCGGGGCTAAGCCGATGAGCTTCCTGTTCGAATCGGTTGAAGGCGGCGCCGTGCGCGGGCGCTATTCCTTCATCGGGCTCGACCCGGACCTGATCTGGCGCGCCAACGGCACCAAGGCCGAAATCAACCGCAACGCCCGCGCCAAACCCGACGACTTCACGCCCTGCCCCGAGCCGCCGCTCGAAAGCTTACGCAAGCTGATCGCGGAAAGCCGCATCGCGCTGCCGGACAGCCTGCCGCCCATGGCGGCCGGCGTGTTCGGCTATCTCGGCTACGACACGGTACGGCTGATCGAGGAACTGCCGGCGCCCAACCCCGACCCGATCGGCATTCCCGACGCGGTGCTGGTGCGCCCGACCGTGGTGGCGATCTTCGACGCGGTGCTCGACACGCTGACGGTGGTGACGCCCGTGCGGCCCGACCAGGGCGTCGAGGCCAAGGCGGCGCTCGCCCGCGCCATGGAGCGCCTCTCGGCGGTCGTCGACGCGCTCGACCAGCCGCTCGACAAGTCGATCGCGGCGAGCGACGAAGGTCCGCTCGACGTGCCGGCGCAATCGAACACCACGCCCGAAGAGTACAAGACGATGGTCGCGCGCGCGAAAGATTACATCGCCGCCGGCGACGCCTTCCAGATCGTGCTGGCGCAGCGCTTCGAGGCGCCGTTCGCGCTGCCGCCGTTTTCGCTCTATCGCGCGCTCCGGCGCACCAACCCGTCGCCGTTCCTCTATTTCCTCGACTTCGGGGCGTTCGCGATCGCCGGTTCGTCGCCGGAGATTCTGGTGCGCGTGCGCGATGACGTCGTCACCATCCGCCCGATCGCGGGCACGCGGCCGCGTGGGGCCTCGCCGCACGAGGACAAGGCGCTGGAAGAGGAATTGCTCGCCGACCCGAAGGAATGCGCCGAGCACCTGATGCTGCTCGACCTCGGGCGCAACGACGTCGGCCGCGTCGCCCGCATCGGCACCGTCGATGTCACCGACCGCTTCTTCGTCGAGCGCTACAGCCATGTCATGCACATCGTGTCGAACGTCGAGGGCAAGCTCGACGGCCAGCACGACGCGCTCGATGCGCTCGCCGCCGGGTTTCCCGCCGGCACCGTGTCGGGCGCGCCCAAGGTGCGGGCGATGGAGATCATCGACGAGTTGGAGAAGGAAAAGCGCGGGCTCTATGCCGGCTGCGTCGGCTACTTCTCGGCGGCCGGCGAGATGGACACCTGCATCGTGCTGCGCACGGCGCTGGTGAAGGACGGCAAGATGTACGTGCAGGCCGGCGCCGGCATCGTCGCCGACAGCAATCCGGACTCCGAACAGCAGGAGTGCATCAACAAGGCGAAAGCCCTGTTCCGCGCAGCCGAAGAAGCGCGACGGTTTGCGAGTGCGGCGAAGCGCGGGCAGTAGCGGCAAACGCGTAGGTTGTGCTACGGTTGTGGCATGAGCCTAGTCGAGAATGAACGGACCAAGCTGGTGGCTGCGGCCCTGAATAATACGGCTGTCGCGACCGTCGTCACGGCCGTCATCGGCCCGATCGCGGGAGCGCTCTACGGATTTTCGAATGCGGCACAGAACCGATCATGGTTCCTCGTCGGGCTCCTCTGGTTTTTGATAGGAATCGGCCTACATTTTTTGGGGCAGATGGTGCTCGGGAGGCTCCGAGAATGAACGAAGTCATAATTTACGCGATTGTCGCACCGCTCGTTCTTCTGCTCGTCGCGGCAGTCGGTACCTATTGGTGGCTCCATCGTCCCTACCCGGACGACAGCGAGCGCCGCGCGCGCTGATTTTGCCCGCCTTGACCCCTCCCGGTGCCCCCTCTAAGACCCTGGAGAGGGCCCGAAAATGATCGTTCTGATCGACAATTACGACAGCTTCACCTTCAATCTGTTCCATTACCTGGGCAGCTTGGGGGCGAACGTCGTGGTGCACCGCAACGATAAGGTGTCGGTAGAAGCGGTCATGGCCGCGGACCCGGAAGGCATCGTGCTCTCACCCGGCCCCGCCACGCCGAACGAGGCCGGCATCTGCCTCGATCTCATCGCCAAAGCGTCCCCCTCCATCCCGATCCTGGGGGTCTGCCTCGGCCATCAGGCCATTGGCCAGGCCTTCGGCGGCAAGGTGGTGCGCGCGGCGCCCATGCACGGCAAGGTCTCGCAAATCCGCCACGGCGGCACCGGCGTCTTCCGCGGCATCAACGGCCCGCTCAAGGCGACGCGCTATCATTCGCTGGTGGTCGAGCGCGGCTCGATGCCCGCCGACCTGACCGTCAACGCCGAGACCGATGACGGGCTGGTGATGGGCGCGATGCACAAGAGCTTGGCCGTCCACGGCGTGCAGTTTCATCCGGAGAGCATCGTGTCCGAGCACGGCCATCTGATGCTGAAGAATTTTCTCGACATCGCCGCCGCCTGGAACGCCAAAACCGGCCGCCACGTGCCGGCAAAGTCGGCCCCGATGCACGCGGCCGAATAACGAGGGGGAATGCCGTGGCCGACGACTTCAAGGCGCTCATCGCCAAGGTGGCAACCGGCGCGCATCTGACGCGCGAGGAAGCGGCGAGCGCCTTCGACCGCATGATGTCGGGCGAAGCGACGCCCTCGCAGATGGGTGGCCTGCTGATGGGCCTGCGCGTGCGCGGCGAGACCGTCGACGAGATCACCGGCGCCGTCACCACCATGCGCGCCAAGATGCTGGGCGTGAAGGCGCCGGCGGATGCGGTCGACGTGGTCGGCACCGGCGGCGACGCCTCGGGCTCCTACAACATCTCGACCTGCGCGGCCTTCGTGGTCGCGGGCGCCGGCGCGCCCGTCGCCAAGCACGGCAACCGCGCGCTGTCGTCGAAGTCCGGCGCCGCCGACGTGCTGCAGGCGCTGGGGGTCAACATCGAGCTCGACGCCGACGAGGTCGGCGCCTGCATTCGCGACGCCGGCATCGGCTTCATGTTCGCGCCGGCGCATCATCCGGCCATGAAGAACGTCGGCCCGACGCGGGTCGAGCTCGGCACCCGCACCATTTTCAACCTGCTCGGGCCGCTGTCGAACCCGGCCGGCGTCAAGCGGCAGATGGTCGGCACCTTCTCGCGCCAGTGGGTCGAACCGATGGCGCAGGTGCTGAAGAACCTCGGCTCGGAATCGATCTGGGTGGTGCACGGCTCCGACGGCCTCGACGAGATCACCACGTCCGGGCCCACCAGCGTGGCCGAATTGAAGAACGGCGCGATCCGCACCTTCGAGATCGCGCCGGAAGACGCCGGCGTCAAGCGCGCCAAGCCGGAGGACCTGCGCGGCGGCGATGCCGACCACAACGCCAAGGCCCTGCTCGACGTACTGAAGGGCAAGCCGGGCGCCTTCCGTGACGTGGCGGTCCTCAACGCGGCGGCGGCGCTGGTGGTGGCGGGCAAGGCCAGGGACCTGAAGGACGGCGCGGCACTTGCCGCCAAGTCCATCGACAGCGGCGAGGCGGAAGGCCGGCTCGACCGGTTGATCGCGGTGTCGAACGCGGTAAGCGCATGATCCCGAAACGCATGGTCCCGGACTTGACCGGGAATGGCTGCCGGTTTTCGGATAGGATCATGCACAGGGGAGAATGATGAGCGACATCCTCGCCAAGATCGAAGCCTATAAGCGCGAGGAGATCGCGGCGGCCAAACGCGCGCGCCCCTTGAGCGAACTGGAGGCGGCGGCCAAGGCGGCGCCGGCCCCGCGCGGCTTCCTCAAGGCGCTCGAGCGGCAAGTGGCGACCGGCGACTATGCGCTGATCGCCGAGATCAAGAAGGCGAGCCCGTCCAAGGGCCTGATCCGGGCCGATTTCGACCCGCCGGCGCTCGCCAGGGCCTACGAGGCGGGCGGCGCCACCTGTCTTTCCGTGCTCACCGACGCACCCTCGTTCCAGGGCCGGCCGGAGTTCTTACAGTTGGCCCGGGAGGCGACCAGCCTGCCGGCCTTACGCAAGGACTTCCTCTACGAGCCATATCAGGTTGTTGAATCAAGGGCTTGGGGTGCAGACTGCATCCTGATTATCATGGCGGCGCTCGACGACGGCGCGGCCGCCGAAATCGAAAATGCTGCTTATGATAATGGTATGGACGTTCTTTTGGAAGTTCATCAAGAAGATGAGCTCGAGCGCGCCCTGAAACTGAAGTCGCGGCTGATCGGCATCAACAACCGCGATCTGCGCACCTTCGAGACGTCGTTGGCGACCAGCGAGCGGCTTGCCCCCCTGGTGCCGCGCGGGCGCGTCGTGGTCGGGGAAAGCGGGATCAACACGGCCGCCGACCTTGCCCGGCTCAACGCCATCGGCGTCTCCAGCTTCCTGATCGGCGAGAGCCTGATGCGGCAGCCCGACGTCGCCGCCGCCACCCGCGCCCTGCTCGCGCGCTCAGCCCAGCACGCGGCGACAGGGTGAGCGCCATGGCGGGCGGCAAGAAAGCAGCGAAACGACCCGCAAAGAAGAAATCCGCGGCGCCGAAACGCAAGACGGCCACCGAGGCCGCACCGCCGAATTCGCCCCTCACCCACATCGATCAGCGCGGCGAAGCGCGCATGGTCGACGTCGGCGCCAAGGCGCAGACCGAGCGGGTGGCGGTCGCCGAGGGCAAGGTGATCATGCGCCGCGAGACCCTCGACCTCGTGATCGCCGGCAACGCGCTCAAGGGCGACGTGCTGGGCGCCGCGCGGCTTGCCGGCATCATGGGCGCCAAGCGCACGCACGGGCTGATCCCGCTCTGCCATCCGCTGCCGATCACCAAGGTGGAGATCGAGATCAATCCCGAACATGCGCTGCCCGGCTTCCTGGTCCAGGCGACGGTGAAGGTCACCGGTCAGACCGGCGTCGAGATGGAGGCCCTGACCGCGGTATCGATCGCGTGCCTCACCATCTACGACATGGTCAAGGCGGTGGAGCGCGGCATGCGCATCGAGGGCATCCGGCTGCTGGAGAAATACGGCGGCAAGTCCGGCCACTATAAAGTGGAAGACCGCGCATGATCCCGAAAAGTGGGAACCGGTTTTCGGACAAGATCATGCGCGAAGGAAACCCTTCATGGCGTTGATGCCGGTCGCCGAAGCGCTGAACCGCGTGCTCGCCGATGCGGCGCCGCTTGAAGCGGAAAGCGTACCGCTGAAGGATGCGCTCGGCCGCGTACTCAACGACGACGTGACCGCGCTGCGCACCCAGCCGCCGGCAAGCGTCTCGGCCATGGACGGTTATGCGGTGCGGGCGAGTGACGTCGCCGGCGCGCCGGTGACGCTTGACGTCATTGGCGAGGTCGCCGCCGGCCATCCGTTCGAAGGCGCGGTGGGCGAAGGGCAAGCCGCGCGCATCTTCACCGGCGGCGTGGTGCCGGCCGGCGCCGACGCCGTGGTGATCCAGGAAGTCACCAATCGCGAAGGCGACCGCGTCACCGTGGAGAAGATGATAGCCGCCGGGCGCAACATCCGCCGCGCCGGCATCGATTTCACCGAAAGTGACGTGCTGCTCGAAAAGGGCCGGCGCCTGACCGACCGCGACCTGATGCTGGCGGCGGCCATGAACCACCCGGCTCTTTCTGTTCATCGCCGCCCCAAGGTCGCGATCGTCGGCACCGGCGACGAGCTGGTGCCGCCCGGCGCGACGCCTAGGCCCGGCGAGATCGTCTTTTCCAACGGCTACGCGCTCTCGGCGCTGGTGCGCGGCCAAGGCGCCGAGGTCGACGATCTCGGCATCGCCCGCGACAGGATCGAGGACATCGTCGCCAAGGTGCGCGCCGCGCGCGACTGGGGCGCCGACGTGCTGGTGACCACCGGCGGCGCTTCGGTCGGCGAGCACGACCTGGTGCAGCGGGCGCTCGCCGCCGAAGGCCTCGACCTGTCGTTCTGGCGCGTGGCGCTCAGGCCCGGACGGCCGATGATGCACGGCAAGCTCGGCGCCATGCAGGTGCTGGGCCTGCCCGGCAATCCTGTCTCGTCCTACGTCTGCGCCTTCCTGTTCCTGGTGCCGCTGATCCGGCGGCTGGCCGGACGCGCCGACGTGGAGCCCAAGGCCGAGCCCGCCCGCCTCGGCCGCGACCTGCCGGAAAACGATGAGCGCCAGGACTACCTGCGGGCGACGCTAGAGGACGGCCCCGACGGCCCGGTGGCGACGCCCGTCGCCGCACAGGACAGCTCCCTGATGGCAACGCTGGCCCGCGCCGACTGCCTGCTGATTCGGGAACCTTTCGCGCCCAAAGCGGCCGCCGGTTCACCGTGCGTCATCCTTAAGCTCGCCCTTTAGCGGCCTTTCAACTTCTTCACGCCAAATTAAGCCCTTGCGGAACACATATCGAACAGATAGTGTTCGTTCATGATTTGTTTTCGCGGCCGTCAACCGGGTGCCTTCGGGACCGGGATGGGCTGCGGACCGGGAGAAAGCGATGCTGACCCGCAAGCAATTTGAACTGTTGCGCTTCATCCACGAGCGGCTGACGGAAACCGGGGTTCCGCCCTCGTTCGACGAAATGAAGGACGCGCTGGACCTGCGCTCCAAGTCGGGCATCCACCGGCTGATCACGGCGCTGGAGGAACGCGGCTTCATCCGGCGGCTCGCCAACCGGGCACGCGCCATCGAGGTGATCAAGCTGCCCGAGTCGGTGGCGCACGGCATGTCGGGCCGCTCGCGCGGTTTCACCCCGAGCGTGATCGAGGGCGATCTTGGCCGGGTACGGCAGGTCGCGCGCGAGGCTGAAGCCGGCGAGGCGGTCGGCGACAGCCAGCTGATCGCCGTGCCGGTCATGGGCCGCATCGCCGCCGGCACGCCGATCGAGGCGATCCAGACCAAGAGCCACGTCATCAACATGCCGCCGGACATGCTCTCGGGTGGCGAGCACTTCGCGCTGGAAGTGCGCGGCGATTCCATGATCGAGGCCGGCATTCTCGACGGTGACATCGCGCTCATCAAGCGCTCCGAGACCGCCGAGACCGGCGACATCGTGGTGGCGCTGATCGACGACGAGGAAGCGACGCTCAAGCGTTTCCGCCGCCGCGGCGCGTCGCTGGCGCTGGAGCCGGCCAACCCCGCTTACGAGGTGCGCATCCTGCCGCCCAACCGCGTGCGCATCCAGGGCAAGCTGGTGGGGCTGTTCAGGCGGTATTGAGGGCGTTTCCGTGCCCCGGATGCTGCGCAATACGAGCGTGAGCGCAGTATTGCGCTGCTGATCCGGGGCCCAGCTTTCTTCTGGCTTAACCGGGGTCCCGGGTCAGCAGCGCGTCATTTCATGCCGCGTCGCGCCCGGGACACGGACTCAATCCCCCACCTCCAAATCCTCAGGCTTCGGCGTGGCGTCGGGCGACGACGTCTTGCGCTTTCTTGCGAGATCCGGCGGCAGATGCGACCAGGGCCGGTCATAGCCCGACGGCCGCGCGTCGGTTTCGATGACACGATTGCCCGCCACGCGCAGCGCTACCGCGCCGCGCGCGCGCCAGACGTTGCGGTCGATCAGCCTGGCCGCGCAGGCGCCCGGCGCCGAGCGCCGGCTGATGACGACGCTCGCATGACCGCAATCCTCGGCAAAGGCTGCGGGCGACATGTCGTAGGCCACCAACCGCCCATCCTTGATCCGGCCGATGCAGCCGATGGCGTCGCAGCGCACACCGTCATGCAACGTCTTGTCCTTCACATCGCGCGGGTCGGCGTCGGCCGCGAGCCAGTCCTTGAGCGCGAAGGTGTCGCGCCCTCCGTGCAGCACCGAGAGCCGGCCGTTCGCCCCACGCAGCGCGGCGCTCCGGCCGTCGCTTGAAATGAAAATATCCGGCCGCGGCGCATTCACCGCCCACAGCGCAGCAACAACAGCAACGGCAGCGCCGCTCCAGCGCAACGGCGAGCGCAACAGGCACACCAGCAGCAGGCCTAAGCTCGCCAACAGCAACGGCCCGGTGCCGAAGGCATGGATGTGGCCGATGGCGCCCGGCAGGTGCGCGACCCACTGCGCGACCCAGACCATCCAGTCGATGCCGTGGCCCATCAGCCGCCAGAACGGCGCATCGAAGCCGAACGGCAATGCCACCACGCCGAGGATGCCCATCGGCATCACCCAGGCCGACACCACCGGCATGGCCATGAGATTGGCGAGCACGCCGTAAGGCGCCAGGCGATGGAAGTGGTAGGCGGCGTAGGGCGTGGTGGCGGCACCGGCGACCAGTGAGGCCAGCGCCACGCTGGCAATCTCGCGCCAGCCCCAGAGCGCCGCGCGTGCCGCGGCCGAGGTGTCGGCGTCGGGCCGCCAGGGCCAGCCGTACTGATAGGCCGCGATCAGCGCCAGCGTGGCGGCGAACGACATCTGGAAGCTCGGCTGCGTCACCGCCTGCGGCGCGAACAAGAGCACGGCGAATGCGGCGACCGACAATGTGCGGAAGGTCAGCACCGGGCGGTCGAGCATGACGCCGATGAGCACGATCGCCACCATGATGAAGGCGCGCTGCGTCGACACGCCGGTGCCCGACAGCAGCAGATAGAAACTGCCGGCGACGAGGGCGCCGGCCGCCGCCCACTTCTTGATCGGGCGGCGCGAGGCCAGCGACGGCGACAGGGCCAGCAGCGCGCGGATGACGAAGAACACGATGCCCGCCACCACCGCCATGTGGAAGCCGGAGATCGCCAGCACGTGCGCCAGGCTCGAGACATAGAAGGTCTCGCGCACCGGCTCGGAGATGGCGTTGCGCTTGCCCGTGATCAGCGCCGACGCGATGGAGCCGCGGTCGCCCGGCAGGATCGTGTGGATGCGCCGGTTAATGGCTTCGCGTAAGCCGTCGAGCCAGGCGGCATAGCGCAGCGCCGGGCCCAGCGCATGCGGCGGCGGTAATGTCCTGATGCGCCCCAGCACGAAGCCGGAGGCGCCGATCTTCTGAAAATACATGCCGCGGGCGAAGTCGTAGCCGCCGGGGCGCAGCGGCTGCAGCGGCGGCGACAGGTGCGCCTTGAAGCCGACGAAACGTCCGACCGCCGGCGCGGTGCCCTTGCGCACGGCGACCCGTACGCGTTGCGGCTTCACCCGCATGCGCGGCGCCGCGATGGTCGAGACGCGCACGAGGATGCGGTCGCTGCGCGCGCGCTCCTCGCGCGCTTCCACGAAGCCCGTCACCTGCGCCCGCCAGGTCGGATAGACCAGCACCGGATGCGCCAGCCGCGCGGTCTGCAGGGTCGCGATCGCGAAGCCGCAGGCGATGCCTGCGAAGCCGAGCGCCAGCGGCAGGCCGAACGCGCTGCGACGCGCCCAGACCGTTAGCGCGATCCCGGCGACGGCGGCGGCGAGCGCCGCCCACCAAGCCGGCTCGCGGCCGGCGGTGAAATAAAGGACGATGCCGAAGCCGAAGGCGACAGGCAGCCAGGGCGCCAGCCGCCCGGGCGCAAGTTCCGCCGCGAGCCAGTCCACCGCGCCGCGGCCGACCCGCTCGGCGGCGGCAGCGGCCCCCTCCGGCAGCGCCAGCCCGGCGCGCCGGCGCGCGGCATCGACCGCTCTCGCCACGGCTTTGGCGCGCGCCCTTCCCCCGCTTTCCGACTCGTGTTCGACCATCCCCGCTCGTCCCAACCCGGCCTGCGCGGTGTTCCATCGTAGGTTGTCGAGGGGGTGTGGCTAGGAGAACGGTTGTGAACGGCCTCTTGGCCCGGGCGCAGCGCAGCAAGGCGCGTCAGCGCAACGCTGCGCCGCAGACCCGGGACCGCGTCAAATGCTAAGTCTGGAAAGGCCCCGGATCAGCAGCGCATCACGTCGTGCTGCGCTGCATCCGGGGCACGGGCTAACCCGCCTTTTCCTTCGCCAAGTCTTTGGCCAAGTCTTTGGCCATGTCCTTGGCGAAGGTGTCACGCAAACCGACCGTGCGATTGAACACCGGCTTGTCTGGCGTGGAGTCCTTGTCGCGGCAGAAGTAGCCCTGGCGCTCGAACTGCACCGGCACGCCTTCCGGCGCCTGCAACAGCGCCGGCTCCAGCCGCGCCTCGCGCAAGATTTCCAGCGAGTCCGGATTGAGATCGTCGGTGAAGTTCTCGCCGGCCTTGGGATCGGGCTTGCGGAACAGCGGATTGTAGAGCCGCACCTCGGCCTTGACGCTGTCGGCCGCCGACACCCAGTGGATGGTCGCCTTCACCTTGCGCCCGTCCGGGGCGTTGCCGCCGCGCGTCTCCGGATCGTAGGTGCAGCGGAGCTCGACGACCTCGCCGCTGGCGTCCTTCACCACCTCGCGGCAGGTGACGAAGTAGGCGTAGCGCAGCCGCACTTCGCGACCCGGCGCCAGGCGGAAGAACTTCTTGGGCGGGTCCTCCATGAAGTCGTCGCGCTCGATGTAGAGCTCGCGCGAAAAGGTCACCTTGCGGGTGCCGGCGCTGGCGTCGTCGGGATGGTTGACGGCCTCGAGTTCTTCGGTCTGCCCTTCCGGATAATTCTCGATCACGACCTTCAGCGGCCTGAGCACCGCCATGCGCCGCAGCGCGGTGCGTGTTCAGCTCCTCGCGGATCGCGAACTCAAGCACGCCGACGTCGACCGTGCTGTAGGCCTTGGCAACGCCGATGCGCTTGACGAAATCGCGCAACGCCGCCGGCGGCACGCCGCGCCGGCGAAGTCCCGCGAGCGTCGGCATGCGCGGATCGTCCCAGCCGGACACGTGGCCGTCGCGCACCAAAGTGGTCAGCACGCGCTTGGAGAGCACCGTATAAGTGAGATTGAGCCGCGCGAACTCGTACTGGCGCGGCCGCGACGGCACTCGAGGTGTTCGATCAGCCAGTCGTAGAGCGGGCGGTGGTCCTCGAACTCCAGCGTGCAGATCGAGTGCGTCACGCCCTCGATGGCGTCGGACTGGCCGTGCGCGAAATCGTAGCTCGGATAGATCCACCACGTCGTGCCGGTGCGCGGATGGGCTGCGTTGACGATGCGATAGAGCACCGGATCGCGCAGGTTGATGTTGCCGGAGGCCATGTCGATCTTGGCGCGCAGCACGCGCGCGCCGTTGGCGAACTCGCCGGCGCGCATGCGGCGGAACAGGTCGAGGTTCTCCTCGACGCTGCGCTCGCGGAACGGGCTGTTCCTGCCCGGCTCGGTGAGCGTGCCGCGGTTCTCGCGGATCTCGTCGGCGCTCTGGTCGTCGACGTAGGCGATGCCGGCGCGGATCAGGTCCTCGGCCCACTCGTAGAGCTGCTCGAAATAGTCCGAGGCGTGATAGAGGTGCTTGCCCCAGTCGAAGCCGAGCCAGCGCACGTCCGCCTCGATGGCGTCGATATATTCCTGCTCTTCCTTGGCCGGGTTGGTGTCGTCGAAGCGCAGGTTGCAGTGGCCGCCGAACTCCTCGGCGATGCCGAAATTCAGGCAGATCGACTTGGCGTGGCCGATGTGCAGGTAGCCGTTGGGCTCCGGCGGAAAGCGGGTGACGACTTGCTCGACGCGGCCGGCGGCGAGGTCGGCCTGGACGATGTCGCGGATGAAGTCGCGGCCCGCCTCCGCCGCCTGATCCGCCGTCGCCGATACGTCCTTCGCCATGCTGCCTCGTCGCTCAGTGTTCCGGCGCGCGGCCCGCTTGGGGCCTAGGCGCCGCGGCGTGGCATAGCCCGCCGGGAGCGCGGGCTCAATGGCATTCGCAACCGGGGAAATGGGCTCGCGGGCACGCCATTTGCCCTGTCGATTTTCCCGGCAGGTGTGGTACAGGGCGCGCGATGACCGAACCCGTCGTGACCCGCTTCGCCCCCTCGCCCACCGGCTTCCTCCACATCGGGGGCGGCCGCACGGCGCTGTTCAACTGGCTCTACGCCCGCCATTTCGGCGGCAAGATGCTGCTGCGGATCGAGGACACCGACCGCGAGCGCTCCACCGTCGCCGCCATCAACGCCATCATCGACGGGCTTACCTGGCTGGGGCTGACCTGGGACGGCGAACCGGTGTTCCAGTTCTCGCGCGCCGAGCGCCACCGCGAGGTCGCCGAGCAGCTGCTCGCCGAGGGCAAGGCCTATCGCTGCTACGCCAGCCGGAGGAGCTCGCCGCCATGCGCGAGGCGGCCCGCAAGGAGGGCCGCTCCAAGCTCTATGACGGGCGCTGGCGCGACCGCGATCCCTCCGAAGCCCCGCCCGGGGTCAAGCCGGTGATCCGGCTGAAGGCGCCGCTCACCGGCGAGACGGTGGTCGACGACCGCGTGCAGGGCCGCGTCACCTGGCAGAACGCGGACCTCGACGACCTGGTGCTGCTGCGCTCCGACGGCACGCCCACCTACATGCTCGCCGTCGTCGTCGACGACCACGACATGGGCGTCACCCACGTCATCCGCGGCGACGACCACCTCACCAACGCCGCGCGGCAGACGCAGATCTACCAGGCGCTCGGCTGGCGCGTGCCGGTCTTCGCGCACATCCCGCTCATCCACGGGCCGGACGGCTCCAAGCTCTCCAAGCGCCACGGCGCGCTCGGCGTCGATGCCTATCGCGCCATGGGCTATCTGCCGGCGGCCATGCGCAACTACCTGGTGCGGCTCGGCTGGGCCCACGGCGACCAGGAAATATTCACGACCGACGAGATGATCGCGGCTTTCGACCTGCCGGCAATCGGCCGCTCGCCGGCGCGCTTCGATTTCGCCAAGCTCGAAAGCCTCAACGGCCACTACATCCGCCAGATGCCGAAGACGCCGAGCTGGTGGCGGCGCTGGAAGGCCTGCTGCCGCACATTGCCGACGGCGCAGGAACTCGCGGGCAAGATGACGCCGACCTTGCGCGAGCAGCTCATGGCCGCCATGCCGGGGCTGAAGGAGCGCGCCAAGACCCTGGTCGAGCTGTTCGACGCCTCGCGCTTCGTCTGGGCCAGCCGCCCGCTTAGCCTCGACGCCAAGGCGCAAGGCCTGCTGACGCCCGAGGCCAAGGACGTGATCGGCGCGCTGCTGCCGGAACTGCGGGCGGTCGCCGACTGGAAGGCGGACGCGGTCGAGGCCGTCGTGCGCGGCTTTGCCGAGCGCACCGGCCGCAAGCTCGGCGCCGTGGCACAGCCTTTGCGCGCGGCGCTCACCGGCCGCACCACCTCGCCGCCGATTTTCGACGTCCTGGCGGTGCTGGGCGCGGACGAAAGCCTGGCCCGGCTGCGCGACCAGGCCGGCGCCTGACGCTAGCGTTAAAGATCGTTCACCTGCGGAAAACCGCCCAGGACATGCACATATAGCAGGCATGCGCGGGGGGCGCCCTGCCTTGCGGCATCAACGGGGATGGGCTACGCACGTCGTGGCCGGACACCTCCCCGCGTCCCTTCCGGGCGCGCCTGCCGGCCGCAAACGACAATTTGAAGCGACAGCTCGCCGCCAATTCGAGGGCTCGACCATGGACGCCAAGACCGATTCCAACAAACAGACGGGAACGATTACCGTCGGCAACAGCAGCTGGGACTTCCCGGTCTACAACGGCACGATCGGGCCGGACGTCGTCGACATCGCCAAACTTTACGGCGAGAGCGGCATGTTCACCTACGATCCCGGCTTCACCTCCACGGCGAGCTGCAAATCCAAGATCACCTATATCGACGGCGACGAAGGCACGCTGCTCTATCGCGGCTATCCGATCGAGCAGCTCGCCGAGCACGGCGACTTCCTGGAGACCTGCTACCTGCTGCTCTACGGCGAGCTGCCGACCCCGGGGCAGAAGGCCGACTTCGACTTCCGCGTCACGCGGCACACCATGATCCACGAGCAGATGATGCGCTTCTTCCAGGGCTTCCGCCGGGACGCGCATCCGATGGCGGTGATGGTGGGTTCGGTCGGCGCGCTGTCGGCCTTCTATCACGACTCCACCGACATCTCGGACCCGCACCAGCGCATGGTGGCCTCGATCCGCATGATCGCCAAGGTGCCGACGCTCGCCGCCATGGCCTACAAGTATCACGTCGGCCAGCCGTTCATGTATCCGCAGAACCAGCTCGACTACGCGTCCAACTTCCTGCGCATGTGCTTCGCGGTGCCGGCGGAGGAGTACGTGCCCAATCCGGTGCTGGCGCGCGCCATGGACCGCATCTTCATCCTGCACGCCGACCACGAGCAGAACGCCTCGACCTCGACGGTGCGGCTCGCCGGCTCCTCGGGCGCCAACCCGTTCGCCTGCATCGCGGCCGGTTGCGCCTGCCTGTGGGGCCCCGCGCACGGCGGCGCCAACGAGGCGGCGCTCAACATGCTGAGCGAGATCGGCTCGGTCGACCGCATCCCCGAGTTCATCAAGCGCGCCAAGGACAAGGACGATCCGTTCCGCCTGATGGGCTTCGGCCACCGGGTCTACAAGAACTACGACCCGCGCGCCAAGATCATGCAGAAGACCTGCCACGAGGTGCTGTCCGAACTCGGCATCAAGGACGATCCCCTGCTCGACGTCGCCATGGAGCTCGAGAAGATCGCGCTGCATGACGACTACTTCGTCGAGAAGAAGCTCTACCCGAACATCGACTTCTATTCCGGCATCACGCTGAAGGCGATGGGCTTCCCCACCACCATGTTCACCGTGCTGTTCGCGGTGGCGCGCACGGTCGGCTGGATCGCCCAGTGGAAGGAGATGATCGAGGACCCGAAGCAGAAGATCGGCCGCCCGCGCCAGCTCTACACCGGCGCGGAGAAGCGCGACTACATCCCGATCTCGCGGCGGAAGTAAGCGCCGCCCGCACGACGCAAAATCGAAGCCATAAATTAAGAAGGGCGCCCGTCGGCGCCCTTTTTGCTGACCCGGCCCGTCCGCGCGCGCCACGGTCGCGGCGACCGGCGGTACCCGCATTGCTTGCATCGCCGGATGAAATCGGTCAGCATCTTTTCGCTTCACGACTATTTCGCATGCCGTCGGGGAGAAGAAGCATGGTGCGCGCCGCCGCTCGTCGTGCCGCGATCCTGGGGGCGGCCGTGGGGCTGCTGCCGGGATTTGCCGCCGCGAACACCGTCACGAAGAATTACGTCCCGGCAGAGGTCACCCTCGCCACGCTCAGCGGCGGCACGGTCTGCGCCATCGGCAGCAGCAAAGGCGACACCAGCACCAAACCGCCGATTCCGGCCTACTACCTTGCCAAGGACGGCAAGGGTCGCGGCGTCTGGAAGCAGATCACCAGCAGCACCAAAAGCATCGCCGCCCTCGAGGTCGGCACCGACATCAAAGCCGTGCAGACCACGCCGGCGGGCCAAATGACGCTGAAATCGGCGGCGATCCGGTTCTTCGTCATCGCCTCGGCGACGAACAATGTCCCCTGCTCGTCCATCACCTACAACGTTGCCAACACGGATACGGGCGATCTTGCCGTTACGCCCTATCCTTATCCGCAGGCGCTGTTCGAATACACCGCCTGGATGAGGACGAGCACGGCGAATGGCACGACCACCGACGAGTACGTACTGACCATCGACACCTCGAACGTCGACAGCTTCGAGATGCCGATCCAGATGACCGTCGCGAAAGGCGGCCAGACGCTCGCGGTGCTCGGCAATCCGGAGACGCCCAACGCGGCGCGTACCACCCTGATCACGGGCCCCGACGGCACCGGCGGCGCCCAATCGCCCTTCGTTGCCTGGCTCGGCGCCCAGCCCAATGAAGTCGCCGACCCGGGCGCGTTCGCGAACCTGGCGCTGTCGAGCGCGGCCGACAGTGCGGAGCGCTACCCCTACGCCCTGCTGCAGAGCCCGAAGGACTATCTGTTCGCCACCTGCATCAACACCGGTGCCGAGAACATCCCGGCCGGCTGCGCCACGAACAACGCGCTGCTGCACTGGAGCGACCCGCTGAACAGCTATTTCGCGACGGCGCTGTCGACGTTCTTCAGCGATGCCTATGCCGACCCGAAGAACCCCCTACTGGTGATGGGCGACGCCTCCGGCGCCATCAAGCAAGGGCCCTGGCAGGTGATCAGCAACACCGCCAACTGTCCCGTCTACCTGAAGTCCGACGGCCATTCGCTCGCATTCAAGCTGGAGGATCGAAGCTTCATCCTGTGCAATCCCATCGGCCAATTGGTGACCATGAGCGGGCAACCGGGCCAATACAACAAGACCACGCGCCGGCTGACCCTCACGCAAGCGCAATACCAAGCCTACAACGGCACATATGTCGGCTGGATCCTCGGCCAGCCCGAGACCGGATTCATCGGCACCGTGGCCGGCTATGGCAGCGCGAACGGCGCATACTATGTCAGCCTCAAGGATGGGAAAGCGGGCGCCCTGCCCAACCCGAGCTATCCGGTCTGGGCCTTCACCAATGTCAAATCCGGCCTCGGCCTCAACATGTTCGAGACGGCGAGCGAGATGGTGTTCGCCAATGACGGCGCGTTCGCGGCCTGGCAGCCGCAATACATTACCGACGGCGATTTGAAGACGGTCGCGCTGTCGGTCGCGCGCAACATGATCGCGGCGTTTTCGCGCGGCGTCGCCCTCTGCAACAACGTGACCATGGCCGCGACCTCGCCGCCGAGCGTCTGCAAGGGCATGACCAAGGTCTCCATCAAGGCCGACATCCTGCAAGACAAGGCGGACGAGGCCTCGGACGCCTATTGGGCCAACGAGGCGAACTGGTTTCCGGCCGGCGGTCCCCAGGACTATTACACGCAATATATCCATACGGCCCAAATCGACGCGCGGGGCAAGATCGTGACCACGCTGCCGTGTTCGGATTGCGTCAACATCGCGATTGCGCCCAACAATTCCATCGCCAACGGCGCGGCCAAGAGCCTGCAAGGCGTACCGATGGGCATGGGTTATGCGTTCGGTTACGACGAGAATCCAACCTATGTGAGCGCCCCGCAGCAGGTGCCGTCCAAGCTCGATCCGATCCCGCCCGGCTGGGGCACCGGGCTGTCGATCGCCGTCACCATCGGCCGGTCGGCAACAGGCAATTAGGCGCGGCGGCTCCGGAGTGCGCTTTTTCGTTCAGCGAGAGACGGCCTAAGCGCTTGTTCCGTTCGCCGCGCCGTTGCCGTTGAGCTTCGGCGCGCTGGCGCCGTCATAGGCCCATTGCACGTACGCGCCGGCCCAGGTGAAACCGCCGCCGAAGGCGGCAAAGCATCATGCGGTTGCCGGCTTTCAGCCGCGGCTCGTAATCGCAGAGGCACAGCGGGATGGTGGCGTTGGTGGTGTTGCCGTATTTCTGGATGGTCACCATCACGCGCTTCATCGGCAGGCCCATGCGCTCGGCCGTCGATTCGATGATGCGCTTGTTGGCCTGATGCGGCACCAGCCAGTCGATCATGTCGGCGCGCAGGTTGTTGCGGGTCATGATCTCGCTCGCCACCTCCGCCATGCGCGCGATGGCGAACTTGTAGACCGCGGCGCCTTCCTGATGGACGTAGTGCAGGCGCTTGGCGACCGTCTCCGCGGTCGCCGGCATGCGGCTGCCGCCGGCCTTCTGGTGCAGATGGATCATGCCGGAACCGTCGGAGCGGATCAGCGAATCCATGATGCCGTAGCCGTTCCGGTCCGGCTCGAGCAGCACGGCGCCGGCGCCGTCGCCAAACAGCACGCAAGTGGCGCGGTCGGTGTAGTCCATGATCGACGACATCTTGTCGGCGCCGACCACGACGACCTTGCGCGCCGCGCCGGTGGCGATGAACTGCGTGCCGATGGTCAGCGCGTAGAGAAAGCCGGAACAGGCCGCCTGCACGTCGAAGGAGCCGACGTTGCGCACGCCGACCATGTCGCAGATAAGGTTGGCGGTCGAGGGAAACTGCAGGTCCGGCGTGGTGGTGGCGCAGATCAGGAGGTCGACCGCGCCCGGGTCGGTGCCGGTCTTCGTGAGCAGGCCGCGCACCGCTTCCGCCGCCATGTGCGAAGTGCCGAGCCCCTCCCCTTTCTGGATATGGCGTTCCTTGATGCCGGTGCGCTCGGTGATCCAGGTGTCGCTGGTATCGACCAACTCCGCCAGCATCGCATTGGTCAGCACGTCGGGCGGCACGTAGCCATGGACGGCGGTGATGGCGGCACGCGGAGCAAGGGTCAAAAGGAATCTCTTGTTTTTCTCGCCGTTTCAGGCAGTCCGGCGGAGTCGGCGGCCCAATCTACGCCGCGGCTGGCGCGAACGCCACCGGTTCGCGCGGTGGTTGGTTAAGGCGGGCGCCGCACGCCGGCGACCATATCCAGCACCACCGCGGCGGCGCGCGCGCTCGGCGCCTCGCCGCCGATGCCCATTACTGCGTCGAGTTGCGCGAGCGCGGCGATTTGGTCCCGGCGTTGGGGCGTATCGGCGAGCAGCGGCACGAGGGCGTCGGCAAGGCGCGCGGGCGTGCAGTCGAACTGCAAGAACTCAGGGATGGCGGCCTCGCCCAGCACCAGGTTGGCGAGGATCACGCTCGGCACGCGGATCATCAGCTTGGCGACGCCGGCCTCGATCAGCGAGAGCTTGTAGGCGGCGACCATGGGAATGCCGGCCAGCGCCAGTTCCAGCGTGGAGGTGCCGGACTTGGTCAGCGCCGCGCTGGCGCTGCGGAAGGCGGCGAGCTTTTCGGCCGGATCGGTGATAATGCGCGCCGGCACCGGCCAGGAGCGAAGCGCCGCGCGCACGGTGTCGGCGAGCCGCGGCACCGCCGGGACCACGACCTCGAGCGCGCCCACCCGCTTTGCCACCTCGCCCACGGCGGCGCCGAACACCGCCGCCATGCGGCGGATCTCGGCCCCGCGGCTGCCCGGCATCACCAGCAGGAGCGGCGGATCGGCGAGACGGCGGCACGCCTCTTCGGCGTTAGGCCGCAACTCATCCACCTGCTCGATCAGCGGATGGCCGATATAAGTGCCGGGCGGGCCGCCGAGCCGTTTCAATGCCGCCGGCTCGAACGGCAGCAGCGTCAGCACGTGGTCCACGTAGGCCTTCATCGAGCGGGCGCGCCACGGCCGCCAGGCCCATACCGAGGGGCAGACATAGTCGACGATGGGCAGGCCCGGCAGCGCTTTGCGCACGCGCTTGGCCACGCGATGGGTGAAGTCGGGGCTGTCGATGATCACCAGCACGTCGGGCCGCGCCGCTACCACCGCGTCGGCGGCCTCGCGAATACGTTTAAGAATTGTCGGTAACTTTGCGGGAATACTGGAAAAACCAACGATCGCCAGATCGCCGAGCGGAAACGGGCTCGGTACGCCGGCCTCGGCCATATGGGCGCCGCCGACCCCGGAGATGCGGACGTGCCCTTGCGTGCGCGCGCGCAAGGCCGCGACCAGCGCGGCGCCGAGACGGTCGCCGGATTCTTCGCCCGCGACCAGGAACACATGCGGGCCTTCATCGGGTGAATTCGGGGCGGCCGTCATTCGCCCTTAGCCTTGCGCTGATTTGGACGGGCCGGCTTGCGCCGGCATGGGCACGCCGACGACGAACACCTTGGCGCGCTCGGCCACGGCCACCAGCGTCTCGGGCTCGGCGACGATGCTGCTGCCGGCGGCCACCGCCATGCCGGCAAGGCCGGCCAGCGCCACGCCCTCGACCGTGCGCGGGCCGATCGCCGGCAGGTCGAAGCGCCGGTCCTGGCCGGGCTTCGGCGCCTTGACCAGCACGCCGACACCGGCGGCGGTGCGCAGGCGCCCGTTCCTGCGCATCTCGGCCACGCGCTGGAGCATATGGTCGGTGCCTTCCACCGCCTCCACCGCCAGCACGCGGCGGCCCGCGACCACGACCGCCTGGCCGATATCGAAGCGGCCGGTGACGTTGAGATAATCGAGCCCGAGCGCGATGTCCTCGCGGTCGCGGTCGGACGGCTGCGTCGCGCCGAGCGCGCCCTCCGGCATCAGGATACCGGGCGCGACCTCATGGGCGCCGACCAGACGAAAGCCCTCCCGCTCGAACATGCGCGCGACGCCCGACAGCAGATGATCGTCGCCGCCACGGAAGGCCGCCACCAGAGCTGGCACCTTGAGCAATAGCAACGGGTCGAAGCGCAATTGCCAGAGCGCCGGCCGCACCAGCGCGCCGATGAACACCACGTCGCGGCATTTTTCCGCGCGCAGCAACCCACGCAACCTGCCGGCCTGCCCGACATAGAGCCAGTGATGCGGATAGCGCGCGGCGAGCGCCGGGTCGGCGACGCCGCGCAGCAGGAACAGCACGACCGCGCGCCCTTGCGCGGCGGCGGCCTCGGCGACCGTCAGCGGGAGGCTGCCGCCGCCGCAGATCAGCGCGAGCGGGCCGTCCTGCCGCGGGGCCGCGGGCGCCGTCATGACTCCTCGTTGCCCTCGTTGCGTTTGATGGCCATGGTCAGCGGGCGGTTTCCCGCGCGGATGAAGTCGATGATCTTGCGCACATAGGCGTCGCCGCCGAACTCGCGGTCGACCGCCTCGAGCCTCGAACGGAATTCGCCCGCGCCGAAAAACAGGGCCTGGTAGGCGCGCCGGATTTTCAGGATATCAGCCTTGGCCGTGCCGCCGCGGCGCATGCCGATGACGTTGAGGCCGACGAGATTGGCGAGCGGCCCGTGCGCCATGCCCCACGGAATGACGTCGGCGCGCACGCCGCTGAGCCCCACGATCATCGCGCCCTCGCCGATGCGCACGAACTGGCGCACCGCCACGCCGCCACCGAACACCACGTTGTCGCCGACGGTTGTATGGCCGCCGACCACGGTGCCGTTGGCCATCACGACGTTGTCGCCGACCGCGCAGTCATGCCCGACGTGGGAATTGACCATGAGGAAGCAGCGGTCGCCGATCGTGGTCTCGCCGCGATCCTCCTCGGTGCCGGTGTTGGCGGTCACGCCTTCGCGGATGTCGCAGTCGGCGCCGATCGTGAGCCGGGTCGGCCCCCCCTTGTATTTCACCGACTGCGGCGGCGTGCCGAGCGAGGCGAAGGGATAAACGACCGTGCGCGCGCCGATGCTGGTGTGGCCGCTGATGCTGACGTGCGACACCAGCCGGCAGCCCTCGCCCAGCGTCACGTCGGGACCGACGACGCAGTAGGGACCGATTGTCACGTTGTGCCCGACCTTGGCGCCGTCGGCGACCCGCGCGGTGGGGTCGATCATGCCTGCATTCCCGGCTCGAGCAGCATGGCGCCGACCTCGGCCTCGGCGACCATGCGGTCCTTCACCTTGGCCTCGCCCTTGTACCACCACATGTTGCGCCGGTTCGTCATCAGGGTCATGTGATATTCGACGGTGTCTCCGGGCATGACCGGACGGCGGAACTTGGCCTTGTCGATGGTCATGAAATAGACCGGGCGCGCCGTGGTCTCGCCGAGGCCCGTGAGGCACAGGATGCCGCCCGTCTGCGCCATGCCTTCGATCATCAGCACGCCGGGGAAGACCGGGTTCTCGGGGAAATGCCCCTGGAACTGCGGCTCGTTGATGGTCACGTTCTTGACGCCGATGCCGCTCTTGTTGCCGCGGATATCGATGACCCGGTCGATCATGATGAACGGATAGCGGTGCGGGAGCATCTTGAGGATCTTGGCAATGTCGGCCGAGTCCAAATCTGTCGCGGCATCGTTCATGGCAATCGTCTCATCGCAATCGTCTCATCGTTTCAGTGGTCTGAGCCGTCTCAGTCGCCACGCGCGCGCCCGCCCACCGGTGCCGCCGGGGCGCCGGATGTAGCACGGCCCGGGCCTGCCGGCACGTGGCTATCGCGCCCCGTCACCGGCCCGGCGGGAATCCCGGCCCAGCAGGCGCCGGGCGGTACATCGGCCCGGACGAGGCTGGCCGCGGCAATACGCGCGCCCTCGCCGACCGTCACGCCGCCGTCCAGACCGACCCGCGCCTCCAGGACGACGTGGTCCTCGACAGCGGCGCCGCCGGCAATGCCGGATTGCGCCACCACCAGGCAAAGCCGGCCAATGCTGGCATTGTGGCCGACCCGAACCAGATTGTCGATCTTGGTGCCCTCGCCCACCACGGTGTCGCGGATGCTGCCGCGATCGATGGTGGTGCCGGCGCCGATCTCGACGCCATCCTGGATAATGACGCGGCCGCGCGGCGGTATGTTGAGCTGGCCGCGCTCGCCCGCCACGAAGCCGAAGCCGTCCTCGCCGATGTGGCAGCCGGCTTGAATAACGACGCGGTCGCCGATCAAGGCATGGCCGAGGGTCGCGCCGGCGCCGATGACGCAGTTGCGGCCGATGCAAACCCCGCCGCCGATGCTGGCGTTGGCCGCGATCACGGTGCCGGCGCCGATCTCGGCGTGCGGGCCGACCACCGCGCCCGGCTCGATGGTGACGTCGGCCTCGAGCCGCGCGTCCGGGTGCACCTGGGCGCCGGCGCTGCTGCCGGTCGGATAGAGCGACGACGGCTGCAGGCCATGCGCAAACAGCGTCCGCGCCACCGTGACAAAGGCCGCGAAGGGCTCGTCGACCACGAGCACCGCCGTGCGCGGCGGCAAATGGGCCGCGAGCGCCGCGGTGGTGAAGCACGCGCCCGCGCGCGTCATCGCCGCGACCGCGGCGAAACGCTCATCGTCCAGAAAAGCAAGGTCCCACGGCGCCGCACGTTCGAGCGCCGCCACGTCCACGATATGCCGCCCGGTCTCGCCTGCCGACGGCGCGGCGCCCGGTTCGGCGGCGGTCAGGCACCCGTCATGGCCGCGATCTCGCCGACGGTAACACCGTGACCGGCTTGCCGCGTCTCAGGCGGTCTTTGGCTCGTCCACATCTCCGGATGACGGACCGGTCCCCACGTCGCCCGGAAACGCTCCACGCTCGCTCATGGCGCCCCCGCCGTCGCACGACGCACGTCCGCGATCAGAACGACGTGCCGCCGCTGAAGCGGAAGAACTGAGTCTCTGTCGCAGACCTGGGAGCCGTTCATGGGCGGTGGCGCAGGCCTTGGTCAGCGGATAGGCGAAGTCGAAGCGCAGCGGGCCGAGCGGCGAATCCCAGATCAGGCCGGCGCCCACCGAGGAGCGGATGTCGCCGGGGCTGTCGAGGCCGACGTTAAGCGTCTCGCCGGTCTGGTCCCAATAGGTCGCGCCCTTGTAGCCCCACAGCGAGCCGGCGTCGGCGAAGGTCGCGACCTTGATGCCGATCGCCTTCGGCAGGAAGTAGAGCGGCGTCTGGAATTCCAGGCTCGCGCCCCAGTACATGCTGCCGCCGAGGGCATCGTTGGTCGTGCCGACGGTCAAGTCTCGCGGACCGATGCCGGCCGGCGCAAAGCCGCGCACCAGATCCGGCCCCATGAAGAAGTGGTCCAGCATGCGCAGGTCCTTGCCGCCCCACGGCTCTATATTGCCGCCTTGCAGCTTGAGCGTGCCGATCACGTCCGGCAGGACTTCGTAGTACTGGCGCGCCTCGATCGTGCTGCGGACGAAGTTCACGTCGCCGCCGAGTCCCGCCACGTCCTGCTTGAACTGGGCGAACAGACCGCTGGTCGGCGACTTGTTGTTGTCGAGGGTGTTGTAGGACATCGTATAGCCGGCCATCGACACCAGCACCGGCCCCTGCGCCAGCTCCTTGCGCACGGCCAGCGCCGCTTCGCCGTCGTTGTAGCAGCCGTTGCCCGGCTGCACGCCCGATCCGATACCGTTGCGAAAGTTCACTGCCGCGGTCGAGTTGACGCAGTTGTCGTATTGCGGATAGGTGTCGAACGACACTTCCTGGCGGTAGATCGAATAGTGCGGCTGCAGCGATAGGTTCTCGGTGAGTTGGAAGCCGAGCCTGAAGTTCGCGCCAAAAGTCTTGGTGTCGTACGACACGTAATTGTTGGCGAGGTTCTGGCGCAGGTAGAGGTCGACGCCGCCGGCCATGCGGTAGCCGAACAGGTAGGGTTCCACCAGCGACAGGCCGAAACCGCGCTTGTATTGCCCGTACTGCACCGACGCCTTGGCGAAGATGCCGCGCCCGCCCAGGTTCCGCTCGGCGACGCTGACCTCCGAGATGAAGCCGTCGGCCGTCGAATAGCCGCCGGAGACCGAGAAGCTGCCGGTCGGCTTCTCCACCACGTTCACGTCCACGATCACGCGGTCGGGCGCCGAGCCCGGCTCGGTGGTGATCTTGACCGACTTGAAGAAGTCGAGGTTTTTCAGCCGCCGCTCGGCGCGGTTGATGAGCGCGCGGTTGTAGGGGTCGCCTTCGCCGATGTCGAATTCACGGCGGATGACGTAGCCGCGGGTATGCGTGTTGCCGTGGATGTCGATCCGCTCGATGTAGGCGCGCCGGCCCTCGCTCACCATGAAGGTCAGGTTGATCAGATGCTTCTGGTAGTTGCGCTGGCCCTGCGGGGTCACCTGCGCGAAGGCGTAGCCGTGCTTGGCGGCCTCGATGGTCATCGATTCGACCGACTTCTGCACCAGGTCCGCGTTGTACACGTCGCCGGAGCTGAGCTTGACGTCGCCGCGCAACAGCGACGGCTTCATCGCGTGCACGTTGGAGACCACATGGACGGTGCCGATGTGGTATTTCGGCCCCTCGTCGATCTTGAAGGTAACGATGAAGCCCTTTTCCTTGGGATCGTAGACGCCCGTCGCGGAGGTGATCCGGACGTCGGCGTAGCCGTGCTTCAGGTAAAAGCGGCGCAGCAGGTCGCGGTCGGATTCGACGCGGTCGGGATCGTAGATGTCGGTGGTCTGCAGGAAGCTGAACCAGCCGCTGACGCTGGTCTTGATGACCCGCTTCAGCCGGAACGACGAGAACGCGTGGGCGCCGACGAAACGAATCTCCGCCACGCCGGTCTTGCCGCCCTCCTTGATCTTGAACACCAGGTTCACCCGGTTGTTCGGCAGCCGGATGATCTGCGGCGTCACCGTCACGTTGAAGTAGCCGGTGCGGTGGTAGATCTCGATGATGCGCTGGACGTCGGCCTGCACGGCCGGCTTCGACAGCGTGCCGCGCGCCTTCGACTGGACCTCGGCCTCGAGCTGCGTGTCCTTGGCCTTCTTGTTGCCCTCGAAGGCGACCTTGTTGATGACCGGGTTTTCGACCACCGACACCACCAGATGGCCGCGGGCGTGGCGGATGCGGATGTCGGAGAACAGGCCCGTGGCGTAGAGCGCCTTCAAGCCCTCGTCGATCTCGACCGGGCTGAGGCGGCCGTTGGCGCCGGCATGAAAATAGGAACGGACCGTGTCGGCCTCGACGCGTCGATTACCCTCGACAACGATCGAATTGACGGTCTGCGCGAACGCGGACGTCGCCGTCGCGACCGTCGCGGCCCCGCCGCCGACAAGCATCCCCCCGAGGACCAAGCAGCTCAGAGCCAGCCCTCGCAGCAACCGCACACCAAGTCCCATGCGCAACGCGCCCTTGTTCATTCCTCGCGGCCGCCCCCATCTCGCATCGGCAGGCAGCCGGGCTTGATTTCGGGTGTTTTTGTACAGCGTTTCGGCAGCGCTGCAAATGAACTTCCCGCGAAACTTCCCCTTTCCCCTCAAAAAGTTGCTTGGCAGCAACGGTCAGGAGGTCGCCAGGTGCAGGATGTCATTAAAGGTTGCGAAAATCATCAACATGACGACGATCGCCAGCCCGATCCGGAAGCCAACTTCCTGCGCGCGCTCCGATAACGGGCGGCCGCGAGCGGCTTCGATTCCGTAGAACAAAAGGTGACCCCCGTCGAGCAGGGGAATCGGGAACAGATTTAGCAGGCCAATGGAGATCGAAAGCACCGCGGCGAGGTGAATCAGGGCGGCGAATCCGGCGGTCGCCACCTCCCCCGAGACCTGGGCGATACGAATTGGGCCGCCGAGCTGATCGGCCGCCTCGCGGCCGGCGAAGACGCCCCCGATGTACGACAGGGTGCGGTCGACCACGAACCAGGTCTCCTTGGCGCCGGCCGCGACCGCGGTCAGCGGCCCCATCTTCCGCGTCTTGATGTCGCCGGGCTTCATCGAGCGGCTGATTCCAAGAACGCCGAGGGTATGCTCGTTGCCGAAGCGGTCCTTGAGCTGGCGAAGCTTGGGCGTCGCGTGCAGCGTGGTGAGCTTGCCGGCGCGCTCGACCGTGACGGTGAGCGGCTCGCCGGCGCTGACGCTGACGATGCGCTGCATGTCCGAGAAGCTGTTGATCTTGCTGCCGTCGATCGAGACCACTAGGTCGCCGGGCTTGAAGCCGGCGGCGGCCGCCGCGCTGTTGGGCTGCACCGTATCGACGCGGGCGGTGGTCCACTGCTTGCCGACCGTCATGAAAATCGCGGCGAAGATGACGATGGCGAGCACGAAATTGGCGAGCGGGCCCGCCACCACCACGGCGGCGCGCGAGGCGACCGGCTGGTAGTGGAAGCTGACCTTCTTGTCTTCCTCGCTCATGGCCGCCGCAGCCTCCTGGTCGGGGGTGCTGGCGGCGCTGTCGTCGCCGAAGAACTTCACGTAGCCGCCGAGCGGGACGGCGGAGATCTTCCAGCGGGTGCCGTGGCGGTCGTTGAACCCGAACAGTTCGGGGCCGAAGCCGAGCGAGAAGCTGACCACCTTGATACCGCACAGGCGGGCCACCATGAAGTGGCCAAGCTCATGAAAAAACACGACAATCGTCAGCACGAACAAGAACGGCACGAGATAGCCGGCAACGCCGCCCCCGAACGCGCTCAGGCCCCCCATGATCTCCGCACCCATCCCGCTCACCTCGCTGCAGCCCCCGGCGGGCCTGCCCTAAACCATTATGAAACCTTGCTAGTGTGGTGGTTCGGAAATCCGCTTCATTCTTGCCGCGAGTCCCTCAAGCGGATTTCCGAACCAGACCACACTAGAATTATAGGTTTGCTAGTGTCCTTCGAATCCGAAGTCCGCTCACGAGCAAGCCGCGGAATAAAGCGGACTTCGGATTCGGGACACTAGAATGCCTTTGCGGCAATTTGAGGCAAAGCCTCCCGAGCCAAACTTCTCGCAACATGGTCAACGGCGAGCGCCTCCTCGACCGTGGCCGGATCGGCCAGGATGCCGCGCCCGGCGGCGGCCTCGAGCGTCGCCTCCACCAGCGCCACGATTCCCGGGAACGGGATGCGGCCGGCGATGAATTCGGCGACGGCGACCTCGTCGGCGGCGTTCATGACCGTCGGCGCCGCCCCGCCCGTCTGCATCGCCTGGCGCGCAACCACGATCGCCGGGAAACGAACCGGATCGTGGTCCTCGAAGGTCAACTGACGCACCTGCGCGAGATCGAGCCGCGCCGCCGCGCCGTCGATGCGATGCGGCCAGGCCAGGCAATGGGCGATGGGGGTGCGCATGTCCGGTGTGCCGAGCTGGGCCACGACGGAGCCGTCGCGGTATTCGACCATGCCGTGGACCACCGACTGCGGGTGCACCAGCACGCCGAGTTCGTCGGGGTCGAGGGCGAACAGGTGCTGGGCCTCGATCAGCTCCAGGCCCTTGTTCATCATGGTCGCGGAATTGACGGTGATCTTGGGGCCCATCGACCAGTTGGGATGCTTGAGCGCCTGCTCGGGGGTCGCGGCTTTGATCTCATCCAGCGTCCAGGTGCGGAACGGCCCGCCGGACGCGGTCAGGATGACCTGCTTGATATCCTCGCGCGGGCCGGCGCCGAGCGCCTGGAACACCGCGTTGTGCTCGGAATCGACCGGCAGCACGGTGGCGCCGACCGCGGCCGCGCGGCGCATGAACAGACCGCCGGCGCAGACGAGACATTCCTTGTTGGCGAGCGCGACGGTGGCGCCGCGCTCGATGGCCGCGAGCGTGGGCTTGAGCCCGATGGCGCCGCTGATCGCCCCCATCACCCAATCGGCGTCCCGGTTGGCGGCTTCCACCAGCGCGGCTTCGCCGGCCGCCGCCTCGATGCCGCTGCCGGCGAGCGCTTCCTTGAGATCGCCGTAGGCGTCTTCGTTGGCGACCACCGCCAGGCGGGCGCCGACCGCGCGCGCGATCTCGGCGAGCGGGCGCGCGTTACGGCCGGCGGTGACGGCCTCCACGCGATAGCGGTCCGAGTTGCGCTTGATGAGGTCGACGGTGCTGGTGCCGATCGAGCCGGTGGCGCCGAGGATGGTGACGCTGCGCCTGTCGCGGGCGGGACGCGGCTGGGTGCGGGCTAATCCGGGAACTGTCATGACCTCACCATACCAGGAAGCCGCGCGCGGCGCCGTCAAATCCGCCGCGTGAAAGGCCGATCGCGCAGGCCACCAGCGCCGCAGCCCAGAAGCCGTCGAGGCGATCCATTACCCCGCCGTGGCCGGGAATGAGGTGGCTCGCATCCTTGGCGCCGAAATGGCGCTTGATCCAGGATTCCAGGAGGTCGCCACCTTGCGAGGCGACCGACAGAACCAGCGCCAGCGCCGCGATCGCCGCGAGATCGCGGGCCCCGAACCAGGCGGCGCCGGCAACGCCGCACGCCATCGCGCCGAGCGTCCCGCACACGGCCCCCGACCAGGTCTTCTTCGGGCTGACGGAGGGCAGCAGTTTGGGGCCGCCGAAGGTGCGGCCGCCGAAATAAGCGAGAATGTCGGTCGCCCACACGACCGCGAACAGCAGCACGATGGCACCAAACCCGTACGCCGGATCGCGGCGCAGGAAGAGCGGCGCCAGCAGCATGATCCCGGCATAGAGGAGGCCGCCCGCGACCCAGGCGCGCCGGCCGCGCGGCGCCAGCAGCGTGCCGACAAGCGCCCCCACCCCCACCAGCAGCACGGCCACGGCCGGATGGTCGCGCCAGCCCACCAACGCGGCGAGCGCCAGCGCGGCGGCGCCGGTGCCGACAATCGGCCGATGATGCGGCCCGCTCACGAGCGTGATCCATTCCCACGCGACGGCGACGGCCGCGAGGCCCCAGAACAGCGCGAAAGCCCAGCCGCCATACCACGCGGCCGCCAGCGCCAGCGGCGCCATCACCAGGGCGGACATCACACGCAGCGCCAGATTATTGCCGGCGCGGGCAGCTTCGGTTGCGGGATCGGCGCCGGGCACGAGGCTCAGGACCCGGTTTTCGCGATCAGGCCGCCGAACCGGCGCTCGCGCTGCTGATATTCGTGGATGGCCGCCTCCAAGGTGGCGCGGTCGAAATCGGGCCAATAGCCTGGCACGAAAACGAGCTCGCTATAGGCCGACTGCCAGAGCAGGAAATTCGACAGGCGCTGCTCGCCGCTGGTGCGGATGATGAGGTCGGGATCGGGGATGTCGGGCGCGTCGAGCCTGGCGCCGACGGTCTCGGCCGTGATGGCCGCGGGATCGAGACGGCCTTCGACGACCTCGCGCGCGATGCGGCGCGCCGCGCGCGCGATCTCCTGCCGGGCACCGTAGTTGAAGGCGACCACCAGCGTCAGGCCGTCGTTGTTCCTGGTCAGCTCCTCGGCCTCGGCGAGCAGGCGCTCGATATCCGGATCGAGATCCTCACGCTCGCCGATGATACGCACGCGCACGTTGCTGCGGTGCAGGTCGGCGAGATCGTTACGGATGAAACGGCGCAGCAGGCCCATCAGTTCGCCGACCTCGGACTGCGGGCGCGACCAGTTCTCGGCGCTGAAGGAATAAATGGTGATGATCGAGATGCCCATCTCGGTCGCAGCGCGCACCGTGCGCCGCACCGCCTCGACGCCGCGCCGATGCCCCTCGACCCGCGGCAGACCGCGCGCCGCCGCCCAGCGCCCGTTGCCATCCATGATGATGGCGACGTGGCGCGGCACTTTGAAGGGGGGCTCGCCCCCAAGCGGGATCTGGGCCTCGGACATGCAATTTCCCTAGTGTCCCGGTTCCGACATTTGCATTTCGTTGCCGCAAGTCCCGGAGCAAATGTCGGAACCGAAGGGATACTAGCAACTATTTGATTCTAGTGCGGCTTTGGATTTGACATTTGATCGAGCACGTTGTTGCAAGCGGATATCAAATGTCAAATCCGTCGCACTAGACCGTGAGGATCTCCTTTTCCTTGTCCGCCAGCATCTTGTCGACTTCGGCGATGACGCCGTCGGTCGCCTTCTGGATGTCGGCCGAGAATTTCTCGTGGTCGTCCTTGCTGATGGCGTGATCCTTTTCCAGCTTCTTGACCACGTCGAGGCCGTCGCGGCGCACATGGCGAATGGCGACGCGCGCCGCCTCGGCGTATTTGTGCGCCACCTTCACGAGCTCCTTGCGACGCTCCTCGTTGAGCTCCGGAATGCGCAGGCGGATGACCTGGCCCTCGGTCGCCGGCGACAGGCCGAGGTTGGAATTGACGATCGCCTTCTCCACCGCGTGCACCAGCGACTTATCCCAGACGTTGACCGAAACCAGCCGCGGCTCCGGCACGGTGACCGAGGCGACCTGGCTGATGGGCATGTGCGAGCCGTAGGCCTCGACCTGCACCGGATCGACCAGGTTGGCGGAGGCGCGGCCCGTGCGCAAGCCGGACAGTTCGGTCTTCAGCACGCTGGTGGCGCCGTGCATGCGGCGTTTGAGCTCTTCGATGTCGTGGGTTGGGTTTGCCATGGCGTTCCTCAAATCACTGGGCCGTCTTAGGGGGCCTGTCCGCGCCGTCCGGCGCGCTTCTCAAATCCTCGTCTGGGTGCGAGGCGCGCCCGGCGCCGGGCGGGCGCGTCGTTCGACCGAATGTTAGCCGACGGTGGTCGCGCGTCCCTTGCCGCGCAGCACGGCTTCGATGGCGCCCGGCGCCGCCAGGGAAAAGATGATGATAGGCATACGGTTTTCCCGGGCAAGGGCGAAGGCGGTGCTGTCCATGACCTTGAGATCCTTTTCGATCGCCTCCTGGTGGGTGAGCCGCTCGTAGCGCGTCGCCTTGGGGTCCTTCTTGGGATCGGCGCTGTAGACGCCGTCCACATTGGTGGCCTTCAGGACCGCCTGGCAGTCGAGCTCGACGCCACGCAGCACGGCGGTGGTGTCGGTGGTGAAATAAGGATTGCCCGTGCCGGCGCCGAGCAGCACCACCCGGCCCTTGCCGAGGTTCTTCGCGGCGCGCTTGCGGTTATAGGTCTCGCACACCGCCGGCATGGCGATGGCCGACAGCGTGCGTGCCTCGCAGCCTGCGCGCTCGATGGCCGCTTCCAGCACCAGGCAGTTCATGACGGTCGCCAGCATGCCCATGGTGTCGCCGACCGGGCGCGGCACGCCGCGGGTGGAAACCTCGACACCGCGAAAGATGTTGCCGCCGCCCACCACCACGCCGAGCTCGATGCCGAGCCGGGCGCAGGCGGCGAGATCGGCCGCCAGCCGGTCGACGGTCGCCTGGTCGATGCCGAAGCCGCCGCCCCCGCTGAGCGCCTCCCCCGACAGTTTGACGATCACGCGTCGGTGCACCGGGTCAGACATGGATTTGCTCGGGCTCGCTCAGGTTCGGGCTTGATCGGGTGCCCTCGGGATGCCGGCGGGGCCGCCGGTAAATCGGCGGCGCCGGCGGCATACTACACGAACGCGCCCGTCTTTTCGCTCAAGCTTGACGCAAACCTTGGCTCAACCTTGGCCGGCCGCGGCCGCCACCTCGGCGGCGAAGTCGCCCTCGTCCTTCTCGATGCCCTCGCCGAGCCCGTAGCGCACGAAGCCGGTCACCTTGATGGCGCCGCCCACGGTCTTTTCGGCTTCTTTCAGGGCCTGCGCCACGGTTTTCGCGGTATCGTGCACGTAGACCTGCTCGAGCAGGCAGACCTCCTTGTAGTAGGTCTTCAGCCCCAACTCGACGATCTTCTCGATGACGTTGTCGGGTTTGCCCTGCTGGCGGAACTTGTCGGCGAGCACGTCCTTCTCGCGCTTGACCACCTCCGGATCGAGGCCGGACGGATCGACCGCCTGCGGATTGGACGCGGCGACATGCATGGCGAGCATGCGGCCGAGCGCCACGAGTTCGTCGGCCTTGCCGGGGGATTCGAGCGCGACCAGCACGCCGATCTTGCCGAGGCCGTCGCTCACCGCGTTGTGCACGTATTGCCCGACCGCGCCTTGCGATACCTCGATCGCGGCGGCGCGGCGCAGTGTCATGTTCTCGCCCACCTTGGCGACGGTGTCGGTGATGGCGTCGGCGAGCGTGATGTCGCCGATCTTGGCGGCCTTCATCGCCTCGACGTCGGTGCCGACATTGTAGGCCACATCCGCGGCCATCTTGACGAGACCCTGGAACAGGTCGTTGCGGGCGACGAAGTCGGTCTCGGAATTAAGCTCAACCACCACGCCCTTGGTGCCCTTGACCAGCACGCCGATCAGCCCTTCGGCCGCGACCCGGCCGGCCTTCTTGGCGGCCTTCGAGAGACCCTTCTTGCGCAGCCAGTCGACCGCGGCCTCCATGTTGCCGTCGTTTTCGGTGAGCGCGGCCTTGCAATCCATCATGCCGGCGCCGGTCGCGTCGCGCAGTTCCTTGACCATGCCGGCCGAGATATTTGCCATAACTACATTCCTTCGTTCGCCGTGGGCCGCCCGAGGGCGGCCGGCGCAATCTTGATGTCCGTTCCTAAGGGCCCGGCATAATTGCCGGGCATGACGGCGGAATTACTCGGCTTCCGCCGTGAGTTCCTTGGCCTTGGCGATCCAGCCGTCGACGCGGCCGGGCAGCCCCACCTCTTCGCCGACATTGTGCGCGGCTTCCGGGGTGAACGCGGCGATCTGCCCGAAATGGAAGATGCCGAGGTCGTTGAGTTGCTTCTCGATGGTGGGCGAAACGCCCGTCAGCTTCTTGAGGTCGTCGGCGACACCGCGCGGGCCCGGCAGCGGCTCGAAGCCGAGCTTGCCGGTGGCGGGTTCCTCCGCCGGCACCGCCTCCTGGACCGGCTTCTCGTGGGCGCCGACGTCGACACCCATGTCGCCTTGCGCGCGGGAGATGCCGTCGATCGCCGCCTTGGCGATCAGGTCGCAGTAGAGCGAGACCGCGCGGCTGGCGTCGTCGTTGCCCGGCACGACATAACTGATGCCGGCGGGATCGCAATTGGTGTCGACCACGGCGGCCACCGGGATGTTGAGGCGGCGCGCTTCCTGGATCGCGATGTCTTCCTTGTTGGTGTCGATCACGAACATCAGGTCGGGAATGCCGCCCATGTCCTTGATGCCGCCGAGCGAGCGGTCGAGCTTGTCGCGCTCGCGCTGCATGGTGAGGCGCTCTTTCTTGGTGTAGCTGGCGGCCTCGTTGGAGCCGAGCATCTCCTCGAGCTTGCGCAGGCGCGAGATCGAACCGGAGATGGTCTTCCAGTTGGTCAGCGTGCCGCCGAGCCAGCGCGAGTTGACGTAGTACTGGGCGGAGCGCTTGGCGGCGTCGGCGATGGCGTCCTGGGCCTGGCGCTTGGTGCCGACGAACAGGATGCGGCCGCCCTTGGCGACGGTGTCGGACACCGCCTGCAGCGCCTGGTGCAGCATCGGCACGGTCTGGGCGAGGTCGATGATGTGGATGTTGTTGCGGGTGCCGAAGATGTAATCGCCCATCTTCGGGTTCCAGCGGTGGGCCTGATGGCCGAAATGCACGCCAGCCTCAAGCAGCTGACGCATGGAGTAGTCAGGAAGCGACATCGGTGTTCTCCGGTTGGTCCGCCGCGGACGGTTGTGAGCCCTTGATTTTATTGGAAAATCGGGGCCACCGGACGGCCAAACCGGCCCTGTTGTCGGGGCCGCAGCCTTAACGTCCGCGTGAGTGATGGTTGCGGCTTATATAGGGACGGATTTCGGGATGCAAGCGGGGCCGCCGGCGCCATGCGGCCGATGGTTGCGGCGGCGAACTGCGGCCAGCCCACCCGCGTTATTCCTTCGACAAGCCGCGAGACGCGCGCGGTGCGGGGGCGGCGCCCCCGGCCGGACGACACTTCGGGGCTAGCCGACGCTTCGGGACCAAAGGAGACCCGCCATGCCTGGGTCCACGCCTCCGCACAATGAAACGACCAACGAGGCGCTTCATCGCAACGTCTACAGGATGTTGTTGGGGCTCGCGATCTGGTTCGTGATCTCGATCTGGCTCTTCTTTGGCGGCACGAATTACATCGTGCTCACCCTGGGCGTGATAACTTTCTTCCTGGCCTTTTCGGTCGGAATCCCGACCCTGCTCCTGAAGAAATTTCAGGAAAGCGCGGTCGAGGGCGAGCAACCCTCACATGAACACGACCGGCTGTCGCGCAAAGCTTTCGCTCGGTGGTGTCTCAGTTTGAATTCCGAAGCAGAAGGAATTCGGCTATGAGCCGTCTCGCGGATGATGCAATTTGGTCACATTCAGGTATAGTGGCCACTCATGGCGTGTAGAGCGAATTTTCGATTTTTTGGCTGTTTGCCTGCCATGGGGGTTTCCAAAAATGCCCCTTAAATTTGCATTCAACAATCTAAGGCTCTGGAAACTCTTGCATTTATTGCGAGGGAAAATCCCGGCTTTACCCCCCTTTACGTATCAAAAGTGCTGTTTTTTGCCGAAAAATGGCATCTAAACCGGTTCGGTCGGCCCATAATTGCCGACACGTACATTGCGATGCCGCGCGGCCCAGTGCCTTCGACCATTAAGAACTATTTAGACGGTGATTGGTCGTGGTCTCCTGAACCGGAAGGTTTGGATGATGCCGTTAAAATCGATAATTCTGGACGATTTCCACGTCTCATGCCCATCGAAGGCCGCGAGGATGCTGGTCTATTGTCAGGTTCAGACATAGATTGTCTGAAAGAAGCTATTGAGTATTGCAAAGATAAAAGCCCAGACGAGCTTTCAAATATTACTCATTTTGAGAAGGCGTGGAAGTTAGCCGAGGCTAATCGGGCAATGGACTATGCCGATTTCATAGATGAAGATAACCCACATAAGAAAGAAATACTCAGATTGGCGCAGGAAAACGCCGCTTATGCTATCTTATGACGCTCGAAAACAAAAAGGTTTGTATATATTTGTGTCGATGGATCAAAATCCACACGACAAGATCGCCCTTTGTGTCTGTGACCAGCAATCATTTCTTTTTTGGTTCAATAGTAGTTCTGCTTTCCACGGCCATGGGCAATTGCCAATTTCTTCTGGCGAGCATCCCGCAATAACCAAGGATTGCTTCCTCGACTTGTCCGGTGTCAAAGGCATCTCAGCCGCAGAGGCTTCCGCCGCACGCGACCGAGGGGCGATCTCTGATGCTTTAAAAGCGAGAATTTTGGCCGCACTTTCTAATCCCATAGCAACGTTGCCTGACGCGCATCGCCAACTAGCTCTAACAAATCTGGCTTGAACCAATGCCCCGTGGCCCCAAAGGCGAGAAGCGACCGGCTGACGTGATCGGCAACGCGGTCAAAGTCATGCGGATCGCGACGGGGGAGGCTGAGGAAACCCGTCCGAAGGAGAGCGCGGCGGCGGAACTTGGTCGCAAAGGCGGTGAAGCTCGCGCTAAGTCTATGTCTCCAGAGAAGCGGTCAGAAATTGCGAAGAAGGCGGCCGCGAAACGGTGGACCAATGATCGCTAGCCGGCGCCCAGCGCATCCCGTATCGGTTGCGTGACGGTTTCCAAGTCCTCCTGTTTGGCACAATTTGCTGCCCACGAGGACGCCATCGCCTGCCATAGAATGTCTGTCCCAACTGCCAGTCGATTTCCGACATTAGTCAACCAATCACGGTAACTCTCCAAGAGCATGGCGGCATTGAGCGCATCAATCGTTTCGGCGACACCGCGCCCAATCCTTTCCGAAATTCCAACCCAGTCTTTCTCTTGCAGGTCACCAAACACTACCCTTTCGGGAGCGTCTTCGCCCGGCAAAATTGTGCATCCGTCTGCCGACGCTTGGTCTCCATCCAGAAATACGATTGATGGCCGTGGAAAGCGGTTTTGGCTCGCCATCAGCCCCAGCGCCATTCCAACAGAAGCGGCACCGTAGGGAATGAGCTTGGAGCGACTGAGCAAATCACGGTCGAGTGCCACAAGCATTTCGGCAACCCATGTTGCCGATCTTAAATCCTCAACATAAACGTCACACTCAGGATGTTGCTCCTCATCCATTCTGGTCATGGCAAATTCTGGGCTTACGCCGATGACGGCGGTTTTCCCGCCCACGCCATCCATGAGGTATATTCTAGCCTCCGGTGGAGTTCATCCAGGACGTATGGAGAATGCGTCGTAAGGACGATCTGTACCTCCTGTTCCCTAGCAACTCTGGCTAGGTCCCTCATGAGACGACGTTGTGCCCTTGGGTGAAGCGATGTTTCAATTTCATCGATAAGTAAAATTCCATATTTTGGATAATCAACAGCCAACAATTCGGCAGCGGCGATTTCGCCCGCGCCCTGATGAAAGCCGGAATAGCGTGCTGCGCCTACTTGGAGAACCGGCACGGGCTTATCTGCACCGGCATCTGTGACCGAAATGCCGGCGCCGGTATATTGTTTACCGACGATCTGCGTAAGACGCTGCAAGCGCTGCGCATCGAATGCTGTGAATGGTCCTTCAGCAACATTTGCCTTTAGTAGCCTAGCGTATCCAACCCTAGCCCCGACTGGTTGAATACGTCGAAGATCGACGTATTGAACGGCACGCTCTGGTCTTTCTGGGTTGCCGCGCCATCGATTAGTTGGCTTCCTGACCGTTCGCGTCAGTGTTTCTGGGCCTTGTCTGTAGGAATAGCGGATCGTCGCCCCTTAAATCCGCTCAAACGGCGTGTCGGGGAAAAAGTCAGACGCGTATCGATCTTTGGGCGTTGACCGGTAAGCTGCTGCTGCGGCCTGCAATACGGTACTCTTGCCTGAACCATTTTCTCCAACCAAGGCTACTATTGGAAATGAGAGGTCAATTCGTTGGCCTGTCCAACCTCTGACGCCTGATATTTCTAGCCATTCCAATCGCCTAGGCCAGTTCGTCCCTGTCATCCATTTGTTCTGGAGCCGCCGCATTTCCGAGGAAAGCGCCATTAGCTGCCTCCATTGTCATTTACGTGCCGGGTTAACACGGCGCTAGCCGGGAGATAAAGCCACAGGGAAGCTACAATAGCAAGATCACTGGATCAGTTATTGCCGCAAAACCCCGGTCAGAGTCAGAACAGCCAACCGTAGCGCTCAAAATATACTGAACAATATGCTTGACACTAAGCATAAAAGTTCAGATAGTACGGGCATGAACAAGCTGCCTCTAGAAAAGCGCGTCCAAATCCTCTCCATGCTCTGCGAGGGATCGTCCATGCGGTCGATCTCTCGCGTCTGCGACGTGTCGATCAACACGGTTTCCAAGCTGCTGGTCGATGCCGGAAAGGCTTGCGACGCCTTCCACGATGCGAACGTGCGGAATGTGAAGGCCCGGCGCGTTCAGGTCGATGAAATCTGGTCGTTCACCTGCGCCAAGCAAAAGAACGTCGCCAACCATGAAAGCGCCCGGATTGACGGCGCTGGCGACACTTGGACCTGGACCGCGATTGAGGCCGATACCAAGCTGCTGATCTCTTATCTGGTCGGCGGCCGTGACAGCGACTATGCCATCGCCTTTATGGACGATCTGCGGGACGGCGGCGAACCGCGTGCAACTCACCAGCGACGGCCACAAAGCCTATCTCGAAGCCGTCGAGGGGCTTTCGGCGGTGATGTCGACTATGCGCAACTTGTGAAGCTGTACGGCGCCGCGCCGGAGTCCGCCAAGGGCCGCTATAGCCCGCGCAATGCACTGGGCCGCAAGCAGCCGGTCGAAGGCAGCCCCGATCCGAAGCACATCAGCACGTCATTTGCCGAGCGCCAGAACCTCACCATGCGGATGCAGATGCGCCGCTTTACCAGGCTCACGAATGCGTTCTCCAAGAAATTCGAGAACCACATGCACATGTTGCGCTGTACACGGTTCACTTTGGAACGCGCAACAATTCCGCACCCGGACCGAAAGCCTGCCCGGGCGCGCGGCGGCCACGCAAATCCTGCTGCCGATCGCCGCCGCTGCCTTCGGCATGACGATCATCGGCCTGATCTACAGCCTGACCGGCGTCCCGCCCCTGTCGTGATGAGACCGGCGGGCGCGGGAGGATTGCTTCGGATTATCCGCGCGCCGCCTTGAAGGCGATCGGGAATGCGATCGGCACGAAGCGCCGGCCTTGCGACGCCGCGCGTTTCACGGCCGTGGCGCGCACCAGGAACTCCAGCTTGATCAGAAAGATTTCGGCGAGCATGACAGCCTCCCATTGCGATGCGGGCGATCGTGGCACGGCCGCGTTGAAAGAGGCTCAAGGAACGCGGTTCCTATCGGGTAAAACCGCGTGACGCGCGTGTGACGTTTGTGACGCCTGCGCCGACGACAGCGCCTCGACCTGCCGCACGCCGGCCGCGCTACGGCGCCGGCGGATCGGTGCCCTCGCGCCGCGCGCCCCACAACACCGCGACGCCGATAACGGCGGACAGGATCGACGCGGCGAATACGGCGATCTTGGCCGCGGCGAAATCGGACGCCACCGGAAACGCCTGGCCGGCGATAAACAACGACATGGTGAAGCCGATGCCGGCCAAGGCGCCGGCGCCGATCAGCTGCCGCCACGAATAGGCGTCGGGCTTCACAGCAAGCCTGCACCCCACGGCCAGCGCCGAGGCCGAGACCAGCCCCAGCGGCTTGCCGAGGGTCAAAGCGGCGATGATCGCGAGCATCAGCGACTCGTGGCCTTGCAACACATCCGGTCGGATGGCGACGCCGGCATTCGCGAAAGCGAACAGCGGCAGCACCAGATAACTCGACCGCGCACCGGCATGCCGCAAAAGCCGGTCCGCCGGCGATTCCAACCGGTCGTGGATGGCGTCGAGGGACCGCAGGACCGTGAGCGAGGGGCCATGACGCAGCACTTCGTCGGCGTGTTTGGCTTCGACCGCCATGATCGTATTCGATTGCATCATCAGGGTCTTCAGATTGGGCGGCGGCCGGGTCGGAATGAACAGCGCGAGGATCACGCCGGCCAGCGTCGCGTCCAGTCCGGCGGCGAAGACGAAGGCCCATAGTGCCACGCCCAGCAGGACATAAGGCGCGATGCGATAGACGTGCCAACGGTTGAGCAGCGCCAGCCCGACCGTTGCCGCGGCCGCGGCGGCGAGATAGCCGAGATGCAGCGTGCCGGAATAGAACACCGCCACGACGGCGATGGCGCCGATATCGTCGACGATCGCCGCCGCCGTCAGGAAGATGCGCAGCTCGACCGGCACGCGGCGGCCCATCATCGCGATCAAGGCGATGGCGAATGCCGTATCGGTCGCCATCGGCACGCCCCAGCCATGCGACCAGGCGCCGGCCGGAATCAGGACGCCGTAGAGCAGCGCCGGCACGACCATGCCGCCGGCGGCTCCGGCGATCGGCAAGGCGGCGGATCGCAGGCTGGCGAGATGCCCGACCGTGAACTCGCGCTTGATCTCGAGCCCGACGACCAGAAAGAAGACGGTCAACAGGCCGTCATTGATCCAGTGCAGCAGCGACAACGCGAAGCCGGCGCGGCCGAGCGTGACGCCGAGATGCGTGTGCCAGACCGCCTCGAATGCCGGGCCCATCGCCGAGTTGGTCAGAGCGACGGCCAGGACCGTGGCCAGCAGCAGCAGCACGCCGGCCGACGGCGCCCAGCCGGCGAAATCCAGCGCCGCGACGCGCACGCGATGGCCCAGCGTGCCGAGCATGGCATCGGTGAACGAGCTCTCGTCCCACGGCCCGTCATAGCGGCGGCCATTGATGAAGAACGTCGGCGTGAACAGGACGCCGCTGGCGTAAGAGCTCGCGATATCGGCATCGACGCGGGCCGCCGCCCGCAGGGCGGCTTGCGACGCGCCGTCACGATCCCGCCGCGGGATCCCGAGGATGTCGGCGGCCGCGTCCAGATCGCCCTCGGTCAGGGTCTCCGACCGCGTCATCAGCGTGACGTGGGCTTCCCAGAAACGCCTGGGATCGTCGGTCCGCTCCACCAGGTCCGCGGCACGCCGGGCGATATCGCTGCCCGTCAGCGGCCGATGTCGGAAGACGTAGCGCATCCGCTCGCCGAGCTCATCGCGGACCTCCACGATCCTTTCATTGGCGGCGCGGCAATGCGGACAGGCGTAGCTGCCATATTCGACAAGGGTGATGGCGGCGTCGGCCGGGCCGAGGACGTGATCGCGATCGGCATTGACCGGCAGATCGAGCCAATGGGCTTCGCTCGCGTCCGACAAGGAGGATCTCTTTCAGGCGGGTTCCGAAGAGCGCTTCCACGTATTGAAGGCCACCGCGCCGCCGGACGCAAATCGCCGGCCCCGCGTGGTTTCGAGACCCCGCTTACAGCGCCTCGACCTGCAGCACGCCGGGCACCGCCTTCAGCGCGCCGGCGATCTGCGGCGAAACCTTGAAGCGGCCGGGCAGCTTCACCTCCACCTCGGTGCCTTCGGCAAGCTGCAGCACCATCGAGACCTCGCCGTCGCCGTTGGGCGCCGCGCTAAGCGGCGTGTTTCCCGGCGCAGATCGGGCAGGCCCGACCTGCGCTGGCTCCAGCCGCTTGGCCACCGCCTCGAGCGGCTTGTCGTCGCGCAGAAACACGCGCAAGCTCTTGTGCAGATTGGCGGCGGCGGCGTCGAGCGGCTCGGCCGACTGGATGCGGGCGCGCACCTCGTCGCCCTGCACTTCCGCCGACAGGAACAAGAGCAGCGCGCCGCCGGGCTCAAAGAGGTCGCGGTATTCGGCCAGACCCTCCGAGAAGATCACCGCCTCGTAGGTGCCGGTCGGGTCCGACAGTTCGATGATGCCCATCTTGCTGCCGGTGCGCGTGCGCCGCTCCATGCGCGACACCACGGTGGCGGCGACGCGGCCGGCGGTGATGCCGCTCTTGACGGCCTGCGAGAAGTCCGCCCACGACTGCACGCGCATCTTCTTGAGCACCACCGCGTAGTCGTCGAGCGGATGGCCGGAGAGATAGAAGCCGACCGCGTCGCGCTCGCGCTGGAGACGCTCCGGCGGCAGCCAGGGTTCGACCTGCGGCAGGACGATCGGCTCGCGCGTGTCGCCGCCGCCGAACAATTCGTTCTGCCCGACTGAAGCGGACTCGTGCGCGTGCTGCGCCTGGCGCAGGACGACGTCGGCGCCGGCGAAGACGCGGGCGCGGTTTTCCTCGAAGGCATCGAAGGCGCCGGCGCCGGCCAGGCTTTCCAGGACGCGCTTGTTGAGCGCGCGCGGATTGATGCGCTGGGCGAAGTCGGCAAGGTCGGCGAAGGGCTTGTCGCCGCGCGCCTCGACGATCGATTCCACCGCCTGCCCGCCGACGCCCTTGAGCGCGGCAAGCGCGTAGACGATGGTGTTGCCGTCGACCTCGAACGGCACGCAGGAGCGGTTGATCGACGGCGGCGCCACCTCGATGCCGAGGCGTTCGGCCTCGGCGCGGAATTCCGACAGCTTGTCGGTGTTGTTCATGTCGAGCGTCATGGTGGCGGCCAGGAACTCGACCGGATAATTCGCCTTCATGTAGGCGGTCTGGTAGGCGACCAGCGCGTAAGCCGCCGCGTGGCTCTTGTTGAAGCCGTATTCGGCGAAACGCTCCAGCAGGTCGAAGATGGCGTCGGCCTGGGACTTGTCGATGCCGCGATCGGTGCAGCCCTTGACGAAGATGCTGCGCTGCTTCTGCATCTCGCTGCGGATCTTCTTGCCCATGGCGCGGCGCAAGAGGTCGGCGTCGCCGAGCGAATAGCCGGCGAGGATTTGCGCGGCCTGCATCACCTGTTCCTGGTAGACGATGACCCCGAAGGTTTCCTTCAGCACCGCCTCCAGCTTGGGATGGATGTAGTCCGGCGTTTCCAGGCCGTGCTTGCGCGCGCAATAGGTCGGGATATTGGCCATCGGACCCGGGCGATAGAGCGCGACCAGCGCGATGATGTCGGTGAAGCGGTCGGGCTGCATGTCGAGCAGCGCGCGCCGCATGCCGGCGCTTTCCAGTTGGAACACGCCGACGGCTTCGGCGCGGGCCAGCATGTCGTAGGTCTTCTTGTCGTCGAGCGGGATGGCCGAAAGGTCGATGTCGATGCCGCGCCGGCGCACCAGCTTGACCGCCGTCTGCAGCACCGTGAGCGTCTTGAGGCCGAGGAAGTCGAACTTCACCAGGCCCGCCTGCTCCACCCATTTCATGTTGAACTGGGTAACCGGCATGTCGGAACGCGGATCGCGGTAGAGCGGCACCAGCTCCGACAGCGAGCGGTCGCCGATGACGATGCCGGCGGCGTGGGTCGAGGCGTGGCGGTTGAGGCCTTCCAGCTTCTTGGCGATGGCGAAGGCGCGCTTGACCACCGGCTCGGCCTCGGCCTCGGCCTGCAGCTTGGGCTCGTCCTCGATGGCCTTGGCGAGCGTGACCGGATTGGCCGGGTTCTGCGGCACCAATTTGCAGAGCTTGTCGACCTGGCCATAGGGCATCTGCAGTACGCGGCCGACGTCGCGCAGCACGCCGCGCGCCTGCAGCGTACCGAAGGTGATGATCTGCGCCACCTGATCGCGGCCGTAGCGCTCCTGCACGTAGCGGATCACCTCGTCGCGGCGGTCCTGGCAGAAGTCGATATCGAAGTCCGGCATCGACACGCGCTCGGGGTTGAGGAAGCGCTCGAACAGCAGGCCGAAGCGGATAGGGTCGAGGTCGGTGATGGTGAGCGAATAGGCCACCAGCGAGCCCGCGCCGGAGCCGCGGCCGGGGCCCACGGGAATGTCCTTCGACTTCGCCCATTTGATGAAGTCGGCCACGATCAGGAAGTAGCCGGGATATTTCATGCGCTCGATGACGCCGAGCTCGAACGCCAGGCGGTCGCGGTAGTCCTGCTCGGTGTGGCCTTCGGCGAGGCCGTGGGCGGCGAGGCGGCGGGTAAGCCCCTCCTCCGCCTGCCGGCGCAGCTCGGCCGCCTCGTCGACGGCGTGGCCGTCCTCGCCAACCGAAAAGCGCGGCAGGATCGGCTTATGGGTCCTGGGCCGGAAGGCGGAGCGCTCGGCGATCTCCACGGTGGAGGCCACCGCCTCCGGCAAATCCTTAAACAGCTCAACCATTTCCGCCCGGGTCTTGAAGCGATGCTGCGCGGTGAGCTGGCGCCGGTCGCTGTCGGAGATGACGCGGCCCTCGGCGATGCAGATCAGCGCATCGTGGGCCTCGTAGTCCTGGGCGGTGGCGAAATAGGGCTCGTTGGTCGCCACCAGCGGAATGCCCTTGTCGTAGGCGAGTTGGACCAGCGCCGGTTCGGCCTGGCGCTCGGCGGCCATGCCGTGGCGCTGCAATTCGACATAGAGCCGGTCGCCGAACAGCGCGAGCAGCGCGTCCAGGCGGCTCAAGGCGAGCGGGTCCTGGCCGGCGGCGATCGCGGCATCGAGCGGGCCGCCGAAGCCCCCGGTGAGCGCGATGACGCCCTCGGTCTCGCCCTTTCAGCCAGTCGAGCTGAAGCCGCGGCGGCTCGTTCGACGGCGTGTCGAGGAAGGCGCGCGAATTGAGCCGCATCAGGCTGCGGTAGCCGGCCTCGCGCGCGGCGAGCAGCACGATGCGCTGCGCGCTCGGGCATGGCCTGGGCGGTGCGCGAGCCGTGCTCGACGTCGCCGAAATCGATGGCCAGCGCGCAGCCGACGATGGGCTGGATGCCGGCGCCCGAGAGCTTCTCGGAGAATTCGAGCGCGCCGAACATGTTGTCGGTGTCGGTCAGCGCCAGCGCCGGCTGGGCGTCGGCCTTGGCGAGTTCCGCCAGCTTGCCGATCGGCAGCGCGCCTTCGAGCAGCGAATAGGACGAGTGCACGTGCAGGTGCACGAAATCGAGATCGGCCATGAGGCGGCTATGTCTCTTCGGGGCTTCGGGTGATTCCTTTGTCGTGACCAGAGTGGAAAGGGCCAGCCTCCAAGTCCACCCTCACCCGCGCGGCCGCCGCCCTTTCCCCGTCATCCTGAGTTGCGGCCTTTTTGTCATTCCAGGGCGCTCGCGCGAGCGAGCGAACCCGGAATCCAGGACCACGCGACCAGGCCCGGCAATACCGCCCCTGGATTCCGGGCCCGCGCTTTCAGTGCGTCCAGGAATGACGGGGCTACAGATTTCCCAGCACCTGCGACCAGATGGCGATCATGCCGATGAACAAAGTCAGCGAGGCGAGCGCGGCGGCTTCATGGATGACGGCTTTGAACATGACTCCTCTCCCAAAGAACGGAGAGAGAACATAGTTCAGTGTTTGTTCTTTTGCAAGCCCATTTTTTTGCCCCTCAAGCTCACCCCGCTCAACGGAATAAGCCGCATCAAGTCAAAGGCTTAGCCAAAGCCGGTGAGTGCCAGCGGCGCGTGCCCGCAGGCCACGTCCTTACCGCCGCACACGCACGCAAACGCGGCCCCGGAGCACGTAGCCGCGCCGGCACACCATCCTGCTGTGACGCACCACCGCGTTGCGGCGAACCGCGGCGGGCCGCCGCACTCACGCAGACACCGCGTACCAGGGCATAGCCGCGGCCGGCATTTGACCGCCACGTGCCGCGGCTTGCGCACCACGCAAGCGCCGTGAACGAGCGCGGAGCCCCGCTTGCATTTGACGACCGCGCGCGGGCGGTCGACGGGCGCCGGCGGCCTGTAGCCGGGCGGGACCAGCGTTCCACAGATGACGTGACGATCGTGGGTCAGCACGCAACCGGTCTTGGCCATCGCGGCACCTGCAAAACCGAAACAGACCGCGAGCACTCCGAGGGTAACGATCAGGCGGCGCATGGCAGCGAGCTCCTTAAAGTCTATGAGCACCACGGAGGGCTCGGTGAGACGAAGACGCTCGGGTGCCGGCACGACACCGGCATGACGCTCCCTACTCCAGTTCGACGACGTGGCCGTCCTGCAAGGTCACCCGCCGGTCCATGCGGGCGGCGAGCTCCATGTTGTGGGTGGCGATCATGGTGGCCAAGCCCGACGCGCGCACGAGCTGGGTGAGCGCGCCGAAGACGTGCTCGGCGGTGTGCACGTCCAGGTTCCCGGTGGGCTCGTCGGCGAGCAGGATGCGCGGCGCGTTGGCAACCGCGCGGGCGATCGCCACGCGCTGCTGCTCGCCGCCGGACAGTTCCGCCGGCCGGTGCTCCAGCCGTGGGCCCAGGCCCAGATAGGTCAAGAGCTCCACCGCCCGCTCCCGCGCCGTGGCGCGGCTCAAGCCCCGGATCATCTGCGGCATCATCACGTTTTCCAGCGCCGAGAACTCCGGCAGCAGGTGGTGCGACTGGTAGACGAAGCCGATCTCGTTGCGGCGGATGCGGGTGCGCTCGGCGTCCGACAGCGACGCGGTCGCCTGCCCCTCGATATAGACCTCGCCCAGGTCCGGATGCTCCAGCAGCCCGGCGACGTGCAGCAGCGTCGACTTGCCGGCGCCGGAGGGCGCCACCAGCGCCACCGACTGGCCGGCCCAGATCGCCAGATCGACGCCGGTGAGCACGTCGAGGGTCTCCTCGCCCTGGTGGTAATGGCGCTCGACGCCCTGCAGGTGGAGCATCGGCGCCTCGCGCCGCGCCGTCTCCTCCGCCCCGGCCCGCTCCTCCACAATGGCGTCACTCATAGCGCAGCGCCTCCACCGGATCGAGGCGCGCCGCCCGCCAGGACGGGTAGAGCGTGGCAAGGAACGACAGCACCAGCGCCATGATCACCACGGCGACGGTCTCGCCGGTGTCCATGTCGGCGGGCAGATGCGAGAGGAAATAGAGCTCCGGCGAGAACAGGTCGGTGTTGGTGAGCCAGGACAGGAACTCGCGGATGGTCTCGATGTTGAGCGAGACCACCACCCCGAGGATCAGGCCGACCAGGGTGCCGACCACGCCGATGGAAGCGCCCGTGATCAGGAACACGCGCATGATCGAGCCCTGCGTCGCCCCCATGGTGCGCAGGATGGCGATGTCGGAGCCCTTGTCCTTCACCAGCATGATCAGGCCGGAGACGATGTTGAGCGCGGCGACCAGCACGATCAGCGTCAGGATCAGGAACATCACGTTGCGCTCGACCTGCAGCGCGGTGAAGAAGGTGGCGTTGCGCTGGCGCCAGTCGATCATGAAGATCGGCCGCTTGGCGGCGGCCTGGATCGCCTTGCGGTAGGAGTCCACGCGGTCGGGATTCTGCGGTGTAGACCTCGATGGCGGTGACGTCGCCGGCGTGGTTGAAATAGGCCTGCGCCTGGGCGAGCGGCATGAACACCATGGACGAGTCGTACTCGGACATGCCGACCTCGAATACGGCCGCGACCTTGTAGACCTTGATGCGCGGCATGGTGCCCATGGGCGTCACCGCCCCGCGCGGCGCCACCAGCGTGATCTTGTCGCCGGCGTGCAGCGAAAGCTGGTCGGCGAGGCGCTTGCCGATCGCCACCCCGTCGCCGCTGTCGAAACCCTTAAGCGTGCCCTGCTTGATGTTCTTGGCGACCGAGGGAAGCTTTTCCAGGTCCTGCAGGCGGATGCCGCGCACCAGCACGCCGCCGGAATTGAACGGCGAGGACGCCAGCGCCTGGCCCTCCACGATGGGCGCGGCGAGCTTGATGCCGGGCACCTTATCGACGCGGGCCGCGACCTCCTTCCAGTCGGTCAGCGGCTTGTCGAGCGGCTGGATCAGGAGATGGCCGTTGAGGCCGAGGATCTTTTGCAGGAGCTCGTGGCGGAACCCGTTCATCACCGCCATGACGATGATCAGGGTCGCGACCCCCAGGACGATGCCGAGGAAGGAAAAGCCGGCGATGACCGAGATAAAGCCTTCCTTGCGGCGCGCCCGCAGGTAGCGCAGCGAAAGCATCCATTCGAACGGGGAGAAGGGCCGCGTCCCGGTAGGCTCGGTCATGGGCGATTGGTTTCCTGATGGTCCCGATTTTCACACGATTCGGGCGCTTTCAAGCCCGGCCTAGCGTGAAAGTATTTGTCCGAACACAGGAAATTTTCGGGGTGGATAGCGAATAGGGCGTAGCGAACAGCCCCAGAGGGCCAATCCAGCCCTCTATTCGCTATTCCCTACGCGCCACTCGGTTTGCTCAGCAAATCCAGCGCGGCGGCGGGGCTGACCATCTCGCGGCTGCCGTCGGCGCGCTTTTTCAGTTCCACCTTGCCCTCGGCCAGGCCCTTGGGGCCCACCAGCACCTGCCACGGGATGCCGATCAGGTCGGCGGTGGCGAACTTGGCGCCCGCCCGCTCGTCGCGGTCGTCGTAGAGCACCTCGACGCCCTTGGCGGTGAGGTCGCGATAGAGCTGCTCGCAGGCCCCGTCGGTGGCCGGCGTCGCCCTGCTTGAGGTTGAGGATCGCCACCTTGAAGGGCGCCACCGCCTCCGGCCAGATGATGCCGGCGTCGTCGTGGAAGGCCTCGATCAGCGCCGGCGCCAGCCGGCTCGGGCCGATGCCGTAGGAGCCGCTGTGCACCGGCACCTCGCTGCCCTCGGCGGTCGTCACCGTCGCCTTCATGGGCGCGGAATACTTGGTGCCGAAATAGAAGATGTGGCCGACCTCGATGCCGCGCGCGGAAACCTGCTTGTCGGGCGGGATCGCGGCAAACTTGTCGGGCTCGTGCATGTCGTCGGTGGCGGCGTATTGCGCGGTCCACCGGTCGACGATTGTCCTGCAGCCCGGCCGACGTCGTCGAAATCGACGTCTTCGCCGGGCACCGGCATGTCGAGATAGTCCTTGTGGCAGAACACCTGCAATTCGCCGGTCTGCGCCAGGATGATGAACTCGTGGGAGAGATCGCCGCCGATCGGCCCGGTCTCCGCGCGCATGGGGATCGACTTCAGGCCGAGCCGCGCGAAGGTGCGCAGATAAGCGACGAACATCCGGTTGTAGGAATGCCGGGCGCTCTCCTGGTCGAGGTCGAAGGAATAGGCGTCCTTCATCAGGAATTCGCGGCCGCGCATCAGCCCGAAGCGCGGGCGCACCTCGTCGCGGAACTTCCACTGGATGTGATAGAGGATGAGCGGCAGGTCCTTGTAGGAGCGCACATAGGCGCGGAAGATCTCGGTGATCATCTCCTCGTTGGTGGGCCCGTAGAGCATGTCGCGCTCGTGGCGGTCCTTGATGCGCAGCATTTCCTTGCCGTAGGCGTCGTAGCGCCCGCTCTCGCGCCAGAGGTCCGCCGACTGGATGGTCGGCATCAGCAGCTCGATGGCGCCGGCGCGGTTCTGCTCCTCGCGCACGACCTGCTCGATCTTCCTGAGGACGCGCAGGCCCAGCGGCAGGAAGGCGTAGATGCCGGCCGCCTCCTGGCGGATCATGCCCGCCCGCAGCATCAGGCGGTGGGAGACGATCTCCGCCTCGCGGGGCGGCTCGCGCAGGATGGGCAGGAAATAGCGGGACAGGCGCATGGGGTTCCGGGCCGGGGGTTCGAGGGCGCTAGGTTAGAGCACTCTGGTTCGAGGCTCCTGGACCTCGAGACAAAGCGGATCGGCTCGGAAAAGACAAGAGGCGGCGGCGGTGCCCTATTACGTCACTTCGGGCCGGCGCGTTAGCGCTGGGCCCGGAATGACCATGTTGGGCTAGGCGCCGAATGACGTACAAGCTGAAATGCGCGTAGGCCTTCAGCTTTTCCATGTGCTGCATGACGGGAAAGGATATCCAGGCGCGGTCGCGCAGGTGCGGCACCCGGCTAACATCCATGACTTGGCTGAGCTTGCGGATGTAATACAGCTCTTCCTTGGACTGGATCTGGAAATCGCCGAATTCGCGTTGGCCATCGGCCAGTTCGTCGTCGGAAACCAGCGCCTCGAAACGCCGCTTCCAAGACGAGTTCTGCGGACTGACGTCGAGGCCGGCGCCGCCGTCGAACGGCATCTTGCCGCGGTTGCGGATCATCCTCGGCAGCTCATCTGGGTAAACGTCGTAGAGGTCGCGCAAGGGCGACTTGCCGACCGGCATGCCGTCGACGATGCGTACCAGGTCGCTCGCCTCGAGGCTCAGCGCATAGTTGACGACGGCCGGGTCGAGGAACGGCTCGCGCACCTCGACCTGGTAGCGCATTGAGCAGCGGTCGACCCGCTGCAGGCTGACGCGGTGCATGAGGTCGAGCACCTCGTCGCGGATCGGCGCACCCTCGGCTTTCCCTTGCGCGAAGGCGATCTCGAGCGGGGGATAGCCGCAGAACAGTTCGTCGGCGCCCTCCCCGCACAGCGCCACGCGGAAACCGTCATTGTGCATGCGCTCGGACACCTTGAGCGCGCACACGGCGGGGCGAATCATGTTGGGCTCGAAGGATTCGGTGACCGCCACCACCTCGTCGATCATGGCGAAGGTGGCGTCGCTCTCGGGGTCGAACGGCACCGTGCGCAGGTCGAGACCGCTGCGCTCGGCATAGGCCGCGGCGAACGGATAGTCGGGCGCCTCGGGGCCGCCGACGAAATAGCCCGGCGCCTCGGGACGGAACCGTTGGGTGTAATGGGCGAGCAGCGTGGAATTGATGCCGCCCGAGAACAGGGTCGCCACCGGCAGGCCCGGCGGCATGCGGCTCGCCACCGCGTCGGCGAGAATTTCGTCGAGCGCCTTGAGGTCGTTCTGCGCGCGGCGCGTCGCGGCGCGGATAGACCGGCGAACCGTAGCGCCACGACCTTGTTGCGCGAGAGCGCGTAGCCCGGCGGCAGCAGCATGACGTCGCCGCTCTCGACCGTATCGAGCAGCGGCCGCATCTCCGAGCAGAACAGGAAGCCGGTCGGCGACTGGATGACGTAGAGCGGCTTGACGCCGAAGGGATCGCGCGCGGCGAGGAATTCGCCGGTCTCGATGTCGAGCGCGACGAAGGCGTACATGCCGACGACGCGCTCGAGCGCCCGGAAGCCCCAGACCTGCAACGCGTTCGCCAGCACCTCGGTGTCGGATTCGGTCTTGAAGTCCTCGACGCCGAGCTCGAAGAGATCGCGCCGGAGCTCGTCGTGATTGTAGATCTCGCCGTTGAAGGAAACCGCCATGCGGCCGTTGACCGAGATCTGCGGCTGCACGGCGTGGGCGGCATCGACGATGCGCAGGCGACGCGTGGCCATGGCGGTGTTCGGCCGCGGCGCCAGCAAGGGATCGGTGACGTCCCCGCGATGCAGGATGCGCTGGACAGTTTTTGGACAGTGAGCTCGGCGTCGGGCCAGTCAATGGCGACGGCAATTCCGCACATTGCGAACGCTTTCCCGGTTGGCGCTGCCGACAACAGGGCAGCTTTCGTGGTGACGACCAGAACCGGCAAAGCCGACGCGTTCAGATTCGATTTACCCTAGGCGCCCAATGGTGAAGGTGAGCTTAACCTATGACCGGCCACTGCAAGTACCGGGCCGCCGTGAGGCACGGGTGAGTTTTCGATGGGTATACAACCCCCAGTCCGTCGCCACGGCAGCCATTTGAGTCCGGCCCGCGCGAAAATTGGCCTGTCCCAGACGGCCTGCCTCAGAATTAGCGGCACTCGCTGCCGGATTCGGCGCGCACGCGCAACCATTGAACGCAAACCCCTCAACCGGACGCATGAAAATTTCTCGATCTCTACTGGCCGCACGACAAACTCTTGTCGTTTTAATGATGACAGCGCCCACGCGTTGGGCTAGCGTGCCAATCGTCCGTGTGGATGGAGATCGTGGGTCATTAGAAGCCCCGCTCCTGCGTGCGGTCCAAGTCTGGGAGGGAAGCAAGTCCTTGGCGCGGCAAACGCAGCCGCCCCGACCTCAAAAGCGGTAGTGCGCGACAGCGCGAACCGATAAGCGACCTGGAGCGCCTGGGCCGAGCCCGGGCGAACTTGGGCGATAAGAGTTGGGGCTTTAGGACATGACGACGCGATGAGCAGGGCACGCCGCCCTGCTCTTTTTTTGGGCATCGGTCGGAATACCCCCTGGCTTCTTGTTTTTTCGCGTTCCCGGACGGCGAACCGGTTCCCACTTCGCCTGGAAACGCTCTAACGATGCGGGCGTGTCGATCGCCCAGATCACGTCGGGCGGGATGAGACCCGAGGCGTAGACCGCCCACAGGATCCGCGAACAGCACCGTGGCCACGACCGTCGCCCAGATCAGCTTGCTCGACGACGCGATGGATCGCGGGCGCGCCGGGCTCGGTGCCGGGCGCCACGTCGCCGCTTTCCTCCTGGCTGTGCGTGCCCCAGGGCAGCACGATCAGCAGCGACAGCCACCACAGAATGAAATAGATCGCGAAGGCGACGCCGGTGCTGACATGCATCGCGCTCAGGCCTGTTCGAGTTCGACCAGCGTGCCGCAGAAATCCTTCGGATGCAGGAACAGCACCGGCTTGCCGTGGGCGCCGATCTTGGGCTCGCCGTCGCCGAGCACGCGCGCGCCTTGCGCCTTGAGCGTGTCGCGGGCGGCGCGGATGTCGTCGACCTCGTAGCAGATGTGGTGGATGCCGCCGTCCGGGTTGCGCTCGAGGAACTTGGCGATAGGCGAGCCCTCGCCCAGCGGCTCCAGGAGCTCGATCTTGGTGTTGGGCAGCGTGATGAACACGGTGGAGACGCCGTGGTCGGGCTGCGGCACCTTCTCGGAGACCTCGGCGCCGAGCGTGTCCTTGTACACCTTGCTCGCCTTGGCGATGTCGTTGACCGCGATGGCGACGTGATTGAGACGGCCGATCATTTTATTCCTCTTTGATCCCTCCCCTTTCAGGGGGGATAGAAAACCCGGGCGCTGGGCCTTCGGGAAAAACAAGAACCATCATACCGCCAGCACGTGCACATGGCACATGGGCTTTTTGCCCCATCGGTTTGCGACCGCCGAACGCACGCCGCGGCGGATGGATTCGGCCACGCTGTCGGGGTCGCGGCGGCGGCCGCGCGGCAGGCTTTCGAAGATGTCGAGCACCGCGTCGTAGACCACCTCTTCCAGGAGATCGCCGGCGCGATCGCGCTCGGGGATGCCGATGAGATCGACCTCGGGGTCGCCGACCATCTCGCCCTTTTCGGTGAGCGCCAGCGCCACGGAGATGGCGCCGGCAAAGCTGAGCCGCCGCCGGTCGGCGACGGTGCGCTGCTGGGAGTCCACCAGCAGGCGGCCGTCCTTGTAGACGCGGCCGGCGGGCACCTCGTCGATCAGCCCGGGCGACGGCGAAAGCCGCAAAAGGTCGCCGTTGCGGCATTGCAGAACCTGTTTGATGCCGAGATTGCGGGCGAGGTTGGCGTGCTCGTGCAGGTGCAGCGCCTCGCCGTGCACCGGCACCAGGATCTGCGGCCGGACCCAGCCGATCAGCGCCTCCAACTCCCCGCGGCGCGGATGGCCGGAGACGTGCACCATGTGGGTGCGGTCGGTGACGACCTCGACGCCCTGCTCGATCAGCATGTTGATGATGCGGCCGACCGCCTTCTCGTTGCCGGGAATGGTGCGCGCCGAATAGATCACCCGGTCGCCCTTCGAGAGCGTGACGTCCGGGTGCTGGTCCTCGGCGATACGCGCGAGCGCGGCGCGCGGCTCGCCCTGGCTGCCGGTGCACAGCGCCACCACCTTGTCGGGCGGCAGGTAGCCGTAAGCGTCCGTGGACCTGAACGGCTGCACGCCGTCGAAATGGCCGGTCTCGCGCGCGATCTGCACGATGCGGTCCATGGCGCGGCCGATCACCACCACCTCACGGTCGGCGGCGCGGGCGGCGTCGGCCACCGCGCGCAAGCGCGCCACGTTGGAGGCAAACGTCGTCACCGCCACCCGGCGCGGCGCCGTCTTGATGAGATCGGCAAGCACGCTGGCGACGTCCGACTCCGAGGGCGAGACGCCGTCGCGGACCGCGTTGGTGGAATCGCCGATCAGCGCCAGACAGCCCTCCTGCCCGAGCGCGCGCAGCTTCTTCTCGTCGGTCGGATCGTTGAGGATCGGCTTCGGGTCGATCTTCCAGTCGCCGGTGTGCAGCACGGTGCCGCGCGGGGTGCGGATGATGAGCGCGTTCGCTTCCGGTATCGAATGCGACATGGTCACCAATTCAATGTCGAATGGCCCGGCCTGGAAGCGCCCGCCCTGGTCGACGATCGTCACCGGAATGTCGGGCGCACCCGGCTCGCCGGCGCATTTGGCACGCAGGAGCGCGGCCGAGAACGGCGTGGCGTAAACCGGCACCTTCAGCTTGGGCCACAGTTCGAGCAAGGCGCCGAAATGGTCCTCGTGCGCGTGGGTGAGCACGATGCCGGCGAGGTTCTTGCGCTCCGCCTCGAGGAAGCGGATGTCGGGCAGGATCAGGTCGACGCCCGGCAGGTGCTCCTCGGCCGCGAACGACACGCCACAATCGACCGCCAGCCATTGCCGGCGGCGCGCGTCGCCGAGGCCGTAGATCGCCAGATTCATGCCGATCTCGCCAACGCCGCCGAGCGGCGCAAATACCAGTTCCTGGGCGCCCGCCCGTCATCGTGAAGCGTCTCCAAATGCGAAAACCTCGCCGGCGGTCACCGGCGTAACCGTGCCACCCTGCGCGACCAGCAGGCGCCCGGCGTCATCGAGCCCCTGGAATTCTCCGGAAAATTCCCGCTCCGGCAGGCGCACGCGCACTTCCTCGCCGAGCCCGGCGGCGCGCTTGAGCCAGTCTTCGCGGATGCTGGCGAACCCGGCCCCGCGCGCCCATTGCGAAAGGCGCCGCGCCATGGCTTGCGCCAGGCCTGCGAACATCGCCTCGGGCGTCACCAGCGCGTCCGCCGCCGCGAGATCGGTCGCCGGGAACGGCGTATCCTCCGGATGGTGGGCGCAGTTGACGCCGATGCCGACGACGACAGCCAGGCCGGCCGCGTTCTCGCCCTCGATCAGGATGCCGGCGAGCTTCTTGCGCCCCAGCAGCAGGTCGTTCGGCCATTTCACCTGGAGCCCGGGCCCGAGCCCCGGCGCGCACTGGACGAGCGCGTCATGCAAGGCGAGCGCGGCGACGAACGACAGTTGCGGCGCCTCGGCCGGCGGTGATGGATCGGTGATGAGCAGCGTGGCGTAGAGATTGCCGGGCTTCGACACCCACGCGCTGCCGCGACGGCCGCGGCCGGCCGTCTGCACGGCCGCCGTGATCCACAGCGGCCCGCGCTCGCCGGCACGCGCAAGCGCCAGCGCCTCGGCGTTGGTGGAGCCGAGCGTGTCGTAGTGTCTGTGCCGGACCCCCGCCAGGTCCGTGGCTTCGCGGTTCATTCCATTTTCGCGGTGCGCGATCTTATCCGAACACGCAAGCAAGACGCCCGATGCGTCAGAACAACGACTTCGCCGCCACCGTGGCCGCGCCGACCAGCGGCGCCGGATAGGCGAAGAACAACAGGTTGACCAGCCCCGCCACGCCGAGCACGAAGCGCAGCGAGACCGGCATCGGCCGGAAGCCGGGCGCCGGCTCGTCGAAGTACATGGTCTTGACGATGGCGAGATAGTAGTAGGCGCCGACCACGCTGGTGAGCACGCCGATCACCGCCAGCACGTAGAGCCCGGCGTTGATGGCGGCCAGGAACACGTAAAACTTGGCGAAGAAGCCCGCCATCGGCGGAATGCCGGCGAGCGAAAACATCAGGATCATCAGAAAGAAGGCCATGGTCGGGTGCGTGCGCGAGAGACCCGAGAGGTCGGCGATCTCCTCGACCGCCTTGCCATCGCGGCGCATGCCAAAACCACGGCGAAGGTGCCGAGCGTCATCGACGACATAGATGCCATGTAGATGAGCACGCTCTGGATGCCCTGCACGGTACCGGCATCGAGCCCGACCAGGGCGTAACCCATGTGGCCGATCGACGAGTAAGCGAGCAGCCGCTTGATGTTGCGCTGGCCGATCGCCGCGAAGGCGCCGAGCGCCATGGAGGCGATGGAGACGAAGGTGAGGATCTGCTGCCATTCGTGGGCGATGCCGGGGAACGCCGTCATGGTGGCGCGCACGAAGATGGCAATGGCCGCGACTTTCGGCGCGGACGCGAAAAACGCGGTCACCGGCGTCGGCGCGCCCTCGTAGACGTCCGGCGTCCACATATGGAACGGCACCGCCGATATCTTGAAGCAGAAGCCGACGAACAGGAAGACGAGCCCGAACACCAGGCCGATGCGGGCGCCGGCGTGGGTCGCCTTGGCGATGCCGGCGAAGCTGACCGTGCCGGTGAAGCCGTAGATGAGCGAGGCGCCGTAGAGCAGCATGCCCGACGACAGCGCGCCCAGCACGAAATACTTCAGGCCCGCTTCCGTCGACTTGGCGGTCTCGCGGTTGAATGCGGCGACGACGTAAAGCGCGAGCGACATCAGCTCGAGGCCGAGATAAAGCGCGATCAGGTCCGCCGCCGAGATCAGCAGCAGCATGCCGAGCGTCGACAGCAGGAACAGCACGCCGTATTCGAACTTCTGCTGCTTCTCGATCTTGAGATAGTCCATCGACAGCAGCAGCGCGCCGGCCGAGCCGGTGAGCGCCAGGATCTTCAGATAGCGCGCGTAGTCGTCGAGCACGAAGCTGCCGCCGAACATGGTGTAGCGCCCGGCCGGCAGCGCCAGCAGCACGCCGCCGGCGGCGACCAGCACCAGGATGGCGAGGCCGTTGACGAAGCCCGAATTGCGCTCGCCGCCGGCGACGCCGATCATCAGCAGCACCATGGCGCCGATGCCGAGCACCAGCTCCGGCAGGATCGGCATCAGCCCATGCAGGGTGGTGATCTCGTTCATCGGACGGCACTCACGATTTTGACGTCACGGGCTGACGGGCCGGCCGCCTGCGCCAGCTTGGCGGCGGCCTCTTCGGCTTGGGCCGCCTTCACCCCCTGATCGTAGCGGGCGAGCAGGTGGTCGACCGAAGCCGACGACACGTTCAGGATCAGGTTGGGTGCGATGCCGAACAGGATGGTCAGCGCCACCAGCGGCGCGAAGATCAGCCCCTCGCGCCAGCCGATATCCTTGATGCCTTCCATCGCCGGCTTCAGCGGCCCGAAGATCATTTTGCGGTAGAGCCACAGCGCGTAGCAGGCCGACAAGATGACGCCGAGCGTGGCGATGGTCGCGACCGAGGTGTTGATGCTTGAAGGTCCCGAGCAGCGACAGGAACTCGCCGACGAAACCGGAGGTCCCCGGCAGGCCGACATTGGCCATGGTGAACAGCATGAAGATCGCGGCGTAAATCGGCATGCGGTTCACCAGGCCGCCGTAGACGGCGATCTCGCGGGTGTGCATGCGGTCGTAGACGACGCCGACGCAGAGGAAGAGGGCGCCCGAGACGAGGCCGTGCGAGATCATCTGGAAGATGCCGCCGGAGACGCCCTGCGTCGTCGCCGCGAAGATGCCCATGGTGACGAAGCCCATGTGCGCCACGCTGGAATACGCGATCAGTTTCTTCACGTCCTGCTGCATCAGCGCCACCAGCGAGGTGTAGACGATGGCAACGACCGAGAGCGTGAAGATCAACGGCGCGAAGTCGTGGCTCGCCGCCGGGAACATGGGCAGCGAGAAACGCAGGAAGCCGTAGCCACCCATCTTCAAGAGGATGGCGGCGAGGATGACGGAGCCCGCGGTCGGCGCCTCCACGTGCGCGTCCGGCAGCCAGGTGTGCACCGGCCACATCGGCATCTTCACCGCGAACGACGCGAAGAAGGCGAACCACGCCCATTTCTGCAGGCCCACCGGGAAGCCGTGGCGCAGGAGCACCGTGATGTCGGTGGTGTGGGCGCTCCAATACATCGTCATGATGGCGAGCAGCATCAGCACCGAGCCGAGCAGCGTGTAGAGGAAGAACTTGAAGCTGGCGTAGACCCGGCGCGGGCCGCCCCAGACGCCGATGATGAGGAACATCGGGATCAGGCCGCCCTCGAAGAACAGATAGAACAGCACCAAGTCGAGCGCGGAGAAGGTGCCGACCATCAGCGTTTCCAGCACCAGAAACGCGATCATGTATTCCTTCACCCGCCGCTGCACCGAGGTCCAGCTCGCCAGGATGCAGATCGGCATCAGCGCCGTGGTGAGGATGACGAAGGGCAGCGAAATCCCGTCGACGCCCATGTGGTAGGAGGCGACGCCGAGCCATTCGTGCTTCTCGACAAACTGGAATTCCGCCGACGAAGGGTCGAAATGCCAGACCATCACGAGCGAGATGGCGAAGGTGATGACCGTGGTCCACAGCGCGATCCAGCGCGCGGTGCCCTTGGCGACCGGGCTGTTGCCGCGCGCCATCAGCATGATGAGCAGCGCGCCGAGCAGCGGCAGGAAGGTGGTGACGGAAAGGATCGGCCAATTCATAAGCGTTTTTTCCTGCGCGCCTTCAGTGCACCGCGAACATGAACCAGGTGATGAACAGCGCCGCGCCGATCAGCATGGCGAAGGCGTAGTGATAGAGATAGCCGGTCTGCAGCCGAACCACGTTGCGCGTCACGTCCAGCACGCGCGCGGAGACGCCGTCCGGCCCGAAGCCGTCGATCAGCCAGCCGTCGCCGCCCTTCCAGAGCGTGTAGCCAAGCCACTTCACCGGGCGCACGAAGATCGCGTCGTAGAGCTCGTCGAAGTACCACTTGTTGAGCAGGAACAGATAGAGCGGCCGGTGCTGGCGCGCGAGTTCCTCCGGCAGGTCCGGCCGGCGAATGTAGAACAGCCAGGCGACGAGGAAACCGATCACCATCATCAGCGTGGGCAGGAAGGTGAGCAGCTTCGGCATCAGCTCCATGTTCTCCATCACGTGATTATTCGTGCCGAAGAACAGGGCGTGACCGAAGAAGCCCTCGACGCCCTTGCCGACGAACACCGTGTGGAACGCAAAGCCCGCAAACAGCGCGCCGAACGACAGCACGCCGAGCGGAACGAGCATCGTCAGCGGGCTCTCGCGGGCGTCCCGCCAGTGCTGGCGGTCGTGCGGCTCGCCGTGGAAGGTCATGAAGATCAGCCGCCACGTGTAGAACGAGGTCAAGAGCGCAGCGAACACGCCGCAGACATAGCCGTACATGGCCATGACGTTGTGGCCGGCATAGGCGGCCTCGATGATGGCGTCCTTGGAGTAATAGCCGGCGGTGAGCGGGAAGCCCGTGAGCGCCAGCCCGCCGATGACCATCGCGGCATAGGTGAGCGGGATGCGGTCCTTGAGGCCCCCCATCTTGCGCATGTCCTGCTCGTGATGCATCGCGACGATCACCGAGCCCGAGCCGAGGAACAGAAGCGCCTTGAAGAAGGCGTGCGTGAACAGATGGAACATGCCGATCGAATAGGCGCCCGCGCCCATGGCGATGAACATGTAGCCGAGCTGCGAGCAGGTCGAATAGGCGATCACCCGCTTGATGTCGTTCTGGACGAGACCGATGGTCGCCGCGAACACCGCCGTGGTACCGCCGATAAAGATGACGAACGCCTGCGCGTCGGGCGACAACTCGAACAGCGGCGACAGCCGCGCCACCATGAACACGCCGGCGGTCACCATGGTGGCGGCGTGGATCAAGGCCGACACCGGCGTCGGGCCCTCCATGGCGTCCGGCAGCCAGGTGTGCAGCAGGAACTGCGCCGACTTGCCCATGGCGCCCATGAACAGCAGCAGGCAGATGACGGTGATCGCCTGCGGATGCCACCCGAAGAACGGAATCGTCTTGTGGACGAGCGCGGGCGCCGCCGCGAACACGGTGTCGTAGGCGACCGACCCGGTCATCAGGAAGACCGCGAAGATACCCAGCGCGAAGCCGAAATCGCCGACGCGGTTGACCACGAAGGCCTTGATGGCGGCGGCATAAGCCGACGGCTTGGTGTACCAGAATCCGATCAGCAGGTAGCTCGCGAGCCCCACCCCTTCCCAGCCGAAGAAGAGCTGCACCAGGTTGTCGGACGTCACCAGCATCAGCATGGCGAAGGTGAAGAACGACAGATAGCCGAAGAAGCGCGGACGGTTGGGATCGTCCGCCATGTATCCCATGGAATAAAGATGAACGAGGGCCGACACGGTGTTGACCACCACCAGCATCACGGCGGTGAGCGTGTCGATGCGCAGCGCCCAGTCGATGTGGAGATCGCCTGAGACGATCCACGGGAAGACCTCCACCCGCGTCGTGTGATGGCCGAAGCCGACCTGCACAAAGGCGATCCACGACAACACGAACGAGATCATCAGGAAGGTGGTGGTGATGACCTCGGTCATGCGCGAGCCGGCGGCGGCGGGCTCGACCGGCCCGTGGCCGTGCTCGTCGGACGCATGCGTCTCGTGATGGATGACCCCGCCCGCCTCGTGCAAGCCAGGATTGTGATGGTGCGGCCCGTGATCGCTCGCGTTGTCCTCGACGCCCGGCGGCGGCCCCTCGCCCGGGAAACGGGCGGCGGCCCCGAACAGCGCGATGATGCCGGCCAGGATGGCGCCGAGCAGCGGCAGGAAGACAATTGCTTGATACATGGCCCCTGCCTTAGCCCTTCATCCAACCAAACTGGTCAAGTCGCATATCCGCCATCTTCATTTTGCGCATGATCTTATCCGAAAACCGGTTCCCATCCCCGATCAGGGTCGAGGACATGCTTTTCGGGATCATGCGCCTAGCCCTTCATCGTATTGATGTCTTCGACCGCGATGGAGCCGCGGTTGCGGTAGAACACCACCAGGATCGCGAGCCCGATCGCCGCTTCCGCCGCCGCCACCGTCAACACCAGCAGCGCGTAGATCTGGCCGACGATGTCGCCGAGGTGGGTGGAGAACGCCACCAGGTTGATGTTGACCGCGAGCAGGATCAGCTCGATCGACATCAGGATGACGATCACGTTCTTGCGGTTGAGGAAGATGCCGAAGATCCCGAGCGTGAACAGGATCGCGGCGACCGCGAGGTAGTGGCCGAGCCCGATCATGCGCCGCCTCCCAGGCCCTGTCCCGGGCGCACGGTGCGAAGCTCGATCGCCGTCTTGTCGCGCGCGACCTGCTCGCTGATTTTCTGCCGCTTGGCTTCCGGCTTGTGGTGGAGCGTCAGCACGATGGCACCGACCATGGCGACCAGCAGGATGAGCCCCGCGATCTCGAAGAAATAGACGTAATTCGTATAGAGCACGCGGCCGATCGCCTCGGTGTTGGTGATGTCGGCGGGGATCGGCGAGGCGATGGCGTGCGGCACGCCGGGCCCGATCGCCCAGGAGAACACCACCAAGAGCAGCTCGGCGAGGAAGATGCCGCCGATGACGACGCCGACCGGCAGGTATTGCAGCGCGCCTTCCTTGAGCGCGGCGAAGTCGACGTCCAGCATCATCACCACGAACAGGAACAAGACGGCGACGGCGCCGACATAGACCACGATCAGGATCATCGCCAGGAACTCGGCGCCCATCAGCACGAACAGGCCGGCCGCGTTGACGAAGGCGAGGATGAGGAAGAGCACCGAATGCACCGGATTGCGCGAGGCGATCACCATGAAGGCGCTCGCCACGCAGATGCAGGCAAAAAGATAGAAGAAGAATGAAACGATCATCGGCGGCTTACCTATACGGCGCGTCGAGCGCGATGTTCTGCGCGATCTCGCGCTCCCAGCGGTCGCCGTTCGCGAGCAGGCGCTCCTTGTCGTAATAGAGCTCCTCGCGGGTTTCGGTGGCGAATTCGAAGTTCGGCCCCTCCACGATGGCGTCCACCGGGCACGCCTCCTGGCACAGGCCGCAGTAGATGCACTTCACCATGTCGATGTCGTAGCGGGTGGTGCGGCGCGTGCCGTCGTTGCGGCGCGGGCCGGCCTCGATGGTGATGGCCTGCGCCGGGCAGATCGCCTCGCACAGCTTGCAGGCGATGCAGCGCTCCTCGCCGTTGGGGTAGCGGCGCTGCGCGTGCTCGCCGCGGAAGCGCGGGCTGATCGGCCCTTTCTCGAAGGGATAGTTGAGCGTCGCCTTCGGCCTGAAGAAATAGCGCATGGCCAGCACGAAGCCGGACACGAACTCCTTCAGGAAAATCGACTTGGCCGCGCGATCCAGTCTCATGACCGCCTCACTTCATCACTGCGGCGGTCGCCAGACCGCCGTATTGCAGGACCGCCGCGACGATCACCACCATGGCCAGCGACAGCGGCAGGAACACCTTCCAGCCGAGCCGCATCAACTGGTCGTAGCGATAGCGCGGCACCATGGCCTTGGCCATGGCGAACAGGAAGAACAGGAAGAACGCCTTGAGCACGAACCAGATCACCCCCGGCACCCAGGTGAACGGCGCGAACGGGATCGGCGACAGCCAGCCGCCGAGGAACAGGATCGTGCCCATGGCGCACATGGTGCCGATAGCGACGTATTCGCCGAGCATGAACATCATGTACGGGGTCGAGCCGTATTCGACCATGAAGCCGGCGACGAGCTCCGATTCCGCTTCCACCAGGTCGAAGGGCGGGCGATTGGTTTCCGCCAGGGCCGAGATGAAGAACACCACGAACATCGGCAAGAGCGGCAACCAATACCACGAGAACACGCCGTAGGGGCCGTTCTGCGCCTCGACGATCTTGGAGAGGTTGAGAGAGCCGGCGCAGAGCAGCACGGTGATGATGACGAAGCCGATGGAGACCTCGTAGGACACCATCTGCGCCGCCGAGCGCAGCGCGGCCAGGAACGGGTATTTCGAGTTCGACGCCCAGCCCGCCATGATCACGCCATAGACCATCAGCGACGAGATGGCGAAGACGTAGAGGATGCCGACGTTGATGTCGGAGATCACCCAGCCGAAGTTGACGGGGATCACCGCCCAGACGGAAAGCGCCAGCACGCAGGTGATGAGCGGCGCCAGCAGGAACACGCCCTTGTTGGCGCCGGCCGGGATCACCGGTTCCTTGAACACGAACTTCAACATGTCCGCGAAGGACTGGAACAGGCCCCAGGGCCCGACCACGTTGGGGCCGCGGCGGAGCTGGACGGCCGCCCAGATTTTTCGGTCGGCGAGCAGAATGTAGGCGATCGTCACCAGCAGCACGATCAGCAGCAGCAGCGATTCCGCCACCATGACGATCAGAGGCCAGAGATAGGTCCAGAAGAAGTCCATCGTCCCCTACTCCGCCGCCGTCTTGGTGGCCGCGTTGGCGAGCGCGGAGCATTCCGCCATGATGGCGGAAGCGCGCGCGACCGCATTGGTCATGTAGAAATCGCCCACCGCCGAGACGAACGGCGCCTTGTCCGGCGTGCCGCCGAGCTTGGCGAGCGCCTCGATCGCCGCGGCGTCGCCGGCCGCGATCTCGCCGACGCGCATGAGATGCGGATGCGCGGCGAACATCGCCTGGCGAAGCTGGCTGAGCGAATTGAACGGCAGCGTCGCGCCCAGCGCCCCCGACAGGGCGCGCAGGATCGCCCAGTCCTCGCGCGCGTCGCCGGGCGGGAAGCCGGCGCGTTCGGCCATCTGCACGCGGCCCTCGGTGTTGACGTAGGTGACGGACTTCTCCGGATACGCCGCGCCCGGCAGGATGACGTCGGCGCGATGGGCGCCGCGGTCGCCATGAGTGCCGATATAGACCACGAAGGCGCCGGCCGGCACATCGACCTCGTCGACCCCGAGCAGGAACAGGACGTCGAGGGCTTTCGGCTCGAGCATGGCGGCGGTGTCGAGCCCACCCTCGCCCGGCACGAAGCCGACGTCGAGCGCGCCCGCGAGCCCCGCCTCGCTGTGCAGGATGTTGAAGCCGTTCCAGCCGTCCTTGACGACGCCGAGCGACAGCGCCGCCTTGGCGGCCATGGCGAGCACGGCGGCGCCGTCGGGCCGGTTGAGCGCGCCCTGGCCGATGATGAACATCGGCTTTTCCTTCTGCGCCGGCGGATGCTCGGCGAACTGCGCCAGGCTCTCGGGGCCGGCGCCGAGATAATTATAGGGGTAGGTCAGGTCGGCCTTCTCGCCGACCAGGCCGATGAGCACCTCGCCCTTGAGATAGCGCTTGCGGACACGGGCGTTGAGAACGGCCGCCTCTTTGCGCGGATTGGTGCCGATCAGCATGATGGCATCGGCGTCTTCGATGCCGGCGATGGTCGAATTGAACAGATAGCCGGCGCGGCCGTATTGCGGATGCAGCGGATTGCCGGGATAGCGCGCGTCCGTGCTGCCGCTGCCGAGCGCCGCCATAAGGCCCTTGAGCGCGAACATCTCCTCGGTGCCGGCAAGCTGGCCGGCGAGCGCGCCGATGCGGGCGCCGTTCGTGCCCTTCACCTTGGCGGCGATGACCGCGAAAGCCTCCTGCCAGCTCGCGGGCCGCAGCCGCCCGTTCTCGCGCACATAGGGCTGGTCGAGCCGCTGCGTGCGCAGGCCGTCGACCACGTGGCGGGTCTTGTCGGAGATCCACTCCTCGTTCACGTCCTCGTTGGCGCGCGGCAGGATGCGCATGACCTCGCGCCCGCGTGTGTCGACGCGGATGGCCGAGCCGACGGCGTCCATGACGTCGACCGACTGGGTCTTGGTCAGCTCCCAGGAGCGCGCCGTGTAGGCGTAGGGCTTGGACGTGAGCGCGCCGACCGGGCACAGATCGACCACGTTCGACTGCAGCTCCGAGGTCATGGCGTGTTCGAGATAGGTCGTTATCTCCATGTCCTCGCCGCGGCCGATGGCGCCGAGCTCAGGCACGCCGGCCACCTCGGTGGAGAAGCGGATGCAGCGCGTGCAGTGGATGCAGCGCGTCATGATGGTCTTGACCAGCGGGCCGATATATTTGTCCTCGACCGCGCGCTTGTTCTCGGCGAAGCGCGAGGCGTCGACGCCGTAGGCCATGGCCTGGTCCTGCAGATCGCACTCCCCGCCCTGGTCGCAGATCGGGCAGTCGAGCGGATGGTTGATGAGCAGGAACTCCATCACCCCTTCGCGCGCCTTTTTGGTCATCGGCGAGCGCGTGTTGATCTCGTGCGGCGTGCCGTCCTTCTTCGGCGGCAGGTCCTTGACGGCGACGGCGCAGGAGGCCTGCGGCTTGGGCCCGCCCACCACCTCGACCAGGCACATGCGGCAGTTGCCGGCGATCGACAGCCGCTCGTGGAAGCAGAAACGCGGGATTTCCGCGCCCGCGGCCTCGCAGGCCTGGAGCAGCGTGTACTCCGGCGGGACGTCGATCTCTTTGCCGTCGACGATGATTTTTGTCATGCCGCACGCTCGTCAGGTTTCATGCCGCGTTGGCTCTTCCACAAGGTCGCATTGGGCAGATGCTCCCAACCGAAGGCATGGTCGCCAGGGCCGTGCGCGATCAGGTGATCGCGGCGCCTCACCCCTTCCGCCATGTCGGGCCGCGCGCCGGGCTCGACCCACCACATCGCCAGCGGCACCTCCAGGGCTGCGAACCAGGTTTCGCGCCGGCGATAGAAGCGCCCGTGCACGGTCTGCCAGACGAATCGCTCTAGCGCCTGCTCGTTCTCCCACACCGTCAGGTTCGGCAGGATGGTCGGGTCGTCGTAGACCCGCATGTTCATGGCGTTGCCGCTGTCGTCCTGCAGCCGCCACACGAAGCCGTCGATCTTTTCGGCGAGCTTGTTGACGCGTTCCACGTTGTCGGCGAACTCGGCCATGCGCGGATCGTCGAGCGGATAGCGGATCCGCGCGACGTTGAATTCCGCGAGGTAGCGCGCGGCAGCATTGGCAGCGGGATCAGAATTCGACATGCGAATGCTCCCCGCACCACTCGTCCCGCTTGACGATCGCCCATTCCTGCTCGGCCGAGACCGGCGGCGGTGCGTGGCGCCGGCACTGCCCGCGCACCGCGTGCTCGCGCAAATGCTCAGGCGGGAGGTCGTCCTGCAACGGCCACCAGAATCTGCAGTTACGGCAACGCAGGCCCGTGTTCTCATAGCTCATTCGGCCGCCACCGGTTCGGGATCGCGCACGCCTTCGTCGTCGGCGTGGCGGGTGTAGAGGTCGATGCGCCGCTCGATCTCGGGGCGGAAATGGCGCAGCAGGCCCTGCACCGGCCAGGCGGCGCCGTCGCCGAAGGCGCAGATGGTATGGCCCTCGATCTGCTTGGTGACCTCCCACAGCATGTCGATCTCGCGCTTCTGCGCGCGGCCTTCCGCCATGCGCATCAGGACGCGCCACATCCAGCCCATGCCCTCGCGGCAGGGCGTGCACTGGCCGCAGCTCTCGTGCTTGTAGAAGTAGGAGATGCGCGCCATCGCCCGCACGATGTCGGTGGATTTGTCCATGACGACGATGGCCGCGGTGCCGAGCGCCGACTGCTTCTCCTTGCAGCCGTCGAAATCCATCAACAGTGAGTTGCAGCCCGCCTCGCCCGCCGGGATCAACGGCATCGAGGAGCCGCCGGGAATGACCGCGAGCAGGTTGTCCCAGCCGCCGCGTACGCCGCCGGCATGGGTCTCGATCAGTTCGCGGATCGGGATGCCCATGGTCTCTTCGACGTTGCAGGGCTTCTCGACGTGGCCGGAAATGCAGAACAGCTTGGTGCCGGTGTTGTTCGGCCGCCCGAAGGAGGCGAACCAGGCGCCGCCGCGGCGCATGATGTCCGGCACCACCGCAATCGACTCGACGTTGTTGACCGTGGTCGGGCAGCCATAGAGGCCCATATTGGCCGGGAACGGCGGCTTCAGGCGCGGCTGGCCCTTCTTGCCTTCCAGGCTTTCGAGCAGCGCGGTCTCCTCGCCGCAGATATAGGCGCCGGCGCCGTGGTGGACGTAGAGGTCGAAGTCCCAGCCGTGAACGTTGCCCTTGCCGATCAGCTTGGCCGCGTAGGCCTCCTCGACCGCGGCTTCGAGCGCCTCGCGCTCGCGGATGAACTCGCCGCGCACATAGATGTAGCCGGCATTGGCGCCCATGGCGAAGCCGGCGATCAGGCAGCCCTCGACCAGCAGCTGCGGATCGTTGCGCATGATCTCCCGGTCCTTGCAGGTGCCGGGCTCGGACTCGTCGGCGTTGACCACGAGGTAATGCGGCCGGCCGTCCGACTTCTTGGGCATGAACGACCACTTGAGGCCGGTCGGGAAGCCGGCGCCGCCGCGCCCGCGCAGGCCCGACGCCTTCACCTCGTCGATGATGGCGTCGCGGCCCTTCTCCAGGATGGCCTTGGTGCCGTCCCATGAGCCGCGCGCGCGCGCGCCCTTCAGGCCGGCGTCATGGCGGCCGTACAGGTTTGTGAAGATGCGGTCCTTGTCAGCGAGCATCGTTACTGTTTCGCTTTCGGTTTGGCCTTCGATTTGGCGCGCTTGCGGGAGGCTTCGTCGATCGCCCCTTCTTCACGCACATTGGCGGCCTTGCCGGGCATCTTGGCCTTGGCGTCCTTCGGCTCGTCGTGATCCCCGCCCGACGCCGCACCGGACTTGGCATAGAGCGACGGATCGGTAAGCGTGGTGGCGCCGCCGATCGGCTCAGACAGATGGCGGTCGATCTGCGGACCCGGCGTCGGCGTCTTGCCAGCGGCGAATTCGTCGAGCAGCTTGTTGAAGCTGTCGGCGTCGAGGTCCTCGTAATAGTCGGAGCCGACCTGGATCATCGGCGCGTTGACGCAGGCGCCGAGGCATTCGACCTCGACCCAGGAGAACTGGCCGTCCTCGGTCACTTCCATCTGGTGCTCGCCGATGCGCTTGCGGCAGATCTTTTCCAGATCGTCGGCGCCACGCAGCCGGCAGGGCGTGGTGCCGCAGAGCTGCACGTGCACTTTGCCGACCGGCGTCAGGTTGAACATGGTGTAGAAGGTCGCGACCTCGAGCGCGCGGATATGCGCGATGCCGAGAAAATCCGCGACATAGCGGATCGCGGCTTCCGGCAGCCAGCCGCCGGCCTGTTCCTGCGCGCGCCACAACAGCGGGATCACCGCCGAGCGCTGGCGCCCGGCCGGGTATTTGTCGAGTTGCTCCTTGGCCCAGATCAGGTTGACCCGGTCGAAGGCGAATTCCTTCGGCTGCACTTCCGGCGGGGCGAGACGGCGAACGCTCATCGGTCGACCTCCCCGAACACGATATCGAGAGAGCCGAGAATGGCGGACACGTCAGCCAGCATGTGGCCTCTTGCCACAAAATCCATGGCGCTGAGATGGGCATAGCCGGGCGCGCGGATCTTGCACTTGTATGGCATGTTGGTGCCGTCGGAAACGAGGAAGACGCCGAACTCGCCCTTGGGCGCTTCGACCGCGGCATAAACTTCGCCGGCCGGCACGTGATAGCCTTCGGTGTAAAGCTTGAAGTGATGGATGAGCGCTTCCATCGAGCGCTTCATCTCAGCCCGCCGCGGCGGCACGATCTTGTTGTCGTCGACCGTGTGGGGCCCCTGGCCCGCCTTGCTGCGCAGCTTCTTGATGCACTGCTTCATGATGTGGGTCGACTGGCGCATTTCCTCCATGCGGATGAGATAGCGGTCGTAGCAGTCGCCGTTCTTGCCGACCGGGATCTGGAAATCGAGCTCGGAATAGCACTCGTAGGGCTGCGCGCGGCGCAGGTCCCAGGCGGCGCCCGAGCCGCGCACCATGACGCCGGAGAAGCCCCAGTTCCAGGCGTCCTCCAGGCTGACCACGCCGATGTCGACGTTACGCTGCTTGAAGATGCGGTTGTCGGTGAGCAGGTCGTCGAGGTCCTGCACCACCTTCAGGAACGGGTCGCAGAAGGCCTCGATGTCGTCGATGAGCGCCGGCGGCAGGTCCTGGTGCACGCCCCCGGGACGGAAAAACTTGGCATGCATGCGCGCGCCGGAGGCGCGCTCATAGAACACCATCAGCTTCTCGCGCTCCTCGAAGCCCCACAGCGGCGGCGTGAGCGCGCCGACGTCCATGGCCTGGGTGGTGACGTTGAGCAGATGCGACAGGATACGGCCGATCTCGGAATAGAGCACGCGGATGAGCTGCGCGCGGTACGGCACCTCGAGGCCGAGCAGCTTTTCCACCGCCAGGCAGAAGGCATGCTCCTGGTTCATGGGCGCGACGTAGTCGAGCCGGTCGAAATAGCCGACCGCCTGCAGGTAGGTCTTGTGCTCGATCAGCTTCTCCGTGCCGCGGTGCAAGAGACCGATATGCGGATCGACGCGGTCGACGATCTCGCCGTCGAGCTCCAGCACCAGGCGCAGCACGCCGTGCGCGGCCGGATGCTGCGGCCCGAAGTTGATGGTGAAGTTGCGCAGTGATGCTTCTGTCATTTGGCGCTCGCTCACTTCGCCTTCTCGTCGCCGGGCAGCACGTAGTCGGTGCCTTCCCAGGGCGAAAGGAAATCGAAGGTGCGGAATTCCTGGTTCAGCTTCACCGGCTCGTAGACGACGCGCTTCTCCTCGTCGTCGTAGCGCACCTCGACGAAGCCGGTGAGCGGGAAGTCCTTGCGCAGCGGATGGCCCTCGAAGCCGTAGTCGGTGAGGATACGGCGCATGTCCGGATGGCCGGTGAACAGCACGCCGTAGAGATCGTAGGTCTCGCGCTCGAACCAGTCGGCGCCGCGGAACACCTCGATGATCGAGGGCACCGGCGTCACCTCGTCGGTCTCAGCCTTGACGCGCACGCGCTGGTTCAGCATCGGCGACAGGAAATGATAGACCACGTCGAAACGGTTCTCGCGCTGCGGCCAGTCCACCGCGGTCACATCGATGAAGCAGGAAAACTGGCACGGCGTGGCGTCGCGCAGGAAGGTCGCGACCTTGACCATGTCGGCCGCGACCGCGTGCACGGTCAATTCGCCGTGCGCGATCTCATAACCGGTGATCGAAGCGCCGAGGCCGTCCTGAATGGCCTGCCCGACCCGTTCGAGCTGCTCTACGTCCATGCCTGACCCCGTTAGCGCTCGATCGTGCCGGTGCGGCGGATTTTCTTTTGCAGCAGCATCACGCCGTAGAGCAGCGCCTCGGCGGTCGGCGGACAGCCGGGCACGTAGATATCGACGGGCACGATGCGGTCGCAGCCGCGCACCACCGAATAGGAATAGTGGTAGTAGCCGCCGCCGTTGGCGCAGGAGCCCATGGAGATGACGTAGCGCGGCTCCGGCATCTGGTCGTAGACCTTGCGCAGCGCCGGCGCCATCTTGTTGGTGAGCGTGCCGGCGACGATCATCACGTCGGACTGGCGGGGTGAGGCGCGCGGGGCGAAGCCGAACCGCTCGGCGTCGTAGCGCGGCATCGACATCTGCATCATCTCGACCGCGCAGCAGGCGAGCCCGAAGGTCATCCACATCAGCGAGCCGGTGCGCGCCCAGGTGATGAGGTCGTCGGCGGCGGTGACCAGGAAGCCCTTGTCGGACAGCTCCCGGTTGACGTCCTTGAAGAAGGCGTCGTCGGAGCCGGCCGGCCGGCCGGTGCGCGGGTCCACGATGCCTTGCGGTGCGGGTGCGACCATGGTCATGACGCGATCAATCCCATTCCAGCGCCCCCTTGCGCCACTCATATATGAATCCGACGGTCAGAACGCCAAGGAAGATCATCATCGCCCAGAAGCCGTAGTGGCCGACGTCGCGGAAAGCCACCGCCCAGGGGAACAGGAAGCTCACTTCCAGGTCGAAGATGATGAAGAGGATGGCGACCAGGTAGAACCGCACGTCGAATTTCATGCGGGCGTCGTCGAAGGCGTTGAATCCGCACTCGTAGGCGGACAGCTTCTCGGGGTCGGGCTGCTTGTAGGCGACGATGAAGGGCGCCACCAGCAGCGCCAGCCCGATCACCAGGGAGATCGCGACGAAGATGACCAGCGGCAGGTAATCGAGCAGTATTGCGTGCATAGGCGACCTCAGCGTGCGAACCCGCTCCCCCGACCCCGGAAATACGCCCGCCCCGGACTCCCAAGCGCCGGAACCGGCACCCTGTCCCGCGCAAAAAGCCCTCGCCGTGTTTGGAATTGCTTCAAGGACGGGAGCGGCTGAGCCTTAGCGCAGCGCACAAGGGGTGGCAAGCCGCGAAAAGTCCTGATTTCGCCGACGAGCGGCTAAAGACCAGCCTCGGTTCCACGCGAAACTGTGGATCGCGTTCGGGCGCACGCCGCGCGTCGCGATTGACACGCTCCGGCCGGACCGATTCATGATGCCGCCGCGCGCCGTTCCCATCCCTTGCTTCTTGCGACCACTTTTCCGGCATTGCCGGCCGCGCTCGCGTCCCGTTCACGACACGCGGTAACTCATAAGCCTGTCCCCGCACGCATGCCGCGCACACATAGGATTTCTGCTATGGATGAAATGACCACGCCCGCCGCCGTCGACGGCCCATCGAGAGGCCAAGCGCACTGGGCCGAAAAGGGCAGCGAGGTGAAGCTGTTCCTGTGGGAGAAGTGCGCCGGCGATCCGGCAAATGCGGCCGGCACCATCCTGTTCGTGCATGGCTCGTCCATGGCCTCACAGCCGACCTTCGATCTGCAGGTGCCGGGGGTCCCCGAGTCGTCGGCCATGGACTGGTTCGCGGGGCGCGGCTTCGACTGCTGGTGCGTGGACATGGAGGGCTACGGCCGCTCCACCAAGACGCGCGACAACAACGCGCCGATCGCGCAAGGCGCGGCGGACTGCCACGCCGCCGCCCTCTACATCCAGAATCTGCGGGGCAAACGCCCCCTCCTGGTCTACGGCATCTCGTCGGGCGCGCTACGCGCGGCCGTGTTCGCCGAGCGGCACCCGGAAATGGTGGCACGGCTCGCGCTCGACGCCATGGTGTGGACCGGCGAAGGCTCGCCCACGCTCGAACAGCGGCGCAAGAGACTGCCCGAATTCATGGCCTCGAACCGCCGCCCGATCGACAAGGCCTTCGTCCATTCGATCTTTACCCGTGACCATCCGGGCACCGCTGAGGAGAAGGTGATCGAGGCCTTCGCCAATGCCATCACCGCGCTCGACGAATTCGGTGCCGACCGGCACTTACGTCGACATGTGCTCGCGGCTGCCGGTGGTCGACCCGGAGAAGATTACGGTGCCGACCATCGTCATGCGCGGCCAGTGGGACGGCATCGCCTCGATGGACGATCTCCTGAAGTTCTTCGCCAGACTGCCCAACCCGGACAAGCATTTCGCCGTCATGCCGGGCATCTCCCACGCCAGCTTCCAGCAGAAGAACGTCATGCTGGTCTATCACATCCTTTACAGCTTCTTCGCCCAGCCGGATCCGGTGTATCGCGGATAGCGCTTGATCCATCGATGCTGAAACATTCTCCGTTCATTCCCGCGACAGCGAAAATCCAGTTCTTCGGCCCTGGGCCCCGCTGTCGCGGGGCGAACGGACGGGATGGTCAGACCGCTCGGGCGGCCGCGCCGACCCGCGCGCCGGGCGCAATCGTCGGCGGCGCCTTGTTCAGACTCTCGATGGCGAAACCGGCGGCGGCCTTGTAGCCGGCCATGAACTCGGCGCGCTCTTGCGGCGGAATGACCTCGTCGATGTTGTCGAACGTGCCGCCGCAGCGTTCGTCGACCATATTGAGCAGCCCGAACGGGCCGGCGCCACGGTTGCGCAGCACCACCTGCGAGATCGGTCCGCACAGCCTGTCGTCAAAGGCCGCAAGCGCATCAGGCGTGACGCCGTGTTCGATCATCGCCGCGCCCAGCACGCGGGCATCGACGATGGCCTGGCTGCCGCCGTTGGAACCGGTCGGATACATGGGGTGCGCGGCATCGCCCATGAGCGCCACCGGTCCGTCGCGCCAGGTCGGCACCGGATCGCGGTCGATCATTGGGTTTTCGTAAGCGCCGTCGGCGCCGCGGATCAGAGCCGGCACGTCGAGCCAGTCCCACACCCAGCCGTCGAAATGGTGCGCGAACGTCCTCGACGCCCACCTCGCGGAACCAGCCGCGCTGCTTCCAGCCCTCGGCGTTGTCCATGGTGACCTCGGCGATCCAGTTGATCGTCGAGAGGCCCGTTTCGGGTCGGGATGGGATATAGGATAGAACACCACGCGCTGGCGGTGCGTGCCGAGCCCGACGAAGGAAGCGCCGGTGCGAATCGGCTTCGCCTGCGTCGTGCCGCGCCACATGACCGCGCCGCCCCAATGGATCGGCGGCTGGTCGGGGTGCATCTGCGCCCTGATTGCCGAATGGATGCCGTCGGCGCCGATGAGCAGGGCGCCGCGCGCTTCCGACGCGGTGCCGTCGGCGGATTCGACGCGCGCGCTCACGCCGCCGTCGTCGTTCTTGCGGTAGCCGGTGACGCGGTTCGCGAGCTTGACCGCGTCGGCGCCGATGCGTTCCACCAATTTGGCATGCAGCAGCATATGGAACCGGCCGCGATGCACCGCGTATTGTGGCCAGTTGTAGCCGGCGGAGCGCCCGCGCGGCTCGGCATAGATGTCGTTGCCGTTGAGGCCAACCAGCGCCCATTCCTTCGCCGGCAGGCCGACGCCATCGAGATCGTCCTGCGTGATTCCGAGATCGTAGAGCTCACGCACCGCGTTGGGCTGCAGGTTGATGCCGACGCCGAGCGGCCGCATCTCGCGCACGGACTCGTACACCACGCACGGCACGCCGATCTGGTGCAGCGTCAGGGCCGTTGCCAGCCCGCCAATGCCGCCGCCGGCGATGATGACGCGATCACGCATGACGAATTGTCCCCGGCTCCCATCAGACGGAACCCATAAACCATTGGCGGGCGTCCGGGGCAAGGCGCCCGACCTGTCCCGCAGTGCTTGCGCGCTCGCCCGCTATTGCCAGGGTCGATTCTTTCAAGGCAGAATTATCGCTGAAGGACAATTCCGGGTTCCAATCCGGCGTGTCTTGCAAGGCTCTTGAAGACCCGCGGGTCGTGTGGCCGGAGCGATACCGATGAGTGACTTGGCGCACGCCGGCGACGCGCTGGCGATGCATGCACGCTTGTACCCGGACAAGATCGGCGCGCGCGATCTCGACCGGCAGATGACGTTCGGCACGTGGCATGCGCGCAGCTGCCGCCTCGCCAACGCGCTCGTCGGCATGGGCCTCGCCAAGGGCGACCGGGTCTGCATCCTCGCTTATAACTGCGTCGAGTGGCTGGAAATCTACGTGGCCGCGGCCATGGCCGGCCTGATCGCGGTGCCGATCAACTTCCGGCTGGGCGGAGCCGAAATCCAGTACATCGTCGAGAATTGCGAGGCCCGGGCGTTCATCGTCCAGGACGAACTGATGGAGGCCGTCGAGCCCGTGCGCGCGGCGCTGGCGGTGCCGCCGCGCAACTACATCGCCATCGGCGCCTGCCCCGGCAATTATCGGGCCTACGAGGATCTCATCGCGGCCGCCAAGGACAGCCGCCCGGACGTGGCGGTGAGCGGCGACGATCCATGGACGTTGATGTACACTTCTGGCACCACCGGCAAGCCCAAGGGCGCCGTGCGCAACCACCGCGGTGGCGCCCAGCTCTCGCTTGTGAGCGAGGTCGAACTGGGGCTGAGCAGCCGCGATTCGGCGCTGCTGGTGATGCCCATGTGCCACGCCAACTCGCTCTATTTCTTCGGCGCCTTCAGCTACTGCGGCGCGCCTTGCACGGTCTACAACCGCAAGAGCTTCGATCCGGAGCATCTTCTCCGCACGCTGGCCGAGGGCGGCGCGACCTTCACCTCGCTGGTGCCCACGCACTACATCATGATGCTCGCCCTGCCGGACGCCGTACGCGCGCGCTACAACGTCGATGCCGTCACCAAGCTGATGATCTCGTCGGCGCCGGCGCGCCGCGACACCAAGCTCGCGATCATGGACACCTTCCGCAATTCCGGCCTGTTCGAGCTCTACGGCTCGACGGAGGCCGGCTGGGTCACCATGCTGCATCCCGACGAGCAGTTCACCAAGCTCGGCTCGGTCGGTCGCGAATGCATCGGCTCGCGGCCGATCCGCATGCTCGATCCCGACGGCAACGAGGTGCCGGACGGCGCGGTCGGTGAGCTCTATTCCTGCAACGCCTATACCTTCGACGGCTACTGGAAGCTGCCCGACAAGACCAAGGAGGCGTTCCGCGGCGACTACTGCACGGTCGGCGACCTCGCCCGCCGCGACGAGGAGGGCTACATCCATCTGGTCGACCGGCGCACCAATATGATCATCTCGGGCGGCGAAAACGTCTACCCGTCCGAGGTCGAGGCCATGCTCGGCGGCCATCCTAAGGTCCAGGACGTCGCCGTCATCGGCGTCGCCGACGACAAATGGGGCGAACGCGTGCACGCGGTGATCGTGCCGCGCGGCGGCGAGACGCCGAACGAGGGCGAGCTGCTGGATTGGTGCAAGAGCCGCATCGCCGGTTACAAGCGCCCGCGCAGCGTCACCTTCATCCGCGACCAGGACATGCCGCGCACCGCCACGGGCAAGATCCAGCACCGCGTGCTGAAAACCCGGTTCAACGATACGTCCGCGTGACAACAAGCAGCCAGACAAGGGAGACGCGCCGATGACCCAGGATCTCAACGCCGACGAACGGTCCTGCGCCGCCTGGATCGCACGGTTTCTCAAGAGCCGTGGCGTCGACCGCGTCTTTGGGTTGCAGGGCGGCCACATCCAGCCGATCTGGGACCGCGTCGCGCGGCAAGGCATCCGTATCGTCGACGTGCGCGACGAAGGCGCCGCCGTGCACATGGCGCAGGCTCATGCCGAACTCGCCGGCGGCTTCGGCGTCGCCATGGTCACCGCCGGACCCGGTGTCACCAACACCGTGACGGCCATGGCCAACGCCTCGCTCGCGCGCGCGCCGGTGCTGCTGATCGGCGGCTGCACCTCGCGGCCGCAGGCCAATATGGGACCGCTGCAGGACATCCCGCATGTCGATCTCTTGCGCCCGGTGACGCGCACCGCGCGCACCTTGCGCGTCACCGACCAGGTGATCCGCGAGCTGGACGAGGCGGTGGCCCGCGCCATGGGCGACGCCGGCGAACCGGGGCCGGTCTATGTCGAAATCCCCACCGACGTGCTGCGCACGCCGGTGCCGCCGCAACTCGTGCTTGACGAGTGGATGCACGCCAAGCCGCCGCGGCGGCTGCCGCCCGATCCGGCCGCGATTGCCGAAGCGGTCGACGTGTTCTGGAGCGCCAGGAAGCCGCTGGTCATCACCGGCCGCGGCGCGCGCGCCTGCGGACCGGCGCTCACCCGCCTGCTCGATGCCACCGGCGCGCTCTACCTCGACACCCAGGAGAGCCGCGGCCTGCTGCCGGCCGATCATCCATCGACCGCGGCGGCGGTCCGCGCCGCCGCCATGAGCGAAGCCGATGTCGTGCTGCTGATCGGGCGCAAGCTCGACTACCAGGTGGCCTATGGCTCGCCGGCGGTATTTCCGGATGCCCGCTTCATCCGCATCGCCGACAACGCCGGCGAACTGGTGGACAACCGCCGCGGCCAGCCCGAGCTCATGGCCGCGCCCGACCTCGCGCTTGCCGCCATGCTGGAGGCGGCCGGCAACCGCGAGTCCGCCATCGACAAGGCCTGGGCCGACGGCATGCGGCAGCGCCACCGCGAGCGCATCGCCAAGGCGGCGCGCGCCGAAAAGCCCGCCGCGGGCGAAGACGGCAAGGTGCACCCGCGCGCCATCTTCGACGCCATCGCGGCGGTGGCGGCGCCGGACTATATCGGCATTGCCGATGGCGGCGATCTCTTGAGCTTCGCGCGCACCGGCCTTCAGGCCACGACCTATATGGATTCCGGCGCCTTCGGCTGCCTCGGCGTCGGCGTGCCCTACGCCGTCGCGGCCGCGCTCGCCATGCCGGAGCGACAGGTCATCTCGGTCAACGGCGACGGCGCCTTCGGCATCAATGCCATGGAAATCGATACCGCGGTGCGCCACGGCGCCAAGGCGGTGTTCGTCGTCTCCAACAACGCCGCCTGGAACATCGAGCGGCTCGACCAGGAAATGAATTACGGCGGCCGCGTCGTCGGCACCACGCTGCGGCATTCCGATTACGCCGGCATGGCGCGGGCCCTCGGCCTGCACGGCGAGCGCGTCGAGAAAGCGGAAGACCTTGTGCCCGCGCTGCGGCGCGCCTTGCAGAACGCGCCGGCGCTCGTCGACGTCGTCACCTCGCAGACCGTCATTTCATCCGATGCGCAGAAGGGGCTCGGCTTCGTGCCGGACTTCCAGGCGCTGACCGCATGGGATGAAGCCGAGCAGCAGCGCCGCAAACCAGGCTAGACGCCCTCGCCGGACGCGAAGCCCATCGCCGCCAGCCGGTCCGCGCTGGCCAGGATATCGCGCTCGGGAGCGGCCGAGATGATCTCCAGCATGGGGCGCGCGCGGTAGCCGACCGCGTCGAGCGCCGCCGGCACCGCGGCGAACGGCACGTCGCCGGCGCCGACCGGATCGTGCCGGTAGACCGTGCGCGTGGTGTCGGACAGATGCACCAACGCGAGCCGCGCGCGGCAGGTCTTGAGGCCTTCGGCGAAGTCCTCGCCGATGAAATGGGCGTTGGCGATATCGTAGACGATGGCGATATCGTCGTTGCCGTAGGCGGCCAGCGCTTCCATGATTTCAGAGATCCCCGGCAGGAAGGAAACCGTCACGTTCTCGATCCACAGGGCCGTGCCGGACGATTTGGCAATCGGCGCCAGCCGGTCGAGCGCGGCGAAGAAATAGCCGCGCAGCACCTCGGGCTTGGCCGGCAGCAAGGGGCTGGCCTTGCCCGGGCTCAGCACCACGCCGCGGGCGCCGAGCTCGCCGGCAAGCCGCACCGTCGCCTCCAGGATGTCGAGCGTATAGGCGCGCATCTCCGGCGTCGTGCTGGCGAGATTGATGTCGATGTTCGGCAGGTTGAGCGTGGTGAGCTGGAGGCCGTCGCGTTCGAACCGGCCGCGCAGCGCGCGGCGTTTGTCCGCGCCGAGTTCGGCGGGCCACAGATGGCCCGGATGCACCATGAGCTCGAACTCTCGGAAGCCGTGGTCCGCCATGCGCGTCAGGCAATATTCCGCGCCGTGCGTGAGCATGTAGGCGTAGTCGTTGCAGCCGAACATGGCCGCGTTGGCTTTGTCCGCAGCCGCCGCCATCGTCATACCCCCAGCTTGGTTGCGAGATCGGCGAGATCCGCGCCGGCCAGATCGACCGGGGCCGTCGGCCCCGCCTCACCGGTGTTCGGACCGTATTCGTCGACGCGCGCGATATGCCCGGTGCGCAGGCCGCATTCCGCCGCCGCGATCAGGTCGCGGGTGTGGGCGGCGGCCATCATGCATTGCGCCGGCGCGAGATTGAACGCGTCGCAGGCGGCGAGATAAACCGCCGGCTTCGGCTTGAAGTCGCGCGCCACGTCGGAGCCGAGGATGGCGTCCCAGGGGATATCGTTGCGGCGCGCGAGATCGACCATGAGCGCGATATTGCCGTTGGAGCAGGGCGCGATCAAAAATTTCGCCTTGAGGCGCGCCATGGCCGCCGGCACGTCCGGCCAGGCATCGAGCCGGTGCCAGGCGAGGTTCAGCTGGCTGAGCGTGTCTTCGCTCAGGCCCTGAAGGCCGAAGCGCGGCAGGATACGTTCCAGGTTGCGGCGGTGCAGCACGTCCAGCTTGCAGAACGGGATGCGGCCGGCGCGGACCGCCTCCATGCCGGGCTGGTACTCCGCCCGCCAGGCGTCGGCGAAGGCGGTCCAGTTGAGGGTGTACCCCAGCGGCTTGAGCTGGCGCTCCGCTTCGCGCGCCACGGAAGTCCGCCAGTCCATCAGGGTGCCGAAGACGTCGAAGAAGAGGGCTTTGACAGCCGCGAGAGGGGCTTCAGCGGACATGATCGGCCATGGCCTGCGGCCCCAAGACGGCTTTATGTGAAGCCCCAAAAAACTGGGCTAAGTCATTAGTATTATGGCAAGAAATGGCGGGAGCGACGGGACTCGAACCCGCGGCCTCTGCCGTGACAGGGCAGCGCTCTAACCAACTGAGCTACGCCCCCGCGGGCGTGGACGAGGAGTTATAGGTGCATTTTCCCCAAGTCAAGGTAAAGCCCCAGAGCCCTCCCCTGAATTGCGAAAATGCCTTATTTATTGGGAGTAATCGATGGTCGAAGCCCGCCGAATTGTCTATTCGGGCTGTTACGTCTGGGTTCAAATCACACCGTTCGCGGATTCATATCCGGATTTACATCCGGATTCACATGGAGGGTCCCACTGATGGCAACGGCTCCCAAGGCTGCAACCCCACCGACCGTCACGCTCAAGCATCTCGCCGCGGCACTCGCGGAATCCCATGAGATGTCGAAAAAGCAGGCGGAAGCCATTCTCGGCGATCTGATCGGCGACATCGTCAAGCACCTGAAAAAGGGCGAGCGCATCCGCATCGGCGGTCTCGGCATTCTCCAGGTGCGCAAGCGCGCCGCGCGCATGGGCCGCAACCCGGCGACGGGCGAACAGATCCAGATCAAGGCTTCCAAGAAGGTCGCGTTCCGCGCAGCCAAGGAGCTCAAGGAATCGATCTGACGGCGCTTCGCGGCCTTTGGCGCCACTGAGCCAGATTCTCCGGAGCAATCGACGGCGGACGGGAGCGTGAAAGCTCCCTCGTCCGCCGTTTTGTTTCACGCGCCTTGTTTCATTTCACACGCCTTACTTGTCACACGCCTTACTTGCGCGTGCCTTGCTTGCGCGCCGGCGCCGGATAGATAGAGCGGGCGCCTCACCGTCAGCCGCCCGGAACCCCCGCCAATGTCCTTTCCCGAATTCGACTACACCGTTACCGAGCGCTTCCTGCGCTACGCCGTCATCGACACCCAGTCGGACCCGGATTTCGGACAGCACGCCCTCGACGGCGAAGCAGAAGACCCTCGGCCGGGTGCTGGTGGCCGAGTTGCGCGAAATCGGCCTCAGCGACGCCGACATGGACGCTGACGGCTATGTCTACGCCACCCTGCCGGCGAACACCGGCAAGGCGGTGCCGGTCATCTGCTTTTGCTCGCACATGGACACCTCGCCAGACGCTCCCGGCGCCGACGTGAAGCCGCAGGTCTGGCTGAACTACCAGGGCGGCGACATCGCGCTGCCCGGCGACGGAGGCCAGGTCATCCGCTTCGCCGACCATGCGGCGCTTGCAGCGCAGATCGGCAACGACATCGTCACCTCGGACGGCACCACCCTGCTCGGCGCCGACGACAAGGCGGGGCTCGCCGAGATCGTCGACGCCATGCGGTTCCTCAGCGCTCACCCCGAGATCAAGCACGGCACGCTCAAGGTGCTGTTCACCCCGGACGAGGAGATCGGCCGTGGCGTCGACAAGGTCGATCTTGCCCGGCTCGGCGCCGACTTCGCCTACACCATGGACGGCTCGACCGCCGGCAACGTGGAGGACGAGACCTTCTCGGCCGACGCCGCCACGGTGACGGTGCAGGGCGTCACGGCGCACCCCGGCTTCGCCAAGGGCCGCATGGAGAACGCGGTCAAGATCGCAGCCCGCGTCGTCGAGCGGCTGCCGCTGGCCACCTGCTCGCCGGAAACCACGGAGGGCCGCGAAGGCTTCATCCACCCGGTCGGCGTCGAAGCCGACATGGACACGGCGACGCTCAAGTTCATCCTGCGCGATTTCACGGACCTGGGTCTCAAGGACAAGGCGCGGGTGCTGGAGGACGCGGTGAAGGCAGCTCTCGCCGAGTTCCCGCGCTCGTCCTACAAAATCCAGATCACCGAGCAGTACCGCAACATGAAGCAAGTGCTCGACAGCCATCCGCAGGTGGTCGCCAACGCCGAGGAGGCGGTGCGCCGCGCCGGGCTGACGCCCAACAAGGCGCTGATCCGCGGCGGCACCGACGGATCGCGGCTGTCGTTCATGGGGCTGCCCTGCCCCAACATCTTCGCCGGCGGCCACGCCTTCCACTCGCGGCTGGAATGGGTCAGCGCCCAGGACATGCAGGCGGCGGTACGCACCATCGTGCATCTCGCGGCGCTGTGGGAAGAGCAGGCGTGAGGCGAGCGGCCACGCTCGCCTAGGCGGCTAATGCGGCTTCGGCGCCGCAGCCTTCGCTCGCTTTGCTACGAATAGCTAAGGGTGGCTTGGCCGAATCGTAGCTCGCGAAGCGAGCGAAACGTGGTGGGCGGTGACGGGCTCGAACCGCCGACATCCTGCGTGTAAAGCAGGCGCTCTACCAACTGAGCTAACCGCCCATTTACGCCGCTGGCCTGTCATAGCCAGGCTTGTCCCGGCCATCTCGCTTGGGCGGGCACTTTGCGCCCCTCAGCGGGACCCGCGGGACAAGCCCGCGGGTGACAACCGAGGTTAGCCAATAGCCTCTCATGGTGCGCCGAGGCAAGCCGCGCCATTTGCACCCCTTCCGGGACCCTCATCAAACGAAAACGGCGCCTTGCGGCGCCGCCTTCATGTTCCACTTCAAGTGCGAGCCTCAGTGCGCGGTGAGGCCGGAGCCCTCGTCCTCGCCTTTCTCCTTGGCGGCGGCGGCTTCGGCGAGCTTCGCCTGTTCCTCGTCCCAGGTGATCGGCTCGGGTGCGCGGACCAGCGCGCGGGCCAGCACCTCGTCCATGCGGGTGACCGGGATGATCTCCAGGCCCTTCTTGATGCTCTCGTTGATCTCGACGAGATCCTTGGCGTTCTCCTCCGGGATCAGCACCGTCTTGATGCCGCCGCGCTGAGCCGCCAACAGCTTCTCCTTGAGGCCGCCGATCGGCAGCACGCGTCCACGAAGCGTGATCTCGCCGGTCATCGCCACGTCGCGGTGCACCGGGATGCCGGTCATAACCGAGACGATGGCGGTCACCATGGCGACGCCCGCCGACGGCCCATCCTTGGGCGTGGCGCCCTCCGGCACGTGCACGTGGATGTCGCGCTTGTCGAACAGCGGCGGCTCGATGCCGAGGCCGACCGCGCGCGAGCGCACGTAGGACGCCGCCGCCGAGATCGACTCCTTCATCACGTCGCGCAGGTTGCCGGTGACGGTCATCTTGCCCTTGCCCGGCATCTGCGTGGCTTCGATGGTGAGCAGTTCGCCGCCGACGTCGGTCCAGGCGAGCCCGGTGACCACGCCGATCTGGTCCTCGTCCTCCACCTCGCCGTAGCGGTACTTGGGCACGCCCAAATAGTCGGCGAGATTGTCGGCGGTGATCGCGATCGCCTTTTTCTTCGAGGTCATCAGCTCCTTCACCGCCTTGCGGATCAGGTTCGACAGCTCACGCTCGAGGTTACGCACGCCCGCTTCCCGCGTGTAGCGGCGGATCAGCATGAGCAGCCCGGCGTCGTCGATCGACCACTCCTTGAGCTCCAGGCCGTGCTTGACGATCGCGTGCGGGATCAGGTGCTTGCGCGCGATCTCCAGCTTCTCGTCCTCGGTGTAGCCGGCGATGCGGATGATCTCCATGCGGTCCATCAGCGGCGCCGGAATGTTGAGCGTATTCGCCGTGGTGATGAACATCACGTTGGAGAGATCGTATTCGACCTCGAGGTAGTGGTCGTTGAAGGTCGCGTTCTGCTCCGGATCGAGCACCTCGAGCAGGGCCGAGGACGGATCGCCGCGGAAGTCGGCGCCCATCTTGTCGATCTCGTCCAGCAGGAACAGCGGGTTCGAGAACTTGGCCTTGCGCATCGACTGGATGACCTTGCCGGGCATCGAGCCGATATAGGTGCGCCGGTGGCCGCGGATCTCGGCCTCGTCACGCACGCCGCCGAGCGACACGCGCACGAACTCGCGGCCGGTCGCCTTGGCGATCGACTTGCCGAGCGACGTCTTGCCGACGCCGGGCGGGCCGACCAGGCACAGGATCGGGCCGGTCAGCTTGTTGGCGCGCTGCTGCACGGCGAGATACTCGACGATGCGTTCCTTGACCTTCTCCAGGCCGAAGTGATCGGCGTCGAGGATCTTCTCCGCCAGCGGCAGGTCCTTCTTGACCTTGCTCTTCTTGTTCCACGGGATCGACAAGAGCCAGTCGAGATAGTTGCGCACGACCGTGGCTTCCGCCGACATCGGCGACATCTGGCGCAGCTTCTTGAGCTCGTGCGTCGCCTTCTCGCGGGCTTCCTTGGAGAGCTTGGTCTTCTTGATCTTGTCTTCCAGCTCCTGGAGCTCGTCGCGGCCTTCGTCGTCGCCGAGCTCCTTCTGGATCGCCTTCATCTGCTCGTTGAGATAGTACTCGCGCTGGGTCTTCTCCATCTGCCGCTTGACGCGGGTGCGGATGCGCTTTTCCACCTGCAGGACGGAGATCTCGCTCTCCATCAGGCCCAGCACCTTTTCCAGCCGCGCGGTGACCGCCGGGGTCTCCAGGATGTCCTGCTTGTCCGGAATCTTGACGGCGAGATGCGAAGCGACCGTGTCGGCGAGCTTGGCGTAATCCTCGATCTGCTGGATCACGCCGATGACCTCGGGCGACACCTTCTTGTTCAGCTTCACGTAGCTTTCGAACTCGTTGACCACCGAGCGCGCCATGGCCTCTGCCTCGACGCGGTCGCCCATGTCGTCGGCCAGCGCGGTGGCGTTGGCTTCGTAGTAGTCGCTGCGCTCGGTGTAATCGGTGACGGTCGCGCGCGTGGCGCCTTCGACCAGCACCTTGACGGTGCCGTCGGGCAGCTTCAGGAGTTGCAGCACGCTCGCCAGTGTGCCGACATTGTAGATGGCGTCGGTCGCCGGATCGTCGTCGGAGGCGTTTTTCTGCGTCGCCAGCAGGATGAAGGTGTCGGACCGCATCACCTCTTCCAGCGCCTTGATCGACTTTTCGCGGCCGACGAAAAGCGGGACGATCATGTGCGGGAACACCACGATGTCGCGCAGGGGCAGAACCGGATAGGCCCGGGTCTCGCCGGGTTGCAGCGTGGGTCGTGGCTTATTGGTCATCGGGCTTGATCCTTGTTGTTGTGCCCCTGTCCCGTTTGACCCGCTGCAAGCGGCGCCGGTAGGACAGTGCCGATCAGGTTGGCAAGGAAGCAAGGGGCAAAGGACGAGGTCGATGAAGGGCCCCGGAACGCTGCCGACAGGAGATGTGGACCCTTTATTGGCCCCTTGCCCACTTTCGAAACTGACAATCCTTCGTATGCCGAGCTGTTTCGGCTTCTATACGTAGGACGGCGCCGGGGGGTCCGCAAGCAGCCTTGGTTTTCGACCTTAAGAAACAGACCCACCGCCACGGTTACCCGCTACTTAAGCACCCGAATTGGCGGGCTTTTCCCGATCATAGGGGAAAGCCCGCCGCCCGGAATGTCGTCAGGCGCTGGCTCCACCGGTTTCGGCGGCACGGTCGCTGCGGTCGGCGTAGATGTAGAGCGGGCGGGCGGTTCCCTCGACGACCTCGCGCGAGATCACCACTTCCTCAACCCCCTCCAGGCTCGGCAGTTCGAACATGGTGTCGAGCAGGATGCCTTCCATGATCGAGCGCAGGCCGCGCGCGCCGGTCTTGCGCTCGATGGCCTTGCGGGCGATGGCGCCGAGCGCCTCGTCGGCGAAGCTGAGCTCGATCGACTCCATCTCGAACAGCCGCTGGTATTGCTTCACCAGGGCGTTCTTGGGCTCGACCAGGATCTTCTTGAGCGACTCCTCGTCGAGATCCTCGAGCGTCGCCACCACCGGCAGGCGGCCGACGAATTCCGGAATGAGGCCGTATTTGAGCAGATCCTCCGGCTCGACCTCGCGGAAGATTTCGCCCTGCTTGCGGTCCTCAGGCGACACCACGGTGGCGCCGAAGCCGATCGTGGTGGTGCGCCCGCGCGCCGAGATGATCTTGTCGAGGCCGGCGAAGGCGCCGCCGACCACGAACAGGATGTTGGTGGTGTCGACCTGCAGGAACTCCTGCTGCGGATGCTTGCGCCCGCCCTGCGGCGGCACCGAGGCGACGGTGCCCTCCATGATCTTCAGGAGCGCCTGCTGCACGCCCTCGCCCGATACATCGCGGGTGATCGAGGGGTTGTCGGACTTGCGCGAAATCTTATCGATCTCGTCGATATAGACGATGCCGCGTTGCGCGCGCTCGACGTTGTAGTCGGCCGACTGCAGCAGCTTCAGAATGATGTTCTCCACGTCCTCGCCGACATATCCGGCTTCGGTCAGCGTGGTGGCGTCGGCCATGGTGAAGGGCACGTCGAGGATGCGCGCCAGCGTCTGCGCCAGCAGCGTCTTGCCGGAGCCGGTCGGGCCGATCAGCAGAATATTCGATTTGGCGAGCTCGACGTCGTTGTGCTTGCTCTGGTGGTTGAGCCGCTTGTAGTGATTGTGGACCGCGACCGACAGGACCTTCTTGGCGTGCTCCTGGCCGATGACGTAGTCGTCAAGGACCTTGCGGATTTCCTTCGGGGTCGGGATACCGTCGCGCGACTTCACCAGCGAGGACTTGTTCTCTTCGCGGATGATGTCCATGCACAGTTCGACGCATTCATCGCAGATGAAGACCGTGGGGCCGGCGATGAGCTTGCGGACTTCGTGCTGGCTCTTGCCGCAGAACGAGCAGTACAAAGTGTTTTTGGAATTGCTGCCGCCGACTTTGCTCATTCCGTTCTCCGTTACTCTCGTTCGCCCTCTTCGCCGCCGACGAAGCCGCTCACGACCATTCGCCCTAACGAAGCAAATTTCGCGCCGGACACCCGGCACGGCGGCCCTTTCAACCGGGACGGCCGCCGCCCCAACTCAAACCCCCACACTATAAGCGAAGCATGCTAACGGCGTGCTAATCAAGAATCTATTAATGATAACGCCATCGATGCGGGCCAAAAACGGCCTTTCCTGGACATAATTCCGGGAATTGCGGGCCAAACGGACCCGGGGATGAGCGGCATTCGGTCTCACGTGGCGGGTTTCGGCGGCATCAGCTCCTCCGGCCGCTTGTCGATGACCTTGTCCACCAGGCCGAAATCGCGCGCGGCTTCGGCGGTCAGGAAGTAGTCGCGCTCCAGCGCGTCCTCGATCTTCTTTAGCGACTGACCCGTGTGGTGAACGTAAATTTCGTTGAGTTGTTTCTTCAGATTCAGGATTTCCTGGGCATGTAGCATGATGTCGGTGGCCTGACCCTGGAAGCCGCCGGAGGGTTGATGAACCATGATGCGGGCGTTGGGCAGCGCGAAACGCATGTCCTTGGCGCCCGCCGCCAGCAGCAGCGAGCCCATGGAGGCCGCCTGCCCCACGCACAGGGTCGACACCGGCGGGCGGATGAACTGCATGGTGTCGTATATCGCCATCCCCGACGTCACCACCCCGCCCGGCGAGTTGATGTACATGGAGATTTCCTTTTTCGGATTCTCCGCTTCCAAGAACAGGAGCTGGGCGACAACCAGGGTAGACATGCCATCTTCGATCGGCCCGGTGATGAAAATAATACGTTCCTTCAACAGCCGCGAAAAAATGTCATAGGCCCGTTCGCCACGGTTGGTCTGCTCGACCACCATGGGGACAAGGTTCATGTAGGTTTGGACGGGGTCTTTCATATCGGGCATTTCGGGTCCTCTACGCGAATCACGGAAGGCTAGCCCAGTCCCGCGTCCGCGTCTTGGTCATCTAAGCTGAAGGTAAACCGTTGCAAGGCCGCCGGATCAGCCGGCCGCCTTCTCCTCGTCGTCCGGCGCATAGAGCTCTTCGCGCGAGACCGGCTTGTCGGTCACCTCGGCGAGTTCGAGCAGGAAGTCCACCACCTTCTCCTCGAAGATAGGCGCGCGCAGGCCCGCGACCGCCTCCGGGTTCTGGCGGTAGTAGTCCCAAACCTTCTGCTCCTGGCCGGGGAACTGGCGCACGTGCTCCATGAGAGCGCGGTTCAATTCGTCCTCGGCGACGGTGATGTTGTTCTTCTCGCCGATCTCGGCCAGCACGAGGCCGAGGCGCACGCGCCGCTCGGCAATACCGCGATACTCCTCCCGCGCCTTCTCCTCGGTGGTGCCCTCGTCGGCGAAGGTCTTTTTCTCCTGCTCGAGTTCCTGCTGCACCGACTTCCAGACCCGGTCGAACTCCTCATCGGCCAGGCTCGGCGGCGGCTCGAACTGATGGCGCTTGTCGAGTTCGTCGAGCAGCTGCCGCTTCACCTTCTGGCGCGACATATTCTGGTGTTCCTGCGCCATGCGTTCCTTGACCGCGTCGCGCAGCTTGGCGATCGATTCCAGGCCCAGCGACTTGGCGAATTCGTCGTCGAGGGTGACGGTGCCCGGCGCCTCGATCGCCTTGGCGGTGACCTCGAACTCGGCGTCCTTCCCGGCGAGGTCTTCGGCCTGGTAGTGCTCGGGGAACTTGACCTTGACGGTGCGGTCCTCGCCGACGGCGATGCCGACGAGCTGTTCCTCGAATCCCGGGATGAAGCTGTTGGAGCCGATCAGCACCGGCATGTCGTCGCCGCTGCCGCCCTCGAACAGCTCGCCGCCGATCCGGCCGGCGAACTTGATGGTGACGCGGTCGCCCTCTTCCGCCTTGGCGCCTTCCGGCTTGGCCACGAACGGCTTGTTCTGATCGGCGATGCGCTGCAGCGCCTCCTCGATCTCCTCCTCCGTCACCGCGGTGGTCGGGCGCGAGAGCTTGATGTCCTTGAAGTCGGCAAGCTCGATCGCCGGCACGATCTCGACCGCGAGCATGTAATCGAGGTCGACATCGCCGGCAAACACCTTCTCGATCGTCGCCTGCTCTTCCGGCAATGTCACCTTGGGCTCGGCGGCGAGCTTGAAGCCGCGCTCGCTGACGATCTCGTTGTTGGCGTCGCGCACCGCCTCCTCGATCACCTCGGCCATCGCGGCGCGGCCGTACATGCGCTTGAGATGGGAGGTCGGCACCTTGCCGGGACGGAATCCGTTGATGCGGACCTTGCCCTTGAGGTCGTCGAGGCGGGTGTTGACCTTGGCGTCGAGCTCGGCGGCCGGCACCACCACACGGAATTCGCGCTTGAGACCCTCGGAAAGCGTTTCGGTAACCTGCATGCGATCACACTTCGTTTTGTTGTTTCATGCTCGGCGGCCTTCGGCCCTTCTGGCCCCGGCACGCCGGATGGATTGGAATTCGGGCCCCTTCCGCCCAGGCGTAGCAGCGCGCTCCGCGTGGTGCGGGCGGAGGGATTTGAACCCCCACGACTTTCGTCACGGGAACCTAAATCCCGCGCGTCTACCAATTCCGCCACGCCCGCGGCAGGGCCGTCGGAGACGAACCTGACACCGCAATCCGGCAGGGCTTAGACGCCGCGGCCCGCCGAGGCAAGACGCTCGACATAACCGTCCAGCGCGGGCGGCGCGGCTTATATCATGGGGCTTCGCGCCCGCACCATAAAAATAGCCCGATTTTGCGCTGGCTCAATGGCAGGTTGGCCGAATCCGGCCCCGATCCGGTCCTGCCCGCTCATATAAGGCCCGCTGACCGGCGCGAAAGAACCGATAACCATGACACCGCGTCAGTCACCCCCGCCTTCGGCCCGGTCAGCCGCCGCCGCCTGCTGGCCGGCGCGGGCGCGAGCGTAACCCTCCTGGCATTGCCGCGACTCGCGCGAGCAGCCGGCGGCCTGGTTCCAGGTGACCTGAGCGCCAACGGCGCGAAGGTTATGCCCGACGCGCGTTAGAGCATGATCCCGGAAAGTGGGAACCGGTTTTCGGAAAAAATCATGCTCATACAAAATGTTAGGAAAGCACGCTGATTTAAACTAAACGCATCGTACTCCAGCACGATCCGGGATCGCGATCGGTCAAGCCGAGCCGCTCGAACAGTCGGCGATAGACCGCCGGCAGCGCCTCCGGCAGGTCTTCGGAAATGAGCCCCGGTCCGAAGGTGCTTGCCGCCTCGCCGTGCAGCCAGACGGCGGCGCTCGCCGCCTCGAAGGCCGGTGCGCCTTGCGCCATCAGCCCGGCGATCATCCCGGCCAACACGTCGCCGGCGCCGGCGGTCGCCAGATAGGCCGGCGCATTGTCGGCGACGGAAGCACGGCCGTCGGGAGCCGCCACCACCGTATCCGACCCCTTCAGCAGCACCACGGCGCCGCTCAGCTTGGCCGCAGCCCGCGCTCTTTCAAGCTTCCCCTGCGCTTTCGGATTCTTGTTTATTCCACTGAAGAGACGTGAGAACTCGCCTTCGTGCGGTGTCAGCACCGTGGGCCGGCCGGCGCGCGCCGCGATATCGGCAAACAGCGCCTGCGGATGGTCGGCGAAGCTGGTCAGCGCGTCGGCGTCGAGTACCGCCGCCGCCTCGCTTGCGAGCACCGCGCGGACGTCCTCGCGCATGGCCGGCCCCACCCCGCCGCCGGGCCCGAGCACCACCGCGTTGTGGCGCGTGTCGGCGAGGAATTCGCCGAGTTCCTTGGCGCCATCCACCGACCGCACCATGACCGCCAGGCTCGCCGCCGCGTTGACGGCAAGCGCCTCCCGCGGGGATGCGACGGTGACGAGCCCCGCCCCAGCCCTGAGCGCGCCGCGGGCGGCGAGCCGCGCCGCGCCGGTGGTCGAGACGCCCCCCGAAACCACGACCGCATGACCGCGCGAATATTTGTGGCCCGCCGGCGTCGGGAGGGGAAAGGCATGGCGCCACAGCGCCGGATCGTTGGCGAAGGTCCGTGGCTTTATGGTCGTCAGCACGCCCGCCGCAATGCCGATGTCGGCCACATCGACGGGCCCGCAATGCAGCCGGCCCGGCAGCAGCAGATGGCCGGGCTTGCGGCGGAAGAAGGTGACCGTGCGCGCGGCCATCACCGCCACGCCCATGACCGCGCCGCTGGTGCCGTTGATGCCGCTCGGCAGGTCGACCGCGACGACAGGAACGCCGCGCGCGTTCATGGCCTCGATCACGCGCGCAAGCCCCTCGACCGGCCGGTCTAGCCCGGCGCCGAACAGCGCGTCGACGATCACGTCGCAATCGGCGATCGCGTCGGGAGCGGCCGGCTCGATCGGGCCGGTCCAGCCAGCGGCCGCGACCGCGGCATCGCCCTTCAGCCGCGCGCGGTCGCCGGCCAGGCACAGCCGCGCCGCGTAGCCGCGTTCGGCCAGGATGCGGGCAGCCACGAAGCCGTCGCCGCCATTGTTGCCCGGGCCCGCCACCACCACGACGCGCCGACCCGGCAGCCGCGCGGCCGCATCCGCCACGGCCCGTCCGGCCCGCTCCATCAGGTCGATGCCGGGTGTGCCGGCGGCAATGGTCAGCCGGTCGGCCTCGGCCATCTCCGCGGTGGTGAGCAGTTCGTTCATGCCGGCCCTTCGGTCCGTTCCTGGCCGGTGACCCTATCGGCCGGGCGCAACGCCGACAATTCGCCCCACCCAGGGGCCGGAATGGAAGCGGCGGCGAGGATTCTTCCGCGCCCTGCTTATTTGTTATGCAGGATGTCTAGTATTAAGGCACCGAACATTAGGCACTGCGGGCATAAAGTTGTCATTTTCGACTTAAGCATCTGATTTCACACAGGACCTTACCGCCTGTCGAATTGGCACGAGACCTGCTAACAGGGGATTGCCTGACGGGGGACCGCGCCGGGAGGCGCCAATAACACGTCGGCCGCGACCATTCCGGAAGCACCGAAAGCGGGCAAAAAGCAGAGGCTCTCCGGGCGGCGGGCGGCGGGGGGTAAGGACTTGAAGCAATGAAGAAAGTCGAGGCCATCATCAAACCCTTCAAGCTCGACGAGGTGAAGGAGGCGCTGCAGGAGGTCGGGCTACAGGGGATCACCGTCACCGAGGCCAAGGGCTTCGGCCGGCAGAAGGGGCACACCGAGCTCTACCGTGGCGCGGAGTACGTCGTCGATTTTCTTCCCAAGGTGAAAATCGAGGTCGTGCTGGGCGACGACATGGTGGAAAAAGCGACCGAAGCCATCCGCCGCGCAGCCCAGACTGGCCGGATCGGCGACGGCAAGATATTCGTCTCCAATATCGAAGAAGCGATCCGGATCAGGACCGGCGAGTTCCGGAATCGATGCCATCTAACTTAAGCCGCGGGCAGGCGCCGGCCTCCACGCGGCAAAGTCCCAAACCATAAGGGGGAATGCGATCCATGACGACAGCTAAAGATGTCATGAAGTTGATCAAGGACAACGACGTCAAATACGTCGATTTCCGGTTTACCGATCCGCGCGGCAAGTGGCAGCACGTGACCTTCGACGTCTCCATGATCGAAGAAGACACCTTCGCGGAAGGTCAGATGTTCGACGGCTCCTCGATCGCCGGCTGGAAGGCGATCAACGAGTCCGACATGACCCTGATGCCCGACCCGGCGTCGGCCTGCATCGATCCGTTCTTCGCCGAGACCACCCTGGTGCTGGTCTGCGACGTGCTCGAGCCGACCACCGGCGAGCCCTATAACCGCGACCCGCGCGGCATCGCCAAGAAGGCGGAAGCCATGGTGAAGTCGATGGGCATCGGCGACACCATCTTTATCGGCCCCGAGGCCGAGTTCTTCGTGTTCGACGACGTCAAGTACGCCGCCCGGCCCTACAACACCGGCTTCAAGCTCGACTCCACCGAACTGCCGACCAACACCGACACCGACTACGAAGGCGGCAACCTCGGCCATCACATCGGCACCAAGAAGGGCTATTTCCCGGTGCCGCCGCAGGACTCGGCGCAGGACATGCGCTCGGAGATGCTCGGCGCCATGGCGCGCATGGGCGTCAAGGTCGAGAAGCACCACCACGAGGTCGGCTCCGCGCAGCACGAGCTCGGCATGAAGTTCGCGCCGCTGACCGTGATGGGCGACCAGCTCATCATCTACAAGTACTGCATCCAGCAGGTCGCGCAGATCTACGGCAAGACCGCCACCTTCATGCCGAAGCCGGTCTATGGCGACAACGGCTCGGGCATGCATTGCCACCAGTCGATCTGGAAGGACGGCAAGCCGGTGTTCGCCGGCGACAAGTACGCGGGCCTTTCCGACATCTGCCTCAACTACATCGCGGGTATTCTCAAGCACGCCAAGGCGATCAACGCCTTCACCAACCCGTCGACCAACTCCTACAAGCGTCTGGTGCCGGGCTTCGAGGCGCCGGTGCTGCTCGCCTATTCGGCGCGCAACCGCTCGGCCTCCTGCCGCATCCCCTTCACCGACAGCCCGAAGGCCAAGCGCGTCGAAACGCGCTTCCCCGACCCGATGGCGAACCCCTATCTCGGCTTCTCGGCGCTGCTGATGGCCGGCCTCGACGGCGTCAAAAACAAGCTCGATCCGGGCCCGGCCATGGACAAGGACCTCTATGACCTGCCGCCGGCGGAGCTCAAGGAGATCCCGACGGTCGCCGGTTCGCTGCGCGAGGCGCTCGAATGCCTGGACAAGGACCGCGAGTTCCTCAAGGCGGGCGGCGTGTTCGACGACGACTTCATCGACAGCTACATCGAGCTGAAGATGGAAGAGGTGATCCGCTTCGAGCACACCCCGCATCCGGTCGAGTTCGACATGTACTACTCGGCCTGACGCACGATCCCGAAAAAGGGGAACCGGTTTTCGGAAGCGATCACGCGCTAGGTGAACCATTCCTCCCAGGCATCGCACCCAAGTTACCCAGACTTGGACGGTGTAACTTACCGGGCGCTCCGCAAGGGGCGCCCGGTTCCTTTTCAAGGATCGTTCTTCTCAAAAAAACGTGCGCGCGAACCGCAGGCCCGGGCGCGTTCCGCTTGCATGACCGCCACCCGCTCGTCGCCGCGCAAGCGGAGACCCAGGACCGAACAATCGGGGCTGTCGACCCTCATTGTGGGTTCCCGCTTGCGCGGGAATGAGCGGAAGATCCGCCGCAACGGCACAAGCGTCAGCGCTTGCGCGCTTGTTCCGCCTCCTCGGCCATCGCCGCCTCGTGATACCAGGCGCCGCCGCAGGCGACCGTCGCGTCGCGCGGGGCGTCATGGTGCTTGGCGGCCTTCATCGGATCGCGACGGCCGCCACCGATCGCGCGACCTCTTGCGGGAAACGGGATGATCGTCGCCGACCTCCGCTCCTCGTTTGTTGTCATTGCGTTCGACATTGTGCGTCTCCAAACCTTTAATTCGCAAACCCGCGCTCTCAACGCATCGGGCCGATTTAAGATCAGCCTACCCGAGTTCTGAATGTTACTTGTGCACGTTGCCCGCAGAAAATAAGCACGGTGTTTAGATTATAGGCATCGCGCTGCATGCTGCTTTAAGCGGCAAGCGCTGAAGCCGTCATGATGCCGAACCCGCCGCCCGTCGCGCGCATCCGGCTCGCGGCCGTTTTTCACAGGCAAAACAAGCTTTTTGCGATGCTTTGCCGCGCGGATCAGGCGCCACCGCGCCGGCAGCCGAACGGCGTTGGCATATTTAATGCTTCGAAAACGTCAGCCGTTGACGGCGGAAGTGTGCCGTTTGCCGGCAAGCCGGCATGGGAACCTTTCTCACCTTCGGTCCCCCGTTCATGAGAGACGTGCAATGACAAAGTATAAGCTCGAATACATCTGGCTCGACGGCTACACGCCCGTGCCCAATCTCCGCGGCAAGACGCAGATCAAGGAATTCGACAGCTTCCCGTCGCTCGATGAGCTTCCGCTCTGGGGCTTCGACGGCAGCTCGACCGAGCAGGCGGAAGGCAGCAATTCCGACTGCGTGCTCAAGCCGGTCGCCGTTTTCCCGGACAGCGACCGCACGAACGGCGCCCTGGTGATGTGCGAGGTCATGATGCCGGACGGCGTCACGCCGCACCCGTCGAACACGCGCGCCACCATTCTGGACGACTCCGGACGCCTGGTTCGGCTTCGAGCAGGAATACTTCTTCTACAAGGACGGCCGCCCGCTCGGCTTCCCGGAGGCGGGTTTTCCGGGGCCGCAGGGCCCCTACTACACCGGCGTCGGCTACAAGAACGTCGGCTCGGTCGCGCGCGAGATCGTCGACAAGCATCTCGACCTCTGCCTCGACGCCGGCATCAACCACGAAGGCATCAACGCCGAAGTGGCGAAGGGCCAGTGGGAATTCCAGATCTTCGGCAAGGGCTCGAAGAACGCGGCCGACCAGATGTGGATGGCGCGCTACCTGATGCTGCGCCTTTGCGAGAAATACGAGATCGACATCGAGTGGCATTGCAAGCCGCTCGGCGACACCGACTGGAACGGCTCGGGCATGCACTCGAACTTCTCGACCAAGTACATGCGCGAAGTCGGCGGCAAGGATTACTTCGAGGCGCTGATGAAGCAGTTCGAGAAGAACCTCGAGGATCACATCGCCGTCTATGGTCCGGACAACCACATGCGCCTGACCGGCCTGCACGAGACCGCGCCGTGGAACAAGTTCAGCTACGGCGTCGCCGACCGCGGCGCCTCGATCCGCGTCCCGCACAGCTTCGTCAACAACGGCTACAAGGGCTATCTCGAAGATCGCCGTCCGAACTCGCAAGGCGACCCCTACGCCATCGCCTCGCAGATCCTGAAGACGGTCTCGGAAGTCCCGACTAGCGGCAAGGCGTCGGCAGCCGCATAAGCCACCCTCCCGGCCTGCGGCGCCAAGACGACGCCAAGACCAACGGGCGCCCCGCAAGGGGCGCCCGTTTTTTTGTTGTGCGGTCGCAACATCTGCCGGCGGTGGCAGCGCGGCTGTCAGCCGGCCGTCTCCTGGCGCAACAGCGGAAACACGTTGACCCCGACAAGCGCGGGCGCTTCGACGCCCGCCGGCTCGGCGGCCGCCTCCGCGTCCGCCTGAGCCTTGGCCAGGGCGCTCACCCGGTTGCGGCCGCCGTGCTTGGCGCCATAGAGCGCGTCGTCTGCCCGCGTCAGCAGTTCGTCGACGTTGACGGCCGGCGCCAGCGCCGAAGCCGCGCCGATGCTGACCGTGGCGCCGACCGGCCGGCCGTCGATGACGACGCCGGCGCGCTCGAAGTTGGCGCGCACGCGCTCGGCGATCTTGAGCGCGGTCTCCAGCGGCGCCGGCACGATGGCGGCGAACTCCTCGCCGCCGAGACGGGCGACGACATCGCTCGCGCGCATGCTGGCGCGGGCGACTTCGGCGAAGACCTGCAACGCCGAGTTGCCGAGGGCGTGACCGAAGCGGTCGTTGATCGACTTGAAGTGGTCTAGATCGAACATCAGCAGCGTCACCGGCTCGCGGCGCGCGGCCTGGCGCGCGCACAGCGCCTGCGCCTCCTCGAGGAAGGCGCGGCGGTTCAAGAGCCGCGTCAGGAAATCGGTCTCGGCCGCGCTGCGGTAGACCTGCACCTGATGGTCCTGCACCATCATCAGCACCATGAAGGCGGCGCCCACCGCGTAGATCAGCGCCTCCAGCGTGAAGACCGTCAGCCAGCCCGCATCCAGAACGCCCGGCACGAAAGCGTGCAGGGCGAGCGGCAGCAGGAAGATGCCCGCATGCAGGGCCGGCACCAGCACCAGGCGCAGCGGCGCATAGTGCGTCTTGCGCCGCTCGCGCGCGAGCTCGAAGGCGATCGCGAAGGTGTAGCAGGCGACCACCACGGCGCTCAGCGCGACGCGGGCGCCGTCGTTGTGCGCGAACGCCGGAAACGGCGACAGCAGCAGCCAGACCACCGCCCCGGCAAAGACCGCGAACGGCAGCAGGCGCCGGCCCTGGAACAGGCGCACGCCGTTCCAGATCATGCCGCAGGCGACGAAGATGACGGCGGAGGAAACCTGCGTCGGCACCCGGAAGAGCTCGGCCGGCGCGCTCCACAGCGCCATCGCGGAAGCGCCGATCAGATAGGCCGCGCCCCACCAGGCCAGCGCCCGCACGTCGCGCTGCTGCATCCACGCGACCGTGAGCAGCAGGCCGAGCAAGGCGGCGATGCAGACCGCCACGAACGACAAGGTGGGCACATCCAGGGCCGCGACCGGCAGTGCGCTTGTGGCCAACATTCCCGCTCCATCCAGCGGCCCGATAAGCCTTTACCCGTACGCCGCTGCTCGCAAAACTACGCACGAGCTATGGGGAAAGCGTTGCGCAAGCGCGCGCCCTTCGAGACAAGCTTAGCGAGAATTGGAGTAAAAGCCGGCGGGGCGGGCGCGCCGGCGGCAAGGCCCGGCCGGCAACGAACGGGCAACGAAAAAGGGCGCGCTCGGCGCGCGCCCTTCCCCAAATCGTCGGAATTGCCGGTCGTTTAGCGCTTGGAGAACTGGAACGAGCGGCGGGCCTTGGCGCGGCCGTACTTCTTGCGCTCGACCACGCGGGAGTCGCGGGTGAGGAAGCCGGCGCGCTTGAGCGTGGTGCGCAGTTCCGGCTCGAAGTGGGTCAACGCCTTGGCGAGGCCGTGGCGCACCGCGCCCGCCTGCCCCGACAGACCGCCACCGGAGACGGTGCAGATCACGTCATACTGGCCGTTGCGGTTGGTGGCGACCAGCGGCTGCTGAATCAGCATGCGCAGCACCGGGCGGGCGAAGAACACCTCGATCTCCTTGGTGTTCACGACGATCTTGCCGGCGCCGGGCTTGATCCACACACGGGCGACCGCGTTCTTGCGCTTGCCGGTGGCGTAGGCGCGGCCTTGCGCGTCGAGCTTCTGCTCGTACACCGGGGCGTCCGGTGCGGCGGGCTTGAGGGCGCCCAGGTCCTCCAAGGACTGTACGGTCATCTCGGACACGATCAGGCACTCCTCACGTTCTTGCGGTTCATGGCGGCGACGTCGAGCTTCTCGGGCTTCTGCGCCTCATGCGGATGGTCCGGGCCCGGATAGACTCTGAGATTGCCGAGCTGCACGCGCCCGAGCGGGCCGCGCGGCAGCATCCGCTCGATCGCCTTCTCGACCACGCGCTCCGGGAACTTGCCGTCGAAGATCTGCTTCGCGGTGCGCGACTTGATCCCGCCGATATAGCCGGTGTGGTGATGGTAGACTTTCTGCTCGCGCTTGCGGCCGGTGAACACGGCCTTGGCGGCATTGACGACGATGACGTTGTCGCCGTCGTCGACATGCGGGGTGTAGCTCGGCTTATGCTTGCCGCGCAGGTGGAGCGCCACGATCGAGGCGAGGCGCCCAACGACGAGCCCAGTGGCGTCGACGGTCACCCATTTCTTCTCGACGTCGGCGGGCTTGGCCGAATAGGTCTTCATGACGAATTCCTTGAAGAGGTAAGGCACGCAAATGGCGCGCTGTCGTGGGCGGTTCTGTAGCCGAGCGCCCGCGCCCGGTCAACGCCCTTGTCTGTATATTTCCATTATCCAATCAACAAGTTATGCAAATGGTTCCTCGGTACCTTTAGCTAATTGCCGCTATTCGGGATCGAATAAGTCGAGGTGACATGAGCGACCGGCGCGTTCTCGCCGGCCGAATAGATCGCCACCTCCCCGACCGCTAACCGCTTGCCAACCTTCAACAATTTGGCGTCGGCGACGAGGTCGGCCTGGGCCGGCTTGCGTAGGAAATTGATGGTCAGGTTGGTGGTCACCGCCAGCGGCTGGGCGCCAACCGCCGAGAACACGGCGACATACATGGCGAAATCGGCAAGCTCCATCATGGTGGGGCCGGAGATGGTGCCGCCCGGGCGCAGGTAGTCGGCGTGGTAGGCCCGGCGCACGCGCACGCTGCCATAGTCCACACGCTCGATGGTCAGCCCGCAGCCTGGGTAGAACGCCTGCGGAAATTCCGCGGTCAGGAGTTCGCCGATCTGGTCGGCGGTCAGTGCTGCAGCCGGCATGGACATCCCCCTCGCCGGCACATTCCACATTCCCCGGCACCTCCGTCATAGAGCGGCGCACCGCGTGGTCAACCGGCCTGACGGGTGCCATCTTCAGGCCCCTTTGCGCCGCCGGCCATAGAGCGCGCGCAGTTCGTCCTTGGCCTTCTCCAGCTTTTGCTTTTCGGCCTCGGACAAACCCTTGCCGGCGCGGTTGATGTAGAACACCAGCATCGACATCGCCGAGCGATAGGGCTCGGATTTGCGCCGATGACTGGCTTCCGCCGAGCGCTTGAGCGACAGCGCCACCGCTCGCGGCGTCGGCTTCTTGAACACGCCCTCTTCCAGAGTCAGCGCGTCGCTGGTCTCGGTCACGCGGTGCGTCCAGCGTTTTGACTTAGCCGCGCGTTTTGACGCCTTCCGCTTGCGCTTCTTCGCCACGCCCTTGGCCCTCCGTCCGCAACAGTCGTCCCGCGAAGGATGTTCCACAAGCCTTGCACGGACCGTCAGGACGGTTAAATTTCCCCCGCGAGACCTCTTGGAGCCGGCTATGAACGTGCAGACCCGAGCGCCCCAGACAGCACCCCCCGTGCTCACGCAAGAACGCGACGGCGAAATCGCCATCCTGACGCTCAACCGCGCGCGCGCGCGCAACAGCCTGTCGGTGGACTTGTTGACCGCGCTGGCTGCAGCCTGGACCGACATCGCCACCGACAAGGCCGTGCGCGCCGTGGTGCTGGCGGCCGAGGGCCCTGCCTTCTGTGCCGGTCACGACCTGAAGGAACTGACCGCGCGGCGCAGCGACCCCGACGGCGGCCGCGCCTTTTTCGGCCACACCATGACGACCTGCAGTTCCATGATGCAGCAGATCGTAACCCTGCCGAAGCCGGTCATCGCCTGCGTGCAGGGCGTCGCCACCGCCGCCGGCTGCCAGCTCGTTGCAAGCTGCGACCTCGCGGTGGCCTCGAGCGCGGCGCAGTTCGCTACACCCGGCGTCGATATCGGCCTGTTCTGTTCGACGCCCATGGTGGCGCTCTCGCGCAACGTGCCGCGCAAGGTGGCGATGGAAATGCTGCTCACCGGCGAAATGCTGCCGGCCGAGCGCGCCGCGCAAATGGGCCTCGTCAACCGCGTGGTTCAGCCCGGTGAGGAACGCGACGCGGCGCTGGCGCTGGCGCGCACGGTGGCCTCGAAATCGTCCTACACGCTCAAGGTGGGCAAGGAAGCATTCTACCGCCAGCTCGAAATGGGCCTGGCCGAGGCTTATGCCTACGCGTCCGAAGTGATGACCGAGAACATGATGGCGCGCGACGCCGAGGAAGGCATCTGCGCCTTCATCGAGAAGCGCGACCCGAAGTGGCAAGACCGCTGAGACGGCCATTTTCGCCAAACGAGCCAAATTTCACCAGTTCCCCTGGCTTGGCGATTCCTACTAAGGTCCCGGCCTTTCCCGACGTTCTCTCTTCACGTCACGTCGAAACTAACCAACCTTTGGGGGCCCTACCATGATCCGCACGACACTGCTCACCGCAGCCCTGGCGCTGACGGCGCTCACGCCCGCGCTCGCCCAAGACATAACCCCGGCCGAACGCACCGCGTGCAAAGCAGACTACGAAGCCTTCTGCCGCGGCACCTTCCCGGGCGGCGGCCGCATTATCAAATGCCTCGCGAGCCACTACGCCAAGCTGTCGCCGGCGTGCAAGAAGGTGATCGACAGCAAGAAAAAGTGAGCGTGGCGGACATGGCTGGCACGCCCGCGTGAGCGATCCCAGCCCTTCCCGACCGGGTGATGGCCGCCTATGTTGCGGCCATCGTCCTGCCCTGCCTGCACGCCGGTGACTGAGACCAATGAACCACGACAGTTATTCCGACAGCTACATCCGCGGCATCCTCAACACGGCGAAGACCATCGCCATGGTCGGCATCTCGCCGAAGGAGAATCGGCCGAGCTATTTCGCGTTCAAGTACCTGCTCGAGCGCGGCTACCACATGATCCCGGTCAACCCCGGGCAGGCCGGCAAGGAGATCCTCGGGCAGAAATGCTACGCCTGCCTCGCCGATATCCCGGAGCCGGTGGACATGGTCGATATCTTCCGCGGCGCGCAGCACATGCCGCCGATCGTCGAGGAGGCACTCACCCTCAAGCCGAAACCGATGGTGATCTGGATGCAGCTTTCCATCCGCAACGAGGAGGCCGCCCAGCGCGCCGAGGAAGCGGGCCTCAAGGTGGTGATGGACCGCTGCCCCAAGATCGAATACGGGCGCCTCTCCTCCGAAATCTCCTGGATGGGCATCAATTCGCGCACGCTGTCGTCGAAGCGCGCGCAGGGCCTGGGCTCCGGCGTGCAACGCATGGCGCTCGGGCGGCAAGACGATCGGGAAAACAACGGCTGAGCGGCCCGCCGGCCCTGAAACGATTTGCCACGATCGGCCCGTCCGCGAGGCCCCGGCTTGCGATTGCACGCCGCGACCGCCGTGCGCCTTGACGCCCTCCCCGCCGGACCCGTTAAATCCGGCCTCGATCCGCCGGGCCGTACGGCCGCACCAATCGAAATAGGGATGGAAACAATGGCCGACGCCGACCGCATTCCGGGCTTTGACACGCTGGCGATCCACGCCGGCGCCAAGCCCGATCCCACCACCGGCGCGCGCATCACACCGATCTACCAGACCGCCTCCTACGTGTTCGACGACGTCGACCACGCCGCCTCGCTGTTCGGCCTGCAGGCCTTCGGCAACATCTACACCCGCATCGGCAACCCGACCTGCGCGGTGCTGGAAGAGCGCGTCGCCGCGCTCGAAGGCGGCACCGCGGGACTGGCGCTCGCCTCCGGCCACGCCGCACAGGTGGTCACCCTGCACGCGCTGATGACGCCCGGCGACGAGGTCGTTGCCTCGACCAAGCTCTACGGCGGCTCGATCAACCAGTTCACCCACTCGTTCAAGAATTTCGGCTGGAACGTGGCCTGGGCCGACCCGGACGACATCGGCTCGTTCGAGCGCGCCATCAACGACAAGACCAAGGCGATCTTCATCGAGTCGATCGCCAATCCGGGCGGCGTCGTCACCGACATCGAGGCCATCGCCAACATCGCGCGCAAGGCCGGTGTGCCGCTCATCGTCGACAACACGCTGGCGACGCCCTATCTCTGCAAGCCGATCGACTACGGCGCCGACATCGTGGTGCATTCGCTGACCAAGTTCCTCGGCGGCCACGGCAACTCCATCGGCGGCATCATCGTCGACGGCGGCAGCTTCAACTGGTCGCGCGGCGGGCGCTATCCGATGCTGTCGGAGCCGCGGCCCGAGTATCACGGCATCGTGCTGCACGAGACCTTCGGCAATTTCGCCTTCGCGATCTGCTGCCGCGTGCTGGGCCTGCGCGACCTGGGGCCGGCGATGTCGCCGTTTAACGCCTTCCTGTTCATCAACGGCATCGAGACGTTGGCCCTGCGCATGCAGCGTCACTGCGACAACACGCAGGCCGTCACCGAGTGGCTGGCCAAGCACGACAAGGTCGCATGGGTCAGCTATCCGGGGCTGGCGGGCGACAAGTACCACGCGCTCGCCCAGAAATACGTGCCCAAGGGCGCCGGCGCCGTGTTCACGTTCGGCCTCAAGGGTGGCTACGACGCCGGCGTGAAGCTGGTGTCGAACGTCAAGCTGTTCTCGCACCTCGCCAACATCGGCGACACCCGCTCGCTGATCATCCACCCGGCCTCGACCACGCACAAGCAACTGTCCGACGAGGCCAAAACCAAGGCCGGCGCCGGGCCGGACGTGGTGCGCCTGTCGATCGGCATCGAAGACAAGGCCGACATCATCGCCGACCTTGAGCAGGCGCTGAAGGCGGTGTGAGGCTGGGCACACATCCCTCCCCTGAAAGGGGAGGGTCCGGCGCGAAGCGCCGGGGGTGGGGTCAAGCGCGCGAATTCTGTGGTCATCCCCCACCCGACCGCTCGCTTCGGTCGCGGGCACCCTCCCCCGCAAGCGGGGGAGGGATAAGAAGGGCCGTTAGCGCTTTTCCAACACCCGTGCCACATAGCCGCGGATGCGCGCGAGCGCTTCCGGCGCGCACCAGATGTCGGTGACGGCCTTGTCGGTCGCGGCGCCGCTTGCCGCCATGCGCTCGCGCACGGCGGCGCGCAGTTGCTCCTTGGTCTGCGCGAAGGCCGGCGGCGACAACTCGGCCAGTTCCTGCGCCACCGCGATGGCGTCTTCCATGAGCTCTTCCGAGTCGCTGGTCTCGTCGATCCAGCCGCATTCCATGGCTTCGTCGGTATCGTAGGTAGCGCCGCTCAAGGCGAATTCGGAGAGATGGCGCGGCGGCACCGCGAAACGCATGATCTCGAAGGCGAGCGCTGGGAACGGCAGGCCCACCAGCAATTCGGTGACGCCGATGCGGCCGCCACGTTCGGCCATGATGCGGCGGTCGGCGCAGGTCGCGAGAATGGCGCCGCCGGCGATGGCATGACCGTTGATCGCCGCGATGACCGGCTTGGGATGAAAGAACACCGCGTCATAGAGCCGGTGCAGCGCCGGCAGGAAAGCACGAATGTAATCGGCGCCGCCGTCGCTCAGCCGCTTGAGATCGACGCCGGCGGAAAACATGCGGCCCTGGCCGGTGAGCACCACGGCGCGCGTGTCGGACGCGCGCAATTCGGCAAAGCGCGCTGACAGCGCCTCGCAGAATTCGATATCGAGCGCGTTGGCCTTGCCGTGGCGCATGGTGAGCACGGTGATGGGACCGTGGGCGGCGGCTTCGAACATGGTTTTCTCCGATCCCTATTCCGCCGGTACGGCGTGCGGCAACGCGACGAACCGCGCGCGATGCCAGAGCGCTTGCGCGTGCACGATCGCCACGGTGAACACCAGCACACCGACGATCTGGTGCGCGGACGCCAACGCACGGTATGTGAAGGGAAACGAGACCGGCGGCCCGTGCAGCAGCGTAACGATGCCGAGCGTGGCTTGCAGCGTGACAGCGGCGACAAGCACAATGGCGCCGCGCACCTCCAACCGCATCCGCCAAGCGTCGAACGCGTGCAGCACGGCAAGCAGCCAGATGGTGTAGGCCACCATGCGGTGATCGAACTGCACCGTCAGCAAATTCTCGAAGAAGTTTCGCCAAGTCGGCGCGTCATGGAAGAGCTGGCCGAACGAAGGAATGAAGGAGCCGTCGATCAGCGGCCAGGTGTTGTAGACCCAGCCGGCGTGGCTGCCGGCGACCAACGCGCCGAGATAAATCTGACCCAGGGTCATGAAGGCGATGGCCAGCGCGAGACCGCGCAGGCGGCCGCTCGCTTCACTCGGACGTTTGGCCGCGAGTTGCTGGGCGGTCCACAAGACGGCGAAATAGATGGCGCAGGCGAGCGTCAGATGGAACGCGAGGCGATACTGCGACACGCTGACGCGTCCGGTGCCGGCAAGCCCCGACGATACCATCCACCAGCCGACGGCGCCGAGGCAGGCGCCGGCCCCGAAAATGGTCCACAGCCGCAACCGCAGCCGCTTGGGCACCCAGCCCCGCCACAGAAAGAACAGCAGCGGCAGCAGAAACACCATGCCGACAGTGCGCGCCAAGAGCCGGTGGGTCCATTCGTACCAGTAGATCGTCTTGAACTGCGCCAGCGTCATCCCGCGGTTGAGTTCCTTGTATTGCGGGATCGCCCGGTAATCCTTGAATTCCTGCTCCCAGCCCGCGTGCGACAGCGGCGGCACCACGCCGGTGACCGGCTTCCACTGGGTGATTGAGAGGCCGGATTCGGTGAGCCGGGTGGCCCCGCCGACGATCAGGGTGAGGAAGATCATGGCCGCCACCGCGAGCAGCCAGAGCCGCAGCGCGGGCGCGTGGGTTTCGGAAGCATCCATCGTGTCGGGCCTGGAATTTGCACGTTCCCGCCCGGTCCTTGCGCACAGGGGGCTCTGGGACAAGTCCTTGCGGGAGATGGCGCGGACCATATAGTCAGGCCCGCACGACTGCAAATGACCGTCAAGAAAGGCTCCCATGCGCATCCGCACCCGCAAACTGATCGGCGCCTTCGCCCTCCTCGCCCTGGTGACGGTGTGGAGCCTCGTCGCCATGACCCTGGCGCAGTCGGCGCTGACCGACATCAACGGCTGGATCGCGACCATCTATTACGTGGTCGCCGGCCTCGGCTGGGTGCTGCCGGCCATGGTGCTGGTGAAGTGGATGGGCCGGCCGGACGCCGACGAGGCGTGACCGCGATCCGTCACCCTGAGGTGCGCGCGTAGCGCGCCTCGAAGGGCGACGGCCAAGGTTTTTGCGAATTTGGCCCTTGCATCCTTCGAGGCTCGCCCTTCGGGCTCGCACCTCAGGATGACGGTGAAAGGTTATGCCGCGTTCACCCGCCGGAATCCGTTCCACATGGCGGTGGCGGCGCCCGACATCAGCACCTTCAGATAGCGCGAGCGCTGGAACTCGCCGTTGAGCGAAATGCGCGGCAGCGCCATCAGATGGTCGCGGTGCGCCTTGAACAGCACGCCCGGCCGGGTGGTGACCGCGGTCTTGAAGCCGAGCTCGGCGGCGATGCGGAATTCGCGCGGGCCGGCGGAAGTCGGATCGCCCACCGGATAAGCCAGATGCTCGGGCCGCTTGCCGAGGGCGGCTTCCAGCACCGCGCGGCTCTGCTCCATCTCGGCGCGCACAGCGGCATCGTCGGGGATTTTCTTCAGCATCGAATGGCTGACGGTGTGCGCGCCGACGGTCACCAGCGGGTCTTCGGCCATCTCGGCGATCTCGCCCCAGTCCATCGACAGGTCGCGGCAGAAGGCCGCCATGTCGACCACGTAGCGCGCGCACAGTTCGCGCACGATGTCGCGCATTTCCTTCTCGGTCTTGAGGCTGCGCAGATAACCGTAGACTTCGTCGTACAGCTCGCGCTTCTGCGAAACGCTGGCGCAGTCGAAATGGCGATACTCGCCGTTGATGGGCAGACTGATGCGCTTGTTGCGCGCGATCACCGCCTCCAGCCCCAGCCACCACAGTTCGCCGAGCTGGTCGGGAAAGCTGGTGGGGATGTAGAGCGTGAACGGCAGCTCGTATTTCCGCAGCAGCGGATAGGCGAATTCCTTGATGTCCTTGTAGCCGTCGTCGATGGTGATGACCACGAAACGGCGCTTGAAGTCGCCCTCGATGAAGCGGCGGTGCATCTCGTCGATCGAGATGACGTCGACGCGCTTGCGCTTGAGGACGCGCAGCACCCGCTCGAAGAACTTCGGCGTGATCTCCAGGAGCCTGTTGGGCTGGAAGGCGTCGGGCCGCGGCGGACGCACGTGATGCAGCGTCAGGATGACGCCGACGCCGCCGAACGCCGGCCGCAGCAGATGATGCGCCCCAGTGAAATAGAGCGTCTCCAGCCCGCCGCGGATGATGGTCTTTTTCAAAAGGCCCCCGAATCCTCAATTTCCGCGTCAATTCACGGGGAATATTCCAACTCTTTATTGACATTTCTTTGCCATCCTACCGGCTATCGTCATTAACCGAACCCCCGTTTCATCACCATGACCGTGCTCGCCCTTCGCGATTTGCCCGCGACCGCCCGCAATCCGGCTCCGGTGGACGGCCATATCGCCGAAGTGACGGTTTTTTCGGACATGGCGGCGGCCGAGCCGCATTGGCGCGCGCTCGAGCAGGCCTGCACGCTGGCAACCCCCTACCAGCAATTCGACTTCCTCAAATTGTGGCAGCGCCACGTGGGGGCCCCGGCCGGCGTGACCCCGTTCGTCGTGGTCGGCTTCAACCCGTTCGGCACGCCGCTGTTCCTGTTGCCGCTCGGCCTGCGCCGGGTCTCGGGGCTCAAGGTCGCGGAGTTCCTGGGCGGCAAGCACGCCAATTTCAACATGGCGCTGTGGCGCGGCGACGTCGCCGCCCAGATCGCGGCGAGCGACGTCAAAGCGATACTCAAACGCCTCGGCCGCGACGCCGATCTCCTCTGCCTGGTCAACCAGCCGCTGACCTGGGCCGGCGCCACCAATCCCTTCGCCCTGCTGCCGCACCAGCGCGCCGCCAATGCCGCCTTCAGCGGCGGGCTGATCCCGGATTTCGAGGCGCTGCTGCGCGCGCGGACCAACGCCGCCGCCCGCAAGAAGATGCGCAAGAAGGAGCGCGCGCTGGCCGGCTTCGGCGCGGTGCGCTTCGCGCGGCCCGAAGGCGCACACGATGTCCGCGCCGCGCTCGACGTGTTCTTCAAGCAGAAGAGCGCCCGCATGCGCGCGCAAGGGCTGCACGACGCGTTCGCCGATCCCAACGTGCGCCGTTTCGTCGAAGACGCCGCCACCAGCCGCCGCCCCGGCGGCGAGCCGCTGATCGAGCTCTACACGCTCTCGGTCGACGACATGATCGTGGCGACCATGGGCGGCATCGTCGGGCGCGGTCGCTTCTGCGCCATGTTCAACTCCATCGCCGGCGGCCGTTACGCGGCCGAAAGCCCCGGCGAGCAGCTCATCGTGCGGCTGGTGCGGCAATGCTGCGAGCGCGGGCTCGAAACTTTCGATCTCGGCGTCGGCAGCGCGCGCTACAAGAACCTGTTCTGCGGCGACGCCGAGCCGCTGTTCGACAGTTTCTTGAGCCTGAACACCGCCGGCCTGATGCCGGCGATGGCGTGCCGTCTCGCCGCCGCAGTGAAGCGCGCGGTCAAGCAGCACGCCTCTTTGTGGGCCGCGGTGAAGATGACGCGGCGCCTGCGCGCGCGGCTCGCCGGCACGCCCTGAGAACCACGCCAAAAAAGCAAACTTAGAAACGTTCACCGTTTCACGGAAACGGTGAACGTGTCTATCACCTGGAAACGCCCTCGTTTGCAGGCTTGTGTCCCGGTCGCAAGCGTGAGCCGTGAAACGGTGCGCTGCGGACCTGGCACCCCGCCCTTTTTCGCTCAGGCCGCCGCCATCTGGGCGTTGCCGGCGCACACGCTGGCATTGGCGAAGCCCGCCGCCTGCAGGCGGTCGCGCAACGTCCGGGTTGCGGCTTGCCCGGCGTCGCCGGTCACCAGCACCGCGCGCGTGGCAAGGCCGGCGAACGCCTCGACCGGCTGATCGGCGGTCGAGCCGAGGTCCAGCACCACGTGGTCGTAGCTCTGCGTCAGCGCCGAGATCACGGTCGCCAGCATGGGTGAGGCCGCGAGCGACGCGCCGTCCTCGCCGACCTCCCCGGCCGCCACCAGTTGAACGTTGGAATACTGGTCGCGGGTGATGACGTCGCCGAACGAGGCGACCGTGCCGCGCACCAGTTCCGCGATGCCGGGCGCGTCCGGCTCGGTCGAGATCACCGACAGGTTCGGCGCCTCGAAGGCGAGATCGACCAGCACCACCGACGCGTCGTCCTCGGCGAGCGAACGCGCCAGGGTGATCGCGGAATAGGTGGTGCCGACATTGTGCGCGGCGCCCACGACCGCGATGCAGCGCGCATCCTCGCCGCCGAGCTTGGCCGCGATCTTGGCGGCGCCGGCGATCTCTTCGATGCTGCTGGCATGGAGCGGCGCCGCGGGCATCAGCGGGCGCAACGGGCACGGCGTCGACATTGGCCGTGCGGCGCGGGCGCGATCTCCTGCGGGCCGGCATTGAGGTTCGGCGGCATCGAGAAGTCTTGCGGGTACTCTTGCGGGTAATCTTGCGCGTACTGCTTGCGGGTAATCTTGCTCGGCGTGCTGGGCGTAGCCTTGTGGGTGGCCTGCGAGTTGCCTTGGCATAGCCCGGCTGTGGCGGCCAACCGCGCCGGTGGGCGCCATCGGCGGTGAGGCCATGTGAGGCGGCGCCATATGAGACGGCGCCATGCGTGGTGAGGCCCGTGGCGGCCCCGCCGGTGCGAACGGCGCGGGCTGCGCCGCGGCGGTAGGCGCCCGGGGCGTAAGGCCCCGCGGCATAAGGCTCGTAGGCTAGGCCGCCGCCGCGGGCGGCGACAGCAGCGCGCCGGTCACCGTGAAGCCCGCCGACAGCGCGAAGGCCGCGAAGGCCACGATCAGCACCGTCGGCACCTTCTTGGGGAAGGCCGGTTTGAGCGACGGCGAGGCGCGCGAAATGATGCGCGCTTCCGCCGGCGCCGCGTTGATGCTGTCGCGGGCGCTGGCCTCGCGATACTTCTGCAAATAGGAATCGAGCAGATCGCGCTCGGTCCTGGCCTCGCGCTCAAGCGCGCGCAGTTCGACGTCCTGCTGGTTGGACTGCGACACCATCTTCTTCACCTGGTCGAAGGTGGCGGTGAGCGTCTTGATGCGGCCGCCGGCGACCTGGGCGTCGTTGTCGAGCTGGCGCGCCAGCCGCTCGCCTTCCGACTTGATCTGACGGTCGGTCTCGGCGATCTGCGCCTTCAGCTCCAGGATGCGCGGATGACGCGGCAGCAGCGTCGTCGACTGCTCCGCGAGCTGCGACTGCAGCGCGATACGCTGCTGGATCAGCCGCCGCATGGTCTCGGAATTGGCGAGATCGGACAACTCGATCGATTGTCCGGACTGCAATTGGGCACGCAGTTGCCGCGCCCTCGCCTGCAGGTCGGCCTGCTGGGCGCGCGCGGCCGCGATCTGGCTGTTGAGATCGGACAGTTGCTGCGCCGGCAGCAGCGTGTTGTTGGTGCCGACGAACAGGTCCTTGTTGGCGCGGTACTGTTCGACCTTGGCTTCCAATTCCGCCACCTTCTTGCGCAGCTTCTCGATCTCGCCGGCGAGCCAGGAGCCGGCGGCGCGGGTCTGCGACTGCTGGTCGACCTGCTGCATGCGCAGATAGGTCGAGGCCACCGTGTTGGCGACGTCGGCGGCGAGTTGGGGATTGGCGGAGTTGAAGCCGATGACGATGACCCGCGACTTGGCCACCGACTGCACGTTGAGCCGGTCGTAATAGGCCTCGAGCGTGCGCTCTTCCGCGGTCATCGAGTTGAGGGGGCGGCCGATGCCGACAAGGCTGAGCAGCGTGCGCCACGGCGAGCGGCCGGCGACGGCGGGATCGAACTCGGGCTTGCTGGCGAGATCGAGCTTCTTGATTACTTCGCGCGCGAGATCGCGCGAGAGCAGCACCTGCACCTGGCTCGCCACCGTTTCCGGATCGATGGTGGCGCGCTGCGTATGTTCTTGTCGGCGTCGGCACGCAGGAAGACGTTCTGCCGCGCCTCCAGCAGCACCCGCGACTCGGACTGGTAGCGCGGCGTCATGGCGTTGACGACGACGAAGGCCGCCGCCGCGCAAATGATCGTAAACCCGAGGATCTTGGATTTCTTCTGCCAGAGCAGGCGACCCAGGCCGCGCATGTCAGGCTCGCCATTGGCGTTGACGGGCCTCACGACCGGCTCCGACTGCGGCCGGACCATTCGACTTGCTACCAAACACGATTTGCACTCCACGCGACCAACTCTGTGCCGGCGGCGCCGATTACAGACCATTATGGTTTCGTGCCCGTTAATTCGCCGCCCCGCCGACAATGATTAGGATTTGTTAACCATACCCGGCCCTAATCGGCCCGACGCTTTGATCGCACGGGGCCCGATTCCATGCGCTACGCCAGCCTGCTGCCGCCGCTCATCCTCGCGCTCACGGTGGCCGCCTGCGCGCGCCAGCAGCCGGCGTATTACGTGACGAATTCCGCGACCGGCCAGCGCGTCGCGACGGGGCAATCCAGGAAGCGCACCGCAAGCCCGCCGCGGGCTCATGGCCGCCGGGCAGGCGCGAGCCAGCGGCTATAACAGCTACGCCGCCGCCGCGCCGCAGCGCCAGGAAAGCAGCGGCCGCGGCCTGTTCAATTCGGACGTCTTCAGTTCGGGCATGTTGCAGTCGAATTGGGTCGGCGGGCAATCGGCGGCGCCGACCTACGCCGCCCAGGCGCAGCCGCGCTACGCGCCACAGTCCTATTCGTACCAGCCGCCGCGGCAGCAGGCCTATGTGCGGCAGCCGGCGACCCGGCAACGACCATGCAGTATCGCCCGCCGGCCGCGCAGCCCTACCCTGCGCAGCCCTATTACCGGCCGCCGAAGCCACAGCCCACCAGTTATTATACGGCAAGGTATGGGTTGTATTAGGGCGGCGGATCCGGCGCGCACCCCGCGCCCGGACGCAAGTCATGACGTAATTTCTGGCCGCCGCCGATGCCGCCGCTGAATATCCTGCATGTGTTCCGGGCCCCGGTCGGCGGCCTGTTCCGCCATGTGCTCGACCTCGCCCGCGAGCAGGCCGCGCGCGGCCATCGCGTCGGGCTGATCTGCGACAGCGGGACCGGGGGGCGGCGCGCGCAAGACGTGCTGGCAGCGCTCGAACCCTCGCTGGCACTCGGGCTCACGCGCTATCCCATGCACCGGCAGCCGCATCCGAGCGACGTGTTCGCGCTACGCCACGTGATGGGCCGCGCCGCCGCCGCCAAGGCCGACATCGTGCACGGCCACGGCGCCAAGGGCGGCGCCTATTCCCGGCTCGTCTTCAACCGCCCCCAGGCCGTGCGCGCCTATATCCCGCATGGCGGCAGCCTGCTGTTCACCCACGATACGCTGGCCGGCAAGGTCTACCTCGCCACCGAGCGCTTCCTGATGCGGCGCGGCGACCTGTTCCTGTTCGAGAGCGGCTACAGCGCCGACATGTTCCGCCGCAAGATCGGCGTGCCGTCCGGCCTCGTGCGCATCGTGCACAACGGCGTGCCGCCGGCCGAGTTCGAGCCGGTCGCGCCCCTGCCCGACGCCACCGACCTGGTCTTCATCGGCGAAATGCGCATGCTGAAGGGCGTCGACATCCTGATCGACGCGATCGCGGCGTTGCGCCGGGATGGCCGCGCGGTCACCGCCACGCTGGTCGGCGACGGTCCCGACCGCGAGCAGTTTCAGGCCCAGGTCGAACGGCTTTCGCTTCGTGACCTGATCGCGTTCAAGCCGGCGACGCCGCAGCGCCAGGCGCAGGCCTTCGGCCGCACCATGGTGGTGCCGTCGCGCCTGGACTCGTTTCCCTACATCGTCCTGGAGGCCACCGCCTCCGGCAAGCCGCTGATCGCCTCCGACACCGGCGGCATTCCGGAAATCTATCGGGCCGTTCGCCGAGCGGCTGGTGCCCAAGGGCGACCCCGCGCGGCTGGCGGGCGCGATCGCCAAGGCGCTCGACGATCCCGCGGCCGCGGCCGATCTCGCGCAGGCCATGCGCGCACGGGTGGCGGAACACTTCTCGATCGCCAGCATGGTCGATGGGGTGCTCGAGGCCTACGCGGAGGCGCTGGCGGCCTTACAAAAATCAGGCCGCCGTTAACCGCATTTTCAACAATGCGCTAAGCCTTTTTTGACGTTCATTCCCTAAGGTTTTCCGGAAACAGGGAAAGTACCCGCGCCGCGCACGTTCGCGCGCGCGAAGCGGGTTTGTAGCGTGGCGTCACCCCATGACCGACATCGATCTGCGACCATCCCGAGCGGCGGCCGGCACGGCGCACGTGCTCGAGCGGCTGAAGGCCGGCGCGAGCAACGCGCCGAAAGCGCGCACGCTATCGCCCGAAGCGATTGCCGTCGCCGAGCGGCCGACGCCGCCGCCCGTCTCCCCCATCGTGCTCGCCGGCTTCGTGCGCATCGCGGAATTCGCGCTGGTGATGGTGGTGGGGATGGCGCTCTTCGCCCTCTATCTCGGCGCGGAACCCGACCTGCTGGTCCCGTATCTCGTCGGCACCTTCGGCATCGCCGTCATGGCGATGCTCGCCTTCCAGATCGCCGACATCTACCAGGTGCAGGCCTTCCGCGGCTACGAGAAGCAGTACATGCGGCTCGCCTCCGCCTGGTCGGTGGTGTTCCTCATCGCCATCGGCGCCTCGTTCTTCACCAAGACCGGCGACCAGTTCTCCCGCTTCTGGCTCGGCAGCTTCTACGCCACCGGCCTGTGCGCGCTCATCGTCTCGCGCAAGGTGCTGTTCTACATCGTGCGCAAGTGGACGCGCGAAGGCCGCCTCACCCGCCGCACCGTCATCGTCGGCGGCGGCGAGCTGGGCGAGAGGGTGATCGAGGAACTGCGCGGGCAGAAGGACGCCGGCATCGAGATCGTCGGCTTCTTCGACGACCGCAGCGACGACCGCGGCGGCGCCGAATGCGCCGGCGAACGCAAGCTCGGCAGCGTCGACGACCTGGTCGAATTCGCGCGCCGCACCCGCGTCGACCTGGTGATCTTCTCGCTGCCGATCGCGGCGGAAGGCCGCATTCTCGATATGCTGAAAAAGCTTTGGGTGCTGCCGGTCGACATCCGCCTCGCCGCCCACACCAACAGACTGCAGTTCCGCCCGCGCTCCTACTCCTACATCGGCAGCGTGCCGGTAATCGACGTGTTCGACCGCCCGATCGCCGATTGGGACGTGGTGATGAAATGGCTGTTCGACCGGATCATCGGCGGCCTGCTGCTCATCGGCCTGTCGCCGGTGATGGCGCTGATCGCGGTTCTCATCAAGCTCGACAGCCGCGGGCCGGTGTTCTTCAAGCAGAAGCGCTACGGCTTCAACAACGACCTGATCGAGGTCTACAAGTTCCGCTCGATGTACACCGACAAGGCCGACGCCACCGCGGCCAAGCTCGTCACCAAGGACGACCCGCGCGTCACCCGCGTCGGCCGCTTCATCCGCAAGGCAAGCCTCGACGAACTGCCGCAGCTCATCAACGTGGCGATCAAGGGCAACCTGTCGCTGGTCGGTCCGCGCCCGCACGCGGTCAACGCCAAGGCCGAGGCGCAGGTCTATGACGAGGCGGTGGACGGCTATTTCGCGCGCCACCGCGTCAAGCCCGGCATCACCGGCTGGGCGCAGATCAACGGCTGGCGCGGCGAAACCGACACCCACGAGAAGATCCAGAAGCGCGTCGAGCACGACCTCTATTACATCGAGAACTGGTCGGTGCTGTTCGATCTCACCATCCTGATGCGCACGCCGCTCGCCCTGCTCAAGACCGAGAACGCCTATTGATGGCGCGTGGCCGATGACATCGCGCGGCAACCGTCTGGGGCCTTGTCTCGGCCTCGCCTGCGCGCTAGCGGCGGCGGCGCTGCAAGCCGGCACGGCGCACGCCCAACCGGTCGCGCCGTTCGAGGTCGGCGTCGACCAGGCCAACATGATCTGGCAATCGAAGGCCAAACAGGCCGCGGTCTTCGCCGGCATCCACGCCATGGGCGCGCGCTGGTTTCGCAATTCCTTCGCCTATCCGGCCAGCCGGATTCCGGATTTCGTCGACGTCGTGCGCCAGGCCAAGCAGGCGCACCTGAAGATGCTCGTCGTCATTCTGCAGGACGCCAGCGACTACGACGGCACCAATCCCAGGGCCGAGAACGCGGGACCCGCGTTCAAGAAACGCTGTGGCTGGCCGGGCGGCTCGTTCAAGCTCAGCCGCATCGATCTGGCGAAGTTCAAGAGCCGGCTGCGCGGGCTGCTGAGCGCGCTGAAGGCGGCGCATCTCACCGTCGACGCCTTCGAGATCGGCAACGAATACGACTGGGTCTGCTTCAACGGCGACGTTCCGTTCGGCCGCCCCGCCACCGCGAAGGACGTACGGATCGCCGCGCGCGGCTACGCCCGGTTTCTCGCGGCGGCGGCGGTGACGATCCGCGACCCGCGCTTTTTTCCGAAGGCCAAGATCATCACCTTCGGCATGTCGCATGCCGACGCCGGCTGGGACGAGAACCCACCCCATCATCTGCCGAACCCGGCGGCGCTTGTCGCTTCCCTCCGGAACCTGGACGGCAAGAACTACCTGGACAACGCCCGCTACCGGATCGACGGATACGGCTCGCACATCTATCCGGAAGCCAACGATATCGCGCGCTCCACGGAAGCGACGCTGGCCAAGGATACGGCCGCGCTCGGACATGATCTCCCGGTCTGGATCACGGAATTCGGCTTGCGCAGGGAGCAGTTCCCGAACCGGCAGGGCCAGAGCCGCGCGCAAGCCGTCAAAGCCTTCTTCGACACGCTCGCCGACACCAGGCGCACCGCCTTCGGCCCGGTGTTCTATTATGACTACGACAGCCCGTCCTGGGGGCTTGCCGATGCGCGCGGCAAGCTGCTGCCGGCCGCAGGGGCGCTCGTGCGCGAATGCCCCACCTGCGCCAGGCCCTGAGGGCCAGCCCGCAAGCGCCTACCAGCGCTGTCCCCCTTGCGCCGGCTGCATCGGCGGCGCGGCCCAGGCCTGCCGCGGCGGCGCCTGCCATGCCTGACGCTCCGGCATCCGCCGGCGCACGAAGTTGGCGGCATTGAAGCCCCACACCAGGCCGAACAGCATCCACAAATGCCGCCAGTGCTCGACCTGCTGCAGCAGCGCGCACGGCAACTGGGCGGCCAGCGAGAATCCCAGCCACACGACGATCGGGCTCTTCGTCGCGTGGTAGTTCTGAAACGTGACCTTGACCGACAACACCGTCAACATGATCCAGGCGACCCCCGCCAACCAGCCGTAATTGACGAACGAGCTGATGAAGATGTTGTGGATCGGCTCCGGGAAGATCTTGTCGATCTGCAGCATGCCGAGCCCGAACGGATGCGCCAGGATGAGCGGAATGGCGAGAACGTAGCGGGCGTAGCGGCCCATGCGGCCGAGGTCATAGGGCTCGGCCAGCGTCATGCGGCTCATCAATTTGTCCTGGAAGCCGTGAAAGCTCACGAAGGCGATCGCGGTCAGCACCACGATGATAAATGCGCCGATCATGAGGACCGCGATCGCCCGCGCCAGTTGGTGGCGATTGAGCACCAGGAAGTAGAGCGGCGCGAAGACGATCAGCGCGACGACATCGGCGCGCGAAAACGACAGCAGCACGCCGGCGACGCACACCGCCATCGTGAACACCGGGAAGAAGAAGCCGCGCCGGTTGGTCAGCATATACATGGCGCCGAACAGGCCCGGCAGCAGGAAGGCACCGAAGGCGATCGGCTCGTCGAACAGGCCCTTGGCGCGGTCGTCCCAGATGAACAGCGGGATGTGCGCGGCAAAGCCGATGACGCCCAGGGTCGCCGCGATACAGCAGGCGGCCATGTAGATTTTCATGAACTTGTGGAAGTTGTCCTCGTTCCAGCTCAGCGCCACCAGGCAACTGGTCACGGTCAGCATCATGCAGAAGGTGTGCGCGAAAAGCTGGAACCGGACCGCGGGCACGCCGAAATAATCGATGGACGAGAAATAGACCGAAAGGCCCCAGATGCAGACCAGCAGGAGGAAGACCATCGCGCGCGTATTGACGCGCGGATTGACCAGGATCGACGGCAGGAAGGCGAGCATGAAGACAATGTCGCCCGGCGCCGGGCGCGGCAGCGTCCAGTGCATGAGCAGCACGGCGACGAAGAACAAGAAATTTCTTGCCTTGAAGATTCCCGCCTGGATGGGTGACGCCTGCGCCTGCATGAAAAAAAGTCGTCCTTCGCCCCCGCAGCGTTGTGGCCCTTCAATAGCGCGCGAAGGTTAACAGCCGGCAACGATTGGCCGGTGCCCACCCGCCGCGCATGGCCGGTCCGGCGCCGCCATCCGACACACACGGGTGCGCTCCGGCCGTCCCCGCCACGGGGGCGCGGCCGGATCGGGGTACGGCCCCGGCCCGATTTCGCTTGCGCCGGATGGCCGGAAATTCTAGGAAAATCTCCGCCGAATTTGGCACGTCGGGGCGTGGCGCAGCCCGGTTAGCGCGCTTGTCTGGGGGACAAGAGGTCGTGGGTTCGAATCCCGCCGCCCCGACCAGTTTCAGCGTCCAAGTTTTTGGCTTGTCGCGTTTCCGGACGGCGAACCGGTTCCCACTTCGCCTGGAAACGCGCTCTACCCTGGTCGCGTTTCCGGACGGCGAACCGGTTCCCACTTCGCCTGGAAACGCTCCTAGCGACGCACCTGCTCCTTCGCCAAAGCCTCCATCGCGGCCAGCGCGTCCACCTCGCCGGCGCCGACATTGTCGCGCTTGCCGGGAATGCGGCGGGCGCTGCGCTCGATGATCTGGCGCACGCCATAGGGGCTGAGCTTGGGGTTGCGGGCGAGCAGCAGCGCCGCGATGCCGCTGACATGGGCGGCGGCGACCGACGTTCCCGTGGTGAGCTGATAGCTGTCGCCCGGCGCCGGCGCGAGGATGTCGACGCCGGGCGCCGACACCGCCACCTGGCGGCCCCGGTTGGCCTGCGGCAACAGCTTGTCTTCGGCGTCGGTGGCGGTGACGCCGATCACCGCGGCGTAGCCGGCGGGATAAAGCGGCGGCGAGCGCGGACCGGCGTTGCCGACGGCGGCGACCAGCACCAGCCCGCGGCGGTGCGCCTTCGCCAGCATGTCGGCGAACATGCTGTCGGCAGGACCGGCGAAGCTCATATTGACGATGCGCGCGCCGTGGCCGGCCGCCCAGTCGAGCCCCTTCATGACGTTGAAGGTGGTGCCTTGCGCGCTTTCGCCCTCGCCCGCGAAGGCCCGCACGGCCAAGAGCCGCACATTGGGCGCGACGCCGATCAGCTTGTGATGGGCGGCAATGGCGCCGGCCATGGCGGTGCCGTGCGCATGCGGCACCGCCTTGCCGCCGAGCGCGTCGTATTGCGCGGCAACGTCGCCGGCGAGATCGGGGTGCTTGGCGTCGATCTGGGAATCGATCACCGCCACCCGCACATTGGCGCCTTCGCTGAGGCGGTGGGCGGCGACGAGATGCAGCTTGCGCACGACGTATTGCGCGCTGCCGGCCTGCGCCTCGCCGTTCCGCGCCGGCGCTTGCTGCAGGCGGTAGAGCCAGTTCGGCTGCGCGGCGGCGACAATGCGATAACGCGCAAGCCTTCGCAGCGTGGCGCGCACGGTCGTGTTGGGTCCGATGCGCCAGCGCTGCAGCGTGCGGCCCGTGAGCGTGAACGTTTGCGTCTCCAGCCGTGTCATCCGCAGCCGCCGCGCCGGCACGGCGAGCGCGCGCGCGGAGGCGCGGTCGCGCACCTGCAGCAGCACCTCGTCGGGCACGAAATCGGTTTCGCCGGGCCGCGGAATGCTGACGCCGCGGCGCGGTGACGGCCGCCGCGGCGTAACGGCCGGGCCGCGCGGCGGCGGCACGCGCGGCGTCAGGTCGGGCGGCATGATCAGATCGGCCAAGAGCCATCCGGGCGGCCCCAGGAAGCAACCGAAGGTCGAACGCAGCACCTCGGGGGCGGTCATCTCGCGGCCGAGCACGATGGTGCCGACGATGGGCGAGGCCGCCGCGCACATGACACCCGCGCCGACATAGATGCCGACCGGCGGGATGGCCGATGAGGTCACCGCGGTCTGGGCGGGGCCACCCCCGACCTTGGGGCCCGCGCCCTGCGCCGACGCCGTGCCCGCCACGACGGCAAGCAGAGCAGCCACCACTATCGCCTTTACTGCGAAGCCCCGCATCGCCCACCTGGCACGTCAGTTCGACCGGCGTGCCGAAGTCTACAGCAGAGCGGAACGGGATCGCGAGTGGCTTCGCCCCGGGCCGCGGGCCGACGCGGCATCCACGTCACCCGCAAACGCCTACTCGCTGCGCGCCACCGCCGCCGCGATGAGCTTGCGACAATCGCCGAGTTCCTGCAGCGCGCTTTTCAGCTTGCGGACATCGTCCGGCCCAAGCCCGGCCTGTCTTGCCGGCGCGGCCGCCGTGGGCTCGCTCTGCATCATGGGCGCGACGCCGGCGGCGCCTGGGCTCTCCGCGGCCGGCGCGCCGCTAAAAACGCCAATGGGGCCGTTGCCGAGGGCGCCACTGTGGGCGGCGCGGTCGTCCGCCTCGATGCGGGGCAAAGGCACGTTCCCGGACCCGCTTTCCATTGGCGGCTCGGGCCGGTCGGCGACGTCGTCCTGCCGGTCGCCGAGATCGCGCCCGACCAGCGAGGCCAGGCGCCCGCGCAGGCCGTGCCGCTCCTGCAGTGCCTCCTGGACCTCCGGGTCTTCGGTTTGCGCGTCGTCCTCGGCGGACGCGCCATGGGGCGGCTGCGGCGCGCCCTCGTGCCAGACCGTCTGCACGAACCGCACACCCTGCTCGCGCAGGATTCGCTGCACGCCGCGGATGGTGTAGCCCTCGCCGTAGAGCAGATGGCGGATGCCGCGCAGGAGATCGATGTCGTCGGGCCGGTAATAGCGTCGGCCGCCGCCGCGCTTCATCGGCTTGATGTCGCGAAAGCGGGTCTCCCAGAATCGCAGAACGTGTTGCGGCAGATCGAGTTCGTCCGCCGCCTCGCTGATGGTGCGGAATGCGTCCGGCGCCTTGCCGTCCAAAACGGCCTCCCGATCCCGACTCTTAAAGCGTCACTTGAACAGATGGGCGCGCGCGAGGCCAGACCAAAAAGGGGCCTCACGGCCCCTAATATCCTGATTCGGCTTAGTTTTCCCCAGGTCCCTGGCCGCGACGCCGCGCTTCAGGGCAGGTCGTGGGCGTCCCCGTGGCCGTTGATGCGCTGCTTGAGGATCGCCGACGGCTTGAACACCATCACGCGCCGCGGCGAGATCGGCACCTCTTTACCGGTTTTGGGATTGCGGCCGACGCGCTCACCTTTTTTGCGCACGACGAATGAGCCGAACGACGACAGCTTCACGGTCTCGCCGCGCTCGAGGCAGTCGGTGATCTCCTTGAGCACCAACTCAACAAGCGAGGCGGACTCCGTGCGGGAGAGTCCCACCTTTTGATAGACCGCCTCGCAGAGGTCGGCCCGGGTCACAGTTTTGCCGTTCATCGCCTACCCTGCCCCCGGCGAAGATATCTCGCTGAATTTCCTACGATATTCGCTAGACCGGGGTTGGTCAACGGGCGCGTGGCAAAATATCGGCGGCATGACGGCAAGGGCGCGGCAGCGCCCCCCGGGAGCGCCCGCTACCAGCGCAGCAGGGCCGAGCCCCAGGTGAAGCCGCCGCCCATGGCCTCGAGCAGGATCAAATGCCCACGCTTGATGCGCCGGTCGGCCACCGCATCGACCAGGGCGAGCGGGATCGAGGCGGCCGAGGTGTTGCCGTGGCGGTCCACCGTGATCACCACCTTGTCGGGCGCGATGCCGAGCTTGTGGGCGGAGCCGTCGATGATCCGCTTGTTGGCCTGGTGCGGCACGAACCAGTCGATATCGGCGGCGGTGACGCCGGTGGCCTTGAAGGCGTCGTAGATCACGTCGGTGATCATGGCGACCGCGTGCTTGAAGACCTCGCGGCCCTCCATGCGCAGATGACCGGCGGTCTGGGTCGAGGACACGCCGCCGTCGACGTAGAGCTTGCTCTTGTGGCGGCCGTCCGAGCGCAGGTGGGTGGTGAGGACGCCGCGGTCATCCCCGGTACCCGGCTGCTCCTGCGCCTCCAGCACCACGGCCCCGGCGCCGTCGCCGAACAGCACGCAGGTGGTGCGGTCGTTCCAGTCGAGGATGCGCGAGAAGGTCTCCGCCCCGATCACCAGGGCGCGCTTATGCCCGCCGCTCTTGAGCATGCTGTCGGCGACCGAAAGCGCAAAGACGAAGCCGGAACAGACCGCCTGCACGTCGAAGGCGGCGCCGCCGGTGATGCCCAACTTCTCCTGCACGATCACCGCGGTCGCGGGAAAGGTCAGATCGGGCGTCGAGGTCGCCAGGACAATCAGGTCGATGCTGTCGGCCTCGATGTGCGCATGGGCCAGCGCCGCGCGCGCCGCCTGCACGGCGAGGTCGGAGGTGAGCTCGCCGGCGGCCGCGATGTGGCGTTCGCGGATGCCCGTACGCTGCACGATCCAATCGTCGGTGGTGTCCACCGCGCGCGCGAGCTCGTCATTGCTGAGAATCCGGCTGGGCAAGTATGCGCCGCAGCCGAGCACCACCGAACGCGTCACCGTCACGAAGCCACTCCGCTCGCCAGTTGGGCCCCGCCGTTGGCCTGCCTATCGCGTTCCACCGACTCGCCGATCTTGGCGAGCAATTCATAACGTACCATGTCGTAACCGATGTCGATGGCCGCGGCGAATCCTTCGGAATCCGCGCCGCCGTGGCTTTTGATGACGATGCCGTTGAGGCCGAGAAACACGCCACCGTTGGAGCGGCGCGGGTCCATCTTCTCGCGCAGGGTCCGGAAGGCCTGGCGCGCGCATAAGTATCCGAGCCGCGCCATCCAGGTGCGGTTCATGGCCGCGCGCAGGTACTCGGCGATCTGGCGGGCGGTACCCTCGGCGGTCTTGAGCGCGATATTGCCGGCAAAGCCTTCGGTGACGACCACGTCCACGGTGCCCTTGCCGATGTCGTCGCCCTCGACGAACCCGCGATAGTCGAAATGCGAAAAATGACCCTCACGCAGGATACGGCCGGCCTCGCGCACCTGCTCAGCGCCCTTGATCTCCTCGACGCCCACATTGAGCAGGCCGACGCTCGGCCGCTCGACGTCGAACAGGACGCGGGCCATGGCGCTGCCCATGCCGGCGAGGTTGATGAGATGTTCCTCGTCGGCGCCGATGGAGGCGCCGACGTCCAGCACCACGGATTCGCCGCGCACCGTCGGCCACAGCGCCGCGATCGCGGGGCGCCCGATGCCTTCCAGCATGCGCAGGTTGAAGCGCGCCATCGCCATCAGCGCGCCGGTGTTGCCGGCAGAGACCGCCACGTCGGCGTCGCCCTGGCGCACGGCGTCGAGTGCCAGCCACATCGAGGACTTCCCGCGGCCGCGGCGCAGCGCCTGGCTCGGCTTGTCGTCCATGCGGATGGCGACGTCGGTGTGGACGACCTGCGCCTTTACCTTCAGGCGCGGCAGCCGATCGAGCAGCGGGGCGATCAGCGCCTGATCGCCGAACAGCAGGTATTCGATGTCGGGATGGCGCGACAGCGCAATGTCGGCGCCCGGCAGCACGACCGCTGCCCCATGGTCGCCGCCCATAGCGTCCAATGCGATGCGAACCTTATCCTGCATTGAATGACCTTGGCGGCGGTGGGACGGCTTGCGCCAGCGGCATGATCTCCTGAAAGCGGTGCACGGCTCGGACCATAGCCGCTGAGACGCGGCAGACAAGCCGGTTGTCGGGGCGTTCCACCACTTGGTTTTGCTTCAGGATTCGCCGCCGAGGCGTTTCTTGAGGGTCCCCAACCCGGCAAACGGGTGCTCGTCCGCCTCTCCCGTGGCCGGCGCGGCGAATTCAGCGCCCGGCTTGCGCGGATAGGGGTCGATGCCGAGCAGCAGGAACTCGGTGGCCAGCGCCCCGAGATCGACCTTGCCGCCGACCAGCGGCTCGGGCGGCTCGTCGTCTTCATCCAGATCTTGAGAGGCGTGGGTGGGCACCGCGGCAGGCTCCGCGCCCGGCCTGAACACCACGTCGATCGGCTCGTCGACCTCGTTCTCGACCGGCTCCAGGGTCACCACGCAGGTCTGCCCGACCCGCGCCTTGACGCGGCCGCTCACATCGACGCCGCCGTCCGCGCGCACCAGATCGAACACGGCGGATGCCTGCGCAATGCCGCGCACCTCGGCGAGCTTGGCGAGCGCCGCCCGGATCTCCGGCGACGCCTCGATCTCCATGTGCAGGCCGCTGTCCGGGATCTCCTCCACGGCCACCGGAACGACCCACGGATGGCCGTCATTCTCCATCAAAATCAACCTCTTATACCATCAGACGCAGGGATCGCATGAGGATCGGGGAAATGCAAGGTGCCGCCCGCCAACGTGCCGGCGTCGTGACCGGCCAGCGCGCGCACCATGTCGCGCATATAGGCGGCGAGCCGCGCGGGGTCACCAGCGGCCGCCTCCCCGTAGATATTGCGCTTGAGGGCCTCGACCAGGGCGTTGCGGTCCGGATCGGCCAAGGCGGCCCGGTAGGCCCCGGCGCGGCCGTAATAGGCCTCGCCGAACGCTTTCATGCGCTTTGGCACGGCCAGGTCGCCGGTCCCCATCTCGCGCAGGTTATGGTCCATGTCCGCCCAAAACCGGTCGAAAAGCCCCTGGCCCACGTCGCGCAAGCTGGGCTCGGTGGCAATGCGGTCGAGCACCGCCGAAAGATGCAGGACGATGACGTCGAAACGACCGTTAACGGTGTCGGGAACGGCATAGTCCTGGTAAAAGCACGGCAATCGCGCCTGCGCCACGATCATGCCATACAGGCTCGAAATGGTGTCGGGCCGCGCGCGGCGGCTAAATCGGGGAAAAATCATCGGCTTGGACAAGAGGTTTCGGCGGTTCGCCGCCGCGTACGTCAACGCTCTGGCCGATGCAAGACGAAAATGGGGAGCCCAATATTGGGATCAAGTTCGGGATCGAGATTGGGGTCGAGTTTGGGATCGAGGTCGTTTGAAGGTCGCCGCGGTGCGCGCCGCGCCTGCGCCGCGCTGGCGCTCGTGGGCGTCTTTGCGCTCGCCGGCTGCGGCTCGTTAACCGAGACCTTCCAGCGCGGCTACGTGCTGCAGCCGGGCGCGCTGGAGCAGATTCCCATCGGCGCCACGCAGGAACAGGTGCTGCTCGTGCTCGGCACGCCCTCGACGGTCGCGACCGTCAACGGCGACGCCTTCTACTACATCTCCCAGAAGGGCGAGCGCGCCGCCGTCTTCATGAAGCAGCAGGTCGTCGACCAGCGGGTGATCGCCGTTTATTTCGACAAGGACCGCCGGGTGACCCGGCTCGCCGACTACGGGCTCAAGAACGGCCACATCTTCGACTTCTATTCGAAGACCACGCCGACCGGCGGCAAAGAAATGAACTACCTGACCAGGGTCTTCAAGGTGTTCAAACCGCTCTGATGGGCGGGGCGCCTTACGCCGGCAGATAATAAAAGAAGGGCCCGCGGCAACCGCGGGCCCTTCGTCGTTTCGTGGTGTCGCTTCGCTCAGTGCGAGAGCACGGCGAGCAGCAGCAGCGCCACGATGTTGGTGATCTTGATCATCGGGTTCACGGCCGGGCCCGCGGTGTCCTTATAGGGATCGCCGACGGTGTCGCCGGTGACGGCCGCCTTATGGGCTTCCGAGCCCTTGCCGCCGTAATGGCCGTCCTCGATGTACTTTTTGGCGTTGTCCCAAGCGCCGCCGCCCGAGGTCATCGAAATGGCCACGAACAGCCCGGTGACGATGACGCCAAGCAGCATGGCGCCAAGCGCCGAGAAGCCAGCCGACTTGCCGGCCGCTCCGCCACCCGCGATCAGGTAGATCACGAAGTAGACGAAGATCGGCGACAGCACCGGCAGCAGCGAGGGGACGATCATCTCCTTGATCGCCGCCTTGGTGAGCAGGTCGACGGCGCGGCCGTAGTTCGGCTTCGAGGTGCCCTTCATGATGCCCGGGTCCTCGCGGAACTGGCGGCGCACCTCCTCGACGATGGCGCCGGCGGCACGGCCGACCGCGGTCATGCCCATCGAACCGAACAGATAGGGCAGTAGGCCGCCGAACAGCAGGCCGACAACCACGTAGGGGTTGGTCAGCGCGAAGTCGAGGTGGATGTTCTGGAAGTACGGATGGGTCGCCGCGTTCTTGGTGAAGAACGTGAGGTCCTGGTTATAGGCGGCAAACAGCACCAGCGCGCCCAGGCCGGCCGAACCGATGGCATAACCCTTGGTGATCGCCTTGGTGGTGTTGCCGACCGCGTCGAGCGCGTCGGTCGACTTACGCACTTCTTCCGGCAGACCGGCCATTTCCGCGATGCCGCCGGCATTGTCGGTCACCGGGCCGAAGGCATCGAGCGCGACGATCATACCGGCGAGCGCCAGCATCGTGGTCACCGCAATGGCAATACCGAACAAGCCAGCCAGGTTAAAGGCGATCAGGATGCCGGCGATGATGACGATCGCAGGCAGCGCGGTCGACTCCATCGAGATGGCGAGGCCCTGGATCACGTTGGTGCCGTGGCCGGTGACGGAAGCCGCGGCGATCGACTTCACCGGGCGGAAGTCGGTGCCGGTGTAGTACTCGGTGATCCAGATGATCAGGCCGGTGACGCCGAGCCCGACGATACCGCACCAGAACAGCGACATGCCGGTGAAGGCCTGGCCGTCGAGAGCGCCGAAGCCGTTCGGCAACAGCAGTTTCATCACCACACCGATGCCGATCAGCGACAGGATGCCGGTGACGAGCAGGCCCTTGTAGAGCGCACCCATGATCGACTGCGAGGCGCCCAGCTTGACGAAGAAGGTGCCGATAATCGAGGTGATGATGCAGACGCCACCGATGGCGAGCGGCAAGGTCATCATCTGGGTGAGGATCGGCGTGCCGACGAAGAAGATCGAGGCCAGCACCATGGTGGCGACGGTGGTCACCGCGTAGGTCTCGAACAGGTCGGCGGCCATGCCGGCGCAGTCGCCGACATTGTCGCCGACGTTGTCGGCGATGGTGGCCGGGTTGCGCGGATCGTCCTCCGGGATGCCGGCTTCGACCTTGCCGACGAGATCGCCGCCGACGTCCGCACCCTTGGTGAAGATGCCGCCGCCAAGACGGGCGAAGATCGAAATCAGCGAAGCGCCGAAGCCGAGCGCGACGATGGCGTCGATCACGGTGCGGTCATTCGGCGCCATTTTCATGGTGCCGGTGAGGAAGCCGAAATAAAGCGTGACGCCGAGCAGCGCCAGGCCCGCCACCAACATGCCGGTGATGGCGCCGGCCTTGAAGGCGACATCCAACCCACCCGCCAGCGACTTGGTGGCGGCTTGCGCGGTGCGCACATTGGCGCGCACCGACACGTTCATGCCGATGAAGCCGGCCGCACCCGACAGGATGGCGCCGACGGCGAAGCCGATCGCGACCAGCCAGCCCAGCGCAAAGCCGATAATGACGAAAATCACCACGCCGACGATGCCGATGGTGGTGTATTGGCGCTTGAGATAAGCTTGTGCGCCCTCGCGCACGGCGGCGGAAATCTCCTGCATCTTGGCGCTGCCGGCATCGGCGCTCAGCACCGACATGGTTGCCCAGATGCCATAGAGGATCGCGAGCACGCCACAGCCAACGATCATCCACAATGTAGTCATGGTGGCCTCAACCTCTTTTGTAAGCATGGAGCACGGCGGGAGTTAAACGTCCCCGCCCGGCGCCAGGGACGTCGAGGATGGCCGCCAGAATCGCGCTTCACCCCGACCGGAAATCGCGCGGATATAGCCAAAAACATGGCGCGAACGCAACCGCCGCCGACTGCTTCACATAGCGTTGTCCGTATTTGTCAAATGACGAAAAACGGCAGGAATCAGGGACTCCCGCGTGACCGGCGCGCGGCATGGGCCGAATTGATGAGGAACCCGGCGGCGGACAGGCGCTGGCCCAGCCTGGGGATAATTTCCGCTCGGTTGCCGGCTGGGCGGGCGGCAGGCCCCCCTCACACCGCCGCGCGCTCGTGTTCGCGCCGGACGGCAAGCCAGATCAACAGCCCACCGGCGATTGCCACGGCCGGGAACAGCACGGCATTGATGGTGTACCAGCCGAAATGGGCGAGCAACTGGCCGGACGAGAACGAGGCCACCGCCATCGAGCCGAAGATCAGGAAGTCGTTGAACGACTGCACCTTGGTGCGCTCCTCGGGGGCATGGCATCCCGTCACCATGGTGGTGGCGCCGATGAAGGCCAGGTTCCAGCCGAGCCCCAGAAGCACAAGCGCGGTCCAGAAATGGGCCACCGACAGCCCGGTCATGCCGACGATGGCGGTCAGCACCAAAAGGCCGAGGCCGACGGCCGTGACGCGGATCACCCCGAAGCGGGCTGCCAGCGTGCCGGTGACGAAGCTCGGCCCGTACATGGCGAGCACGTGCCACTGGATGCCGAGCGTGGCGTCGGTGACCGAATGGCCGCAGCCGACCATGGCGAGCGGCGCCGAGGTCATCAGCAGGTTCATGGTCGCGTAAGCGGTCACGCCGCAGGCGACCGCGACGATGAATCGCGGCTGGCGCGCGATCTCGGCGAGCGCGCGCCCGCTCGACGCGCCGGCGGCCGCACGGCGATGCGGGATCTTGACGAATTGCAGGACGACGATGGCGATCACCGCGCAGGCCGACTGGGCGAGATAGCTGGCCGCGAAGGTGAAGGGCGAGAACACATCCTTGGTGAAGATGACGATCTGCGGCCCGAGCACGGCGGCGAACACGCCGCCCGCCAGCACCCAGGACACGGCCTTGGGCCGGTAGCGCTCGCTCGCGGTGTCGGTGGCGGCGAAACGGTAGGACTGGAAGGCCGCCGCATAGAGCCCGCCGCAGAAGGTGCCGAACATCAGCAGCCAGAAATTGCCGGTGATCACCGCGGTATAGGAGATGAGCCCGGAGGCCATGCCGAACAGCGTCCCGATCTGCAGCGCGACGCGGCGGCCGAATCGGCGCGCCAACACGCCCACCGGCAGGGTACCGAGCCACATACCGATGACCATGCAAGTGATCGGCACGGTGGCGAGGCCCTTATCGGGCGCGATCACCGCGCCGACGATGCTGGCGGTGGAAAAGATAATGGTGTTGTTGGCGCCGCCCAGCGCCTGCGCCGCCGACAGCACCATGGCGTTGCGGCGCGCGAGCGCGTCGTCGATGGTGACATGGTGGACGGGTTCGGCGACGGCCGACATGGTGGGGTTCTCCGGCAAAAAAGCCGCCTCTTTTAGCGGCGCCTCGTTGCAATTGCTACCGCCCCCGGCGCGGGCCAGGGATGCGGCCGCGGTTTTTGGCTGGTCAGGCCATGACGCGCTCGATCTGCGCGGCAAGGCTCGCTTTGACCTTGTCGTATCGCGCGGACAGGGCCGATTGGATCGCGGCCGGCGCCTGTTCGGGCGGGACAAAATCGAAGGGCGGAGCGGGGTCGTATTCGACGGCCAGTTGGATCAAGCGTGCGGCGTCCTCGCCGGCGATCTCGGCAACCACACGCAAGCCGAAATCGATGCCTGAGGTGACCCCGCCGGCGGTAATCACGTTGCCGTCCTTGACCACCCTCGCCATCTCGTGGGTCGCCCCGACCAGCGGCAGCAGGCCCGTGAAGACCCAATGGGTGGTCGCCCGCCGGCCTTCGAGCAACCCCGCCGCGCCGAGGATGAAGGCGCCCGTGCAGACCGAGGTGACATATTGCGCGTCCGCCGCCTGCCGGCGCACGAAGTCGATGGTCTCGCGGTCGCCGATCGCGCCGATGACGCCGGTCGTGCCGCCCGGCACGCAGATCAGATCAAGTTGCGGGCAGCTCTCGAACGTGTGCGTCGGCACGAGGCTGAGCCCACAATCGCTCGGCACCGGCGCCGGCGATTTGGCGACGATATGAACGGCGGCGCCCGGCATCCTGGCCAGGATCTGCAACGGCCCGGTGAAATCGAGCTGGGTCAGCTCGGGAAAGATGACAAATCCGACGTTGAAGGCTGGCATGGCTGTTGTCCGGTTGCCTTGAAGCGTGCGCGAAATTCAGTTGGCGAGACGGCGATGGTGCGGGCGAAGGCGCGGTCCATGCGCCGCAACGAACCGAAGCCGCAGCCGGAAGCGACGGTGTCGATCGGCTCTTCGGTGTCGAGCAGGCGCCGCCGCGCGAGATCGACGCGCACGCGCTCGACGAAATCGGCAGGGCTGACATCGAGGGCGGCGCGAAACAGGCGGCTGAGCGAACGCTGGGAAACGCCGGTTTCCGCCGCCAATGCGTCGGTGCACCAATTGCGGGACGGCGCGGCGACGATGCTCTGCGCGAGCTTCTCGATCTTGGCGCTGCCGGTCACCGACTGCGCCGCCAACTCCGCGGAAAACTGGCTTTGCCCGCCCGGCCGTATGCGGAAGATCACGTGGCGCCTGGCAATCGACAGCGCGACGGCACGTCCGTGATCGGCCTCGATCATGGCGAGCGCCAGGTCCATGCCCGCGGTCACGCCGGCCGAGGTCCAGACGCCGCGGTCCTCGATATGGATGGCATCGCCTTCCACGTCGATGGCCGGACGGAAGCGCTTCAGCGCCTCGATCGCATCCCAATGAGTGGTGGCGCGCCGGCCGTCGAGCACGCCGGCCGCCGCCAGGAAGAAGGCGCCGCTGCACACGGACGACAGACGCGGCACGCAGCCGACGGCCGTCCTCACGATCTCGGCGATCGCCCCGTCGGCAAGTTGCTCGCGCACGCCAGGATCGCCACCCGCTACTATCACGGTGTCGGTGCGCGCAAGGCGCTTGGCTGTCACCTGTGCGAACGACAGATCCGCCACCAGGGACACGCCCGAAGAGGTGGCGAAGGGGCCGGACTGCGGCGCTGCGATGTCGATCCGGTAGACCTCGCGCCCGAGCGCGTCGTTGACCGCGGCGAACATCTGCAGCGGACCCGCGATGTCGAGCAGTTGGGCCTGGGGGAAGGCCAGCATCAGAAGGTTGTGGACGGTCGCCATGGGCCGGTTCGTAGCACCGGCCTCGCTTGGCCGAAAGGTCAATCTCCAGTCATTTTCGGCCACCCGGCCAAGACGGGACCTCGACGCGGTGCCATGACCGCGCCAACGCCGATGCCCCCGTCAGAAGCCGATCGCCCCCGGATGGCGGATGGTGGCCTCGCGGGCCGCATATGGGCTGAGCGCCCCGATCTGGCCGAGCGAGGCCCTGAGCTCGCCCTTGTAGAGGTCGATCAAATAGCCCGGCCCCTCCTCGCCGAGCGCGCCGATCGCCCACAGGAACGACTTGCCGGCGAAGGCGGCGTCGGCCCCGAGCGCCAGCGCGCGCATGACGTCCTGGCCGGAGCGAATGCCGCTGTCGAGCAGGACGGTGGCTTTCTTGCCGACGGCGGACGCAATCGCCGGCAGCACGTCGATTGAGGGCATCAGGGCCTCGATCTGGCGGCCGCCATGGTTCGACACCCAGATGCCGTCGATGCCGAGCGAAACGGCCTTCTCGGCATCGGCCGGATGCAGGATGCCCTTGAGCGCCATCGGCCCCTGCCAGCGATCGCGATAACGCGCGATCTCGTCCCAGTCGAACGCGCCGCCCATCTCGCTGCGCGCGAAGCGGATGGTGTCATTGGTCGAGAGCTTCCCGCCGCCATATTCGCGGATCGTGGCGAAGCGCGGATAGCCGTGGCGCATGAGCGCCATCAGCCAGCGCGGCCGCACCATCATTTCATAGATCATGCGCGGCGTCGGCTTGAAGATGCCGCCGAGGCCGGCGTAGCTCTCGCGCGAGCGCGAGGTGCGCACCGGCACGTCGAGCGTCATCGCCAGCACCTTGACGCCGTTGTCCTGGGCGCGGCGGATAAGGTCGAAGCCGATCCTGTGGTCGTTCTTGGCGAAACGATAGAGCTGCAGCCAGAACACGTCGGGCGCCACCTTGGCGATCTGCTCGATGGTGGCGCCGCCGACAACGCCCAGCGTGTAGGGCACGCGCGCGCGCTGCGCCGCTTTCGCGAACAGCACATCGGCCCCCGGCCACACCAGCGACGGCCCGCCCATGGGCGCAATGCCGAAAGGCGCGGCATAGCGCTGGCCGAACAGCTCGACCTCGACCGGCGGCAGTTCGTTGACGACGCCATAGCGCGGCACGATCTTGACCGCGTCGAAGGCCGCCCAGTTGTCATCGACGCCGACGTCGTCGCCGGCGCCGGTGTCGCCGTACTCAAAGGAAAAGAACGGCACGTGGCGCGGGGCGGCGCGGCGCAGATAGGCCGAGGTCGGGAAACGCCGGTAATGCTTCTGATAATTTTCGCCGGCCCCCGTCGGCGTGACCAGTGCGCTCTTGGCCGCGTCCATTCTGGCCACATCCATTTTGGCCATATCCTTGGCCGTCACGTCGTCCATGGCATTTCCCCTGATGGTGTTCTTTGCTTTGCCCTCACTATAGCGGGCGTGTCAGGCGCTGTCTGGCGCGACCCACGCACGGCATAGCTGTAATTCCTCACCAGCGCCTTCGGCGCCTTTCGGAATCACCTGGTGCTAGAAATGGCTGAACGAAACGTGGCGGAAGCCAAGCGGCTCGCCGTCGGGGCCGATGAAGCGGGCGCCCTCGCCTTCCGCGACGACGCCGATCTCATGAACCGAAACTTGTGCCGCCCGTGCCGCGGTCTTGAAGCTCTCGGCCTTGTCGGGCGGCACCGCGCAGACGATCTCGTAGTCGTCGCCGCCGGTGAGCGCCGGCTCCTGCATGGCCGGTTCCGCCACGATCAGGGCGCGGGCGGCGTCCGACACCGGCACGCGCGCCACCTCGATGTTGGCGGCCACCTGCGAGACGCGCGCGAGCTTGGTGAGATCGCCGACCAGACCGTCGGAGACATCCATGGCCGCCGAGGCGTGGCTGCGCACGGCTTCGGCCAGCGCGTTGCGCGGCTGCGGCAGCAGATAGCGGTCGGTGAGATGCTGCCGCTGGGCGGGGTTTAGCGGCCAGTCCCGCGCCGGGTCGTTGCGCAACGCGAGGCCGAGCGCGGCGTCGCCGATGGTGCCGCTGACGAAGACGATATCCCCCGGCTTGGCGCCGGCGCGGCGCACCATGGTGCCGGTCGGGACGCTGCCGACCATGGACACCGCGATGGTGATGGGACCGGGTGTGCGGTCGGTATCGCCGCCGAGCAGCGGGCAGCCGTAGCGCCGGGCGTCGCCGCGCAAGCCCTCGACGAATTCGGCGAGCCAGTCCTGGCCGATCGCCTGCGGCAGTGCCAGCGACATGAGATAGCCGAGCGGCGTCGCACCCTTGGCGGCGAGATCGGAGAGGTTGACCCTGAGCGCCTTGCTCGCCACCGCGTGCGCGGGGTCGTCATTGAAGAAGTGCACGCCGCCGATGATAGTGTCGGCGGTGAGCACGAGTTCGCAAGCCGCGGGCGGCGCGATGACGGCGCAGTCGTCGGTGAGATTGAGGGCGCCCGGATGGGTGGCGAGCGGCGCGAACAGGTGCGCGATCAGCCGCTCTTCGCCGGACAGATGGTCGTCGTGCGCCATGGCGTCACCCCGCGCTGAATTCCTCCGGCCGCGCCTGCCGTCGCCAGTTGGTCGAGCACGGCGTTGACCATGCCGGTTTCGTCTTTCTCGACGAAAGCGGCGGCAACGTCGGCATATTCGGCAATAACGACACGCGCCGGCACGTCGCGGCGGTGCGTGAGCTCGTAGGCGCCGGCCCTGAGCGCCGCGCGCAGGATCGCTTCGATGCGCTTGAGCGGCCAGGTCTTCTGCAGAGCGGCGTCGATCTGCGGATCGAGCGCGCGTTGCTCGCGCACCACGCCGGACACGATATCGCGGAAGAAGGCGGCTTCCGCCGGCAGATACTGCGCCCCCTCGACCTCGCGGCCGAGCCAATGGCTTTCGAATTCGGCGAGGATCTCGTTCAGGCCGGTGCCGGCGAGGTCCATCTGGTAGAGCGCCTGCACCGCGGCGAGCCGCGCCGCCCCGCGCCGGTTCGCCTTGCGCGGATCTTTCGGCCCCGCATTCTTGGGCCCGCCGTTCTTGTTGCCCGCGTTCTTTTTGCCCGCGTTCTTGCCGGCAAGCGGGGCGTCGCTGGCCATCAGGCCTCCGCCAGCGATTGCTTGAGGGCCACCATGGCGAGCGCGGCTTTCGCCGCCTGGGTGCCCTTGTGGCCGTGGTCGCCGCCGAGGCGCGCATAGGCCTGCGCCTCGTTGTCGACGGTGAGGATGCCGTTGCCGAGGGGAATTTGACGGTCGACGGCGATTTCCATCAGTCCGCGCGCGGATTTGTTCGATACCAGATCGAAATGATAGGTTTCTCCCTGGATGACGCAGCCCAGCGCCACCACGCCGTCATAGGGCCCGCGTTTAGCCTCGGCGGCGTCGAGCGCCATGGCGATGGCCGGCGGCACTTCGAGCGCGCCCGGCACGGCCAGCCGGTCGTAGGTGGCGCCGGAGGCTTCCAGCGCGGCGACGGCGCCGGCCAGCAGCTTGTCGGCAATGTCCTCGTAATAGCGCGCCTCCACGATCAGCAGGCGCGGCGGCGAAGACTTTTTCGCGGCGGCCTTGGGCTTTATATTGGTCTTGGTCTTGGCGGCCGTCTTTACGGCAGCGCGTTTCTTGGCCATGGGGTCGATTTTCCTTGTTTCGGGCGGGGTCGTAGCAAGCGCCCGCGGGCCGAACAAGGGCTATCCCCTGCGCCCTCTACCGCGCCTCCATCAGCCGCGCCGCGTAGCGCGCCATGGTGTCGATTTCGAGATTGACCTCGTCGCCCTTGGCGAGGGCCCCGAGGGTCGTCACCGATAGGGTGTACGGGATAATCAGGACCGCGAAAGTGTCGCCCTCGACCGTGTTCACCGTAAGCGAAACGCCGTCGAGCGCGACCGACCCCTTGGCAGCGATAAAGCGGGCAAGTTCCGGCGGCGCGCGCAACACGAAGCGGGCCATGTCGGTCATGTCGTCGCGCGCGACGACGGTGGCAAGTCCATCCACGTGCCCGGCCACCATGTGGCCGCCGAGTTCGTCGCCGATCTTCAACGCCCGCTCCAGGTTCACGCGCGTGCTCTTCTTCCAGCGCCCGACCGTGGTGAGTGCCAAGGTTTCGGCCGCGGCATCGACCGCGAACCAGGTGCGGCCATCCTCTTCACCGGTATCGACCACCGTCATGCAAACGCCGGAACAGGCGATCGACGCGCCCTCGTCGATGCCCGCGCGCGGATAGCGGCAGAAGATCGTGAGCCGGCTGAGATTATTGGCGCGCGCCTTGATGCTGCGGATTTCGCCCAAATCGGTGACGATGCCGGTGAACATCTACTGCGCTTTCCGTTCAAACCCTACCACTGCACTCACCTAACATGTCTTTTTGCGCATGATCTTATCCGAAAACCGGTTGCCACTTTTCGGGATCATGCGCGTCGCTCATAAAGTTCGAGTGTATCGGCGCCGACCATTTCGCTCCCGCACGCTTGCAGACGGGACGCCAGCACGTCGAGCGGCATGTCCTCGAGCGGCGCGATGCCGTCGTCGCCGATGAGCTTGTCGGCGTAGAAGAGCGCCGCCGCATCCACCTTGTCGGCGGCGACGAACGAGGCCGCCACCGTCGGGCCGCCCTCCACCATCAGCCGGCTAACGCCTTCCTTGGCGAGCGCCTTCAGCACCGCGTCGAGGTCGAGCCGGCCGCGATCGTCGTCGACACGGAAGACGCGGACGCCCTTCTGCTCCAGGATGTCCTGCGCGATCTCGGAAGCCGCGCGCGCGCAGAATACCCAGGTCGGCGTATCGCGCGCGGTCCCGATCACGCTGGTCGCGAGCGGCACGCGCAAGGCCGCATCGAGCACCACCCGCACCGGCGAGCAGTCCGCCATGCCCGGCAGCCGGCAGGTGAGTTGCGGATTGTCGGCAAGCACGGTGCCGATGCCGACCAGGATGGCGTCGCTTTGGGCGCGCATCTGGAACACGCGGTCGCGCGCGGCCTCGCCGGTAATCGCCACCGGCTTGCGGCCGGCGGCGGCGACCTTGCCGTCGGCGGAAATGGCAAGCTTGAGCGTCACGTGCGGGCGGCCAAGCACGATGCGCGCGATGTGGCCGGCGTGGGCACGCCGCGCCTCCTCGGCGCCAAGCCCGATATCGACCGCGATGCCCTTTTCCTTGAGCCGCGCATGGCCCTGGCCGACCACCTCCGGATTGGGGTCTTCCAGCGCCGAGACCACGCGCTTGATGCCGGCCTTGATGATGGCGTCGGCGCAGGGCGGCGACTTGCCCTCGTGCGAGCAGGGCTCGAGCGTCACGTAGAGGGTGGCGCCGCGCGCCGCCTTCTTGGCGTGGCGCAGCGCCTCGACCTCGGCATGGGGCCGGCCGCCGGGTTGCGTCCAGCCGCGGCCGACGATGACGCCGTCCTTGACGATCACCGCGCCCACCGCCGGATTCGGCCAGGTGTTGCCGAGCCCGCGCCGGCCGAGCGCCAGCGCCAGCGCCATGAAGCGGGCGTCGTCGTTCGACTGGCCGTCCGGAGCCTCGCCTTGCGACGCCATCTCTGTCGTTTCTTCCGTCATTTCGACGGCGCGACGGGACGCCCCTCTTCCACCTGCAATTCGTCCAGCGCGGCCTGGAAGTCCTTGGCCTCGCGGAAATTGCGGTAGACGGAGGCAAAGCGCACATAGGCGACGTCATCGAGCTCGCGCAGGTGCTCCATGACCAGTTCGCCGATGGTCTCCGATGTCACCTCGTTCTCGCCCTGGCTTTCCAGTTCGCGCACGATCTTGGACACCATCTTCTCGATCCGCTCGGGCTCGACCGAGCGCTTGCGCAGCGCGATCTGCACCGAACGCATCAGCTTGTCGCGGTCGAACGGCAGGCGCCGGCCGTTGCGCTTGATCACCGTCAGCTCGCGCAACTGCACGCGCTCGAAGGTGGTGAAGCGGAAATTGCAGCTCAGGCACACGCGCCGGCGGCGGATCGCCGCCGAATCCTCGGTCGGCCGCGAATCCTTCACCTGCGTGTCCAGGCTTCCGCAACTCGGGCAACGCATCACGTCCCCCTAACTCCCCCGACCATGACGCGTCACTGGTAGATCGGAAAGCGCTCGAGCAATGTCTTCACTTTCTCGCGCACGGCCGCCTCGGTGAGCGAATCCTCGTCCGTGCCCTTCTGCGAGAGCACGTCGAGCACTTCCGTGATCATAGAGCCCACTTGCCTGAATTCCGCGACGCCGAAGCCGCGGGTGGTGCCGGCGGGCGTGCCGAGCCGGACGCCGGAGGTCACCGTCGGCTTTTCCGGATCGAAGGGAATGCCGTTCTTGTTGCAGGTGATGTGGGCGCGGCCGAGCGCACCCTCCGCCACCTTGCCGGTGAGCTTCTTGGGGCGCAGATCGACCAGCATCAGGTGGGTGTCGGTACCGCCGGAGACGATGTCGAGGCCCTGGCCCTTCAGCGTCTCGGCCAGCGCCTTGGCGTTCTCCACCACGTTCTTGGCGTAGGTCTTGAAGCCCGGCTGCAAGGCTTCGCCGAAGGCCACCGCCTTGGCGGCGATGACGTGCATCAACGGGCCGCCCTGCAGGCCGGGGAATACCGCCGAATTGATCTTCTTGGCCAGCGCCTCGTCGTTGGTGAGGACAACGCCGCCGCGTGGACCGCGCAGCGTCTTGTGCGTGGTCGTGGTGACGACATGGGCGTGCGGGAACGGCGACGGATGCGCGCCGCCGGCGACGAGCCCGGCGAAATGCGCCATGTCGACCATCAGGTAGGCGCCGACCTCGTCGCAGATTTCGCGGAAGCGCTTGAAGTCGAAGACGCGCGGATAGGCCGAGCCGCCGGCGATGATGACCTTCGGCTTGTGCTCCTTGGCGAGCCTCTCGACCTCGTCCATGTCGACGCGGTGGTCGTCGCGGCGCACGTTGTAGGGCACCGGCTTGAACCACTTGCCGGACATGTTGATCGCCATGCCGTGGCTGAGATGGCCGCCGGCGGCGAGATTGAGGCCCATGAAGGTGTCGCCGGGCTGCATCAGCGCGAAGAACACCGCGGCGTTGGCGGAGGCGCCGGAATGCGGCTGCACGTTGGCGAACTGGCAGCCGAACAGCTTGGTCACCCGTTCGATCGCCAGGTTCTCGACGATGTCGACGAACTGGCAGCCGCCGTAATAGCGCCGGCCCGGCAGGCCTTCGGCGTATTTGTTGGTGAGCACCGAGCCCTGCGCTTCCAAGACGGCGCGCGAGACGATGTTCTCGGACGCGATCAGCTCGATCTCGGCGCGCTGGCGGCCGAGTTCCTTGTCGATTGCGTCGGCGATCTCGGGATCGGTCTCGGCAAGCGGGGCGGAAAAGAAGGCCGTTTCGGCGGAGGCGGATTTCGGGGACGTCGCCGACATTTCAATCTCCTGGCGCCGCAAGCGAAATCGGCGCCGCACGGTGGGGGAATTCCGGAATTAGCGCCGAAATAGCATATCGGCGGCCCAGCGCCAAGCTGTGGGATGCTTGGGCGCCATGGGCGCAATATCTAGGGTTTTCGGACCGGGCCCTGCCGCCCTTCCCCGTCACCCGGGGAGTCAGCCCTTGGCCTCGCCCTCGGCCGGGCCGAGGCCGTCCTTGTGATAGATGTCGTCACGGAACTGTACCACGCCGTCCGGCGTCGCCCAGGCGGTGATGTAGACCCAGTGCACCGGCACCGGCCGCTTCAGCTTGGCGTCGATGCGCTCGCCCGAGGCGATGGTCTCGTCGATATGCTGGCGGTCCCAGCCGGGCGTGTCCTTCAGCAGCCAGTCGACCAGCTCGCGCACGTTCTGCACCCGCACGCAGCCCGACGAGTGGAAGCGCATGTCCTCGCCGAACAGGCCCTTCTCCGGCGTGTCGTGCATGTAGACGCCGTCGGGACTGGGGAAATCGATGCGCACCGAGCCGAGCGAGTTGAAGCTGCCGGGGTCCTGCTTGAAGCGGTAGCTCACCGCGTCGGTCGAGTACCAGTTGATGTCCGACGGATTGAGCTCGTTGCCCTGCATGTCGAAGATACGGATGTGCTCCTGCGTCAGGTAATCCGGGTTCTTCTGCATGATCGGGATGAGGTCGCGGCGCACCAGCGACACCGGCACCGTCCAATACGGATTGAAATTGATCTCGATGATCTTGCTGTCGACCGCGGGCGACGGCCGCGACGGCCGCCCGACGACGGCGGTATGACGGCTCACCACGACGCCGTTCTCGACCGCCTCCACCTGCGCGGCCGGGATGTTCACCATCACGTAGCGGCCCTTGAGGTGCCGGGTCGCCTTCTTCAAGCGGTCGACATTGACCTTGAGCTGGGCGAGCCGGTCCGCGCACGGCACGTTGAGCCGCGCGAACATCTCCTTGCGCACGATGCCGTCGACGGCGATGCCGTGGCGCGCCTGGAAGCGGCGCACCGCCGCTTCAACGTAGGAGTTGAACACCTCGCCCTCGCCGGCGTTGGAAGCGAGATCGCCGGCGATCATCAGCCGCCTGCGCAGCGGCACCACGCTGGGGTGGCGGTTGCCGAGGCGCAGGCGCTGAGTCGGCGGCACCGCCGGCCAGCCGCCGTGCGCGAGGATGCCCTCGTATTTGCCGACGGCGAGTTCCGTGGTGCGCACCGTGGACGGCGCCAGCGTCGGCAGCGAGGCCTGCGGCATGCGGATGGTGCGCGAGGCACTGTCGAAATTCTGGCCGATCGCCCGGTTCTGGTTCTGCTCGATCAGCGCCTGCAGGGCGCTGTCGGCGCCGGCGGACTGGGCCAAAGCCTTCCGCGCCATGAGCGGCACCGAGGCGAGGCCCGCCCCGAAAAAGGTAAGAAACCTGCGCCGGTCATGTCCGCCGGCGGGCCGATCGGAAGCTTTTGCCATCGCGACCTCGCACCGCAGGCGCTCCGCGCCCTGCGCCTGACGATCCCCTCATGCCCCGGTTCGCGCCGGCCGGGCAAGGGCCACATGGCGGATGGAAGCTCGAATTTTCCGCTATCGCCGCGAGGGGGCGATTTTATGGCTGTGCCAGCGCCGCCGGCCCGCGTCAACGACAAGACCCCGACCGCAAGGCGCGGCCGGGGCAAGTCATTCCAGCGGGGATGAAACGCTCAGAGCCGGTAGAGGATCTGGTCGGTCCAGAAGCGCTCGAGCCGGTGCAGCGACTTGTTCAACGTGGTGAACTCGTCGGAATTGATGCCGCCGACCTGCTCCACCGTGCGCACGTGCTTCTGGTAGAGCCCCTCCACGATGTCGCGCACCTCGCGACCCTTGTCGGTCAGCTTGATGCGTACCGAGCGGCGGTCGACGCGGCTGCGCTGATGGTCGAGGAAGCCGATCTCGACCAGCTTCTTCAGATTGTAGGAGACGTTCGACCCGAGATAGTAGCCGCGCGTACGCAGCTCACCGGCGGTCAACTCCTTGTCGCCGATGTTGTAAAGCAGCAGCGCCTGCACCGAATTGATGTCGGCGCGCCCGCGGCGGTCGAATTCGTCCTTGATAACGTCGAGCAGGCGGCGGTGCAGCCGCTCGACCAAGGTAAGGGCCTCCAGATAGAGAGGCCGGATCTGGTCTTGCCGCGCGTCGCGCTCGGCGGGCTCGACCGTTTTGACAACGGCTTTCATGTTCAACGCCCCTTATGGGTTCATTTCGTCGGTTCTTCACCGGCAACGCGGCCCTGTTTTCCCCGCTGCCCGATACCGCCACACTAGGGGACGCAGTCTAAAAACGGCTTAAATAACACCATAAAGATTAGGTTTATTTGCGACGGTGAATGGTTCGTTGACCATTCAATTTGCGACGAACGGCGTTACCGTTCGTTCACCACGGTCGTCGCGTTTTGTGGATGACCGCCGCGATGCCCCGCTTCCGAAGTTCGTGATACGTCGCAGCAGTCTGTGATACGAACTTCGGAAGCAAAGGGGGCACTAGCAAGTCTATGATTCCAGTGCCGCTTTCGATTTGAAGTTCCTGAATGAGTTTGCGGCAAATGGCGCAGGAACTTCAAATCGGCGGCACTAGCGGCGCGGAAGGCGGTTCAGTCGAATTCCGAACCGCCGCGAATATAGCGGATGATCCCGGAGAAATCCTTACCCGCCTCCCCGCTCTCGACGAATTGCGCGTATAGCTTTTCCGCGTCGGCGCCGAATGCGGTCTTGGCGCCGCTCGCTTTCGACGCGTCCTGCGCGAGCCGCAGGTCCTTCAGCATCATCGCCGCGGTGAAGCCGGCCTGGTAGTCGCGGTTGGCGGGCGACGTCGGCACCGGGCCGGGCACCGGGCAATAGGTCGTCAGCGCCCAGCACTGGCCGGACGATTTCGAGGAGATGTCGAACAGCTTCTGGTGCTCGAGCCCGAGTTTCTCCGCCAGCACGAAGGCCTCGCTCACCGCGATCATGGAAATCCCGAGGACCATGTTGTTGCAGATCTTGGCGGCCTGGCCGTTGCCGGCGCCGCCGGCGTGCACGATGGTCTTGCCCATCTTCTGCAGAATCGTTTCGGCGCGGGTGAAGGCTTGGGTCGGTCCGCCGACCATGAAGGTGAGCGTACCGGCTTGCGCGCCGCCGACGCCGCCGGAAACCGGCGCGTCGATCATCAGCAGGCCTTTCTTCTCCGCTTCCGCGGCGACCGCGCGCGCGCTTTCGACGTCGATGGTCGAGCAGTCGATCAGCAGCGTGCCCTCGTTGGCGTTCTCGATGATGCCGTTGGGGCCGAGATAGACCTCGCGCACGTGCTGGCCGGCCGGCAGCATGGTGATGACCACGTCGGCGCGGGCGGCGGCGTTCTTGGCGGTCTCGACGCCCGTGCCACCCGCGGCCGTCAGCTTCGCGACCGCGTCCTGGCTGATGTCGACGCCCTCGACCGTGTGGCCCGCCTTGATCAGGTTCTGCGCCATCGGCAGCCCCATATTGCCGAGCCCGATGAAACCGATCCGCGCCATAGTCTCCTCCCCTTTTTATTTGCGCATGATCTTATCCGAAAACCGGTGCCCACTTTTCGGGATCATGCGCGCAGACTTTCCGTCAGTTTATCACGCCGGCTGCTCCTGCGCCGCCTTCAGCGCCAGCCACAGATAGAGCGCCAGTAGCCCGCCGTCCACGATGGCGATCAGCCAGCCGCCGCCGAACACCTGCGGAAAGAACATGTCGACCGCCAGCATGGAGGCGACCGACATCAGCCAGATCACCGCGCCCCATGCCGCCGCCAGCCAGAGCCCGACCGCGGCGACCAGATCAATCACCGCGAAGAACACGGTCGCCGTCTGCCAGGCGATCGAATGCACTGCGAACAACTCGTTCGGGCCGGCGCCGATGCCGCACAGCCACGACCAGTGATAGAGGCCCTTGAGCATCGAGACGCCGGCCATCACGCGCAGGAACAGGACGAGACGCCGCGTCCAAATGCTGGCCTCGGTCGTACCCTCGCCTTCGTGCACCGGCTCGAGCGCGCGGACGCCATCCGCCGGCGCGCCGATGAAGGGCTCGCTCATGCCGGATCCCTCATATCCCTCTTGACCTTCTTGGCCTTCTTGGCCTTCACGTCACACCCCTCATGGCAACGCCAGTTCGCCATCGGGGCGCGGCGCGAAATGATGCGCGACGTCTTCCTTGCTCACCGCGGCCAACGTCGCCGGGTTCCAGTGGGGCTTGTTGTCCTTGTCGACGATCACCGCGCGCACGCCCTCGTAGAAATCGTGGCCCTCGATAATGCGCGACACTATGCGGAATTCCGCGCGCATGCACGTCTCGAAATCCCAGTCCTTGCCGCGCCGCACCTGCTCGAGCGCGATCTTGAGGCTGAGGGGCGATTTGGTCCGTATGGTGGCGGCCGTCTTGGCCGCCCATTCGGCGTCGCCACCGCCGCTTTCCCCGTCGAGGGCGGCGAGGATGTCCTCCACGCGGTCGTGCTCGAACAGCCGGTCGATCGTCTTCCGCCGCGCCATGAGCGGGCCCTCCTCCGCCGGCTCGGCGAAGGCGGCCAGTGTGGCGTCGACCGAGACCGTGCCGGTGAGCGCTTCCAGCAGTTCCGGAAAGCGCGCCGACGGCACCCGGTGGCTGGCGACGCCCGCGCCGACGCCGTCGGCGGCATTGAAGCGCTCGCCGGTCAGCGCGCAATAGGTGCCGAGCTCGCCCGGCAGGCGCGGCAGGAACCAGGTGGCGCCGACGTCGGGAAAGAAGCCGATGCCCACTTCCGGCATGGCGAAGGAGAAGCGGTCGCCCGCCACCCGGTGCGAGCCGTGCACGGAGACCCCGACGCCGCCGCCCATGACGATGCCGTCGATCAGCGCCACGTAGGGCTTACGGTAGTTCTTGATCAGCGCGTTGAGCGGATATTCGTCGGCCCAGAACAGCAGCGCCGCCGCCTGCCGGCTGGCGATGCCGAGCTCGTAGAGATGGCGGATGTCGCCGCCGGCGGAAAACGCGCGCTCGCCGGCGGCGGTGACGACGACGCGGGTGATGCCGTCGTCGTCCGCCCAGGCCTTGAGCTGGGCGGCGAGCGCCAGCACCATCTCGTGCGTGACGGCGTTCAGCGCCCGCGGACGGTTGAGGGTGACGACGCCGGCGGCGCCGCGCTTGTCGAACAAAATCTCGGAAGTGTTCGCGTCCACGCCGTTCAATTCCGAGTACCGAATTCAATTGCCCAGCATCTGCCGGCTGACGATCAGCCGCATGATTTCGTTGGTGCCTTCGAGGATCTGGTGCACGCGCACGTCGCGCAGCACGCGCTCGATCGGGTGATCGCGCAGGTAACCGTAGCCGCCGTGCAGTTGCAGGCAGCCGTTGACCACGTCGAAGCCGGTGTCGGTGGCGAGCCGCTTGGCCTGCGCGGCAAGCCGCGTGGCGCCCGGCTCCTTCGCGCCCACCGCCGCCGCGGCGCGGTGCAGCAGCAGGCGCGCAGCCTCGATCTCGGTGGCGAAATCCGCGACGCGGAACTGCAGCGCCTGGAAATCGGCAAGCCGCGAACCGAACTGCTTGCGCTCGCGCATGTACTCGATGGTGCGGTCGAGGCAGAACTGCGCGCCGCCGATCGAGCAGGCGCCGATATTGAGCCGCCCGCCGTCGAGCCCGGCCATGGCGATCTTGAAGCCCTGGCCCTCCTCGCCCACGCGGTTGGCCACCGGCACCCGGCAGTTCTCGAAATTGACCATGGCGGTCGGCTGGCTCTTCCAGCCGAGCTTCTTTTCCGGCGCGCCGAACGAAAGCCCGGGCGTGTCCTTCTCGACCACGATACAGGAAATGCCGCGCGGCCCTGCCTCGCCCGTGCGCGCCATCACCACGTAGACGTCGGAGGCGCCGGCGCCGGAGATAAACGCCTTGGCGCCGTCGAGCACGTAATGGTCGCCGTCGCGGCGGGCGCGGGTCGAAAGGTTGGCGGCGTCGGAGCCCGCCCCCGGCTCGGTCAGGCAGTAGCTCGCGAAATGCGCCATGGTGCACAGCTTCGGCAGCAGCCTTTGCCGCAATTCATCGCTGCCGAAAGCGTCGATCATCCACGACGCCATGTTGTGGATCGAGATATAGGCGGCGGTCGAAGTGCAGCCTTGCGCCAGTTCCTCGAAGATGATGGCCGCGTCGAGCCGGGTCAGCGCCGACCCGCCGACGTCTTCTCGAACGTAGAGGCCGCCGAAACCGAGCGCCGCCGCCTCGCGCATGCAATCGACGGGAAACACCTCTCCTTCGTCCCAATCCCGGGCGTGCGGCATCATCTCGTCGCGCGCGAACGCCCTGGCGGTCTCCTGGAAAGCCCGCTGCTCTTCTGTGAGGTCAAAGTCCATGATGGCGACTGATAGCGGCGGGGCCAACGAAAATCAACGCGCCAATGGCGAAGCCGTCAGGACATCGACGGCGTCCAGACGCTCACCTGGTTTCGTCCAGCGTTCTTGGCAGCGTAAAGCGCCTTATCCGCCCGATCAATCGAGGTTTCCACCGGCACGTCCGGGTCGATCAAAGTGAGACCAAACGATACGGTGACGTGAAATGCCGGTTTGCCATCGGCCTCATAGGGCACCTCCCCCAATTCACGCCGCATCCGCTCGACCATCTCGTGCCCGTTCTTGAGATTGCTGTCCGGCGAGCAGATCAGAAACTCCTCACCGCCGTAGCGGAACAGCATGTCGTAGGGCCGCATGTGCGCCTGGATGTGCTTGACCACCGTGACGAGCACGCGGTCGCCAGCGGAATGCCCATGGCTGTCGTTGATCTCCTTGAAATTATCCAGGTCCATCATCGCCAGGCAGCAGGAATGGATCTTGCGCTGCACGAAGGCCTGCTCCTCGCGCAGCTTCGTCAGCATGCCGATGCGGGTCGCCGCGCCGGTCAATGGATCGAGATTGTAGATGGCGTCCGCGAGCTCGTGCTTCATCGTATGCACTTCGAGGCGCATCTGCTTGAGCGACGTGACGAACCGCTCGTAGACGTCGATGCTGACCGGCTCGCCGGCGGCGGACGCCAACAGCATCTCCCGGACGCAGTGGTGCATGCGCTGATGCGAGGTCTCGATGGCGGCAAAGCCCGGGTGGTCCATCAGGGCCTTGGCGGCGCCGCCGTAAAGCCACTGACCGAACCGGCAATACCGATGCGCCTCCTCGATGGAGTCGCGCTGATCGGCCTTGAGCCCGCAAACCAACGTCCGATTGATCCCCTCGTACCACTGCTCGTGATGGAACAGCGCCTGTTCGATTTGGGCCAACGCCCTCCGCATCTCCTCCTGCGACACACCTGGAAACGTCACGCGCCGGCTCCTCGATCAATAAGGCCGGTGCCGCCGAATCCGGGCACCGGCAAGACTTGCCAAGTTACCACAGAACGGGAATGTGATAGAAACCGCCGCCAGCAACCGGACGGCGGCGCTCCCGCCAGCCCCGCCTCGGGCCTGGGTAGTCAGGCCAAATCGGAAGGGCTAGAACGGGCGCATTCATCGTGGAGTTGCCCATGGCCATCAAATTCGGCCGCCCCCTGGAGCGGAAAATCGGCTTCGTGCCGGCGGACGCGGATGCACGCGAGGTCAAGGCCGACCCGCTCGACCTCACCCACCGCATGCGGCGCAACCGCCAGCACGCGTGGTCGCGGCGCATGGTGCGCGAGCACACGCTCACCACCGACGACCTGATCTGGCCGCTGTTCGTCATGGAGGGCGAGAACAAGCGCGAGGCCGTACCCTCGATGCCGGGCGTCGAACGGCTTTCCGTCGACCAGGCGGTGCGCGAGGCCGAGCGCGCGGCCAAGCTGACGATTCCCTGCCTCGCGCTGTTCCCCTATACCGACCCGCAGTTGCGCGACGAGACCGGCAGCGAAGCGACCAACCCGGACAACCTCGTCTGCCGCGCCATCCGCGCCATCAAGCAGGAAGTGCCCGACATCGGCATCCTGTGCGACGTGGCGCTCGATCCCTTCACCAGCCACGGCCATGACGGCCTCATCCGCGACGGCGTCATCCTCAACGACGAGACCGTGGCGGTGCTGGTGCGCCAGGCGCTGGTGCAGGCGGAGGCCGGCTGCGACATCATCGCGCCCTCCGACATGATGGACGGGCGCATCGGCGCCATCCGCAAGGCGCTCGACCACAACGATTTCACTGGCGTGGCGATCATGGCCTACGCGGCGAAGTACGCCTCCGCCTTCTACGGCCCGTTCCGAGACGCGGTCGGTTCCGCCAAGACGCTCAGCGGCGACAAGCGCACCTACCAGATGGACCCGGGCAACAGCGACGAGGCCATGCGCGAGGTCGCGCTCGACATCGACGAGGGCGCCGACATGATCATGGTCAAGCCGGGCATGCCCTATCTCGACATCTGCCGGCGCGTGAAGGAGACCTTCGGCATGCCGACCTTCGCCTATCAGGTGTCGGGCGAATACGCGATGCTGATGCGCGGCGGCCCAGAACGGCTGGCTCGACGGCGAGCGGGCGATGGTCGAAAGCCTGATGGCCTTCAAGCGCGCCGGCTGCGACGGCGTGCTCACCTATTTCGCGCCGCGCGTGGCGGAGAAGCTGAAAGACCACCAATAGGGACGTTGCGAGAGGACTCTCTACGCCGCTCATTCCCGTGCCGCCGGGAACCCAGAAGGCCTACCTCAACCTTGATATTTCAAGCACTGGGGCCCTGCTTGCGCGGGGATGGGCGGGTCACTGCCAGTCATTCAGGAACATCGGAATCGAAACATGGGTGAATTCGCTATCGGCCAGGGCGTGTCGCGTTTCGAGGATCCCCGCCTGGTGCGCGGCGCCGGCCACTACGTCGATGACATCCAATTGCCCGGCATGGCGCACGGCGTGGTGCTGCGCTCACCGCACGCCCACGCCCGCATCAAGTCGCTCGATACCGCCGCCGCCAAGGCGGCGCCCGGCGTGCTCGCCGTGCTGACCTCAGCCGACATCAAGGCCGCGGGCTTAAGCGATCTCCCCGTCCCCGGCGGGCTCAAGCGCCGCGACGGGTCCGCCGCCTTCAAGCCCGCCTATCCGATCCTCGCCGCGGACAAGGTGCGCTGGGTCGGCGACAGCGTCGCCTTCGTGGTAGCCGAAACGCTCGCGCAGGCGATGGACGCCGCCGAATTGATCGCGGTCGACTACGCGGAACTGCCGGCCGTCACGTCCACGGAGGCGGCGGCCAGCGCGGGCGGCCCGCCCGTGTGGTCGGAGTGCCCCGACAATATCGGCTTCGTCAGCCTCGTCGGCGATAAGGACAAGGTGGATGCCGCCTTCGCCGGCGCCGCCCACGTCGTCAAACAGCGTTTCGTGATCAACCGCGTCACCGCCGCCACCATGGAGCCGCGCAACGCGGTCGGCCACTACGACATCGGCGATAACCGCTACACCGTCTACACCGCCATGCAGCGCCCGCAGCCCACGCGCACCGCGCTCGCCAAGGTCATGAACGTGCCGGAAAGCCAGGTGCGCATCGTCACCGGCGACACCGGCGGCAGCTTCGGCATGAAGTCGCCGATCTTCAACGAGGTGCCGCTGGTACTGCTCGCGGCGCGGCTAACGGGCCGGCCGGTGAAATGGGTGTCGACCCGCACCGAGGCGTTCCTCTCCGACGCCCAGGCGCGCGACCACGTGACCGAGGCGGAATTGGCGCTCGACAAGGACGGGCATTTCCTGGCGCTCAGGGCGACGGCGCATGTCGCGATCGGCGCCTATCTGCAGATGGCGATGCCCGCCTTCATCTTCAACGCCGGCTCGCTCGCCGGCGTCTACCGCACGCCCGCCATCCACGTCGATTACACCTGCGTGTTCACCAACACCAATCCAATGCGGCCCTATCGCGGCAACGGCCGGCCCGAATTCGCCTTCGTCATCGAGCGCATGGTGGACATCGCCGCCGACGCGCTCGGTATCGATCCGGTCGAGTTGCGCCGGCGCAATACAATTCCGCCGAGCGCCATGCCGTTCAAGACCGGTCTCACTTTCACCTACGACAACGGCGAATTCGAGAAGAACATGGACATGGCGCTCGCGCTCGCCGACGCAGAGAACCTCGCCAAGCGCAAGGCGGAAGCGAAGGCGCGCGGCAAATTGCTCGGCTTCGGCCTCTCCAACACCATCGAGCGCGCGGGCGCCGCAAGCCTGGAAGGCGCCGAGGTGCGGTTCAGCAACTCAGGCACGCTCACGCTCGTGTCCGGCTCCAACAGCCAGGGCCAGGGCCACGAGACCGTGTTCAAGCAACTGGTGTGCGACCGCCTCGGCATCGACCCCAAGGAAGCCCACTACGTGCAGGGCGACACCGACGAGCTGTTCTTCGGCGAAGGCACCGGCGGCTCGCGCTCGATGACGCTCGCCGGCTCCGCCTTCCACGACGCCACCGCCAAGGTCGTCGACAAGGCGCGCGTCATCGCCGCCCACATGCTGCAGGTCTCGAGCGACGACCTCAAATTCGAGGACGGCGTGTTCTCGACCGCGAAGACCAACCGCACCCTGAGCGTGAAGGAGATCGCGATCGGCTCGCTCGATCCCAGCAACCTGCCGGCCGGCATGGAGCCGGGCCTGAGCGCGACCGCGGTCTACAACGCCACCGTCGCCAACTTTCCGAACGGCTGCCACGTCTGCGAGCTGGAGATCGACCGCGAGACCGGCGAGACGAGAATCGTGCGCTACAGCGTGGTCGACGACGTCGGCACGGTGATCAACCCCATGCTGCTGCACGGCCAGATCCACGGCGGCATCGCGCAAGGCGCCGGCCAGGCGCTGATGGAGGACATCCGCTTCGACGGCGCCGGGCAGCTCGTCACCGCCTCGTTCCAGGACTACGCCATGCCGCACGCGCACAACTTCTCCGCCATGACGGTGGAGAGCAACCCGGTCCCGACCAAGACCAACCCGCTCGGCGTCAAGGGCGCGGGCGAAGCCGGCTGCGTCGGCGCCCTGCCCGCCGTCGTCAACGCCGTGGTCGACGCGCTCTCCGAGTTCGGCGTCCGGCACATCGAGATGCCGGCGACGCCGGAGCGCATCTGGCGCGCCATGCAGGGCTGAGGGACGCCGCGCGCGATTCGGCGCCGCTTGCGGCTTGGTGCCGCGCTTTCTTGCGCGCGGGACGGTACAAAGCGACCGGAAACGCCTAAACTGACGCGACGCCAGCGCAATTCAATTCGCCGCGCGTCACGTTTGTGATGCATCCGTTCGCGTAGCCTTTGCCCTTTGTCGGCGCGTAATCGACCACTCTACCGTCCGAGGAGACTGCTCATGCGCAATGTGGGGCGCAAGCTGGCGTTCGTGCTCGCCGCCACCAATCACGGCTCGATGATCGTCAACCGGTTCGACCAGCGCATGCTCGACACCGACCGCGGTTACGGTGTCGGCCACCAGATCCTGGAGACGGGCGCCTACGAGCCGATCGAGGCCGAGCTCGGGACGCAGTTGCTCGAGCTGCGCCGACGCTATCACGGCGACGGCGTGCTGGCGCTGGACTGCGGCGCCAACATCGGCGCCTACGCGGTGGAATGGGCCACCGCCATGACCGGCTGGGGTCAGGTGATGGCAATCGAGCCGCAGGAGCGCATCTACTACGCGCTCGCCGGCAACATCGTGCTCAACAACTGCTTCAACGCGGTCGCCATGCACGCCGCGGTCGGGGCGGAAAACGGGGTCGTCTCGGTGCCGACGCCCAACTATCTGGCGCCGGCGAGCTTCGGCAATCTTGAGCTGCAGCCAAGCGAGGGCAACGAATACATCGGCCAGGACATCGACTATTCGCCGCAGAATTGCGTGCCGGTGCAAAAGATCGCCATCGACACGCTGGAGCTGGCGCGCGTCGATCTCATCAAACTCGACATCGAGGGCATGGAGATGGAGGCGCTGGCGGGCGCCGCGCAGACCATCGCGCGCTGCCAGCCGATCGTGCTGGTGGAGGCCGCCAAGATCGACCGCGAGAGCCTGCGCACCTGGCTCGCCCAGCGCGAATACGTCACGGTCGACGCCGGGCTCAACCTGCTCGCCATCCACCGGGCGGACGAGACGCTGACCCAGTTGCAGCTCGACGTCCTGTCGCAGTCGTCGGCGGCTTAGATTCTTCCGCTCGTTCCCGGCGAAGCGGAGACCCAGCACTGAAAGATGGGCCCGTGATTCTGTCGCTGGATTCCCGCGCGCGGGGATAGGCGGAGAATGCTTCAATGTCCGCGGATACAAGCTTCAGATATTGCTGTAGGGCTGCCCCGGGAGGTGCAAGCCGCATTCGCGGTGGCCCTCCTGCTCCCACCACCAGCGTCCGTTGCGCTCCGGCTCGCCCGGCGCAAGCGCGCGCGTGCAGGGCGCGCAGCCGATCGAGGCGAAACCCTTGGCGTGCAGCGGGTTGAGCGGCACGCGGTGCGCCCGCGCGACCGCGAGCACCTGTTCGCGCGTCCAGTCGAACAGCGGATTGAACTTGATCAGGCCGCGGCTTTCCTCGAAGCCGATTAGGCCGGCCGCGCGGCGGACCTCGTTCTGATCCGCGCGCGCGCCGGTGATCCAGGCCGCCGCCCCATGAAGCGCCCGCTCGAGCGGACGCACCTTGCGCACGGCGCAGCAGGCCTCGCGCGCCTCCTTTGCCATGTAGAAGCCGTCGATGCCGTCGCGCGCGACCAGGTCTTCCAGCGCCGCCCGCTCCGGATAAATGGCGCGAATGCGGCGGCCGTAGCGCCGCTCGGTATCGGCCCACAGCTCGTAGGTCTCGGGGAACAGGCGCCCGGTGTCGAGCGTCACCAGATCGATGTCGAGCCCCTGCTCGCAGATCCAGTGCACGATCACCTGGCCCTCGATGCCGAAACCGTGGGTGAAGACGATGCGGCCGGGCAGCGCCTCGCGCAGGTCCCGCAGCCGCGCTGGCGGCGACAGCGGCCCGAGCGCCTCGGCCAAGCGGGCGACGCGCGCGTCGTTTCCCGGCGCTTGCGGCTCAGCTTCGACGGAGGACTTCGGGCCCGCGATTTCCGCTTCGGTATCGGCCGTTTCGAACATGCGGCCGAGCTAGAAACGCGCCGGAATAGCGCGTCAATCGGAAAATCCCATTCGCCGATCGGCGCCGGCCCCGCAATACATGTTCTGCCGAATGCGGCCGCAGCGGTCGGAACCTTCCAACGACGCGCAACTCCCGGCGGACAAATTTGTTATCGCCGATCACGCCGATCGCAGCGAATTCTTGTCCGCGCGCGCCGCGGCGTGGAACAAATCCGCCGCACACCACGCGTTTCTTCCACGCGGGCACCAAAACGTGCCGTCATTCATCCACGTCGGCGCGCCGCCGCGAAAAATTCCCGCGCCCGGCTCACTCGCCACGCTTACCCGCTCAACTCCTGCGCCAGGCCGGCGACGATGCGCACCGGCCGATATCCGTCGGCCTCAAGCGCCGCCAGAATCTCGTCGGCGTGCGCAGCGTCGCGCGCCTCAATGGTGACGTCGAGCTTGGTGCCCTTGGCCGGCACGTCGAGAAACAGGCGGCGGTGATCGACCTCCAGAATGTTGGCGCCGAGCGCGCCAAGCCGGGTGGCGATGCGCCCGAGCACGCCGGGACGGTCTTCCGGCGAGGTCAGACGAAAGGAGACGATCCGGCCCACGCGCTCCAGTTCGCGCACGGTGATCGATGCCAGGATACGCGGATCGATATTGCCGCCGGTGAGGATGAGGCCGACCTTGCGGCCGACGAAACGCTCCCGGTTCGCCAGCATGGCGGCGAGACCGGCCGCGCCGGCGCCCTCGGCGACCGTCTTCTGCAGCGTGGCGAAGGCGTTCACGGCGCGCTCCAGGTCCGTCTCGTCCACCAGGAGCACGTCGCGGACCAGTTCGCGCACGATCGAAATCGTCAGCCCGCTCGCCTTCTTCACCGCGATGCCTTCGGCGAGCGTGGGCCCGCCGGCCGGACGCTGCTCGTCGTGCAGCGCGTTCCACATGGACGGATAAAGCGCGGCTTCGACGCCGACGATCTCGATGGCGGGCTTGAGCGCGCGGGCGGCGATGGCGTTGCCGGCGATCAGTCCGCCGCCGCCGATCGCGAAGATCAGCACCTCGAGGTCTTCCACCGCCTCCAGCATTTCAAGCGCGATGGTACCCTGCCCCGCGATAATGTGCCGATCGTCGAACGGATGGACCTGCACGTACCCCTGTTGCGCCACCAGTTCCATAACCCGAGCCTGCGCGTCGTTGACGGATTCGCCATGCAGCACGACCTCGGCTCCGTACGAACGCGTCGCGGCCACCTTCACGAACGGCGTCGCCTCCGGCATCACGATGGTCGCCGGAATGCCGAGCCGGGAAGCGTGATAGGCCACCGCCTGCGCGTGGTTGCCGGCCGACATGGCGATGACGCCGCGCTTGCGCTCGGCCTCCGACAGCGAGGTGAGCTTGTTCAGCGCCCCGCGGTCCTTGAACGAATTGGTGACCTGCAGGTTCTCGTATTTGACGTAGACCTGCGCGCCCGTGAGCGCCGACAGCTTGGGCGCCAGCAGCGTCGGGGTCTCGAGCACCGCGCCGGCGATGACGCGGCGGGCGGCTTCAATATCGGCAAGGCTGATCGCGGTTGCCACCATACGGTCTCCTAAGCCCAGCGGCACCATGCCGCAATCGCCGCCCCGCTTCCAGCGGCGACCGCCCCAGCCCTTGACCCCCTCTTGCGGGCGGCCGATCCTTTGGCCATGTCGGGACAAGACCCGGCCCGGACCGGCGCGTTTTTTCCGGGCCCGGCAACCGCATTTCGAGGGGGCGGCGCCTTGTCGATCGACATCAAACCCCATGCCTATGACCCGGCTGACGCAGCCCGAGCTGTTCGAGGGCGTGCTGGCGCGCCGGGTGATCGCCTTTGTCATCGATTTCGTGATCCTGGCCGTGCCGGTGATCCTGGCGGCCATGTTCATCTTCGCCTTCGGCATCGTCACCCTCGGGCTAGGCTGGGCGCTGTACTGGCTGCTGCCGCCGGCGACCGTGATCTGGGCGCTGGTCTATTTCGGGGCGACGCTGGGGAGCCAAGCCTCCGCCACCCTCGGCATGCGGGTGGTCGACCTGAAAATGCGCACCTGGTACGGCGCGCCGGCCTATTTCGTGCTCGGCGCCGTGCATGCCATCGTGTTCTGGATCACCCTGTCGGTCCTGACCCCGTTCATCCTGCTGGTCGCCTTCTTTAACGGGCGCCGCCGGCTGCTGCACGACATCCTGCTCGGCACCGTGGTGATCAATAATCCGGCACGGGCGTCATATTTGCGGGAAACCATACCGCACACGGGGGCGCTATAATGGCTTTGACGAAACCGGAAGCCCGGGCGATGCTAACCTCGAATCGGAGGCCGTCCCAAGACGCGAGCTAAGTGACCCAGCACTCCCGCGACACGCCGCAATTCTACCTGACGGCGCCCTCGCCCTGCCCCTACCTGCGGGGCCAGGAGGAGCGCAAGGTGTTCACGCACCTCGTCGGCGAGCGCGCCAGCGAGCTCAACGACCTGCTCACCCACGGCGGCTTCCGTCGCAGCCAGTCGATCGCCTACCGGCCGGCCTGCGAGAGCTGCCGCGCCTGCGTGTCGGTGCGGGTGGTGGCGAATGACTTCAAACCGTCACGCAACATGCGCCGCGTCGCCGAGCGCAACGAGGACGTCATCGGCGCCATGCGCGCGCCGAACCCGACCTCGGAACAGTATTCGGTGTTCCGCGCCTATCTCGACGCCCGCCACCGCGACGGCGGCATGGCGGACATGACCGTGCTCGACTACGCCATGATGATCGAGGACAGCCACGTCGACACGCGCATCGTCGAATATCGCCGCCGCGGGCCCGACAGTGGCTTCAACGGCCGCGGCACCGGCGACCTGATGGCGGTGGCGCTCAGCGACGTGCTGAGCGACGGGCTGTCTATGGTCTACTCGTTCTTCGATCCCGATGCCGGCGATCGCTCGCTCGGCACCTTCATGATCCTCGATCACATCGAACGCGCCAAAGAAATGGGCCTGCCTTATGTCTATCTCGGCTACTGGGTGTCGGGTTCGCGCAAGATGGACTACAAGGGCCGCTTCCTGCCACAGGAGCGACTGATGCCCTCGGGCTGGACGCGGGTCGAGCGCTGAGCGTTTCCAGGCGACGTCAAACACCGGTCCGCCGTCCGACAAACGCGACAAGATAAATGCCCGCGCACACCCACCGTTTCCGCGAAACGGTGAGCACGTCGAACGCCCGCCACCCTTGGTGACTGCTAGCTGTTCGCGCTCTCGGTGTGGCGTGCGGCTTCGGCTCGCGGCATTTCATCGCCCTTCGGCGGCTCAACCGCCTTCGCGGCTGCCGGCCGATCAGCTGCCGGCCGATCAGTTGCCGGCGTTGACGCGTCATCCGTCGCCATACCCTTCTTGAAGGCTTTGATGCCCTGCGCGACATCGCCCATCAGGTCGGAGACCTTGCCCCGCCCGAACAGCAGCATCACGATGACGATGAGGACGAGCCAATGCCAGATACTGAATTCACCCATTACGACATGCTCCACGGTGTCGCATGCGTCGTCCCCTGTCACAGCCAAAATAGGCCTTAAACACGGCAAAAACAACCGGCCACCGGCGGCGCCTCGGCCCGGAACCTGTTCCGCCTCTTATTGCGCGGCCTGGCGCTTGTCGGTGTAGCCGGCGAGCTCGCCCTTGATGACATAGCGCAGCATGGCGACCACCTGTTCCGGCGTCTGCGCCACCGCCAGGGCCGCGGCGTCGACCTCCTTCAAGGCATGCTGGTGCTCCGCTTGGTGGATGACGATGATGGGCTTGCCGAGCGCGGCGGCGAAGCCTGCGTCGAACGCCGCGTTCCATTGCTTGTATTTCTCGCCGAAGCGCACGACCACGATATCGGCCTCTTCGATCAGCGTGCGGGTGCGGATGGCGTTGAGCTGCGCGCCCTTGTGATCGTGCCAGAACTTGTTGGGTTCGGCGCCGAGGATGGCAACGCCGCAGTCGTCGGAAGCCTCGTGATGCGTCACCGGGGCCGCGAACCGGACGTCGAGGCCGGCATCGGCCGCGCCCTTCTCGATGCGCTCGCGCCAGTCGCTGTGGATTTCGCCCGAGAGATAGACGCTCCAGCTCATGCCAGGCTCCTTGGTCATTCAGCGGTTTGGGGCCCCTTATAGGGGCCATAGTGCCCGTGTCTAGTTCAGGCCCGGCACCGGCACGCCGAAGGTATCCAGGATCAGGAACAGGTTCAGCGCCAGCACCACCACCGTGCCGGCGATGGCCACGACATTGGTCAGCCGGGTATTTGCGAACGATCCCATGATGTCGCGCCGGCGCGTAAACAAGACCAGCGCGATCATCGGCACCGGTAGCGCGATCGACAGGATCACCTGACTCACGACCAGCGCCGTGGTGGCGTTGACGCCGAGCGCCACCACGACGAAGGCCGGGATCATGGTCACCAACCGTCGCACCCAGATTGGGATGCGGAAGCCGACGAAGCCCTGCATGATCATCTGCCCGGCCATGGTGCCGACCACCGAGGACGACACGCCGGAGGCGATCAGCGACACGAGGAAGAAACCGGCCGCGGCGGCGCCCAGCAGCGGCGTCAGCGTGTGATAAGCGGTTTCGATCTCGGCCACATTGCTGTGGCCGGCATGGAAGGCGCTGGCCGCCATCATCACCATGGCCATGTTGACGAGACCGGCGGCGGCGAGCGCGATCAGTACCTCGCGGTTCGATATCCACACCACCCGGCGCTTTTCATCCGTGTTGCGCGCCGGGATGCGCCCCTGGGTCAGGGCGGAGTGCAGATAGACCGCGTGCGGCATCACCGTGGCGCCGATGATGCCGACCGACAAGAGCAGCGCCTCGGCGTCGGCGATGCGCGGCGTCACGGTGCCGAGGGCGGCCGCGCCCCAGTTCACCGGCGCGATGAACATCTCGGCCAGATAGCAGAGCGCGATGATCGCGACGAAGCCGGTGATAACGAGCTCGATAGGGCGGAAGCCGCGCCCTTCGACCATCAGGATGCCGTAGGTGACGATGGCCGTCACGATCATCCCGGCCAGCAGCGGCATGTTGAACAAGAGCGCCAGGCCCACGGCGCCGCCCAGGAATTCGGCGAGGTCGGTCGCCATGGCGGCGATCTCGCTGACGACCCACATGGCCACGACCACGGGCCCGGGAAATTGTTGGCGGCACAGCTCGGCCAGATTGCGCCCCGTGACGATGCCGAGCTTGGCCGACAACGCCTGGAACAGCATGGCGATCAGATTGGCCCCCAGCACCACCCAGAGCAGACCGTAGCCGTATTTGGCGCCGGCCTGGATGTTGGTGGCGTAGTTGCCGGGGTCCATGTAGGCGATCGAGGCGATCACCGCCGGCCCGCCGAAGGCGAGATAGCCGCGCCAGCTGCCGCGGCCCCCGCTCAGAAGCGCCTGCGCCGCGCCGATCGTGCGTTCAGTCAGGGTATTTTTTCGTTGCGGCGGCGTGGCGTCCATAAAACGGGAATCTTTCCGGCACTCTGGCGTTCGGTCACAAACGAAACCTATTCTTCTTGCGAATAATTTGCAATTGCATTTGTTGCAGGCAAGCTACCCGGTCGCGGCGGAATGGTGCATGTTGCGGCATCGATTCAGGGGGGCCCCGATCCCAAGACCTGCCCGAAATACCGGTTCAACGCCCACGGTTTTGCCCACGGGCGGACCCCGCTGGCCTTCCTATTGGCCATCATGGTGGCTTTGGATCGCGGCGGCGGCCTTTGCCCTGCCCGTCAGCGCGCTGGCGGCGACCGGCGCCATGCAGGGGCCGTCGGAGCTCGTTTTCGTCGCCCAGCTCGTCACCCTGATCCTGGTGGGGCGCCTGCTCGGCGAGTTCATGCTGCGTATCGGGCAGCCGGCCGTGATGGGGCAGTTGATCGCGGGGCTCGCGCTGGGCCCGTCCGTGCTGGGCGCCCTCTTTCCGGATTTCCAGCACGCCCTGTTCCCGGCCGCGCGCGAGCAGAAGGCGATGCTCGACGCTGTGGCGCAGGTCGGTATTCTCGTCTTGCTGCTGCTCACCGGCATGGAGACCGACCTCAAGCTGGTGCGCGAGAGCGGCCGCGCCTCGTTCTCGGCGTCCATCGCCGGCATCGTGGTGCCGTTCCTGTGCGGCGTCGCCCTCGGCGAAGCCCTGCCCGACGCCATGCTGCCCGATCCGTCACAGCGGCTGATCACCTCGCTGTTCCTCGGCACGGCGCTGTCGATCGCCTCGGTCAAGATCGTGGCGGTGGTGATCGGCGAGATGAATTTCACGCGCCGCAAGGTCGGTCAGGTGATCCTCGCCTCCGCCATCATCGACGACACGGTCGGGTGGATGATCACGGCGGTGATCTTCTCGCTGGCGCTGCAGGGCCACATCGACGCCTTCAGCATCGCAAGAAGCGTCATCGGCACTTTGGTGTTCATGGCGCTGAGCCTCACGGTCGGGCGGCGCGCGGTGTTCTTCGTCATCCGCTGGGTCAACGACACCTTCGTCAGCGACTTCGCCGTGATCACCGGCATCCTGCTGATCATGGGCGGCATGGCGATCATCACCGACCTGATCGGCGTGCACACGGTGCTCGGCGCCTTCGTCGCCGGCATTCTGGTCGGGGAATCCCCGATCCTGACCAAGCACATCGACGAGCAATTGCGCGGATTGATCGTCGCCTTCTTCATGCCGGTGTTCTTCGGCACCGCGGGCCTTTCGGCCGATCTCACCATCCTGAAGGACCCGGCTCTGCTCGCGCTGACCATCGGGCTGATCCTGATCGCCAGCCTCGGGAAATTCGGCGGCGCCTTCATCGGCGGCCGCGTCGGCGGGCTGACAACGCGCGAATCCCTGGCGCTCGGCACCGGCATGAACGCGCGCGGCTCGACCGAGGTGATCGTCGCCACCATCGGCCTCACCATGGGCGCGCTCAGCGCCAACCTCTTCACCATGATCGTCGCCATGGCGGTGATCACCACCATGGCCATGCCGCCGACCTTGCGCTGGGCGCTGGCGCGGCTGCCGATCGGCAAAGAGGAAAAGCAACGGCTCGAGCGCGAGGAGATGGAGGCCAAGGGCTTCGTGCCCAAGCTTGAGCGGCTGCTGCTCGCGGTCGACGACAGCGCCAACGGCAAGTTCGCCACCCGCATCGGCGGCATGATTGCGGGCTCGCGCGGCATGCCCACGACCGTCTTGCAGATCAAGACCGACAAGAAGACCGGCAAGGCCGCGGCCGAGGCGCAAAAGGAAAAGGCCAAGGAGTCCGGCGAAACCGTGCAGGCGGTGGCGCAGGCCGCGCGGCCGGTGGATGAGACCAAGACATCGGAGGCACAACCGGAGCCCAAGAAGCTCGACGTCACCACCCGAGCGGAGACGGGCCCCAAGCAGGAGGTCGTCGCCAAGGAGGCCGAGAAGGGCTACGACCTGATGGTCGTCGGTCTCGGCAAGACCATCATCCGCAAGAGCGAATTCCACGACGCCGTCACCGAAGTCGCCGCCGGCTTCGAAGGGCCGCTCGCCGTCGCCGACGCGCGCGACCTGCATCTGAAGGAGCCGATCGAAGGCCGCCTCAACATTCTGGTGCCGGTCAACGGCACCGCCACCTCGCGCCACGCCGCCGAGGTCGCCATCGTGCTGGCGCGCGCCGCCAAGGCGCCGCTCACCGCGCTCTACGTCACCGGCGGCGGCAAGAAGACGCGCTCGCGCCATTACGAGGAGGCGATCCTCAAGGACATCGTCACGCTGGCCGAGAGCTACGGCGTGCATCCGCGCACCGCCGTGCGCGCCAACGACGCGCCGGAAGAGGCCATCCTGAAAGAAATGGGCCGCCGGCACGCGACACTCGTCGTCATGGGCGTCGGCCGCCGGCCGGGCGAGAAGCTGTTCTTCGGCGACACCGCCGCGGCGCTGATGGAGGCGTCGGCGAAGTCGCTGCTGTTCGTGGCGAGTTGAAACATACTCCACTCATTCCCGCGCAAGCGGGAATCCAGTGCCAAATCACGAGCCATTATTTTCGTCGCTGGGTCCCAGCCTTCGCGGGGACGAGCGGTAGCCAGCATCGCGACGCCGTATCGTGCGCAGCCCGAACCACGCCAGCGCCACGACCAGCGGCAGGATGAAATAGATCATGCGGTAGACGAAGAACACGCCAAGCGCCGCCGCCTTCGACGGCGGCGCGGCCAAGACCGTGATCGCCGTCTCGAACACGCCGAGCCCGCCCGGCACTAGGCTCAGAATCGAAGCCGTGGCCGCGATGGTGTAGACGCCGAGGAAATGCCAGTAGCCGAACGCGAAACCGGCCGGCAGCAGGACGTACATCACCGTCGCCGCCAGCACGGCGTCGATCGACGCCAGCGCGACCTGCGCCAGCGCCAGGGCGAAGGACGGCGGCCGCAAGCGATAGCGACCGAGCGCGATGGGCTCGCGCCACAGCGCGGCGACGCCGAGATAGCCGAGGCTGACCGCCAGCAGCACCACGCCACCCGCGGTGACGAGGCCACCCGGGATATGCATCAGCGTGGCGATGTCATCAGGCCGGGCGAGCGCCAGGATGCCGCCGACCGTCACGATGCCGAGCGCATAGCCGAAGCTGCAGAACGCCACCACCTCACCGACGGCGACGGCATTGAGCCCGAGCCGCGAATAGAGGCGAAAGCGGATCGACCCCCCGGAGAGGATTTGGAAGCCGACATTGTTGCTGAGCGCGAAGGCCGTGAACGACGCGAAGACGACGTCCCGCAGCTTCGGCCGCCGGCACACGTAATGCATGGCCAGGATGTCGTAGCCGGTCAGCAGCAGATAGCTTGCCGCCGTCAGCGCCAGCGCCGCGAGGATGCGCGGCAGCGGCATGGCGCCGAGCCGCCCGAGCACCGCCGCGAGGCTGACGTCGTGGAATTCGCGCACCAGCACGACGATCGCCGCGCAAAAGATTGCGGCCGTGGCCATCAAGGCCAGGCGGTCTGCAAGCCGCGCCATCATCGTTACGGTTCGGCCGTCAGCTCTTGCCCGAACACGTCGACCGCGACCGACATGGCGTTGCCCCGCCATTCGAAATCGTTGCCGGCCCAGGCGGCGCACCAGAGCAACGGCAACAGCGTGTCGCGCAGCATCCAGAGCGGCACCGAGCGCCACGACAACTGCCAGCCGGCGGCATAGGCGAGCGCCGCCTCGGCGCCGTACCAGACCGCCGCCAACGCGATGAGCACGGTGGCGATCGGAAGGCCCGCGCTGCCGGCCACCAACGCGGCGGCGGCGAGCGGCGGCACCGCGCCGACCAGGAGCTCGGGCACGAAATAGAGGCGGAAGGTCTCCCGCCTGAGCCGCGCCCAGCGCACCTGCCGGCGCCAGACGTCGGCCAAGGCCCGCGCGCCCAGCGGCTGCATGAAAGGCGCGCGCACCAGCCGCACGCGCAGGCCCCGCGCCCGGACGATCTTGGTCGCCGCCGCATCCTCGGCGATCTCGTTGGCGAGCGCCTCGATGCCGCCGGCACTATCGAGGATGTCGCGCCGCCACAGCATCGACTTGCCCTGCGCGAAGCCGAAGCCGATGGTGTCGGCAAAGCATTGCCAGCGCGCCTGGTAGGTATTGAGGAAGCCGCACTCAAGCTCCGCCCAGGCGTCCGCCGGCGCGCTGCCGACCGGCGGCGAGCAGACGAGCCCGGTGTCGTCGCGCCAGGCCGCCAGCATGCGCGGAACATGATCCTCGGTCATGAGCACGTTGCTGTCGATCATCATGACCCAGGGGCGGCGCGCCGCGTGCCAGCCCTTGACCAGGTTGTTGAGCTTGGGGTTGCGGCTGACGGCCGAATTGCCGACCAGCAGCCGGCTTTCGACGTGCGGGTATTGCGCCATCAGCGCGCGCACCAGCGGCAGCACCGGATCGTCCGCGTCGGCGGCGCAGAAGATCACCTCATAATCCGGATGATCGAGGAGAAAGCTCGAGCGCAGCGTTTCCTCGATGTAGTTCTCCAGACCGCACACCGGCCGCAGGATGCTCACGGGCACACTTGCCGGAGCCGCCTCGACCGGCGGTGAAGCGCGGAAGCGCCTGATGACGGCGGCAATACTGATGAAATGGGCCAGGATCGCGATCGCGCCGACAAGGCCGGCGAGCGGAATCAGGTGGTTCATGCCGCGCTTGGTAGGATGCGGCAATGACACTTGGATGACGCAGGTTTGGATGACGCGCGGCCCCCGCCATCGGGGACAACGGCTCTCTACCCTTCGTCGCCGTTCGTCTTGCCGTTGCTCAAGGGCGCCTTGAAGGTATTGCTCTTCGGAAAACCCTTCGGCGCGATGCGGCCGGCGGCGGCGCGGTCGCCGCGCCAATCCTTCAGCTCCTTCAGCGGCAGATTGAAGCTGCGGCCGGCGCTGTCGGTCCAGCTCAGGCCCTCCTTGCCGTCGAAGGTGACGATGTCCGACAGGCCCTTCTGCAGATAGCGCTGCAGGCGCACGCCGCGCCCGCGCGTCATCTCCGGCACCTGGTCGAGCTTGAAGATGAGCATCTTGCGGTTCTCGCCGATGGTGGCGACGTGGTCGCCCTCCACCGTCGTGAGCCCCGCCGCCTTGTCCGGCGCCTTCAGGTTCAGGACCTGCTTGCCCTTGCGCGTGGTGCCGAGCACCTCATCTTCCGGCACCACGAAGCCGTTGCCGGCGTAGCTCGCCACCACGAACTTGCGGCCGCCGGTGTGCGGCAACGCCGCCACCACGTCGGCGTCTTCGAGATCGATGAACAGCCGCACCGGCTCGCCATGGCCGCGGCCGCCGGGAAGCTTCGACGCATCAAGGGTATAGAAGCGTCCGTTCGACCCGAAGATGAGCACCTTGGCGGTGGTCTCGGTGGGAAATGCGAACTTCAGCTTGTCGCCGGCCTTGAACGAGACGTTGGACAGGTCGCCGACATGGCCGCGCAAGCCACGGATCCAGCCCTTTTCCGACACCACCACGGTGATCGGCTCGCGCACCACCATGGCCTCTTCCATGGCCGCAATGTCGTGCTCGGGCGCCTCGCTGAACTGCGTCCGGCGGCGGCCGAGCGCGGTCTTCGGCCCGAAAGTGGTCTTCAGCTCCTTGATCTGGCCGGCGACCGTCTTCCACTGCTGATCTTCCGAGCCAAGCAAGGTCTTTAACGCGGTGCGCTCTTTCCGCAGGTCCTTGTCCTCGCCGCGGATCTCCATCTCCTCGAGCTTGCGCAAATTGCGCAACCGCATGTTGAGGATGGCATCGGCCTGGACGTCGGTGAGCTTGAACGTCTTTATCAGGACGGGCTTGGGCTCGTCCTGGGTGCGGATGATCTTGATGACCTTGTCGAGGTTCAGATAGGCGATGAGATAGCCGCCGAGCACTTCGAGGCGATGCTCGATCTTGGCCAGCCGGAAGTTGGAGCGGCGCACCAGCACCGCGCGGCGATGGTCGAGCCATTCGCGCAGGACCTCGGCGAGCCCCTGCACCATGGGGATGCGGCCGCCCTTCACCAGCACGTTCATGTTGAGCTGGATGCGCGCTTCCAGGTCGGTCAGCCGGAACAGCGACTCCATCATCACTTCGGCGTCGACCGTGCGCGCGCGCGGCTCGATCACCAGGCGGATGTCCTCGGCGGATTCGTCGCGCACGTCGGCGACCAACGGCAGCTTCTTCTCGTTGATGAGTTCGGCGATCTTCTCGACCAGGCGCGACTTCTGCACCAGCCAGGGGATTTCGGTGATCACCACCACGTAGGTGCCGCGGCCGGCGTCTTCGGTCTCCCAGCGCGCGCGCACGCGGAACGAGCCGCGGCCGCTGTCGTAGGCTTCCGCGATCGCATCGGGCGGGTCGACGATGACGCCGCCGGTCGGGAAATCCGGGCCCTTGACGTATTTCAGAAGCGTCTTGCTGCGCGCGTTCGGCGTCTCGATCAGGTGCAGCGCGGCGTCGCACAATTCGGCGACGTTGTGCGGCGGAATCGAGGTCGCCATGCCGACCGCGATCCCTTGCGCGCCGTTGGCGAGCAGATTGGGGAACGCCGCCGGCAGCACCACCGGCTCTTCGGAGGTGCCGTCATAAGTCGGGCGGAAGTCGACAGCGTCCTCGTCGATGCCGTCGAGCAAGAGCCGCGCCACCTCGGTGAGGCGCGATTCCGTGTAGCGCATGGCGGCGGCGTTATCGCCGTCGACGTTGCCGAAGTTTCCCTGCCCGTCGATCAGCGGATAGCGCTGGGCGAAGTCCTGCGCCAGCCGCACCATGGCGTCGTAGATTGCCTGGTCGCCATGCGGGTGGAAATTGCCCATCACGTCGCCGACCACCTTGGCCGACTTCTTGAAGGCCGAACCGGGGTCGAGCCGCAACAGCCGCATGCCGTAGAGGATGCGCCGGTGCACGGGCTTGAGGCCGTCACGCGCGTCCGGCAGCGCCCGGTTCATGATGGTGGAGAGGGCGTAGGCGAGATAGCGCTCTTCCAGCGCTTCGCGCAGGCCGACCTCTTCGACGTCGCCTTTCTCGGGGGGAATCAGTCTGGAACCCATGGCCCCTAGCTAATGCCTGCCGCTTTGATGAACAAGCGGTGAACGGGCCAGACACCTCAGGTTGGGGACGGGATCGGTAGCCTGCGGCACCCAGTCGGGAGCCGCTGCGACGGACGGTTCATCCGAATCCATACCGGGGTGCAGCAGCCGAACAAAGGAACCCAGAATGCACAAGATCGTCCTGTCAGCCCTGTTTGCCCTCGGCCTCGGCTTGGCCGGCGCGACCGGCGCGTCTGCCGCTCCCGTGGCTGCCGGCTATTCGCCAGCCGCCACCGCGCCGCTGATCGAGCAGATTCAGTATCGGCCGTACCGTTACCATCGCCGGCACCGCTACTGCTACAACGTGCGCCGCTGCTGGCGTGGCTACCACGGCCGTCGGGTCTGCCGGGTCCAGCGCGTCTGCCACTGGCGCCGCTAACCCACGCGTTCATCCGGCCCGGCCGCAAGGCCGGGCCGGTTTTCGTTTCAGGCGACGCTTGTTCAAGCAACACTTGTTCAAGCAACACTCGGCAGCGCGCGGTCGAGCGCGGCGATGAAATGCGCGCGCTCGTCGGCGAGCATCAGCCCGCGCGGCATCAGCACGTGGCGCTCCAGGAAAAAGCCGGTGAGCGCGAAGCCGTCGGCGAGATCGGCGGTAGACGCGACCGCCCCCTCGTCCTGCAGGAAGGCCGGCAACCGCAGCATGCGCTCGGCGTAAGGCAAACCGGCCGCGCGCGAGACCGCCCGCCCCGAGCGCGGCGAGACGAAGACGAGATCGTCGGTCGCGCCGGTCGCCGCGCATTCGCCGAGATCGAGCCCGAAGCCGAGCTCGGCCAAGAGCCGCAATTCGAAGCGCACCACCTCGGGCGCCGCCCAGACCGGATCGTCGAGCCGGTCCAGCAGCGTCTCGAACGCTTCATAGAGGCCCTCATGCGGATCGCGCTCCGGCAACAGCCGCATCAGCGCCGCCAGATGGGTCAAACCATAGATCGCGTGCGATGCGCCGAAGAAGCCCGCGGCGCGCAGGTTGAGCGCCTCCACGGTGTAGTTGCCGAGATGCTCGTCGAGCCGCGCCCGCCAGTTGGCGGCGATGCCGTTGCCCGGCTGCAGGATCGGCTTCAGCCGCGAGCCGAAGGCGCCACGCACCATGCCGAGATGGCGCCCGTGCGCGCGCGTCATCAGCTCGAGGATGCCGCTCGCCTCCCCGTGCCGCTTGACGCCGAGCACGATGCCTTCATCGGTCCATTGCATTGCTTGTTGCTGTCATTCCGGGGCGCGAGTGAAACGAGCGAACCCGGAATCCATACTCCCAGAATCGGAGAAAATCACGACGACAGGGATTGTGGATTCCGGGTTCGTCCGCCTGCGGCGGACGCCCCGGAATGACCGGGGGGCTATTCCTTTGGAAACTCCAGGCCCATCGCCCGGTAACGCTCCGGGTCGTCGCCCCAGCCCTCGCGCACCTTGACGAACAGGAACAGGTGCACCTTGGCCTCCGCGATCTCGGCGATTTCCTTGCGCGCCGCCGCCCCGATCGCCTTGATGGCCTGTCCGCCCTTGCCCAGCACGATCTTGCGCTGGCTGTCGCGCGCTACGTAGATAATCTGCTCGACCCGCACCGAGCCATCGCGCAGCTCCTTCCACACCTCGGTTTCCACCGTCGACTGGTACGGCAGTTCCTGGTGCAGGCGCTCGAACAGCTTTTCGCGGGTGATCTCGGCCGCGAGCTGCCGCAAGGGTGCGTCCGACATCTGGTCGGGCGGATAGAGCCACGGCCCCGGCGGCACGTGCGCGCCAAGCCACGCTTTGAGGTCGGCGACGCCGTCGCCGCCGAGCGCCGAAATCATGAAGGTCGCCTCGAACTTCGCCTTGTCGTTAGCGGCCTGCGCCAGCGCCAGCAGGTCTTCCTTGGCGACCACATCGATCTTATTGAGGATCAGGAGCTTGACCGCCCTCACTTCCTTCAGCTTGTCGAGGATCGCCTGCGCCTCCTCGTCCAAACCTTTGCGCGCATCGATCAACACGCCGACTAGGTCGGCATCGTGCGCGCCGCTCCAGGCGGTGGTCACCATGGCGCGGTCGAGGCGACGCTTGGGAGCGAAGATGCCCGGGGTATCGACAAATATGAGCTGCGACTTGTCCGTCGCCGCGATGCCGCGGATCAACGCGCGCGTGGTCTGAACCTTGCGCGAGACGATGGTCACCTTCGCGCCGACCAGCGCGTTGATGCAGCGTCGACTTGCCGGCATTGGGCGCGCCGATCAGCGCCACGAAGCCACAGCGGGTGTCGCCTTGCGGCGCGTCGATTTCAGGCATCAGGTTTGTCCACGGCGGCGCCGACCTGCGCCAGCATTTGGGCGGCGGCGGCCTGCTCGGCGGCGCGCTTCGACGAGCCCATGCCTTCCGCCGGTGGCCGGTCGGGCAGCGTTACCGCCACCCGGAATTCGGGGTCGTGATGCGGGCCGGTGCGCGCCAACTCGCGATAGGCGGGCGTCGGCAGCCCGCGCGCCTGCGCCCATTCCTGCAGCATGGTCTTGGAGTCCCGTAGCGGCCTCGCCGGCTTCAACATGCGTTCCTGCCAGAAACGCACCACGAAGCCTTCGGCCGCCGCATAGCCGCCGTCGAGGAACACGGCGCCGATCAGCGCCTCGCAGGCGTCCGCCAGGATGGTCTCGCGCAGGCGCCCGCCGGCGTTCGACTCCGAGCTGCCGAGCCGCAGCGCCGGGCCGACGTCCATCTCGCGCGCCACGTCGGCGCAGGTTTCCTTGCGCACCAGGTCGGCGAGGCGGCGCGACAGTTCGCCTTCGTCGGCGCGCTGGAACTCGCGGTAGAGCATGTCGGAGACGACGAGCCCGAGCACGTGGTCGCCGAGGAATTCGAGCCGCTGATAGCTTTCGGCGCGTTTCCCCCCGGACAGCGCCGAGATATGGGTGAGCGCGCGGTCGATCAGCGCCTTGTCGGCGAATTGATAGCCGATCCGGTCCTCCAGCGCGGTGCGTTCCTTGGCCCGATTGCGGCTCATCTGACGATCGTGAACAGCCTGCCCCAGCGCACCGAGAACGGCCAGCGCCAGAACTCCCAGGCGTGCTCGCCCTGATAGACCGAGAAAAAGATGAGCCGCGCCTTGCCGACGATGTTCTCGAGCGGCACGTAGCCCACCTGCGGAAAGCGGCTGTCGGTCGAGTTGTCGCGGTTGTCGCCCATCATGAAATAGTGGCCCGGCGGCACGTGGTAGACGTCGGTGTTGTCGGCGAATCCGTGGTCCACCAGGTCGAGCGTGTGGAAGCTCTTGCCATCGGGCAGCGTCACCTTCCAGCGTTTCACCGGCTGCTCGCGCGTGCCCTCCTCGACGTCGACCCAGGGCTTCGCCGCCTGGCGCTGCACCGGCGTGCCGTTGATGTAGACGAGACCGTCCTTCACCTGGATGCTGTCGCCGGGCAGGCCAATCACGCGCTTGATGTAGTCGATGCTCGGGTCGCGCGGCAGGCGGAACACGACGACGTCGCCGCGTTGCGGCAGCCAGCCGGCCGGCACGCGGCCGTCGGGCAAGGCGTTGGCGACCGACGTCGGCAGCGGCAGCGAATACTTGCTGTAGCCATACGTGTATTTCGAAACGAACAGATAATCGCCGACCAGTAGCGTGTTCTTCATCGAGCCCGAAGGGATGTTGAACGGCTGGAAGAAGAAAGTGCGGATCACCAGCGCGATGATCAACGCATGAATGACGACGGTGACGGTTTCGCCAAACCCGCCCTCTTTTTTCTTTGTTCGAGATGCCACGCTCATTGGCCTTTCGTCCGCACCGTCCCGCGCCCCGCGTGTCCCCGTTCCGCCGTTCGTAACCCGCGAGCTCAGCGCGCGCCGTTACGGCCGTTGGAACCGAACGGACACCAGCAGATATCCCATTCGATAGCGGTTTTTGGATTTGACGTTCCGCGCGCAAAACGCCGGTGGCCTCACGAGCGGAACGTCAAATCCACCGCACCAGCGGTCTTGTAGCCGTTGCCCTGCCCGCGCGCAATCGCGATTGCCGGCGGCTAAGTCGTTAATCGGACGGCGCTTTTGGCTGCCATGCCGAGGCCGCCGGGGGCGGCGCGGGAATTGCCGTGATGATGACGATGGCCTGGGCGGTCGGTCCCTCGTCGGTGAGCGAGACGGTGATGGCGGCCTCGCAGCCGGCCGGCGTGATCGCCTTGAGCCGCGCCAGCGCCCCGCCGGAGAGTTTCATGGTCGGCGCGCCGGACGGCAGGTTGACCACGCCCATGTCGCGCCAGAACACCCCGCGCCGGAAGCCGGTGCCGAGCGCCTTGGCGCAGGCCTCCTTGGCGGCGAAGCGCTTGGCGTAGGTCTCGGCGCGATTGGCGCGCCGCTCCGCCTTGGCGCGCTCGGCCGGGGTGAAGATGCGGTCGAGGAAGCGCTCGCCGTGCCGCTCCAGCACCGCGCGGATGCGGCGCACGTCGCAGAGGTCGGAGCCGAGGCCGATGATCATGAAGTCACCCGCTTGCGCCCGCGCTCCATCGCCGCGCGCATGAATGTCACCGTCTCGGCGAGCCCCTCGAACACCGCTTCGCCGACCAGAAAATGACCGATATTGAGCTCGACCACTTCCGGCAGCGCGGAAATGGTCTCGGCGGTGCCGTAATCAAGGCCGTGGCCGGCGTGGACTTCCATGCCATAGCTCTTGGCGAGCACCGCGCCGGCGCGGATCAGCTCCCATTCGGCCTGCGCTTCGGCCCGGCGGCCGCCGATGAGCGCGTCGCACCAGGCGCCGGTATGGATCTCGATCACCGGCGCGCCGAGCGCCACCGCCGCCTCGATCTGCGCCGGCGCCGGCGCGATGAACAGCGAAACCTTGATGCCGGCGTGCTTGAGGTCGTGCACCGCGGGCGCAAGCTGCGCCTTCAGGCCGACGGCGTCGAGCCCGCCCTCGGTGGTGCGCTCGGTGCGCTTTTCCGGCACCAGGCAGACCGCATGCGGCCGGATCTTGAGCGCGATCGACACCATCTCCTCGGTCGCCGCCATCTCGAAGTTGAGCGGCTTGTCGATCTCGGCCTTGAGCCGCGCCATGTCGTCGTCGCGGATATGGCGGCGGTCCTCGCGCAGATGCGCGGTGATGCCGTCGGCGCCGGCGCCGATGGCGAGCTTGGCCGCGCGCACCGGATCGGGATGGGCGCCGCCGCGCGCGTTGCGGATGGTGGCGACGTGGTCGACGTTGACGCCGAGGCGAAGCGGTGCAGTACTCATTGCAAATCGCAATCCATCAGAAAACGAAGTCAGCCGTTCACCCGTTCCGCCTTGGCCACGATCGGCTTGGCGCGCAGTTGCGCCAGGATGGCGGTGAGGTGCTTGAGATCGTAGACCTCGAGATCGATCAGCACATCCGTAAAATCCGGCGCGCGCCGTGTCATGCGAATATTATCGATGTTGCCATCATGCTCGGCGATGATCTGGGCGATGGTGGCGAGCGAGCCGGGCTCATTCACCGACTGCACGGTGATCTGCGCGGGAAAGCGCTGCGGCGTCCCCTCGTCGGAATCCCAGCGCAGGTCGAGCCAACGCTCGGGCACGTCCTCGAACTCGCTCAGCGCCTTGGACTGGATCGGATAGATGGTGATGCCCTCGCCCGGCGTTAGAATGCCGACGATGCGGTCGCCCGGCACCGCGCCGCCTTCCGGCGCGAAGCGCGCCGGCAGGTCGCCGTTGATGCCGCGCACGGGGATCGCCGAGCCCTGCTCCGGCGCGCTCGGCACCCGGAACTTGACCGCGCGCAGCCGCTTCAGGCCGAACCAGCCACTCTCCGGCTTGCGCTTGACCGCCATGGCGGCGGCGCGTTCCTCCTTGTAGTCGGGATACATGGCGCGGGCGACATCGGAGGCCTTCAGTTCGCCGCGCCCGACCGCCGCCATCACGTCGTCGATGGAGGCGCGCGCCAGCCGCGCCAGCGCGCCGGTCAGGCTCTCGTCCGAATAATTGATCTTGGCGCGCTGGAACAGGCGCTCGACCATGCGGCGGCCGAGCCCGGTATATTGCGCGCGCACGGCGACGCGGGTCGCGCGCCGGATGGCGAGCCGCGCCTTGCCGGTGACGACGATCGACTCCCAGGCCGCCGGCGGCGCCACCTGCGCCTTGGAGGTGAGGATCTCCACCTCGTCGCCGTTGTCGATCTCCGACATGAGCGGCGCGATCTTGCCGTTGATCTTGCAGCCAATGGCCGTGTTGCCGACGTCGGTGTGCACCGCGTAGGCGAAATCGATCGCCGTCGCCTTGCGCGGCAGGGCGATCAGCTTGCCCTTGGGCGTGAAACAGAACACCTGATCGTGGAACAGTTCGAGCTTGGTGTGCTCGAGGAATTCCTCCGGGTTCGACCCTTCCGCCAGGAGCTCGATGGTGCGGCGCAGCCAGGCGTACGCGCTCGACTCGCGCGAGAAAAGCTCGGTCGGCGTGCCCTCATGGTCCTTGTAAAGCGCGTGCGCGGCGATGCCGTATTCGGCGATCTGGTGCATGTCCCGGGTGCGGATCTGCAACTCGACGCGCTGCTGGCCGGGACCGATCAGCGTGGTGTGGATCGAGCGGTAATCGTTGGCCTTGGGCGTGGAGACGTAGTCCTTGAAGCGGCCCGGCACCATCGGCCAGGTCGTGTGCACGATGCCGAGCGCCTGGTAGCAGTCGGCGAGCGTGTTGACGATGACGCGGAAGCCGAAGATGTCGGACAGTTGCTCGAAGCCGACCGACTTGCGCTCCATCTTGCGCCACACCGAATAAGCCTTTTTGCGCCGCCCCTGCACCTTGGCGGTGATGCCGCGGTCGGCGAGCTTCTTGGTGAGCTGCTGCTCGATCTCCTCGATCAGCGCCTGGTTGCGGTCGGCAATCGCGTTGAGGCGCGCGCTCACCACCGCGTAGGCTTCGGGGTTGATCTCGCGGAACGACAGATCCTCGAGCTCCTCGCGCATCTCATGCATGCCCATGCGGCCGGCGAGCGGGGCATAGATTTCCAGCGTCTCGTCGGCGTTGCGGCGGCGCGAGGCATCCGGCATGAAATCGAGCGTGCGCATGTTGTGCAGCCGGTCGGCGAGCTTGATGAGCAGCACGCGCACGTCGTCGGCGATGGCGAGCAGCAGCTTGCGCAGGTTTTCCGCCTGCTTGGCCTCCTTGGTGACGAGGTCGAGCCGCTTCAGCTTGGTGAGGCCGTCGACCAGCGCGCCGATGTCGGCGCCGAACAGGTTGTCGATCTCGGCGCGGGTCGCCTCGGTGTCCTCGATGGTGTCGTGCAGCAGCGCGGCGGCGATGGTGGCGTCGTCGAGCTTGAGGTCGGTGAGGATCGCCGCCACTTCCAGCGGATGCGAGAAATAGGGATCGCCCGAGGCGCGCCGCTGCTCGCCATGCGCCTTCATGGCGTAGACGTAGGCGCGGTTGAGCAGCGCCTCGTCGGTGTCGGGATTGTAGCGCCGCACCCGCTCGACCAGTTCGTATTGGCGCATCATGGCCGGGCGCGATCTGGCCGCCAGGCGCCGCTTGCCCCGCGCGCTCGAGAATCGGGCGGCACCGCCAGGCGCGCGCCTCCAGCGGTGCCCGGGTGGGCGCCTGGCTCTGCATCCGCGGCAAATGGTCCGATCGTGCGCTCATCCGGACAGGCCCGTTGGCCGCCCGGACGGGGGTGAAAGAGGTCGCCGGCGGCCAATCCTTCTAGATATCACGACAAAGGCCTTGCGCGGCAAGAGCTTGGCACCGCAGCCTTAATGTTCTGCTGCCCGAAAAACGAAACGGCCCGGTCTGGGCCGGGCCGTTGCAGCGAATTCACGGTCAAAACGCGAGCCGCTCAGCCCACGTCGGTATCCTCTTCCGGCGGCTCATCGGGCGGGGTCAACCCTTCCAGGCCCTTGAGCAGCTCTTCCTCGGTCATGCGCTCGGCGGTGACCTCGGTGTCGTCGACGTCCACACCGCCGGCGCCGATCAGCGGCACTTCCGGCTCGGGCTCGTCGACTTCCACATATTTCTGCAGAGAATGGATCAGGTCTTCCTTGAGGTCCCCCGGCGACACCGTCGTCTCCGCGATCTCGCGCAGCGATACAACCGGGTTCTTGTCGTTGTCCCGGTCGACGGTAAGTTGCGACCCCGACGAGATCATGCGCGCGCGGTGGCCCGCCAAAAGCACGAGATCAAAGCGGTTTTCGACCTTGTCGATGCAGTCTTCTACGGTGACGCGGGCCATCGGCTCGGCACTCCCTCGGGTGGAACATCATCCTGACTGGAAACGAGCGGTAGGTATCCCCTCGCGTGCCGAATTTCAAGCTTTTTTGTCTTGGTTTGGCCGCAAGCCTCTGATACCGGAACAGATCGCGAGCAGGCTGGCCCGACCCGTTACGATCGGTGACCCCGACTGGATATTTGATCGGACACTAGCCGCGCTTGGCGCGGGTAACATTTGAACCCAGTTAACCACGTTGAATTGACACAAGTGTCGTCGACCGCCCCTTACCGCCGATCCGTGGCCGCTGCGCCGCGCTTCTCGCGCGCCGTGCATTCCGCCGGGCCGGGCCTTCCGGATACTCGTTGCGAGACAACAAGAGAGCAACAAAGATGACCGTTCCCGGTGAAAAGATCGCATTGTTCATTGATGGGGCCAATCTATACGCCACCGCCAAGTCGCTTGGCTTCGATATCGACTACAAGCGCCTGCTGCGCGAATTCCAGTCACGCGGCTATTTGATGCGCGCGCTCTATTACACCGCCGTGATCGAGGATCAGGAGTATTCCTCCATCCGTCCCCTGATCGACTGGCTCGACTACAACGGCTATTCGGTGGTCACCAAGGCGACCAAGGAATTCGTCGACCAGACCGGCCGGCGCAAGGTCAAGGGCAACATGGACATCGAGCTCGCGGTCGATGCCATGGAGATCGCAGGCCACATCGACCACATGGTGCTGTTCTCCGGCGACGGCGACTTCCGCTCGCTGGTGGAAGCCGTGCAGCGGCGCGGCGTGCGGGTCACCGTGGTGTCCACCGTCTCGACCCAGCCGCCGATGGTGGCCGACGAACTGCGCCGCCAGGCCGACGTCTTCACCGACATCGTCGAACTGCAGTCCAAGATCGGCCGCGACCCGGCCGAGCGCGGCGCGCGGCCGGTGCGCGAAGACCGCGGCCACACGCCGCAGTTCCTGCAGCGCCCGGCGACGCCGCAGCGCGCCGGCGCCGGCGCGCCGGCCGATGACGACGACGACGAGGGCTACGAGTAAGCCCGGTCATGGCTGAGGCGGGCCCCCCGGCCGCGTCGACACAAGCCAAGAGCGCGACGCCGGACCGCCATTGCCCGCGCTGTCCGCGGCTGGTCGCGTTCCGCAAGGAATGGCGCAAAAAGGAACCGGCCTGGTTCAACGCGCCCGTCCCCTCCTTCGGCCCGGCGAACGCACAGCTCCTGATCGTGGGCCTGGCCCCCGGCGTGCAGGGCGCCAACCGCACCGGCCGGCCGTTCACCGGCGATTATGCCGGCGTGCTGCTCTACGAGACCCTGTTGCGCTACAAGTTCGCGCGCGGCGAATACGCCGCCCACCCCGACGACGGCCTGACGCTCACCGATTGCCGCATCACCAATGCGGTGCGCTGCGTGCCGCCGGAAAACAAGCCCACTGGCGCCGAGATCAAGACCTGCCGCGATTTCCTCATCGCCACGATCGCGGAGATGAAGAAGCTGCGCGCGATCCTGGCGCTCGGACGCATCGCCCACGACAGCGTCGTGACCACGCTCGGCGCCAAGAAATCGGCGACGCCCTTCAAGCATGGCGGCCGGCACGACGTCGGCGGCTACGCGCTTTTTTCCAGCTATCACTGCTCGCGCTACAACACCAACACCCGCGTGCTGACGCCGGAAATGTTCCGCAAGGTGTTCGCGGACGTGCGGGGCTTTCTGAAGGACTGACGCCCCCGGCCCGCTCGTCCGCGTCGCTCAGCTCAGCTCAACCCACCTCGGAAATCAGCACGGTAACGCCGCCGGTGGCGAAATTGCCGAGATCGGCGACCGTCGCCTGGGCCTCGGGCGTGTCCATCACGCGCTTCATGTGATCGAGATCGTCGAAATAGAGATCGGCCATGCGATAGAAGGCCGGTGTGCCGCCGTCGGGCGCGCCAACGACCTTGGACAGCTCGATCTTGCTCAGGCCCTGCATCTTGCCGGCGATGGGCATATGCGTTTCGGCGTAATATTTCTCGAAGGCGGCTGCGTCCGTCGGATGTCCGTAGAGCACGCTGAGTTTCACCATTGCTGTTCCTCCCCGGTTTGGCGTCCCCGGTTCCTTCTACCTCAAATTGCCTTGATAGGACATAAAAGCCTCGGCGAGCCGACGGGACCGCGACCATAGACGCCCGTCCCCGGCAGCTCAGCCCCGCGCCCGCAGCAGCCGGCCCTTCTCGCGTTCCCAGGAACGTTTCCGCTCGGTCTCGCGCTTGTCGTGCAGCTTCTTGCCCTTGGCGAGCGCGAGCTCGACCTTGGCCCGGCCGCGCTCGTTGAAATAGAGCTTGAGCGGCACGATGGTCATGCCTTCGCGGTCGACGCCGCTCGCGAGCTTGACGATCTCGCGCTCGTGCAGCAGCAGCTTGCGCGGCCGCTTCGGCGCGTGGTTGTTGAAGGGACCGGCCTGCGTGTATTCGGGGATATTGGCGTTGACCAACCAGATCTCGCCGTCGCGCGAGTCGGCGTAGGATTCCGCGATGGTCGCCTTGCCCTGACGCAGCGACTTGACCTCGCTGCCGGTGAGCGCGATGCCGGCCTCGAAGCTCTCGCCGATCTGATAGTTGAAGCGCGCCCGCCGGTTGTCGGCGACAACCTTGAGGCGACGATCCGGTTTGGCAGCCATGACAGTCCTGACTTAATGCTTTGCATTCGTATTTAGTGCGCCGCACGAGCTATCGCACGCCCCGACCACCGCCGGAAGCGGGCGCAAACATCAAAATTATCAATGAGCTAGATCAGGCGCGAGCTTTAAGCAGGTCGCGGATTTCCTTCAGCAGCTCTTCGGTCGGGGTCGGCGCCGGTTCCGGTTCCGGCGCGGCCACTTCCTGGCGGCGCATGCGGTTCATGCCCTTGACCACGAGGAACATCACCCAGGCGACGATGATAAAGTTCAGCACGAGGGTCAGAAAATGACCCCAAGCCAATATAGCGCCTTGCTTTTTCGCCTCGACCAGGGTGACGGCCGTGACCTTGCCGGAGAGCGCCAGGAAGTAGTTCGAGAAGTCGAGCCCGCCTGTGAGCGCGCCGACCACAGGCATGATGATATCGGCCACAAGCGACTGCACGATCGCCCCGAAGGCGACACCGATGATGATGCCGACCGCCAGATCGACCACGTTGCCGCGCATGGCGAATTCGCGGAATTCCTTCAGCATGTCCCGGTCTCCGAACCTGATGAATAGCGGAACCCGCATGGTCCGCGTCGGCGCGAAAAGGTCAACTCCCCGCCCCACGCCGCCTGTGGGCGGGCAGCACCCGAACGTCGGAAGGAAAAACCGTGCCGGGCTAATTTACCAAGCCGGCGTGCACCATGGCGTCGCGCACCAAGGTCTTGGTCTTGTCGGAGACCGGCACCATCGGCAGCCGAACGGTGTCGGCGCATTTGCCGAGCACCGAGAGCGCGTATTTCGCCGGCGACGGATTGGTCTCCACGAATAGCGCATGATGCAGCGGCATCAGCTTGTCCTGGATCTTGAGCGCGGCGGCGAAGTCACCCTTCCGGCAGGCGCCCTGGAACTCGGCGCACAGGCGCGGCGCCACGTTCGAGGTGACCGAGATGCAGCCATGGCCACCGTGCGCCATGAAGCCGAGCGCGGACCCGTCCTCGCCCGTCATCTGGTTGAAGTCCGGCCCCATGGCGGCGCGCTGCTCGGAGACGCGCACCACGTTGGCGGTGGCGTCCTTCACGCCGGCGATGTTCTTGCACTCCCACAGCCGCTTCATGGTGTCGACCGACATGTCGATCACGGAGCGGCCGGGAATGTTGTAGATGATGATCGGAATGCCGATGGCGTCGTTGACCGCCTTGAAGTGCTGGTAGAGCCCTTCCTGGGTCGGCTTGTTGTAGTACGGCGTCACAATCAGCACCGCGTCGGCACCCGCCTTCTCGGCATGCTGCGAGAAATCGATGGCCTCCTTGGTGGAGTTGGAACCGGCACCCGCGATCACCGGCACCCGGCCCTTGGCCTGGTCGATGCACCACTCGATGACCTGCTTGTGCTCGTCGTGGCTGAGCGTCGGGCTCTCGCCGGTGGTGCCGACCGGCACCAGCCCGTTGGTGCCCTCCTCGATCTGCCAGTCCACCAGGCCGCGGAAGGCCTGTTCGTCCACCGCGCCATTTTTGAACGGCGTGACCAGCGCAGTGAAGGAGCCCCGGAAGCTCGACTTGGCGGTCATGACACGATCTCTCCCACGATGACGCGTTTTGAAACCCAACCCATATCGGTTCGGGGGGGCTGATGAAAGACCAAAACCCGCGCGGCCGGGTGGTATGGCGCTCGCCCCGGTTTCGCCCCGCTCGCCACCTATCGTCGCAGCACCCCCAAATGAGGGTACCTTTTTGCACGGGGGCTGGCCTAATGGCACCGGATCGTGTTCGCCTTTGAGTCGGGCGCGCGCCGCACGCGGAATGCCGGGCGCAGCATACCGGACGCGACATAAAGGCTTCGAATGGCCGTGGCGAAGCGAAATCCGCCGGTTCGGCGGGGAGGACCGGGGCGCGCCGACTGGGCGGGCCTGAAAGGCTGGGCGATCCTGGGGCTGGGCGCGCTGAGCGCCGGCATCTGGGCCGGCTGGGTCTTGGCAGCCCCGGCGGCGGTGCCGGTACCGCGTCCCCGGCCGGCGGCGGCGGCCAAAGCCGCCCCGGCGGTCCCCAAGCCTCCAGCCCAGCCTGCGGTGCCGCTGCCGCGCAAGCGCCCGATCACCGCCCGGATGGCGACCGCCTTCGCCGAGAAGACCCTCGGCCTGCGCGGCCCCGTCTTCGCCAGCCATCCCGACGTCAAGGCGGGCGAGCGGCCGGCCAAGGGCGCCTTCGCCATCGCTTCCACTGCGGAGACCTCGCCCGCCGATCTCGCCGCCCTCAAGCAGGTCATCGAGGCGGCCCAGAAGGGCCATGACTCCGACGCCGACAAGACCGAAGCCACCATCAAGGATCCGGTCGCCAGGACGCTCGCCGAATGGGTGATCCTGCGCAGCAACGACACCAGCCCGGGCTTCCAGCGCTACGCCGATTTCACCAAGAACCATCCGGGCTGGCCGCACGCCACCCTGTTCGACCGGCGCGCCGAGAACGCGCTGTGGAACGACGGGATCGAGGACGCCACGGTGCTGGATTATTTTTCGCAGCGCCACCCGATCACGGCCAAGGGCCGCTTTGTCCTCGCGCACGCCCTGCTCGCCAAGGGCGACAAGGCCGGCGCCGCCGCGCTCGTGCGTCACGCCTGGCGCTACCAGGACTGCAGCGAGGCGGTCGAGAACAAGGTCCTCGACATGTTCGGCAAGCTGATCACGCCGGAAGACAACAAGGTGCGCATGGTGCAGCGCTTCTATCGGCACGACACCGAAGCGGGCCTGCGCGCCGCGCACCGGCTCGGCGGCGGCGATCTCGCCATCGCCCGCGCCTGGGCGGCGGTGCTCGCGCATTCCCGCCACGCCCACGCCCGGCTCAATGCGGTGCCGAAGAGCGCGCGCGACGATCCCGGCTACATCTTCGCGCGCGCGCGCTGGCTCATCCGCAAGGACAAGTATGAGGAGGCCGCGCGGGTGATAGCCCGGGCGCCGCGCGCGCCCGGCCCGCTGATCAACTCCGACGCCTGGTGGCGCGAGCGGCGCATCCTGGTGCGCGCCCTGCTCGACAAGCACGATCCGAAGTCGGCCTACCGCGTCGCCGTCGAGGCGGTGACCCCGAGCCGCAACGTCTACCGGGTCGGCAAGTACTTCACCGCCGGCTGGATCGCGCTGCGCTTCCTGCACGACCCCAAGACCGCGGCCACGCTGTTCGCGCATATCGCGCAGGGCACCAAGAATCCGCACGCGGTCGCGCGCGGCAAATACTGGCAAGGCCGCGCCGCCGAGGCGCTGGGCCGGAAGGCGGAGGCGCAAGGCTTCTACCGGGAGGCCGCCAGGTACACCGTCACCTATTACGGCCAGCTCGCGCGCGCGCGGCTGGGCCTGCGCGACCTCGCCTTGCGCGGGCCGCCGAAATTCACCGACGCGCAGAAGAAGCTGTTGGCGCGGATCGAGATCGTGCGCGCGGCCAAATTGCTGTTCGCGCTCGACGAGCGCGACATGCTGGCCTCCATGTATGCCTCGCTCGGCGAAAGCGGCCGCGACGTCGCCGCCATGGCGGCGCTTGCCGAGCTCGCCGGCGAGCACAAGGACCCCCGCGCCATGGTGCTGCTCGCAGAAAGCGCGGTGCGGCACGGGCTGCCGCTCGATTATTACGCCTATCCGGTGACGGGCCTGCCCGACTTCAAGCCGATCGCGCCGGCGATCGGCCGCGCCATGGCCTATTCCATCGCCCGCCAGGAAAGCCACTTCCACCAGAAGGTCGTCTCCAGCGCGCGCGCCATGGGGCTCATGCAGGTGACGCCCGCGGCCGGCCGCGACACCGCCCGGCGCTACCGGGTGCACTACAGCCGCCACCGCCTGCTCAACGATCCCGTCTACAACATGCAGATGGGCGCGGCCGAGATTTCGCACCTGCTGCGCTATTTCCACGGCAATTATCTGCTGACCGCCTCCGCCTATAACGCCGGGCTCGGCCGCACCCGGCAGTGGATGGGCATCTACGGCGACCCGCGCGATCCCAAGGTCGATCCGGTCGACTGGGTGGAGCGCCTGCCCTATTCGGAGACGCGCAACTACGTGCAGCGCATCCTGGAGAACCTGGAAGTCTACCGCGCGCGCTTTGCCGGCAACGCCCGTCTGCTGATCGAAGCCGACCTCACCCGCGGCGGCGGCAAGAAATGAGTGCGCGGCGCGGCGCGTTTTCCGCTCCGCTCGTAAGTTCTATGCCGTCGGCGCAAGCGGCGTGTTAGTTTCGGTGCCCATGCAAGACATTGCCACGTCCACCTTCATCTCGGCGCCCGACGGCCTGCGGCTGCACGCGCGTTGTTACGGCCGATCCAGCCTGCCTGGCCTGCCGGCGCTCTGCCTGCCGGGGCTCGCGCGCACCGAGGCCGATTTCGAAGCCCTGGCGGTCGCGTTGTCCGGCCACCCCGACCATCCGCGCCGCGTCATCGCCGTCGATTATCGCGGCCGCGGACAATCCGCCTACGACCGCGATCCCGCCAATTACGCCTTCAATAGCGAGCTCGCCGACGTGCTGGCGATGGCGACCGCACTCGACGCCCTGCCGGCGATCGTCGTCGGCACCTCGCGCGGCGGCATCCTGGCCATGCTGATGGCCGCCATGCGGCCGACGGCGCTCGCCGGGGTCGTACTCAACGACATCGGCCCGGTCATCGAGCCCAAGGGGCTGATGCGCATCAAGGGCTACGTCGGCAAGCTGCCGGAGCCGCGCAGCTTCGACGAAGGCGCCGAGATCCTCAAACGGCTCTCCAGCGCGCAATTTCCCCGGCTCACCGACGGGGACTGGATGGCGGCGTCGCTGCGCACCTTCAAGGAGGATAAAGGCCGGATGGTGCCGACCTACGACGTGCGGCTCGCCGAGACGCTGGAGGGCATCGATTTCGAGCGGCCGCTGCCGCCGTTATGGGCGGCGTTCGACGCGCTCGCCCATGTGCCGCTGATGGTCATCCGTGGCGCCAACTCCGATCTGCTGTCGCCGGAGACGGTCGAGGCCATGCGCGCCCGCCGCGCACGCATGGAAACGCTCGTGGTGCCCGACCAGGGCCACGCGCCGCTGCTGGCGGAAGACGACGTCATCGCGCGTATCGCCGATTTCGCGAGTCGCCTGCGACCGCCGGCACGCGCACGCGATGCATGAGGCGACGGCGCCAGGCATGGCCGGCTGAGTGGGCTTCGGTCGCGAAGGACCGGACGCAACCGGCGCGATGATTGCTGAATGATTGCTGGATGATTGCCGGCGCGTGCCGTCGCTCAGGCGCGATGGATTTGCGCCGAATTGCCGCCGATGCCGGAGCGCGGGCTGTCGTCCCGGCGATGCCGATCCGCCGCGGCTGCCGGCCGATCGACGACATGGGCGCGCACGATGGCGCGAAATCCGCCGTCCGCCAGATCTTCGAATTCGATGCCTTGCGCCCGCCAGACCTCCTCGATGGCGCGCACGGTCGCCCGGCGCGGCTCCGTCTCGCCCTGTTCGAGTTTGTGGACGGCACGTTGCGTGAGCCCGACGTGCAGTCCGAACTCGCTTTGGCTCCAACCAAGGATCGCGCGCGCTGTGCAAATCTTGGCGGCAAAGCAACGCCGCTCGAGACGCACGAGTTCGACGAGATCGGGGGAACTGCGGGTACCGGTCTGCATGTCGACGACCGACGACGCCTTTACTGGCGGGATGCGACAAGGCTTGTCTTGACAAAAACCCGGCCTTGCGGGCTCCCCCTCTTGGGGGAAACCCCCGGCGGTTTCCCGCCGGGGGTCCTTAAAGCCCGATCAGCTCAGCCGATCAGAAGTTGCGCTGCGCGCGGACGATGCCCGCGAGGAAGCCCTTGTCCCCGTAGGTCACGCCACCGGCGGTCTGACCGCTGTAGGCGCCGTTCACCTGCGAGTAGATCACGTCCACGCTCAGGTCGAGGTTGTGGACCGGGGTCCAGACCGTGCGCGAGCCGACCTGCCAGATGTTGAAGTCGGCATTGTTGCCGGCGCCAAGACCAACGGTAGCAGCAAGAACGTTACTCGCGTTCTGAGAGTAATGGACCTTAGCGTAGCCACCGTAGAGCGAGGTCTTCCACATGGAATCCCAGTGGTGCTCGTAGCCGCCGCTGACCTGCCAGCCCTCGGTCAGGTCCAGCGAACCATTGGCCGTGGTACCGACGGCGTCAAGGACGCTACCCCGCGCCGTGTTGGTAACCACCGGCGCACCGGTCGAGAGCGCGAAGAAACCGGCGCCACCGCCGGCTGCACCCGCCGGATTTGACATCACGTACTCCAGCGCGCCCTTGGCGTAGCTGGTTTCGGCCGTGATGGCGTCACCCTTGCCCAGCATGGGCAGGTTGAACTTGATGCCGCCGCCGACCGCCCAGCCGAGCTTGTGCTGCTCGAAGTTGTTCGTCACGCTGACGTTGTTGTACGTGTGAACGTTGTGCAGGGCGCCCATGACCTGCGCGCTGCCCCAGGCCTGGTCGACACGCAGATTGGCGACGAGGTCCGGCCACTCGCGACCGGCGTAGACCTGCGAGTTGCCCGCGACCGTCGAGCTATGCCCGGTGGTATCTTCCAGAGACAGCGTGGCCGAAAGGCCGTTGCCGAACTGGGCGGTATAGGCGAACAGCGGCACACCGCGGCCACCGGAGGCCGAACCGACCCACAACGTGCCGTTGGTGTAACCCTGGCCGTCGAAGTTGAAGAACGAGCCGGTCACACCGAACGTGAAGCCGGCCCACTGGATGAAGCCGGCCGGCGAGTAGATGGCATTGTAGCCACCGCCCAAGCCGTTGGTCTCCGTCGGCGCCATGTACACGAACGCGCGCAGGGTGCCGTAGGCGGTCTGCGAACGCGCGTCGGCGGTGATGCCCCAGCGGACGCGGGTATTCTCGACGTTGGTCGCCGGGCTGTCGAAGTTCGCCGCCGTGTAGGCGTAGAACGAGCCGTTCGCGTAGAAGTTCATCTCCGCGCGGACGAACCCGCCGATCTTCAAGCAGGTATCGGTACCCGGGATGTAGTAGAACCCGGCACCATAAAGGCTGCAAATCTTCACGTACTGGAGGGGTTGGGAGAAAGGCCGCGCCGCAAGCCCAATAACAGCGTATGCCGCGCGCCGGGCCCCGGGCGGACTCCCGGCCGGGACCTCCCCTGGCCAACTCGGGTGCGCCTGGGTCGGGCGGAAAGTCAAACCCTTGGCCCCGAACCCGGATCGCCGCTGCGGGTACGGACCTGCCGGGGACGCGCACTCGGTATAGCCTGGGATATGCGGCCGCGACCGGCAACGCGATGCGCGCGACGGCTTCAAGGCGCGCCGCGAATGGCACGCACAGCATCGACGATGAGGGATTACTTTTCGGTAAACGCGCGGGCGGCGCGGCGAAGGCGTCAGCGCGCGGCGATCGAAGGATGCGGAAGGATCAGGTCGAGGGCCGCAGGGCGGGCGCGGGGCCTCCCTGCTCGTCGCGCTCGCCGGCGGCAGGTGCGCCGAAGGTAGGCACCGTCACGACCTCTTGGATCAGGTCGGCCGCGTCGCTCAGCGTTTCGCGCGTCAGATGCGCGTAGCGCTGCGTGGTGCGGGCATGCAGATGACCGAGCAGACCCTGCACCACGTAGAGCGACACGCCGCGGTTGACCAGGAAGCTGGCGAAGGAATGCCGCAGATCGTGCAGCCGCACATCGGCGAGGCCCGCGCGTTCGCGGATGCGGTCCCATGGAAAGAAGAGCGAGGCCGGCGGCCTGCCGGTGACCGAGGACGGAAATATGTACGGGTTGCCGTCCTGGCGTGGCATGGCGCCGAGCAGCGCGAGCGCCGACTGGTTGAGCGCGATGGCGCGGGGCCGGCCGGATTTCGACTTCGGCACCAACAGCGTCTTGTTCCTCCAGTCGACGTAGTCCCACTTCGCGTGGGTGATCTCGTTGCGGCGCGCGCCGGTGAGCAGCAGCAGCAGAATGGCGCGGGCAGCGGTCTGGTTCTCGTCGACGTGCAGCGAGCGCACCAGCGCCTCCACCTCCGGCTCGCTGAGGAAGCGGTTGCGCTGCACATCCGGCCCGGCCGTGAGCCCGGCGGCCGGATTGTCGATAACGCCCGGCACCTTCCACTTGCGGCCGAGATTGTAGAGGTAGCGCAGAATCACGATCACCCGGTTCATGGTGCCGGCGGCGTAGCCGTCCGCGCGCATGCCGTTGATCAGCGCCGAAATGGCGTCGGTCTTGATCTCGTCGAGGGCGAGCGCGCCGAGCTTGGGCAGAACGTGGATGCGCAGCACGGTCTCGTCGGTCTGCCAGCTTGTCTTGTAGGTGCGCACATAAGGCAGGTAGCGCTCGGCCACGAAGTCCCGGAGCAGCGGCACCGCGCGCATCTCGCGCCGCTTCTGCTGCGGATCCGCCCCCAGAAGCGCCTCGGCCACGACCTGCCGCGCCTTGCGGCGGGCCTGATCAAGGCCGAGCACGTCGGCGGGCCCGATCTTGTACTGGCGCTCGCGCCCGCGGTCGTCGGTGTAGCGCTGGTAGTAGGTCTTGCCGCCGGAGCAGCGCACCTCGAGCAGAAAGCCGCGCTGACCGAGATCGAAATAGTCCGTCTTCTTGCGCCCGGCTACGCAAGTCGCCTGCCTCGAACGAATTGCGCTGATATCGCGACGATTGGCATGACCAGCCGTAAACGACGCCATCCTGACGACCCACTGGATCGTTGCCCCACTGGACGTTGCCCCCAACGCACCTCCCTCGGTATGTGCGTTTGACTTCGATGTTGCGACGTAACTCCGCATAATGATAACGTATTGGCTGCATCAAGTAAAAATAAAAATCATTATCTATGAACTTATGAACATAATATATGTTTCGATTGTTGCAACTTATTCTCTGTATTTTCCATGTTAGGAGGATAACAGTGGCGGAGCCTCTGGCCGACGGATCCGAAGGTGCCGGCATTGATACGTTCTTGTATTTCTAGAAAGTTCATCGAACTTGTTACTAAATTGAAAACGCTGCAATACTCGCCGGCCGTGGTGACCGTCAATACTAACGCCGATGCTTGCCACATCGGAGGCTGTCTTCGAGGTGATTGCGGTGAGATAGAAATTGGTCGGGGCAGCAGGATTCGAACCTGCGACCTTCTGGTCCCAAACCAGACGCGCTACCAGACTGCGCTATGCCCCGCCGGGAAGCTCTCCGCCGCTCTATCCGTTCGGCGTCTCAGGGATACGGCAAAGGTGTCCAGCTTCGCTCACTGTCGCGTTTCCGGACGGCCAACCTGCCCACTTCGCCTGGAAATGCTCTGGCGGACACCCCAGCCGGTTCGATACACGCTCGCGCCCGGGCCGGCAACCGGACCTCAGTGGCCGCTGAAGATCGGGAACGCCACGCGATCGCCCGACCTGATCCCCAGCCGGGCGCAGGTGCCGCCGGCGATCTCCAGCACCGCGCGCACCGGTACCACCGAGGGGATAATGGCCGTCGACATCGGCGTGGTGTTCTCGGCAATATGAGCGATGCGGCCGTTGTCGCGGATGAAGAGCATGTCGAGCGGGATGTAGGTGTTCTTCATCCACATGGAGATATCCTGCTCGCTCTTGAAGTCGAACAGCATGCCCTGCCCGTCCGGCAGATGCTTGACGAACATCAGGCCCCTCTCGCGCTCCGCCGGAGTCTTGGCGAGCGCGACCGAGAACACGTGCACCCCGCTCTTGCTGACGATCTCCAGCGGTTTCAGCGGCGCGGCCCGCAGCGGGGCGGCGGCCAGCATCAGTCCCGGAAGCACAAGGCCGAGGAGGAGAACGGCTACGAACCGTGGAAAGCGCATGGACGATCCTGTACACGGACGGCACCCGCGCCGGCAACGAAAATCCGCGTGAAGAACGGAAATGCCGGCCGCTGCGGCGGCACGTGTCGCCTCAGTGCGAGGCCGGCCCCAGCGCCCCGCCGTCCGGCCGCACCTCGGCCGCCATCAGGCCCTTGGGCCCGTCGCCGAAACGCACCAGCACGGTCTGCCCCGGCCGCAGCTCGGCGAGCCCGTAGCGGCGCAGTGTCTCCATGTGCACGAAGATATCGGGCGTACCCTCGCCCCGCGTCAGGAACCCGAACCCCCGCAGGCGGTTGAACCATTTGACCTGGGCGCGCTCGAGGCCGCTGGTCGGGGTCACCGTGACGTGGGTGCGCGGCGGCGGCATCTGCGCCGGGTGCACGGCGGTGGTTTCGTCCATCGACAGCACGCGGAAGGCCTGCAATCCCTTCGGCCGCTGCAGCACCTCGCAGGCGATGCGGGCGCCCTCATAGGCGGTCTGGTAGCCGTCGCGGCGCAGGCAGGTCACGTGCAGCAGCACGTCGGGCATGCCGTTGTCGGGCACGATGAACCCGAAGCCCTTGGAAACGTCGAACCACTTGATGACGCCCGCGATCTCGATGAGATTGGTCGGCGTCTCGTCACCGACGTCGCCATACACGCCGGCCTGAAAATCTGCCCCCGTCATTTTCGAATCTGTCCCATCCGACGCCATGAGGCCGCACGCCGCTTCTTCATCAGGCGCCTCTTCAAGGGCGCTTCCGCGAATCTCTTAACCTGAATCGAAGATAACACCGGCGACCGAACGGCAAAGTGCAAAATGTGCTTGCGCACAGCCTGTGCACAGCCGCAGCGCCTTGCGAATCAATGCCCGATGAAGGGTCCGAGCACGTCGCCGATGTCATTGTGCACCACGAGATCGGCGATATCGTCGAACTCCGTCGGCTCGCGGTTGATGATCACAAGCGCGGCGCCGTTACGCTTGGCCAGCAAGGGAAATCCGGCCGCCGGCCATACCACGAGCGACGAGCCGATGGCGAGAAAGAGGTCGCAAGCCGTGGCCAATTTTTCGGCACGCTGCATCGCATCAGGCGGCATGGCCTGGCCGAACGAGACGGTCGCGGTCTTGATGTAGCCGCCACAGCCGCAATCGGGCGCGTGCCCCCCTGCGGCCTCGAACTTTTCGCGCACCCAGGCAAGCTCGTAGCGCTCGGCGCAGTCGAGGCACTGGGCGTAGGTGGTATTGCCGTGCAGTTCCACCATGTCCCGCGGCGCAATGCCGGATTCCTGGTGCAGGTTGTCGATGTTCTGGGTCACCAGGCCCGGCACCTTGCCGGCCCGGTAGAGGCTGGCGAGCGCCAGGTGGCCGCGGCCCGGCTTGGCGCCGCCGAAACTGTCCTGCATGGCGAAGCGCCGGCGCCAGGCCTCGTCGCGCATGTCACGGCTTGAAACAAACTCCTCGAACTGGATCGGCTTGTTCTTGGTCCATAAGCCGCCGGGCGAGCGGAAGTCGGGAATGCCGCACTCGGTCGAGATGCCGGCGCCAGTGAAGGGCACGATCCGGTTCGCCGCCGCGATCAGGTCGCGCAGGCAGTGGACGGCGGTATCGAGATCGGGAGCGATCATCACGGACAAACCCTATATAGTCCCCCTGCGGTGGATTTGACGTTGCGATCGGCGTTGCCGCAAGTCTTTCGTCGGAACGGCAAATCCAAAGCCGCACTGGAATCATAACGTTGCCAGTGCCCTTTCGGCGCCGGCGCCTGTAAACGGACGTGCTGCAACGGGATACAAGCGTCGGGACCGAGACACTGGCGCGTGACGTGACGTGCTAAAGGAATGAGGTTATTTCCATGCGATATCTGCACACCATGCTGCGCGTGCGCAATCTGGACGCCGCGCTCGATTTCTTTTGCGACAAGCTCGGCCTGAAGGAGACCCACCGGCGCGAGGACGAGAAGGGACGTTTTACCCTGGTATTCCTGGCCGCCCCCGGCGACGAGAAACGAGTCGATGAGACCAAGAAGGAGGGGCGCCCGGGCCTCGAGGTGGAACTCACCTACAACTGGGACGGCGACGAGGACTATGGCGAGGCGCGCTATTTCGGCCATCTCGCCTACGAGGTGGATGACATCTACGCCACCTGCGAGCGACTGATGAAGGCCGGCGTGACCATCAACCGCCCGCCCCGCGACGGGATGATGGCCTTCGTGCGCTCCCCCGACCTCCATTCCATCGAGCTCCTGCAGACGGGCGAGGCCAAGCCGCCGCAGGAGCCCTGGAAATCCATGCCAAACACCGGGCATTGGTGAGGCTTGCCGCTGGCGGCGAAGCTCTTTATACCTCGCCGCCGTCGTGGCCGGCCGCCTGGCCGGCCACGGGTGAGCGCCCATCGTCTAGTGGCCTAGGACACCGCCCTTTCACGGCGGTAACAGGGGTTCGAGTCCCCTTGGGCGCGCCATTCCTGCCGGAATGCCGACCCAAGTCCGATTCGGGCCCGAACTTCGTTCGATTGGGCGCGCCAATTTTTGCCTGAAACCGTGCCAGCAAACCGCGAACCGGCTTGCAGGCCGGCCTTGCCCCTTGATCCAAGGGCGACGGCGGCGCGCCATCATGTCGCGCCGCAAAAGGTGCGGTATGGCAGGCGTGCGAAATTGTGCCGCATTCACCATGCGTTCCGGCGTAGAAATCATACGCTACATGAGTCCGAGGCAGGCCCTCCGGTGAGGTCCTGCCATCAGCTCCGGAGAGGAGCGTCAGGGCATGTTTAAGAACAAGAGCGTGGTGGCTGCATTACGACGCGACGTGTCCTTCATCTGGCACGCCGTCATAGCGGTGATGTTCATCGGCTTCGCGGGCCTGGCGGTGGCCGCCGCGCTGTTCGACCTGCTGTCGATCCGCGGCTAGCGCCGCCGGCGTCTCGCCCGGCGCATAGCGGTGCCGGTGGCCGTTGAAGTCTTCGACCATGAAGTCTTCGACCATAAGGTGGCCACCGCCGTTGACGCCGACGCGCTCGGCGTAGCTCGGGCCGAGCGGCGACTTGCCGTGACCGCCGGGGATGTCGAGCATGTAGGTGGGCTGGCACAGGCCCGACAGCCGCCCGCGCAACTGCCGCATCAGCGCCTGGCCGGCGGCGATGCCGGTCCGCAGGTGCGCGGTCCCGGGCGCGAGATCGCCGTGGTGCAGGTAGTACGGTTTCACGCGGCATTCGACCAGCGCCCGCATCAGATCGGCCAACACGGCTGCATCATCGTTGACGCCCTTGAGCAGCACCGACTGGCCGAGCAGCACCAGTCCGGCATCGGCCATGCGCGCGAGCGCCGCCCGCGCTTGCGCCGTCAGCTCGCGCGGATGGTTGACGTGCACGGCGACGTAGACCGCCTTGTTCTCGCCATTGCCCTTCACCTTCATCGCCCGCACCAGTTCGGGCGTGATGCGCGCGGGATCGGCGACCGGCAGCCGGGTGTGGATGCGCACGATCCTGACGTGGTCGATGGCGCTCAACTCTTTCATCACCGCGCGCAGGCGGCGCGCCGACAGCACGAGCGGGTCGCCGCCGGTGAGGATCACTTCCCAGATGTCCGGACGTTCGCGGATGTAGTCGAGCGCGCGCGCGATGGCGGCGGGCGACAGCGCCCCCGGCTTGCCGGGGCCGACCATCTCGCGCCGGAAGCAGAAGCGGCAATAGACCGCGCAGACGGGCGTGAGCTTGAGCAGCACGCGGTCGGGATAGCGGTGCACGATGCCCTCGACCGGGCTATGGGCTTCGTCGCCGATGGGATCGGCGTCTTCTTCAGGACGTTGCTCCAATTCCGCGACGCTGGGAATGAATTGGCGCGCGATCGGATCGTTAGGATCGTCGCGGTCGATGAGCGCGGCCAACGCCGGCGGCACGGCCACCGCGTAGCGCGCGGCGACCGCCTCCAGCGCCTCGCGCGCCTCGGGCGCGATCAGGCCGTGCTCGGCGAGTTGCTGGGGCGTGCGCAAGGTCGGCGCGTCGGTTCGTGATGTCATGGCGTCGCTCACTTACACGAATCCGTTTCCACCACCGGCGTCCAGATCACCTGGTCGATGCGGCGGCGCCAGCCGCCAGCATGACGAGGCGATCGAAGCCGAGCGCGATGCCCGACGCCGCCGGCATCCGGCTCGAGCGCGGCGAGGAAATCCTCGTCGACCGGATAACGCTCGCCGTGGATGCGTTGTTTCTCGTCCATCGCCTCGATGAAGCGAGCGCGCTGCTCGGCGACGTCGGTCAACTCGCCGAAGGCATTGGCGAGTTCGACCCCGCAGGCATAGAGCTCGAAGCGCTCGGCCACGCGCGGGTCACCCGCCTTGGCGCGCGCGAGCGCGGCGTGCGGCATCGGATATTCGTAGAGGATGGTGGCGCGCTCAACGCCGAGATGGGGATCGACGCGCTCGACCAGGATGCGGCTGAAAATATCGCCCCAGGTATCGTCGGCGGCAATCGCCACGCCCGCTTTCTCCGCCTCCGCCGCGAGCCGGGCACGGTCGCCCTCGCCTTTGCCGGTCACGCTTGCCAACAGGTCGACGCCGGCATGACGGGCGAAGGCGTCCGCCACCGTCACGCGCTCAGGCGCGGCGAAGGGATCGATGGCCTTGCCGCGGAAGCTGAATTCCTTGGCGCCCGCCGCAGTGGCCGCTTCGCGCAGCAGCGCGGCGCAGTCGTCCATCAGCGCCTCGTAGGGGGCTTGCGCCCGGTACCACTCCAGAAGCGTGAACTCGGGGTGATGCAGCGCGCCACGCTCGCGGTTGCGAAATACCCGGGCGAAATCGAAAATCCGGCTCTCGCCGGCCGCCAGCAGCTTCTTGCAGGCGAATTCCGGCGAGGTGCGAAGGTACAGTTGCCGCCGTTCCCCGCCCGGTCCGATCAGGTCGGTGGCGAAAGCATGCAGATGGGTCTCGTTGCCGGGCGAGACCTGCAAAGTGGCGGTCTCGACCTCGAGGAAGCCTTGCGCCCCAAACCAGGCCCGTACCGCGCCGGTGATCCTGCCGCGCGCCACCAGATAGGGCCGGCGCGCGTCATGCACCCCCGGCAGCCAGAAAGGCACCTTTTCGGCCACATTTACCTCGATTCCCCGGGGCCCGCGAAGGGTGGCATCCCCCGCCAGGATGAGTATGTTGCCCCGGAATCCGCGGCCCGGGGGCCTTTCCAGCGCATCCCACGAGCCGCCGCAAGCCCGCTCTCCATCCAAGGATTTTACCCCGTGAAGGTCATCGCCAGCCAAATCCGCAAGGGCAATATCGTCGACGTTGACGGCAAGCTCTACGTCGTCCTCACCGCGGAAAATTTTCACCCCGGCAAGGGCACGCCCACCACGCAGATCGATATGCGCCGGATTTCCGACGGCGTGAAGGTGTCGCAGCGCTACAAGACCACCGACCCGCTCGAGCGCGCCCACGTCGAGGACCAAGACTTCAGCTATCTCTACCAGGACGGCGAGGGCTTCCACTTCATGAACCAGGAGACCTACGACCAGGTGCAGGTGCCGGCCGACGTGGTCGGCGACTACGAGAAGTACCTGCAGGAGGGCATGGTGGTCAGCCTCGCCATCCACGAGGGCCTGCCGGTGTCGATGGAGATCCCGCAGAAGGTGACGTTGGAGGTGGTCGAAACCGAGCCGGCCATGAAGGGCCAGACGGCGTCCGGTTCGTTCAAGCCGGCGGTGCTGTCGAACGGCGTGCGCACCGGCGTGCCGACCCACATCACCACCGGCACCCGCATCGTAATCAACACCGCCGACGGCACCTACGTCGAGCGCGCCAAGGACTGAAGCCGCCTCTTCATACCTCCGCGTGAGACCTTGGGCCGCCCGGCCCGAGCCTTGTGCGCCGCATCCCGATGCCTTTTAGTTCGAGGCTCCGGAAGGCATCCGCCGGGGCCGGCGGGCGGACAGGTAAGGGAGCGGTCTTGAAGCGTGCCATTGTCGCGACCCTCGCCGCGTTGCTGGCGGGCGCCGCCGTTGCTCAACCGGCCTCTGCTCCAGCGCCGCCGCCGGGCGGCATGGCTGAGCCGCAGTTGACGCCACTGCGCGTCGACTGGCAGGCGGCAGCACAACAGGCAAAGCCCGGCGCAACGCCGGCCAAAGCCTTCGCCGCGCTCAACGCCGCCGCCAACGCGCGCTTTCCCGGCATCGCCAGGAGCGCGGTGCCGGTGCTGTTGCCTTTCGACGTCGAGGCCTATCGCAAGGCGCGTAGCAAGGCGCGCGCCGCGCACCCGGACCGTCCGCCGAACGCCGACGACTTCGTGCTCGGCGGCTTCCACGCCTCCAAGTTCTTCCTGGCGGGGCCCGCCGGCTACGACGCCGCCTTCTCGCTGCGCGTCGCCGACGTGCCGGTCTGACCGACATCGATTACCGCAAGCCGGTGCATCTGCTGATGTCCGGCTTTTCCATGCTTTATGATCTGGGCGGCCCGCCGCTGCCGGACGGCGAACCGGTCGACGCACTGCAAGCCAAGTTTCCCGGCATCCGCCGCACCTTCTTCGAATCCTACGTGCGCTACGTGTTCCGGCGCTACGGCGTGGTCTATGCGGTGGCGGCCTATTGCCAGGACCGACCGCCACGCGCGCGCTATCTCACCTGCCGCCAGGGCGAGCGCATCATCGAGCGCTTTCTCGACACGCTGCATCTCGTCGGCGGCACGCCCACGCCGTCGAACACGGCCATCGCGCCGCCGCCGATTGAGCGGCCGCGACAGGTGTCGCCGACGTTCACCTACTTCAGCCCCGGATTCCTCATTCCCGGCACCGGGCTCAAACCCGATCTCGACGGACGCGCGGATTATGTCGTCTACGGCAACCTGCGCTTTCCCCTGAAGAACGCGCCCGACTTCGCCAACTCACAGTCGTTCAACAACTGGGGCAACTGCGACACCACCGGCCGTTCACCGCGCCGGCTCGGCAAGAAGGGCATGCATTACACCTGCAAGGTCAACGGCCGCTCATTGGTGTTCGATGAATTGGCGGGCCGCAATTACGCCTACCCGTGGCGCGATAATTTCTGCGAGCACCGCCGTTACTTCGCCGGCCAATGCCCCGGCGGCCAAGGCCATCAGGGCCAGGACATCCGCCCGAGCTATTGCAAGATGTTCAACGCCGGCGCCGACCGCTGCCTGCCCTATCAGCACGACGTGGTGGCGCCAGCCGACAGCATGATCCTGCGTGCGCGCAACGACGAAGCGCTGCTGTTCTTCCTCGATACGCCGAACGCGCATCTGCGCATCCGCTATATGCACATGAGCCCGAAGCGCATGGACGCCGCCGGCCTGTTGAGCGGCCGGCGGGTCACACGCGGCGAAGACATCGGCCAGGTCGGCAACTACAACGACTTCGCCGGCGGCACCACCTACCATCTGCATTTCGATTTGCAGGTGCCGACCCGGGTCGGCTGGTCGCTGGTCAATCCGTACATGACGCTTGTGTCCGCCTACGAACGCCTGCTCGGCGCGCGCGGCGGAGAGATCAAACCGGGCGATCCCGTCCCGGCGAGCGCAGCGGTGCCGCCGATCGTGGGGCATCCGGATTATGACGCAGCGCGGATCAAGTCGCGCTGCCGCCCCCGCGCCCGGCGACGGCGAACGCCGTGGTCGAGCTGCCGAAGCCGAAGCCGCGCATAAAGAAGGCCAAAACCAAGAAGGCCAGGAAGGCCAGGGCCCGCAGGCGACCGCATCACCGGCATAAGGTTCACCACCTGAGCCGCGAGTGAATTTTTTGTCTCGTCGCGCTTCCGGACGGCGAACCGGTCCCCACTTCGCCTGGAATCACTCTGGTTTGTCTTGTCGCGCTTCCGGGAAGCGCTCCAGGTCGCGGCCTTTGGCCGCGCGGCAAAACCGCCGCGCCGTTAGCCATAACAGGCGGCGCCTGAACGGCGCCAATTGTCTGCCGCATTGCGACCGATAGAATGCCGGCATGTCGCGAATCTTCGAGGACGCCGACGACATCGACAACCCTTCGCCGGCCGAACGCCTGAGCCGACGCAGCCTGCTCACGGCCGCGTTCGGCGGCGTCGCCGCGCTCGCGCTCGGCGACATGTCGGGCGGCATGGCGCAGGCGAAACCATCGCCCGCCTTTGCGCACTGGGTGGCGCGCTTTCGCCCCTACGCACTCAAACGCGGCGTGTCGGCCTCAACCTACGACCGGGTGATGCATTCGGTTTCGCCCGACATGAGCGTGTTCGAAGCCCTGCATAAGCAGCCCGAGTTCACCGAGAAGCTATGGCAATACGTCAACCGGCGCTGCTCGGATTGGCGCGTCATCACCGGCAAGGAACGCGCGCGGCGATATGCCGGGCTGCTCGACCGCATCGAGCGCGACTACGGCGTCAACCGCTACATCATGCTGGCGCTGTGGGGCATGGAGTCCTCATTCGGCGACGTGGTCACCAACCTGAAATACATGCGGCCGGTGATTCCGGCGCTGGCCGCCTTGGCCTGGCGCGATCCACGCCGCCGCCGCTATTGGGAAGCGGAGCTGGTGCACGCGCTGGTGATCGTCCAGCGCGGCTGGGCCAAGCCGTCGCAGATGATCGGCTCCTGGGCCGGCGCCATGGGCCACACCCAATGGATGCCCGAGGTCTGGCTGACGATGGGCGTCGACTTCGACCACGACGGCCATGTCTTCCCGTTCGGCAAGCCCGACGACGCGCTGGCCGGCACCGCGCGCTATCTGGTCAAGCGCGGGCATTACCGCCGTGGCGAGCGCTGGGGCTACGAGGTCACGCTGCCGGCCCATCTGCGGGTCCGCCGCGGCTGGCATTCCTACGCGCAATGGCACGCCGAGGGCATGCGTCGCGCCGACGGCAAGCGGTTTCCCCGCCCGCACGACCGGGTGCGGCTCTGGGTGCCGGTGCGCGGCGGCCCGGCCTTCCTGGTGGGGCGCAATTTCTACGCGGTGCGGTCCTACAATCCGTCCATGAGCTACACCTTGGCGACGGTGCATCTGGCCGATCTCATCCGCGGCGACCCGCCCTTCCACAAGCAGTTCCCGGGCGGCGAGCGCATCCCGACCCTGGCGGAAGTGAAAGAGATCCAGCGCCGCCTCACCGCGCGCGGCTATGACACCGGCGGCATCGACGGGCGCACCGGCAGCCAGACTATCAAGGCTGTGCTCGCCTTCGAGCGCAAGGTCGGCATGCATCCGGCCGACGGCTATATCGGGCTGAAGGTGCTCGCGCGGCTGCGGCAAGGATCGTAGCCGACCTTTTCGTTTTGTCGCGTTTCCGGACGGCGAACCGCTCCCCACTTCGCCTGGAAGCGCTCTACAGCTTGAAGCTCTCCAGCGTGCCGGGGTGGAACAGTTCCTCTGGCTTGATCCGCCGCGACGACAGGCCCTGGCGGTGGTGGTGATCGAGGAAATTCTCCAGCGTCTTACGGTTTTCCTCCATGCCGTAAGCCCAGAAGTCCTCACCCATGAGCGAGCGCGCCTCCGTGAGGCGCTCTTCCACGAACGGCAGCGTCACCTTGGTCGCCGAGGTGTCGCTCAGGAAGTCGAGCGCGACGTCCTTGGCCCGGTTGAACGCCTTGAACACCGCGCCCGGCAGCCACGGGTGCTGCTCGGCGAGCGTGCGACGCACGCCGACCAGATGCATGATCGGAAAGATACCGGTGCGCTTGAAATAATCCTTGGCGGCCGCCACCGGATCGGGAAACAGCCAGCCGACGTTGGGGGTGTTCTTCGGCAACGACGGCGGCCGCGGCGCGATGAAGCCGTCAATGTCGCCATCGGCCAAGAGCTGCGAGATCGACTTGCCGGGCGGTCCGTTTTCCAGCTTCACGTCCTTCGGCAGCTCAATCGAGATCTTCTCCGGGCGGTCTGCATCCTCGATGCCGCCGCGGATCCAATGGATGTCCGAGGGCTTCACGCCGTAATCGTCTTCCAGGATGGCGCGCGCCCACACGTTGGCGGTCAACTGGTATTCCGGCAGGCCGACGCGTTTGCCCTTGAGGTCCTCCGGCTTCTTGATGCGGTCGGTGCGCACATAGATCGAAGTGTGGCGGAAGGCGCGCGACACGAAGGCCGGCACCCCGACGTAAGGCCCTCCGCCCTGCGCGGTCTTCACCGTGAAGCTCGACAGCGACAGTTCGCAGATGTCGAACTCGGCATGGCGTAGCGCGCGGAAGAAGATTTCCTCCGGCGACAGCGTCATGCCGATGGCGTTGACGCCGTCGATTTGCACCGTGCCGTCGATGAGCGCGCGCGTGCGGTCGTAGGGGCCGACGGCGAGCGAGAGATCGAGTTTGGCCATGAGAAATTCCGGTTCCTTCAACTTGCGAAACCGTCATAGGGGAAGAATTACGCCATGGCAAAACCGCGCTGCCGTGCCCCGTCAACCCGGCTGGCGCTTGAGGAAGTCCAGGAAGCTGCCCTTCTCGTAGGCCTTCGCGCGCACGAAGCGGAACATGGCGAGGAAGTCGTTGGGCCTGAGAGAGCCCGGCGCGCGCGCGACCTCGCGCCTCATCGGCGGCAGCGCCTTGATGACGGCAAGGTCCGGCGGGAAGAACAGGAAGGTGGGCGTGAAGCGCACCCCGTATTTGGCGGCGAGCTTCTTCTCCGGCAGTTGCTCACCGTCGAAGTCGGTCACCGGCAGGGAGCCGATGGTGCTGAGCTGGGTGATGTTGAAATTGGCCTTGATGTAGTCGGCGATGCGGGCCTGCGCGAAGTTGACGAAGTGCGTTTCCTTGCAATAGGGGCAGCCCTTCAGCTCCCACGAAGGCCAGCGCCGCCGCCGGGCGCGAGTTCCTCGAAGGAGACGCCGCCGATGAAGGCGAGATAGGGCGGCACCAGCGGCAGCACGCAGGGCGAGACAAAGGACAATAGTCCGGCGACGAAGGCCCCGCCCGCGCTCACGTCCAGGTCCATGGCCCGGCTCCCCAGATCGACACATTCATTTCGTGTGATATATTCGGGCGCAATTCAACATGCCTGCCGCCGCCCCGCGCGTGCCCACTCCGGTACGCGCCCCGAGGGACGTGGAGAAGGATGCCGGCGCCATGCCACGGCTGCTACGGTTTTCTCGGCCGCCCGCGTTCATCGCTATCGCGGTCATGGCCATCGCGGTCATGGCGCTGCGGCGCTGCCGGCGCGGGCCGCCGAACTGGTGATGTTCGAGCAGGCCGGCTGTCCATGGTGCGCGCGATTCGATCGCGATATCGCCCCGACCTACCAGAAGACCAAGGAAGGCCTGCGCGCGCCTTTGCGCCGAATCGACATCGATAAGCCGGTTCCTTCCGATCTCGCGTTCGTTCAGGTGGAGAGGCTCACGCCCGTGTTCGTGCTGGTCGATAAAGGCCGTGAAATCGGCCGGATCCGGGTTATCCGGGCGAGGAGAGCTTCTGGATGCAGCTTGCCGTCCTGTTCCAGAGGCTCGACGCGGCCGGAACGGGAGGGGAACACGCCCGAAATTCCGAAAAAACCATGCGTCCGGCCACTTAATCGTCTATATGTCGATGCGGGCGCGACCAAACATCCGGTGTTCCGATGGAATTGAACCTGCCTCGTCCCGAGGCGCGCAGCCAACAGACCGAGCTCGAACGCATGGCCGATAACGCCAAGCGCGCCAGCGCGTTTCTCAAGGCGCTCGCCCACGAGAGCCGGCTGATGATTCTGTGCATCCTCGCCGACGGAGAGAAGTCGGTGAGCGAGCTCGAGCAGGAGCTGGGGCTGCGGCAGCCGACGGTGTCGCAGCAGCTCGCGCGGCTACGCGCCGACGGGCTGGTCTCCACCCGCCGCGCCGGCAAGGTGATCAACTACAGCCTGGCGAGCGAGGAAGCGCGCGTCGTCATCGGCGCCGTCTACGAGGTGTTCTGCAGCAAGCCGCAGCGCAAGCAACGGTAAGGCGCCGCGCACCTCGCTCCAATTGCAGATAGACGGTGGCCGGGGATGCCCGGCCTCTTTGCTTTTGCACGATGCCTCAGCCGGCCGGACGGCCCCTGTCGTCGGCGGCGGCCGCGCGGCGCAGCTGCGCCACCAAACCCGCTTCATAGCCGAGCGCGCCGGGCCGGCGACGGGGCGCTCGCGCAGCGGCCGCCGGCGCGCGATCGCGCGGCGGCTGTGACGGCGTGTCGAGTTCGCCGCTGAGGTCGGCCACTTCGCGCGCCAGGCGCGCGTCGGCCTGGCGGGCGGCGTCGAGCGTCTTCTCGATGTCGCGCGGCCGCGACCGCTCGTCCTGAAAGGCCGCCACCAAGCTTTCCACCTGCTTGTCGGACTGAGGCCGCGAGGTCCGCTGCACCGGCGGCGCCTGCCCCGTGCGCTCGCCAAGCAGCGCCATCTTCTCGGCGGCGCTCGCCAACGCCATCTCGCGCGATTTCAAATTGAGCGCGCGCAGGTACTCCGACAAGGCGGTGCGCGTCTCGGTCGGATCGTCGTCGCCGCCAACGCGCACGCCGTGCGCCACCTGCAGCGACGCCAGCCGCCGCTCGGCGGTGGCGCGCGCCATCGTGGCTTCCGCCGCCTTGCAGACGAACGCCCGCGCCTCCTCGGTGCGCTCGATCAGCCGGCGCCGCATTTCGGTCATTTGCCGCTCGGCGGCAACGGCACGCGCTTCCAGCGCGACGATCCGCTCATCGACGCCTTGTTGCGCGGCGCGCTGTTGGGCGTGCAGTTGGTCCACGGTATCGGCCAGCCGGTTTCGCTCGGCGCAAGCCTCGGCACGGCGAGCCTCGCGCTTGACCAGTTCGGTCTGCGCCGCGCTCAACGCCCCCTCGCCTTCCGCCAGACGCCGCTTCAGACGCTCGCCATCCTCGCGCGCCTGCTCGGCGGAGCGCCACAGCGCGCGCTTGTCCTGCTTGAGCGCCTCGCACTGGCGCTCGGCCTCGCGTCAGGTCATCCCGCAGCTCGCTCGCGCGCCGTTCGGCCTGCAAGGCCTGTTCCTGCAGCGCCCGCAGGCTCTCGCCGAAATCGCGCCGCTGCGCGGCTTCCTGGTCGAGCCGGCGCTCGAGCGCGGCAATGGTCGTGTCGCGCCGCTTGATTTCCGCGCCGAACAGCGTGCGCTCGTTTTCCGCCGCACGCTCGCTTTCGCGCGCGCCCTCGAGCCCCTCCTGCAGGGTGTCCATCTCGGCCGCCAGCCGCTGCGCCCTGTCGCCGGCGGCTTGCAGCTCGTCGCGCAGCTTGTCGTTGTCGGCCGCCCTCTCGTTGAGCTGGCGCGAGAGACGGGCCGACAGCGTCCGTTCCTCGTCGAGCGCGCGCATCGCGCCGCGGAACGGCAGCACCATTTCGTCGAGCGTGCCTTTCAGCGCGTCGAGATCGTCGAACTTGCGGCGCGTGTCGACCAGCAACCGGTGCAGCGCCTCGCTTTCATCGCTGCGGCGCAGTCCGCTCTCGCCGTCACGATCGCTATCGTCGCTCTCGAACGGTGTCTCGGGTTCGCTCCGGGGCCGCGCGTCAAGGACGGCCTGCGCGGCAGCCGCCATCGCATGACCGGCGCCGTTCGCCCGCGCGGCGGGAAGCGGCATCGGCACCACGACCCCATCGCTGGCAAGCGCGTGTTCGAAGGCCGCAGTGGCTTCTTGCGCGCTTTCAAGGGGTCTCGGCCGAAAGATATCCGCCAGTTTCGACATAGGTAATGTGCCACACGACGATACAAATGCCGCTGTCATAATGCAGCAACACGGTCGCCACATTGCAAGTAAGGGCGGTGGTTTGATTATACTTATCCACCAGTTGCTCCGGTGGAAAACGCACGCAAAGTGCGACGCCGTTCTTGCATCGATACGCGCGGATCACAGAATCAGCCGTGACATTAGCCGCGCGAGGCTCACGCGACCGCGACGTCACTCAACCTCAGTTGCACCCGCGCCTCGCCCTGCCAGCGGTCGAGCACGAGGTGGCCGGCGGCGTGCACGCGGCGGCCGCGGCTGTCCAGCAACGCCTTGCCGAGCGGTTGCCCGACCGCGCGAAAGGCAATGCCGTTGATCTGCTTGCCCTCGCCCGAACGCAGGCGCACCCGCAGATGGTTCTCGCCGACCGGATCGACGTAGGCGAGCGTGTGCGACGGCAAGGCCAGCAGGGGTTCGGGGTTACCGGCGCCGTAGGGTCCGGCGCGCGCCAGCAGCTCGACCAGCTCGCGGTTGGCGCCGCCGGCGCTGACCGCGCCGTCGATCAGGAGCGCCCGCTCGCGGCGCGCCTGTTCTACGCTGGCGCCGAGCGCATCCTCGAGGAACGCGCGGAACGCGCCCAGCCGATCCTTCTTCAGCGTCACGCCGGCCGCCATGGCATGGCCGCCGCCCTTGACCAGCAGGCCTTCGGCGACCGCCCGCCGCACCGCGCGGCCGAGATCGACGCCGGCGATGGAGCGGCCGGAGCCGGTCCCGATGCCGCCGGGCCCGATCGCAATGGCAAAGGCCGGGCGGCCGTAGCGTTCCTTCAGCCGCGCCGCCACCAGGCCGACCACGCCGGCGTGCCAGCCTTCGGCTGCGGTGACCACCACCGCGCCGTTTTCTTCCAGGCCGAGCGCGGCGAGCGCTTCGGCTTCCGCCTGCTCCAGCGTCGCCTGCTCGATGGCGCGGCGCTCCTGGTTGAGCCGGTCGAGCTCGCCGGCGATGCGGGCGCACTCGGAGACGTCTTCCTCCAGCAGCAATTGCACGCCCAGATCGGCGCGGCCGATACGGCCGCCGGCATTGATGCGCGGGCCCAGCAGGAAGCCGAGATGCCACGGCTCCGGCGGACCGGAGAGCCGCGCCACGTCCATCAACGCCGTGAGGCCGAGATGCTCGCGCCGGCGCAGTGCCATCAAGCCCTTGGCGACGAAGGCGCGGTTGAGGCCGGTGAGCGGCACCACGTCGGCCACGGTGCCGAGCGCGACCAGGTGCAGCAGCGACAACAGATCGGGCTCGCGCCCGCGACCCGCTCCAGAAACCGCGCTGGCGCAAGGTGCGCGTCACCGCCACCAGCGTCATGAACACGAGGCCGACCGCGGCCAGATGACCGAGGCCGGAGAGATCGTCGGCGCGGTTCGGATTGACGATGGCGACCGCCTGCGGCAATGCCTCGTCAGCTTGATGATGATCGATCACCACCACGTCCATGCCGAGCCGGTTGGCTTCGGCGAGCGTCTCCTGGCTGGTGGTGCCGCAGTCGACGGTGACCAGCAGTCTCGTCTTGCGGTCGGCAAAAGTCCTGATGGCATCGACGTTTGGACCGTAACCTTCAAAGATGCGGTCAGGAATGTGGACGATCGGATCGAGCCCGCAATCGCGCAGGTAGCGGGTGAGCAGCGCCGCCGACGTGGCGCCGTCCACGTCGTAGTCGCCGAACACCGCGACCGCCTCGCCCTTCTCCACCGCGTCGGCCAGCCGCGCGGCCGCGGCCTCCATGTCGGTGAGCTGGTGCGGATCGGGCATCAACCGGCGGATGGAGGGATCGAGGAAAGCCTCGACGTCGTCGAGGGTGACGTCGCGGCCCGCAAGCACCCTGGCAAGAAGCTCGGGCAATCCGTGGTGCTGGGCGATGGCCAGCGCATTGGCCTGGCCGCGGGCGTCGAGCCGGTCGCGCCAGAGCCGCCCGGTCGCCGAGCGTGCGACGCCGAGGAAGCCGCGCTCGTCCGTCTGCAATGCTGGTGCCGGCAATGCCGTCATGACTCACCCATCGCGGACCCGCGCGCTTCTCGCGAATCACGCCTTCAAACCGCCTGCCAAGCCCGGCATATTGAAGAAGGCCGGCGCCGGACGCCAGCAGACGGCCACGCGCCGGGGACCGGGTGGATAACTGGTGATCCGCGTGCGTCCGGACCAGACCCGAAAGCCTCGCGAAGCGCGCCCCGCGCGCTCAGTCGAGAAAGAACTTGTCGAGCTGGCGGTGCTCGGCGAAGACGCGGCGCACGGTGCCGGTGGTCGAGCGCATCACCACCGTCTCCGTCTCGATCGTGTCGCCCTTGCGCCTGACGCCCTGCAGCATCGGGCCGGTGGTGACGCCGGTGGCGGCAAACAGGCAGTCGCCCTTCACCATGTCCTCGATCTCGTATTTCTTCTTGGGATCCTTGATGCCCATCTTCTGGGTGCGCGCGCGCAGCTCGTCGGTGTCGATGATCAAGCGCGTCTGCATCTGGCCGCCGATGCAACGCAGCGCCGCCGCCGAGAGCACGCCTTCCGGCGCGCCGCCGATACCGAGATAGATGTCGATGCCGGTCTTGTCGGACTCGGCGCAGTGGATCACGCCGGCCACGTCGCCGTCGGTGATCAGCGAAACGGAGGCGCCGAGCTTGCGGATCGCCGCGATCATGTCGGCGTGGCGCGGCCGGTCGAGCAGGATGGCCGTGATCTCCGACGGCTTGACGCCCTTGGCCTTGGCGAGGCTGACGATGTTGTCCTCCACCGAGGCGTCGAGATCGACGGTGCCCTTAGGGTAGCCGGGCCCGATGGCGATCTTGTCCATGTAGCAGTCGGGCGCGTGCAGCAGCGTGCCGCCGTCGGCCATGGCGATGGTGGCGATCGCCCCCGGCATGTTCTTGGCGCACAGCGTGGTGCCTTCCAGCGGATCGACCGCGATGTCGACCTTGGGCCCGCTCTTGTTGCCGACCTGCTCGCCGATATAGAGCATCGGCGCCTCGTCGATTTCGCCCTCGCCGATCACCACGGTGCCGTCGATCGGCAGCCGGTTGAGCTCGCGGCGCATGGCGTCGACGGCGGCCTGGTCGGAGGCCTTTTCCTGACCGCGCCCGCGCAGGCGGGCGGCCGAGACCGCCGCGCGCTCTGTCACGCGCACGATCTCCAGGGTCAGAATGCGCTCCAGCAGCAATTCCGGCTGGACGGTGATCGACGCCATTTGACTTGCTCCCCTCACAAGGCCGGCAACGCGCGGCCCTCAGGCGGCCCCTCTGCCGCCGCCGGTCAGTTCTTCTCAATGCGGATGACCTGCGGCCGCCCCGAGATCACCCTATCTTTGCCCACGGCCGCAAGGGCCTTGCGCACCGCATCCTCGGTCGTCGCATAGGTCACCAGAATAACGGGCACGGATCGGCCCTTGCCGTCGCGCGTGGGCTGCGCCTGATGGTGGCGCTGGACGATGGATTCGAGCGAAATCTCCTGGTCCGCCAGCCGCTGGGCGATGGTCGCCGCGGTGCCCGGCTTGTCGCGCGCCATCAGACGGATGTAGTAGCCGCCCTCGTGGCGCTGCATCGGCGCCTTCGTGACGCTCGCGAGCCGGCCCGCCGGCCGGCCGAACGGAATCGGGCAGACGCCGCAGGCAATGTCGGCGAGGTCGGACAGCACCGCCGAGGCCGTCGCCAGGCCGCCGGCGCCGGGCCCGATGAAGGTGAGCGGATCGAGCCCTTCCGCATCGATGGTGACCGCGTTGGTCACGCCCATCACCTGGGCGATGGCCGAAGTCCTTGCGCACCATGGTGGGGTGGACGCGCTGCTCGATGCCGTTGGGGGTCCGCACCGCGACGCCCGAGCAGCTTTACCCGGTAGCCGAGCTCGTCGGCGGCCGCGAGGTCCTCCGGCGCGATCGAAGAGATGCCTTCGACGTAGATCGCGCCCTCGTCGACCTTGGTGCCGAAGGCGAGGCTCGCCAGGATGGCGAGCTTCTGCGCGGTATCGTGGCCCTCGATGTCGAAGGTCGGATCGGCCTCCGCGTAGCCGAGCCGTTGCGCGTCGGCGAGGCAGTCCGCAAACGACAGTTTCTCCTGCTCCATGCGCGAGAGCATGTAATTGCAGGTGCCGTTGAGGATGCCGTAGAGGCGATTGATGGAGCTGCCGGCAAGCCCCTCGCGCAGTGCCTTCACCACCGGAATGGCGGCGGCGGCCGCCGCCTCGTAATTCAAGGCCGAGCCCGTCTTTTCGGCCAGCGCGGCCAGCGCCACGCCGTGCTTGGCGAGCAGGGCCTTGTTGGCGGTGACCACCGCCTTGCCGGTTTTCAGCGCCGTCTCGACCGCCGCCTTGGCCGGATTGCCGGCGCCACCGATCAGTTCGACGAAGACGTCGATGTCCGGCGACTTGGCCAGTTCAACGGGATCGCTGAACCACTGCATTTTTTTCAAATCGACGCCGCGGTCCTTGTTGCGCGAACGCGCGCAGACCGCGACGACTTCGACATGGCGGCCGCAGCGCGCGGTGATCGCCTCGCGCCGGCGCGCCACCTGGGCGACAAGCGCCGCGCCGACAGTGCCCAAACCGGCGACGCCTACTTTCAGGGGAACGGACATGGAAGGTGCTGAGCCCAGGGATCGTTAGCGCCGGTTGACGAGCGGAACCACGTTGTGCAGTTGCTCGGGCGCGTTTTCAAGGAAGCGCCGCACGTTGCGCGCGGCCTGGCGGATACGCTGCTCGTTCTCGACCAGCGCGATGCGGACATGCCCTTCGCCATACTCGCCGAAGCCGATGCCCGGCGATACCGCGACGTCGGCTTTTTCGACCAGCAGCTTGGAGAACTCGACGCTGCCCAATTCCCTGAACGGCTCGGGAATCGGCGCCCAGGCGAACATGGAAGCGCGCGGGCTCGGCACGTCCCAGCCGGCGCGGCCGAAGCTTTCCACCATGACGTCACGCCGCCGCTTGTAAATCTCGCGCATCTCCCTGATGCAGTCGTCGGGGCCGTTGAGCGCGGCGGTGGCCGCCACCTGCACCGGCGTGAAGGCGCCGTAGTCGAGATAGGACTTCACCCGCGCCAAGGCCGCGATGATGCGCTCGTTGCCGACCGCGAAGCCGATGCGCCAGCCCGGCATCGAATAGGTCTTCGACATCGAGGTGAACTCGACGGTCACGTCCATGGCGCCCGGCACCTCCAGCAGCGACGGCGGCGGCTCGTCGAAATAGACCTCCGCATAGGCGAGATCGGACAAGAGCAGCAACTCGTGCTTCTTCGCGAAGGCGACGAGGTCCTTGTAGAAGTCGAGGCTCGCGACATAGGCGCTCGGGTTGGCCGGATAGCACACCACCAGCACGGTCGGCTTCGGGATCGAATGCAGCACCGCGCGCTCGAGGGTGTGGAAGAAATTGGGCGTCGGCTCCGACGGCATCGAACGGATGGCGGCGCCCGCCATCAGGAAGCCGAAGGCGTGGATCGGATAGCTCGGATTCGGCACCAGGATGATGTCGCCCGGCGCGGTGATGGCCTGCGCCACGTTGGCGAAGCCCTCTTTCGAGCCGAGCGTGGCGACGATCTGGGTCTCGGGGTTGAGCTTCACGCCGAAGCGGCGCTCGTAATAGGCGGCCTGCGCCCGGCGCAGCCCGGGAATGCCACGCGAGGCCGAATAGCGGTCGGTGCGCGGCTTGCCGAGCGTCTCCTTGAGCTTCTCGACCACATGGGCGGGGGCCGGCAGGTCCGGATTGCCCATGCCCAAATCGATGATATCCGCCCCGGCGTTGCGGGCCTTGGCCTTGGCCCGGTTCACCTCTTCGAACACGTAGGGCGGCAGGCGGCGGATTCGGTAGAATTCTTCCATTGTTTCGGACATCGTCTCGGACCTTCAAGTCGGCCTGCCGTGACCCTCTCCGGATTGGCCTGGTGTCCCGGTTCCGGCGTTCGTATCCCGGTGCAGCACGCTCGTCTACGAACGCCGGAACCAAAGGGACACTAGCTAATATTTGATTCTAGTGCGGCTTTGGATTTGACGTTCCGCTAAGGTGCATGCCGCGCTTCCTCGGCGGAACGTCAAATCCGCCGCACTAGACCCCGGCTGGCTTTTATCACGGCTTGCGGGCGGCGCCAGCTTTGTCGCTCATTGGGACTGTTTCGACCCGTCATCGACGCCGAGCGGGGTCTTCTTCATGCCGGCGGCCTCGCCCTCCTGCCTCTTGCGGACATTTTGCAGCTGCTTTTCCAGCGTGAGCTGCTGCTCGTCGGTCAGCGGGGCGGTGGCGCGCGGCGGCGGCGTGTCGTGCACGGCCGGATAGCGGTAGGGCCGCGCCGGCGCCGCCGGTGCGCCCGGCGGCAGGCCGCCCATCTCGGACGGCAGTCGCTCCATCACCGGCGCCGGCGAGCAACCCCCGAGCGCCAGGACGCCGCCGGCGATCGCCAGACACAGCCTCACGCGGGCTTTCGCCATGGCCTTGTCCCATCCCCCATGACCTTGAGAAAATTACGAAGACTTAATGAATTATAGCTTAAATCGCGTACCCGGCTAATATGGCCGCAGCAAGGAACGGCGCTTTGCGTTGCGTCAAGGGGAACTGGCGCGTTTCATGCTTCACAAGGCGCCCGTGGCGACGCGCACCCCTTGCACCGGTCCGTCGTCCACGCGATTTGTGGGTCGGGGATCGACGAGAGAGGCATGAACAAGCGCACTGGAGGACAGGCCGAAAGGCCCTTCAAGGAGACGCCGGCGAGCACGCCCGGCGGGTCCGCGGTTGCGCCCAACAAGCCGGCCGCGCCGAGGCCGACGGCCGAGCCCGCTGCGGCGGCCGCCACCGCCGCCGTCGATATCGAGGCCCTGTCGCGCAACCTCGCCCGCCTGATCGAAGAAGGCGGCAAGACGCTCGCCGCCTACATGAAGCCGCGCGAGCAGGGCCAGGTCAAAGACGAGGTCAACGAGGATCTGGTCGATATCGTGCGCACGCTCGGCCAGGTGCTCGAATACTGGCTCACCGATCCGCAGCGCACCGCCGAGCTGCAGGCCGGCCTCGGCGCCGCGTTCCTCGACTTGTGGGCCGCCGCCGCCCGGCGGCTGACCGGCGAGACCGTGCCGCCGGTGGTGTCGGCCGACCCGCGCGACAAGCGCTTCGCCGATCCGGAATGGTCGCAGAACCAGTACTTCGACTTCCTCAAGCAGGCCTACCTGCTCGCGACCCAATGGGCCGAGCATCTGGTCAATGACGCCGACGGCATCGACGCGCACACCCGCGCCAAGGCCGAATTCTACGTGAAGCAGATCGCCAATGCGGTCTCGCCCTCGAATTTCCTGCTGACCAATCCGGAGCTCCTGCGCGAGACCCTGTCGTCGAACGCGGAGAACCTGGTGCGCGGCATGCGCATCCTGACCGAGGACATCGAGGCCGGGCGCGGATCTTTGCGCATCCGCCAGTCCGATCCGTCGCTGTTCGAGGTCGGGCGCAATCTCGCCACCACCCCCGGCAAGGTCGTGTTCCAGAACGAGCTCATGCAGCTCATCCAGTACGAAGCCAAGACCGACGAGGTGCTGAAGATCCCGCTGCTGATCGTGCCGCCGTGGATCAACAAGTTCTACATTCTCGACCTCAAGCCGGAGAAATCCTTCATCAAGTGGTGCGTGGAACAGGGCATCTCGGTGTTCGTGATCTCCTGGGTCAACCCTGACGCCAAGCTCGCCGAAAAGAGCTTCGAGCAGTACATGCGCGAGGGCGTGATCACCGCGATGGACAAGGTCCAGGAGATCACCGGCGAGAAGAAGGTGCACACCATCGGCTATTGCGTCGGCGGCACGCTGCTCGCGATCACGCTCGCCTGGCTCGCCGCCAAGCGCAAGAACCGGGTGGTATCGGCGACCCTGTTCGCCGCGCAGGTCGACTTCACCTATGCCGGCGACCTCCTGGTGTTCGTCGACGAAGAGCGCATCAAGCAGCTCGAAACGCGCATGAAAGAGCAGGGCTATCTGGAAGCGTCGCGCATGGCGACCGCCTTCAATCTGCTGCGCTCCAACGACCTGATCTGGCCCTACGTCGTCAACAACTACCTGCGTGGCAAGACGCCCTACCCGTTCGACCTCCTGTTCTGGAATTCGGACGCCACCCGCATGCCGGCAGCCAATCATTCGTTCTATCTGCGCAACTGCTATCTCACCAACAAGCTGGCGCGCGGCGAAATGGAGGTCGCGGGCACCACGCTCGACCTGCGCAAGGTCAAGGCGCCGATCTACAATCTCGCCACCCGCGAGGATCACATCGCGCCGGCAAGATCGGTGCTGTTCGGCTCCCAGTATTTCGGTGGGCGGGTGACCTTCGTGCTCGCCGGCTCCGGCCATATCGCCGGCGTGATCAATTCGCCCAACAAGCCGAAATACCAGTACTGGACCGGGGCCGCGCCCGTGGGCTCCGACGTCGAGAAGTGGATGGCGAGCGCCGAGGAACACCCCGGCTCCTGGTGGCCGCATTGGCTGGCATGGCTGAAGAACCACGGCGATGAGACCGTGCCGGCGCGCGAAATCGGCGGCGGTAAGCTCAGCGCCATCGAGGACGCGCCGGGCTCCTACGTGAAGATGAAGAGCTGGGATTAGCCGGCGCAGGCCGCGCTGAATTTCTGCGCCGTACGCTGCGGCTGCGACACGAACTCCCGCACACCCCGCCGATCGAACTCGTAGAGTGGACGATAGCGCTCCAGCAGTTTGCGGGCGTCGATGATCGTCAGAACGCGATTGTCGAGGATGAGCCAGCGCCCATCATTGCGGACCGCGACCATGGCATGGGTTTCCGGACGCTGCCGCCGCTCCATGATGACAATCCGCACCTCATTCGCCGCAAAGCCGGCGGCTTGCAGCGCTGCGTATTTGAGTACCGCGTATTGCTTGCAGTCACCCTCGCCAAATGCGAGCGTTTCCAGCGGCGAGGTCCATGTGTTCCGCGTGGCGCCCGGCGCGCCCACCTCAACCGCCCGGATCGCGAGGTTCACTGCGCGGTTGATGCGGCCGATGCGGGTGCGCCCCTCGAAGTTTCTCCCCTCGTCGACGAGCGCGATGAACTTCAACGCCGCGATCGATCGGCAGGCCGAAAACGCGGCACGGCAGCGCGCTATGATCGGCCGCTCTGCCGTCATTCGCGCCTGCAGGCCGCGCCAGGTCGCCGCGAGCGGCCCCTGCGCCTGCACGGTCGTCAGTCCGAACGGCTCTCCGGGATCGGCCTGCGCCGTGAGGCCGAGCAACAATAAGGCCGCCGCGATGCGGCCAATCGAGGCAGCGCGGACAAGAAGAATGCGCATAGCGACTTCCCTACCTCCCGCCGCGACGCCCTTCGTTGATCTTGCTCAAGCGAGCCGCCTGCGGATGCCAAATGGGCCGGATCGCCCCGGCCCTTTTTCTTGTTCATACACGCGCTTACGCCACCAGCTTCACCGGTACCTTCAAGTACTGGACGCCGTTGCTGTCCGCCGGCGGCAGCTTGCCGGCGCGCATGTTGACCTGGATCGAGGGCAACAGCAGCAGCGGCGCGGCCAACGTCGCATCGCGCTTGGTGCGCATGGCGACGAAGTCGTCCTCCCCCACGCCGTCGCGCACGTGGACGTTGCGCGCGCGCTCCTCGCCCACGGTGGTCTCCCAGGCATATTGATCGCGGCCCGGCGCCTTGTAGTCGTGGCAGATGAACAGCCGCGTCTCCGGCGGCAGCGACAACAGGCGGTGGATCGAGCGGTAGAGCGCGTGGGCGTCGCCACCGGGAAAGTCCGCCCGCGCGGTGCCGAAGTCGGGCATGAACAAGGTGTCGCCGACGAACACCGCGTCGCCTACATGATAGGAGACGCAGGCCGGGGTATGGCCGGGCGTATGGATGACCTCGACGTCGAGCGTGCCGATCTTGAAGCGCTCGCCGTCCCTATAAAGGTGGTCGAACTCGGAGCCGTCCCCCGACACGTCGTTGGCGTTGAACACCGGGCGGAAGATCTTCTGCACCTCGCGGATGTGCTCGCCGATGCCCACCTTGGCGCCGGTCTTGAGCTTGATGTAGGGCGCGCCCGACAGGTGGTCGGCGTGGGCGTGGGTTTCGAGCACGAGGCCGATCTTCACCCCCAGCTCTGTCGCCGCGGCCAGGATGGCGTCCGCGGAATGGACATTGGCCTTGCCGCTGCGGTGATCGAAATCGAGCACGGGATCGATCACGGCGCCCTCCCGGGTGGCCGGATCCCAGACCAGATAACTCACCGTGTTGGTCGGCTCGTCGAAAAAGGCGCGAATCTCAGGGTTGGCAGCCATTTTTGCGCTCCTTCGTTCATATGCACTTGACTATATATTAGCATCACCTAAATTAGCAATACCTAATTCTATGGGAGCACCGACCCATGTCCGTTGAGACCGCCCGCTGCGGGCCCGCCAAAGGCACTGCCAAGCCCGGCGCCGGCACCGACGACTTCGAACGCAAGGCGGCCGATGCCGCACAACTTCTCAAGTTGCTGGCCAACGAGCACCGGCTGGTCATCCTCTGCCGGCTGTCCGAGACCCGCGAAATGTCGGTGAACGGCCTCGCCGAAGCCGTGGGCCTGAGCCAGTCCGCACTCTCGCAGCATCTTGCGCGCATGCGCGAGGACGGCCTACTCGGCACGCGCCGCGAGGCGCAGACGGTCTACTACCGGCTCGCCGACGCAAACGCGACGCGCCTGTTGGCGCTGCTGCGTGACATCTACTGCCCCTGATCCCGCCACCCCGCCGCAAGACCAACCGGACAAGCCCCCCGGAAGAGAAGGACAAGAGAACCTCATGAGTAAAGTCGAGAACATCACGCCCGAACGCGCCAAAAAGCTGATCGATGACGGCGCCGTGCTGATCGATGTCCGCGAGTCGCACGAATACGCGCGCGAGAACATCCCTGGGGCGCGAAACTATGCGCTGTCGCGGATCAACCGCAGCCATCCGCCGCAGGAGGGCGACACGGTCCTGATCTATCATTGCAAGTCCGGCGCCCGCACCAACATGAACGCCGGCAAGCTCGCCGCGGCCTCCGGCGATTGCGAGGTCTTCCTGCTCGGCGGCGGCATCGAGGCCTGGAAGCGCGCCGGCCTGCCGACCTCGCGGCAGCCCGCGGGCAGCGCCGCCAACAGCAACGAACAAGGCCTGCTCAGCAAGCTCTCGGGCCTGTTCCGCTAACACGCAAACGCAAAGCAAGCGCAAAGAAGAACCGACCATGCTGTTGCATTACCTGCTGTCGATCGCCTCCGGCGGCATGGTCGGATTCACCCTCGGCCTGATCGGCGGCGGCGGCTCTATCCTGGCCGTGCCGTTGCTGGTCTATGTGGTCGGCGTGCCGGGCACCCATGTCGCCATCGGCACCAGCGCCCTGGCCGTGGCCGCCAGCGCTGCATTCAACCTCGCCGGCCATGCCCGCAGCCACACGGTGAAATGGCCCTGCGCCCTCACCTTCGCGGTCGCCGGCATCGTCGGCGCGGCCGCAGGCGCGCACCTCGGCAAGCTCGTTGACGGCCACAAGCTGCTGCTCTTCTTCGGCATCCTCATGCTGGTCGTGGGCGCCTTGATGCTGCGCCCGCGCAAGTCCGGCGGCAACCCCGACGTCAAGCTTACCGCCATGAGCGCGGGGCGGCTGCTGCCGTTCCTGATCGGCACCGGCTTCCTGGTCGGGGCGCTATCCGGCTTCTTCGGCATCGGCGGCGGCTTTCTCATCGTGCCCGGCCTGATGGCCGCCACCGCCATGCCGCTGATCAACGCCATCGGCTCGTCGCTGGTGTCGGTGACCGCCTTCGGGCTCACCACCGCGGCGAGCTACGCCTGGTCCGGCTATGTCGACTGGCAACTGGCGGGGCTGTTCATCGCCGGCGGGGCACTCGGCGGGCTCATAGGCATCAGGCTCGCGCATCGCCTCGCGGGCCACAAGCACGCCCTGACGCTGACCTTCGCCGGCGTGGTGATCGCGGTCGGGCTCTACGTGATCGCCCGTTCACTCTGGCTCTAGTTCCCAGAAGTCGATGGTCTGATTGGCCGGCGTTTCCTTGCGGTAATGCACGGTGGCGTATTTGCCGCCGTGAAAGACCAAAGGCGGGCGCTCGTCGTCGCGCAGGCCGAGGACGTGGCCGATGAACAGGCTGTGATCGCCGCAATCGTGGCGCGCCACGACCTCCGCCGCGATCGCCGCGCAGACATTGGCAAGCACCGGCACGCCGCTCATGTGCTCGAACAGCAGTTCCGGCCGTTCGATGCCCTGCCCCGCGAAATGCTGGCTGATCGCCTCCTGCCCCTGCGCCAGCATGCTGACGCCGAAATGCCCGGTATCGATCAACGGCTTGTGCAGGCGCGCCTTCTTCGCCACCGACACGATGCACAGCGGCGGCGTCAGCGAACCGGACATGAAGGCATTGGCGGTCATGCCGCGCACGCCACCCTCCACCTCCGCCGTGATCACGGTCACGCCAGTGGCGAAGCGCCCCATCACGCGGCGGAACAGCTTTGAATCGGTCACGGTCGCTTTTTCACTCACGTTCATCGCCCATTCTGCAACGCGCCATTAGCGGTCCTTCTAGTGGAGCGAATTTGACATTTGATACCCACGTGCAGCGGGCCATTCATCAAATGTCAAATTCAGAGCTCCACTAGAATCAAATAGTTGCTAGTGGTCCTTTGATTCCGACATTTGCTCAGGAGCTTGCTGCAGCGGGACGCAAATGTCGGAATTGGACCACTAGCGGCTCTTCTAACGACCCTTCTAACGGCCCTTGGCAGCCCCGCAACCCCCCGCCCACGCCGCCGCGCAATAACGCACTCGTGAGTGTAAGTGGACGAAAATACCCCACGATTTGAGCTAGAATTCACCGGCCACTCATTTTGGCGCGTGAATACCGAAGCAGGTTTTCCCGCATGGGGAAAAATTCGGCCCCTTCACGCGCACCAACCGCCTGGGGAACGCGATGTCCAGTGAACTCTATTGGCTGACGCTGACGGTCATCCTGACCGGACTTCTGTGGGTGCCGTATATCCTGGACCGCATCATGGTGCGCGGGCTGATGGGCGCGATGGCGAACCCGTCGCCCGACGACACGCCGCAATCGCCCTGGGCGCAGCGGCTGCAGCGCGCGCATGTGAATGCGGTCGAGAACCTGGTGATCTTCGCCGCGCTGGTGCTGACGCTCCAGGTGATGAAACATTCGACGATGAGCACGGTGCTCGCCTGCGCGGTCTATTTCTGGGCACGACTGGCTCACGCGCTCATCTACTGGGCCGGCATCCCGGTCTTGCGCACGCTGTCGTTCGCGGTCGGCTTCCTGGCGCAGGTGGCGCTGGTGCTGGCGGTGTTCGGAAAGCTTTAAGGCGTCAGGCGCGCGCGGCCGCCCTTTCCATAATCGCCCGCGCATTAACCCCGCGCGGCAGCATGCCGAAGGCTGCACCGCCGTCGCCTTCGAGCCGCGAGGCGCAAAAGGCGTCCGCCACCGCCGCCGGCGCATGCCGGATCAGCAGCGCCGCCTGCAGCGCCAGCACGAGTTCGCGCACCAGCGCCCGCGCCTGCAATTCATCGTTGCGCCCGGTGCCTTGCAGGCGCTCCTGAAAACGCTGCACAAAGGCGCCGAGGCGATGGTCGCCGCCGACGTCGAGCTCAGCCGCCAGCATTTCGGCGGCGTTGGGCGTGCGCGCCAGCGCCCGCAGCACGTCGAGGCACATGACGTTGCCGGAACCCTCCCAGATCGAATTGACCGGCGCTTCGCGGTAGAGCCGCGGCATCACGCATTCCTCGATGTAGCCGGAGCCGCCCAGTACCTCCATGGCCTCGAAGGTGACGTAAGGCGTGCGCTTGCAGATCCAGAACTTGGCCGCCGGCGTCACCACGCGGCGATAGGCCAGCGACAGCGCGTCGTCCTCGTCATAGGCCCGCGCGAGCCGCATGCTCAGCACCGTGGCAGCTTCGCTCTCCAGCGCCAGGTCGCCGAGCACGTTCTCCATCAGCGGCTGGTCGATCAGCTTCTTCTGGAACACGGTGCGGTGGCGGGCGTGATGCAGCGCCTGCGTCAGCGCCTGCCGCATCAGGCCGGCGGACCCGACGGCGCAATCGAGTCGCGTGTAGTTGCCCATCTCGATGATGGTCGGGATGCCGCGGCCCTCCTCGCCGACGAGCTCGGCATAGGCGCCGTCGAACTCGACTTCGCTGGAGGCGTTGGAGCGGTTGCCGAGCTTGTCCTTGAGGCGAAGGATGTGCACGGCGTTGCGCTCACCATCCGGCGTCCAGCGCGGCATCAGGAAGCAGCTCAGACCCTTCGGCGACTGCGCCAGCACCAGGAAGGCGTCGCACATGGGCGCCGACATGAACCACTTATGGCCGTAAAGCCGAAAGCCGCCGTCGCCGGCGGGCTCGGCACGGGTGACGTTGGTGCGCAGGTCCGAGCCGCCCTGGTTCTCGGTCATGCCCATGCCGATCAGCGCCGCGCTCTTCTCGGCGACCGGACGGAAGCGGCGGTCATAGTCGCGGGCGTAGATTTTCGGCAGCCACGACGCGGCGATCTCCGGCGCCTGCCGCAGGGTCGGCACCGAGCCGTAGGTCATGGCGAGCGGGCAGCAAACCCCGCTTTCGATCTGCATGAGCAGGTAGAACCCGGCGGCGCGCGCCACATGCGCGCCCGGCTTCGGCTCCGCCCAGGGGCTTGAATGAAGCCCCGCGCCGAGCGCGATCGCCAGCAATTCGTGCCAGGCCGGATGGAACTCGACCTCGTCGACGCGATGGCCGTAGCGGTCGAGGGTGCGCAGGCTCGGCGTATACTTGTTGGCGTCGAAGCCGAGCTTGACCGTCTCCGGCTTGCCCAGAGTGGCGCCCAGCGCCGTCAGCCCCTCGTCCGCCCAGCCGGCCTGCTCGCGCGCCACCGCCTCGCGCAAGCTCGTGTCGCTGGCGAACGGGCTATAGGGCTCGAGCGGCGGCGGCTGGTTGGTGACTTGGAACATCGAGCGCGGCTCTCCCATGTCATTCCGGGGCGCGAGCGCACCGGCAATGACAAGGTTAGTCCAGCCGCCGATTCACGGAAACAGCGCGACCTGCTCCAGGCCCATGGTCTCGGGGTACCCCATGACCAGGTTCATGTTCTGGACCGCCTGGCCGGAGGCGCCTTTCACCAGGTTATCGAGCGCCGAGACGATGATCGCGCGGCCCTCCTTGCGGTCCCTGGCAACCCCAATGAGGGTCATGTTGGAGCCGCGCACATGCCGGGTCTGCGGCGTCTCGCCGAACGGCAGCACGTGCACGAACGGCTCCCTGGCGTAAGCCTTCAAGAGTAGCGCGTGAAGGTCGCCCGCGGTCCGCCCGCGCTTGCCCCGCACGTAGATGGTCGAGAGGATGCCCCGGTTCATCGGCACCAGATGCGGCGTGAAGCTGACGACAACCTCGCGGCCGGCGGCAGCTGAGAATTCCTGGTCGAGCTCGGCCATGTGCCGGTGGCCGCCGACGCCATAGGCGTTGAAGCCTTCCGACACTTCCGCGAACAGCATCGTCTCCTTGGCCGCGCGCCCCGCCCCGGTCACGCCCGACTTGGCGTCGATCACGATCTCGTCGAGATCGATGGCCTTGGCCTTGATCAGCGGAATGAGCGGCAACTGCGCGCCGGTGGTGTAGCAGCCCGGGTTGGCGATGAGCCGCCCCTGCTTGATCGCGCGCCGGTGAACCTCGCACAGGCCATAGACCGCCTCGGCCTGCAGCTCCGGCGCATGGTGCTCGTGGCCGTACCATTTCGCGTAAGCCGCCGTGTCCGCCAGCCGGAAGTCGGCCGACAGATCGACGACCTTGGTGGCCGGCGCTTTGCCCAAGAGCTCCTTCAGCACCTTTTGCGTGGTGGCGTGTGGTAGCGCGCAGAAGACGACGTCGAGCCCGGCCGCGGTCCAGTCGATGCTGTCGATCGACACCAGTTGCGGCAGCGCGTGGGGCGAGAAATGCTGGAAGACGCTGCGCATCTCCTGGCCCGCCCTTCGGTCGGCGGTGAGCAGCGTGAGCTCGGCGCGCGGATGGCGCAGCAGCAGCCGCACGAGTTCCGCGCCGGTGTAGCCGGACGCGCCCAGAACGCCGATCTTCGATTTTTGAGCCATGGCAAAATCCTCATCCAGAGTCTTAGCGGACGACCGGAAGAAGGCAAATCGCGGGATGTTCAGGGGAACGTGCCGCGGCCCTCGTCCGGCGGCACGGGTGACGGCTAATGCCTCTCCCGTGCCGGGGTGGCACGGCGGCGGCGGATTTGCGCTGTCACGGTTCGTTTCATGGCCGCGCGATATAGGCGGCGTGTCGGCGCCGGTCAAGCCGGATTGGGCAGCACCCCATATAGGCGGCCTCGGACCGGTTCGATAAAGTGGGCAGGCAATCGCCACGGCGCAGCGGCCGGGGGCCCGCTCAGCCGGTCAAACAAAACTTCAAAATGGGAGGAGATCAATGATGAGGAAATTTTCCGCAACTGTCGTCCTGGGCGCCTGCTTGGCGTTCCTGATGGCGGCAACGATGGCAAGCCCGGCGCTCGCCGCCGGCAAGACCATCATGCATTGGTACGGTCAGGCCGCCTGGAAGATCACCACGCCGAACGGCGGTGTGATCCTGGTCGACCCGTGGCTCACGGTGCCGACCAATCCCGACAAGAACTCGATCAAGGAGCTTGGACGCGTCGATTACATCCTGATCACGCACGCCCATAGCGACCATATCGGCAACGCGCTCGAGATCGCCAAGAAGACCGGTGCCAAGATCCTGACGACCTACGGACTGGCGTTTAACCTGAAGTCGGTGGTCGGCTTTCCCAAGGAGCAGGTCATGTACGGCGGCAATGTCGGCGGCACCGTCGATCTGCCCAAGGTCGGCGCCACGGTGCAGTACGTAAACGCCGAACACGGCTCCGAGCTGGTGCCCCCGGTCTACAAGGCGAAGCCCGGCGAGCCGGCCGCGCTCGCGAGCGGCAATCCGGTCGGCTACGTGATCACGATCAAGGGCGGGCCGACGATCTACGACACCGGCGACACCGACGTGATGGAGGACATGAAGCTGATCCCCATGTTCCACCACATCGATGTCATGCTCGCCTGCATCGGCGGCTATTTCACCATGGACCCGGTGCGCGCGGCGCTGGCGGTGCAGTTCGTGAAGCCCGATCACGTCATCCCGATGCACTACGGCACCTTCAAGCTGCTCGCCGGTACCCCGGCCGAGTTCCGCGCGGCGCTCAAGAAGCGCGGGCTCGCCAAGAAGCTGATCGTCATGAAGCCGGGCGATACCCGCAGCTTCTGAACGCCGGCATGCAACGGAGGGCCGCCGGGGCGACGTTCCGGCGGCCTTTGTCATGGCCACAGTCATGGCCACAGCCACTTCACCAGAAACGAAATGCCGTCGCCGAGGGTGAGCAGCACCGCCGCCCACAGCAAGGCGGAGGTGAAATTGGCGATCTGGAAGCGCCAATACGGCATCTCGAAAATACCGGCGACCAGCGGCACCGAGGCGCGCAACGGCCCGAAGAAGCGGCCGATGAAGATGCCGAGGATGCCCCAGCGCTTCACGAAGCGTTCGCCGCGCGGGATCAGGTCGGGATGACGCGACAGCGGCCAGATGTGCTGCACCGAATATTCCAGCTTGAGCCCGATCCAGTAGGACAGCCAGTCGCCGGTCGCCGCGCCCAGGGCGCCGGCAATCCACACCGGCCAGAAGCTCAAGCCGCCCGTCTTGATGAGCGCACCCATGGCCACCAGCGCCGCCCAGGCCGGGATCAGGAGCGAAATGAAGGCGAGCGACTCGCCGAATGCCAGGGCGAACACGATGGGCGCCGCCCAGGCCGCATGGTCGCGGACGAAGCCGACGACGTCGTGCACGTATAGGTCGAATGCCATGCGGGAATCCGGCGCCCCGGTTGATCATGGGCGAGGCGCCGTTCTCTAGCGGAGCCGGCGCCGGCGCGCCAGCCGGTCGCGGGCCGCGAGCGGCCGCCCGCGCCCTACTCGGGCAGCCCCGGTTCATGCTTCGGGAAAAGATGCACGAACGCCGCCAACCCCATGATCAACAAGGGGGCCGCCAGAAACGCGCCGACGGGCCCCCACAGCCAGGTCCAGAACACCAGCGACAGGAACACCAGCAGCGGATTGAGGGTGAACTTGCGCCCGACCGCGCTGGGCGTGACGATCTCGCCTTCGAGCGTGGCCGCGGCGAGATAGAGCAGCGGCGGCAGCAGCGCATGGGTGAGCGTCGGGAAGGTCACCAGCCCGACCATGAACATCGCCGCCTCCACCAGCAGCGAGCCGAGATACGGCACGAAGTTGAGCACGAAGGCCAGCACGCCCCAGGCGACGGGATCGGGCAGGCCCAGCGCCCAGGCGATCGCGCCGCCAATCAGGCCCATGGTCAGGTTGATCACCGCCACCACGCTCAGATAGCCGGTGAGATTGCGCTCGATGTCGTTGAGGATGCGGATCACCCGCAGGCGCCCGGCCCGGCTGCGCGCCAGCACCACGGTGTCGTGGCGGATGCGCGTGCGCCCGAGCAGCATGAAGAATAGCGCGCCGAAGAAGATGACGATCTGGCCGATCGCCGGCGTCACGATCGACACCGCCGGCTGCACGATCGCCATGATGTCGAAGCTGACGCCCTTGCCGGCCTCGCCGGGCATGAGGGCGTTGCGCAGGTCCCGCAACTCGGCCAGCGGCCGGTCGAGCACGCGCAGCTTGTCGTGGATGCTGCGGGCGATCGCGGGCGCCTTGTTGATCCAGTCGACCACCGGCGCCGACAACAGCATGATCAGGCCGTAGAACACGCCGGCGACCAGGAGCCACAACACGATGGCCGTGACGACCTTCGGCACCCGGTGGCGGTCGGCCCTGAGCGACAGCGGCCCCAGCATCATGGTCACGACGAAGGCCGCGGTCACCGGCAGGAGCACGGGCCGCGCGAGGCTCAGCGCCGCGATCAGCAGGATCAGGAAGATGCCGAGTATGGCGTACTGAGCCGCGGCTTGCCGCGGGCCCGGCGCGGTCGGAAACGGCCGTGGCCTTTGCGCCGCGATTTCGTCCTTGATGGCCGGTGACCGCCCGGCCCCCTGACCGCCGTCCGGGCCTCCTGGCGGCTGCGATGGCGGGTTGCGGGCGTCCATGGAGCGGATAACGAACCAGGTTCCAAATGGTTGCCTGGGTCATGATACCGCGCCGGAAGGCCCCTATCCGGCCCTTTTCCCCTGAACTTTCGGCCCCGCGGCGGTCCTGGCGGCACCGCCGTTCGTGGCATAGTGCCGGCCGCTGATTCGTAGTGGCAAACGATTCGGCCCGCCCCCATCTGAAAGAGCCCAAACCAACCGTATCCGAATGGCCAAGACCGCAACCAAGAAGAAATCGTCCGAACCCGACCTGTTCGCCGCCCCGGCGCGCCAAGCGCCGGCGCGCGGCAAAGCCCCGCGCGAGAAGCCGGCCAAAGCCGGCGGTGGCGGTGCCGACTCCGGCTACAGCGCCAAGCACATCGAGGTACTGGAAGGCCTGGAACCCGTCCGCCGGCGCCCCGGCATGTATATCGGCGGCACCGACGAGAAGGCGCTGCATCACCTGTTCGCGGAAGCCATCGACAATGCCATGGACGAGGCCCTGGCCGGCCACGCCGACTGGATCGAGGTCGATCTCGACAAGGACGGTTTCGTCAGCGTCAACGACAACGGCCGCGGCATCCCGGTCGACCCACACCCCAAGTTCAAGAACAAGTCGGCGCTGGAAGTGATCATGTGCACGCTGCACGCCGGCGGCAAGTTCGACTCCAAGGTCTACGAGACGTCGGGCGGCCTGCACGGCGTCGGCGTGTCGGTCGCCAACGCCCTCTCCGACCGGCTCGAGGTCGAGGTCGCGCGCGGCCAGCAGCTTTATCGCATGGTCTTCGAGCGCGGTAAGCCGAAAGGCAAATTGCAGAAGCTCGGCCGCGTGCCCAACCGGCGCGGCACCAAGGTGCGCTTCCACCCCGACCCACAGATCTTCGGGCCGAAGGCCGCCTTCAAGCCCGAGCGCCTGTTCAAGATGGCGCGCTCGAAGGCTTATCTGTTCGGGGGCGTCGAGATCCGCTGGCACTGCGCGCCGGAATTGTTGAAAGGCCTCGAGGACGTTCCGGAAAAGGCCACGTTCCATTTCGCGGAAGGGCTGAAGGACTACGTGGCGGCGAACCTCAACGGCGCCACGCTGGTCCATCCCGACATCTTCACCGGCACGTCGGGCAAGACCGGCCGCCACGGCACCGTCGAATGGGCGATCGCCTGGACCGCCGATCAGGACGGCTACGTGCAGTCCTACTGCAACACCATTCCGACGCCCGACGGCGGCACCCACGAGTCCGGTTTGCGCAGCGCGCTGTTGCGTGGCTTGAAGGACCATGCCGCCCGCGTCGGCCAGGAAAAGCGCGCTTCCGGCATCAACAGCGACGACATCATGACCGGCGCGGCCTGCATGCTGTCGGTGTTCGTGCGCGAGCCGGAATTCCAGGGCCAGACCAAGGACCGCCTCGCCACCGCGGAAGCCCAGCGCATCGTCGAGCAGGCGATCAAGGACCCGTTCGACCACTGGCTCGCCGCCAACCCGACGCAGGCCAACAAGCTTCTCGACTTCGTCGTCGAGCGCGCCGAGGAACGCCTGCGCCGGCGCCAGGAAAAGGACATCGCGCGCAAGTCGGCGGTGCGCAAGCTGCGCCTGCCGGGCAAGCTCGCCGACTGCACCAATTCGGCCTCCGACGGCTCCGAGATCTTCATCGTCGAGGGTGACTCGGCCGGCGGCTCCGCCAAGCAGGCGCGCGACCGCCGCACCCAGGCCGTGCTGCCGCTGCGCGGCAAGATCCTGAACGTGGCCAGCGCGGGGCGCGACAAGCTCGCCCAGAACGCCCAACTTGCCGACCTCATCCAGGCGCTCGGCTGCGGCACCGGCACGCACTATCTCGAGAAGGATCTGCGCTACGAGAAGGTCATCATCATGACCGACGCCGACGTCGACGGCGCGCATATCGCCTCGCTTCTGATCACCTTCTTCTTCCGCACCATGCCGAAGCTGATCGAGGCCGGCCGGCTCTATCTCGCGGTGCCGCCACTCTACCGCCTCCAGCACGGCGGCAAGATCGCCTACGCGCGCGACGACAAGCACAAGGACGCGCTGATGAAGAGCGAGTTCCACGCCAACGCCAAGGTCGAGGTGTCGCGCTTCAAGGGCCTGGGCGAGATGATGGCCGCGCAGCTGAAAGAGACCACCATGGCCCCGGGCAAGCGGACCCTGCTGCGGGTGATGCTGGTCGAAAAGGACGTCAAGCCGACCGCCAAGACCGTCGAGGAGCTCATGGGCACGAAGGCGGAATCGCGCTTCGCCTTCATCCAGGAGCACGCCGAGTTCGCCAGCGAGGAGATGTTGGACGTCTAGAGGCGGCCGCCTGCCCTTACTGGCCCATTTGTCAAACAGCCACGCGTCATCGCCCGTATTTTTTGCCGGGCGCCGGGTTCGCCCGTATTCCCCTTTATTCCCCTTTATTCCCCTTGCACCCTCACATGATATGGGGGCGATGGAGCGCCGCGAGGCGCGACCATCAGTTCCACGCTTGGCGAAGCGCGGCCGCCCTTTGACGCAAGGGCGCTCGCCTCGCGGCGCTCCACCGCGGTGTCTTCCAACCCGGGCCACGCTTTCAGCAAGGTCTCGAAGACTCACGCTGTCAGCCAGCTCCTGGCGGGGGGTCCTAGTGCCCCGGCATAGCAGTTTGCTCTTGCGCAAACTGCGTAAACTTGTTTGCGAATGCCCCGGGTCGCCCGAGCGCGAAGGATGCGTTTTCCTTCGCCCGCAGGCACCGCATCGCCGATGTCGGGTCTACCCGATATCGGCCCCGTTAAGGCGGCTCCATCATCAAGACGCCTCTAGATGACGCCCTCACATGAACCGGACGCCGAGAATGATAAGGGCACGCAAGCGCGCGGGGATAAGTTTTTTGGTGGAGCGCTTTCAGTGGGTTGCCGGCGCGCGGCCGCCAACGCCCTACTCGCACTTCACCAGCGTCTGCGTCTTGACGCCCAGGCCCAGCACCAAGCCGCCTTTGACCCGTACCTTGCCGCCCACCGGCTGGTTGAACAGCGTGCGGCGGCGGCCGTCCGCGACCCGCATCACCAGCGTCTGTCGGTGAACCGCCTCGTCGCCGGGCTCATACGTGACATCGAGTTCCACCTCGGTCGCCGAAAGCCGCTTGGCCGAAAGGACATCGTAATGATTGACGGCGTAGTCGGCGCCGAAATGATGCTCTTCGGCAACCGCGCCGGCGTCATTGAGAAAATCTCTGACGTAAGGGTTCTGCGGCGAGGCCGGCCGGCCGCAATCGACCGCCCAGGTGCCGAACAGGCCATAGGTGCGGAACACCTGCGCGGGGGTCGGCGGTGTCCCCATGGGCACCGGCGTCGCGGCCGCGGCAAGCGTCATCGACAGCCAAAACGCCGCCGCCGCGATCACCCGCATGACACGCCACCCGTCCAAGAATTGTTCCGAGAGTCGAACCGCGCGCGAGCATAACAACCCGCTGACCGTTAACAATCGGCAGACAGCGCGCGTTCCAGAGCCCTGCATCGACCTCGGTCAAGCGGGCCGCAACACCGGCTCAATCCAACGGCAGCCCGACATATTGCTCGGCGAGCGAGCGGGAGGCGGCCTCCGAGGATGTCAGGTAATCGAGATCGGAGAGCTGACGACGGCGGTCGAAGGCGTTTTCGGTCGGGAAGCGGTGCATGATCTGCGTCATCCACCAGGAGAAGCGCTGCGCGTACCACACCCGGCGCTGGGCCTTGGCCGAATAGCCGTCGAGCCCCGCCGTGCTGTTCGCCTTGTAGAACCGCTCGAGCGCGCGCGACAGGTAGACCACGTCGGCGAACGCCAGATTCATGCCCTTGGCGCCGGTCGGCGGCACGATGTGGGCGCTGTCGCCGGCGAGGAACAGCCGCCCGTGCTGCATCGGCTCGACCACGAAGCTGCGCATGGGCGTGATGCTCTTCTGCAGCATCTTGCCTTCCTGCAAGGAGCGCGAGCCGCCGAGCCGCTGGTGCAGTTCGTCCCAGATGCGCGCGTCGGGCCAGTTGCCGATTTCCTCGTCGTGGCCCACCTGCAGATAGAGCCGCGACAGCGTCGGCGAGCGCATCGTGTAGAGCCCGAAGCCGCGGTCGGTATAGGAATAGATCAGTTCCTCGTCGGGCGGCGGGCTTTCCGACAGGATGCCGAGCCAGCCGAACGGATAGTCGCGCTCGAACACGCTCAGCACGCCGTCGGGAATGCTAGGACGGCAGACGCCGTGGAAGCCGTCGCAACCGGCGATGAAGTCGCAATCGATTTCCTGCGGCGCGCCCGCGTGGGTGAAGCGGATCTTCGGCCGCTCGCTCGTAAGGTCGTGCACGGTGACGCCGTCGACCTCGAACAGCAGCGAACCGCCGTCGGCGCGCCGCTGCGCCACCAGGTCCTTCACCACTTCCTGCTGGCCGTAGATGGTGATGTGCTTGTTGACCAGCTTCTTGAAGTCGAGCCGATGGATGTCGCCGTTGATGCCGATATTGTTGCCCCAGTGGACGAGGCCCTCGCGCTGCAAGCGATCGCCGGCGCCGACTTCCACCATGAGGTCGGTCGCCCAATGCTCCATCAGGCCGGCGCGAATCCGGTTGTAGATGTAGTCCTCGCTGCGGTTCTCGATGATGACGGATTCGATGCCCTGCAGATGCAGGAGCCGCGCCAGCATCAGGCCGGCGGGGCCCGCTCCGACAATGCCGACCTGGGTGCGCATTTAGCCTCTCCCTTTTTCGTTTTCTTGCTTGCGCCAGCATTTAGAATCCCCGCGCCGCGCCGCAAAGGGACGAAGCCCGGATTGGCTGGAACCTTTTCGCTCATGCGCGACCCGGCGCGCTTGCGGTTCATCGCGCGAGCCAGTCGATCAGCGCGGCGTTCACCGCGGCGGGCTGCTCGAGCGTGGAGAGATGCCCGCAGTCCGGCACAATCGTCAGTCTCGCGCCCGCGATACCGCCGGCGATCTCACGCGCCAGCTCCGGCGTGGTGAGATCGTCGTTGTCGCCGGTCAGCACCAGGGTCGGGCACTTGATCGCGCCCAGAAACGGCCGCGAGTTCGGGCCGCGAGATGATGGCCTTCTCCTGCCGCACGAAGGCTTCCGGGCCAACGTCGGTCGCCATGGCATGCAGGATCGCCTTCAGCGGCGGCTCGTCGCGGCGGCTGGGTTGCAGGAAGCGCGGTGTCAACGTTTCGACCACCTCGGGAAAACGCCCGCCCTCGGCCATCTCGATGAAGGCATAGCGCGCCGCGGTCTGCTCCGGCGTATCCGGCCGCGCCGAGGTGTCGAGCAAAGCGAGCTTGCCAATGCGCTCCGGCGCCTGGCGCATCAGCTCGAAAGCGAGATAGCCGCCGTAGGAGAGCCCCGCAAGCGCGAAGCGCGGCGGCGCCTCGGCCAGGATGCGCGCCGCCGCCCCGTCGATCTGTTCGTCGCGCTTGTGCTGGGCGACCATGACGGGGCCGAACGGCCACAGGGCTTCGATCTGAGGCCCGAAAAGTCTGGCGCTGCACAAGAGGCCGGGCACCAGAACGAGCGGCAACGATGACGTCATTTCGATCTCCCAAGACGCTTCAAAGACATTTCAAAGACCGTTCCAAAACACGCCAGCGGCCCGCCCGCGCCGCCGAACCGGTTTCCGGCCGGCGCCGGCGCGCGCGCCCAAAAAGGCCCAAAACACCGCAAAACATTAAGAATTAATGCGGTTTTGGGCCCTCAAGCATTGACATTACGGCCTTCGTCCCTATGTTCCAGAAAGCCGGTTCGCTAAAACAAGATTCGAACCGTTCCCCCGCGCAACGCAACCCCCGTTTTGACGTCTGGCGGCGCGGCCCCAGGACTCTCTGAGGTTATATGTCCTTCTCCCATCTCGGCTTATCCGACAAGGTACTCGCCGCCATCGACGCGGCTGGCTACACGACCCCCACCCCGATCCAAGAACAAGCCATCCCGCACGTGCTCGCGCACCGCGACGTGCTGGGCATCGCGCAAACCGGCACCGGCAAGACCGCCGCCTTCGTGCTGCCGATGCTGACCATGCTGGAGAAGGGCCGCGCGCGGGCGCGCATGCCGCGCACGCTTATCCTCGAGCCAACGCGCGAGCTGGCGGCGCAAGTCGCCGACCACTTCGAGAAATACGGCAAGAACCACAAGCTCAACGTGGCGCTGATCATCGGCGGAGTCTCGTTCGACAATCAGGACGCCAAGCTCCTGCGCGGCGTCGACGTGCTGATCGCCACGCCCGGCCGCCTGCTCGACCATTCCGAGCGCGGACGCCTGCTGCTTTCCGGCTGCGAACTGCTGATCATCGACGAAGCCGACCGCATGCTGGACATGGGCTTCATCCCCGACATCGAGCGCATCGGCAAGCTGGTGCCGTTCACGCGCCAGACGCTGTTCTTCACCGCCACCATGCCGCCGGAGATCCAGCGCATCGCCGACACCTTCCTGCACAATCCGGTGCGCGTGGAAGTCTCCAAGCCGGCGAGCACCGCAACCACCATCAACCAGATGCTGGTGGCAAGCAGCAGCGAACCGCATGAGAAGCGCGAGGTGCTGCGCAACCTGATCCGGTCCGCGGAGAACCTGCAGAACGCCATCATTTTCTGCAACCGCAAGCGCGAGGTGGCGCTGCTGCATCGCTCGCTGGTGCGGCACAAGTTCAACGCGGTCGCGCTGCATGGCGACATGGACCAGTCGGCGCGCACGGCCGCGCTGGAAGGCTTCCGCAAGGGCGACGCCAAGCTCTTGATCGCGTCCGACGTCGCCGCCCGCGGGCTCGACATTCCGGAAGTGAGCCACGTCTTCAATTTCGACGTGCCGCACCATTCCGACGACTACGTCCACCGCGTCGGCCGCACGGGCCGCGCCGGGCGCGCCGGCACCGCCATCTCCATCGTTGCGCCTATGGACAAGAAGTCGGTGGCCTCGATCGAGAAGCTGATCGGCCGGACCATCCCCTGGATGGGCACGCCGGCTGCCGAAGCGGAAGATAACACCGTAACCGCCGAGAGCGGCGGCGAGCGCAGCAGCCGGCGCAACGGCCGCGGCCGTGGTCGCGGCAGCGCCGAACGGCGGTCGCCGCGTCGGCAAGGCAGCTCCCAAGCCGGCCATCAGCCCGGCCCCCAGAGCGCGCCGGCGAGCGAGGACCAGCAACCGGTGCGCGCCGGCGACCGCCCGCGCCAACGTCCCGTTCGGTCGCCGGCGGCCGAGGAGGCAGACCACAGCCATCTGCCCGCTTTTCTGCTGCGGCCGGTGCCGATCAAGGCCTGAGTACAACCAGTACAACCGCATCCACCGCCGCTGCAACGCGGCCGGCAAGACGCACCCGACAGGCCGGAACGATAATTCACCGGCCTACGGACACGTTCGCGGTCCTCATTTACCGGTAATTCATTTCCCTCGCATAGGTTGCGGCAACGGGAGCGCGGTGCCGCCACCTAGCCGCGTGGCCGTTTTCGGCTGCTTGCCGACAGATGGGGGGTCCGATGAACGTGCAGGCCGACGAGCACGAACGCACTTTGGCGTTCGCGGACATTGCTCTCGGGCAGATCAAGGCGCTGCGCCAGGCGGCGACCCCCCGTAATTACGAGATCTGGTACGCCTACGCGAGCGGCCACCATCCTTCGCTGAATCAGAAGATCAACGAGACGCTGAAGGAAAAGGGCACGCTGCCCGAGGCCGATCTCGAGGAACTCTACGGCATGTTCCTCTCGCCGACCCGGCTGTCGGAGCGCATCGACAATGTCGGCAACCTGGTCAAGGGCGAAATCGAGCAGGTGATGGCGATGATCGACGCCGCCGCCGGCTCCGCCTCGAGCTACACCGAAAGCCTCGCCGACATGAGCGAGAAGCTGGGCAACTCCAAGGACCGCGAAAGCCTGCGCGCCATTGTCGAGAGCCTGGTGCAGACCGCCAAGGAAATGGAAGCGTCAAACCAGAAGCTGGAGGCGCGGCTGAACGCGTCCAAGCAGGAGATCGACCAACTGCACGAGAACCTGGAGGCGGTGCGCAACGAGAGCCTGACCGATCCGCTGACGCAGCTCTCCAACCGCAAGCTCTTCGACTCCTCGCTGGCTGCGGCCATCGCCGACGCGCGCCAGAAGAACGAGCCGATGTCGCTGCTGATGACCGACATCGACTACTTCAAGAAGTTCAACGACAGCTTCGGCCACCTCACCGGCGACCAGGTGCTGCGGCTGGTGGCGATGTCGGTCAAGCAGAACGTCAAGGGCCAGGACGTCGCCGCCCGCTACGGCGGGGAGGAATTCGCGGTCATCCTGCCCAACACGATGCTGCGCTCGGCGATCACGGTGGCGGACCACATCCGCCGCGCGGTGATGGCCAAGGAGTTGATGAAGCGCTCTACCGGCGAGTACCTGGGACGCGTGACGATTTCGGTCGGCGTCGCCGCCCTACGCGCGGGCGACACCGCGCAGACTCTGATCGAGCGCAGCGACACCTGCCTCTACACCGCCAAGCGCAACGGCCGCAACCGCGTGCTGTGCGAGACCGATCCGGAAGTCACCGGCGCGCCGGCTGAACCGCAGGTGGCGTAGACGCCGCCGGCCTCACCACTTCCTTCCACCCCTTGCCGAACGTTTCGTCGCCGGCGCCTTGCGCGCCGGTTTTTGCTTGGCCGCGCTCTTTTGCTTGATTGCGCCTTTGCGCCGGGCGACCCCGAACGCTTGCCGCGCCCAGTCGGCCAGCTCATCCGGATCGTCGTAGAGCCGTTCGGGCAGCTTGCGGAACGAGGCGATGGCGCGGGTACCGGTCTTGGTCGCGTATTCGAACGTCCCGCAGCCTTCGGCGTCGAAGCGCGCCGCCGTCTCCGCGTCGGCCTTGAGATAGATCTCATCGCGGAACACGGCGCCGATCAGCACACCCTCGGCATAGAGACCGAGGCCGCCGAACAACCGTCGCACCGAGACGGGGCCGAAGGCGGCGAACAGTTCCTCGACGAAATCTGGGTCCAAGGGGCGGTCCCTGCCCACCGTCATTCGGGGACGCGCGCGCAAGCGAACGGGCCCGGAATCCAGGAGCCAAAAGCGAAAGCCTTGCCGGCCGCCCCTACTCCGCGTCGAGCTTGGCGGGCGTGAGCTGCACGGATTCGCCGCAGCCGCAGGCGGACGTCTGGTTCGGGTTGTTGAACACGAACTGGGCGGAGAGCTTTTCGGCCTTGAAGTCCATCTCGGTGCCGAGCAGGAACAGCACCGCCTTGGGGTCGATCAGGATCTTGACGCCCCTGTCCTCCACCACCTCGTCGGTGGGGTTGGCCGCCTCGGCGTATTCCATGGTGTATTCCATGCCGGCGCAGCCGCCGTTCTTGACGCCGACGCGGATGCCCAAGGCCGGCGTCTCGGCGCGCGCCATCACGGCCTTTATGCGATCGGCGGCGGCTTCGGTGAGCCGCATCACCTGCGGGCGGGGTCGTACCGTCGTCATTCCGCGCTCCTCTCGAACCGGGTTAAAGGCCCGGCGGACAGTCGTTGTCTTCCTCAGATAAGAACTAAAGCTACCACTGTGAACCCTCGACACCACCCCCGCTAATAGATCGTCCAGAGGCCGGGTGTGGCCAACTCCACCAGATGCCCATCGGGGTCGCGCACGTAGATACTGCGGCCGCCGCGCGGCCATCGCATCTCGGCTTCCACGGCCACCCCGCGTTCCCCGAGCCGCCCTTCCCAGGCGGGCAGTTCGTCCACCCCCACGGCAAACGCCACATGCGCGGGGCCATGTCCGTCGTGCGGCGGGATCGTACCACCGGGCAGCCGAACCGTCTCCAGCGTCTCGCCCCGGCGAAACAGAAGCAGCACGCTCTGCCCGCCGACGTCGTAAGCGCGCAACCGGGTCTCGTCCCCACCGATGCGCGGCAATTGCAGCACCTGCTCATAGAACCGGGAGGCCCGATCGAGATCGTCGACATAGAGACAGGTCTCCAGCACGCGATCGAGCTTCGGCATGAGCCCCTCACCACATATTCAGCACCAGCCGGGCCTCGTCCGACATGCGGCTCGGATCCCATGGCGGATCCCACACGACTTCGACCTTGCTCTCCTTCACCCCCGGCACGCTGGCGACGGCGTTCTCGACCATGATCGGCAGGTCCTGGGCGGCCGGGCAGTTCGGCGAGGTGAGCGACATGTCGACGCTGACGGTGCGGTCGTCGGCGATATCGACCTTGTAGATCAGGCCGAGTTCGTAGATGTCGGCCGGGATTTCCGGGTCGTACACGGTCTTGAGCGCGCCGATGATCTCGTCGGTCATCCGTTCCAGTTCGTCGGCCGGCAGCGCGGAGGAGCCACTGATGGCGGCGTTCTCCCGCGGCTTCTCCTCGACGGGCGCCGCGCTTTCCGTGGTCGGGTCGGTCACAGGGGTGTTGTCGGTCATGCGAAGAATTCCTGCGCCTTGACGAGCGAGGTGGCGAGCGCGTCCACCTCCTCCTTGGTGTTGTACATGGCAAACGAGGCCCGGCAGGTGGCGGTGACGCCGTAACGCGCGAGCAGCGGCATCGCGCAATGGGTACCGGCGCGCACGGCGACGCCGGAACGGTCGATGATGGTGGCGACATCATGCGGGTGCGCGCCCTTGACCTCGAAGGAGACCACCGGCCCCTTGTCCTTGGCGTTGCCGATGATGCGCAGCGAGTTGATCGCCCCGAGGCGCTCGTGGGCGTATTTGACCAGCGCATCCTCGTGCGCGCGGATCGGCGCCTTGCCGATGGCATTGACGTAGTCGATGGCCGCCCCCAGCCCGACCGCCTGCACGATCGGCGGCGTGCCGGCCTCGAACCTGTAGGGCGGCTCGCCGTAGGTGACGCGGTCCATGGACACTTCCTCGATCATCTCGCCGCCGCCGTTGAAGGGCGGCATGGCTGCGAGATGCTCGTATTTGCCGTAGAGCACGCCGATGCCGGTCGGTCCGTAGAGCTTGTGGCCGGTGAAGGCGTAGAAGTCGCAATCGAGGTCGCGCACGTCGATATCGAGATGCACGGCCGCTTGCGCGCCGTCGACCAGCACCGGGATGCCGCGCGCGTGCGCGAGCTCGATCACCTCCTTGACCGGAACGATGGTGCCGAGCGCGTTCGACATTTGGGTAATGGCGACCATCTTGGTGCGGGGGCCGAGCAGCTTCTCGAACTCGTCGAGCAGGAAGTTTCCGTCCTCGTCGACCGGCGCCCATTTGAGCACCGCGCCCTGGCGCTCGCGCAGGAAATGCCAAGGCACGATGTTGGAATGGTGCTCCATGATCGAGAGCACGATCTCGTCGCCTTCCTTGATGCGCTCGCGCCCGAACGTGTAGGCGACCAGGTTGATGGCCTCGGTGACGTTGCGCGTGAAGACGATCTCCTCCTTGCGCCCGGCATTGAGGAACTTCTGCACGGTCTCGCGCGCGCCCTCATAGGCCTCGGTCGCCTCGTTGGCGAGGTAATGCAGGCCACGGTGCACGTTGGCGTACTGTTCGGTATAGGCCTTGTTGATGCGCTCCAGCACGGCCTGCGGCTTCTGCGCGGAGGCCGCGTTGTCGAGATAGACCAGCGGCTTGCCATAGACCTGCATGGCCAGCGCGGGAAAATCCGCGCGGATGCGGGCGATGTCGAGGGAACCGTTGGTCGCTACCGGGTGCATTGTCATTCCTTTACGCGCGGGCGGTGCCCCACCCGCTCATCCCCGCGATCCCATCCATTCAATGGCCGCGTTCATCAGCGCCTCGCGGATCGTCTCGTTGCCGATCTCCTCGACCACCTCGCCGATGAAGGCCTGGATCAGGAGAGCCTCGGCCTCCGGCTCGGTGATGCCGCGCGACATCAGGTAGAACTTGAGCCCCTTGTCGGGCGCCGAGGTGGTGGCGCCATGGCCGCAGACCACGTCGTCGGCGAATATTTCCAGCTCTGGCTTGGCGTCGGCCTCCGCCTCGTCGGTGAGCAGCAGCGCCCGCGTCATCATCTTGGCGTCGGTCTTCTGCGCGCCCTGCTTAACCACGATCTTGCCCTGGAACACGCCGTGGCTCTCATCGTCGAGCACGGCCTTGAACTGCTCGCGGCTGTTGCAATGGGCCGCCGCGTGCTCGATCAGAAGCGTGGTGTCGACGTGTTCCTTGCCGCGCTCCAGGCTGACGCCGCGGATGCCGCCGTGGCTGCGCTCGCCGGCAAAGCGCACGAAGTTCTGGTTGCGCACCAGCGACAAGTCGGCGGTAAAGCCGAAGGTGTTGAAGGTGGCGTTAGCGCCGATCTCGGCCAAGAGGCTCGCCACATGCAGTGCACGCGCCTTCGTCACCTTGAAATAGTCGACGTGCGCTTGGTCGCCCACCTTGAGCTCGAGGGCGGTATTGACCTGCGCGTCACCGCTGTCGTGGTCCTCGATGATGGTGGCGCGAGCGCCCTCGCCCACCACCACCAGCGAGCGCATGAAGACGGCGCTCGGCTTGTCGGTGCCGGTGGCGAAGATGAGATGGATCGGCCGCTTGAGCGCGGCGCCCTTGGCGATCTCGATGACGGCGCCGTCGCCCATGAGCGCGGTGTTGAGCGCCACCGCCGCATCGTCGGTGGCAAACGTCCGGCCGACGTGTTCGGCGACCAGCTTGCCGCCCTTGGCCAGCGCGTCGGCCAGCGAGCCAACCGTGAGGCCATCCTCCGGCGTGAGGTCGGACATCTCCGGCGCGAACACGCCGTCGACGAACATCAGCTTACGGGCGTCGAGCCCATCGAGGGCCTTACCGGCGTCCTTGGCGCGCGCTTTCGCTTTGGCATCGGGCGCCGGGGCCAGCGGATTGGCCTCGCGCATCAGCGCGCGCAAGTCGGTGTATTTCCATTCCTCCACGCGCCGGTGCGGCAGCCCGCGCTCCTCGAACTGCCGGAACGCGCCCTCGCGCAACGCGGTGATGCCGCCCTTGCCCGGCAGCGTGCCGCGCGCGGCCTCGTAAGCAGCGCTGAGCGCCTGCTCGGCGGGAGTCTTCATGGGAGTGACGTCAGCCATCGCTTACGCGGCCTCCTCGCCGACATACTCGGCGTAACCCTTGGCCTCGAGCTCGAGCGCCAGCTCTTTGCCGCCGGTCTTGACCACCTTGCCCTTGGCCATGACGTGCACGACGTCGGGCACGATGTAGTCCAAGAGACGTTGATAGTGGGTGATGACGATCATCGAGCGCTCGGGCGAGCGCAAGGCGTTGACGCCGTCGGCCACGACCTTGAGCGCGTCTATGTCGAGGCCGGAGTCGGTCTCGTCGAGCACCGCGATGCGCGGCTGCAGGATCGACATCTGCAATATCTCCTGGCGCTTCTTCTCGCCGCCGGAGAATCCGACATTGACCGCGCGCCGCAGCATATCCTGGCTGATGCCGAGATGCTTGGCGGTGTCGCGCACCAGCTTCATGAATTCCGGCGTGGAAACCTCGCCCTCGCCGCGCGTCTTGCGCTGGGCGTTGAGCGCGGTGCGCAAGAAGGTCATGGTGGCGACGCCCGGCACCTCGATCGGATACTGGAACGCCAGGAACACGCCCTTGGCGGCGCGCTCGTCCGGGGCCATCTCCAGGATGCTCTCGCCGTCGAGCAGAACGTCGCCCTCGGTGACCTCGTAGTCCGGCTTGCCGGCCAACACGTAGGCGAGCGTCGACTTGCCCGAGCCGTTGGGGCCCATGATGGCCGCGACCTGGCCCTTCTCGATCGTGAGATCGAGGCCGTTCAGAATCTTCTTGCCGTCGATTTCGACATGCAGGTTCTTGATTTCAAGCAATGACATCGATCATCCATCCTGTCTCCTCGTCCTGAGGAGCCGGCACAGCCGGCATCTCGAAGGACGAGGCCTGTTGTCCGCGCGCCCTCATCCTTCGAGACGGCCGCTTCGCGGCCTCCTCAGAATGAGGGCAATTCATCATCCAACCGACCCTTCCAGCGAGATCGAGATCAGCTTCTGCGCCTCGACCGCGAATTCCATCGGCAACTGCTGCAGCACGTCCTTGACGAAGCCGTTGACGACCAAGGCGGTGGCCTCCTCCGCCGACATGCCCCGGCTCTGGCAATAGAACAGCATGTCCTCGGAGATCTTCGAGGTGGTGGCCTCGTGCTCGAACACGGCCGAGGAATTCTTGGCCTCGATATAGGGCACCGTGTGCGCGCCGCACTGATGGCCGATCAGCAGCGAATCGCAGTTGGTGAAGTTGCGCGCGTTGGTCGCCTTGCGATGCGCCGACACCAGCCCGCGATAGGTGTTGTTCGACTTGCCGGCCGAGATGCCCTTGGAGATGATCCGGCTGATGGTGTTCTTGCCGAGATGGATCATCTTGGTGCCCGAGTCGACCTGCTGGTGGCCGTTCGAAATCGCGATCGAATAGAACTCGCCGCGCGAATTATCGCCGCGCAGGATGCAGCTCGGGTATTTCCAGGTGATGGCGGAGCCGGTCTCGACCTGGGTCCAGGAAATTTTCGAGTTCTTACCACGGCAGTCGCCGCGCTTGGTGACGAAGTTGTAGATGCCGCCGCGACCTTCCGAGTCGCCCGGGTACCAGTTCTGCACCGTCGAATACTTGATTTCGGCGTCGTCGAGCGCAACGAGCTCGACCACCGCGGCGTGCAGCTGGTTTTCGTCGCGCATGGGCGCGGTGCAGCCTTCGAGATAGCTGACGTAGGCGCCCTTGTCGGCGATGATCAGCGTACGCTCGAACTGGCCGGTGTTGGCTTCGTTGATGCGGAAATAGGTGGAGAGCTCCATCGGGCAGCGCACGCCCTCCGGCACGTAGACGAACGAGCCGTCGGAGAACACCGCCGAGTTGAGCGTGGCGAAGAAGTTGTCGGAGGTCGGCACCACGGAGCCGAGATATTTCTTCACCAGCTCGGGATGCTCTCGAATGGCTTCAGAAATCGGCATGAAGATGACGCCAGCCTTCTTCAGCTCCTCCTTGAAGGTGGTGGCGACCGACACGGAATCGAACACGGCGTCGACCGCGACCCGGCCAGACGAACGATATTCACCGCCGGTCGTCTCGTCGTCGAGCTCGCTCGGCTCGCCCTGCTTACGCACCCCGGCGAGGATCTCCTGCTCTTTGAGCGGAATACCGAGCTTCTCGTAGGTCTTGAGGATTTCCGGATCGACCTCGTCGAGCGACGCGAACTCTTTGCGCTTCGGCGCGGAGTAGTAATAGATGTCCTGGTAGTCGATCTTCGGATAGCTGACGCGTGCCCAGCTCGGTTCCTGCATGGTCAGCCAGCGCTTATAGGCGCCCAGCCGCCACTCGAGCATCCACTCGGGCTCGTTCTTCTTGGCCGAGATATAGCGGACAGTATCTTCGCTGAGGCCTTTGTCGGCCTTCTCGGATTCGATGTTGGTCTCGAACCCATACTTATACTGGTCAACGTCGATGCTTTTGACCTGCTCGACGGTCTCTTGTACGGCCGGCATCTTTCCCTCCGCTCACGGTTGCAAGGACCGCGGGTTGGATTTGTCGGTTATGGTGGCTCAGCGCTTCGTGTCGCTTAGCTTCCCTGAATGGTTGATCTCTGTTGGCCCCTCGTTGCGCGCGGTCAACTCCGCGCTTCAATCCGGTGCCGATTTAGCATTTTGTCTCCTCGCGTTTCCGGACGGCGAACCGGCTTCCACTTCGCCTTGAAACGCTCCAGGCCGCCTCAAGCGGCCAACTCGCGTTTCTCCTTAACTAATGATCCTGCCAGCATAATCCAGGTTGCCAGCAACTGTTCCACATGCCCCTCGGTGGTGGCCGGGCCGAGGCTCAGGCGCAGCGCGCCGCGCGCCATATCCGGTTCAACGCCCATGGCGGCCAGCACGTGCGAGGCGGCCACCTTGCCGGACGAGCAGGCGGAACCGGACGACAGCGCTATCCCATTGAGATCGAAGGCGATTAGGGCGGTCTCCGCCTTCAGGCCGGGAGCCGCGAACAGGGTGGTGTTGGGCAGGCGCGGCGCATCGGCGCCGAAAATCACGATGCCCGGGGTCGCCGCCTTGAGGCCGGCTTCCAGCCGGTCGCGCAAGGCCGCCATGCGGCGTGCGTCCGCCTGGGCCCCGGCGCGCGCCGCCGCCGCTGCGGCGCCGAAGCCGGCGATTCCCGCCACGTTCTCGGTGCCGGCGCGCTGAGAACGCTCCTGGCGGCCACCCCTGATCAACGGATCGGCGATGTGAATATCGCCAAATCCCGCATTTTGCCGGATAAGCGCGCCCGCTCCCTGCGGCCCGCCAAGCTTGTGGGCGGACAGGCTCATGAGGTCGGCGCCGAGTTCCGCCATGTCGCAGGCGATGCGGCCGGGCGCCTGCACCGCGTCCACGTGCAGCAGGCCCTTGGCCCGGTGGACGATCTCGGCGATGTCCGCGATCGGATGGATCACGCCGGTCTCGTTGTTGGCGAGCATGACCGAGACCAGCGGGCGCTCGGTCTCGGCCAAAAGCTGTTCCAGCGTCGCCAGATCGACGACCCCAGTGGCGTCGACGGCGAGTTCCGTCAGCAGCTCGGGCGCAAATCGCCCGCCGCTCAGCACCGACGGGTGTTCCACCGCCGAAACGAACAGCCGGTCGCGTGGGGCCTTTTCAGCACCCACCTCAAGCGCCGGGGTCAGCGCCAGCATATTGGCCTCGGTCGCCCCCGACGTGAAAATGACATCCTTGGCGCCGGCCCCCACCAGGGCGGCCACCTCGGCGCGCGCGGTCTCCACCAGAGCTCGCGCGGCGCGGCCCTCGGCATGCACCGACGAAGCGTTGCCGGTCCGGCCCAAGGCCTCGACCATGGCCGCTTTCGCCTCCTCCCGAAGGGGGGCGGTCGCATTCCAGTCGAAATAGGCCCGTTCGCTCATCACAGCCTTGATCGCACTTAGCCGCACTCAATATCGCGCTTGGCGGCACGTGGTTGCGGCACCCAAATATAACATCGGAGCGGTATCAAACTACCCGATGCCCTAGGCCCCGCAAAAAACTTGCTTTTTGCCCCGAGGGTCATGCTAGAAGCCGGACCCACGCGGGCCCACTTATAGCCTGTGTCGCGTTTGAGAACAGCGGAAAACAAATAATTAGAACAATTCTAAACAAGGTGCCGAGTTGCCGTTTTCCGGCTAGTGCGCCGCCACCCCTGACGCGCCGTCCGCGGCGAGCCACGCTGGTTCGAGGTCGATCGAATGCCTGAGGTTATCTTCACCGGTCCCGCTGGACGTATCGAGGGCCGCTACCACCCGGCGCGACAGAAAAACGCACCCATCGCCATCGTCCTGCACCCACACCCGCAGTTCGGCGGGACGATGAACCACCCGATCATTTATCAGATGTACTACGCCTTCGTGCACCGCGGGTTCTCGGCGCTACGCTTCAACTTCCGCGGCGTCGGCCGCAGCCAGGGCTCGTTCGACCACGGCACCGGCGAACTCTCGGATGCCGCGGCCGCCCTCGACTGGGCGCAGACCATCAACCCGGAGGCCAAGAGCTGCTGGATCGCCGGCTTCTCGTTCGGCTCCTGGATCGGCATGCAGCTTCTCATGCGCCGCCCGGAGATCGAGGGCTTCATCTCGATCTGCCCGCCGGCCAATCTCTACGACTTCTCGTTCCTGGCGCCCTGCCCCTCGTCGGGGCTCATCATCCACGGCGACAAGGACGCGGTGGTGCCGCACAAGGACGTCACCACGTTGGTCGAGAAGCTGAAGACGCAGAAGGGCATCGTCATCGAGCAGAAGGTGGTGCCCGGCGCCAACCACTTTTTCGACGGCAAGGTCGACACCCTGCTCGACCAGATTGGCGTCTATCTCGACAAGCGCCTGAAGATCGAGCGCAAGCCGACGGCCGCGGCGTAAGCCAAGCGCGGCTTGGACGTGCCTCCCCTGTCGCTCGACCATCTCACCGTCATCGACGCGACACCTCTCGAACTGATCGACGCGGCCGCGGCGGGCGCCTTCGACGCCGTGGGTCTGCGCATCGTCACGCCGCTTGCTGCCAAGGAGGCATTCCCCGTCATTGGGCAGCCGGAAGTCCTGCGTGCACTCAAGACGCGCATGGCGGCGACCGGCATCAAGATTGGCCTTGTCGAGTCCATCTGGCTTGGCGCGGACGTCGATCCCGATGCGCTCGAGCCGGCCATGGCAACCGGTGCCGAGTTGGGCGCTCACCATGCGCTCGTCGCCGGCAATGACGCAGACGAGGCCCGGCTCGTTGACAACCTCGGCCGCCTAGCGGGTATCGCGAAGGTGCACGGCCTTGAGATCGCATTCGAGTTCATGCCGTTCACGCAGGTCCGCAATCTCACGCAGGCTTTACGCATCAAAGAACAAGTTGCCGCCCCCAACTTGCGGCTGCTGATCGATGCCCTGCATGTGAGCCGCTCCGGCGCCGACATGCGGGCGCTGCCCAAGCTGGACTCCGCCGTCGTCGGCTATGTCCATCTCTGCGATGCGCCAGCGACGCCGCCCGAAGGCCTGCGCGACGAAGCACGCCTCGACCGCCTCTATCCCGGCGAAGGCGCGCTGCCGCTCGACGATTTCCTCGACGCCGTGCCGCCCGACGTCCCAATCGGCGTTGAGGCGCCCTGCCGCGCCTATGCGATCTGCCGCCGATCGAGCGCGGCCGGCGCGCCGGCGAGATCACCCGCGCCTTTCTTGCCCGCCGCGCGGCGCGGCCGCGCCCCTGAGGGGCGCCGCAGATCGCTTACGAAAACTTCTTCACCGCCAGCACGGCGTTGAGCCCGCCGAACGCGAATGAGTTCGACATCGCCGCGTTGACCGGCATCGCGCGGGCCTCGTTCGGCACCACGTCGAGATCGCACGCCGGATCGGCCTCGGTATAGTTGATGGTCGGCGGCACGATGTCTTCGCTGCACCGCCATCACCATCGCCACCATCTCCAGCGCGCCGGCCGCGCCCAGCGCGTGACCGACCATCGACTTGGTCGAGGACACCGCCAGCTTGTCGGCGTGCGCCCCGAAGATATGGCGGATAGCCTTGGTCTCGGTCTCGTCGTTGATAGCGGTGCCGGTGCCGTGGGCGTTGACGTATTGGATGTCCTCGGGCTTGAGATTGCCGTCGTCGAGCGCCTGCTGCATCGCGCGGGTCATGCCGCCGAGGTCGGGGGCGGTCAGATCGGCTGCATCGGCTGTCATACCGAAGCCGACCACCTCGCACAGGATGTCGGCGCCGCGCGCCCGCGCACGCTCCAGCGGCTCCAGCACCATCATGGCCGCGCCCTCGCCCAGCACCAGCCCCTTGCGGTCCTTCGAGAACGGCCGGCAGGTGTCGGGCGCCATCACGCGCATGGCTTCCCAGGCGCGCATTGAGCCGAAGGTGATACAGGCTTCGGTGCCGCCGGTGACGGCACAATCGACGATGCCGGCGCGCAGCATCTGAAACGCCAGTCCGATGGCATGGGTCGCCGATGCGCAGGCGCTCGCCACCACGAAGGCAGGCCCGCGCAGGCCGCATTGCATCGACACCTGACTCGCCGGCGCGTTCACCATCAGTTTCGGCACCGTCAGCGGGAAGACGCGCGTCTTCTTCTCGATATAGATGCGGCGGAAATTCTCGTCGACGGTGGCCTGGCCGCCGGCGCCGGTACCGATGATGGCTGCGGTGCGCTCGGACAGCGCCGTATCGAAGCTCAGCCCGGACTGCGCGATCGCTTCGCGCGCGGCCACAACGGCGATCTGCGAGACGCGGTCGAGGGTGGACAGCGCGCGCTCCTCGAAATGCTGGAGCGGATCGAAACCCTTGATCTCGGCCGCCGCCTTTTGGCTGAGTTGCGCCCCGTCCGCGATCGTCTCGATCGGCCCGATGCCGCTGACGCCCTCTTTCAGACCGGCCCAATAGGAATCATTGGTGAGGCCCAGCGGCGTGACGGCCCCGAGGCCGGTAACGACAACACGATTCACGTCGGTCACGATTTCTTTTCGGCCACCAGCTTTTCGATCGCCTTGACGACGTCGCCGACGGTATCGAACTCGGTGCGCGGGTTGTTGGTGTTGGCGTTGTAGGGGATCGAGATGTCGAACTTCTCTTCCAGATCGAAGATCATCTCGACGGCGTCGAGCGACTCCAGCCCCAAGTCCTCGAGCCGGTCGGTCGCCTCCACCGTCGGCTTATCGACCCGTTTCTTCTTGGCGATAATCTCAATCACGTCCTTGGCAACATCGGTCATCGCGTTCTGATCCCCACTATTGACTGACCGTTCCACCACATCGAGCCGCGCGCCGATCTCGTCGACCTTTCCATGCAGCCGCTTCTGCCGGGAGGCATAGTAGAACTGTTCCGCCGTGCGCTGGTGCGGCTGCGCCGGAAAACCGGACACCAGGGTACCCGCCGCTATGTTGCTGGCGACCCCCGAGCCGGCGGCGACCACCGCCTGATCCCCGATCGTAACATGATCGGCAATGCCGACGCCGCCCCCGAGCCGCACGCGGTCGCCGATGCGGACGCTGCCGGAGATGCCGACCATGCCGCAGATCATGCAGCTTTCCCCGATGGTCACATTGTGGCCGATGTGGACATGATTGTCGATTTTGGTCGCGCGCCCGATGCGCGTGGTTTCGATGGTCGAACGGTCGATGGTGGTGCAGGCGCCGATCTCCACCGCGTCGCCGAGTTCGACCGTGCCCAGCGAATGCACCCGCGTCACCACCATGCCGGGAACGAAGCCGGTCGGGGACGCCAGATCCGGCGCGTAGCTGAAGCCGTCGGCGCCGATCACCGCGTTGGCGTGGATGATGACCCCATCGCCGACCCGCACCCGGTCGCCGATGCGCACGCCGGAATGGAACAGGCACCGCGCGCCGACGGAAACGTCGGCGCCGACGCTGACTTGCGGCAGGATGACGGTGCCGGCGCCGATAGAACTGCGCGCGCCCACCACCGCGTAGGCGCCGATGCTGACGCCCTCGCCGAGCGCGGCGTCGGGCGCGATCATCGCGGTCGGATGGATGCCGGGGTCGTGCGCCGGGCCGGGATCGAACAGCGCGGTCAGCCGCGCGAGCGCCAGCCGCGGATCGTCGACCGTGATCAGCGCCTTGAAGGCGCCGATGGGCGCGGGGTTCTTGGCCGCCACCACCGCCGCTTGCGCCTTGCCGTGCGCAAGCGCCGCGACCGCGTCCTTGTTCATGGCCAGCGCCAGATCGGAGCTGCGATTCGCTTGAGCGGGATGCATAAGGCGGTCGATTTGGAGACCGCCCTCACCCTCAAATCGAGCTTCAAGCACCTGCGCTATCTCATTGATATCCATGAATTGTTTTATTGTCTTTGTGTACTGGCGACGGTCGCCCTGACGTTCGCGGGCAGAACGTGCACCAGAGCCGCGTTCCGGTCAATTGCGCACCGGTTTCGCCAGCACGCCACCCCGCATAGGTTCCGGCACGCCGGTGGTTTTGGGAAAGGTCAGGGGCAGCCCGCGCAAGCACCGCACCGCGAGATAGGCGAAGGCCTGCGCCTCCATGGCATCCGCCGACCAGCCGGCGGCGTCGGCTGTCTCGACCGTCGCCGGGGCGAGCCGCGCGGCCAGCATGCGCATCAGGGTGGGATTATGGGCGCCACCGCCCGATATCACCCACGTCCCGGGCATCGCCGGCATGTGCGGCAGGATACGCGCCACCGACGCCGCCGTCAGCGCCGACAGAGTGGCGGCGCCGTCCGCCACCGAAAGCGCCGGCAAATCCAGGTTGGCATAGGCGAAGGCGTTGCGGTCGAGCGATTTCGGGCACGGCCGCGCGAAGAACGGATCCGCCAGCACGCGCGCCACGACATCCTCGTGCACGCGGCCCTTGGCCGCCTGGTCGCCGTCGCGGTCGAGCGGACTGCCGGTCCGCGCGCGCATGAAATCGTCGATCAGGGCATTGCCCGGGCCGGTGTCGCCGGCGACCGGATCGCCGCCGTCGACGAAGGTGACGTTGGCGACGCCGCCGACATTGAGCACGGCGATGGGGTGCGGCCGGTCAAGGGTGCGCGCCAGCGCCTGGTGATAGACCGGCACCAGCGGCGCCCCCTGCCCGCCCGCTGCAACGTCCGCCGCACGGAAATCGTAAACGACCGGCAGCCCAAGCCGGTCCGCCAGCGCCTGGCCATCGCCGATCTGCACGGTGAGCCGCTCGGCCGGCTTGTGCAGCACGGTCTGGCCGTGGAACCCGACGACGTCGATGCTCGCCCGGTCGATGCGCTCCCGTTCCAGGAAGGCTTCGACCGTCTCGGCCTGCGCGCGGGTGACGAAAGCCTCGGCCTCCGCCAGCACGCCCGGCCGCGCGCTGCGGTCGGCAAGCCCCGCGCCCTGCTCGAGCGCCCGCCGCAAGAGATCGCGCTCGGCCTCCGCGTAGGGCCGGTAGCCGGTCGGCCCGAAGCCCGAAACGGCCTCGCCGTCGGTCGTCAGCAGCGCCACGTCGACCCCGTCGAGCGAGGTTCCGCTCATCAACCCGATGGCCCGCATCCGTCCTACCCTGCCCTAGCCCCGTTACCGCCTTACCGCCCGGTCGGTTGAATCCCGGCCCGGACCTGTTACACCACCGGCGCCCTTGAGGGCGACCAAGCCGCGGACGACGAGCGACCCCCGATGAGTGCCTATAAATCCGAATTTCTTAACATTCTCGCCGAGCGCGGCTTCATCCACCAGATCTCCGAACCGGAGGACCTGGACGCGCGCGCCGCCGCCGGCGCCATCACCGCCTATATCGGCTTCGACTGCACCGCGGCCTCGCTGCACGTCGGCTCGCTGCTGCCGATCATGATGCTCTATTGGATGCAGCAGACCGGCCACCGGCCGATCGCGCTGATGGGCGGCGGCACCACCCGCGTCGGCGACCCGAGCGGCAAGGACGAAAGCCGGCGCATCCTCACCGACGCGCAGATCGGCGAGAACCTCAAGAGCATCCGCGCCATCTTCGCCAAGTTCCTCAAATTCGAGGAGCAAGGCGGCTCGGCCATCATGGCCAACAACGCCGACTGGCTGAATACGCTCAATTATATCGACTTCCTGCGCGACGTCGGCCGGCATTTCTCCGTCAACCGCATGCTGTCGTTCGACTCGGTGAAGCTCAGGCTCGACCGCCAGCAGGAACTGTCGTTCCTCGAATTCAACTACATGATCTTGCAGGCCTACGACTTCGTCGAGCTCAACAAGCGCACCGGCTGTATTTTGCAGATGGGCGGCTCCGACCAGTGGGGCAACATCGTTTCCGGCATCGATCTCGGCCGCCGCATCAATAACGCGCAACTGTTCGCGCTGACCTCGCCGCTGGTCACCACCGCGTCGGGCGCCAAGATGGGCAAGACCGCCGCCGGCGCGGTGTGGCTCAATGCCGATCTCGTCAGCCCTTACGACTACTGGCAGTACTGGCGCAACACCGAGGACGGCGACGTCACCCGCTTCCTCAAGCTGTTCACGACGCTGCCGCTTGCCGAGATCGCCAAGCTGTCGGCCTTGAAGGATCAGGAGATCAACGAGGCCAAGAAGGTGCTGGCGACCGAAGCGACCGCCATGGTGCATGGGCGCGAGGCGGCCGAACAGGCCGCCGAGACCGCGCGCCGCACCTTCGAGGAAGGCGCCTTGCCGCAGAACCTGCCGACCATCGAAATCGCCCGCGCGGACCTCGACGCCGGGCTCGGCGTGCTGCAGGCGTTTGTCCGAGAAGGCCAAGCTCGTCACCTCGAACGGCGACGCGCGGCGGCAGATCAAGGGCGGCGCGCTGAAGGTCAACGATACCAGCCGTCACCGACGACAAGATGCAGCTCACCGCCAGTAACCTCACGCCGGACGGCGTGATCAAGCTCTCGCTCGGCAAGAAGCGGCACGTACTGTTGAAGCCGGTGTAAGGACGCTCTGGCGTCCGACGCGACCCGGCCCCCTGGCCGGCAATTTTCCCGGAATAACATGGCCGCAAATCCAAAGATCGTCGTCCGGTTCGACTTTCCCTACGACCCGGCCATGGCGGAACGCTTCTCGCGCGCGGGCGACATCGAGCTGCGGACCTGCGCCCGCGCGGCGAGCGAAGATCGGACATGGCCGCAACTCGCCGACGCGCACGTCTATCTGATTTCGTCCGCCAAGGACGAACTGCCGCGGCAATGGTTCGCGACCGCCGATATGATCGCGCGCTGCCCCAAGCTCCTGTGCGTGTCGACCAGCGGCGCGGGCTATGACACCGTCGACGTCGACGCCTGCACCGAGGCGGGCATCGTCGTGGTCAACCAGGCCGGCATGAACGCGGGGGCGGTCGCGGAGCATGCGCTTGGCATGATGCTGTCGCTCTCCAAGCGCATCGCGGAATCCGACCGCCGTCTGCGGCGCGATCGCGGGTATTCGCGCGAAGACCTGATGGGGCGCGACATATCCGGCAAGGTCCTCGGCATCGTCGGCATCGGTCATATCGGCACGCGCGTCGCCCACTTGGCGAATGCTTTCGGCATGACCGTGCTGGCCTACGATCCCTACGTCGCCGCGGAGGACATCGTTCGCCGCGGCGCGCGGCCGGTGACGTTCGACACGCTGCTCGGCCAATCGGATTTCGTCTCCATCCATTGTCCGCGCACCGCCGAGACGCTGGGCATGATCGACGCGGGCGCGATGGACCGCATGAAAAACGGCGCCACGCTCGTGACCACGGCGCGCGGCGGCATCGTCGACGAGGCCGCGCTGTTCGCGGCGCTCAAGTCCGGCCATTTGAGCGGCGCCGGCGTCGACGTCTGGGATCAGGAGCCGCCGCCGCTGCGGCATCCCCTCCTCACGCTCGATAACGTAATCGCGACCTACCATACCGCCGGCGTGACGGTGGAAGCGCGCCGTAACATGGCGGCACAGGCGGCCGAACAAGTCGTCGGCCTGCTCAAGGGCGGTCGGCCGCCGCGGCTGATCAACCCTCAGGCATGGCCGGCCTATCGCGCCCGCTTCGAGGCCGTTCTGGGCCTGCCGGTATAGCGCGCGCTGCATTGCCCGGATGGGCGCTCAACACCCAACCCCCACACCATCCCGCATGCCGGCACGGCCGCGCCGCGCGCGCCATGCTGCATTGCGCCAAAGGCGAGCCTCCGTTGACAAGAGCAACCGCCGCGAGCAGCATCATACTGCCGGCGGCGTGGGTACCGGGTCGTCTATCGGGGGGTAGACAATGGGTGGTGGTCGCGTTCGGCCCCTCCGCACGCCGGCGGGATAATAAACCCCGGGAGGATGCCCAATGTCTTCGACCCGACGATCTATCAGTACCCTTGTCGGTTTTGCAGGGGCGACGGCCCTTGCGTTCGGCGGACTTGCGCTCGCCGGCGCGCCCGCCCATGCCGCGTCGAGCAAAGGCCCGATCAATGTCGGCGTGATCGCGCCGTTCTCGGCCATCGACGGCGCCTCGATCATCAACGGCGCGCAGATGGCGGTCGACGACATCAACGCGCACGGCGGCATCATGGGCCGCAAGATCAAGCTGTTCAAATACGACAACCACGCTTCGGCGACCGAAGGCGTGCGCGCCTTCCAGCGCGCGGTCAACCAGGATCACGTGGTGGCGATGATCGGCAGTTGGATCAGCGAGATCGCGCTGGCGATGGAGCCGTGGTCGGGCCGCCTGAAGACGCCGTTCATCGTGACGGGCGCCGCCAGCACCGCCATCACCAAGAACGTGCACGACCACTACAGCGCCTACAAATACACCTTCCACGACTGGCTTAACTCGGCCTTCCTGGCGGACGCCGTGTGCGATTCCTCCAACGAGCTGCTGGTGAAGCCCTTCGGCTACAAGACCGCCTACGTGATGAGCGAGGACGCGGCCTGGACCAAGCCGCTCGACGACGAATACATGAATTGCCTGCCGAAGTCGGGGCTCAAGGTGGTCGGCCATGTCCGCTTCTCGCCCGACACCACCGACTTCACCCCGATCTTCAACAAGATCGAGGCGGCCAAGCCCGACGTGATCATCACCGGCATCGCGCATGTCGGCCTGAAGCCGACCGTGCAGTGGCACGACCAGCAGGTGCCGATCCTGATGGCCGGCGTCAGCGCGCAGGCGGGCGCCAGCACCTTCTGGAAGCGCACCAACGGCGCCACCGAAGGCATCGTCACCACCTCGGCGGCGGTCAAGGGCGCCGCGCTCACCGCCAAGACCGTTCCCTTCACCGAGGCCTATACCAAGCGCTTCAACACCACCCCGGCCTACAACGCCTACACGACCGACGACGCCTTCTACTTCCTGAAGGCCGCGATCGAGCGGGCGAAGTCGACCGACGCCGGCAAGGTGGTCGCGCAATTGGAGAAGACCGATTACGTCGGCACCATCGGCCGCGTGCAGTTCTACGGCAAGAGCAACAAGTACGCGCACGGCCTGAAGTACGGCAAGAAGTACATCACCGGCGTCGCGCTGCAATGGCAGCACGGCGACCAGGTGGCGGTCTGGCCGGGCTCGGTGGCGAAGGCGAAGATCATCTTCCCGTCCTGGATCCACCACAAGTCGGCGAGCAAGTAGCCGCTCATACCATCGACGGACGGGTTCGAAACAGGCGGGCGCCGGGCCTCCGGCGCCCGCCCGTTCGGCCCCAAGCCGATGCAACCCGGAGCGACGGCTCATGCTCACGATGCAGATTCTGGTCGACGGTTTCGTCATCAGCGCCCTCTACGGCCTGGGCGCCATCGGCTTCACCATCATCTTCGGCGTTTCCGGCGTACTCAATCTGGCGCATGGCGGCATCATGGTCACCGCCGCCATGATCGCCTGGTGGGCGGCGCTCGCCTTCGGCACCTATTGGGGGGCGCTGGCCGGCGTCGCCGCCGGCGTCGCCGCCGCCTACGCCACCTATTACGTGGTGGTGCGGCCGATCAAGCTGTCGCGCAAGATCGCGGAAGAGGAAAAGGAAATCTTTATCCTGACCGCCACGCTGCTGTGGGCGATCATCATCCAGCAAGGCATCGCCTATCTGTTCACCTCCAACCCGATCACGGTGCGGCCGCTGATCCCGGGCGTGACCACGTTCCTCGGCGTGCGCACGCCGGCGAACGAGCTTCTCATCGGCGTCGTCTGCTGGCTCGTCATCGGCCTCTTGTGGCTGTTCGTCAATCACACCAAGCTCGGCAAATCGGTCCTGGCGGCGGCGATCAATCCGCGCGGGCTCGCGCTGCTCGGCTTCAACCTGCCGCGCATCCACATGATCGTCTGGGGCCTCTACGGCCTGCTCGCCGGCATCGCCGGCGTGCTGCTCGCGACCTTCATCGGCGCCAGCTCGAACAACATCGGCGACCTCACGGCCAGCGCCTTTTCCATCGTGGTGTTCGGCGGTCTCGGCAGCGTGCCCGGTTCGCTGATCGCGGCCTACATCATCGGCTATTTCGAGACCGCGACCGCCTATCTGGTGACGCCCGCGATCCGCGAGATGCCGGCGCTCGCGCTCCTGGTGCTGGTTCTTTATCTCAGGCCGCAAGGCCTGCTCGGGCGGCGCTGAGCCATGGCAAGCCTCACGACAAGCGGCGCCCTCACGCACGGCCGCGGCATCCTGCGCTCGCGCCTCCCCTGGATCGCGCTGATCGCGCTCGCGGTGATGGCGACGGTCCCGGCCTGGGCCTCGGGCTACGTGCTCGGCGTGCTCACCATCGCCTATTATTTCGGCGTCTTCGCCATGAGCTGGGACCTGCTGTTCGGCTATGCCGGCGAGGTCAATTTCGGCCCCACCTTCCTCATCGGCGTCGGCGCCTACGCCGCCGGCATGTTGAACAGCTACGTCGGGCTCTCGGTCTGGCCGGCGACTTTCGCCGGCGCGATCGCGGCGGTGATCGCCGGCTTGCTGCTGGCGCTGCCGGCGCTGCGCCTGCGCGGACCGTATTTCGGCCTCATCACCCTCGTCGCGGTGCTGCTGCTGCAGAAACTGATCGTGGTGTTCGCGGCCTATACCGGCGGCGAGATCGGCATGACCGTGCCGAGCGTGCTCGCCATCGATCCGGCCGTCAATTACAACTACGCGCTCGGCTTCATGGCGGTGAGCGGCGTCATCCTGACCGCGCTGGCGCGCTCGCCGATGGGGCTGATCCTGCAGGCCACCGGCCAGGATCCGATCGAGGCGCGGGCGCTCGGTTTCAACGTCACCAAGCACAAGCTGGTTGCCTTCGTCGTCAGCGCCTTCTTCTCCGGGCTCGCCGGCGCGCTGTTCGTGTTCTATCTCGGCACCGTTTCGGTCGGCTCGGTCGTCGATCTCGGCATCGGCGTGCAGATCATCATCGCCGCCGTGCTCGGCGGCCGCCGCACCATTCTCGGCGGGGCGCTCGGCGCCGTGTTTCTGATCGCGGCGTCGGAGTATCTGCGGCCGGTCGGCGAACTCAGCAACTTCCTGGTCGCCGTGGTGGCGCTCGCCGTGCTGATGTTCTTTCCGGACGGTTTCCTGGGTTGGCTACTGCATACGAAAGCGCGGTCATGAGCGTGCTCGAAGTCGAAGGGCTGACCAAGCGGTTCGGCGGGCTGGTCGCGGTCGACAGCCTCAATTTCCGCCTCGAGCGCGGCGAAATCCTCGGCCTGATCGGCCCCAACGGGTCCGGCAAGTCGACGACCCTGTCACTGATCATGGGCATCCACGCGCCGACATCGGGCTCGATCCGTCTCGAAGGCACGGAACTGGCCGGGCTGCCGGCGCATCGCATCGCGCGCCGCGGCGTCTCGATCGCGTTCCAGCATTCGCGTCCGCTGCATCGGCAGAGCGTGCTCGACCATATCCGGCTCGCGCTCCTGCCGGATTCGCTGTGGCAGATCCTGCATGACCCGGGGGTCACCCGCCAAGCGGAGCAGATCGCCGAGCGGCTCGGCCTCGGCGCGGTCATGGACCGGCTGCCGGATACCCTGCCCTTCGCCGATTTGCGCCGGCTGGAGCTGGCCAAGGCGATCGCCCGCGATCCGCGCGTCATTCTGGTGGACGAGCCGTTCGCCGGGCTGACGCCGGCCGAGATGCACGATTTCTCCGCACTGATTGCCGGCCTGCGGGCCGAGGGACGCGCGGTGTTGCTGGTCGACCACAACGTCAAAGGGGTGAGCTCGCTGGTCGACCGCATCCTCGCCATGCACGCCGGCCGCAAGATCGCCGAAGGCCGGCCTGACGAGGTGGTGGCGAGCGCGCGCGTGCGCGAGGTCTATCTCGGCGGCGCCATCGAGGCGGGCACCGCCGCCGGCGTCGGCGCCGCGCAGGACAGCGCGCCCCTGCTCGAGATCGACGGCCTGTCGGTGCACTACGGCAAGGCGCGGGCGCTCGACAGCGCCAGCCTCACCGTGCGCGACGGCGAGTCGGTTGCGATCGTCGGCCTCAACGGCGCCGGAAAAACCACCTTGTTCAATGCCGTCTCGGGGCTGGTGCCACACAGCGGCACGGTGCGCTTCGCCGGCGAGCGGCTCGACGGGCGCGACCCCGGCGCCATCGCGCGCGCCGGCATCGTGCAGTGCCCGGAGACGCGCGAGCTGTTCGGCGATCTGAGCGTGCGCGAGAACATGGAGATCGCCGGCCAGCGGCTGACGCCCGCGAAATTCGCCGAAACCGAAGCCTGGCTCTACGACCTGTTCCCCGTCCTGCGCGAACGCGGCGGCCAGCTGGCGCGGACGCTTTCGGGCGGCGAACAACAGATGCTGACGATTGCGCGCGGGCTGATGACGCGGCCGCGGCTGTTCATCCTCGACGAGCCGACCCTGGGGCTGGCGCCGATCGTGCTGAAGCAGATATCGGACGCCCTGGAGACCTTGCGCAAGGAAACGCGCATCACGCTGCTGCTCGGCGAGCAGAACGTGACGTTTGCGCTGCGCCACGCCGAACGCATCTACCTGCTCGAGCACGGCCGCGTGATCTGGCAGGGGGCGACGGCCGAATTCACCAGCGACGTCGCCGAGCGATATCTGTGACAGGCCGCGCGGACCCGTCGCCGCCGCGAAGACGGCCTCACCGCGACGGCGGCTGGAACTCGGGGTCGAAGTCGCCGGGCGACGGGATGAACTTGCGCAGCAGCCCCGGCGCGATCGCGGTCACCGGATTGACCAGGATGCGCGGCGACGCGATCGGGCCGACGGCCTCGTAGGTGATGCCGACAAGCCCTTCGTTGCTGCCGCCACCGAGCACCAGGCCGACGATCGGGATCTGGCCGAACATGTTGTTGAGGCCGTAGAACGGCACGAACGTGCCGCGCAGGTGCACGATGTCGTTGCGGTAGTTGATCCGCCCCGAAATGGTCGCGCCGACCAGCGGCCCGCGCACGACGCCGTCGCGCACCGCCATCTTGCCGGCGTAGCGGGTGAACTGGGCGTGCAGTTCGGAAAACGGCACCCCTTTGCGGTTCTGCCCGGGGGCGCCCGCGACGATGCTGTCGAGCCCCGGTTCGCCGCGCACCGTGAAGTCGCGGATCGACAGGAAGCCGATCTGCGGCGCGTCGTCGGGGCGCGGCGGATCGAACGCCACCCACATCTTGCCGCCGTAGACGCGCGAGTACATGTCGGCGAAGCGGAACAGCGCGCCGGCGTCGCCGCTCTCGATGTAGATGACGCGGTGGTGGTCGCGCGCGCGCATGCGCAGGTCGCCGAGCAGCGTCGCGTCGCGCCCGATCTTGGCGTGCAGCACGAAGTTGCGGATGTCGCCGTTACGGCGCGCCAGCTTGAGGTCGAGCCCGCGCAGCGTCTCGCCGTTGTGGCCGACCACGGTGCCGATCTTGACGTCGAGATCGACGTCGGGGGATGCATCGCGGCGGCCTCTTTTGGCCGGCGCGCCGGCCAGCAGCGACCGCTTGACGAAGGCGCGGCCGTCATAGACGTCGCCGCGCATGGTCACGTGCAGCACGCCGTTGCCCTCGCGCGCGACCTTGAGCGCGGCCTTGTCGCCCTCCGACACGCTGAACACCGGAAAATCCGCCGACGCCAGCTCGGCCGTTCTTGTCGAGATCGAGCTCGCCCTTCACGTTGACGCCGGAACCGGCGATCGCGAGATTGTCGAAGCGCTTGCCGTTCGCGTTCTCGATCATCTTGGCCGTGACATGCGCCGGGGCGCCGGACGGCTTCACCCAGCCGGGCAACAGACCGTCGATCTTGGCTTGCGTGAGATCGGCGTCGAGATCGAATGCGGTGTCCTTGTTGCTGCGCGCCCGGGTCGAGCTTGCCGGTGAGCTTGACCGGAACGGTGCCGCGCAGGGCGTCGCCGACGTCGAGGCCGAGCTTGCGGCGCGCGGCACGGTCGAGCTTGGCCGTCAGTTCGATGTCGGCAGCCGCGGCGCCGGGCTTCTTCTCGAGGTCGATGCCGCCGGCAGACCGTTGATCTTGACGTTGCCCTTGATCTGATAGGCGCCGCCGCTCGACGCCTTCACCTGCAGCGACGAGGCGCTTCGAGCTTCTTGCCCATGCAGCACCTTGTCGGCCCCGAAGCTCGACAGCACGGCGCTGACGCCATAGTGCATGGCGTTCTTGGGCTGCGGATTGGCCAGCACCATGTTGACCGTGACGTTGGCGGCGACGGTGCCGCGGCTGGTGCCGGGATCGAGCTTGAAGTCGACGTTGTGGCTCAGCACCTTGTTCTGCAGCAGCATGGCCGCCGACCGGCACGCTGCCGTCGATGCGGAACGTGGCTATCGCGGGCGCGGGCTTGGGATGCGTGTCGGGCACCGAGAACACGCCGTCGGCGATGTTGAGGCTGCGGCCCGGGCGCCACGTTCACCACGCCGCGGCCGAGATGGATGGTGGCCGTGCTGCCGGTGATGTGCACCGTCAGGTCGGCGTCCTCGATCGGCGGCAGGTCGGCGATCGGCCGCAACGTCGTGGCGCTGGTCTCCAGGTCGACGGAGAGGCCGTCGTCGGGCGTCGGCGGCCCGCCGGTCTTGAAGTCCGCCATCGGCGCGTTGCCGGCGATCACCAGGCGCTCGACGATGCCGTCGCCGATGTGCTGTTCGACCCACTGGCGCACCGGATGCGCGATGAAGACCGGCCACAGCCGCTTCATCACCGACATCGGCATGCGGGTGCCGGCGACCCCGAAGGCGAGGTGCGGCTCGGACGTCGAATAGTCGAAGCTGCCGGTGACCGCGACGCCGACGTTGTACAGCGGCCGCGGATCGCTGCGGCTGACGTCGCCCTGGTCGAGTTCGATGCGGTGGTTCTTGGTGTCGATGCGCCCGCGCACGTTCACCCGGTTGAGGGCGAAGCCCTCCTTGTCGCCGGCCGCGACCGGCGCCAGAATGACCGGCTCGATCACCGGACTGCCGCGCGGTGATGGCAAAGTCCCACACGCCGCTGTCGTCGTGGGGCGCGTTCACCACGGCGCGCAGCGTGAACTGGTTGCCGCCCGCCTGCACCTGGAACGGCATCGACCAGTGTGCGCTGGTGCACGTTCCACCGGAAGCGGACATCGGCGCGCTCGACGGCGATATTGATGAGATCGGGTCCGTCATGATCGATGACGGTGCCGGCGCCCGCGACCACCTCGCCCTGCACCTGCTGCGGCGTGCCGTCGGCGGCGATGTCGGCGCGGATCGAGGCCGACACCGGCAGATCGGCGGTGACCTGGCCGTCCTTCAACGCGCAGCGCCAGCATGATGTCGCGCATGGAAACCTGGCGCGCCTCGATCCCGACCGCGCGCACGCCGCCGTCGAGCGGACGCATCGCCGCGCTGATCATCCAGGGCCGCTTCTTGTCGTCGGACGCCAATTGAAAGATCACGCCGCCCTGGGCCGGCCGCCGCAGGCTGGCGTTGATGTGGTCGAAGGTCCAATGCTTGCCGTTGCGCTGATCGTCGACGGTCAATTGGCCGTTCTTCAGGCCGAGTTCTTCCAGGTCGTGGCCGTCGAGGCCGGAGGTGCCGACCGAGTCGATCCAGGCCAGCACGCCGGCCACCTCCTGCACGCCCGAGCGCAGCTTGCCGCGCGGCACGATGGCGCGCACCGGCGGCGTGCCGCCCGCGACATGCGGCGGCGCGGTCGCGATCGGCCGCTTGTCGGCGCCGGCGAAGACGGTGACCTGGCCGTCGCGCTCGATGCGCACCGCCATCTTGGCGCCGACCAGATTGAGGCTCTCGGCGCGCAACTGCCCGTCGAACAGCGCGGCGCCGGACAGGCCGACCTCGGCCTTGGGCGCGCTCGCCACCACCGTGCCGTCGGCGTCGCGCACCACGATGTCGCGCAGCCGCAAGGTCGGCCGCCCTTTTTCGTCGCGCTCGATCTGGGTGCCGCCGACCTGGACCGTGTGGCCGCGGCCGAAGTTCTGCTCGATCGCCGCCTTCAGCCACGGCGTCGCCATGTCGACTTCGATCGGCCCCTGCGCCAGCCGCCACCACAGGCCGGCGGCGCCGAGCACCACCAGCACGGCCGCAGCCGTCGCGCCGAGGATGAGCCGGTGCACCCAGCGCCGGCGCAAGACCGCCAGCGCGCCGCGGCCCGCGCGCGCGCCCTGCCGCCCGGCCCAGCCGTTGCCGGCGCGCAGGGTGGCGGCGACGGCGGACGCGGCCCGTCCCAGACGCTTCGCGAACCGGCTTTTGGCGAACAGGCCTTTGGCGAAGCGGCCGCCCGCCGTCTTCTTCCCGCGCTCGGGCAGGCGCGGCGCCGCGTGGTGGGGATGATGCGCGGCCGGGTGATGCCCCCTTTTCGGGTGCGGCTTGCGCTTGTGGTCGCCACCCGTCCTATGATCGCTGCCCGTCATGCCCTAGGGGCGCCCCTCGTCCGACGCGTTACGCGCGTTTGTGCGGCCGCCCGACGGACCGGTGCTGGCGCGGCCCTCGGCCTTGTTGGTGAGGCCCGTTGCGCCCGCCTCGACGCAACTGGCATTTGCGACATTGAAGCGTCGAAAGCGACGAAAGGAAGGCATATGGCGCGCGAGCTTGCCGAGGGTGACAGGGCACCGGCTTTCACCCTGCCCCGCGACGGCGGAACCCGTGTTTCGCTCAAGGACTTCAAAGGCCGCAATCTCGTCCTCTATTTCTATCCGAAGGCGAACACGCCCGGTTGCACCCAGGAAGCGATCGCGTTTTCGGGCCTGAAGGCCGCTTTCGCCAAAGCGGGGACCGACATTCTCGGAGTTTCCGCCGACCCGGTGGCCGCCCAGGACAAGTTCAAGGCCAAGCACGAGCTGACGATCGGCCTAGCCTCCGACGAGACCGGTAAGATGCTGACAGCCTATGGCGCGTGGGGCGAAAAATCGATGTACGGGCGCAAATTCATGGGCGTTTTCCGCAAGACCTTCCTGATCGACGGCGACGGCCGCATCGCGCGCATCTGGCCCAAGGTCAAGGTCGCCGGCCACGCCGAGGAGGTGCTGGAAGCCGCCCGCGCGCTCGCGCGCTGACGCCGGCCGCAGACGGCCGCGCCAGCGATCCGGGCACGGGGCCGGCCGATGGACGCTCCGGTCCATTTGCCGCATGTGGTCATCCACCGTCCCGGCGCGTGAAATGGCACGCTAACGGCCGCGCTTACCGCTTTATTAACCATATCGGATTGATATCGACCCGGAGTGTTTTGCCGGCCGGCCCCCTCGTTTTCGGCCGGTATCGGGGTGTCGATGTCGCATTCGTCTCATTCTCATTCGCAGGACCGCAGCGCTGACCACGCGGCGCGCCATGGCCGGCACCGCGCGCATTCGGCCGCCGCCGTCTCCCAGCACGTCAGCCGCGCCCATGCCGCCGTCGGCGACTACACGCTGGTGCACGGCGGCCGCCAGGTGCGCATCGGCCCGGTGGCGTTCTGGATCGTGGTCGGCACGTTGGTCATCATGGCGGTGTGGTCGATCGGCACCGGCACCTATTTCGCGTTTCGCCAGGACGTGCTGAGCGGCCTGATCAGCCGCCACGCGCGCATGCAGATCGCCTACGAGGACCGCATCGCCGCATTGCGCGGCGAGGTCGACCGCATCACCAGCCGGCAACTGCTCGACCAGGAGCAGTTCGAGCGCCGGCTCGATGCCCTGCTCAAGCGGCAGACAACTGCTGGAGCGGCGCACCAGCGCGCTCGCCGACGACGGCCTCACCACCGGCTCGATGCCGCGCGGCAAGCGCGACAAGGACGCGCGGCTCAAGCGCGCCGGCGTCTGCGCCCCTCGCTCTATCGTCGAGTCGGCCGAAAACGCAGCGCCGGGCTCGGCGGCAAGCTGGCGCGCGTGTCGCATTCGCTCGACCGCGTCGCGCAGCGAGCAGACGCGCGCTGCTCGACGGCATGGAGCAGCGTTTCGACAGCAGGGCCCGCCGCATGCACAGCGTGCTCAGCGACCTCGGCGTCAAGCCGGGCCGCCCGCCGGCGGAAGGCGGCCCGTTCATTCCGCTCAAGCCGCCGCACGCGGGACGCCAGCGCCTTCGACAAGAAGCTCTATCGCGTCAGCCTCGCGCGCGCGAAGATCGCGCAGTACACGGCACACGCTGCGCACGGTGCCGGTGCGCAAGCCGCTGCGGCGGCCACCTCGACGTCACCTCCCCCTTCGGCGCGCGCCGCGATCCGTTCCTCGGCACGCCGGCGTTTCATCCCGGCCTCGACCTGCGCGGCGAGATCGGCAAGCACGGTGCATGCCACCGCCGACGGCAAGGTCGAACGCGCCGGCTGGGACGGCGGCTACGGCAACCTGGTCGAGATCGACAACGGCCACGGCATCGTCACCCGCTTCGGCCATCTCTCCAAGATCCTGGTCAAGGCCGGCCAGCAGGTGCATCGCGGCCAGGTCGTCGGCCTGATGGGCTCGACCGGCCGCTCCACCGGCCCGCACCTGCATTACGAAGTCCGCGTCGACGGCAAGGCGGTCGATCCGGAGAAGTTCCTGCGCGCCGGCATCCGGCTCGGCAGCCTCTGAGGCGATTCGCGCGTCGCCGGTTGCCCTCGGCGCCCGGCTCCTCCATTAATCCGGCGCAAATTGACCACCGCTCGGGGGCGCCACTTCAGGTGCGGATCGGACCACGCCATCCATGGCTCGGCGCGCTTGGCTACGGGCTCGCGCTGCGCTTCGTCGACCGCGCCTGCCGCAGCCGCAACATCGTGCGCGCCGGAAGCGCGGCCGCGCGCGCGCGCATTGCCGCCATCGGCGACAAGATCGCCCGCGGCGAGACGGCTTATCTCGCCGGCGTCTCGGCCTCCGGCGCCCATAACACCGGCATCGCGCTCGTCGAAGTGACCCGCGACGGCCCGCGCCTCCTGTTCAACAACGAGGAAGAGCGCTTCTCCGCGGTCAAGCACACCAACAAGTTCCCGACCCTGTCGATCGACGCGCTGCGCGACGACATGGCGGCAATGGGCCTCGACATCCGCCAGATCGACGGCTGGTTCAGCGGCTGGGACCATGCCGCGCTCGGCGCCACCTTGATCCGCGCCGCGCTGGAGGAAGCGCCGCAGACCCTGCGCATGCTCAGCCGGCGAGCCGACCGGCCTGTTCAACATGCGCGCCATCGACAGCGGCATCCGCTCGGCGCGCCATATCGGCAGCGCAGCTCGGCATGGACGACGCCGCCGCTGCTGATCGGCACCGCGCATCACGACAATCACGCCTGGTTCTCGTTCGCCGCCTCGCCATTCGCACGATTAAGCGGCGCCGACCATGCTGGCGGTGATCGACGGGCTCGGCGACGCCGGCTCGATCTCGCTTTATGTGTGCGAGGACGGCCGCATGACGCAGGCTCTATAGCAACGACAGCGTCTTCGACTCGCTCGGCCTCTATTACGCGGTGATCTCCTCGACCCAGGGCGGCTGGACCTGGCTGTCGAGCGAAGGCCGCTACATGGGCGCCACCGCCTACGGCGACAACGACCGCAAGACCAATCCCTATTACGCCGCGGCTCAAAGACATCTTCGTGCTGCAGACGGACGGCCAGGTCGCGCTCAACCGCGATCTCGCCAACTGGCCGCGCAGCATCGTGCGTGAGCCCTACACGCAAGCGCTCACCGACATCCTCGGCGAGCCGATCCCGGCCGACAAGATGTGGAACCCGGACGCGGTGCTCAGAATCGAGGACATCAAGCACCCCGAGGCCACCAAGGCGCGGCTCGACAAGGCCGCCGCCTGCCAGATGGTGTTCGAGGACGCCATCTTCCACATCGTCGATCATTTCATCCGCGCGACCGGCAGCGAGCGGCTGGTGCTCACCGGCGGCGTCGGCCTCAACGCGCTCGCCAACATGCGGCTGCTGGAGCACTTCGACGAAGACTATTTCCGCCGCGAACACGGCCGCGCCGGGCGCCTGCATCTGTGGGTGCCGCCGACGCCGAACGATGCCGGCGTGCCGATCGGCGCCGCCTATATGGGCGCCTATCTCGCGGGCTACGGCCTCGGGGCCCCGGTCACGCACGCCTTCTACTGCGGCGCGCCGCCGGCGGCGGCCGCCATCCGCGCCGCGTTGACGCAAGCCGACGACGTCCAATGGATCGAGCTCGCCGCCTGCGATGACACGACGCGCGCGGCCTACGCCGACTTCATGGCCTATATGACGGCGCACGACGCCATCTTCGCGCTCTACCAGGGCGCGGCCGAGACCGGCCCGCGCGCGCTCGGTCACCGCTCGATCCTCGCCAACCCGTGCAATCCGCAAACGCGCGAGAACCTGAACGCGCGGGTGAAATACCGCGAGGCCATCCGCCCGCTGGCGCCGATGATGACGCTGGAAGCGGCGCAGCAATTCTTCGAACTGTCCGACGGCGCCAGCGACGCCGACTACAACGCCTATAACTACATGGTGCTGACCGCGCACGCGAAGCCGGAGGCGCGCCAGCGCATCCCTTCGGTGGTGCACGCCGACGGCACCGGCCGCCTGCAGATCGTGCGCGAGGAGACCGATCCCCTCACCTACGCCTATCTGAAAGCGCTCGGGCGCCGCATCGGCGTCGAAGTCGCGGTCAACACCTCGTTCAATGTCGCCGGCCCCATCGCGCAGACGCCGGCGCAGGCGCTCGCCACGCTGCGCCGCTCGCAAGGGCTCGACGCGGTGCTGATGGTGTCCGCCGAAGGCCCGGTGTTCGCCGCGCTGCATGGCGGCGCCGGCGGCGACGGCGGCAAGCGCTTCCGGCAATGGCTGAAGGACTGGCAGGCGCGAGACCGGCGAGCGGCTGGAAAGCTGACGACGCTCAGGCGGCCGGTCGGGCAGCCGCGCGTCCACAAAGATCGCCAGCCACACCGTCGGCGCGCCGGGTTCGGTCCAGGCCACCCGGTGCCGGCAATGGGCCGGCAGGAACACGCTGTCGCCGGGACCGAGCACGCGCTCTTGCGCCTCGCCTTCGATGGCGAGCCGGGCGCGCCCGCTCACGAGCAGAACCCATTCGGCCTCGTCCTGGTCGTACCAGAAGCCGTCCGGCGAGGCCTGGCCGTGGGAGACGATGCGCTCCACGCGAACGCCGTCGCCTGCGAGCAGCGTCTCGATCGCTTCGTCGGCGCCCGGCGGCGGAAGTCCGCGAGCAGGTTCAGGATCGGCGGGGCCGGCACGGCGTTCTTGGTCATGGTCGGATAGTAGCGCGTTCACGCGGTCGCACCAGACGATGCCCGTCCGCCGCGCGCTGCCGCCCACGATTTGCCTCGGCACTATCGCTGATTTACAAGCCGCGCACATCCTTCCATCCGTTCGAGCTCATCGCGCCGGAGCCCCGATGAACGCCGCCGAGAAGCGATACCAGGACGCGCTCGCCGCCTTGAACCAGCGCCGCTTCGCCGACGCGGAGAAACTGTTCCGGCGCTTCCTCAAGGACCATCCGAGCCACGTCGGGGCGCTCAACCTGCTCACCATCGCGCTGATGAGCATGGAACGCTTCGCCGACGCCGAGCCGGTGATCGCGCGCGCGCTCAAGCTCGACCAGCGCTCGGACGTTTCGTTCTACAATCACGGGCTGATCCTCAAGCGTCTCGGCAAGCCGAAAGAGGCGGCGACGCAGTTCACGCAAGCCCTGCGCCTGAACCAGACCGTTGCCGACACCTGGAACAACCGCGGCGCCGCGCTCAACGATGTCGGCCGCTACAAGGAGGCGCTCGCGGACTTCGACAAGGCGCTGGCGCTCGATCCCAACAATGCCGCCGCCCACGCCAACAAGGGCCGCGCCTTCGCCGCGCTGCAACGCTATGACGAAGCGCTCGCCGCCTGCGACAAGGCGCTGGCGCTCAATCCCCGCCTGAGCGAAGCCTGGCTCGGCCGCGGCGCCGCGCTCGCCGCGCTCGACCGGCCCGACGAGGCCTATCGCCGCCTTACCAGCAGCCGCGCTCGCCGTCGACCCCAAGCTGCCGAAGCGCATGCCGGCATCGGCAATACCTTGCGGGACCTGGGGCGGCTGGAGGAAGCGCGCGAGGCCTATCGCCAGGCGATCGCCATCGCCCCGGCGGGCGGCGAATTCTTCAATCTCTACGCCGGCGCCGGCAAGGTCGCGGCCGACGACCCGCTTCTCCCCGCGATGGCGGCGCTCGGCGCCGACCCGGCGGCGGCGCCGGCCGCGCGCATGTGTGCCGACTTCGCGCTCGGCAAGGCTTACGCCGACATCGGCGATCCCGAACGGGCGTTTGCGCATTGGCTAAGCGGCAACGCGCTCAAGCGTCAACAGATCGACTATGACGCCGCCGCCATGGCCGCACACTTCGCCGACATCGAAGACGTCTTCGCGCCCGCCGTGATCGACGCCAAGGGCCGTTCCGAGCGCGGCAACGGCGGCCCTTCGGCGCGGCCGATCTTTATCCTCGGCATGCCGCGTTCCGGCACCACGCTGGTGGAGCAGATCGTTTCCAGCCATCCGGCGGTGCACGGCGCCGGCGAGCTGAGCGCCTTCGGCGATATCCTGAACGAGGTGCTCGGCGCCCACGGCCGCCCCTATCCGCAAGGCGCGGCCGAGCTCGATGGCGCGGCGATCCGTGAGATCGGCGCACGCTACGCCGCCGCGCTCGCCGAGCGCGCGCCCGACGCCACGCACGTGACCGACAAGCTGCCGGGCAACTTCCTGTATGTCGGCATGATCCACCTGGCGCTGCCGAACGCCAGCATCGTCCACGCCGTGCGCGACCCGGTCGACACATGTCTTTCGTGTTTCAGCCATCTGTTTTCGGGGGCGCAGGATTTCTCCTACGATCTCGCCGAGCTCGGCCGCTTCTACGCGGACTACCGACATCTGATGGCGCATTGGCACCGGGTGCTGCCAGCGGGCACCATTCTCGACGTGCGCTACGAGGACGTGGTGGCGGATTTGGAAGGCCAGACGCGTCGCCTGCTCGACCACTGTGGCCTCGATTTCGACCCGCGCTGCCTCGCCTTCAACGAAAGCGCGCGGCCGGTGCGCACCGCCAGCGCCGCGCAGGTGCGCCAGCCGATCTACACCCATGCGGTCGAGCGCTGGCGTGTCTACGAGAAATGGCTCGGGCCGCTGCTCCAGGAACTGGCGCTCACGGACGGCGCGACCTGACGCCGAACCCCGCCGCCGCTATTGCGGCAGCCGCTCGCTGGCGATCAGCCGGATATGCGGGTCGCCGAACGGCGTGCCGACGCAGTTGAGATAGGGCCACGGCCGCTCCGTGCAGGCCTTCAGCGCGCTCTGGGCCGGCTCGGCCAAGGGGCCGGCGTCGAGGGGTTGGCTGTTCCCGGTCAGCACCGTGACGACAGCGGCGATGGCGGCGGCGGCGACGACGCTATGGGTGAACTTGAACATGGACGCTCTCCTGTGCTGGCCCGGCTTGCCGCGCGGTCGCGGGCGGGCCGATCGGTCTTATTGATCCCGACCGTAGAAGGCGTCGTGGGCGCGCGCTGTGTCCGGCGTCACAGATTGGCCGATTCCGGCGCCGCCGCCGGCGCACCACCCCCCTTTTGCGGACGTGCGGGCAAGCGCCCGCAAAACCGCCGTTTCTGTGATCCCGGTCACAGGGCGGAGCGCGGCACCGTCCTAGATTGGCGGCATAAACATCAGGGGTGGAGCAAGCGCATGTCAAAAAAGCCGCCGGAAGAACCGGACGACAAAGCGCCATCGGCGGCAACGCCGGAAACCGTCAAGAAGCGCGCGGCGCGCCGGCCGCGCCGCTACAACCCGTCCGGGCCGGGCCGCGACTGGCGTGAAAAAGCCGAAGGCCAGATTGCCATCCGGCAACCCGCCCCACCGACCGACAGCGATTGATAACGAACGGCCCCGGATCCGGTCGCGGCCGCGTTTGCGCCGCTACTCCACGTCCTCGATCTCGACCGGCGCGCCGCCGAAGGCGCGCTGCGCCAAAGTCGCCTGCATGAATTCGTCGAGATCGCCGTCGAGCACGCCGCCGGTGTTGGAGGTGGAAACGCCGGTGCGCAGGTCCTTGACCATCTGATAGGGCTGCAGGACGTAGGAGCGGATCTGGTGGCCCCAGCCGATGTCCGTCTTGGCGGCCTGGTCGGCGATGGCCTTTTCCTCGCGCTTGTGCACCTCGAGCTCGAACAGCTTGGCGCGCAGCATGTCCCAGGCCTGCGCCCGGTTGCGGTGCTGCGAGCGGTCGTTCTGGCATTTGACCACGATGTTGGTCGGGATGTGGGTGAGCCGCACCGCCGACTCGGTCTTGTTGACGTGCTGGCCGCCGGCGCCGCCCGCGCGCATGACGTCGACGCGCACGTCCTTCTCGTCGATCTCGACCTTGATCGAGTCGTCGAGCACCGGGAACACGTTGACGCTGGCGAACGAGGTGTGGCGCCGCGCATTGGCGTCGAACGGCGAGATGCGCACCAGCCGGTGCACGCCGAATTCGGTCTTCAGCCAGCCGTAAGCGTTGTGGCCTTTGACCAGCACGGTCGCCGACTTGAGGCCGGCGCCCTCGCCTTCGGTCTCTTCCACCCACTCGACCTTGTAGTCATGGGCTTCGGCCCAGCGCACGTACATGCGCATCAGCATGCCGGCCCAGTCCTGGCTCTCGGTGCCGCCGGCGCCGGCGTGGACTTCGAGGTAGCAGTCGTTGCCGTCGGCCTCGCCCGAGAGCAGCGCCTCCATCTCACGGCGGCCGACCTCGACCTTGAGGCGCTTGAGCGCGGCCTCGGCCTCGGCGACGGTGGCGTCGTCGCCTTCCTCGTCGCCGAGCTCGATCATGGTCGTCTGGTCGTCGAGCTCGCGTTCGATATGGCCGATGGCGTTGAGCTGGTCGTCCAAGGCGTCGCGCTCGCGCATCACGCGTTGCGCGCGCGCCTGGTCGTTCCACAGCTCGGGGTCTTCGGCCTCTTTGTTCAGTTCGGCGAGGCGCCGTTGCGCGGTCTCGACGTCAAAGATGCCTCCTCAGCAGTGCGAGCGACTGCTTGATCTCGTCGATGAGGGTCTGGGTTTCCGCGCGCATGATCTATCCAAATTCCGTGAATCCGTCCGCCGTGAATGTGCGGCAAACCGGCATAATCGATTCCGGAGTGCTCGTTTAGTCGCCGTGGCAATCCGAGGCAACCCGTTTGTCCCATCAGCGCCCTCTCCTGACGCAAGCACCGCCGCGGCAACAACCAGCCAACGATTGGCCCCTCGCCGAAGCACGGCCCGGACGGTACCGCCAAGCCGAACCAGCCGCGGCGCACCATTATCGCGCATCGTAGCGATTAACAACCGCCGGTGTTATCGTCAGCGACGGCCTCGGCCGCGCAGCCCTGTCGAATGGGATGACCCACAAACGACCCTCAAGCGGAACAAGCCTCGGCTCGCCGCCCGACACCGGTCGGCCCCTGACCACGCCCAGCCGGAGACAGATCGATGGCAGACCAAGCTTACACCCTCCGCTTCAAGAACCGCAGCAATAGCCAGCACGACTTCCTCCTCTACCAGCGGGGCATCGACGGCAACACGCCGGGCGTCTACACGCTCGCCTGGTTCGCCAAGCCGGTGGCCAACGGCGCCGACGTCGATGTCAGTTGGACGCTCGACTATTCGTTTGTCTGGTCCCAGCAAGGCACGTTGATGCCCCAAATCAATTTCCACGAAGGGCAGGTGCTGCCCGCCAACTTGACCGACAAGAACCTCGTCCACTTTACCCGGATCGACGGCGCGTTTCAGTTTGGCAAGCAGTCCGGCGGCGGTGCCCAAGGCTCGCTCACCATCGATGCCGACAGCACGATTCCGAAGAATACGGCCAAGATCGGCATCGGCATGTCGGGTAATGCCACACATGTGGTCGACGCCGAGCCGAACTTCGCCGCCGTGTTCAGCGTGCATCCGGAGTACTGGATCAGCTTCGGCTCGTTCCAGCCGGGTCAGGTGCTGGATACCCAGACCATGGTGAACTCCGACAAGGTCGAATTCCCGGTCAACGTCTTCAACATGACCGCAACGCTCGACAGCGGCAACGACTGGATGATCGCGCAGGGCCTGAGCTGACCGCGGCGAAAGATGCCGGACCCAGGAATGAAGCCGGCTCAGTACAACCCGCCGCCGGTGCGCACCGCGCGGTCGGCGTCCGGCGACACGCCGCTGAACGACGGGGCCTGGCTGGCGGGAATGCCGTTGCCCTCGCCGTTACCGTAGTCGCCGTAGCCGACGATGTTGTGGCTGTCGGGCGGCGCGGTGCCGGGCTTGAAGGCCTCCAGGATAACCTTCTTGGTCCCCGGGCCGGCGCGCACGCCGGTCCTGGCATCGACGCGCACCAGCTTGATGCCCGGCGGCACGCGGAACGGCACCGCCGGCTTGCCCTTGAGGGCGTCCTTCATGAAATCGCGCACGATCGGCGCCGCCACGCGGCCACCGGTCATGCCGCGGCCGAGCGTCTTCGGCTTGTCGTAGCCGACATAGACGCCGACCACGAGGTTGGGCGTGAAGCCGAGGAACCAGGCGTCCTTGTAGTCGCTGGTGGTGCCGGTCTTGCCGGCCACCGGCCGGTCGAGCGAGCGCAGCGCGCTGCCGGTGCCGAAGCGCACCACGCCCTCCATCAGCGAGGTCATCTGATAGGCCGTCATCGGATCGAGCACCTGCTCGCGCCGGTCGATCAGCACCGGCTCGGGCTGGTCGTGCCAGCTCTTGGCGTCGCAGCCGATGCATTCGCGCTTGTCGTGCTTGTAGACGGTGTGGCCGTAGCGGTCCTGGATACGGTCGATCAGCGTCGGCGTCACCTTGCGCCCGCCGTTGTCGATCATGGCGTAGGCGGTGACCATGCGCAGCAGCGTGGTCTCGCCGGCGCCGAGCGCGAACGAGAGATAGGGCGGCAGGTTGTCGTAGACGCCGAAGCGCTTGGCGTATTCGGCGATCAGCGGCATGCCGATGTCCTGGGCGAGCCGCACGGTCATCACGTTGCGCGAATGCTCGAGGCCGAAGCGCAAGGTCGAGGGACCGAAGAAATTGTGCTCGTAGTTCTCCGGCTTCCACACGCCGAGGCCGGGCCCCTGGTCGATCTCGATCGGCGCGTCGAGAATGAGCGAGGACGGCGTGTAGCCGTTGTCGAGCGCGGCGGCGTAGACGATCGGCTTGAACGAGGAGCCGGGCTGGCGCAGCGCCTGCGTCGCGCGGTTGAACTGGCTCTCGTCATAGGAGAAGCCGCCGACCATGGCGAGCACGCGGCCGGTCCAGGGGTCCTCCACCACCATGGCGCCCGACACCTTCGGCACCTGGCGCAGCACCCACTGGTCGTCGGCGATCTTCTTTTTCTTGATCTCGTCCTGATAGTCGGGGGCGTCCTTGGCCGGCTCCACGTAGATCACGTCGCCAGGCTTGAGCACGTCCTCGACGTTGCGCACGGTGCGGTGCTTGACCTTCACCCACCGCATGCCGGCGAGCGGCAGGTCGGCGATGTCGCGCGTCTTGCTGACCGCCCCGCCCGGCGTGTGGCCGGGCTTGAGGCCGACGCGCGCCGACTTGCGGGTCACGTTCAGCACCACCGCCAGACGCCAGGGCCGGACGTCGTCGAGCGATTGCACCTTGGCGAGCGCGACGCCCCAGTCGCCGGCCGAGACGTCGATCTGCTTGATCGGCCCGCGCCAGCCGGCGTGGTGCTCGTCGTATTCGACCAGGCCCTGGCTCAGCGTCCGGCGCGCCATCACCTGCAATTTGGGATCGAGCGTGGTGCGCACCGACAGCCCGCCCTCGTAGAGCTTCTTTTCGCCGTAGCGCTGGGCGAGCTCGCGGCGCACCTCCTCGGCGAAATACTCGGCCGAGAATCGGTGCGGGCCCGACCGAATTGGTCACCACGCCGAGCGGCTGCTGCTTCGCCTTCGCGGCGTCGGCCTTCTTGATAAAGCCGTCTTCCGCCATCTGGTCGATTACCCAGTTGCGGCGCTCGATGGCGCGCTTGGGATGACGAAACGGCTGATAGTTGTTCGGCCCCTTCGGCAGCGCGGCGAGGTAGGCCGCCTGCGCGACGGTGAGCTCGTTGACGCTCTTGTCGAAATAAGTGAGCGCGGCGGCGGCGATGCCGTAGGAGCCCATGCCGAGATAGATCTCGTTGAGGTAGAGTTCGAGGATCTTGTCCTTGGAATAGGCGCGCTCGATCTTGAGCGCCAGCAGCGCCTCGCGGATCTTGCGCGTGAAGGTCACCTTGTTGCTCAAGAGGAAGTTCTTGGCGACCTGCTGGGTGATGGTGGAGGCGCCCTGGGGATGGCGGCCGGAGCCGTAGTGCTCCACGTAATAGAGGGCGGCGCGCGCGATGCCGGGGAAATCGAGGCCGCCGTGCTTGTAGAAGTCCTTGTCCTCGGCCGCCATGAAGGCGTGCTTGACGAGGTTCGGCACCGCCTGGATCGGGATATAGAGCCGGCGTTCCTTGGCGTATTCGGCGAGCAGCGAGCCGTCGGCCGCGTGCACGCGCGTCATCACCGGCGGCTCGTAGTCCTTCAACTGCGAATAGTCCGGCAGGTCCTGGGAAAAATGCCACATCACGCCGGCAACGCCCGCCACGCCCACCACGAACAGGATGGTGCCGGCGGCGAACAGGAAGCCGAGGAAGCGCAGCAAACCTTTCATTCGGTCATGGTCCCGCTACTTTGCCGGGAACGGCCCGCGCCGCCCGTCGCCCTCCCCGCACATCCCGCGCCGGAAACCGTCTTCGGTCCCGTCAGTGGCGCCGCCGGATGAGCCACCGCGGCCACGCGTCCGACCGACGGTCCGCACGCGTCCCGTCGAGACCACGGCGTGGCTCCGTGCTCGCGCGGTTTTATGTTGAAACTGAGGCCAGTACCCGCGATTTCCGCGCCGACAAGGGCGGATTTCCGCGTCCGCGCGGCGTAGCCGCAACACGTCCCGCGCGCATGCGCGCATGCGCCCCGGTCTTCCCAACCGATCCATCAACGGGCGCCTCCGGTGGTCGCCAGCCGCGGGGCAAAGAATGCATCGACCGCGTCGGCGAGCGCGCCCGCGGTCTTCGACCGCCAGGCTCGCCGAGACCAGGTTCTTGCGGTCGGCGGCCGAGGAAAGATAGCCGAGCTCGATCAGCACCGAGGGCACGTCCGGGTCCTTCAGCACCACGAAGCCGGCGGACTTGATCGGGTGCTTGTAGAGCCGCGCGGTGTCGCGCAATTGCCCGACCACGTCGCGGGCGAACCGCACCGAGAAAGTCTTGGTCTCGCGCTGCGCCAGGTCGAACAGGATGCTGGCGACGTCGCTCGGCTCGTTGGACAGATCGACGCCGGCGAGCACGTCGGACGCGTTTTCGCTGCTGGCGAGCTCGGCGGCCTGGGCGTCGGACGCCTTTTCCGACAGCGTATAGACCGTGGCGCCTTCGGCGCGCCCTTCCCTGGCCGGCAGCGAATCCGCGTGCAGCGAAATGAACAGCGACGCGTGGTGCCGGCGCGCGAAACGCACCCGCTCGTTCAACGGGATGTAGGTGTCGCCGGTGCGCGTCATCAGCACCCGGTACTTGCCGGTCTTGACGAGCTTCTCGCGCAGGACGCGCGCGAAGGCGAGCACGATGTCCTTCTCGTCGATGCTCTTCCAATGGGTGCCGTTGTCGATGCCGCCATGGCCGGGATCGAGCACGATCAGCGGACGCGGATCGTTGCTGGGCGGCACCGCGGCGCGGCGCGGCCGCTTGGCGTGGTCGTCGCGATTCTGCAGCGCGATGGTATGCAGGAAGCTCTCGCGGTCGGTGGCCTTGAGATCGAGTACCAGCCGCGCCGGCTGGCCGGCGGCGGCCGGCAGCACGAAGGCCTTCTTCACGCTCACCGGCTTGTCGGTGTCGAGCACGATGCGCGAGCCGCCGCGCATGACGAGGCCGTAGCGATAGGCGGTGACGAGGCCGCGGCCGTGCTCGCCGGCGCGCCGCGGCAGCTTGAAGGTGACCTGCGGCAGGTCGACCACCACCCGGTAGGGATCGGCGAGCGAGAACACCGCGATGTCGACCTTGCGGGAGAGATCGAGCACGAAGCGGGTCTCGTGCTGATTGCCGCCGACCCTGACGGCGCTGGCGACCGGGGGCGGGCTGGCCTGGGCCGGCGTGGCCGCCGATACCGCCGCGCCAGAGCAGCGCCACCGGCCACGACCGCCGCCCGCACGGCGGCGCGGACACGCGCTGGCACGCCCAGAACGGCGCTCAAGCTGGCAAATCGGCGGAACGTCACGAATCCTGACCCTTTCGCGCCCTTTTAGCGCATTAGGCGCCGCCCTGGTTAACGGTTCTTAACCGGCGCGGGCTTTCGCCGCGTCGGGGCTGTGGATGGGTGGCTTTGTCGCAGGATGGCCAGGGGGGTCAGAGGCCGTGGCCGGGCCGGACGGCCGCCGCCTGGATCCTGGGGCCCACCCCCCGCTTGCCATCGCCAGAATCCAGCCGTATGTAACAGTCTGCTGACGATCATTGAGTTCCGGTTGTGCCGCGTTCGGGCCCCGGCGCGCTGAGAGGTCCAGGACCGCCCCCAAAGGAGGTCGGCGGACGGACAAAGCGAAACGAGCCGAAACCCTAGGTCAAGGACAGCCGGATTGGCGCGCGGCCGATGATTTGCCGCCGTTTTTTCGATCTTCAGCACCGACTAATCCCGGCTCGCGCCCTTTGCTGACTTGGCGCAGCCGACCGCTACGGGTTGCATTTTCATGCTGCCAATGATGCAGCAAGAGCCATTTGAGGTCCCCCGCTTTTGCGTGACGCGCGCGACGGCGCGTTTCCGCTTGGGTGTCTGCTTGGACACCCGCTTGGGCCTCGCCGCGCTTTCCCGTGAAAACGCGCGCCCGATCCCCTTCCACACCCATCAGGCCGGCTCCTTCACGCTGCGTCTCGCGCCGCCTCTGCCGCGCGAGCGCGCCAAGCGCACCATGAGCCCTGGCCCCGAGAGAATTACCAATGGCCGACAAAATGCTCATCGACTCGACCCATCCGGAAGAGACCCGGGTGGTCGTCCTGCGCGGCAACCGCGTCGAGGAATTCGACTTCGAAAGCGCCCACCGCAAGCAGCTACGCGGTAACATCTACCTCGCCAAGGTCACCCGGGTCGAACCGTCGCTGCAGGCGGCCTTCGTCGACTACGGCGGCAACCGCCACGGTTTCCTGGCGTTCTCCGAAATCCACCCGGACTACTACCAGATCCCGGTCGCCGACCGGCAGGCGCTGCTCGCCGAGGAAGCGCGCGCCCAGCGCGATGCCGACGACGAAGCCGACAACCGCTCCAATCGGCGCGGCGGCCGCCATCGCCGGCGCGGCGCCAGCCGCCGCCGCGACGTCAAGCGCAGCGAGAAGGCCGCGAGCGAGGAGCAGCCGGCGGAAACCGCCGCGCTCCCGCCCGACGAGGAAGCGGCTGCCGCGATCGCGGCGATTGCGCCCGAGATGGGCGAAGGTGCTCCGCCCGAGCGCGCCCTGAGCGTGGAGGACGCGGTCCACGAGGCCGATTTCCCGCCCGAGGGCTGAAGCGCCGCCCGCCGAAGGCGAGCAGCCCGAGGCCGGCGGCGATCGAAGCCGCCGCCGAAACCGCTGAGGCCCACGAAGCCGAAGCGCACGAAGACGAGCACGCCGCAGAGTACGACGACGAAGACGATCACGACGACGAGGCCGAGGAAGACGAAGGCCAGGAAGACGACGAAGAAAACGAGGACGACGACGACGAGGAAGACAACGGCGACGAAGCGCCGCGCGGCGAAGCCGCGCCCGACGGCAACGGCCCAACGGCAACGGCCACAACGGCGATGGTGAAGAACACGAGGAAGAGGGCGTCGAATCCGTCGGCGGCGCCGACGCGCTCGAGGAAGTGCAGGAGCGCCTGCCCCGCTACCGCCGCCAGTACAAGATCCAGGAAGTCATCAAGCGCCGCCAGGTGATGCTGGTACAGGTGGTCAAGGAAGAACGCGGCACCAAGGGCGCGGCGCTGACGACCTATCTCTCGCTCGCCGGCCGCTATTCGGTGCTGATGCCCAACACCGCGCGCGGCGGCGGCATCTCGCGCAAAATCACCAATTCGGAAGACCGCTCGCGGCTGAAGGAAATCGCCGGCGAGCTGGAAGTGCCGGAAGGCATGGGCGTGATCCTGCGCACCGCCGGCGCGGCGCGCACCAAGACGGAAGTCAAGCGCGACTTCGAATACCTGCTGCGGCTGTGGGAGACCGTGCGCGACCTGACGCTGAACTCGACCGCGCCGACGCTGGTCTACGAGGAAGGCTCGCTGGTCAAGCGCTCGATCCGCGACCTCTACACCAAGGATATCGACGAGATCGTGGTGGCCGGCGACGAGGGCTACCAGGAAGCGCGCGACTTCATGCGCATGCTGATGCCGAGCCACGTCAAGCACGTGAAGCAGTACAAGGACGACCTGCCGCTGTTCACGCGCTACGGCATCGAGAGCCAGCTCGACGCCATGTTCTCGCCGGTGGTGCAGTTGCGCTCCGGCGGCTACATCGTGCTCAACCAGACCGAGGCGCTGGTGGCGATCGACGTCAACTCCGGCCGCGCCACCCGCGAGCACCACATCGAGGACACCGCGGTCAAGACCAACGTCGAGGCGGCCGAGGAGGTCGCCCGGCAACTGCGCCTGCGCGACCTCGCCGGCCTCATCGTCATCGACTTCATCGACATGGACGAGGGGCGCAACAACCGCCAGGTCGAGCGCAAGCTGAAGGAAGCGCTCAAGCACGACCGCGCCCGCATCCAGGTCGGCCGCATCTCGCATTTCGGCCTGCTGGAGATGTCGCGCCAACGCATCCGCGCCTCGGTGCTGGAAAGCTCAACCGAGAAATGCCCGGTGTGCGGCGGCTCCGGCCACGTGCGCTCGGTGTCGTCGGTGGCGCTGCAGGCGCTGCGCGCGGTCGAGGAGACGCTGATCAAGGGCGCCACGCATAACCTCATCGTGCGCACGCGCGCCGATGTCGCGCTCTACATGCTGAACCACAAGCGCGCGCACCTGCACGAGCTGGAAGAGCGCTTCCAGGTGACCCTCACGGTGTCGGCCGACGAAACCGTCACCGGCCAGCAGTCCTACATCATCGACCGCGGCGAGCAGGTGCACAGCGCGGAGGCCGCGCGCAATCTCGCCGCCGCCGCCAAGGCCGCGGCGCCCGTGGTCGCGGAGGAAGAGGACGAAGCCGAGGACGAGTACGACGCCGCGGCGGAAGCCGAAGAGACGCAAGACGGCGGCGAGCGCGAAGACGGCGAAGAGGCGCAAGGCGGCGGCGAGCGCGAAGGCAGCCGCCGCCGGCGGCGCCGGCGTGGCCGCGGCGGTCGCGGGCGCGGCGCGGAAGCGCGCGAGGACGGTGAGAACGCGCAGGAAGCCGCCGAAGAAGGCGCGACTGAAGGTTACACCCAGAAGACAGCCGCCGAGCACGCGGTCGCGCACGAGGATCACGACGACGGCGCGCCGGAAGACTTCGCCGGCGAGGAAGGCGACGATAGCGGCGAAGGCGAGCAGGCCGGCGCGGCCGACGACAGCGACGGCCGGCGGCGGCGCCGCCGCGGCCGCCGTGGCGGACGCCGCAACCGGCGCGGGCGCAACGGCGAGGACGGATCGGAAGACTCGCAAGGTCCCTACGAGAACGGCCACGGCGGAGCCGAAACGGAGCTGCAGCACGCGGTCGAGGACCTGGACCGTTCGGGCACCTTGGACGCCACTTCAGCCGCCACTTGGGGCGACGAGGCGACGCCGGCCACACCGACCGAGGCCCCGAACAGCCCGACAATTGACGGCCTGCCGACCGCCGAAGCGGAATTCCCGGCGCCGGTCGGCCGCGACGCGCCGGAGGCCATCGCGGCGGAGGCGGAAGCCGAAGCCGCCGAAGAACACGCGCAAGCCGCGGAAGAGGAAGCCGCGGAAGAGGCGCCGCAGCGCCGGCGCTCCACCGTGCGCGAACGCGCGCCCATCCCGATCGAAGGCGCCGAACCCATGCCCTCGCCCACTTTGCCGCCGCCGCCCGCGCCGGTCATCTCGGTGTCATCGAGCGACGAGCCGGCCCAGCCCAAGCGCGGCTGGTGGGGCAAGCGCATCCTGGGCGACAAGGGCTGACGCCGCGGTATGAGACAGAGCGGGTTGGCGGCACCGGGCCGCAGAGGCTAAAAGCGCGGCTCGGAGCACCTAGTGTGGCGGATTTGAAGTCCGCCACATCATTTGCAGCAACCTTTCAGGCGGACTTCAAATCCAAAGCCACACTAGGGTCCTATATCTCCTAGTGTCCTTTTCGAATCCGAAGTTCGTAAGGAGCAAGCTGAGCAATTTGACGAACTTCGGATTCGGGACACTAGGATGAAATCCGCCTGGGTCGAGCGCGACGCGCAAAGCTTCATCGACGAATATGCCCCGCGCGGCATTGCGCCGGCGCTGGCGTTGCGCGTCTATTCCACCCGTCTCCTCGGCCGCGATCGGGCGCTCGTGTTGCACGGCGGCGGCAACACCTCGCTGAAGGCGCGCGCGCGCGACCTCGCCGGCGAGGAAGTCGATGTCCTCTATGTCAAAGGCTCCGGCTGGGACATGGGGCAAATCGAGCCCGCCGGCTTTCCCGCCGTGCGGCTTGAGCCGCTACAGGCCTTGCGCACCCGGGAGACGTTGAGCGACGACGACTTCGTCCGCGTGCAGCACGGCTACCGGCTCGATCCGCTGGCGCCGGTGCCCTCGGTCGAAATGCTGCTGCACGCCTTCATGCCGGCGACCTACGTCGACCACACCCACGCCACCGCGGTCTTGAGCGTCGTCGACCAGCCCGACGGCGAGTCGCGCTGCGCCGACGTGTTCAAGGGCCGGCTGGGCTTCGTGCCCTATTCGCGGCCGGGCTTCGGCCTGGCGCGGCTCGCGGCGCTCGCCTTCGACAAGAACCCGCGGGTCGAGGGCCTCATTCTCGACAAGCACGGCATCTTCACCTTCGGCGAGAGCGCGCGCGAGTCTTACGAGCGCATGATCGCATGCGTGACGCTCGCCGAAGCAGCGCCTGGCGCAGGGCGGCAAGACGTTCGCCGCGGCGGCCCTGCCCGCGAAGATCGCGACCGTTGCCGATGTCGCGCCAATCCTGACGCGGCGCCTGCGCCCTGCCCGACTACTGATGGCGAAGGCGCGCACAAGCGGCCGATCCTCGATTTCCGCACCAGCGACGCCATCCGCGCCTTCGTCGACGGCGCTGATCTGACGCGCACCGCCCGCGCCGGCACCGTCACCCCCGATCACGTCATCCGCATCAAGCCCTGGCCGCTGATCGTGCCGGCGCCGGATGCCGGCAATATCGCGGCGTTCGAACAGGCGGCGCGCGCGGCGGCACAAGCGGTTCGTCGCCGACTACACCGCCTATTTCGAGGCGCACAAGAGCGCGCTCGCCGGGCGCCGCCATGCACGATCCCGCCCCGCGCGTCGCGCTGGTGCCGGGCCTCGGCCTGTTCGGCATGGGCGAGAGCGCCAAGGACGCGGAGATCGCCGCCGACCTGATGGAAGCCGCGGTCGCATGCATCGCGGGCGCCGAGCGGACCGGCCGCTACGCCTCGCTCGCCCCGAAGACATGTTCGACTGCGAATACTGGCCGCCGGAGACTGGCCAAGCTCGGCGCGCGCAAGGTGAAGCCGCTCGCGGGCCAAGTGGCGGTCATCACTGGCGGCGGCGGCGCCATCGGGGCCGCCTGCGCGCGCGCCTTCGTCCGCGCCGGCGCCGAATCGCCCTCCTCGACCGCGACGAAAAGGCCGCCCAAGACAAGGCCGCAGGCCATCGGCCCGTACGCGCTGGCGGTCGCCTGCGACGTTACCGACGCCGCGTCCGTGGCGGCGGCGTTCGAAGCCGTGACGCAACACTTCGGCGGCGTCGATATCCTGATCTCCAACGCCGGCGCCGCCTGGCAGGGCAAGATCGGCGAGGTCGACGAGGCAATTCTTGCGCCAGAGCTTCGAACTCAATTTCTTCGCCCACCAGAAAGTGGCGCAGGCGGCGGTGAAGGTCATGCTCAAGCAGGGCACCGGCGGCTGCCTGCTGTTCAACGTTTCCAAACAGGCGGTGAACCCGGGCCCCAATTTCGGCCCTTACGGCCTGCCCAAGGCCGCGACCCTATTCCTTGTGCGGCAATACGCCCTCGACTACGGCGCCGCACGGCATCCGCGCCGACGCGGTCAACGCCGACCGCATCCGCTCCGGGCTGCTCACCGACGACTTCATCAAGGAACGCGCCAAGGCGCGCGGCGTGTCGGAAAAGGACTACATGAGCGGTAACCTGCTCGGGCGCGAGGTCACCGCCGACGACGTGGCGCAGGCCTTCCTGGCGCAGGCGCTGGCGCTCAAGACCACGGCGGACGTGACCACCGTCGACGGCGGCAATATCGCCGCGGCGCTGCGTTAGAACTGCCCTCTTTTGATGACAGCCGTGCTATCGTGATTCACCGACACCCCGACGGAGCAACGATCATGCTGCGCACTTTCTGCCGAACCCTCGGCCTCCTGGCCATGGGCCTCGCCCTGCCCCTCCTCTTTCAGGCGACGCCAGCCTCCGCGCTCACCAGCAAGCAGAAGATGGAAACCTGCCGCATCGGCGCCAAGGCGCAGAAGCTGACCGGCGCCAAGCGCACCGCCTTCATCCGGCACTGCATGGCCAAGGGCGCGCCGCTGAAGCCGCCGCCGCACCGGCTGACCGCCAAGGCCAAGATGGCAACCTGTAAGGCCGGCGCGCGCGACCTGAAATATACCGGCGCCAAGCGGGCGCATTCATCAAGCGCTGCATGGCCAAGGGCGACTACGAACCGGCTCCGGCGCGCCGTGAAGCAGCAAAAGCACACTATGAAGAAGCCCACGGAAAAAACGACGCCAAAGAAAAAGAACTGAGCGGCTCTTTAACGACCGCTCTCGCCTAAGTCCCACATCAGTACCGCGAGACCATATGCCCGAAGCCGACCAGGAAGGTAAGCGTTACCACACCGACAAACCGCAAACCGCGCCCGGCTTCTTTCTCAAGGGCTCGCACCAGCTCGACTGGGGCATGAAGAACCGGCTCGCCCGCACCTTCAATCCCAAGAGCGGCCGCACGGTGATGCTGGCGGTCGACCACGGCTACATCCAGGGGCCGACCACCGGGCTCGAGCGCATCGATCTCTCCATCGTGCCGCTCTTGCCGCAGTGCGACGCGCTGTTCTGCACGCGCGGCATCCTGCGCTCGGTGGTGCCGGCGGAATCGGAGAAGCCCATGGTGCTGCGCGCCAGCGGCGGCGCCTCGATCCTGCGCGACCTCGCCAACGAGCAGATCGCCATGGACATGGAGGACGCCGCCCGCCTCAACGCCGCCGGCGTCGGCGTGCAGGTCTATATCGGCTCCGAGTTCGAAACCCAGACCGTGCACAACATGACGCGGCTGGTCGACGCGGGCCTCAAGGTCGGCATCCCGGTGATGGGCATCACCGCGGTCGGCAAGGACATGAAGCGCGACGCCCAGTATTTCCGCCTCGCCTGCCGCATCATCGCCGAGCTCGGCGCGCAATACGTCAAGACCTATTACGTCGAGGAAGGCTTCGAGACCGTCACGTCGTCGTGCCCGGTGCCGATCGTGATGGCCGGCGGCAAGAAGCTGCCCGAGCTCGACGCGCTCACCATGGCCTACAACGCCATCCAGCAGGGCGCCGCCGGCGTCGACATGGGCCGCAACATCTTCCAGTCGGACGCGCCGCACGCCATGCTCGCCGCCATCAACGCGGTGGTGCACGAGAACATGACGCCGAAGGAAGCCTTCGAGCTCTACGGCTCGCTCAAGGCCGAAGGGGTGGCCTGATCGTTTCCAGGCGAAGTGGGAACCGGTTCGCCATCCGGAAACGCGACAAAGGAATAAATTCAGATACGTTTAGCGTTGTCCTGAAGCGGTGAACGTGTTCGGTTCGTTCGCTTCTTGCCTAGCCGCAATGCGGCCGGCGAGGAAACGCGTCAGCGCCGGGCTTGCCATCAGTACCACGATCAGCCGGCAGGCCTGCATCGCCATCACGAAGGGCACGTTGACGTTGCTGGTGGCGGCGATGATCGCCACCGAATCCATCCCGCCCGGGCGAGGTGGCGAGATAGGCCGTCAGCGGATCGACGCCCACCATCACCACCAGCATGGCGGCCAGCCCGCCGCAGAGCGCGATCAGCACCAGCACCGCGGCGGCGAGCAGCGGCACGGCGCGCGCCGCGTGGGCGAGAATGCGGCGCGTGAAGCGCAGGCCGATGGTCCAGCCGATCACCGCGTAGCTCATCGCCAGCAGCCACGGCGGCAGTTCGATGGTCAGGAGCCCGGCGTCCTGCAACGCGACGCCGAGCGCCAGCGATCCGAGCAAGGCGCCCGCCGGGACGCGCAGCCGCCGCGCCAACACCGCGCCGATAGCGGCGACGGCGAGCGTCTCGGCCAGGGCCGGCCCGTTCACCGGCGGGAACCAGACCATCGCCGCCGCCCCGCCCGAGCCCGCCGTCCATAACGCGGAGACCACCGAGGCCAGCGTGGCGACGAAGACCACCCGCAGGTATTGCATGAAGGCGACCAGCCGCATGTCGGCGCCGTAGGCGTCGGACATCAGGATCATGGCGGTCGCCCCGCCGGGCGAGGCGCCCCAGATGGCGGTCGTGCCCGGCAGCACCTGCCAGCGCGCCAGCAGCCAGCCGAGCGACGTGCTGACCGTCACCACCAGCAGGATCACGACGGCGAACAGCAGCCAGTCTTTTTGCAGATCGACCAGGATCGAGGCCGGCAGCCCGCGCGCGATTAGCGCGCCGATGACGGCCTGGGCGGCCAGGAACGGCAGGTCCGCCACGCGGGTGCGGGTTTCGGCCGCGGCCAGCAGGATCGCCGCCAGCATCGGGCCGAGCAGCAGCGCCGCCGGCAGATGCAAGGACTCCAGGGCGGCGGCGAAGCCGACCGAAAGCCCCAGCAGCACCGCCCATTGGGCGGCCACCGGACGGGCTGAGAACCATCGCGAGAACCCGCCGAGCAGGCGGAAGAGGTTGGGCAAGTTTAGACCGTCGCGTTGCGGGGGACGTTCGGCATGCGGAAGGCATCGGCGGAATGGCGCATTTCCCCTTGATGCCAGCTTGCGCCGCCGGCGTCTGCCCCCTTCGCCCCCTTTGCCCGGCACGTCCGCTATGCTGCGCCGCGCCCGCCGCCGGATCGGGCCACGGCACCGCCTTGACCCACCGCAAGGCGGCGCATCGGGCTGGCGTTAGTATAATCGCAGATAGAATCAATGGGGGACTATCCATGCGACATCGATGGCGGGCGCTCGCCGCCCTGGCCGGCGCGGTCCTGCTATCATGGCCGGCGTGGGGCGCCGCGCGCGTCGAAAGCAAGGTACCGAGCGCGTTCATCCAGGAGGTGATGATCAAGACATACCTGCTCACCCTCAACGACGCCAACATCACCGGCGACTACAGCGTGCTGCACGCGCGCCTCGCCAAGCCGTTCCGCGAGCAATTCGACGCCGCGCGGCTGAAGAAAATTTTCGGATCCTTCCACGACAAGAAGATCGACTTCGGCCTCATCGCCGCAAAGCCGCCGGTCGCGTCCGAGAAAACCAGGATCGACGACCGCGGCGCGCTGGTCATGCGCGGCTATTTCGACACCACGCCGGCCCGCCTGCTCTACGAGCTCGATTTCATCCCTTCCGAAGGCGAGTGGAAGCCGATCAAGATAAACGTCCACATCAAGCCGGTGAAGAAAAAACCGGCCGATGAGAAGTAACAACTCGATATGCCATCCGAGAACGAGGGCGACCCCATGTCCGAACCAGCTCCGACGCAATCGCGCAAGCCCGCCGGCACCTGGCGCAAGGTGATCGCGGCCATCCTCGACTTCATTTTCATCTTCTGGGCCGGCGGCTACGCCATCGGCAAAGCCACCGGCGGCCTGACCCAAAGCGGCTTCCAGCTCACGGGTGGCCCGGCCTTCTTGTTGTTCGCGCTGATCGTGCTCTATTTCATCGTCGGCCGGCGCTATCTCGGCGGCACGCTGTTCCAGCGGCTGTTGGGGGCGTATTGAGGCGCGCGCGTCAATCGCTCTGCAGGATGACGTTCTTGACGATCGGATAGATCTGGTTCTGCCACGCCTTGCCGGAGAACACGCCATAATGCCCGACGCCCGCCTGCATGTGGTGGCGCTTGCGGTAGGGCCTGAGCGACGAACACAGATCGTGCGCCGCGAGCGTCTGCCCGACCGCGCAGATGTCGTCCTTCTCGCCTTCGACCGTCAGCAGCGTGGTGCGTTTAAGCGCGGCCGGCTCCACCTTCTGGCCCTGGTAGGTCAGCTCGCCGAGCGGCAGCAGGTGATCCTGGAACACCCACTGCACCGTTTCCAGGTAGAACTCGGCGGTGAGATCGAGCACCGCGAAATATTCGTCGTAGAACGCCTTGGTCATCGCCGCCTTGGCGGTGTCGCCCTTGGCGATGTTTTCGTAGAGCTGGCGGTGCGCCTTGAGATGGCGGTCGATGTTCATGCTCATGAAGGCGGTGAGCTGGACGAAGCCGGGATAGACCTCGCGGCCGCCGCCGGGATAGCGGTGCGGCACGCGACCGATGAGATTGCGCTCGAACCAGCCGATGTCGTGACCCTTGGCGAGCTCGTTGACCTTGGTCGGGTTGATGCGGGTGTCGATCGGGCCCGCCATCAGCGTGAGCGACAAAGGCTGCGCCGGGTTATTGCCTTGCGCCATCACAGCTGCCGCCACCAGCCCCGCGACACAGGGCTGGCACACAGCGACCATGTGGGCGCCGGGCCCGAGCTTCTCCATCCAGCGGATCAAATGCGTGATGTACTCGTCGAAGCCGAAGCGGCCGGCTTCGAGCGGCACGTCGCGGGCGTTGTGCCAGTCGGTGATGTAGACGTCGTGCTCGGGCAGCAGCGAACGCACGGTGGCGCGCAGCAGCGTGGCGAAATGCCCGGAGAGCGGCGCCACCACAATGACGCGCGGCTGCGCCTGGGTCATGTCCTTCTTGAAATGCAGCAGCGTGCCGAAGGGCGTGACGTCGGCCGCCTCCTCGGCGACCGCCACGTCTTCTTCATGGCCGACGGTGACGGTCTCAATGCCGTAAGGCGGACGCACGTGGGTCAGCCCGGCGCGGGCGATCAGCTCATAGGCGGCGGTCAGATTGCTCAGCACCGACGGGCGCGCGGCTCCGTTCAGCCGCTCGCCCAGAGACGTCGCCGCCAGCCCAGCGAAGGCGCGCCACGGCGCCATCATGTCGGCGTGCGCCTGATAAGCCTGATAAAGCATTCATTCCCCGGCGGTCCCGGCGGACCGTTCCGAAAAGCTAGAGCATTTCATGTTGCAGTGCGAGATAAAAATTCGTCATGCGGCCGGCGGCCCCGCGGCAGGGGGATAAGCCGCCCCGCGCCATTTTGCGGCACGGGAAGCTATTGAACTTCCATGACTTTAGTCTAAGCTCATCCCTGCCGGGCCGAGACGAACAGGGACTTTGACGCCCCATGGCCCAGACCTTGTCCACTAAAGCTACTCTCACCATCGCCAGTCGTAATTACGGCTCCTGGTCGCTGCGCGGCTGGTTGCTGTGCGAAATGTCCGGCCTCGACTTCGAGGCCGAGCCGGTCGCATCCGACGATCCCTCAACCCGCGCCGAGTTGCTGCTGCTGTCGCCCTCGTTCCTGGTGCCGTGCCTGACGCACAACGGCATCAAGGTCTGGGACACGTTGGCGATCGCGGAATATCTCAATGAGGTCCTGCCCGACGCCGGCCTGTTGCCGCATACGATCGCCGCGCGCGCGCATTGCCGCTCGATCTCGGGCGAGATGCATTCCGGCTTTTCCAACCTGCGCTCGGCGCTGCCGATGAACCTGAAGGCGCATCATCCGGGCTTCAAGGTCTGGGCCGGGGCGGAGGCCGACATCGCCCGCATCGTCGACATCTGGCGTGAATGCCTCGCCTCCAACTCGGGGCCATTCCTGTTCGGCGAGCATCCGTGCATGGCCGACGCCATGTTCGCCCCGGTGGTGACGCGCTTCCGCACCTACGACGTCAAGCTCGACTCCGACTGCAAGGCCTATTGCGAGGCGGTGATGAACATGCCGCCCATGCAGGAATGGCTGGCGGACGCCAAAGCCGAGCCGGACGAGGTGGTGGAGCTCGACGTCGAATTCTAAGCGCACGATCCCGAAAAGTGGGAACCGGTTTTCGGATGAGATCGTGCGCAAAATAGACTATGCGATGAGCCAGCCGCCGAGCGCGCTCAGCAGCACCACCAGCCACGGCGGCAGCTTCCACATGAACAGCATGAGGAACGCGGCCATCGCCAGCGAGAAGTCGTAGGGGCTCATGATCGCAGACGTCCACACCGGGCGATAGAGCGCGGCCAGCAGCAGCCCGACCACGGCGGCGTTGACGCCGCGCAATGCCGACTGCGCCTGCTTGAACCGCCGCAAGCCGTCCCAGAACGGCAGCATGCCGGCGATCAGCAGGAACGACGGCAGGAAGATCGCGACGAGGCAGATGATCGCGCCCAGCCAGCCGTTCGGCGCCGGGCCCATCGCCGCGCCGAGATAGGCGGCGAAGGTGAATAGCGGCCCCGGCAGCGCCTGCGCCGCGCCGTAACCGGCGAGGAAGGCATCGTTGGTCACCCAGCCCGGCGGCACCACCGACGCCTGCAGCAACGGCAACACCACGTGGCCACCGCCGAACACCAGCGAGCCGGCGCGGTAAAAGGCGGCGGCGAGATTGAGCCCTTGATCGTGCATGGTTGACGCCGCGACCGGCAGGCCGATCAGCAGGATCAGAAAAGTCACCAGCAACGCCGCGCCGGTCCAGCGGCTCACTTCAATCGGCAACTTGGCCGGCCTGGCGTTGTTCGTGCCGTTCTTCAAGAGCAGCGCGCCGACGACGCCTCCGAGCAGGATGGCACCGATCTGTCCGAGCGCGGTCGGAAACCACAACACGATGGCCGCGGCGACGACGGCGAGCGTCGCGCGTTCACGGTCGGGGGCGAGCGTGCGCGCCATGCCCAGCACCGCCTGCGCCACCACCGCGACCGCCACCACCATCAGCCCGTGCAGCCAGCCGCTATGCAGCGCGCCGCCGACCTCTTCGACGCCATAGGCGAACGCCACCATCAGCAGCGCCGACGGCATGGCGAAGCCGAACCAGGCGGCGAGCATGCCGAGCAAGCCGCCGCGCATCAGCCCGACCGCCATGGTCACCTGCGTGCTGGCGGGGCCCGGCAGGAACTGGCACAGCGCCACCAGGTCGGCGAAGGTCGCCTCGTCGAGCCATTGGCGGCGCTTGACGTATTCCTCGCGGTAATAGCCGAGATGGGCGACCGGCCCGCCGAACGAGGTCAACCCCAGCCGCAGGGTGACGGCGAACACTTCCAGCGGACTGGAACGCGCAAGGCTGGGCGCCGGTTCGTCCATGGTCCAGCCCTCTGAAGCCACCCTTCGATGCCGTGCCGCGCTCAGCGGCGCGTCAGCCATGCCCCGATCCGCTCCACCGCCTCGTGCATCTCGGGCGCGGACCCGGCGTAGCAGAAACGCAAGTAATGCCGCCCGTGGCGCGGATCGAAATCGAGGCCGGGCGTTGCCGCGACGCCGGCCTCGTCCAGCATCTGCTTTGCGAACGCAAGGCTGTCGTCGGAAAAGCGCGAGATGTCGGCGTAAAGATAGAAGGCGCCGTCGACCGGAAAGAACTTGTCGAGCCCGGTCTTGGGCAGGCCCTCGACCAGGATGCGGCGGTTTTCCTCGTAGCCGTGCTTGACCGCCTCCATCTCCTCGCGCCCGTCGAAGGCGGCTTCGGCCGCGATCTGCGCCAGCGTCGGCACCGAGATGGCGAGATTGCCGTGCAGACGATCGATAGTGCGCACCAGTGTATCCGGCACCACCATCCAGCCGATGCGCCAGCCGGTCATGCAGAAATACTTGGAGAACGAATTGATCACCAACGTGTTCGACGACAGCTTGGCGGCGGTCTCAGCCGCAAAGGCATAGTCGAGCCCATGGTAGATCTCGTCGGAGATCACCTTGATGCCCTCGCCTTCGCACAGCGCGATCAGCTCGCCCAAGGCCTCCGCGGTCATCATGGTGCCGGTCGGATTGGCCGGGCTGGCGACGATGACGCCGGCGAGGGGCTTGCGGCGATGCTCGGCGAGGATCGCCTCCCCGGTCAGCGCCCAGCGCGTCTCGGCGGTGGTGTCGATGAGCACCGGCTCGCAGCCGAGCGCGGCCAGGATGTGCCGGTACGGCGGATAGCCGGGATTGGCCAGCGCCACCCGCTCGCCCGGCTCGAACAGCGACAAGAACGACAGGACAAAAGCGCCGGAGGAACCGGTGGTCACCGCGATCCGTCCCGGGTCGAGGTCGAGGCCATAAGCGTCGCCGTAGTGGCGCGCGATTCGCGCCCGCAAGCTGGGGATGCCGAGCGACTCGGTATAGGCAATGCGCCGATCCAGCGCCGCCTTGGCGGCGTCAAGCGCCGCGCGCGGCGCGGGCGCGGCCGGCTGGCCCACCTCCATGTGCACCACGCGTTGGCCGCGCGCTTCCGCGGCGGCGGCCGCCGTCATCACGTCCATGACGATAAAGGGCGGCACCTCGCTGCGCTTGGAGGGGGTCAAAAGTCGTTTTGCCGCATCCAACATGGATTTCCTGCGTGTTCCGGAGGCAGACACCGCCCCGCTGTTGCCGCAATCCCCGGTTTGCCTGCAAAGGCGTTGTCATATTCCCGGCGCAACCCGTGCCCCGCGTTGACCGCCTGAACAGGCGTCACTAGGTTCGTCACATCCGGTGGCAAAGATCGGCATGACCGAAAGCAAAACCCCTATCAGGGCAGGGCGCAGGACGCCAGCCGCCCGCGCCTGCCGCGCGTTGGCGATTGCCACCGCCGCGGCCATTGCCGTCACCGGCTTCGGCCCGGTGACGACGCCCGCCCATGCCCAAAGCGCGCGCGGCGGGCACAAGGTTCCCATCATTCGCGACACCGAGATCGAGAACCTGCTGCGCGACTACGCGCGCCCGATCCTCAAGGTCGCCGGCCTCGGCGGCCACCGCATCAAGGTGGTCATCGTCAACAGCCAAGCCTTCAACGCCTTCGTGATGGACGGGCGCCATATCTTCGTCAACGCCGGCGCGCTGTTCCAGACCAAGACGCCGAACGAGCTGATCGGCATCCTGGCGCACGAAACCGGCCACTTGGCCGACGGCCATCTGATGCGGATGCGCGAAAAGCTCGCCCAGGCGCAGACCCTGTCGATCATCGGCCTGCTGGCCGGCATCGGCGCGGCGGTGGCCGGCGCCAGCGCGGGCGCCAGCGGCGCCAATATCGGGGCCGCGGCGATCATGGCGCCGCAGGCGGCGATCCAAAATTCGCTGCTCTCGTACTCGCGCGGCCAGGAAGACCAGGCCGACCATGCCGCGATCAGGTTTCTCACCGCGACGCACCAGTCCGCCAAGGGCATGATCGATCTGTTCAAGCGGCTCAGCAACGAGATGATGTTCGACTCGCGCTATATCGATCCGTACATGCAGAACCATCCGCTGCCGGCCGCCCGCGTCGCCGCGCTCGAGCAGATCGCCAAGGCGAGCCCGTACTGGAACAAGAAGGATCCGCCGGCCCTGCAGCTGCGCCACGACCTCATGCGCGCCAAGCTGTCCGGCTTCCTGGAGAGCCCGGGCACCGTGCTGCGGCGCTATCCCTTGAGCAATCACAGCCTGCCGGCGCGCTACGCCCGCGCCATCTCGGCCTACCGCAACGGCGGGCTATCGCATGCCATCGGCCTGATCGACGGCCTCATCCGCAGCAAGCCGGACGACCCCTATTTCCACGAGCTCAAGGGCCAGGCGCTGCTCGAAGGCGGTCGTCCGCTGCAGGCCATCGCGCCGCTCAGGCGCGCGGTGGCGTTGTCGCACCATGCGCCGCTGATCGAAATCCTGCTCGGCCAGGCCATGGTCGCCACCAACCAGAAGCGCTTCGCGTCCGAGGCGGCCCGGCTGCTGCAATCGGCGGTGCGCCATGAGCCCGACATGCCGAGCGCCTACGAGCAGCTCGCCATGGCCTATGGCCGCGAGGGCGAGCTCGCCCGCGCCGATCTCGCTTCCGCCCACGCCGCCTTCAACCGCGGCGACATCAAGACCGCGCACATGCTGGCCTCGCGCGCCAAGACCCGGCTGAAAGTCGGCTCGCCGGCCTGGGTGCGCGCCGACGACATCGTCAACGCCGTTGGGCACGACAAACACCGCCCCTGACATTCCATGAGGACCTGACCCCATGAACTTCCGTCCCGCAGTTATGGCCATCGCCGGCGCGTTTACCGCCGCGCTCGTGGCCTTCACGCTGCCGCCGGCCACGCACGCGGCCGAATTCTCCAAGCCGCAGACCGGCGCCATCGAGAAGATCGTGCACGACTATCTCGTGCAGCACCCGGAAGTGATCGAAGAAGCGATCCAGGCGCTGCAGCAGCGGCAAAGGGCCGCCGCGGCCGCCCAGCAAAAGGCGGCGGTCGAGGCCCACGCCAAGCAGGTGTTCGCCGCGCCGGACCACGTCGTGCTCGGCAATCCGAAGGGCAACGTCACCTTCGTCGAGTTCTTCGACTACAACTGCGGCTACTGCAAGCACGCCATGGGCGACATGCTCACGCTCCTGAAGGCCGACCCCAATTTGAAGGTTCTGCTCAAGGAATACCCGATCCTCGGCCAGGGCTCGGTCGACGCCGCCAAGGTGGCGGTCGCGGTGCGCATGCAAGCGCCGCAAAAATATCTCGCGTTCCACACCAAGCTCCTGGGCGGCCGTGGCCACGCCGACGCGGCGCGCGCGCTGGCGGTGGCCAAGGAGATCGGGCTGGACATGGCGCGGGTGCGCAAGGACATGAACAGCCCCGCGGCCGAGAAGATTCTGAAGACGGACGTCGCCCTCGGCCGCACGCTCGGCCTCGACGGCACGCCGAGCTACATCATCGGCGACAACGTCGTGGTCGGCGCGGTCGGGCTCAAGGAACTCAAGCAGAAGATCGCCAACGCCCGCTGCGGCAAGGATTCGTGCTGAGCCGGCACCCGGCCCAGCGTCAGCCGACCGGACGGCCGCCGGTTGCGCCCGGCGGCCGTTTTGCACCGGGGCGGCGATGACCGGCGTAACCGTCGGCCGCGCCAAGCCTGAATCCACGGCCGAATTTGCCCTCGCCGCCGGGGCCGCTTATAACGCCCGGACTTTTTTGGCCCACCGGGCGCCAAGGAACAATCCATTCAGGGGCCAGGGCCTACGCCTGAGCCGGGACGGTGCAATGGCAAAACCGCCGAAATCCAGTCTGGTCGACAGCGACCTGATCCGCGAGTTGAGCGACTTGCTCGACGAAACGGGCCTGAGCGAGATCGAGATCGAGCAGGACGGCAAGCGCTTCCGCGTCGCGCGCAACCTCACCGTTGCCGCCGCCGCGCCGGCGCCCGTCCCGCCGGTTGCCTCGCGCGGCGGCGAGCCGCTGGCGCAGATGTCGGACGGCGGGCCGATGCCGGCCGACGCGTCCAAGCATCCCGGCGTCGTCACTTCGCCCATGGTCGGCACCGCCTATGGCGCGCCCGAGCCCGGCGCCCAGCCCTTCGTCGAAGTGGGCAGCAAGGTCAAAGCCGGCGACACGCTGCTGATCGTCGAAGCGATGAAGACCATGAACCAGATCCCGGCGCCGCGCGCCGGCACCGTGACGCAGATCCTGTTCGAGGACGGCCAGCCCGTGGAATTCGGCGAGCCGCTGGTGATTATCGAGTAGCTCTCTTTCCCTCTCCCCGCTTGCGGGGAGAGGGTGGCGAGCCGCGACAGCGGCGAGCCGGGCGAGGGGCATCGTCGACATCGCAAGCGCCGCCAAGAGCCCCTCACCCGACTTCCTCGCTTTCGCTCGGAAGTCGACCTCTCCCCGCAAGGGCGGGGAGAGGTGAAGGAGAACGAATGTTCGATAAAATCCTCATCGCCAACCGCGGCGAGATCGCGCTGCGCGTCCTGCGCGCCTGCAAGGAGCTCGGCATCCCGACGGTCGCGGTGCATTCCACCGCCGACGCCGACGCCATGCACGTGCGCTTCGCCGACGAGAGCGTATGCATCGGCCCGCCGGCGGCGAAGGACAGCTATCTCAACATCCCGGCGATCCTCGCCGCCTGCGAGATCACCGGCGCCGACGCGGTGCATCCCGGCTACGGCTTCCTGTCCGAGAACGCGCGCTTTGCCGAGATCCTGGCCGAGCACAACGTCGAGTTCATCGGCCCCAAGCCCGAGCATATCCGCATCATGGGCGACAAGATCGAGGCCAAGCGCACCGCCAAGCGCCTCGGCATCCCGGTGGTGCCGGGCTCGGAAGGCGGCGTCACCTCCGACGAAGAGGCCAACCGCATCGCCGAAGAGATCGGCTTTCCGGTCCTGATCAAGGCGGCGGCCGGCGGCGGCGGCCGCGGCATGAAGGTGGCGCGCGAAGCGGGCGAACTGTCGACCGCGCTGTCAACCGCGCGCAGCGAAGCCAAGGCCGCTTTCGGCGACGACGCCGTCTACATCGAGAAATACCTCGGCAAGCCGCGTCACATCGAGATCCAGGTGATCGGCGACGGCCAGGGCAACGCCATCCACCTCGGCGAGCGCGACTGCTCGCTGCAGCGCCGCCACCAGAAGGTCTGGGAAGAAAGCCCCTCGCCCGCGCTCAATGCCTCGGCACGCAACGCCATCGGCGAGACGGTGGCCAAGGCCATGCGCGACATCAACTATCTCGGCGTCGGCACCGTCGAGTTCCTCTACGAGGACGGCGAGTTCTATTTCATCGAGATGAACACGCGCATCCAGGTCGAGCATCCGGTGACCGAGATGATCACCGACATCGACCTGATCTTCGAGCAGATCCGCGTCGCCACCGGCGCCGAGCTCACTTTGAAGCAGAGCGACATCACGTTCCGCGGCCACGCCATCGAATGCCGCATCAATGCGGAGAACCCGATCACGTTCCGCCCCTCGCCAGGCAAGATCCTGCATTTCCACCCGCCGGGGGGCTTAGGGGTCCGCATCGATAGCGCGGTCTACGAGGGCTACACCATCCCGCCCTATTACGACTCGCTGGTCGGCAAGCTGATCGTGCACGGCAAGACGCGCACCGAATGCCTGATGCGGCTCAAACGCGCGCTCGACGAGGTGGTGGTCGACGGCATCGACACCACGCTGCCGCTGTTCCGCGCGCTGGTGGGCGAAAAGGACATCATCGACGGCAACTACCACATCCACTGGCTGGAGCAGTTCCTGGCCCGCGGCGGCATGGACGAGTAGCGGCCTAGTGCCCCGCTTCCGAAGTTCGTGATACGTCGCAGCAGTCTGTGATACGAACTTCGGAAGCAAAGGGGCACTAGCCTGTCGTTACGCCCGCACGGCGCGCAGCACCACATCGACCACCCACTCCTGCCACCCCTGCAATTGGTCGTCGGCCACGAGGTCGAGCCCCAGGAACGCCGACAAGGTGTAGCGGTTCGACAGGTAGAAGTAATTGAGCGCCAGGATCGTCACGTAAATGTTCAACGGCGAGATGCCGCGGCGGAATAGCCGCCGCTTGACGCCGCTCTCATAGATCTTCTGCATCAGCGCCAGCGCCGGTGAGGACAATTCCTTTTTCTTCAGCGCCTTCGATTTCGAGACGTATTTTCCCTTGTGCAGGTTTTCGTTGTTCAGCAGCGTCAGAAATTCGGGATGCGCGAGGTAGTGATTCATCGTGAAGCGCACGACCTTCTGCAAAGCACCGACCGGATCGGACAGATCGAGATCGAGGGCGCTCTCCGCTTCCCACATGTCACGGTAGATCTTTTCCAGCACCTCGACGAACAGCTTCTCCTTGCTGCCGAAGTAGTAATAGATCATCCGGTCGTTGGAGCGCGCGGCCCGCGACACCAGATTGATGCGCCCGCCGCCGAGTCCCCGCTCGGCGAACACCTTGACCGCAGCCTGCAGGATGCTGTCGCGGGTGCCGGAGCCGTTGGGCAGCGCCTTGGGCCGCCCACGGCGCCTGGCGCCGCGCCGTTTGGCGGCGCGCGCCGGTTGCGATGATCGGCTTGGATCCTCCGGCATGTTCCTTACGACCAGCTAACGCGGCGCACGGCGGCGGCGCTCGTCCCCCTGCCCGCGCGCGGCCGATGCAAAAGGCGGCGCGGTGCTCACACTCTATGCACCGGCCTTTGACGATTCACAAGAATACCGCGCGCGGTGGGCGCGGGGACCCTAACGATGCAAGGGGCCATCGGCTATTGACAACGTCCGCATGCCGTCTAGAATTTAATTATGTAAGTACTACATTAATTATTGGCCGAACGCGAGGAACCCGATGGAATTGATGGAAGACTTCGTCTGGAACGCCTGGTATCCCGCCGCCTGGTCGCGCGACCTCAAGCGCGAGCTCACGCAACGGCGCATCCTCGGCCGCCTCGTGGTGCTCTACCGCAAGGAAGACGGCGGCGTCGCCGCCCTCGACGACGCCTGCCCCCACCGCCTCGCCCCGTTGTCGATGGGCCGACTTAAGGGCGACGCGGTCGAATGCGGCTATCACGGCATGACCTTCGACTGCGGCGGCACGTGCACCCGCATTCCCGGCCAACCCATGATCCCGGCCAATGCGCGCGTACGCGCCTACCCGATCGTCGAAAAGCTGGGGCTTGCCTGGATCTGGATGGGCGACCCGGCGCTCGCCGACCCGGCCAAGGTCTACGACCTGCCGCAGTATCACGATCCGTCATGGAGCTCGGTCGAAGGCGACGCCCTGGCGATCGACTGTCATTATCTCAACCTCGCCGACAACCTTTGCGACCCGGCCCATGTGAGCTTCGTGCACCTGTCGACGCTCGGCAACGCCTCCAGCGAGGACGTGCCGGTGCACAGCGAGCAGCGGGGCGACAAGGTCCTCACCTGGCGCTGGATCATCGATGCCCCGCCGATCCCGCTGTTCCGCAAGTTCGGCAACTTCACCGGCAATGTCGACCGCTGGCACTACTACCACTTCACGCCGCCCAGCATCGCCGTCGTCGATTTCGGCACCGCGCCGACCGGCACCGGCGCGCCCGACGGCACGCTTGTCGACAGCCTGCAGATCTTCGCCTGCCATTTCATCACGCCGGTCGATGCCGACCGCTGCATTGACTACTGGCTGTTCGTGAAGAACTTCACCACCGACGAAAAGACGACCCAGGCGATGATCGAGCAGTTCCGGGTGGCTTTCGACGAGGACAAGACAATCCTCGAAGCCATCCACCGCAACGAAAAAGAGCCGAGAACGGCGCGCCCGCTGCGGATCGCCATCGACGCCTCGCCGGCGCGCATGCGGCGCGCTGTTGCCGCCATGATCGAGGCGGAAAAGGCCCTCACCCAATCGGGCGATGCCACCGCAGCTTAAGTCTTCGATGGTCTGCCGGGCCGGCAGGCGGACCGCATCCTGTCGCCTATGACCAAAGGGAGCCAATCCATGAACGCCCCGCCTGCCATGCTGACACTATCCGCCGCCCTGCTCGCCGCCGCCGCCGTGACCGGCAGCGCCGACGCGCAAAGTACCAACAAGAATGGCGTCATCAAGATCGGCGACATAAACGCCTACAAGCTCCTGGCCGCCAATTTGGGGCCCTACCGCAAGGGTATCGATCTCGCGCTCACGCAGATCAACGGCGCCGGCGGCCTCTTGGGCAAGAAGGTCGTGGTCATCTCCCGCGACGACGGCGCCAATCCCGGCAAGGCGGTGCGGGTCGCCGACGAGCTCCGCACCCGCGACAAGGTCGACTTCATCACCGGCACCATCTTGTCGAACGTCGGACTTGCGGTCGCCGACTATGCCAAGCACAGCAAGTTCTTCTTTCTGGCGTCAGCGCCGCTCTCCGACAAGATGATCTGGGGCGACGGCAATCGGTATACGTTCCGCTTGCGGCCCACGACCTACAGCCATGTGGCGGCGCTGATCCCGCACGCGGCCAGCCTCAAGCGCAAGCGTTGGGCCTTCATCTATCCGGACTATGAATACGGCCAATCGGCGATGGCGACCTTCAAGAAGCTGCTGAAGAAAGCCCAACCCGACGTCGAGTTCGTCGCCGATGAGGCCGCCCCCTTGGGCAAGATCGACGCCGGCGCCGTGGTGCAGGCGCTCGACGACGCCAAGCCGGACGCTATCTTCAACGTGCTGTTCGGTTCCGACCTCGCCAAGTTCGTGCGCCAGGGCGCGACCCGCGGCCTGTTCGACCACACCAAGGTCGTCAGCCTGCTCACCGGCGAGCCCGAATATCTCGATCCGCTCAAGGGCGAGGTGCCGGTCGGCTGGTACACCACCGGCTACCCCTGGTACGCGGTCAAGACGCCGGCGCAGGTGGCGTTCGTCAAAGCGTACCGCAGGCGCTACCACGACTATCCGCGCATGGCCTCGCTGGTCGGCTACACGATGATGAAGGCGATCGCCGCCGGCATCAAAAAGGCCGGCTCGACCAATTCCGACAAGCTGGTCAATGCTTTCGAGGGGCTTTCCTTCGACTCGCCCTACGGCAAGCAGCGCTTCCGCGCCATCGACCACCAGTCAACACTCGGCGTCTACGTCGGACCTATCGGCCTGCGCGACGGCAAGGGCGTGATGACGTCGTTCAAATACATCCCCGGCGACAAGCTCCTGCCGTCGGACGCAGCCGTCCGCAAGCGGCGGGTCGCCAAAAGCCAATAAAGACCCTCAACACCCGGCAAGACTCGAGAGAGCGCAGTCAGCCAGGCAGAAAAGGAAGGCGGGCCGCCGCGCTTCGCCCGAAGCACGCGGCAGCCCGCCGTTTACGGCGCGTCCCCTACCACACGCGCCGCATTTGACTCGCGCATCGACGATTTGGCCAAGGCATCCAGCATCTTCAGCGTCGCCGCGTTGGGGCAATAGTCTTCCCAGCGCGCATCGTCCGGACGGCTGGCGAGGTCGCGCTTGCAGCGCCCCTTGCACGCGCACAAGGTGCACACACGTTCGAGATCGAGGAACGTCGCGTGGTCCGCCTTATCGATCGCCGCGGGGTCGAGGCCCTGCACCGCGAGGCGGCGGAACAATAATTCCGCATCGTCCTTGTTGTGGCGCACGAGCTGCTGCAGATCGCTGCCCGACAGCCCGACGTCCTGCGCGATACGCTCTATGTCACCGGGCGAAAAGTCGGCAAAATCGAACGCGTGCGTTGCGCTCCGCGTCCAATCGCGCCACCAGTCAGCCAGAACCGCCGCCGGTGAGCGTCGGTTCGGTTCGCGAGATTGGTTGCGTTCGGTGTGCTGCAAAGACATGTGCTGGAAAGACATGGGCATGACATGACCCTTTCTTCGTGAGTCATTATGCCCCGTGTGTCGATCCTGTCATTGACCTGGCTCAAATGTCTTGGCGATCATCGGTCCAGACTGCTCGTTTTTCGGGAGCCCGGCCGGATGGGAACCTTTCCGAGATCGCGCATCGACGCGCTGACCGACGGCATCTTCGCCTTCGCCATGACACTGCTGGTGCTCGAATTGCGCCTGCCCGACCTGCCGGTCAAGGATGGCACCGTGTTGATCGCCGACCTCGCAGGCCTGTGGCAGAAATATCTTGCCTACTTGATCAGCTTCTTCGTGCTGGCCGCCCACTGGCGCTCATCGATCGAACTGCGCCGGGTCGATGAGATTTCACCCCAAGCACTGAGCTGGGCGATGCTCTATCTGTTCTTCGTCACCAGCATTCCGTTTTCCTCCAACGTGGTCGGCCTGCACGGGGACTTAGCCCCCGCGGTCTGGCTCTATGCCGCCAACCTGATCATCGCCTCCGCGCTGCTGATGCGCCTGCGTGTGTTGGAGATCGTGCCCGAACACCGGCCGCACGCTCGCCCCGGTCATTTCCGGCTCGTGTTCGTGATAGCGACCGCAACGCTGTCGGTGCTGGTGAGCTTCGTCGTGCCGCAGCACGCGATGTTCGCCTATCTGCTCAACCTATTGGCGGGCCCGCTCGCCGCGCGCCGTTACCGCGGCAACTGACCGCATTCAGGGCGAGCGTTCGATCGCCGCCCTCACCTGCCGAGGGCACGCAGGCGGAACTGCCTTATGCCGGCCAAGGGATCTCGGTATCCAAACCGGGCCGGCTGGCTTAAGATGGATCGTCCGTTACCCGTTCGAGCCAATTCGCTTCGATTCATGGCCAGTCGCGGCAACAACTTTATCGAGATCACGCCCGAGGTGCTGCTCAAGGCCTATGCCTGCGGCATCTTTCCCATGGCGGAAAGCGCCGAGGATCCGGCGCTCTACTGGATCGAGCCGGACCACCGCGGCATCATCCCGCTCGACACCTTCCACGTCCCTTCGCGGCTGGCGCGCAGCGTGCGCAACACGCGCTTCACCGTGCTCACCGACCGCGCCTTCGACCAGGTGATCGAAGGCTGCGCGGAACCCAACGTCGGGCGCACGCGCACCTGGATCAACACGCGCATCCGCAAGATCTACCGCGCGCTCTACGCGGAAGGGCATTGCCACACGGTCGAGGTCTATGACGGGCGGCTGCTGGTGGGCGGGCTTTACGGCGTCTCGCTCGGGCGCGCCTTCTTCGGCGAAAGCATGTTCCACCGCGCGCGCGACGCCTCCAAGATCGCGCTCGTGCATCTGGTGGCGCGGCTGAAGGCCGGCGGCTACAACCTGCTCGACACCCAGTTCGTCACCGACCATCTGAAGACGTTCGGCGCGACCGAGGTGCCCAAGCGGCATTATCATCGGTTGCTGGAAGACGCGCTCGACGGCGAAGGCGACTTCGCCGCGCTGCCCACGCACCGGCCGCTCAGCGGCGCCGAAGCCCTGAGGGTTTTAGCGAGTAGTGAGTAGCGAATAGCGCGCTTCTACTCGCTACTCCCTGTTCGCTTTACCGGATCGCCGGCAGGAACCCGCGCGATTGCGCCGAAGGCCGATGCCGGGGCGGCTGCGCGGGCGCGGGCTTGGCCGCAGGTTTGGCGTCGTGCGCGGGCGCCGCGCTGGCCTGATCGCCGCCGGTGTTGTCGGAGGCATCGGCCACGTCCGGCTCCTTGCCGCCGACGCAGTTGATCAGCCACACGTCGTAGATCGGATGCTCGACCGCGTTGAGGCCAGGGCTCGCCTTGAACATCCAGCCGGTGAAGATGCGCCGGATCTTGCCCTGGAGCGTCACCTCGTCGACGTCGACGAAGGCGTCGGTCTGCGGCGTCTCGGTGGGCGGGCGCGAATAGCACGCCTTGGGCGTGACCTGCAGGGCGCCGAACTGCACGGTCTCGTTGACGGCGACCTTGAACTGGGTGACGCGCCCGGTGATCTTGTCCAGCCCGTCGAAGACGGCGGTCGGATTGGTGATGCGCTGCGGCGGCGGGCGCACCACCACTTCGCGGCTCGGCGGAGTCTCGGCCGCCGCGGGCGGCTGCGGCGCGCCCGGCTGCTGCTGACCGGCCGGCGGCTGGTTCGCCTGCTGGGTCGCGCCCGGCTGGGGCTGCTGTTGCGGCGAAGCCGGCGCGTTCGTGTTGGCGGGATTGGCCGGGTTCGCCTGATTGGCGGGCGCGGCGGGATTCGGGGTGTTGGCCTGCTCGGGCGGCTCGGTGCCGGGTGGCGGCGCCAGCGGCTGCGATTCGATGGTGCCGCCGCCGGGGCGCGCCGCGGGCGGCAGGTTCATGGGCGACGGCATCGGCTGCGCCGGCGGCTGGTCGGTCTCTGCGGCCGGCTGCAGCGGTTGCGGTGGCTGACTTTGGGCGGCGGGATAGTCGCGCGCGGCCGGAGGCCGGCCCTGGCCCGGATAGCCTTGATAGGGCGGCGGAGATTGCTGCGGATAGGGGCGCGCGCTCGGATAGTACGGCTGCTGCTGTGGCGGCGGCGGCACGTCGGCCGGCGGCCGCGGCGGCCGGTTGTCGTTGCCGAAGATGGTGTCGAACTGCGCCCATGCGGGGGTCGCCGCCGGCAGCGCCAACGCCAGCAGCAGGAGCCCGATTGTCGCTATTGCGTGTCGCACCATCGAAGCCGGTTTTTCAAATCCGCTTGGCGCTGGCTTTTAGCGGATTCGTCGCCGCCCTCACGCCCCGCGCGAAGCCCGGTTAACACGGCAAATAGGGCGGCGGAAGGGCGGCCGCGCTACTCGCCGGGCGCCCAGGCCTTGTAGTCGCCGGTCGCCTTCGGGCGGCGGCCGAGCGCCAGCGTCGAGCCCGGCGGCCGGTAGGCGCCCGGCGTGCCGGTGAGGTTCGGCCGGTGCGGCTTCTCCCAGTCGCGGACCTTGTAGCGCGCTTCCGTCGGCGGGGTGTCGACGGTGTGATGCAGCCAGCCGTGCCATGACGGCGGCACCATGGTCGCCTCGGCATAGCCGTTGTAGATCACCCAGCGCCGCTGGAAGCCGAGGCCGGGATCGATTCGGCCGCCGCGCGTGCGGTAGTAGCGGTTGCCGAATTCGTCCTCACCCACCGCCTCGCCGTACATCCAGGTCCAGAATTGGGTCCCGAAGGTCGGCGAGTTCCACCAGGTGAAGACTTTCAGCAGGAAGTTTTTCATCGCAACCGCGCCATAATCGCCTTAAGCGGGCCTCAAGTTGGGCTCCAACCGACCCCGATGGCCGGTTTCTGCCACCTCGCCGATCCGCTGGCAAGCGCGCTCGGTGCCCGATCCTTGGCTCGCTTCGCACATCCGGGGCGGCCCGCTGCGGGCTCGCGCCTGCCACATTGACGCCGGGCGAACAATTCAGTGAGTTTCAGTATTCGGCGGCACCAGTATCCGAGGCCCGATGCTACCGCCGCGTCGCAAAAGGACCGTCTGCCCCCGATGACGCCAAAAGCACCGGCCCGCACGCTGTTATCGATTCTGCTTTTGCTGCTCGCGTTCGGCGCTTCGCCGGCGTGGTCGCAGCCGGCCCCGGCCGCGCCGTCCGCCGGCAATGGCGCCGCCGCGCCCGCCAAGCCCGCGAAGGACCCTTACGGCCGTGAGACGCCGCAGGGCATGGTGTCCGGCCTGATGAGCGCGCTGGCGGCCGCCGACTACGGCCGCGCGGTCCAGTACTTCCAGACCGACAGCGTGGCCGGCATGACAAACTGGTCGGTGCTGTCGGGCGAGGCGCTGGCGCGCCGCTTTCAGGCGGTGCTCGACCGCGCCGGCACCGTGACCACGGCCGCCGACCTCAGCAACGACCCGAACGGCGACGTCAAGGACGGCCTGGCGCCGGACGTCGAGCGCTTCGGTGCGGTGAAGATACCGACTGGCGAGGTGCCGCTGCTGGCTAAGCGGATCGAGCGCAACGGCCAGCAGATGTGGCTGGTGTCCGACAGCACCTTGCGCGAGGTACCCGCGCTGTACCGGACGGTCGCCGAAAACGGGTCGGGAGTGCCGTGGCTCGACCGGCTGCCGGAAGGCCCGACCGTCGCCGGCGCGCCTCTGTCGCACTGGATCGCGATCCTGATCGCCGCTTGCTTCAGCTTCGCCATCGCCTGGGCGCTGACGGGGCTGCGCGGCCCGATCGAGCGTTTAGTGCGACGCGGCGGCGACGAAACCAAGCTGTCGCGCTTCATCGAGGCCTCGGCCGGCCCGCTGCGCATCCTGATCGCGCTTCTGTTCTTCGACATCCTGATGCAATGGCTGGGCGTCACCGTGGTCGCCCGCTATCGCGCGCTATTCGCAGTGCAGCTCGTCGGCTGGCTTGCCGTGGTGTGGCTGCTGTGGTGCTGGGCCGACGCCGCCTCGGAAGTGATCCTCGGCCAAATGTCGCGGCGCGGCCAGATCGCCGCCTACTCCGCGGTCAGCTTCCTCAACCGCGCTTTCAAGGCGCTGCTCGTCGTCATGCTGATCGCCTCGCTGCTCGGGGCCTTCGGTATCAACGTCACCGCCGGCCTCGCCGCCCTCGGCGTCGGCGGCCTCGCGATCGCGCTCGGCGCGCAGAAGCTGTTCGAGAACCTGATCGGCAGCCTGACCCTTATCGCCGACCGGCCGATGCGCATTGGCGATTTTGGCAAGTTCGGCGACACGCTCGGCACCGTAGAAGAGATCGGCATCCGCTCGACCCGCATCCGTACCCTCGACCGCACCGTGCTGACCGTGCCCAACGGGCAGCTCTCCGCCCAGTCGATCGAGAACTATTCGCAGCGCGACCGCTACTGGTTTCACCCGATCCTCAACCTGCGTTACGAGACCAGCCCCGACCAGATGCGCCACGTGCTGCAAGGCCTGCGCGCCATGCTCGGCGCGCATTCGAAAGTGGACACCGCGACCGCCCGCGTGCGGCTGATCTCGTTCGGCGCGCATTCGCTCGACATCGAGATTTTCTCTTACGTCATCGCCTGGGATTACGCCGGCTTCCTCGAGATCCAGGAGGACTTGCTGCTGCGCTGCATGGACATCGTCGCCGAGAGCGGCACCGGCTTCGCCTTCCCGTCGCAGACGCTCTATCTCGGCCGCGACGGCGGGCTCGACGAGGAACGCACCCGGGCGGCGGAAGAAGCGATCCGCCGCCAGCGCGCGCAGGACCCGCAATAGCGGCGCGCGCGGCATCGCCCCATCCCCGTTGCCTTTGCTGCAACAATGGCTATGGTGCCCAAGAATTCGGCAGCCGCGCACCCCAACTCAGGGCAGCGTGCGCGGGGCCGGTTTCGTGCGGGGACCGAACCGGGGCCCAACCGAACCGAAATGACAGTGCCGGGCAAAAGGCGGGTCCCCCGACGGACCCGCCTTTTGCATGTTCCAGGTCTCGCCATTTCCAAGTCTCGCCATTTCCAGGTCTCGTCCAGGTCTAGCGCTGTCCCTGGCTTGCGCGCCCTGCCCTGCCGCCCGCATATCGGCCCGCCTTCGTGGCCGCCAAGGCCTCCCGCTCGGCATCATGTTGCCGTTGCGGCCCCCAACCGTCTCGATTCACAGCCCTGCAAAACGCAACACCCCACCGCCAAGCGCCGGCTTTGGCGGCTAAGTGCATGGCGTCGCTTTGAGAATCAGCGCGCGGCCGGGGCGCTTTGCACAGCCCGTCCCGCCCCTGTCCCCGGCGGAAAAAACACCGGCATTTGTCTGTGGGCTATTCGGAAATCCGATTTTTCGGTCGTTTTTCTGTCACGCGGCGGGGCATAAAAGCCTAAGCCCAGTGCCCACGAAAACCACTTTCCGCATCCCCCTGCGAGGTCGATACTCCACCTCGGTCCTCCGGTCCTTGTCCCCAATTTCAGCCGCTAGACCACAAGATTTAGTGTTTGATTCAGATTTAACGACTATCTCTTGTTGACGCGTAGGGTGAGTTTCCGTAGCTTTCGATGCGTTCGGCGGCGGTCATGCGTATCCATGCCCTCCGGACCTTCAAAACCGATCGAGATCGCCATCATCCCGCGCCGGAAATCGCGTTGCGGGACAGAGGTTTGCTGTCTGTGCCGGGTCGACCAGGCCCATTTGCGTAGTGGTTCCGGGTGGCGGGCGCAGACCCTAGATATAGGGTTGAGCGGCCCTCGGGATCGAAGCCAATCGGCGGGCCATCTGGACCCGTCACGACGATAATCACCGGCGTTTCAAGCCGGCACTTTACGGGGCTAGAGACAATCATGCGGATCCAGCGTCGCTACACCACGGACGGCCAGAACGCCTACGACTCGATCGGCTTCCGGCTGACCACCAGCGAGATCCGCAATCCGGACGGCTCGGTGGTATTCAAGCTCGATAATGTCGAGGTGCCGGAATCGTGGTCGCAGGTGGCGAGCGACGTGCTGGCGCAGAAGTACTTCCGAAAAGCTGGCGTTCCGTCATGTCTGAAGAAGGTGGAAGAGAACACGATCCCCTCGTTCCTGTGGCGCTCGGTCGCGGACGAGGAAGCGCTCAAGGATCTGCCCGAGAATGAACGCACCACCGGCGAGCACAGCGCCAAGCAGGTGTTCGACCGGCTGGCCGGCACCTGGACCTACTGGGGCTGGAAGGGCGGCTACTTCGATGCGGAAGACGACGCCCGCGCCTTCTTCGACGAGCTGCGCTACATGCTCGCCAACCAGATGTGCGCGCCCAACTCGCCGCAGTGGTTCAACACCGGGCTGCACTGGGCCTACGGCATCGACGGCCCGAGCCAGGGCCACTATTACGTCGACTTCCAGACCGGCAAGCTGACCAAGTCGAAGACCTCCTACGAGCACCCGCAGCCGCACGCCTGCTTCATCCAGGGCATCACCGACGACCTGGTCAACGAAGGCGGCATCATGGATCTGTGGGTGCGCGAGGCGCGCCTGTTCAAATACGGCTCCGGCACCGGCTCCAACTTCTCGGCGCTGCGCGGCGAAGGCGAACGGCTCTCGGGCGGCGGCAAGTCGTCGGGCCTCATGTCCTTCCTGAAGATCGGCGACCGCGCCGCCGGCGCCATCAAGTCGGGCGGCACCACGCGCCGCGCCGCCAAGATGGTGGTGGTCGACGTCGATCATCCCGACATCGAGAACTACATCGACTGGAAGGTGCTGGAGGAGCAGAAGGTGGCGGCGCTGGTCACCGGCTCCAAGATCAACCAGAAGCACCTGCGCGCCATCCTCAAGGCTTGCGTCAACTGCCAGGGCTCGGGCGACGACTGCTTCTCGCCGGAGAAGAACCCGGCCTTGAAGCGCGAGATCCGCCTCGCGCGCCGCTCCTACGTGCCCGACAACATCATCCAGCGGGTGATCCAGTTCGCCAAGCAGGGCTATACCGACATCCACTTTCCGACCTACGACACCGACTGGGATTCGGACGCCTATCTCACCGTCTCCGGGCAGAACTCGAACAATTCGGTGCGCGTCGCCGACGAGTTCCTCAAAGCCGTGGAAGCCGACGGCAACTGGGACCTGACCGCGCGCATCACCGGCAAGACCACCAAGACCCTGCCCGCCCGCGACCTGTGGGAAAAGATCGGCAACGCCGCCTGGTCCTGCGCCGATCCCGGCCTGCAGTTCCACTCGACCATCAACGACTGGCACACCTGCCCGGCCTCCGGCCCGATCCGCGCCTCCAATCCGTGCTCGGAATACATGTTCCTCGACGACACGGCCTGTAACCTGGCCTCGCTCAACCTGCTCGCCTTCCGCGACGAGACAGACCAAGCGCATCGACGTCGAATTCTTACGAGCACGCCGTGCGGCTGTGGACCGTGGTCTTGGAAATCTCGGTGCTGATGGCGCAGTTCCCGTCGAAGCAGATCGCGCAGCTCTCCTACGAATTCCGCACGCTCGGCCTCGGCTACGCCAATATCGGCGGCCTGCTGATGACCTCCGGCATCCCCTACGACTCCGACGAAGGCCGTGCCATCGCGGGCAGCCTGACCGCCATCATGACCGGCGTGTCCTACGCGACCTCCGCCGAGATGGCCTCGCAGCTCGGCCCCTTCCCCGGCTTCAAGAAGAACCGCGAGCACATGCTGCGGGTCATTCGCAACCATCGCCGCGCGGCGCACGGCGAGCGCACCGGCTACGAGAAGGTGGCAACGCCGCCGGTGCCGCTCGATACGACCGCCTGCCCCGACGCCGCGCTCGTGGCCCACGCCAAGGCGGCCTGGGACAAGGCGCTCACGCTCGGCGAGCAGCACGGCTTCCGCAACGCGCAGTCGACCGTGATCGCGCCCACCGGCACCATCGGCCTGGTGATGGACTGCGACACCACCGGCATCGAGCCCGACTTCGCGCTCGTAAAGTTCAAGAAGCTCGCCGGCGGCGGCTACTTCAAGATCATCAACCGCGCGGTGCCGGAGGCGCTGCGCACGCTGGGCTACTCGGAAGCGCAGCTCGCCGAGATCGAGGTCTACGCGGTCGGCCACGGCTCGCTGGCGCAGGCGCCCGGCATCAACCACACCACGTTGAAGGCCAAGGGCTTCACCGACGAGGCCATCGCCAAGATCGAGAAGGCGCTGCCGACCGCCTTCGACATCAAGTTCGCCTTCAACAAGTGGACGCTCGGCGAGGAGTTCTGCCGCGACACGCTGGGAATCCCGGCGGAGCAGGTGGCGCTTCCCACCTTCGACCTGCTCGCGGCAATCGGCTTCTCGAAGCGCGAGATCGACGCCGCCAACATCCACGTCTGCGGCGCCATGACGGTGGAAGGCGCCCCGCACCTGAAGGCCGAGCACTATCCGGTGTTCGACTGCGCCAACCCGTGCGGGCGCACCGGCAAGCGCTATCTCTCGGTCGAAAGCCACATCCGCATGCTGGCGGCGGCGCAGCCCTTCATCTCCGGCGCCATCTCCAAGACCATCAACATGCCGAACGACGCCACGGTCGCGGACTGCAAGGCGGCGTATCTGCTGTCCTGGAAACTGGCGCTCAAGGCCAACGCGCTCTACCGCGACGGCTCCAAGCTGTCGCAGCCGCTCAACTCGCAGCTCATCGAGGACGATGAGGACGACGAGGACGCCATCGAGGCCTTCATCGACAAGCCCGCCGCCGCGCGCGCGGCCGGCCTCGCCGAAAAGGTGGTGGAGAAGATCGTCGAGCGCGTCACCGTGCTGCGCGAGCGCGAGAAGCTGCCCCACCGCCGCAAGGGCTACACCCAGAAAGCCGTGGTCGGCGGCCACAAGGTGTACTTGCGCACCGGCGAATACGACGACGGCCGCTTGGGCGAAATCTTCATCGACATGCACAAGGAGGGCGCGGCGCTGCGCTCGCTCTTGAACAACTTCGCCATCGCGATTTCGCTCGGCCTGCAATACGGCGTGCCGCTCGAGGAATATGTCGACGCCTTCACCTTCACCCGCTTCGAGCCGCAGGGCCCGGTGCAGGGCAACGACACCATCAAATACGCCACCTCGATCCTCGACTACGTGTTCCGCGAGCTGGCGGTGTGCTACATGGAGCGCTTCGACCTCGCCCACGTCGACCCGAGCGAGACCGGCTTCGACGCCCTCGGCAAGGGCGAAGCGGAAGGCAAAGCCACCTCCGCCTCGCACCTGGTGTCGAAGGGCCTGACCCGCTCGCGCACGGATCGCTTGTCGGTGGTGCAGGCGCCCGCCCCCACCACCGGCACGCAAGCCTCAGGCTCGGCCAAGGTGACGGCGCTCGCCGCCCACGGCCCGCGCGGCGAAGCCGCCGGCGCCACCGCGCTGAAGGCCGAGCCGGAGGCCAAGCTCTCGCCCGCCGAACAGCTCGAGGTCATCAACGAGCACGACGCGGTCGCGCACGCCAAGAAGGCGGCCACCGAGCGGCGCGCCGAAGCCCGCGCCAAGGGCTACGAAGGCGAAGCCTGCGGCGAATGCGGCAACTTCACCTTGGTGCGCAACGGCACCTGCATGAAGTGCGATACGTGTGGGTCAACGACGGGGTGTTCGTAAAGGCAGGCGGTTGGGGCGTCATCAACGGGGGGGCGTGATCGGCCAATACACAAACCAATCGGTTGCGCGCCAACTTTGAGTATAGTGGTCCAGGGGTGACCGAATGAGGCTGAGCAATGAAGTTCGTCCCCAAGGACAATCTGACCAACAGCTCGGCGCCTATGGTGGTAAATCTCCATTGTCCCCATTGCCGACACGCGGGCGCCTTCCACGCCTACGGCAATACGCCAGATGTCGCATGGGCCGATTTGGCCCGTCACCAGGACGGATCGATGGTGACTGTCGCTCAATATTTCGCGGGGTGCCGGCGATGCCCTAACCCTGAGTGCCATGCCTTGGTTTTCGTCGTCCTAAAGAACGGCTCGCCGGCGGCCACGTATCCTCCAGAGGTGATAGATTTCGACCCGGCAAATCTTCCGCCGCGAATCCTCGGCACGCTAGAGGAAGCGGTAACGGCGCACGGAGCCGGATGTCACGTAGCGGCGGCACTCATGGTGCGGCGGCTCCTAGAGGAATTGTGTGAAGACAAGTCGGCTTCCGGTGATAACCTCAAAGCGCGATTAGCGAACTTGGGCGCCTCGGCACTTGTGCCAAAGGAGCTACTTGATGCCGCCGATGAGTTACGCCTACTAGGCAACGACGCGGCACATATAGAAGCAAAGGCGTATGACAAGATTGGCTCTGACGAGGCAAGCTTGGCCATTGAAATGGCAAAGGAGTTGCTTAAAGCCGTGTACCAGTACGCAAGTCTGGTCGATAAGCTCCGGGCCCTTAAAAAGCCTGAGACCGCCCGCAGGGCGGATTAGCGCAGCGTAATCCGACCGATCACAGTTGTAGCGGCGCAATGCGCTTCCCTCCATGCGGGCCACTCTCTATTTAGAATTGCCCCGTCCCGCAAAACCATCCATTAACAGTCGCGCCCCTACCGTGGCGGCATGGCCACGGTCGTTCCCTATCGCCGCCTGCGTCACGGCCCGCGGCGGCGCCTGCCCGCGCCGCACTTGCGGCGTCCGCTCCGCTCATCTCTTGCATGGATCGGACGCTACGCCGGATTCATCGCAATTGCCGGCGTGGCCGTGTTCCTGCTCCTGGACGGCGGCTTAAACCGACACTTTACGGAAGCCCGGCAACCCACCTCACAGACCGGCACATCATCGACGCTTGCCGGTTATCCCACCATCATCGACGGCGATACGCTACGCCTCAACGGCAAGCGCATTCGCATTGTCGGCATTGACGCGCCTGAAATGAACCAGACCTGCACCGACCCGAGCGGACGCCGATGGGCCTGCGGTCGCGTGGCCACGCAGCGGCTCCATGCGTTGATCGCCGGCGGCCCTGTCGAGTGCGCCGCAAAAGGGCGCGGCTATTACGGCCGCACGCTGGCACGCTGCTCGGTCAACGGCGTCGATCTCGGCGGCGCGATGGTGCGCGAAGGCTACGCGGTCAACTACGGCGGCTATCTACTGGCTGAAGCAGAAGCGCGATTGCAGCAACGCGGCCTGTGGGCGGGTGATTTCGAACGGCCGCGCGACTGGCGCAGAATGCATCGGCGGCATTGAGCAAGCGTAGGCCGGATGGAACCCGGGTCGAGCGAGGCGCCCTACGCCCTAATTCGCCGGCGCCATCTCGCGGGGCATCACCATGGTCACGATGGCGCCTTTGGCATCCTCGACGAACACCGGATCGCGCTTGAGCCGGTCGAAGCTGCGCGGCGGTGGAATCGTCTCGCCGTCGGCGCGCATGGCGGCGAAATGTCCGGCAAGCGCTTCCGAGGCGTTCGCCACCGCTTCCTCGAACGTATCGCCGGCCGAAATACAGCCGGGCACGTCGGGAAAGCTCACGCCGTAGCTCGTGCCTTCGTCCTTTTGCACCAGCGCGATATAGGCTGTCATTTAGTTATCGTCGCTCTTTCAAGCCCGCCTGTCGATAGATCGTGGCAAGCGTACGGCCACGGCCGCAACATGTGATCCCGCATTGCGCCGCGCCCAATGCGGGCTCCATGCTTTGCCAAGCCTCCAAAATCGCCTATATTGCCGGTATGAAAACCAAGCGGCTGACGGACGTTCTGGAACGGGTCGAGAATTGGCCTGCCGAGTGGCAGGAAGAACTGGCCGCCATCGCGCTCGACATCGACGCCCAGATCAAGGACGGCGTCTATCACCCCACGCCGGAAGAGCTTGAAGGCATCGATCGCGGCCTGCGCGACGCCGAGCAAGGCCGCTATGCCACGGATGAGGAGGTCGAGGCCGCCTTCGCCAAATTCCGCGGCGCATGAGGATCGTCTACACCGCGGCGGCGCAGAACGCCTCCGCCAAATCGGTGAATGGCTGGCGACGCATTACCCCACCCTCGCACCCCGCGTCGAACAACGCATCCGCGATATCGTGGCGCACATCTCCCGTTGGCCCGAAAGCGCACCACGTTCCGCCGCGCGGGAAGGTGTCCGGATCATGCCGCTCGGCCACTATCCCTACAAGATTTTCTATCGGGCCAGCGCCGACGCCGTGGAAATCCTGCACATCCATCACGCCGCACGACGGCCGTGGGATGAAGAGACCTAACCCGGATATTCTTCCGCCATGCCCGGCCTGCTCCGGCCAAGACGATGGAGCCCCCTCACGCCTTCTGCCGGTCGTTGTCGATCGGGATCACCTGCCCCGAGATCGCCTTCGCCGCGTCGGAGGCCAGGAACACCGCAAGCTGCGCGATGTCGTGCGGATCGACCATGGCCTTGATCGACTGCGCCGCCATGGCGTCCGCCTCCACCTCGGCAAGCGACCGCCCGCTGATCTGCGCGCGGCCGGCGAACACGCGCTGGATGCGGTCGCCCTGAACCGCGCCGGGCGCGATGGCGTTGGCGCGGATGCCCCATTCGCCGAGCTCCATGGCCAGCGTCTTGGTGAAGCCGATCACGGCCCATTTGGTCGCCGCATAGGGGCTGCGATGCGCGAAGCCGTAGCGCCCGGCGATGGAGGACATGTTGACGATGCAGCCGGCCTTCGACCGCTTCAGGTGCGGGATGGCGAGCCGGCTGACGTCGAACATGGCGGTGAGGTTGACCGCCACCACCTTGTCCCAGTCGTCCGGCGGATACTGGTCGACCGGCAGCGTCAGCCCGGCGATGCCGGCGTTGTTGATCAGCACGTCGAGCCCGCCGAGCGCCGCGACCGCCTCCGGCACCATCCGCTCGATCTCGGCGCGCCTGCTCATGTCGCAACGCGCGGTGGCGAGGCCCGGGATTTCCTTGGCGATTTCGGAGAGCGCCTTGTCGTCGATGTCGCAGACGAAGATCTTGGCGCCGGTGGCGGCGAAGGCGCGGGCGAATTCGCGGCCGATGCCGGCGGCTCCGGCGGTGATCAGGACGCGTTGCGGCATTGTCGGCCCCTCCCCCTGGCGTTTCGCTCAACTGTCGCGGGCCGGCGACGGCCCGTCAACGCCATGGCGCCGGCGGCGCGGGCCAGCGAACCGAAGGGAGGCCGTCCGGATCAGCGCAGGAAAATCCCCGCCCAGTTGATGACGTCGCCGAGCTGGTGCGGATAGACGACGAAGTAGACAACCGCGATCACCGGGACCAAAGGCCAGAACCATTCGCGCATCAGGCGTCTCCCGAACGAGTACGTGGAAACGACTATCGAACGCCGCGCGTCGCCAACCGGTGAACCGGATGCGCAAGGGTCGATTCAAGGCTGGCGCAGGCTTGATTCAAATCGCGGCCATCGCGCCGCCCGCCCTATTCCTCCGGCTCGGTGGTGAAGTAGAGCGGATAGCCCCTCTGCTTGCCGAACTCGGTCGCCTCCTTGGCCTTGGTGTCGGCGACGTCCTTGGTGAACACCGCGATCACGCAGGCGCCCTTCTGGTGCGCGGTGATCATCACGCGATAGGCGGCACTCTCGTTCATGCGGAACACGGCCTTCAGCACCAGCACGACGAATTCGCGCGGCGTGAAATCGTCGTTGAGCAGGATCACCTTCCACAGCCTGGGGCGCTGCGTCCGGGTCTTGGCGAGCGTGCGCGGTTTGGTGACGGTCGGGCTCATCCGGATACCCCTTCAACGTCCCTCGCGCGGCCCATCCGCATCGGCCGCGTGCGGCGCGCTTGGCGCGCTTGGCGCGGCATTTTCAACGCCTTTGGCCGGCAACCGCAAGCCCGGCGCCGCGTTCCGCGCCGCCCGGCTTTAAGGCCGCAGGCGGCGCCGGCACGCGCGCACAATTAACGCGGCCATACGCCGATACCGATGCGGCAAAGCGCGACAAAAGACAGCACGAGATACGTCAGCTTTGCTGCTTCATTCGTTCGCCGGCGGCGCTAGCGTTCAAGCCGCAAGCCATTAAGAGACGCGCGAGGGGGACACGGGAGACGCCCCATGCAGTTCGGCGACGCCAATGCCAAGTGGATGTTCGCGCGCTCGCGTCCGATCGTCGAATGTGGGCAGTGCGGCGCGCGCCTCTACGTTCCGGAGTGGTCGGAATACGTCGAGCCGGCCGGCATCCGCTATCTCTGGCGTTGCGAGGATTGCGGCTTGTCATTCGAAACCGTCAGCACGTTCGAAGCGGCTTGACGCGTGACGCGAACGGCCATGCGGAGAGGGGCCGCAAGGCGGATGTAAGGAGCCGGCTTGGCGCACGCGCCCTCACCCTGCGCGATCGAGCACCGGCGGCGACGGTTGCGGAAGCCGGCTCCTTGCAGCTCTTGTCGTGTTCTTGTCGCCGTTCTTTTTGTGGTTCTTCTTGTGACTCGCCGCAGCGCCGCCGCCCAGGCGTACCGCAATGCGCGTGCATTGCGCAGGCGCGATCCCGCCGGCCTCACCTGGAATTATGGGGAAAACGCGCAAAACCACCCTCCCGGGCGGTTGAGTGTCACATTTTTTCTATCACGCGGCTTGACGAATCGCCGTCCTCGTGGCCGAGTTGTCTGCGACGCATTCGGTCACGCGGGCCGGCCGTGTTGGGTTTGCCGACCCGTCGCTTGGTTCCTCCCGCGTGGCGTTAAAACTGGGCGGCCCAATTGGCCGCCCTTTTTCGTGCCCGCGCTGGATCCCGCTTCGGTAGTCGCAATAGTGCCGCCTGGTCCGGTAGTAGTCACCGTCGTGCCCTTTGCGCCAGCAGCGGCCCTTGTACCAATAGTAGCGGCCATAGCGCGGCCGCGGCTCCGCCGATCAGCGCGCCGCGATCAATTGGATCCAGTGCAAGGCCGGCGGCTCAGGCCGCAACCTCGGCGTGCCGCGGCGTTGCGGTCTCCGGCGCCGCCGCCGCGCTTTCGGCGCTCCGTTCGCTTTCCAGCGTCGCTGCGGGGTCCAGGGCCTCGACCAGCCGCAAGAACGAACTGCCCGGCAGCGGCGGTGAAAACACGAACCCCTGCGCCTGGCGAATGCCGCGGTTGCGTAGGTGCATCACCTGCTCGAAGTTCTCCACGCCCTCCGCGATCACGTCCATGCGCATGTTGTTGGCGAGATCGATGAGCGTTTCCACGATGGTGGTGGCGTTCTGGTCGGTGCCGACGGCGTCCACGAACATCTTGTCGATCTTGATGATGTCGACGCCGAGCTTGAGCATGTAGGAAAGCCCCGAGTGGCCGGTGCCGACATCGTCGATGGCGATGCGCACGCCGAGGCCTTGCAGCGCGGCGATGGTGCGCCGCGTCTCGGTGAAATTTTCGATCGGGTCGCGCTCGGTCACTTCCAGCACGACCTGCGAGTACCGGATCGGCCCGCCGGCGAACGCGTTGCGCACCTCGTCCACGATCGTGGGATCGCTGAACAGATAGCCGGCGAAGTTGAACGAGATCTTGAGCGCGGGCCGGCGGCCCATGGCTTCGCCCGCTTCGCGGCAGACCGCCCGCATGAGGTGGCGGGTCATGGGCCGTATCAGGCCGCTCGATTCCGCCAGCGGAATGAACGCGCCCGGCGACACCAGCGTGCCGTCGGGCTTGCGCCAGCGCACCAGCACCTCGGCGCCGCGCAATTGACCGGAGGCGATGTCGACGATCGGCTGGTAGTACGGAACGAACTCGCCGGCCTTGAGCGCGCGCTCCATTTCCGTCACCGGATTGGGCGGCGTGCGCCACCGCATCAGCAGCACGAAGGCGGCGATCGCGATCAGCGCCCCGCCGAGCACGACCATGAGAAGGCGGCGGAAATAGCCGTGGGTGGCCGGGACCAGCGCGCGCGGCACCTCGATCTCGTAGGTGAGCCCAAGGCGCGCCGATTTTGCCGTTCGCGCGAAGAGCGCCTCGCCGGCCGGCGGGCGCGCGCCCACGCTGGCGATGACGTCGCCGCCGCTGTCGACGAGCACGAAATAGGCGCTCTGCTGAGCGCCGGTCAGCGAGGCCTGCGGCAGCAGCAGCTCGGCCGGCATCAGCGCCGCCAGTTCGTTGACGCCGGCGCCGAGCTTGCGGCGCAACCGCAGCATGGTTTTGCCGCCGGGCGCGCGCATGACGTCGAGCGTAACGCCGGTCCCGTCCGCCACCGGGCGTGAGGACAGGCGTTGCAGCGAAGCGGACGGCATGCCGGCGCCGGAACACAGGATTTGCCTCGCCGGCCCGAGCAGCAGGACGTCCTTGACCGGCGCGGCATCGAAGGCCGCCTGACGCATCGCCTTCACGGCCGCGGGATCGCAGGTCCGCACCCCGGCCCGGCCCGCGGCATCGAGCGCGGCGCGCGCCTGATCGAAGCGGTGATCGGCCAGCGCCAGTACCCGCCGCGTGGCCAGTGAGATTTCCGCCTCGGCCTGCTTTTCGATGTAGCCGCCAAGCCAGACATCCAACGCCATGAGAAGCGCGCCGGCCAGCAGCGCACCAACCGCGATGGCAACGATGTTCCGGCGCGTGAGCGCGCGCACCACTGTCCCCTCGCGTCTCTCGCTGGCCCCGTGGGACGCCAGTCCCCGCCAGCGTCACGCCACTAAGTCACGGGCGCCGTAAAGGGACCGTTAAGGCTGACCGCCCTTATCACAACCGACGCGTGCATATGCGGTCGCGCGATCCAGGAAATGAGCAGCCGTCAGGCGCGCCGAGCGCGCGCTGCGCGGGGGCCGTTCGCCCGCGCCTTGGACGCGGCCTTGCCGGAACCGGTCTTGCTGGAGCCGCTCTTGTTCGAGCCGGTTTCGGCCGCTTGCTTGCGCGCGCGGTGGGCCTTGAAGCCGGCGACGAAGCGCGCCAGCGTGTCGGAGGTCTTGCCGCGCGGCAGCATCACCTCGATCAGCGAGAAGCGGCCGCGCTGCTGGACGGCACGTTCGAGCGCATCGGCAAGCTCGCCGCGCGTCGTGACGCGCTCGCCCACCCCACCGATGGAAGCCGCGATGTCGGCGAAGTGCCAGTCGTCGAGATCGTTGAACTGCGATTCCGGCTGAAACACCCGCAGCATTTCCCAGCTCTGGTTGTTGAGCAGCACGACGATGGGGTCGAGCCCGTAGCGGCGGCAATTGCCCAGCTCCCAGCCGGTCATCTGGAAGGCGCCGTCGCCCACCAGGATGAGCGGCCGCAAGCCGGTGGCGGCGGCGACGCCGATGCCGCCGGGCACGCCGAAACCCATGCCGGCGTAGTAGCCGGGCGCCGCCAGCTTGGTGTTGTCGATCTCCATGGCGATAAACAGACAATCGCCGATGTCCGAGACCATGGGCATCCTGCCGTGACGGTCGAACAGGTCGTTGACGGCGGTGGCGACGTCGGAGGGCGCGATCGGGCCATCGTCGTGCTTGAGCCCGCGCGGATAGCGCAGCGGCCGGTGCTTGACCTTCGGCCGCTCCAGCTTGGGCGCGCGGCGGGTGAGCGCGTTCACCAGGTCCTTCGATCGGCATGTCCGGATAGACGTGATGGCCGATGGTGACCTGGCGGCCGAACGCCATGATGGCGCGGCGGGCGTCGAACTGGCGCTGCGACAGCGCGAAGTTCGTGTCCGACAGGATGACCCCGAGCAGCAGCACGGCGTCGGCGTCCTCGACCAGCTTGGAAATGGCGGGATCGCCGGCGGCGCCCATATAGGTGCCGGCCAGCACGTCGCCGGCCTCCTCCAGCAGGCCACGGCCCATGAAGGTGGTCACCACCGGCACGCCGAGCGCGCGCGCGAGCTTGGCGATCTCCCGCTCGATGCCGTAGCGGCGGATTTCGACGTCGACGACCATCACCGGCTTACGCGCCGCGGCGAGGCGATCGAGAATCTCGTCGGCACATTCGGCAAGCGCGGCGCGGTCGGCGGCGCGGCGCGGCAATACCGGCACCGCGCCGGTCTCGGCATCGACCAGATCGCGCGGGAACTCGATATAGACCGGCAGCGACTGCTCCAGCGCGCTGCGCAGCACGCGGGCGATCTCCGCCGGCGCCGTCGCCGGATCGTTGAGCACGGCCTGGTCGCAGGTGATCTCGCGGTAGACGGCAAGCTGGGTGTCGACGGTGCGCGCCTGGTGGTGCAGCAGGAAGCCGGTGGCCCGCTCCTGCGCGCCCGGCGCGCCAGCGACCACCACCACCGGCGAGCGCTCCGCGTAAGCGCCGGCGACCGCGTTGACCAGGTTGAAGGCGCCGGCGCCATAGGTGACGACGGCGACGCCGAGGCCCTGGTGGTAGCGCGCGGCGGCATCGGCCGCGAAGCCGACCGCCGGCTCGTGGCTGAGCGTGTAGCTCGGCAGGATTTTCGATTCCTCGATGACCTTGTAGAGCGGCAGCACGAAATCGCCGGGGATGCCGAAGATCTCCCGGGCGCCGTAGTCCTTCAGGCCTTGCAGAAGCGCGGTGGCAAGCGTGGGCATGGTGAGAGGTCCTAAAGCGTTTCCAGGCGTCGTTAAGAACCGGTTCGCCGTCCGGAAACGCGACATAAAACCAAGAGCGCCGTTTACCGGAAACGGTGAACGTGTTTAGCCCGCGGCTCCCTGAAGGCCAAGCCAGGACGACGGCCGCGCCTCATGACTGCCCGGTACGCCTAGGGAACCAACAGAATCTTACCGAAATGCCGGTTGGCGCGCATGAATTCCTGCGCGGCCTTGGCCTGATCGAGCGGAAAGACCTTTTCAATCGGCAGGCTCAGCTTTTTCGCCGTCACCGCTTCGGCAAGGTCAGCCCACATCGCACGCGTCTCCTCGCGCAGCTCGTCCACCGAACGGGTGCGATGCGTCACCCCGATATAAGCGATGCGGCGGCTGGCATGCAGGTCGAAGTCGAACTCGGCCTTGCCGCCGCCGAGCCGGCCGACATTGACGATGCGGCCCAGAATGGCCGTCGCCTTCATGGTGGCGTTGAAGATGGCCCCCGAGACCTGATCGATGACCAGATCGACGCCGCGGCCGCCGGTTGCGCCCACCACCAGATCCGGCCAATCGGGGTCGCTGGTATCGACGGCGAGGTCGGCGCCGAAATCCTTGAGCCGCGCGCGGCGGTCTCGCGTCGTCGAGGTGCCGATCACGGTCTTGGCGCCCAGCAGCTTGGCGATCTGCAGCGCCATCAGACCAACGCCGGAGCTCGCCCCCTGGATGAGCACGCTTTCGCCGGCCTTGAGGCGGCCATTTGTCACCAGGGCGTCATGCATGGTGCCGAGCGCCACCGGCAGCGTCGCGGCCTCCTCGAAGCTCATGTCGCTGGGCATGGGCACGACGCGTCCCCAATCGCACACGGCATATTCGGCGTAACCGCCCGCGCCCGCGCACATCACACGGTCGCCCGGCTTGAACCCACCTTTGGCCTCGGCGCCGACCTCGACGACCTCGCCGGCCCAATCGATGCCGACGGTGGCACCGACCGCGCCATGGCCGCCGTGCCCTTGCGCCGCCGACAGGTCGGCGCGGTTGAGGCCGGCGGCCTTGACCTTCACCAGCAGCTCGACCGGCTTCGGCACCGGTTGCGCGATGTCGCGGACCTCGAGCCCGCTTTCCGTCGCCACGCCCGCCTTCATGGCCACTCCCCTAGTGTCTGGTTGCGTAAAGACTCATAGCCGAAGTGGCTGGCTGCGTCCCGGGCGGGTCCCGCCCGTCAACCTTTCGGCGCGGCGCCGGCCACGATATCCGCGATGAAGCGCGGCAGCGCGAAGGCGCCGGCTTGCAATTCCGGAGTCCAGTATTGGGTCGCGAAGCTGCCGGCTGCGGCGTAGCGCGCGGCGATCGTCTCCACCGGCGCGCGGCGCAGGTCCTTGTCGTCGGTGGCAAAACCGATCGCCATGTGCCCGCCGACGTAAGTTGGGATCGAGGCGGTGTAGCAGGTGCCCTCGGCGAACAGCTCGCGGAAGAAGCGCACGCTGCTCGCGAGCTCGTCCGGCTGGAAGAACGGCACGCCGTTCTGCGTCACCAGCACGCCGCCCGGCTTCAGGCAGCGCTTGCAGCGGGTATAGAATTCCTTGGTGAACAGCACGGCGCCCGGCCCTTGCGGGTCGGTCGAGTCGACGATGATGACGTCGAACCGGCGGTCGGTTTCGCCGACGTATTTCATGCCGTCGTCGATCACGCTTTCGAAGCGCTTGTCGGCGAACACCGGCGTGGTGAATTCCGGGAAATGCTCCTTGGCGAATTCGACCACCGAGGCGTCGATCTCCACCTGCGTCAGCCGCTCGACCGATTTGTGCTTGAGCACCTCCTCGGCGATGCCGCAGTCGCCGCCGCCGACGATCAGCACGTCTTTCGCGTTGCCGTGGGCGAACAGCGGCACGTGGCTCATCATTTCCTGGTAGACGTATTCGTCGCGGCTGCTGATCTGCACGGCGCCGTCGAGCACCAGCATCTTGCCGAAGAACCTGTTCTCGAACAGCGCGAGCTGCTGGTGTTCGGTCGCGACCTCATAGAGGATCTTGTCGACCTCATAGCTCACATGGAAACCGAGCTCGTCGAACAGGGTTTCCGCAATCCAGCGCTTCTCGGCCACCGCTTCATCTCCTCTCGGCGCGTTCTCTCGGCATCTGACCGAACGGCCATCGTTCCAGGCAATATCACGTGCGCGAACGCGCGCCGACCGTGAATGGCTGGCGCGCGCTCAATATCACGATGCGCGGACGTCAGCCGACGGCCTGGCCGCGCAGATGCTCGCTGACCGCGATTTTCTTCGGGCCGAAGGCCTCGCGCAAAACCGGCACGCAGGCGTCCGGATTGGCGTCGCCGCACATGAAGACGTCGAGCGCGGCATAGCCGTGCTCCGGCCAGGAATGGATGGAAATGTGGCTTTCCGCCAGCACCGCCACGCCGGAGACACCGCCATTGGGCTCGAAATGGTGCAGATGGATGTGCAGCAGGGTCGCCCCCGCGGCATCCACGCAACGGCGCAAGGTCTCCTCGATATGATCGAGATCGTCCAGACGCCTCCCGTCATAGACGTCGATGATCAGGTGCGCGCCGGCGCAACGCACGCCGTTGCGCACCACGAAGTGATCGTCGCGCAAATCCTCATCCACGGCCGGCGCCGCAATGGTCGTTTCTTCTTTTCGGGTGGTACCTGGAGTCCCCAAGCCCTTCCCCGATCGCAAGAGGGCGTTCTGAGACATGCCGCTCTCCCCAACCAGAGATCGAAGCCCGAGAGACCGGCGAGCCGGCTCGCGGAAGTGAAAAATGCCGCGTCACGGAAGTGTCGCACGCGGCAGCGTTCACATAAGGGCAAGTCACGGACGGATCAAGAAGAAACTGAAAAATGAAGGGCAATTTCCGCCTTCCGCGGCCGTGTTTTGCGGCCCGCCGGGATGCACCGGCAGCGCTGGCGCGCTAAGCTGGCGCGCCGTACGTTCGGCCCAAGGGGGCGACCACCACAAGCATACCGGGAGGATTTTATGAAGCTCTATATGCACCCCGTCTCCATGACCAGCCGTCCGGTGCGGCTGTTCGCGGCGGATCACAACATCCCCATGGACGAAGAGGTGGTCGATCTGATGACCGGCGCGCACCTGCAGCCGCCCTATTCCGACATCAATCCGAACTGCCTGGTGCCGATGCTGGAGGACGGCGACCTCAAGCTCACCGAGAGCTCGGCAATCCTGAAATATCTCGCCGACAAGATCGGCTCGCCGGCCTATCCGCAGGACCTCAAGGCGCGCGCCAAGGTCAACGAGGTCATGGACTGGATCAACACCAACTTCTATCGCGACTGGGCCTATAACCTCTGCTATCCGCAAATCTTCCCGCACGTGAAGCGCCGCAGCGACGAGGCGCAGGCCGCCACCCTCGAATTGGGCAAGGAGAATTCCAAGCGCTGGCTCAAGGTGCTCAACGACTATTGGCTCGGGCCGAACAAGCCCTATCTATGCGGGGACGAGATCACCATCGCCGATTATTTCGGCGTTTGCCTCGTCACCCTGGGCGAGGTCGTCGGCGTGGATTTCTCGCCCTATCCCAACGTCAAGGCCTGGATCGCGCGCATGAAGAAGCTGCCGAACTGGGACAAGGTGAACGAGGTGTTCAACGGCCTGGTTGAATCCGTGAAAGACCAGCCCTTCGTCACACTCGCCTGAACGGACGGCGGAGAAGGTCGCGACACCAGAGCAAAGAGCGACAAAAGCGCAAGGAGGCGTCTCATGAGTTTCGCACCCGGCAAGGACCCGCAAGCGGGAGACGCTTATAGTTGTGACGCCCTCGCCCAGGTGATCGTGCCGCGCACGGTCGATCTGGGCGACGGCTTTTCGGTGCGGCGCGCGCTGCCTTCGGCGCGCTCGCGCATGGTGGGGCCGTTCATCTTCTTCGACCATTTCGGCCCGGCCGAATTCAAGGCCGGCGCCGGCATCGACGTGCGCCCGCACCCGCATATCGGGCTCGCCACCGTCAGCTATCTGTTCGACGGCGAGATCATGCACCGCGACAGCCTCGGCACCGAGGTTGCGATCAAGCCCGGCGAGGTCAACTGGATGACCGCCGGGCGCGGCATCGTCCACTCAGAGAGAACGGACACGGCGCTGCGCGCCACCGGCAGCCCGATCCACGGGCTGCAAATGTGGGTCGCCCTGCCGCAGGCGAAAGAGGAAATGGGTGCGGGCTTCGCCCATCACGAGACGGCCGAATTCCCGGTGGTGGCGGACGACGGCAAGACCGTGCGCGTGGTGGTCGGTTCGCTTTATGGCGCGTCGTCGCCGGTGCCGGTCGTGCACGAGACCATCTTCGGCGACGCCTATATGAAAGCCGGCAGCAAGCTGCCGGTCGACGCCGACCACGAGGAGCGCGCGCTCTACGTCATTGACGGCACGATCGACATCGCCGGCGACACGTTCGAGCCCGGCCGGCTCCTGGTGTTCAAGCCCGGCGACAGGATCGACGTCACCGCCAAGAGCGACACCCATGTGGTCATCGTCGGCGGCGCGCCCATGGACGGCCCGCGCCATATCTGGTGGAATTTCGTGTCGTCACGCAAGGAGCGCATCGAGCAAGCCAAGGCCGATTGGAAGGCGGGCCATTTCCAGAAGGTGCCCGGCGACGAGATCGAGTTCATCCCGCTGCCGGAACAATAGGGCACCGCAGCGGGTTACCGGTCGCAGCGCCTGATCCAGGCGCGCCATCGTTGATCCGTGCGCCCTCTGCCGGCGCGCCGCCGGGGGCCCAACATGATCCCGCGCCTGCTGACGTTCTGGTATGCCGTGCGCTCGAGCCTGTGGGCGCTGCCGCTCGCGGTGGTGATCGTCGCGGCGGGCTTGGCCTACGCCGCGCTGACCGTCCGCCTCGATGTCGGCCACGTCTGGTTCCTGTTCAGCGGCAGCGGCAAGCAGGCGCCCCAGTTCCTCTCCAGCCTGATGACCGCCATGATCACCATGGCGACTTTGGCCATCTCCATCACCATGGTGGTGCTGACGCTCGCCGCCCAGCAGCTCGGGCCGCGGCTGATCCGCAACTTCATGGCCAGCCGCCGCACGCAGGCCTCGCTCGGGCTGTTTATCGGCACGGTCGTCTACCTGGTGCTGGTGCTGCGCGACGCCTATGGCGCGCGCCACAGCGTGCCAAATCTGGCGGTCACCGGCGGCACGCTGCTGGTGCTGGTCTGCGTCATCACGCTGCTGCTGTTCGTGCACCACCTCGCCCGCTCGATCGTCGCCGACAATATCATCGAGGACGTCGGCCGGGAGCTCGACGCCAACATCGCCCGCCTGCTGCCGGACAAGGACGCCGAACGGACGCCGCGGCCGCGGGGCGAAGGCAAGCCGGTGCCACTCGCCGCCGGCGGCTACGTCCAGGCGATCGACTATGACGGCATCGCCACCGCCGCCGCCGAAGCGGACGCGGTCGTGACGCTGAGCTTGCGCGCCGGCCAGCATCGGATCACCGGGGCGCTCGCCGCCACCGTCACGCCCGCCGACCGCGCGGGCGATGCGCTATGCGCGAGCATACGCGAGGGCGTGGTGGTCGGAGCGGAACGCACCACCGTGCAGGATCTGGAATTTTCGATCCGCCAGTTGGTCGAAGTGGCGCTGCGGGCGCTCTCGCCCGGGATCAATGACATCTATACGGCGCTGGCCGTCATCAACCGGCTAACGCTCTCGATCCGCAACATCATGACGCGCGGCGCACCGCAAGCGGTCTGGTGCGACGCCGACGGCGCGCCGCGGGTGGTCGCGCCGGTATCGACCTTCAAGGGCATCGCGGACGCTGCCTTCAACCAGATCCGCCAGAACGGCTTCGGCAAGCCGGCGGTGCTGATCCATCTCGCCGAGAAGATCGGCGAGCTGCTGTTGCAGGCCGGCGCCGACCATCGCCCGGCGCTGGAAAAGCATCTGCAACTCGTGCTCGCCGCCGGACGACGCACCATCGAGGACGACGCCGACCTAAAAATCCTCGAGGCGCGCGCGCGCGATGCCGCGGCGCAAGCCGGCGACGCCGCCTTCACTCTGCCGCCGATGCGATGACCGCGGCGGGCTCGCCGAAAGCGTCGACCTTGCCGATATCGTTCACGTCGAACGGCGTCGTCTGATAGAGCTGGTTGATCCAGTTGCCGAACAACAGGTGCGCGTGGCTGCGCCAGTGATTGAGCGGCGCCCGTTTCGGATCGTTCTCCGGAAAGTAGTTCTTCGGGACCGGGGTCGACGGATTGCCCGCGATGTCGCGGAGATATTCGTCGGCGAGCGAACCGCTGTCGTATTCGATGTGATTGAACATGTGCAGCGCGCGGTGCGCCGGATCGTCGAGCAGGCAGAGCCCCGCCTCCTCCGAATCCATCAGCACCTTGAGGCCGTGGCCGGGCGGAACCTCGCTCGTCTTCACCTCGGTCCAGCGCGACACGGGGATCGCGAAATCGTCGGAGAAGCCGCGCAGATAGGGCGAGGCCGGCGCCAGGTTGCGATGCCGGAAGACGCCGAACTTCTTCTCCTTGAGCAGATATTTGTTCATGCCGTGGAAATGGTGGACGGCGGCCTGCGCGCCCCAGCAGATGGTCATCAGGCTATGCACGTTGGTCTGCGTCCAGTCGAAGATGCGCCGCAGCTCGTCCCAGTAGGTCACTTCTTCGAACGGCAAGGTCTCGATCGGCGCGCCGGTTACGATAAAGCCGTCAAACTTCTCGTCGCGCACATCCTCCCAATCCCGGTAGAACGAGACGATGTGGTCGGCGGGCGTGTTGCGCGGCACGTGATCGGTGACCTTGACCAGCGTCATCTCGACCTGCAGCGGCGAGGCGCCGAGCAGGCGCGCGAACTGCGTCTCGGTCTTCACCTTGTTGGGCATCAGGTTGAGCAGGCCGATCCGCATCGGCCGGATGTCCTGGCGCACGGCATCCGTTTCCGCCAGCACCATGACGCCTTCCGCTTCCAGCACGGAATGGGCGGGCAGATTATCGGGTATCTTGATGGGCATTTCACACCGGCCTTCGCAATAAGCGGACAAGACCGAGAGTGTGACTGAGCCCGTTTGGTTGCCGGTTCGGCCACATCCTCCCCCCGTCGTTTCGGGGGAGCGCCACCTTGCTCGGGAAGCAGGTTGGCGTCGGGCAATGCCCAACTCTTGATGTATCCGGTCTAAATACGCCTTCCGGGGCGGTTTGACAAGATGCTCCGGTTTGGCCGTAGGAGTGGGCGGTAGCCCGCGCTACTTTTTCGGCAAGTCCAGCCGGATGCTCAATTCGCGCAGTTGCTTCGCGCTCACGTCCGACGGCGCGCCCATCATCAGGTCCTCGGCGCGCTGGTTCATCGGGAACACCACCACCTCGCGCAGGTTCTCCTCGCCCGCCAGCAGCATGACGATGCGGTCGATACCGGGCGCGATGCCGCCATGCGGCGGGGCGCCGAGCGAGAGCGCGTGCAGCATGCCGCTGAACTTGCTCTCCAGCACGGCCTCGCCGTAGCCGGCGATGGCGAAGGCCTTGCGCATGATCTCGGGGCGATGATTCCGGATGGCGCCGGACGACAACTCGATGCCGTTGCAGACGATGTCGTACTGGAGCGCCTTGATCGACAGAAGTTTCTCGTGGTCGTTGGGATCGAGCGCGAGGAACGCGTCAACGTCCATGTTCGGCATCGAGAACGGATTGTGGGAGAAGTCGATCTTCTTCTCCTCCTCGTTCCACTCGTACATCGGATAATCGACGATCCAGCAGAACTCGAAACGGTCCTGCGCGATGAGGCCGAGCTCCTCGCCCACCTTGGTCCGCGCCGGACCGGCGAACTTGACGAAATCCCGCGGCCGGCCGGCGACGAAAAACACCGCGTCGCCGACACCGAGGCCGAGCTGGTCGGCAATCATCTTGGTCCGCTCCGGGCCGATGTTCTTGGCTAAAGGACCCGCGCCAGTCTCCTCGCCCTCGCGCCAGAAGATGTAGCCGAGGCCCGGCTGCCCCTCGCCCTGCGCCCACGAATTCATGCGGTCGCAGAAGGCGCGGTTGCCGCCCTTGGGCGCCGGGATCGCCCACACCGCGTTGCCCTCGGTCTCCAGGATGCGCGCGAAGATCTTGAAGCCGGAGCCGCGGAAGGCTTCGCTCACGTCCTGCATCACGATCGGGTTACGCAGGTCGGGCTTGTCGGAGCCGTATTTCGACAGCGCCTCCGCATAGGGGATCATTGGAAACTTCGGCGTCACCGCCTTGCCGTCGGCGAATTCCTCGAACACGCCGTGGATCACCGGCTCGACCGCCTCAAACACGTCCTGCTGCGTGACGAAGCTCATCTCGAGATCGAGCTGGTAGAACTCGCCCGGCGAGCGGTCGGCGCGCGCGTCCTCGTCGCGGAAGCAGGGCGCGATCTGGAAGTAGCGGTCGAAGCCCGCCACCATGAGCAACTGCTTGAATTGTTGCGGCGCTTGCGGCAGCGCGTAGAACTTGCCGGGATGCAGGCGCGAGGGAACGAGAAAGTCGCGCGCGCCTTCCGGCGACGAGGCCGTCAGGATCGGCGTCTGGAATTCGAAGAAGCCGGCCTGCTTCATGCGCATGCGGATCGAGTTCGATCACCTGCCCGCGCAGCATGATGTTGGCGTGCAGCTTCTCGCGGCGCAGATCGAGGAAGCGGTATTTCAGCCTGATGTCTTCCGGGTAGTCCTGCTCGCCGAACACCGGCATCGGCAGCTCGGCCGCCGGGCCCAGCACCTCGATCTCGTCGATATAGACCTCGACCTGGCCGGTCGGCAGTTCCGAGTTGAGGGTACCCTCGGGACGCACGCGCACCTTGCCGTCGATGCGCACCACCCATTCCGAGCGCAGCGTCTCGGCCAGCTTGAAGGCCTTGCTGTCCGGGTCGGCCACGACCTGGGTGATGCCGTAGTGGTCGCGCAAATCGATGAACAGCACCCCGCCGTGGTCGCGGATGCGATGGCACCAGCCGGAGAGCCGCACGGTCTGCCCGACGTCGCCTTCGCGAAGCGCGCCGCAGGTGTGGGAACGGTAGCGATGCATGAGGGATTCCGGCCGATTCGGGGGTGATTCAGGGGTTGCTGCTGAGGCGGCCGGAAAAGCGCATGGGGGGTCGGCTTTGTCAAGGCAAGGGGGCTGGCAAGGGGGGCTCAAGGGGGGCTGACAAGGGGGCTGGCGACGCCGACAAACGCGGCACCTCGGGGTGCGGCCCCCCTCGCCTGCGCTATAGTACCCGGCGAACCGTCGGGGCCTCGCCGGACCGCCCCACCCTTGAACGGCCGACCGCGAGGAACGCCCTGGACATGCGACGTCTGCTCATCCTCGCCGCCGCCATGGCCCTCGCCACGCAGGCGGCCCTTCTCGCCCCGCAGGCGGCCCGGGCCGGCACCCTGGACCGGGTCAAGGAAACCGGCGTGTTCCGTATAGGCTACCGCGCCGACGCCCGCCCCTATTCCTACCAGGACGGGCGCGGACACCCGGCCGGCTATATCGTCGACCTGTGCCGGGTGGTCGCCGCCGCGCTCGGGCCCGGCGCGCGGCCTCAATATGTGCTGGTGCGCGCCGGCGAGCGCTTCCAGGCGGTGCATGACGGCAAGGTCGACATCCTCTGCGACCCCAGCACGATCACCATCGCGCGGCGCGAGATCGTGGACTTCTCGATCCCGACCTATCTCGACGGCGCCGGCGTCCTGTCGCGCCGGAGCGCCCCCGTGCAGCGCTTCGAGGACCTCGCGGGAAAACGCGTCGGCGTGCTGGTCGGCACCACCACCGAGCGGCTGTTGCACAACTCGCTTGAGGAACTGGGCGTCACCGCCACCATCATTCCGGTGCGCGACCACCGCCATGGCCTGCAACTGGTCGAGAACGGCAAGCTCGACGCCTATATTGCCGACCGCGGCATCCTCGCCGCCATGCTGCGCCAACGCGGCCGGCCCGGCTTCGTGCTGAGCAAGCGCTATTTCAGCTACGAGACCTACGGCCTGGCGCTGCCGCGCGACGACAGCGCCTTCCGCCTGTTCGTGGACAAGACGCTGGCCGCGCTCTATCGCTCCGGCCGCATCCACGACATCCTCGCCCGGACCTTCGGGGACGCCCCGCTCGATCCGATGCTCCAGGCCATGTTCACCATTAATTCACTGCCGGAAAGGTGATCGTGAAATCAACCAAGAAGAAGCAGAAGAAGCAAAAGCAGCAGCGCACGGCACGCGAGACCCGGACGATGACGACGGCGGAAGCCGCCGTCGAAGCCCTCGTCGCGCACGGGCTCGACACCATCTACGCGCTGCCGGGCGTGCAGAACGACCCCCTGTTCGACGCGCTCTACAAGGCGTCCAACCGCCTGCGCACGGTGCATACGCGCCACGAACAGGGCGCGGCCTACATGGCGCTGGGCGCGGCGCTCGCGACCGGCAAACCGCAGGCCTATGCGGTGGTGCCGGGGCCGGGCCTCCTGAATTCCAGCGCGGCGCTGCTCACCGCCTACAGCATGAACGCACCGGTGCTGGCGCTGGTCGGCGAGATCCCGCAAGCGGCCATCGGCCGCAATGTCGGCCATCTGCACGAACTGCGCGGCCAGAGCGACATCCTCGCGCATCTGGTCGATTTCACCGGACGCTTGCGCAATGCGGGCACGGTGCCGCGCCTGGTGGCGCAGGCGATGCGGGCCATGACCACCGGCCGGCCCGGCCCCGCCGCGCTCGAATGCTCCATGGACGTATGGGGCAAGCCCGGCGAGGTGGCGGAAATCGCCCCACCCAAGCCGCTGCCGCGCCCGCGCATCGACGAGGACGCGCTGCGCCGCGCCGCGCGCAAGCTGGGCGCCGCCAAGCGGCCGCTGATCTGCGTCGGCGGCGGCGCGCAGGACGCCTCGGCCGAGGTGACCGCGCTCTCCGAGATGCTGCAGGCGCCGGTCTATTGCGGCTTCCGCCGCGGCCAGGGCGTGCTCGACAGCCGCAACCCGTTCGCGGTGACGGTCCCACTCGGCCACGAATTGTGGGGCGAGGCCGACGTGGTGATCGGCATCGGCACGCGGCTGTTCTTTCCGCAGTTGCACTGGGGCGTCGACCGCGACCTCACGATCATCCGCGTCGATGCCGACGCGGAGGAAGCCAGGCGCAACGGCAAGCCCGCGGTCGCGCTGATCGGCGACGCCAAGCCCATCCTGCAGCGGCTCCTCGAGGTGCTGCCCGCCCACAACACGGCGCGGCCGTCGCGGCGGGACGAGATGCAGGAAAGGCAGGCGACAATGCGCGCGCGCCTGGCCGACAAGCTCGCCCCACAGATCGCCTGGCTCGACGCCATCCGCGCCGAGCTGCCGGAAGACGGCATCTTCGTCGACGAGGTGACGCAAATGGGCTTTGCCGCCCGCCTCGCCTTCCCGGTCTACAAGCCCCGCACGTTCCTCTCGCCGGGCTACCAGGACAATCTCGGCTGGGGATTCGCCACCGCCCTCGGCGCCCAGGATGCGCGGCGCGACGTGCCGGTGGTCTCGATCAACGGCGACGGCGGCTTCATGTACACCGCCAACGAGATGGCCACCGCCGTGCGCCACAAGATCCCGCTGGTCTCGGTCGTGTTCAACGACGGCGCCTTCGGCAACGTGCGCCGCATCCAGCAGGAACGGTACGGCAACCGGCTGATCGCGAGCGATCTCGCCAACCCGGATTTCGTGAAATTCGCCGAGAGCTTCGGCGCCGCCGGCGAGCGCGCCCGCAGCCCCGACGCGCTGCGCCAGGCGCTGCGCCGGGGCTTTGCCCGGCGCGACGGCCCCACCCTGATCGACGTGCCGGTCGGGCCCATGCCGTCCCCATGGGAATTTATCTTCATGCCCCGGGTGCGCGGACCGAAATGAGTTGCCACAGCCCCTCCGGATCGCGTTAAGTCACCGCCGCCGAAAGTCACTACCGCCCATGGACTTGATCACCACCACCAAAGAACTCCGCGACGTCTGCACCCGCATGGCGAGCCATCGGTTCGTCACCGTCGACACCGAGTTTCTGCGCGAAACCACCTATTATCCCCTGCTCTGCGTCGCGCAGGTCGCTACCGACGACGAGGCGGTGGTGATCGACGCGCTGGCCGAGGGCATCGACCTTTCGCCCTTTTTCGACCTGATGGCCGCGGAAAGCGTGGTGAAGGTCTTCCACGCCGCGCGCCAGGACATCGAAATCGTCTGGAACCTGGCGGAAAAGATCCCCCATCCGATCTTCGATACCCAGGTTGCCGCCATGGTGCTCGGCTACGGCGACTCGATCTCCTACGATCAGCTGGTCAACCGCATCACCGGCGATGCCCTCGACAAGTCGCACCGCTTCACCGACTGGACCCGGCGGCCCCTGAGCGACGCGCAGATCACCTATGCGCTTTCGGACGTGACCCATCTGCGCCAAGTCTACCTCAAGCTCGACGAGGACCTGCACAAGCGCGGGCGCGCCAACTGGGTCTCCGCCGAGATGGAGGTGCTGACCTCGCCCGAGACCTACCGCATGGACCCCTCGCGCGCCTGGGAGCGGCTGAAGAGCCGCGCCCGCAAGCCGAAGGACCTGGCGGTGCTGATGGAGGTCGCCGCCTGGCGCGAGCGCGAGGCGCAGACCCGCGACGTGCCGCGCTCGCGCGTGCTCAAGGACGACGTGGTCGCCGACATCGCGACGCAGGCGCCGACTACGATCGAACGGCTCGGCCATCTGCGCTCGTTGCCCAAAGGGTTTCGAGCGCTCGCGCTGGGGCAACGAGATCGTCGACGCGGTCAAGCGCGGGCTCGAGCGCGATCCCAAGACCCTGCCGCGCTTCGAGCGCCACCGCACGGCCCCCAACGCCGCCGCCACGGTGGAGCTCCTGAAGGTGCTTCTGCGCATGACCTCGGAGCGCCACGGCGTCGCCGCCAAGGTGATCGCCACCGTCGACGATCTCGACCGCATCGCCGCCGACGACGAGGCCGACGTGCCGGCGCTGAAGGGCTGGCGGCGCGAATTGTTCGGCGACAAGGCGCTGGCCCTGAAGCACGGCAAGCTGGCGCTGGCGATCGAAAAGGGCCGCGTGGTGACGGTGGACAAGGACTGAACGGCTGCCATGAACTTCGCCAGCGACAACACCGCCGGCGTGGCGCCGGAGATCATGGCGGCGCTGGCCCGCGCCAACGAGGGCTACGCCCTCGGCTACGGCGCCGACGCCTGCACCAAGCGGGTCGAAGAACGCTTTGCGGATATCTTCAAGCGCGAGGTCGCGGTCTTCCTGGTGCCGACGGGAACGGGCGCTAACGCGCTCGCGCTCGCCCACGTGACGCCGCCCTGGGGCGCCGTGCTGTGCCATACGGAATCCCATGTCGCGACCGACGAGTGCGGCGCGCCGGAATTCTTCGGCGGCGGCATCAAGCTCGTCGGCATCCCCGGCGCCGCCGGCAAAATCACGCCCGAAGCGCTGACAAGCGTCCTCGATGCGCCGCACTGGGGCGCGCCGCATCACGTGACGCCGTCGGCGCTGTCGCTATCGCAGTCGACCGAGGCCGGCACCATCTACCGGCCGCACGAGATCCGCGCGCTCGCCGACATCGCACACGCGCGCGGGCTCGCCGTGCATATGGACGGCGCGCGCTTCGCCAACGCGCTCGTCCGCATGAACGTGTCGGCCGACGAAGCGACGTGGCAAGCGGGGGTGGACGTCATGTCCTTCGGCGCGACCAAGGGCGGCGCGCTGGCGGCGGAGGCGATCGTCTTTTTCGATCCGGCGCGCGGCGCCGACATGGCCGCGCGGCGCAAGCGCGGCGGGCATCTCATATCGAAGCACCGCTTCATCGCGGCGCAGATGGAAGCCTATCTGACCGACGGGCTTTGGCTCGATCTCGCGCGCCACGCCAACGCCATGGCGGATCGGCTGAGCGACGGGCTGAGCGCCGCCGGCTGCAAGCCGGTGTGGCCGGTCGAGGCCAACGAAGTGTTCCCGATATTTCCCAATGACGTTGTCGACCGGCTCAAGGCCGGCGGCGCGGCTTTCTATCCGTGGGCGAGCGGCAGCCTGCCGCAAGGCACCGTCGTCGGACCCGACGCCCAGATCGTGCGCCTGGTGACGTCGTTCGCGACGACGGCCGACGACGTCGACCGCTTCGTCGCCGCCGCCAAGGGCGCCTGACCGCAAGGCGCCGAAGCGCGCCCTCGTCCTACGGTTTCCCCGCCTGCTCGCGCAGCGCGTTGATGGCGCGGCGGGTGTCCCCGTCGATCTCGCCATTGGCCTGCGCCCTGATAGACCCCGGCTGCGCTCAGCCGCACTTGCAGCGCCTGGCGCGTAGCGCGGGTCCATTTCCCGGGCCGCAGCATGATCGATCTCGATCGCCTGCACACCGTCGGCGCGGATCGCCTGCACCATCCAATCGGCGGCCAGCTTCGGATCGGCCGTAACACCCACGCCCTCGTCGTAGACGATGGCCAAGCCGTACATCGCCTCCGGACTGCCGGCCTTGGCGCCCTGCTCGTACCACCGCTTCGCCTCGGCCGGGTTGGCGGCAACGCCGACACCGAGTTTGTAGTGGGCGCCGGTCTCGTACATGGCGAGCGGCAAGCCGGCGCGCGCGGCCTTCAGCGACCAGACAAAGGCGAGCGTTGCATCCTTGGTCACACCAACGCCGTTGCCGTAGAACAGGGACAACTTGAGCATCGCCGACGCCACGCCCTGGTCGGCCGCGCTGCGATACCATTGCGCGGCGGCGGCCGGATTCTTCGGCGTGCCGCGGCCGTCGAGATACCGCTGACCGAAATCGGCGGCGGCCATGGCATCGCCCGCTTCCGCCGCCCTTTGGGTCCAGGCGAAGGCGCGCTTGTCGTCCTTCGGCACGCCGCGTCCTTCGGCATAAAGCCGCGCGAGCGCCACCATCGCGCCGGTACTGCCCTGCGCCGCCGCCTTGGTGAACCATTGCAACGCCTGCGCATCGCGTCCCTGCGCTTGTTCACGCAAGCCGAGCAAAGTCATGGCCGTGCCGTCACCCGCATTGGCCGCTTTTTCGAACCAGCTTCGAGCCTGCGCCGGATCGTTGCGAGGACCGGGCCGCGAATAGAAAATGCCCAGCATCACCATCGCCGGCGTTTCACCGCCGTCCGCCTGCTGGCGCAGTTGCGTGAGTTGCGCATCGGTCAACGGCAGGAGCGGCGCGGTCTGTGTTGCCGCAGGAGCCGGTTCGGCAGCGCATGCCACGGCGCCCGGCACGACAAGACCGGCTATCACAACGACAGCGGCCAGCGCGTTCATGACAGCCTTGGTCACGGTCTTACCCCCAGCTTGCGCAGCTCCCGCTCGACTTCCTGGATACGTTTCGTGAAATAGGCTGGCCAGCGCCCGTGCTTGCAGCGCTTGCGGCCGTCGCGGTAAAGCACGAGCGCCTTGCGATAGGCGGTTCGCGCATGGGCGATTTTATTGGGCTGGATATTGCCGAGTTGATCGCTGAGGTCCGCCATATGCCGGGTGGCGACCGCCCATCCGCCGCGGAAGCTCAGGTTTTTGCATTCCTTTTCCGTGGCACCGCCGGGTGGCGGCGACGACGGTGGTGCCGGCGGTTGCATGGTCGGGGTCGCGCCAGCCGTGCGCGGTCCCTCGATCAACCGCCGCAAGATGATCTCGGCCAGCACTCGCCGGAATTCCGCGCGCCAAGCCTGGCACGCCTTGTTGAGCACGGGCACCAGGTAGCGCAGCCATTCGACTTCCTCATACTTGCGGTTGAGAGCGTCGGTATAGGCTCGCTCAATGAGCGCGTCCGGCCCCAGCACCCTCACCCGGTAATCGTACCAATTGGCGATGTAGCGCTCGCCGGACGAGAGCAACTCGCGCGCCTCTGTGACCCTGGCGCAGCGCTCATCGGTCTCGTACTTGAGGTTGTTCAGGTACTCCAGCCGCGCGGCCCACTCTTGGTCGGTGCCGGCGGCGGCTTGCGATGGCAACGGTAGACCGACAAGCAGGAAAAGCGCTGCGGCCACGCCGGCAAGCGACGCTCTGCCGGTCTTCTCGCGCATTGTCATGCGAACGCCATGCTCCGTTCGGGAATGTTCCCCTTGCACATTGGCGGCATGCGGCCGAACGGCGTTGATTTGCGTCAAAGCCGGTCGCGCCCTTTGGGGAACCGATCGCCGCCGCCACCGTTCCTCAAAAACGGAGGTGGAGCGTCATGGCGGCACAGGCTGTTTATCGCGTCGTCCCGACGGAGGGCGGCTATTGCGTCGAGCACGACGGGCAGAAATCCGGCCCCTATTTCACGCGCGAGGCCGCGTTCGAGGCGGCGGTGTTCCCGGCCTCCAATGCGATCAAGGAAGGCGCCGACGTAACGATCGAGGTTCCAAAGAGCCGGGCGGACGCAAATTAATTAATTGCGCCGTGACGAGCTACGCCTCCAACACCGGCTCGCGGCCGATGACGCGCGCGAGCTGGCGCAGCCGGCTCGCCAGCCGGTCGCCGGCAAGCCCGCGGTGCTTGCTCTTCAGCGTCAGCACCAGCTTGCCGCGCTTCACCCGCATGGGCGTCTTCGGCAGCACGCCGCCCTCGCCCGCCGTCAGCATATAGGCGACGCGCATGGCGGCACCGAGGATGCGGGCGTGGTCGAGCGTGCGGGTCGAGGCGAGCTCGCGCAGGCGTGGCGACAAATCCCCTTCACCCAAGCCTGCGTGGCGGAAATAGATCGAGAGCGCGAGATAGGCGCGCCCGGGATGGTCGACGGCCATGAAGGCGCCGTTGGCGATGATGTTCATGGACTGCTCGCCGCGATAGTCCGGATGCGCGCGCCAGCCGATGTCGGCGAGCAGGCAGGCGGCGTGGCGCAGGCGGCGCTCTTCGGGGGTCTCCTCGATGCCGGTCGAGGCCATGAAGCGGTCGGTCCAGCCGATCAGCTCCTCGCCGTGATGCGGCGAGCGCGAGCGCAGCACGTTGAGGTCGGCCGCCGCGCAGATCAACGGGTCGTAGGCGCGCTCTTGGGCTTTGAGCAGCGAATAGAGCAACCCCTCGCGCACGCCGAGCACGGAGATCACCACTTCCTTCGGCTTCGCCCGGCGCACCAGCTCTTCCATCACCAGCGCGGCGTAAGGCAGCAGCGGCCGGCGGGCGGCGTTGACGACCTCGATCTTGGACAACGTCTCGGTGTCGACGCGGTGTACCAGCCGCGCGAACTCCAGCGCCTCGCGCGCCTCGATGCGGTAGTTGTGCATGACGTGGAAAGGATAGCCGGTCTGCCACATGTGCAGGCGGGCGAGCGCGCGCCAGGTGCCGCCGACGGCGTAGAAGGTGCGCCCCTCGCCTTCCTTCAGCACCTCCAGGCTCCTCAGCGTCTTGGCGACGAAGCGTTCGGCCTTCTTCAGCGACTTGCCGGCGATGTCGGCTAGCGCGAGCCCGCCGAGCGGCAGCGTCAGGCCGTGGCGCACGCGCGCGCCGTGCACGTCGATCAGTTCCAGCGAGCCGCCGCCGAGATCGCCGACGATACCGTCCGGCTTGTGGATGCCGGACACGACCCCGAGCGCGGTCAGATTGGCTTCGCGCGTGCCGGACAGCACCTCGATCTCGGTGCCGCAGATGCGCTCGGCCTCGGCGATGAAGGCGGCGCCGTTCTTGGCGTCGCGGCAGGCGGCGGTGGCGATGCCATGGACGCGCTTGACGCGCAAGGTGTCGCAGAGCGCGCGAAAGCGCTTGAGCGCGGTGAGCGCGATGTCGATCGCCTCCTGCGCCAGCAGACCGGTCGACTGTACCTGGCGGCCGAGGCCGGCCAGCACTTTCTCGTTGAAGATGGGGGTCGGCGCGCGCGTCAGTCCCTCGTAGATCACGAGACGCACCGAGTTGGAGCCGATGTCGATGACCGCAATCGGGGGCCCGTGGTCGAGCCGGCCCTTGGCGGATGGAACGACAGCGGAGCGCTTACGCGCTCTCGGCGAGGCGGCGGATAAGACGGCGCGGTGAGGATTCTTTGAGCGATTTGCCACGGCCCGACAAGCTCGGATTGGTCATGAAATACTTGTGGGCATTGAACGGTTCCTCGCCCGGCTCGGTCTGGATACGGACGGAACTGCCATCCGGCAAGACGTCCCAACTCTGCTGATTATCCATCAGATTCGCGACCATAATCTGGTCCAGAACCTGTTCATGCACAGTTGGATTGAGGATCGGGCACAGGGCCTCGACGCGGCGGTCGAGGTTGCGCGGCATCATGTCGGCGGAGGAAATATATACCGCCGCCTTCGGGTGCGGCAGCGCGTGGCCGTTGCCGAAGCAGTAGATGCGGCTGTGTTCCAGGAAGCGGCCGACGATGGACTTGACCCGGATGTTCTCCGAGAGCCCCGGCACCTCGGGCCTGAGGCAGCAGATGCCGCGCACCACCAGGTCCACCGCCACCCCGGCGCTCGAGGCGCGGTAGAGCGCGTCGATGATGTCGGCGTCGACCAGCGAGTTCATCTTCATCCAGATCGCCGCCGGCTTGCCGGCCTTGGCGTTGGCGATCTCCTTGTCGATGTGCTCCATGATGCGGCTGCGCAGGTTGATGGGCGAGACCGCCATGCGCTCGATCGCGTCCGGCTCGGCGTAGCCGGTGATGTAGTTGAAGATGCGCGCGACGTCGCGGCCGATCACCGCGTCGGCGGTGAAGAACGAGAGGTCGGTATAGATGCGCGCGGTGACCGGATGGTAGTTGCCGGTGCCGACGTGCACGTAGGTCGCCAAGGCGCCCGCCTCGCGCCGCACCACCAATGACAGCTTGGCGTGGGTCTTGAGCTCGATGAAGCCGTAGACCACCTGCACGCCGGCGCGCTCCAGGTCGCGCGCCCAGCGGATGTTGGCTTCCTCGTCGAAGCGCGCCTTCAGTTCGACCAGCGCGGTCACCGACTTGCCGGCGTCGGCCGCCTCGACCAGCGTCTTGACGATGGGGGATTCGGCGCTGGTGCGATAAAGCGTCTGCTTGATGGCGACCACGTCGGGATCGCGCGCGGCCTGGTTCAGGAACTGCACCACCACGTCGAAGGATTCGTAGGGGTGGTGGACCACCAGGTCCTTCTGCCGGATGGCGGCGAAGGCATCGCCTCCGCAGTCGCGGATGCGTTCCGGATAGCGCGGATTGTAGGGCACGAACTCGAGGTCGGGCCGGTCGATCCTGGTGAGCTGGGCAAGATCGTTGAGCGCCAGCACGCCGTCGACCAGAAATACCTCGGCGTCGGCGACCGCGAGCGCGCGCTGCACGAACGAACGCAGCTCCGTCGGCATCCTGGCGTCGAGCTCAAGGCGGATCACCGAGCCGCGGCGACGCTGCTTGAGCGCGGTCTCGTAGAGCCGCACCAGGTCTTCCGCCTCTTCCTCGATTTCCACTTCGGAGTCGCGGATGAGCCGGAACGCCCCCTGCCCTTTCACCGCGTAGCCGGGGAACAGGCGGCCGATGAACTGCTGGGCCGCCTCTTCCAGCGCGATCAAGCGGATGCCGTCGTTCTTGCCCGCCGGCAACTGGATGAAGCGCTCGATCTTCTGCGGCATGCGGATGAGCGCATTCATCGCCTTGCCGTCGCGATGGCGGGCGAGCTGCAACGTGATCGAGAAGCCGAGATTGGGGATGAACGGGAACGGATGCGCGGGATCGATGGCGAGCGGCGTCAACAGCGGGAAGATGCGGGTGAGGAAATACTCCTCGAGCCAATTGCGCTCGGATTTCTTGAGGTCGGAGCCGTCGACCAGGGTGACGCCGGTGGCCGCCAGTTCCGGCCTGAGCTCGATCCAGCGCTGCTGCTGGTCGCTGGCGAGCCGGCCCACGGCTTCGACCACCCGCGTCAACTGCTCGGCCGGGGTCAGGCCGTCCGGGCTACGATCGGCGATACCCTGGCGCACCTGACCCTTGAGGCCGGCGACGCGCACCATGAAGAACTCGTCGAGGTTGTTGGCCGAGATCGACAGGAAGCGCACCCGCTCGAGCAGCGGATGGTGTTCGTTGGCGGCCTCCTCGAGCACCCGGCGGTTGAAGTGCAGCCAGGAGAGCTCGCGGTTGATGAAGCGCTCGGGGCGCTCGCTGAGCGGGGGTTCGGCCGGCTCCGGCGCGGCTTCAGCCGCCGTCGCGGGCGCGGCGCGCGCCTCGTCCGGTATAATTTCCCCAATTGCCGCAGTGGCTTGTCTTGCTTCTGCCATATTGAAAAAGGCCGCCCTGGAATATGTCCCCTAAAGCATGATCCCGAAAAGTGGGAACCGGTTTTCGGAAAAGATCATGCTCGAACAAAATGTTAGGAAAGCACGCCGATTCAATCCAAACGTGTCGTCCTCTAGCCGGCAAAGATGGCGGCTGGATGACAGCTTGGGACCGCACCGGCGCGATCCGCCAACACTGCCATGGATCGGTGAATTATCCGTCATCCATCGCCGTCCCGCCAGGATAGCAACGCGGCAGGGTGAACCGAAATCCCGGATTCCGGAGCGGGTTTACCGAACCTTTAGGAGACGGGCGGAAGCTTGCGCTTCCCAACTCCTGGGGGCGCCTCCTCGAACGGCCTGTCCATCGGCTTTGCGTGAACAGGCGCGGATTTTGCTCCATGGCACGCAAGCCCCTGATCGCCCTCGCCGCCGCAATCGCGTTCTCCGCAAGCGCCTCGGCGCACGAATGGCAGTACTGCCTCGCCCCCTCGTTTGCCGACCACAAGTTCTACATTTCGAGGCCGATTCCCGCGCGCGATCCGCTGCGGGACGCCGATCGTGCCTATGCGCGCGTCCTCGATCGCGCCGGCCTGCGCCACAGCGACATTCAGTGCCCCATGGCCGAGGGCCGGCGTGCCATCGCCGACATGCGCCGCCACGCACTCGGCTTCAACAGGGAATTGGGCATGACGATCGTGCCGCTGCCGCTCGATGCACCGTCCTTGGCGCCGTCTCAGGCGCCGTCGGTCTCGATGGCGTCGCGGAACAATTGAGCCGCGAGCGCCCGCGACACCGGCCGCTGCCGGCGCATGGCTTCCTCGTCGAGTTGCGCGACCGCGGCGCGGACGGCGGCGAAGGAGCGCTCGATGCGGGTGGCCAGGTAATTCGCCAGCGCGCGATCGACCGCGATCTGGCGGTCGGCGGCGAGCTTGACGATAACGGCGCGCAGGAGCTCGTCGTCGGGGGCGTCGAGCTTCACCACCGCAAGGCTGCGCAGGCGCGAGGCCAGATCGCGGATTTCGACCTTGAGGCTTGCGGGCGCAAGGCGCGACGTGATGAGCACGAAGGCCCCCTCCTCGCGCGCCAGGTTGAGCAGATGAAACAGCGCGCGCTCGTCGACACTGCTGGGCTCCAGATCCTCGACCACCAGCGCGCCGGTGGCAAACGCCGCCGGCAGGTCGATCTCGCTCAAACGTCGCGCCGACACGACGCGCGCGCCCGACATCCCGGCCCAGATGGTGGCAAGATGGCTCTTGCCCGACCCTTCCGGCCCGACCAGCGCCACCACCGGCGCCGGCCAGTCCGGCCAGCGCTCGATCAGCGCGAGCGCGGTGGCGTTGCTGGGACCACTGAGGAAATCCTCGCGCGCGAAGCTTTCGGCATGGGGAAGCGCCAGGACGAGCTGACGCGGGGCGGACGACGCAGCCATGGCACTCAACGCGACCCTAACTCGTGGGCTCCCCGGTGTAGAACGAACTCGCCAGGTATTGCCTGAGCGCAAAGCGGCACAGCACGCCGATGGTCGCGGAAACCGGTACCGCCACCAGCAGGCCGACGAAGCCGAACAGATAGCCGAAGGCGAGCAGCGCGAAGATCACCCAGACCGGATGCAAGCCCACGCTTTCGCCCACCAGCTTGGGCGACAGCACGTTACCTTCGAGGAACTGGCCGACCAGGAAGATGCCGAGCACGATCAGGATCGATGTGTAGTGCGGCCAGAACTGCGCCACCGCGACGCCCACGGCCAGCACCAGGCCGGTCAGCGAGCCGACATAGGGGATGAAGGTGATCGCCCCCGAGATCACGCCGATCAACAGGCCGAACTTGAGGCCGGCGAGCGTCAATCCAATCGCGTAGTACGAGCCGAGCACGACGCACACGACGGTCTGCCCGCGCACGTAGCCGGAGATGGTGGCGTCGATCTCGCGCACCAGCGCGTGCACGGTCTCGCGCTGATGCACCGGGATCCAGCCGTCCACCGTGTCGATCATGTGGTGCCAGTCGTAGATCAGGTAGAACGCCACCACCGGCGTCACCACGATCAGCGAGAACAGCGACACCAACGCCTGGCCGCCCGACCACAGCGACTTCAGGAACGTCGTGAACCAGCCCATGCCTTGGCTGACCAAATCGCCGAACGATTTGGTCGGACTGAAGCCGGCGCCGAGCAGCTTATGCAGCCAGGGCTGGCTCTGGTCATTGATCCACGCCTGCAACTTGGTGATGTAACCGGGGATGGCGTCGATGAGCGAGCCGAGCTGACCGCCGATGAGCGGCGCCACCAGCAGGATGATCACAATGAAGGCAAGCACCGCGACGGCGATGATCAGGAGTGCCGCGACCATTCGATTGACGCCGACTTTCACCAGCCGGTCGGTGAGCGGGTTGAGCAGATAGGCGATGGCCAGGCCGGCGACGAAGGGCAGCAGGATGCCGCGCAGGAGCCACAGCAGGAAGATGAAGACCGCGAGCGCCGCCAGCCAGAACGCCACCTGGCGCTGGAACGCCATGGCGCGGGCCGCCGCCGACGGCGCTGGGGTGGGGTCTTGCGGGCTCACTGTCCGGCCGCCGCCGAGTTCATGTGGCGAATCCATCCCATTAGATAGGCGCTCACCGACGCCAGCGTCAGCGCGGCCACCAGGACCATCAAGATTGTGTCGAGCGGCGCGACGGCGAGATGGAAGCCGAGCGAGCCCAAGACCACGCAGGCGAAGGCGATCTGCGCCGCCGTGTTGAGCTTGGACACCACCAGCGGCCGCATCTTCAGCGGGCTGCCCACCACCCAGGACAGGACCACCCCGCCCACGATCATGATGTCACGCGAAACCACCAGGATCACCAGCCAGCGCGGGATTTCCCCGATGATCCCAAGGGTGACGTAGATCGAGACGATCAGCGCCTTGTCGGCGACCGGGTCGAGATAGGCCCCGAGCACCGTGGCCATGCCGTGGTGCTTGGCGAGATAGCCGTCGATCGCGTCGCTGACTCCGGCCACCAGGAACAGCAGGAAGGCGAGCCAGAAGGTGCCGGAGACGATCGTCCACACGACGATCGGCACCAGCAGGATGCGGCCCAGGGTGATGAGGTTCGGAATGCTCAAAAGTGGTCCCGGCGGGGCGTTGCGCGTCCCGGCCCGTCGCCGCCCGACGCTCCGCCCCGTTTGCGGGCGGAGTATAACCGCCGGCCGACCATTGCGCGACTTGCGATTCCAACGTACGACCCCCGCGTAAAATGGGGTCAAAAATGGCGGAAAAGCAGCGCGGGCTCACCTACGCGCAGGCGGGTGTCGATATCGACGCCGGCAACCGGATGGTTGACCTGATCAAGCCGCTGGTCAAGGCGACGGCGCGGCCGGGCGCCGACAGCGAGATCGGCGGCTTCGGCGGGCTGTTCGACCTCAAGGGCGCCGGGTTCACCGATCCCGTGCTGGTCGCGGCCACCGATGGCGTGGGCACCAAGGTCAAGGTCGCCATCGAGACCGGCCGGCACGACACCATCGGCATCGACCTCGTGGCCATGAGCGTCAACGACCTGGTGGTGCAAGGGGCCGAACCCCTGTTCTTCCTCGACTACTACGCCTGCGGGAAACTGTCCCCGGAGATGGGCGCGGCCGTGGTCGCCGGCATCGCCATCGGCTGCCGCGAGGCCGGCTGCGCGCTGATCGGCGGCGAGACCGCCGAGATGCCCGGCCTCTACGCGGGCGACGACTACGATCTTGCCGGCTTTGCCGTCGGCGCCGCCGAGCGCGGACACCTGCTGCCGCGCGGGGACATCGCGGCCGGCGACGTGCTCATCGGGCTTGCTTCATCGGGCGTGCACTCGAACGGCTATTCGCTGGTGCGCAAGGTGGTGGCGAAGACCGGGCTTGCCTGGGACACCGCCGCGCCGTTCGCGCCCGACCAGACCCTAGGCGAAGCGATCCTCACCCCCACCCGCGTTTACGTGAAAGCGTGCCTGGCTGCGTTGCGCGAAACCAAGGCGGTGAAGGGCCTCGCCCACATCACCGGCGGCGGTTTCACCGACAACGTGCCGCGAATGCTGCCGAAGGCGCTCGGCGCGCGCATCGATCTCGGCAAGGTGCCGCTGCTGCCGGTGTTTCAATGGCTGGCGGGCGAGGGCAATATCGCGCAGGACGACATGCTGCGCACCTTCAACTGCGGCATCGGCATGATCGCCATCGCCACCGCCAAAGACGCCGATGCCGTGATGCAGGCCTTCGCCAAAGCCGGCGAGACGCCCGCGATCCTCGGCGAGGTCGTGCCGGCGGGCGGCAGCGCGCGCGTGAGCTATACCGGTCAACTCGATCGCAACGGATGAGGGATTAAGGGATAAGGCATGAGCCGCAAGCGCGTCGCCATCCTGATCTCCGGCCGCGGCTCCAACATGGCGGCGCTGATCGAGGCCGCGCAGGCGCCCGATTATCCGGCCGAGATCGTGCTGGTGGTCGCCAACCGGCCCGACGCCGGCGGGCTTGCCACCGCGCGCGCGGCGGGAATCGAAACCGCAGTGGTGGATCATACGCAATACGGCAAGGACCGCGCCGCCTTCGAAGCCGCGCTGCAAGAGGTGCTGGCGCGGCACGACATCGCCATCGTATGCCTTGCCGGCTTCATGCGGCTGCTGACGGCCGAATTCGCCCTGCAATGGCAGGGGCGCATGCTCAACATCCACCCGGCCCTGCTGCCGGCCTTCAAAGGCCTCGACACCCATGCCCGCGCGCTGGAAGCCGGCGTGAAAATCCATGGCGCGACCGTCCACCTCGTGGTGCCGGAAATGGACTCCGGGCCGATCGTGGCGCAGGGCGCGGTCGCGGTGCACGACGACGACAGCGAGGCCACGCTCGCGGCGCGTGTACTGGCGGTGGAGCACCGCATCTATCCGTTGGCCCTCAAACTGTTGGCCGAAGGCCGCATCGAACTGGCCCAGGGCCGCCGCCGCATCGCGGGCGCACGCCCACCCGACGGTGTACTCGTGGTGCCTGACGATAACGCGTGATACCGGTTCTGCAGCGCACCATACGCTGTGAACAATTTTCAGACCTCACCCTGTAATGAATACTGGCCGAGGCTCGCGTGCTGTAAAATCGGCCGGCGTCGCGAAACCGGCGCCGCTCACTAGAAAAGGCCGGAGCGACGACGATCATTCAAAAAGGGGAGTGCGAAGATGTCTATGGCAAAGGACGAGACCAACCTGGTGTTTCCAGGGCTGGCGGGCTTCTACGGATCTTGGCGCGACATCGCCGATACGGCCGTACGCGTGATTGTCGGGTACAATCTGTTCAGGCATGGCTGGGTCAAACTGACCCTCATGGGCACGGCCGGCGTCAGCGGCTTCATGGCCAAGATGGGATTGCACCCGGGCGTTGCCTTCGCGCTGGCCGCCATCTTCCTGGAGACCATCGGCGCGCTGTGCATCATCTTCGGCCTGTTCACGCGCTTCTTCGCCGCGGCCATCGCCATCGAGATGCTGATCGGCATGTTCGCGGTGCATTGGGCGCACGGCTTCAGCTACACCCACGGCGGCTACGAATACATCCTGCTGATCGGGATCGTGATGTTCGCCATCGCCATACGCGGCGGCGGCCCTTACTCGATCGACCGCATAATCGGCAAGGAGCTTTGACGAAAACGCGGCGGCTCAGCTTTCGAGCCGCCGCACCCACACCTTGTTGTCGTGGAAGGCGGCGCCGCCAAAGGGCGCGATCGGGTCGGCGCCGGTGAGCGTGTTGATGCCGCAGCCGTCGTCATAGGCCGAATTGGGCCAGATCGATTCCGCGATCAGCACACCGCGACGCACGCCGTCGAACAATTTGGCGTGCAGGCGCACCTGCCCGCGCGTATTGCCGAGCACGACCATGTCGCCATCGCCGATGGCGAGCACACCGGCATCGTCCGGATGGATCATAACCGTCGGCCGCTTCTCGTTGGCCAGCGAAGTCGGCGTCTCGTTGAAGGTCGAATTGAGGAAGCCGCGCGCCGGCGAGGTCGCCAGCCGGAACGGATGGGCGTCGTCCGCCTGCTCGATCGAGGTCCAGTGGTCGGGCAGCGCCGGCAGATCCTTGACCGGCCCTTCCTTGTAGGGACTGCGGAACGGCACGTTCTCCCAGTCCGGCTTGAAACGGAACTTGCCGTCCGGCCAGGCGAAACCGTCGAGATAGTGCGACTGCCGGAATGATGGCTGGCAGTCGAGCCAGCGGTCGGTTTCGAGCTCGGCAAGCGTGCCGCGATCCGACCGGCGCAGCAGATCGTCGATCAGTTCGCGCGGGCTCATGGTGAAGCCCTGGTGCTCGGCACCGAGACGGCTGGCCAGCGCGCGGATCACCTCGTGATTGTTGCGGCATTCGCCGGGCGGTTCCACCAGCTTGGGGCCGAGGATGAGATACTGATGCCCGCCGCCGCGATAGATGTCGTCGTGCTCGAGGAAGGTGGTGGCCGGCAGCACCAGGTCGGCCATCTGCGCCGTCTCGGTCATGAACTGCTCGTGCACGCAGACGAACAGATCCTCACGCCCGAAACCGGCCTTCACCTTCGTCTGGTCGGGCGCGACCGAAACCGGATTGGTGTTCTGCACGATCATGGCGTCGACCGGTGGGCCGCCGGCCAGCGCCGCCTTGTCGCCGGTGAGGATAGCGCCGATCTGCGACTGGTCGAGCATGCGCACGGAACGGTCCCAGACATCCTTGCCCTCGATCAGCGTCATGTCGAGCTTGAAGATGTCGGCGTTGATGTGGAAGGCGCCGCCGCCTTCGTGTTGCCAGGCGCCCGTCACCGCGGCGATGCAGCTTGCTGCGTGCATGTTGGCGGCGCCGTTGCGCGAACGCGCGAAGCCGTAGCCGAGCCGGAAGAAGGTTCGCTTGGTCTCACCGATCAGCCTGGCGAATTCCTCGATGGTCTCCACCGGCGTCCCGGTGACGGCGGAGGCCCATTGCGGGTCGCGCGTCTTCAGATGCGCTTCCAGCTCGCGCGGCGCGTCGGTGTATTTCTCGAGATAGTCCCAGTCCGCCTTACCGTCCCGAAACAGGCAATGCATCACGGCGCAGGCGAGCGCGCCGTCGGTGCCGGGCTTCACCAGCACCGGCAGATCGGCTTGGCTCATGGTGCCGTTCATGTAGATGTCGACGGCCGCGATCTTCGCCCCGCGCTCTTTGCGCGCGCGCGTGGCGTGGGTCATCACGTTGACTTGCGTGTTGACCGGGTTGGTGCCCCAGATCACCACGAGATCGGACTTCGCCATCTCGCGCGGGTCGGGGCCGGCCACCTGCCCGACGCCGGCGGTGTAACCGGCATAGGCCGGGTTCACGCAGATGGTGGAGTGGAAGCCGGAATATTTTTTCACGTGGCGCAGGCGATTGATGCCGTCGCGCTGCACCAGGCCCATGGTGCCGGCGTAATAGTAGGGCCAGACGCTCTCGGCGCCGTGGCGTTGCTCGGCCTTGATGAACTGTTCGGCCACCAGATCGAGCGCGTTGTCCCAGGAGATCGGCTCGAATTGACCCGAGCCCTTCGCCCCCACCCGGCGCAGCGGATGCATCAGCCGCTCGGCGTGATGCTCGCGCTCGGCATAGCGCGCGACCTTGGCGCAGACCACACCCGCCGTGTAGTCGTTGTCCTTGGCGCCGCGCACGCGGCCGATCGTGCGTTCGTCGATGATCTCCACCTCCAGCGCGCAGGTGGACGGGCAGTCGTGCGGGCAGGCGGAATAGCCGATGCGCTTGCCGTTGGGATCGCGGACGGTCTGGTTCATGGCATCCACTATACCTGAAATCACTTCCTAGAGCATAGACTCTGGAGCACGCAGCCAAGTGCCCGGCTTGCCCGGACAGCGAGGATATCAGGGGGGGTCACATACAACAAATAATTCCTGCGGAATGTCGGATTCGCCTCGATAACATGCTATCCTCGGTAACGGGTGAGAGTTGGGATTAGTCTTATGAGCGTTGCGGAAATGGCGGAACGCACACGCGAGACCGTTGAAGCTGATCTTCGCGAAAGCGAGGAGCGCTTCTACATCATGTCGGAACACGCTCCCATCATGATCTGGATGAGCGACGCAAATGGAATGTGCCTTCATCTGAATAAAATGTTGCGGGATTTTTGGGGTGTCACCAATGACGACCTCGAAAATTTCGACTGGTCCACAACAATGCATCCCGACGACAAAGCGGAAATTGGGCGGGCAATGTTGGAAGCGCTGGCAAAACGCGATTGCGTCAGTGTCAAAGGTCGCTATCGCCGCGCCGACGGAAGTTTCCGCGTTCTCCAGACAGACGCGCGGCCGCGTCTTGTGAACGGCGAATTCCTCGGCATGATTGGTGTCAACATCGACATTACCGAGCGCGAAACTGCGGAGGCCTCGCGCCGGCAGGCGGAAAGCGATCGTGAGCTTCTGGTCGGCGAGCTAAAGCACCGCGTCAAGAACACTCTCAGCGTCGTGCAAGCGATCGCCCGTCAGACATTCCGTGGTGCCGATGAAGATGCGCGTGCGGCATTTGATGGGCAAATCTTGGCGCTGGGGCGATCTCACGATTTGCTCACGCAGTCGAAGTGGGAAAAAGTGTCGTTGCAAGAGTTGGCGGAGACCGCGCTGCAATTGCGGGACGCCGCTGAGATACGTGTCTCGTCGAGCGGACCGGAGGTCTTTTTGGAGCCGCGTCATGCTCTGGCCATTGGCATGGCTCTGCATGAGCTGTTTACCAACGCCCTAAAGTACGGCGCGCTATCGAAAAATGAAGGCAGGATCGCGCTGGAATGGGCGCTTACCGAGGAAACGGAGCCGCTGTTGAAATTATTTTGGCGCGAATCCGGCGGACCTACCGTTTCCGTGCCGAGAAGCAAGGGCTTCGGCTCAATGTTGCTGGAACGCACATTGAAAGGCGATTTGAACGGCGACGTTCATTTGGATTTCCTTCCGTCAGGACTTGTTTGCTCAATCAGCGCCCGTCTGCCGAAATCTCCCGGTCGCGATTGACAATAACTCGTCTTTACTGCGGCTTAAGTCGAATTTTTGTGGTGACGTCCGCTTCTGATGGCACGTCGACTTATTCGCACTGCGAAAACTTTGGGCGCTTCCGGGCTCGCTCACTTCGTGCGCGCCCGGAATGACTGAGGCGATCAGACCTCGTTCTCCGCTGGCAACTTGGCCCGCCGCCACAGGCCGCCGGCGACCAGCACCAGCACCGCGCCGGCGGCGGCCGCGGCATGTTCCACCATCCCGGCGGTCGACGCGCTGGTGGCTTGGGCGAGCCAGCCCTCGATCACCGGATCGGTGACAATCACTTGGCCGGCGATCCAGCCGAGCAGCGCGACGCCGGCCCAGATCAGCGCCGGGACGCGGTCGAGCAGCGCCATGATCAAGGCGGCGCCGGCGACGATGAGCGGGATGCTGACCGCGAGCCCCAGCACCAGGAGCGCCATGTTGCCCTCGGCCGCCGCCGCGATGGCGATGACGTTGTCGAGGCTCATGATGATATCGGCGACGGCGACGATATAGACCGCGTGCCACAAGTGCCGCCCGGCCGGCCGCTCCGACGCCGACTGCGGCACCGGCAGCTTGGCCGCGATGTAGAGCAGCGCCAGGCCGCCGGCGATCTTGAGATAGGGCAGCTGCATCAGCCAGGCGACGAGGCCCGTGAAGACGATGCGCAAGGCCACCGCGACGGCGGCGCCGAGGATCATCCCCCACAGCCGCTGGCGTGCCGGCAGCCCGCGGCAGGCGAGCGCGATCACCACCGCGTTGTCGCCGGACAGCAGGATGTTGATCCAGACGATCTTGAGGAAGGCGAGCCAGAATTCGGCGCTGTCGAGCTTGCCCCAGCCGCTGGCGAACACGGCGAGCCAGCCGGCGGGGTCGAGCACTTGCGCGATCGAATGCAATCTGCGCTCCCTGCTCTACCCGCGCCGCCAGCTTTCGTCAGCTATTTTACTTGCGCATGATCTTACCCGAAAACCGGTTCCCATCCCCGATCAAGTCGGGGACAGGCTTTTTCGGGATCATGCGCTCAGCCGACGATCTCGTTCTCCGAGAAGAACTGGCCAATTTCCTTGGCCGCGGTCTCCGGCGCGTCGGAGCCGTGCACCGAGTTTTCGCCGATCGACTTGGCGTGCGCCTTGCGGATGGTGCCGGCGTCGGCCTTTGACGGGTCGGTAGCACCCATGACTTCGCGGTACTTGGCGATGGCGTTCTCGCCCTGCAGCACCTGCACCACCACCGGACCGGAGGTCATGAACTCAACCAGTTCGCCGAAGAACGGCCGCTCCTTGTGCACGCCGTAGAACGTCTCGGCCTGGGCGCGGGTGATCAGCACCCGCTTCTGGCCGACGATGCGCAGGCCGGCGGCCTCGATCATGGCGTTGATGGCGCCGGTCAAGTTGCGTTCGGTGGCGTCGGGTTTAAGGATGGAAAAGGTGCGCTCGAGCGCCATCGGGAGAGATCCTTCACTGGGATTGATGGGGTCGTTTACGAATTTGATTGGCGAGGTTTCGTCGCGGCGGCTTATACCGGGCGCGCCCGCGAGCGGCAAGGTCGGCGGCGGAAATGCCGCGCCCGCAAGCCCCCGTTTTGGCCCGATTAAATTCAGGAAATTTCAGGAGCTTCCGATGCGATCCCGCTATCCGATGTTCGCCGGCTACAATGCCTGGTGCAATGCGCGCCTGTATGAGGCCGCCGCCGCTCTCACCGACGCCGAGTACCGCGCCGACCGCGGCGCCTTCTTCAAGTCGGTGCATGGCACGCTCAATCACCTGCTGGTCGGCGACCGCATCTGGATGCGCCGCTTCACCGGCGAGGGCGAGCCGCCACCGGGCCTCGACGCCATCCTGTATGACGACTTCGCGGACTTGCGGGCGGCACGCACGGCCGAGGACGCTCGCATCAGCGGCTATATCGAGGGCCTCACCGAGGCCGATTTCGCCGGCACCCTGCGCTACCGCACCGTCACCCGCCCGCAGGACATCGAGCAGCCGCTCGGTCCCGCGCTCGACCATTTCTTCAACCACCAGACCCACCACCGCGGCCAGGCGCACGCCCTGCTCTCGGCCGCGATCGGCAACGACGCGACGCCGAGCTTCGACCTCATCGTCTACCAGCGCGAGACGGGCGTGGGGCTGTCCAACTGACGCGCCTGTCCCGGACGACCCGCTTGCGCGCGGGTCCGCGGAGTGCTTGGAAAGCGCTCCGAAACCGCAGCTCATCCGGGAGACGTCCAAGCCATGGCGACCAATCGCGTTCATCGTATCGCAGTCATTCCCGGCGACGGCATCGGCAAGGAGGTCATGCCGGAAGGCGTGCGCGTGCTTGGAAGCGGCGGCCAAGAAGTTCGGCTTCGAGCTGCGCCTCGACGATTTCGATTTCGCGAGCTGCGACTACTACGAGAAGCACGGCCGCATGATGCCCGAGGACTGGAAGGACCGGATCGGCAGCCATGACGCCATCTATTTCGGCGCCGTCGGCATGCCGGACAAGGTGCCCGATCACGTCTCGCTGTGGGGCTCGCTGATCCTGTTCCGCCGCGAGTTCGACCAATACGTCAACCTGCGGCCCGTGCGGCTGATGCCCGGCGTGCCCTCGCCGCTTGCCGGCCGCAAGCCCGGCGACATCGACTTCTGGGTGGTGCGCGAGAACACCGAGGGCGAATATTCGGCGATCGGCGGCAAGATGTTCGCCGGCACCGAGCGCGAAGTCGTCGTGCAGGAAACGGTGATGAGCCGCACCGGCGTCGACCGCGTGCTGAAGTTCGCCTTCGAGTTGGCGCGCTCGACGCCGAAGAAGCACCTCACCTCGGCGACCAAGTCGAACGGCATCGCGATCACCATGCCGTACTGGGACGAGCGCGTGAAGGAGATGGCGAAGAACTATCCGGACGTGAAGTGGAACCAGTTCCACATCGACATCCTGTCCGCGCGCTTCGTCATGAGCCCGGACTGGTTCAACGTGGTGGTGGCGTCCAACCTGTTCGGCGACATCCTCTCCGACCTGGGCCCCGCCTGCACCGGCACCATCGGCATCGCGCCGTCGGGCAACATCAATCCGGAGCGCAAGTTCCCGTCGGTTTTCGAGCCGGTGCACGGCTCCGCGCCCGATATCTACGGCCAGGGCATCGCCAACCCGATCGGCCAGATCTGGTCCGGCGCGATGATGCTGGAGCATCTGGGCGAGAGCGAAGCGGCGCAGGCGATCGTCAAGGCCATCGAGACGGTGCTCGCCGAGGAAAAGCTGCGCACCCGCGATCTCAAGGGACCGGCGGACACCGTCACCTGCGGCAAGGCGGTGGCGGAAGCGTTGGGCTGAAAGACCCTCGCTGCGCGCCCATCAAACGCCGCACACCGAACCCGCCAGCATCGACCGCGGATCGATTTACTGGCTGGCACGTCAGCAGCAAGAGCCGTCTTCGCGAGATGGCGCACTCACCGCGCCGCGCTGCGCGTTCGGTGTCAGATTACCGTCACCGCTCCCGATCGTGCTTCCAAGACCACGGCTCGACGCGCACTCCGACTTTCACTAGCCTCGCAACCCATCTGGCACAAAGTATCTGCCTGGCGGGGCGCAATCATATTTAAGGAGATGACAATGAGCGACAAGGCGGTTTTATACGGCTTCGACGGCTCGACCTACGTGCGGACCGTGCGCATGCTGCTCGCTGATAAGAACGCCGACTACGACCAGATTCCGGTGAACGTCCTCGCCGGCGAGCCGCGGCAGCCCGAGCATATGCAGCGCCACCCGTTCGGCAAGGTCCCGGTGCTCGACATCGACGGTGTGCGTATTCGCGAGACCGATGCCATCTGCCGCTACCTGGATGAGACACGTCCCGGTCCGTCGCTGATCCCGGATACGGCTAAAGACCGTGCTCGGATGAACGAGGCCATCAGCCTTATCAACAGCTACGGCTACGATGCGCTCGTTGGCGTTGCCGGGTTTCATCTATTTCCCGATTTCATCGGGGGCGCGGACGAACGGAAGCGCCAAGACGCGCTCGCAGCCAGCAAGAAACTGCTCGCCCTCCTCATGCAAAACAAAGGCAGCAATCGGTGGCTGGCGGGAGACGAGCCGAGCCTCGCCGACTATTTCCTTGCACCGATCATTTTTTACACGTCGCTCACCCCGGACTCCGATGATCTTATGTCCGTTCCCGGGATGACGCCCTGGTGGGAGGCGATGAACGCCCTGCCCGTCTTCAAGGAGACGGAGCCAAATCTGGGCTGAGACGGAGAGTTTGTGGCGGCCTATTGCATCCTCAAACTGCCTCGGCCAAAACGCCGCCCATGCTCGTTATCGATGACCTTACCGTCCGCATCGCCGGCCGCACCCTGATCGAAGGCGCCTCCGTGAACGTGCCGACCGGCGCCCGCGTCGGCATGGTCGGCCGCAACGGCACCGGCAAGTCGACCCTGTTCAACGTCATCGCCGGCGATTACGCCGCCGAGCACGGCAGCGTCTCGTTGCCGCCGCGCTGGCGCATCGGGCGGCTCGCCCAGGAAGCGCCGAACGGGCCGGACAGCCTTATCGACATCGTGCTGCGCGCCGACACCGAGCGCACCGCCCTGCTGGCCGAAGCCGACACAGCCACCGATCCGCACCGGATTGCCGAGATCCAGACCCGGCTCGCCGACATCGGCGCCCATGCCGCGCCGGCGCGCGCGGCCGCGATCCTGTCGGGCCTGGGCTTTTCCAGCGCCGACCAGCAGCGCGCGGTGCAGGAATTCTCCGGCGGCTGGCGCATGCGCGTGGCGCTCGCCGCCACCTTGTTCGCCCAGCCGGACCTATTGCTGCTCGACGAGCCGACCAACTACCTCGACCTTGAAGGCACGCTGTGGCTGCAGGAGCATCTGGCGCGCTATCCGGCGACGCTGATCGTCATCAGCCACGACCGCGACCTGCTCGACAGCGCGGTCGGCCACGTCCTGGCGCTGGAACAGAAAAAATTGACGCTATGGCGCGGCGGCTATTCGTCTTACGCGCGCCAGCGCGGCGAGCGCGAAGCGCTCGACCAGAAACTGATCAAGAAGCAGGACGCCCAGCGCAAGCACCTGCAGGCCTTCGTCGATCGTTTCCGCGCCAAGGCGACCAAGGCGCGGCAGGCGCAGTCACGGCTGAAGATGCTGGAAAAGCTCGAGCCGATCGCGGCGCTCACCACCGACGAGGTGCGGCCGATTACGTTTCCGGCGCCGGACAAATTGCTGTCGCCGCCGATCATCGCCACCGACGGCGTGGCGGTCGGCTACGAGCCGGGCAAGCCCGTTTTGAGCGGGCTCAATCTGCGCATCGACAACGACGACCGCATCGCGCTGCTCGGATCCAACGGCAACGGCAAGTCGACCTTCGTCAAGCTGATCGCCGACCGCCTGCAACCGATGCAAGGCACGATCACCCGCGCCGCCACCCTCAGGATCGGCTATTTCGCCCAGCACCAGGTCGACGAACTCAACCCGCGGGAAAGCCCCTACGACCACGTGCGCCGCCTGATGCCGGAGGCGGCGGAAGCGCAGGTGCGCGCCAAGGTGGGATCAATCGGCTTTTCGGGCGCGGCCGGCGACACCAAGGTTGAGACGCTCTCCGGCGGCGAGAAGGCGAGGCTCCTGCTGGGGCTCGCCACGTTCGACGCACCGCATCTCGTCATCCTCGACGAGCCCACCAACCATCTCGACATCGACAGCCGCGGCGCGCTGGTGGAGGCCATCAACGATTTCCCCGGCGCGGTGATCTTGGTGTCGCATGACCGCTATCTGCTGGAAGCCTGCGCCGACCGCCTGTGGCTGGTCGCCGACGGCAAGGTGAAACCGTTCGACGGCGATCTCGACGATTATCGGCGCACGGTCTTGAGCGAGCGCAGCGGCGGCCAGGCCGGCGTGGCGAAATCGTCGGCCAACCCGAGCCGCAGCGACGTGCGCCGCGCGGCGGCCGAAAAGCGCGCCGAAACCGCGCCGCTCCGCCAGCGCGTGAAGAAAGCCGAGGCGCTGATCGACAAGCTGACCCGCGATATCGCCGCGCTCGACGAGAAACTCGCCGATGGCAGCCTGTTCACGCGCGACGCGGCGAAAGCGGCGGAACTCGCCAAGCAGCGGTCGGATGCGGCGGCAGCGCTCGCCGCGGCGGAAGAGGAATGGCTCGCCGCCAGCGCGGCGCTGGAGACGGCTTGACGCGGCGCAAGCGCCTACTGCACGTACATCTGGTCGCGGGTGCGGCGCGTGCGGCCCGGCTTCTTGTCCCGCCGGTCGTACCTCTTCGTCTGCTGCGGCGTCGCATCGACCTGGATCAGGCGGCCCGACAGGAAGCTGTAGACGCCGGGCCGGTCGCCACCGTTATAGATGAGCACCACCCGGCGCTTCCCCTTGGGGCTGCGGCTGATGCTGACATTGCCCGGCGTGCCGAGGCGGCGCGCCACCGCGCATTCGCTCATGCCGAGGGAAACGCCGCCGAAGACCGGCGCCGGCGCGGCGAAGCCCGCGCCGGAACCGGCAGGCTCCAGCCGGTCGGGCGGCGGGGCCGAGACCTGCGCGGCGGCCTGCGGCGGCTTCTGCGCCGCCGGCGGGGTCGCGGGCACGGGCGCCGGCGCGCAATGACCGCCCGCGCTGATCAAATTGCTGGCCTTCACCGGCCCCTTGGGCATGAGATTGAAGTCATTGGCCGCCCTATTCGGCTTGGCCCAGCTCGGGACCGAGAAGAATTTCGCCGGCTTGGTGAAAGCGCTGTCCTTGATGTCGGTCATCATATCGGACGTCTGCCCGCAGCCCCCCAGCGCGGTGGCGGCGACGCAGCAAAGCACAACAATGAACACGGAACGCGGCAAGCGAGACCCCCGGTTTGTCTATCCGCTTGTCCCTTAAGCCGGATTTTGCGTCATCACAATGGCGCGGGCAACATCTGGCGGGCTCGGACCGCGGTAAATCGTTATTCAGGCCCCGGCCAATAGCCACAGGGCGCGTTTTTCCGCCGCCTGGCGCCCGCAAAGGCCCTTTGGAGCCGCTCTACGCCTTCTTCACCCAGCGGCCGCGGTCGTCGGGCTGCCAGTAGGTGACCTCGAAGCCCTTGGCCTTGGCCTCGCTCCAACGCGCGCGGGCGGCCGCCACCGCGTCCTCGTCGTCGCCGTCGAACAGCAGCACGATGCGCCGGTAGGCTTCCGCGTCCGCGGGCACCGCGGCACCCTCGATCAGGAAGCGCACGTCGGCGGCGTTGGGATTGCTGTCGGTCAGCGTCAGCAGCACCGGCTGGGCCGGCGCCTCCGGCTCGCGCCAGGTGCCGTGCGGCAGGAAGCCGTCGTCGCGGTAGGTCCACAGATGGGCGTCGAGCGCCTCGATACGCTCTTCCGAAACGCCCTGCACCACCACGCGCCAGCCGCGCTCGAGCGATTTCTCGAGCAGTGTCGGCAGCACGCCTTCAAGACGCTGACCTTGCAAGTGGTAGAAAAGCACTTCGGTCATCGAGTCCGATTCCATCCGGATAGCCGGTGCCGGCCAACGTCGGCCGGGCTGGCGGGATTGTCCACACGCAAAGTCCGCCCGCCAAAACCAAACACGGTAAATTGCCGAAAGGTGTGTCCAAAACGGCACGGCGCACCAAAACCGCTTTCGGCCGCTCTTCTGCCCGCGGCACCGCCTGGTTTCAATAGGGGCGGCACCAGCCGATGCTATTGTGCATCATCGGGCGCGGCTTCCGGCTCCGAACCACCGCGGGGGCGGCGGCAATGCAACGACGCTGCGACGCCGGTGCCCGTTGACTTGGTAACGGGGAGTTCATAGCGTCAATTTGCCTTGCTCATGGAGCCTTTTGAGCACGTTTGGGCGTGGCGCGGGCGACGCCGGGGGGCGATGTCGCCGCGGGCAGCAAGTCGTCGTATCGCGCAGGTTCGTCGAGGGATGCCCGCAAAATGGGGGGCGATGGTTTCGTTAGGGTAGCGCGTGCCGCTGCGGTGGCTCTTGTGGCCATTGCCGCGGCGTTGGCGTTCGTCGCGCCCGCGGCCGCCGATCCGATGCTGGCGCCCCCGACGCCGATGTATGACTGGTACGCCGGCGGCGGTGTTTTCATGAACCACCATACCGGCTTCGTCCCCAACACCAACAACACGTACAACGTCGAGAAATACGAGCCGGGCGGCAAGGCCTTCGTCGGCTGGCAGTTCGACAGGGACTGGGCGGCCGAATTCAGCGTCGACTATTTCGGCGAGACCGACTTCTACGAAAAAGGCTTCCCGACCGAGAGCAAGGAGCGCAGCTTTGCCGTCACCGGCAGCGTGCTCTGGTTCACGCCGCCGGTGTCGACCTGGCTGCCGTTTTACAGCCACGTCATGCCGCGCGAGATGATCCCGATCCGGCTGTTCGCGCGTGGCGGCCTCGCCTACAAGAACATCCACCAGGAAGCCTATGACGGCACCTTCGACGAAGGCACGCTGGCGTTCGTGGTCGGCGGCGGCGCCGAATTCGAAATCAGCCCGCGCTGGTTCGCGCGGTTCGAATACGAATTCGTATCGACCGCGCTCAACGGCCCGTGCGAGCCCTTCACCGCGCTCAACGGCCTGTTCACGGCGCACCTGGGCGGCACCGCCCGCGTGGTGAACGTCATGAACACCGAGTTGGCAATTAGCGCCGGCTATCGGTTCTAGTGGAGCGAATTTGACATTTGATACCCACTTGCAGCGGGCCACTCATCAAATGTCAAATTCAAAGCTCCACTAGAATCAAATTGTTGCTAGTGGTTCGGATCCGCTTTCTCCGGAGATTTCCGACAATTTCAGGTTGCTTGCCCGCGAGTCCTTAGCCGCTCACAGCGGGATAGTTCCGACCAAATGTCCGGACTGACATTGTCGGATTCCGACTAGTGGAGCGAATTTGACATTTGATACCCACTTGCAGCGGGCCACTCATCAAATGTCAAATTCAAAGCTCCACTAGAATCAAATTGTTGCTAGTGGTCCTTTGATTCCGACATTTGCTCCGGAGCTTGCTACAGCGGGATGCAAATGTCGGAATCGGACCACTAGGTGTCGTTTGCGCCCTCACTTCTCGTAATAGTCCGCCACCAGCCGGTCCAGGAGCCGCACGCCCCAGCCGGACCCCCAGCTCCGGTTGATCTCGTTCTTCGGCGAGTCGAAGCCGGTGCCGGCGATGTCGAGATGCGCCCACGGCGTCTTGTCGTCCACGAAGCGCTTGATGAATTGCGCCGCCGTGATGGCGCCGCCCCAGCGCGAGCCGCCGGTGTTCTTCATGTCGGCGAACCTGGAATCGATCATCTTGTCGTAGGCGGGCCCCAGCGGCATGCGCCACACCGCCTCGCCGGTCTCGGTGCCGGCCTTGTTCAATTGATCGGCGAGCTTGTCGTCGTTGCAGAACATGCCGGCGTATTCGTGCCCGAGCGCGACGATGATGGCGCCGGTAAGCGTCGCCAGGTCGATCATGAATTTCGGCTTGAAGCGCTCGGCCGCGTACCAGACGACGTCGGCGAGCACCAGCCGGCCCTCGGCGTCGGTGTTGATGATCTCGATGGTCTGGCCCGACAGCGACTTGACGATGTCGCCCGGCCGCTGCGCCTTGCCGTCCACCGCATTCTCGACCAGGCCGATGAGGCCGACCGCGTTGACCCGCGCTTTGCGCGCGGCGAGCGCGTGCATCAGGCCGGTGACGCAGGCCGCGCCGCCCATGTCGCCTTTCATGTCTTCCATGCCGGCGGCCGACTTGATGGAGATGCCGCCGGTGTCGAAGCACACGCCCTTGCCGATGAAGGCGACTGGCGCCTCGCCCTTCTTGCCGCCGTTCCAGCGCATGACCACCACCCGGCTGTCATGGGCCGAGCCCTGACCGACGCCCAATAGCGCGTTCATGCCGATTTTCTTCAGGGCCGGCTCGTCGAGCACCTCGACATTGACGCCGACCTTCTTCAGCGCCGTGGCGCGGCGGGCGAACTCGACCGGAAAGAGCACGTTGGCCGGCTCGTTGACCAGATCGCGCGCGAGTTCGACGCCGTCGGCGACGCCTGAGAGCGGCGCATAGGCCCGGCGCGCCGCGGCGGCATCGCCGACCGCGATCGTCAGGCTGCGGTTTGCCGGCGGCTTCTCGTCGTCCTTGCGCTTGGTCTTGTAGCGGTCGAAGGCGTAGGCGCGCAGACGCGCCCCTTGCGCCAGTTGGGCGGCCTGGTCCGCGGTCATGGCGCCGCCGGCGAGTTCCGCGACCACCGTGACCGCGGCCGCGCGCGCCGGCACCTTGCCCATGGCGGTCCCGCCGAATTTCAGGAAATCCTGGGCCCCCAGGCCGCTTGCCGGGCCGGCGCCGAGCACCACCAGCCGGTCCACCTTCAGCCCCTCGGGCGCGATCAGCTCCAGGCTCGTGTCCTTCTTGCCGGTGAAGCCGGCCGCCTTGGCGGCGCGCGCGACCTGAGCCGCGACCGCGCCCAGCATCCGGGTGCTGGCCGGGCCGAATTTCAGCTTATTGTCGCAGAAGACCGCCAGGACCCCTTTGGAGGGCGCTTCATAGGCGCCAAAACCGAGCTTGAGGGCGTCGGGCATGCGAGGGGTCCTTCGGCTGCGGCCGGGGGCCGTGCGCGGCCCCTGCCAGATGGTCCTCTCATATGACGCAGCCGGCCTCCTGTTGCAAAGCCGGCAGGCACATTTTTTGCTGTTTTTTCAGGCGGCAAGCCGCTCTACCCTTGCCAGAATCAGGGTCCGGGCGCAGGGCTGGGCCGCCTCGCGCATTAACTTTTCGTTGGCCATGTTGAGCGTCTTTTTATTGTGCGTATTCAAAGACTTTGCCTTTGCAGGGCCATGTTGTCGGCCGATGAAGGTTAACCCCGGCGAAAGCCGGGGCTGTAACGGCAGTGCACGGACCGGCGGCGGGGGACCGGCGGTCGCTCGAAGTGTGCCGCGCTGAAGGGGACGAAGGCGGCGGATGGGGTCGATCAACCGCTACATATTCCGCGCCACGCTCAACGCCTTCCTGGTCGTGCTGGGCAGCCTGACCGCCGTGATCTGGGTCACGCAGGCGCTGCACGACTTCGACATCATGACGAGCCAGGGTCAGACCATCCTGGTCTTCATCGGCATCACCGGCATGATCATCCCGCTCCTGGTGATGGTGATTGCGCCGATCGCCTTCCTGATCGCGATGGCGCACGTGCTCAACAAGATGTCGACCGATTCCGAGATCATCGTCATGAACGCCTCGGGGATGTCGCCATGGCTCCTGTTCCGCTCGTTCCTGGCGGCGGCTCTGGTGGTGGCGCTGCTGGTGATGGCGATCAGCGCCTATTTCGCGCCCAAGGGGCTGCGCACGCTACGCGACTGGCTGACCGAGGTGCGCGCCAACGTGGTGACCACCATTCTGCAGCCGGGCCGCTTCACCTCGCTGGAAAACGGCGTCACCATCCACGTGCGCCAGCGCCGCGCCAACGGCCAGCTCGCCGGCATCTTCCTCGACGACCAGCGCAACCCGAAAGAGCGCCTCACGGTGATCGCCGAGAACGGCGAATTGGTCGACAACAAGAAAGGCACCTTCCTGGTGCTCGAGAACGGCACGGTGCAGCGCCAGGAGGCCGGCCAGCGGGATCCCGCCATCGTCACCTTCGACCGCTATGCGTTCGACCTGTCGCAGTTCGCCGCCGGGCCGCAGGCGATCACCTATTCGATCCGTGAGCGCTACCTCTGGCAGCTCATGTTTCCGAGCCCGAACGACAAGACCTATCGCAAGGAGCCGGGCGAGTTCCGCGCCGAGCTCTACGACCGGCTGATGGCCCCGCTCTATCCGATCGGCTTCGCGGTGATCGCCTTCGCCTATCTGGGGGCGCCGCGCACCAACCGGCAAAGCCGGTTCATGTCGATCCTGGGCACGGTCACCTGGGTGGCGGTGCTGCGGCTGGCCGGCTTCGTCTCGACCGTATTCGGCGCCAGCTATCCGTGGCTGCTGTCGCTGCAATTCATCGCCATGGCGCTGGCGTTCGGGGGCGGCTACGTCGTGATCCGCCGCGGCGTCATCCTGGAGCCGCCCGCCTTCATCAGCAACGGTTTCGCCGCCATCACCGAGCGCATCGTCAAACGCCTGGCGGTGCCGTCGTGAGCTTGTCCATGCCGGCCCTGGGCGGAACACTGGCGCGCTATTTCGGCCTGCGCTTCCTGAGCGCGGTGCTGCTGGTGTTCGTGAGCATCTTCGCGCTGGTGGCGCTGCTCGACTACATCGAGTTGATGCGACGGGCGGGCGACGTCCCCAACGTGTCGCCGTTCCTGGTGTTCGAGACCTCGATCTTCCGGGTGCCGCAGATCATCGAGCGCGTGATGCCGTTCTGCATCCTGATCGGCGCGATGTCGTCCTACCTCAGCCTGTCGCGGCGGCTGGAACTGGTGGTCGCGCGCTCGGCCGGCATGTCGGCCTGGCAGTTCGTCACCCCGGCGGTGGTGGTCGCGTTCCTGCTCGGCGTCTTCGCCACCACCGTCTACAACCCGGTGTCGGCGACGCTGCAGGAGCGCTCCAAGAAGCTGCAGGCGGAATTGTTCGGGCGCGATCTGAGGGGATTCGGCACGGGCGGCGGTGGCCCCGGATTCTGGGCCAACCAGAAGACCAACGAAGGCCAGGCCATCATCAATGCCAAATCGAGCCGCGACCAGGGGGTGGCGCTCTCCGGGGTGACGGTCTTCACCTTCACGCCCGACGGCCGCTTCCAGCAGCGCATCGAGGCGCGCGCGGCGGTGCTCGACCCAGGCGTGTGGAAGCTGCTCGACGCCCGCGTCTACCGGCAGGGCCAACGGCCGCGCAACGTAGAGACCTTCCGTCTCAAGACGAGCCTGACGCCGGAGCAAGTGCGCGAAAGCTTTGCGACGCCCGAGACCGTCCCGTTCTGGGACTTGCCGCTGTATATCAAGATCGCGGAACACGCGGGACTTGTCGCCGCAGGGTATAGATTACAGTTCCAGAAGCTTCTTGCCCGGCCCTTCATGCTGGCGGCCATGGTTTTGCTGGCCGCGGCCGTCAGTCTACGGTTCTTCCGCTTCGGCGGTGTGCAGAAGATGGTTTTAAGTGGCGTAGCGGCCGGGTTTCTGCTTTATGTGCTATCAAAAGTGACGGAAGATTTGAGCAAGGCCGAGCTGATGCATCCAATGACAGCAGCTTGGTTGCCTGTGCTTGCCGGTGGTCTGACGGGGTTCATTGCGTTGTTGTACCAGGAGGACGGGTGATGGCGGGGCCCCCTAGCGCTCCACCACCAGCGGCCCGGCCCCGCCGCTGCATTGCCCAAATCTTCGCTGCGCTCGCCCTTGCGGCGGCCGCGGGCGCTCTCGTTTGCGCGCCGGCCAACGCCCAGGGCTCCTTCCTGCCGATCCCCCCGCGTCCCGCCAAGACCAAGGCCGCCATCGAGCGCGCCGGTCAGAAGCAGATGCTGATGAAGGCGGACAAGATCAACTACGACTACGCCAATCACCGCGTATCGGCGCTCGGCGACGTGCAGATCTATTACAAAGGTTCAACGCTCGAGGCCGACCGCATCGTCTACAACCAGCGCACCAAGCGCCTGCACGCCGAGGGCAACGTGCGGCTGACGGATGCCGACGGCAAGGTCACCTACGGGCAGGTGATCGACCTGTCGGACGACTACCGCAACGGTTTCGTCGACGCGCTCCGCCTCAACACGCCGCAGCGCACCAGCATGGCGGCCGCGCGCGCCGAACGCACCGGCGGCAATTTCACCGTCTTCCATAACGGCGTCTACACCGCCTGCCAGCCGTGCAAGGACAATCCCAAGAAACCGCCGGAATGGCAGGTGAAGGCCAAGCGCATCGTCCACGACCAGCGCGAAAAGATGCTCTACTTCGAGGACGCGCGCCTCGAATTCTGGGGCGTGCCGCTGGTCTGGATGCCGTACTTTTCCGCGCCCGACCCGACGGTCAAGCGCAAAACAGGCTTCCTGATGCCGACGGTCTCGTCGAACTCGATCTACGGCGTCGGCGTCGAGGTGCCGTACTATTTCGCGCTGGCGCCGAACTACGACATCACCCTGGCGCCCAAATACACGACCAAGCAGGGCCTGTTGATGCAGGGCGAGTTCCGCCAGCGGCTGATCAACGGCGCCTACTCGATCCGCGCCGCCGGCATTCACCAGCAGGACCCGGGCGCCTTCGGCGACTCGTTCGGCAATCGGACCTGGCGCGGCAGCGTCGAAAGCAGCGGCCGCTTCGCGCTCAACAAGAATTGGACCTGGGGCTGGGACGCGCTGCTGATGTCCGACCGCTACTTCCTGCAGGACTATGCGCCGAGCCTGTCGCGATATGCCACCAACCCCGACAATCTGTCGCTGACCAGCGAAGGGATCTCGCAGGCCTTCATCGCGGGCCGCGGCAACCGCAGCTACTTCGACGCCCGCTCGATCTACTACCTCGGCTTCTCGAGTTCCGATGTGCAGAATCAGATCCCGGTCATCCATCCGGTGATCGACTATGCCTATACGGTCGACCATCCGGTGGTCGGCGGCGAACTCAGCTTCGACACAAATTTCACCAGCCTGTCGCGTTCGCAGGCGAACTTCGAGGCCATCACGCAGACGGCGTCCAACTCCGGCGCCTGCAACACCGCCGACACGGCGGTGAAGAACTCGAGCAACTGCGTGATGCGCGGCTTTCCCGGCAACTACAACCGCTTCTCGGCGAAGGCACGCTGGCGCAAGGACATCACCGACAAGTTCGGCCAGGTGTGGACGCCGTTCGCCTCGGTGCGGGTCGACGCCGCCGCCGTGCACGTCGACAACCAGGCCAGCGTGTCCAACTACCTGACGCCGGGCGATTCCAACCTGGTGCGCGCCATGCCGACGGTCGGTCTCGAATACCGCTATCCGTTCGTCTCGACGCAATCCTGGGGCACGCAGACGATCGAGCCCGTCGTGCAGGTGATCGCGCGCCCGAACGAGACCCAGATCGGCAAATGGCCGAACGAGGATTCGCAGAGCCTGATCTTCGACGACAGCAACCTGTTCCGCGTGAACAAGTTCGCGGGCTGGGACCGGGTCGAGGGCGGCGGCCGCACCAATTACGGCATCCGCTATACCGCGCAGTTCAACAAGGCGGGCTCGGCCAACGTGCTGTTCGGCGAATCCTATCAGTTGTTCGGCAAGAATTCCTTCGCCGCGATGGATGCCACCAACACCGGCCTCGACAGCGGCCTCGACAGCCGCCGCTCCGACTACGTGGCGCGCGTCGCCTACCAGCCCAACAGCGTCTACACGTTCACCTCGCGCTTCCGCTTCGACAAGGACACCTTCGACATCATGCGGATGGAACTCGAGGCGGCCGCGCACTTCGACCGCTGGTCGGCAAGTGTGCTGTACGGCGACTACGCGGCGCAGCCCGACATCGGCTTCCTCTCACGCCGCCAGGGCATCCTGACCTCCGGTTCGGTCAAGCTGGCCACCAACTGGATGCTCTCGGGCGGGGCGCTGTATGACGTCGAGGCGGGCAAATTCAGCCAGACCCGTATCGGGCTGGGCTACGTCGACGATTGCCTCATCTTGGCCCTGAATTACACCACAAATTACAGCTATTCGAGCGGTGTGGCGACGCTCAACCACACGATCGGGCTGACCTTGAGCCTGCGGACGTTGGGCCAGACCACGGTGAACCAGGCGGTCGGTGGCACCGGATCGAATTTCGGGGGCTTGTAGGAATCGGCTCGCCCCGCGCGGCCGCCCCACCCACAGGCGAGAGAACATCATATGCCGGGAGTGCGCATGAAATTCCCCTCGGTTCGCCACCTCACGGCCTGCGCCGCGGTGGCGGCGGCGCTCGCCGCGCCGATGCTTGCCGCGCCGACGACCGCCAGCGCGCAGGTGGTGGTCATCGCCAACGGTTCGCCGATCACGGAGCTCGACATCAAGCAGCGCCAGCGCCTGATCGCCAACTCGACCCACAAGCACGTCACGCGCCAGGAGGTCATCAATGAACTCATCGACGACCGCCTGAAGATCGCCAAGGCGAAGACCTACGGCCTGACCATCGACCAGAAGCAGGTCGACGCCGCATTCGCCAACATGGCGAAGAGCCAGGGCGTGTCGCCAAAGCAGTTCGTAAGCTACCTGAATCACGCGGGCGTCAGCCCTTACGCCGTCAAGCAGCGCATCCGCGCGCAGCTGACCTGGAACGAGATGATCCGCGGCAAGTTCTCCGCCTCGCTGCAGGTGACCGAAGCCGACGTCGAGCAAGCGCTGCGCGCCCGCCACGAGGGCTCGACCGAAATGGGCTACGCCTACACGCTCTATCCCATCACCGTAGTGGTGCCGCCAGGATCGACCCGGGCAGCGGTGGCGCAGAAGCGCCGCGAAGCCGACAACCTGCGCAAGCGCTTCACCGATTGCGGGCGCGGCCTGCCGCTGGCGCGGGGCCTGGGCAACGTGGCGGTGCGCGAGCCCATCACGCGCTATTCCGCCGACCTGCCGAAACCGTTTCGCGATCTGCTCGACAAGATGTCGGTCGGCCAACTGACCGCGCCCGACGTGACCTCTCAGGGCCTGCAGATGTTCGCGCTGTGCGGGAAAAAGCAAACCACCCAGGACTCGCCGGAGAAGGCGAAGGTGCGCAAGGAGATATACCAGAAGCGCTTCGAAGCCGCTTCGCGCAGCTTCCTGGAACAAATCCGGCGCCAAGCCTGGATCGAATACAAGCACCCCCAAAAATGAGCCCGGGATCCGGCCTGCCCCTCGCGCTCACGCTCGGCGAGCCGGCCGGCATCGGACCCGATATCACCCTCGCCGTCTGGCGGCGACGCAACGCGCTCGGCCTGCCGCCGTTCTATGTCGCGGGCGACCCCGCCTTCCTGAGGGAACGCGCGCGCGCGCTCGGCCTCAACGCGCCGGTCAAGAGCGTGACGCCGGATGAGACCGCGGATGTCTTTGCCCGCGCGCTGCCGGTGGTGCCGATCGGGGTTGCGGTGACCGCGGCGCCCGGCAAGCCGGACGTCTCTAGCGCGCCGGCGGCGATCGGCTCGATCCGGCGCGCGGTCGCCGACGTGATGGCCGGCCAGGCGGCGGCGGTGGTGACCAATCCGATCAACAAGCACGTGCTCTACGACGCCGGCTTCGAAGACCCCGGCCATACCGAGTTCCTGGCGCGGCTGGCCGGCGAGATGACCGGCCGGCGGGTGATGCCGGTGATGCTGCTATGGTCGCCGGAGCTCGCGGCGGTGCCGGTGACGATCCACGTGGCGCTGAAAGAGGTGTTCGCCCTGCTCACCCGCGATCTCATCGTCGAGACCGGGCGCATCGTCGCGCGGGAGTTCACCACGCGCTTCGGCATCGCCAAGCCGAGGCTGGCGGTGGCGGGGCTCAACCCGCATGCCGGCGAGGAAGGCAGCCTCGGCCGCGAGGACGTGGAGATCGTTCAGCCCGCGGTCGCGCAGTTGCAGGCCGAAGGCATCGACGCGCGCGGGCCGCTTCCGGCGGACACCATGTTCCACGCCGCGGCGCGCGCGACCTACGACGTGGCGCTGTGCATGTACCACGACCAGGCGCTGATCCCGATCAAGACGCTGGCCTTCGACCACGGCGTGAACGTGACGCTGGGGTTGCCGTTCGTGCGCACCTCGCCCGACCACGGCACCGCCTTCGATCTCGCCGGCAGCGGCCATGCCGATCCGTCGAGCCTGATGGCGGCGCTCAAGCTGGCGGCGCGACTGGCGGCCAAGGCGCCGGCGCCCAGCCCGGCGCAATAGAGCGAAATTACGCATGATCTTGTCCGAAAACCGGTTCCCATCCCCGATCAAGCCGGGGACAGGCTTTTTCGGGATCATGCGCGGATGAGCACGATCGACGACCTGCCGCCGCTGCGCGAGGTCATCCGCCGCCACGGGCTTTCGCCTAAGAAGTCGCTCGGCCAGAACTTCCTGCTCGACCTCAATCTGACGGCGCGCATCGCGCGCGCCGGCGGACGGCTCGACGGCGTGAGGGTGGTGGAGGTCGGGCCCGGCCCGGGCGGGCTGACGCGCGCGCTGTTGGCGGAGGGCGCGGCCCAGGTTATTGCCATCGAGCGCGACGACCGCGCCATTGCCGCGCTGGAAGAAATCGGGGCGCACTATCCCGGCAAGCTCACGATCGTGCCGGGCGACGCGCTGGAATTCGATCCCCGACTTTATCTCGATGGCGCACCGGCGCGGGTGGTCGCCAACCTGCCCTACAATATCGCCACGCCGCTCTTAATCGGCTGGCTGACCGCCGAGCCGTGGCCGCCGTGGTACGACGCGCTGGTGCTGATGTTCCAGCGCGAGGTGGCCGAGCGCATCGCGGCGGCGCCGGGCTCGAAAAGCTACGGCCGGCTCGCCGTGCTGGCGAACTGGCGCTGCGAGACCAAACTCATGTTCGATGTTGCGCCATCCGCGTTCGTGCCGCCGCCGAAGGTGACGTCGTCGGTGGTGCGGCTCATCCCGCGGCCCGCGCCGCTCGCCTGCGACGCGCGCGCGCTGCAACGGGTCACCGAAGCCGCCTTCGGCCAACGCCGCAAGATGCTGCGGCAGAGCCTGAAGTCGCTCGGGGTCGACGCGGGCGCGCTCCTGGACGCGGCAGAAATCGCGCCGACGCGAAGGGCGGAGGAGATACCGGTCGAGGGGTTCGTGAGGCTGGCCAACGCTTTCGCAGCCACTACGGAATGATCTTCCGCAAATCGCCCAAGAGTTGCTCGATGAAATTCTCGATATCCAGCATCTTCACCCGCTTCAGCCGCTCGGCGGTGAGGATCGAACGCAGGCGCGCGAAGCTCTTGTCGAGATCGCGGTTGACCAGGATGTAGTCGTACTCGCGCCAGTGCGCGATCTCCTCCAACGCGTTTTGCAGGCGCTGCCGGATGATCTCGGCGCTGTCCTCGGCGCGCCGTTCCAGCCGCGCCTTCAGTTCGGCGGCGGTCGGCGGCAGCACGAACACCGTGACCACGTCGTCGCGCATCTTCTCCAGCAACTGACGGGTGCCCTGCCAGTCGATGTCGAACAGCATGTCGCGGCCTTCACTGAGCGCCTGCTCCACCGGCTCGCGCGGGGTGCCGTAATAGTTGCCGTGCACCTCGGCCCATTCCAGCAATTCGTCGCCGTCGCGCATGGCCTCGAAGTGGCGCTTGCTGACGAATTGATAGTGCACGCCGTCGATCTCGCTCGGCCGCCGCGCGCGGGTGGTGGCCGACACCGAGAGCGAGACGTTTTCTTCCTGGTCGAGCAGATAGCGCGTGAGCGTGGTCTTGCCGGCGCCCGAGGGCGAGGACACCACCAGCATGATGCCGCGGCGGCTGATCTCGCGTTCCTGCTGGAGCGTCTGGCTCATTCCAGGTTCTGCACCTGCTCTCGGAACTGCTCCACCACGGTCTTCAGCGCGAGGCCGATATTGGTCAGTTCCACATTGTTGGACTTGGCGGTGAGGGTATTCGATTCGCGGTGCAGTTCCTGGGCCAGGAAATCGAGCCGGCGGCCGACGGCCGCGCCCTCGGCCAGCAGCCCCTTGGCCTGCGCCACGTGCGAGACCAGGCGGTCGAGCTCCTCGCGGATGTCGGCCTTGCTCGCCATCAGGATCGCCTCCTGGTGCAAACGGTCGCTATCGAAGCGCTCCGAGGCCGAAAGCAGCGTCGCCACCTGCTCGGCGAGCCGCGCCTTCACCGCCTCGGGTTTGCGTCCCGGATTGGCCTCGGCGCGGGCCGTGAGCACGGCGATCTCATCGAGGCGGGCGGCGAGGAGTTCGCGCAGCGTCTCGCCCTCGGCGCGCCGCATGGCAACGAGGTCGGCGAGCGTCTTGCCGAACCCCTCGATGATGGCGGCCTCCGCCGCGCGGCGATCGTCCTCGCCCTCGTCGGTTTCCGTGACTTCCATGACGCCCTTCAGCGCCAGCAGCCCGTCGAGCGTCGGCGGCGCGGCGTCGATCTTGCCCGCGAGATCCTTGGCGGTGGCGAGCACGGCGGCGAGTACCGACTCGTTGACCTTGACCGTCGACTGCACGCCTTCGCGCTCGATGGTGAGGTTGCAATAGACGGTGCCGCGCCCCAACGCCTTGCTGGCGGCGGCACGGGCGGCGACCTCCACCGCGTCCCAGCCCGGCGGCAGACGGAAGCGCACGTCGAGGCCCTTGGCATTGACCGATTTCAGCTCCCAGCTCCAGGCATAGGCGCCGGCGACGCCTTGGCCGCGCGCGAAACCGGTCATGCTCGACAGGGCCATCGCTGCTCCTTCTTTGTCGGTCTCTTTTGACTTGCCGACGAAACCCCCGCCGAAAGCGGGCGGACATTAGCCGCGCGCGCTTGCCCTCACAAGGGCGGCCGGCTCGGCATCAAGAGGCTATTGCGTCTTGGGCTTCTGCGTTTTGGACTTCCGCGTCTTGGGCTTCTGCGCCCCGGACTTGCCACCGGGGGGCTTGGCGGCGTCGGCCGGCGCCGGCTCAGGCGCCGGCACATTCACGGTCTTGCCGACCTGCTCTTCGCCCGCCTTTTCCTGCTGGCGCTCCACCTTCTGGAGCCCGCGCAGATGCGCCACGTTTTTCAGGTGTTGCTGGTAGGTGTCGGAAAACACGTGGCCGCCGGTGCCGTCGGCGACGAAATAGAGGTCCTTGGTGCGCGCGGGATTGGCCACGGCATCGAGCGCGGCACGGCCGGGATTGGCGATCGGTCCCGGCGGCAGGCCGTCGATCTGATAGGTGTTGTACGGGTTGGGCCGCTCCATCTCGCTCTTCAGCAGCGGATGGCCGAGCGAACCCTTGCCGCCCGTGAGGCCGTAGATGATGGTCGGGTCCGACTGCAACCGCATCTTGCGCTTGAGCCGGTTGATGAACACGGCGGCGACGCGCGAGCGCTCGTCCGCCTTGCCGGTTTCCTTCTCGACGATGGAGGCGAGCGTGACCAGGTCCTGCGGCGTCTTCAGCGGCAGGTCGGGCGCGCGATGCTTCCAGATTTCGTCCAGCACGCGCTTGTCCGCGCGCTGCATGCGGTGGATCATCTCTTCGCGGGTCATGCCGCGGGTGAAGTTGTAGGTGTCGGGTAGAAGCGTGCCCTCGCGCGGGATCTGCTTGATCGGGCCCGCCAGCGCGTCGTTGTCGAGCAGCCGCGCCACCACCTGCTCCGAGGTGAGTCCTTCGGGGATGGTGAGCGAATGTTGCACCACCTTGCCCTCGATCATGGTGTTGACCACGTCGGCGATGCTGGCGTGCGCCTTGAACCGGTATTCGCCGTGCTTGAGCTCGCCGCGCGCCTTGCGCAGGGTGACCCCGCCGAAGAAAACCCAAGGCTCGTCGATAACGCCCTCGCGCTCCAGCAGGCCGCCGATGGCGCGGCTGCCGAGGCCGCGCGGAATATTCACGATCTTGTCCTGCTTGAGCGGCCCGGGCGCGTCGTAGTGCTGCGTGCCGACGTAGAGGCCGGCGCCGGCCGCGATGGCGAACAGCACCAGCAGCATGAAGAAGGCGTTGCCGGCGATCACCGCCGGGTGGCGCGCCCCGGCCGAGCGGCGCGCCGGCAGCGGCACCCGCTCCGGCTCGAGCGCGGCGCGTGGGCTACGCGGCGCCACCGGGCGCGACTGCCGCGGCAGCGGCGGTTTGCCGTTGTCGTCTGGCGGCGCCCCGTCCGTCACGAACGTGCCCCCGCTGTCAGCCCCGCCACCGCCATTGCGCGCCCTCCCTCGGCGCCTCAGTGCCGGCGCCGGCCCGCGCCCGGCCCCCCGCTCCGGCCCGGCGCCTGAAGCGCGCGGCCCATCTCGAAAACACCAGTCGCTCGTGCAGGTTAGAAAGAATTATGGCAAAAGCGAGAGGGCGCCGGCGTTGCCGCGATTCCGCCTCGTTACCATCATGGCTTAGTCCGCGAAGCGGCGGAAGACCAGCGACGCATTGGTGCCGCCGAAACCGAAGGAATTCGACAGGACCGTCTCGATCTTGCGCGCGCGCGACGTGTGCGGCACCAGGTCGATCGGCGTCTCGACGGACGGGTTGTCGAGGTTGATGGTGGGCGGCGCCACGCCGTCGCGGATCGCCAGGATGGAGAAGATCGCCTCCACCGCGCCCGCGGCGCCCAACAGATGGCCGATGCAGGACTTGGTCGAGGACATAGAGATCTTGCCGGCGGCGGCGCCGACCACGCGCTCGACCGCGGCAAGCTCGATGGTGTCCGCCATGGTCGAGGTGCCGTGCGCGTTGACGTAGTCGATGTCGCCGGGTGTGATGCCCGCGCGTTTGATCGCGGCGTTCATGCAGCGGAACGCGCCGTCGCCGTCCTCGGCCGGCGCGGTGATGTGGTAGGCATCGCCCGAAAGGCCGTATCCGACGACCTCGGCATAAATCTTGGCGCCGCGCGCCTTGGCGTGCTCGAGCGATTCCAGCACCACGACGCCCGCGCCCTCGCCCATCACGAAGCCGTCGCGGTCCTTGTCGTAGGGCCGCGAGGCGCGGGTCGGCTCGTCGTTGAAATCGGTGGAGAGCGCGCGCGACGCCGAAAAGCCGGCGAGCGCCAGCCGGTTGACCGGCGACTCGGCGCCGCCCGCGACCATCACGTCGGCATCGCCGAGCGCGATCAGCCGCGCCGCGTCGCCGATGGCGTGCGTGCCGGTCGAGCAGGCGGTGACCACCGCGTGGTTGGGGCCCTTCAACCCGAACTCGATCGACACGTAGCCGGCGGCGAGATTGATGATGCGGCCGGGGATGAAGAACGGCGACACCCGGCGCGGGCCGCGCTCCTTCAAGGTGATCGCGGTGTCGGCAATGCCCTCGATGCCGCCGATGCCGGAGCCGATGAGGACGCCCGTGCGGGTCTGATCCTCGTAGCTCGCCGGGTGCCAGCCGGCGTCGTCAAGCGCCTGGCGCGCCGCGCACATGGCGAAGACGATGAACTCGTCGACCTTGCGCTGCTCCTTCGGCTCCATCCACTGGTCGGGATTGTAGGTGCCGTCGCTGCCGTCGCCGCGCGGGATTTGGCACGCGATCCTGGCGGCGATGTCGGAGACCTCGAAGCGGTCGATCTTGCGCGCGCCGCTCTCACCCTTGATCAGGCGCGCCCAGGTGCGCTCCACGCCGCAGGCGAGCGGCGTCAGCATTCCCATTCCGGTGACGACGACGCGCTTGATGGGTGTTTCGTTGGCCAAATTGTTATGCCCTACGCTCCGCACAACGGGGCATAGCTCTGAAGCCGTGAACGGATGGAGCTATCGAGCGGCCGCCCCGGCGTGGCTCAGCTTTTTGCGTTCTTTTCGAGAAACTTGACGGCGTCGCCGACGGTCAGAATGGTTTCGGCCGCGTCATCGGGGATTTCGCAGCCGAATTCCTCCTCGAAAGCCATTACGAGTTCAACGGTGTCGAGACTGTCGGCGCCGAGATCATCGATGAAGCTTGCCTGGTCGGTCACCTTGTCGGGTTCGACCCCAAGGTGCTCCACGACGATCTTCTTAACCCGCTCGCCAATGTCACTCATCGTTCCAACCTCGTGCTTATTAAATTAGGCAACGACCCCGGAATCAGGATCGCCGCCCTTTCGCGGTACGGCCTCGTCGTGGCTTGATGTGGCGCGACGAACTCCGTCACGCGGAGCACCCCCCGTCACGTCGAGACTTGGTGACCTCCGCCAATTGGCCGCCCCAGCCGGGCCGCCAGTCGGTTACCACACTTCAAATCCGTTGCCTAGCGCCGTGAGCGTAACCCCCAAGTTCCGGTAACGCCACGTCTTTTCACTCTATACCATGGCCATTCCACCGTTCACGTGGACGGTCTGGCCGGTAATGTATTGAGCCTCGTCAGAAGCCAAATAGACCGCCGCGGCGGCGACGTCGGCCGGCGTCCCCAGCTTGCCGGCCGGAATCCGGGTGAGAATCGCCTCACGCTGCTTGTCGTTCAGCCTGTCGGTCATGGCCGAGGTGATGAGGCCCGGCGCGATGCAGTTGGCGGTCACGTTGCGGCGGGCGTATTCCCAGGCGATCGACTTGACCATGCCGACCAGGCCGGCCTTGGAGGCGGCGTAGTTGCCCTGCCCCGGATTGCCGGTGAAGCCGACCACCGAGGTGATGCCGATGACGCGGCCGAAGCGGCGGCGCATCATACCTTTGACCGCGGCGCGGGCGAGCTTGAAGGTGGCCGTGAGGTTGACGGCGATGACCTTGTCCCAGTCGGCGTCGGAGATCTGCACGAACAGGTTGTCGCGGTTGACGCCCGCATTGGCGACCAGGACGTCGAGCCTTTCCATTTTCTCCTCGGCCGCCGGCACCAGCGCCTCGACGGCGGCGCCGTCGGCGAGATCGCAAGGCAGGACGTGAACGCGTCCGCCGAGGTCGCCCGCCAGCTTGTCGAGCACCTCACGGCGGGTGCCGGAGATCGCCACGGTCGCGCCCTGCCCGTGCAGCGCGCGCGCGATGGCCTCACCGATGGCGCCGGTCGCGCCGGTCACCAGCGCGGTCTTGCCGGTCAGGTCGAACATCTTCCGTTCTCCGATTGTCACGTGACGCGTTGTCGTTGCGCGCCTCAGGCGCGCGCGGCGTTGAAGGCTGTAACGTCGTCGGGCGTGCCGATGGCGCTGGCGCTGGCGCCCGTGGCAATGCGCTTGACCAGGCCCGACAGCACCTTGCCCGCGCCCACCTCGTAGAAGGTCGTAACACCGGCATCCGCCATGGCAGCCACGCATTCGCGCCAGCGCACCGTGCCGGTGACCTGCGCCACCAAAGCCTTGACGATCTCGGCCGGGTCCTGGATCGGCCTCGCCAGCACGTTCGACACCACCGGCACCACCGGCGCGCTCACCGAGACATTGCCGAGCGCGTCGGCCATGACGGCGGCGGCCGGCTGCATCAACGAACAATGGAAGGGGGCGGACACCGGCAGCAGCATGGCGCGGCGCACGCCCTTGCCCCTGGCGATCTCGACCGCCCGCTCGACCGCGGCCTTGTCGCCGGACAGCACCACCTGGCCGCCGCCATTGTCGTTGGCGACCTGGCAAATTTGGCCTTGCGCAGCCTCGGCAGCAACAGCAGAAGCAGCATCGAGCTCGACGCCGATCAGCGCCGCCATGGCGCCGGCGCCGACCGGCACCGCCTTCTGCATGGCGAGCCCGCGCGTGCGCAACAGCCGCGCGGCATCGGCCAGGGTGAAGGCGCCGGCGGCGGCCAGCGCCGAATATTCGCCGAGCGAGTGGCCGGCGACGAAGGTGGCGTCGCGCGCGAGATCGAGGCCGGCTTCGGCCTCCAGCACCCGCAGCGCCGCGAGCGAGACCGCCATCAGCGCCGGCTGCGCGTTCTCGGTCAACGTCAGCGTGTCGGACGGCCCCTCGAAAACGATGCCGCTCAACTTGTCGCCGAGCGCCTCGTCCACTTCGTCGAACACGGCGCGCGCGGCGGCGAAATTGTCGGCCAGCGCCTTGCCCATGCCGACGGTCTGGCTTCCCTGTCCCGGAAATACGAAAGCAACCGTCATGCCCCGTGCCTCATCCTCGCTCCAGATGTCCCCTGGTGAAATCGCGCCGAAAGACACCGCGGGTGCCCGCCTGTCAACCTCGCGGGCGCCGCAACCGGGCGCGCCCGGTGGACATTTCGGGTTCCCGGTAACCAAGCGACAACGCTCCTGCGCTAGGATTTTCGACCAATTCTAGAATGAATTGACGGAAAGGCAGGAAGCCGATGAGCGACGACGTGGTGAGCGAGGAGGACCTCGCGCGCGCCCGCCAAGACCCGGCGTTTCGCCAGCAATTGATGACCCAGAACCTGGACAAGCTGCTGGCCGCCCTCACCAAGGCCCGCCACGAGCGCGGCCGCGACCCGGAAGTGGCCCGCCAGATGCGCGAAGGCGTCGATCTTGCCGTCCTGCTCGCCGACCGCATCCAGCGCGAGGACGACGGCAGTGGGCCCCAGACCGCCTGACATCAACAAGCATTTGATTTACAGCGACTTTTTCTGGGCCGCGCCGCGCGCGGCGGCCACCACGGCGTGCTTGCGTTTTGCGCGGAAATGCCTATAACCCGCGCGACTTCCGCTGGTCCTGGTTGGGGGCTGAACGGACGGCCGGTTTTTCCACCATTTTCGGACAAATCGGTAGGGCCTCTTGCAGGGCCGGCGTCCCGTGTTCCCGCCTTCGAAGCATTCCGAGCCTTTCCCGAAGGGCTCGAGGGGCTAGGCGCCGGGGCGCGCGGAAACGGCTTGGGACCCGAAATTTGGGGCCCGCAACCAAAGGGAAAGGCATTCATGCCCCTTTACGAGCACGTCTATCTCGCGCGCCAGGACCTGAGCGCGCAGCAGGTCGAGGAATTGACCAGCCAGCTGTCCGGCGTGATCGGGCAGATGGGCGGCACGGTCACCAAGAACGAATACTGGGGCCTCAAGTCGCTCAACTACCGCATTCGCAAGAACCGCAAGGCGCACATGACGCTCCTCAACGTCGAGGCGCCGGCCGCGGCCCTCAACGAGATCGAGCGCCAGGAACGGCTCAACGAAGACGTCCTGCGCTATCTGACCATCCGCGTCGAGGCGCACGAGGAAGGCCCGTCGGCGATGATGCGCAAGTCCGACCGCGATCGCGACGAGCGCGGCGGCCGCGGCGGCTTCCGCGACCGCGATCGGGGCGAACGCAGCGATCGGGGCGACCGCGGCGAGCGCCGCCCGCGCGACGACGATTCCAACGCGGCGGAGGGCTAACCGATGGCATTCGCATCCGCCGGCGGCGCGCGCCGTCCCTTCTTCCGCCGTCGCAAGACCTGCCCGTTCTCCGGCGCCAACGCGCCCAAGATCGACTACAAGGACGTCAAGCTCCTGCAGCGCTACGTCTCCGAGCGCGGCAAGATCGTGCCGAGCCGCATCACCGCGGTGTCGGCCAAGAAGCAGCGCGAGCTCGCGCAGGCGATCAAGCGCGCGCGCTTCCTCGGGCTGCTGCCCTACGTGATCAAGTAAGACCGCGGGGGGCGCGCTCGCGCGCCCCTGGATTGACAGTTGAAAGATCGAGGTCCGCGGGGACACCCGCGGACCGATGGTTGGGGCGGACAATTCGGATCCGTCTCTAACCGCTCGAAAGGGAGCGGGACAGCTCGAGATGATGCAGATCGTTCTCATCGGTATCGGTGCCGGCGCCGCGGCGGCCTTGCTGTTCGCCTCGGTGATCTCGGGCGCGTGGCTATCGGTCGTCCTGTTCTATCTGGCGCCGCTGCCGGTGATGCTCGCCGGCCTCGGCTGGAGCCATTGGGCGGCGCTGATCGCCGCCCTCGCCGGCGCGGCGATGCTCGGCCTGGCCTTCGGCGGCTATTTCTTCCTGGCGTTCCTGGCCGGCGCCGGATTGCCGGCCTGGTGGCTCGGCTATCTGACGCTGCTGGCGCGGCCGGCGGGCGACGGGGCCATCAATGGCGGCGCGCCCGAACTCGAATGGTATCCGCCGGGGCGGCTCGTAACCTGGGCGGCGGTGCTCGGGGCGCTCACCGTTATTATCGCCGTTGCCAATTTCGGCCTCGACGGGGAGAGCGTGCGCACCAACCTGCACCACGCGCTGGCCCAGCTCTTGCGCTTCGACGTCGGGAGCGGGACCGGCGCGGCAGGCAGCGCGCCGGCGATCAAGGGTGTCGGCGACCCCAAGGTACTGCTCAATTTTCTGGTGGAAGCCCTGCCGCCGGCGGCGGCGGTGCTGTCGACGCTGACCTATCTCGTCAACCTCTGGCTCGGCGGCCGCATCGTCAAATCCTCCGGCCGGCTCACGCGGCCGTGGCCAAAGCTTTCCAGCATGACGCTCCCGCGCACGACGGCCGCGGCGTTGGGCCTCGCGGTGGCGCTCAGCTTCGCGCCCGGCCTTGTCGGTATTTTCGCCGGGGTCGTCGCGGCGGCGCTGCTGCTCGCCTTCGGCGTGCTCGGCTTCGCGGTCCTGCACGCGCTGACCGAGACCATGCAGTCGCGTGGCTTCCTGCTCGGCGGCACCTACGCCGCGGTGCTGGTGTTCGGCTGGCCGGTGCTGGCCATGGCCCTCGCCGCGCTCGCCGACATGTTCTTCGACCTGCGCGGGCGCGCGGCGGCGCGGCGGCGCGGCGGGCCGCCGGCGCGGCCATGATCTTCCGGCTCAAGTTTCGCAATTCGGTTCAACAGGTTCAGATCAAACGGGTTCAGACCAGTAAGGAGCGACGACAATGGAAGTAATTCTGCTCGAGCGCATCGCCAAGCTCGGCCAAATGGGCGACGTGGTGCGCGTGCGCGACGGCTTCGCCCGCAATTTCCTGCTGCCCCGCGCGAAGGCGCTGCGCGCCACCGACGACAACAAGGAGCGGTTCGAGTCCATGAAGGCCGAGCTGCAGGCCAAGAACCTCGAAGCCAAGAGCGGCGCCGAGAAGGTTGCCGCCGGCCTCGACGGCAAGTCCGTCACCGTGCTGCGGCAAGCCTCCGAGACCGGCCACCTCTACGGCTCGGTGTCGACCCGCGATATCGCCGGCTTGATCAACGCCGAGGGCGGCACGCAGGTCAGCCGCAACCAGGTCGAGCTCAACACCCCGATCAAGACGATCGGCGAGTACAAGGTGCCGCTGGCGCTTCACGCCGACGTGGAGACCACGATCACCGTGATCGTCGCGCGCAGCAACGACGAAGCCGAGCGCATCGCGCGCGGCGAGAACGTGCTGATCCCGCGTGACGAAGCCGAGGAAGAAGCGGCCCAGGCGGCGGCCAACGCCAAATCCTTCTTCGAGGAAGAAGACGAGCACGACGAGGAAGAAGGCGAGGCCGAAGCCACCGAGGAAGACAAGGAAGCCTGACCACACGCTTCCTGTCCCGGTTCGCTGAAACGAACCGGGACCCCGCGCGCGGCGCACCGCGTATGTGCAGCGCCGCGCGCGGGGGAACACGGGCGCCACTTGCTCAGATTTTCAAAGGACGTCATTTCCGGCCAGCCCCCGAGGGGCCTGCCCGCCCCGGCTGCGGGGCGCACGAGCAAGACAATCAGTCGGTCTTCTTTTCGCCGGCCGCGGACTTTTCGTCCTTGGCCTGGGCCGATGGGGTGGCCGGCTTTTTCATGTCGGTGCTCTTCACCTTGTCCGTGCTCTTGGCCTCGGCCGCCGCCGGCTTCGGCTCGGCCGTGGCGGGCTTTGCCGCCTTTTCGGCCTTGGGCTTGGCGGTTTGCGGCACTTCGGCTTTCGCTTTGCCGTCTTCGGGCTTGGCGGCGGTCTCGGCGTTGCCGGATTTCTTGTCGGTCTTCTCGCTATCGGTCTTCTTGGCACGCTCGGTCCGGCCCGCGGGCTTGCCCGGCCTGGCGGCGTTGCGGTGACGCCTGGTTTGCGCCTTCGGCGCCGCGCCGCCCACCGATTTCAGGTAGGCGGCGATGATGGCGGCCGACCTCGGGTCCGCCGTGTAGTGCTCGGCCAGGAAGCCATCCAGCCCCGAAAGTCCGCCCCTGCCGGTGCCGGCCGCGGCCAGCCCGCGCGGCGACGCGTGGCACAGGGCGCAATTCAAATGAAAGAGCTGCGCGGGGGTCTTGCCCGCCGACAAGTCCTGCGCCCGCGCCGCGCCCGCAAGCGCCAGTGCGAAAACTCCGATCCCCAGAACGATGATGGCGTGGCGTAAGCCGGTCATAGCGGTGACAACCCTCCTGCTTGGCGGTAACGCGCCCCGGAGCCCGCCCCTCGAACTCGTGGGGCCTGTTGATAGTCTAGAGCGCGCGCCGATCAAGTTAAATCGGCGGTCCCCGCAAAATCCCGTGAGGCTCCGCGTATTTCTGCCACAGGGGGCCCGCGAGTGGTCCGATTCCGGCATTTTGCTTCCCGTTGCCGCGCCTTCGTGAGCAAATGTCGGAATCAAAGAACCACTCGCAATCAATTGATTCTAATGAAGCTTTGAATTTGACATTTGATAAGTGGCGCGCCGCAAATGGGTATCAAATGTCAAATTCGCTCCACTCGTGGTCCGCTTCCGACATTTGCATCCCATTGCCGCAAGCTCCCGAGCAAATGTCGGAAGCAAAGGACCACTAGCAACTATTTGATTCTAGTGGAGCTTTGAATTTGACATTTGATTAGTGGCCCGCTGCACGTGGGTATCAAATGTCAAATTCGCTCCACTAGACCCGCGCTTGCCCCCCGCTTGCCCCCGCCCGGCACCCCGGCCGGAGGCAAGCGAGCCCCGCCGCAAAAGCATATGGCCACCGCAAAATGGCCATTGCTGCGGCGGCGGAACCGCGATTAAATACCTAGTCTGAACGTTTTGGGTTCCGCCGCGTTGGCTCTACCGGGCACGCCCGGCCGCTGATCGCGCGGGGCTGGAATTGTATTCGTGATGATGGAGGCGGCCGATGGACCGGTTGCTTCGAGCGCTGTTGCAGAGTTTTGTTTGCCGGGGGGCGCTCACGGTTACGACTTCACAGGGGACGACGTTCACCTGTGGCGACGGCAGCGGGAAACCGCTGGCCATTCGCTTCACCAGCCGGGCCACCGAGCTGGCCCTTGTGCTCGACCCCGAGCTCAAGCTCGGGGAAGCTTTCATGGACGGCACCTTCGTGGTCGAGCACGGCTCGATCGCAGACTTCCTGTCGCTCGTGATGAGCCAGCCGAGCGAACTGCCGGACTGGGCACGCCCGCAGTTCATGCTGCGCTACCTCGCCCGCCGCCTCGGCCAGTTCAATCCGCGCAAGCGCGCGCGCAGCAACGTGGCGCACCACTACGACCTGGACGGGCGGCTTTATTCCCTCTTCCTTGACGCCGACCGGCAATATAGCTGCGCCTATTTCGAGACCCCGGACACCTCGCTCGACGACGCCCAGCTCGCCAAGAAGCGCCATATCGCCGCCAAGCTGCTGCTCGACGAGCCGGACAAGTCGGAACAGGATTTGCGCGTGCTCGACATCGGCTGCGGCTGGGGCGGGCTCGGTCTCTATCTCGCCGACGTGACCGGCGCCGACGTGACCGGCGTCACCCTGTCGCAGGAGCAGCACGCCATCGCCAACGAGCGCGCCGCCGAGCGCGGCCTTAGCCAACGCGCGCGTTTCGAATTGCAGGACTACCGCGACGTACCGGGGCCGTTCGACCGCATCGTCTCGGTCGGCATGTTCGAGCACGTGGGCGTCGGCCATTACGACGAGTTCTTCAAGCAGTGCGCGAGGTTGCTCGCCGACGACGGCGTGATGGTGCTGCACTCGATCGGCCGCTCGGAAGGCCCCAGCGTCACCAACCCGTGGATCGCCAAATACATCTTCCCCGGCGGCTATATACCGGCGGTGTCGGAAGTCCTGCCTTACGTCGAAAAGCACGGCCTGCTGGTCACCGACATCGAGATCCTGCGCCTGCATTACGCCGAGACGCTGAAGGCCTGGCGCGAGCGTTTCCTCGCCCACCGCGAGGAAGCCGAGCGCATCTACGACCGGCGTTTCGTGCGCATGTGGGAGTTCTATCTGGCCGCGTCCGAGATGTCGTTCCGCGACCAGAACATGATGAACTTCCAGATCCAGCTCACCAAGAAACAAGGCGTCACCCCGATGACGCGCAATTACATGCTCGACACCGAGCGGGCGTTGCAGGCGGCGGAAGTCCGACGGCAAACTCCATTCCGGCTTGCCGGCGAGTAGCCGACTGAAAGCAGCACCCGCGACTATATTCGCGGCTGCTTTCGGTTCGCGCGGCGGTCAAGCGGCATTGAGGCCCGCGCGCTCAATCATTTTCAGGCGTCGGTGAGTCCTGTGTGAAAGTGGGATAAGCGCGAATGCGCTGTCGCGCTTGCGCGCGGACGTGGTTAAGTGATCGTCAATATCAGTCACCCACACAGTTTGGCCGGACCTTAGTTTCGTCAAATTGGCGCAACAGCACTATCCATGGCTCCAATCGAATCAGTCGCACGCAAGCCGGCCCCGCCATCGTCCGGGCCGACGCCCGAATACCGCACCGCACCGCACAACATCGAGGCGGAGCAGGCGCTGCTCGGCGCCGTTTTGGTCAACAACGAAGCGCACTACCGCGTCTCCGATTTCCTGGAGCCGCAGCATTTCTTCGAGCCGATCCACCAGACCATCTTCCAGCTTTGCCGCGACCTGATCCGCGCCGGCAAGATCGCGACGCCGGTGACGCTGAAGACGTTCCTGGACGTCAATATCGACATCGGCGGCCTGAACGTCAGCCAGTACCTGGCGCGGCTCGCGGCGGAAGCCACCACCATCATCAACGCCGCCGACTATGGGCGTACCATCTACGACCTCGCCGTGCGTCGCGAACTGATCCAGGTCGGCGAGGACATGGTCAACGTCGCCTACGACGCGCCGGTCGATTTCGCGCCGCGCGAGCAGATCGAGGACGCCGAGCGCAAGCTGTTCGAACTGGCCGAGACCGGCCGCTACGACGGCGGGTTCCAGCGCTTCGGCAACGCGCTCACCACCGCCATCGACATGGCGGCGGCCGCCTTCCAGCGCGACGGCAAGCTGTCGGGCACGGCCACCGGCCTCGACGATCTCGACCGCATGATGGGCGGCCTGCAGCACTCCGACCTCGTCATCCTCGCCGGGCGCCCGGGCATGGGCAAGACCTCGCTCGCCACCAACATCGCCTATAACGTGGCGCGCGCCTGGCGCGGCGAGGTCAAGGCCGACGGCCATCAGCTCACCGTCAATGGCGGCATCGTCGGCTTCTTCTCGCTGGAAATGTCGGCCGAGCAGCTCGCCACCCGCATCATCGCCGAGCAGACCGGCATCCCGTCCAACCAGATCCGGCGCGGCAACATCAACGAAGGCGATTTCGAGAAGATCAAGGACTATTCGATCGAGCTGCAGAACCTGCCGCTCTACGTCGACGAAACCGGCGGCCTGTCGATCGCGCAGCTCGCCGCGCGCGCGCGCCGGCTCAAGCGCCAGCGCGGGCTCGACCTCGTCGTCATCGACTACGTCCAGTTGCTGTCCGGCTCGAGCAAGCGAAGCTCGGAAAACCGCGTGCAGGAGATCACCGAGATCACCACCAAGCTGAAGGCGCTGGCCAAGGAGCTCAACGTGCCGGTGCTGGCGCTGTCGCAGCTCTCGCGCCAGGTGGAAAGCCGCGAGGACAAGCGCCCGCAGCTCTCGGACCTGCGTGAATCGGGCTCGATCGAGCAGGACGCCGACGTGGTGCTGTTCGTCTACCGTGAGGAATACTACCACCAGATGCGCAAGCCGCTGGAGAGCAATCGCGAGAAGTTCGCCGAATGGCTGGCGGAAGGCGATAAGGTGCACGGCAAAGCCGAGGTGATCATCGGCAAGCAGCGCCACGGGCCCACCGGCACGGTGGAGCTCGCCTTCGAGGGCGCCATCACCAAGTTCTCGTCGCTGGCGCGCGAGGATCACCTGCCCGAGCAGATCGGCTGAAGCGTTTCCAGGCCACGTTAAGAACCGGTTCGCCGTCCGGAAACGCGTCAAGACAAAAAGCCGGGCCACGTCCTTTTCGCAATCCGACGCCCGTTCGCGCTGCAACAACGCGAACGATTGCGTCGCGCGGATTTCCAGTTTCTAATTTCGCCGCGCCGGCAGCGTCGCCAGCGCAACCTCATTGCTGCGCCGCAGCACCAAGCCGCACGCGCCGAAAGTAAAAACATCCACTCATGGACACGTTCGATTACGTCATCGTCGGTGCGGGCTCGGCCGGCAGCGTGCTCGCCAACCGTCTCAGCGAGGACCCGGCAACGCGTATTTGCGTGCTCGAGGCCGGCCCCACCGACTGGCACCCCTACATCCATATCCCGGCCGGCTTCATCAAGACCTTCTACGACACCCGCATCAACTGGTGCTATTCGCAGGAGCCGACCGAAGGCACCGCCGGCCGGCGCATCTTCGCCCCGCGCGGCAAGACGCTCGGCGGCTCGTCGTCGATCAACGGCCACATCTACAACCGCGGCCAGCGCAACGACTTCAACACCTGGGCGCAGCTCGGCAACCGCGCGTGGGGCTACGCCGACGTGCTGCCCTACTTCAAGCGGCTGGAGCGCCGCGTCGGCGACGGCGATCCGACCTATCGCGGGCGCGACGGCGCCCTGACCGTCACCGACATCAACTGGAGCGACCCGCTGTGCGAGGCCTTCATCGCAAGCGCCGTGAGCCTCGGCATCCCACGCAACCCCGACTACAACGGCGCCATCCAGGAAGGCGTCTCCTACGCCCAGCGCACCATCCGTAACGGACGCCGCGTGAGCGCGGCGATCGCCTTCCTCAAGCCCGCGATAAAGCGTGGCAACGTCACGGTGCGCACGAACGCGCACGTCACCGAACTGCTGTTCGAGGGCAAGCGCGCGGTCGGCGTGCGCTACGCGCGCGGCGGGCGCGGCGGCGCCGAGGTCGATGTCCGCGCGCGCAAGGAGGTGATCCTGGCCGGCGGCGCCTATAACTCGCCGCAGATCCTGCAACTGTCGGGCATCGGCCCGGCGCCGCTGCTGCAATCGCTCGGCATTCCGGTCAAGCACGCGCTGGCCGGCGTCGGCGAAGGCCTGCAGGACCATTACGCGCCGCGCTCGGTCGCGCGCGTGAAGAACGCGACGTCGATCAACGAGCGCGCGCGCGGCCTCAACCTCGCGGGCGAGGCATTCAAATGGGCGTTCGCGCGCCGCGGCATCCTCGGCCTGTCGCCGACGCTGGTCTACTGCTTCTGGCATTCGGGCGAGAGCGCCGACAGCTCCGACCTGCAGCTCACCTTCACGCCGGCGAGCTACAAGGAAGGCGAACAGGGCAAGCTCGAGGACGAGCCCGGCATGACGGTGGCCTCCTGGCAGCAGCGCCCGGAAAGCCGCGGCTTCGTGCGGGCGCGCTCCGCCGATCCGTTCGAGGCGCCCATCATCCAGACCAATTATCTCGCCGCCGAGCTCGACCGCCGCGTAGTCGTCGCCGGCATGAAGCTGGCGCGCCGCCTGCTCGCCGCCGCGCCGCTCGCGCCTTACTGCGAACGCGAGGATTTCCCCGGCCCGGCGGTGCAGAGCGACGACGAGTTCCTCGACGCCGCCACCCGGCGTGGGCAGACCACCTTCCATCCCGGCTGCACCTGCCGCATGGGGCCGGCGAGCGATCCCGGCGCCGTGGTCGACGACCAATTGCGCGTGCACGGCCTGGAGGCCTTGCGCGTGGTCGACGCCTCGATCATGCCGCGCATGATCTCCGCGAACCTCAACGCCTCGACCCTGATGATCGCCGACAAGGCCGCCGACATGATCCGCGACCGCCCGGCGCCGGATCCGGTCGAGGGCCTCCCGGGCTAAAGCCGGCAGAGCATTGGACGCGCCGCGCCCTTTCCGGCTAAACCACGTCTGCCATGGCCCAGCTCGAACCACTTCCCCCCGGCGATGCCGCGCCTATGGCGGCGCCGGCCAAGCCCGCCCTCACCGCCGGACCGCCGGAGGCGCAGGCCGGCGGCGTGCTCACGATCGATCTCGGCGCGCTTACCGAAAACTGGCACTTGCTGGCGCAGCGGGCGCTGCCGGCGGAATGCGCCGGCGTCATCAAGGCCGACGCCTATGGCTGCGGCCTCGAGCCGGTGGCGAAGGCGCTGACGCGGGCCGGCTGCAGGACCTTCTTCGTCGCCGATCTTGACGAGGCCCGGCGCGCGCGGGCGGCGGCGCCGGAGGCGGCGATCTACGTGCTGGGCGGGCTGATGCCAGGCACTGGGCCGGCCTTCGCCGAGATCAATGCGCGCCCGGTGATCGGCAATCTCCTGGAGCTCGCCGAATGGGACGCCTTCGTCGTCGCCCACAACTGGGCCGGCGGCGCGGCACTGCATGTGGATACCGGCATGAACCGGCTCGGCGTCACCCCCGACGAGGCGGTGGCGCTGGCGCCGCGCATCCGCGCCGAGAACCACGGCATCGCGCTGCTCATGAGCCATCTCGCCTGCGCGCAACAGCCGGAGCACCCGCTCAACCGCAAGCAGATCGATCTCTTCCGCGAGATCCGCCTGCATTACCGCGGCATCCCGTCGTCGCTCGCCAATTCGTCCGGCGTCTTCCTCAGCGATGCCGCCCATTGCGACGTGGTGCGGCCGGGGGTGGCGCTCTACGGCGTCAACCCGACACCGGGACGCGTCAATCCGATGCGGCCGGTGGTGGGGCTCAAGGCGCGCATCCTGCAGGTGCGGCACGTGCCGCGCGGCGAAACCGTCGGCTACGACGGCACCTGGACGGCGCGGCACGCCAGCCGCATCGCGATCGTGGCAGTCGGCTATGGCGACGGCTATCCGCGCGCGGTGGGCTCCACCGACTCGACGCCCGGCGCCGAAGCGATCGTCGCCGGCAAGCGTTGCCCGATCGCCGGGCGCATCTCCATGGACCTGATCGCCATCGACGTCTCCGACCTGCCCGAGGGCGCGGCCCGCCGCGGCCAGATGGCGACGCTGATCGGCGACGGCATCAGCGTCGATGCGGTCGCCAACATCGCCGGCACCATCGGCTACGAAATCCTCACGCGCCTTGGGCGGCGGTATCACCGGGTTTATCGGCCCGCCTGATCCTCAGCCGCGCCCCGACATGCTGATCACGGCCCCTTATCCGGGACCCCGTGTCGCCATGACGTCATCGAACCGGCTATGGTGTGCGGCCCAATCGGCCGTCTCGCGATCCATCCAGCGGATCGCTTCGGTGATCTCCATATGGATTTGCACCAGAGGCCGGTCGAAGATGGGTTCATGGTGAGCGACCCGATTGCGGAATCGGCGAATGGCGTTGAATCGGCCATGCACCACGCTGCGGGGCTTGCCGCCCTGCCCCAGAAAGGCCTTGTGAAGCACGTTGCGCCACAGCGTTGCGTCGTAGCGAGGCCCGAGCAAACCGACCCAGAACGCAAACTTGAGTTCTGCGACGACCTTGCCCGGCGAAACTCCGGTCTTGCTTTTCTTGAGCGCCTCGACGGCGTCGACGATCAATCGTCGGGACTCTGAATTGAGCGGCGGCTTCCCGTTGCCGAACCATTCATCGTCGTAGATTTCCGTCAGGCGCTGGTGCAACGAATTCCGCAGGCAGATTTCCACGCACTGGAGCGGTGTGTAGAACGCTTCCGACAGGCGCGTATTTTCTTCGTATAGCTTGAGCGCGGCGTCCAAGTCCTGCGCCGTAGCATTCAAATACTTCTCCAGACGCTCCCGCGTGAGGGTTCTTTCCAGAGCTTCGTTGGTCAGTACGGTTCGCAATTTTTACTTGCCGTTAGCGCCGCGGCCCCTATATTTCGCCTTGTACACCCCGGGTCGGCCTCTGCCTTACGGCACGCTCCCGGGGTCAGTCGTTTTAGGCGTCAATTTTTTCTGCCACAACTTTTCGTCCTTGCCGGGGATTCGTTTGTTCTTGTAATGTTCTTGTGCTTTTGCTAGGGTTCCGGCTCAATTTCAGGCGAGTCGCCCCTCCCCCATGTCCAAGCGCACACTCTCCTTCATCTGCCAGAACTGCGGCGCCGCCTTCAATCGCTGGCAGGGCAAGTGCGACGCCTGCGAGGAGTGGAACACGCTCACCGAGGAAGGCGCCGAGCGGGTGCCGGGTCCGGGCCGCAAGGCCGGCCGCGGCCGCCGCTTCGTGCTCGAGCCGCTCTCGGGCGGCGGCGAGGACGCGCCGCGGGTCGCCTGCGGCATCGGCGAGCTCGACCGCGTCACCGGCGGCGGCTTCGTCAAGGGCTCGGTGCTGCTCTTGGGCGGCGATCCCGGCATCGGCAAGTCGACGCTGCTCATCCAGACCACCGCGGCGCTGGCGCGCGCCGGCGAGCGCTCGGTCTACATCTCCGGCGAAGAGGCGATTGCACAAGTACGCCTGCGCGCCGAGCGCCTGGGCCTCAGCGACGCCAACGTAGAGTTGGCCGCCGAGACGGCGGTCGAGGACATCATCGCGACGCTCTCCGACGGCAAGACGCCGCGGCTGATCATCATCGATTCCATCCAGACCATGTGGACCGACGCCATCGCGTCGGCGCCGGGCACGGTGACGCAGGTGCGCGGCGCGGCGCAGGCGCTGATCCGCTTCGCCAAGCGCTCCGGCGCCTGCATCATCCTGGTCGGGCACGTCACCAAGGACGGCCAAATCGCCGGGCCCCGCGTGGTCGAGCACATGGTCGACGCGGTGCTCTCCTTCGAGGGCGAAGGCTCGCACCAGTTCCGGATTTTGCGCGCGGTGAAGAACCGCTTCGGCCCCACCGACGAGATCGGCGTGTTCGAGATGACGGGCGCCGGCCTGCGCGAGGTGACCAACCCCTCGGAGCTGTTCCTGTCGGAGCGCGATCTCGGCTCGCCCGGCACCGCCGTGTTCGCCGGCATCGAGGGCACCAGGCCGCTGCTGGTCGAGATGCAGGCGCTGGTGGCACCGACCTCGCTCGGCACGCCGCGGCGCGCGGTGGTGGGCTGGGACCCGAGCCGGCTCGCCATGGTGATTGCGGTGCTGGAGGCCCATTGCGGGGTCAAGCTCGGCGGCCACGACGTCTATCTCAATGTCGCCGGCGGCCTGCGCATCAACGAGCCGGCGGCCGACCTCGCGGCCGCCGCGGCACTGGTGTCGTCGCTCGCCCACGCGCCGCTGCCGCCGGACGCGGTCTATTTCGGCGAGGTGTCGCTCTCCGGCGCCATCCGGCCGGTGGCGCAGGCGCCGGCCCGTCTCAAGGAGGCGGCAAAACTCGGCTTTGCCCGCGCCGTGGTGCCGGAAGCCGCGCGTGGCGAGACCGCCGAGTCCGGGCTGAAGCTCAACGAAGCCGGCAGCCTGGCGAGCCTGGTGGCCGACATCGCCGCCCGGGGGAACCGTCCTCGCGCGGCGAAAAGCGGTGGACAAGACGGGTGACGGCCCGTGATGCCCCCGCTATACAACGGGGCGCGGGGTCATCAATCGCCGGCGGCCGAAGCGGGGCGCGGCAGCAAGCTGAAATGGGCTTAAAATTAAGGACTTAGGGTTGACATTGCCGCCCTGTTCCGGAGCCCTTGGCGGGCTGCGGAATCGCCCGCGCCGGCACCCGGCCGTGGGGTGCTGTCTTGCGCCCAGCCATCGCATGATGCCGAGGAGCGTCTGAGCCCCGATGCCGATTACCCTGCTCGACCTCATCCTGCTGGTGGTCATGCTGATCTCGGGGCTGCTGGCGATGATCCGCGGCTTCATGCGTGAGGTGCTCTCGATCGCCGCTTGGCTGATCGCGGCCATCGTGACGCTGTGGGCCTATCCGCGACTGTCGCCGCTGGTGCACCACTACTTCCACAGCAAGATGGTGTCGATCGCGCTCACGGTGGGCGTGGTGTTCCTGCTCACCCTGCTGGTGGTCTCGATCGCCACCGTGAAGGTGTCCGACATGGTGCTGGACAGCCGGGTGGGCGCGCTCGACCGCACCCTCGGCTTCGTGTTCGGCCTCGGGCGCGGCCTCATCATCGTGGTGGTGGCCTTCATCTTCTTCGCCTGGCTGGTGCCGCCGCATGCGCGCCCCGCCTGGGTGCAGAACGCCAAGTCCCGGGTTGTGCTGGAAGGAACCGGGACTTGGCTGCGCTCGCTCTTGCCGGAGAACCCGGAAAAGGACATCTTGGAGAAACTGAAGCGGCCCGGGCTGGATGAGCAGAATCCGCCCGCAAGCGACCAGCATTCCGAGCTGCGCCGCCCTATATACCGGGAGAATAGATTGCGTATCGCGCGCGCGGACCTTGGGTCCACGCGCTGAATCCCTTTGAACAGCGGGAACGCGGGAACGATGCAGAAGCTCAGCCAGGATGCCGGAGAAACCGCCGAACTCGACCTCTATGGCGACCGGTTGCGCGAGGAATGCGGCGTCTTCGGCATCTTCGGCCATCCCGACGCCGCCGCCATCACCGCGCTGGGCCTGCACGCCCTGCAGCACCGCGGCCAGGAAGCCGCCGGCATCGTCTCCTTCGACGGCAACATCTTCCATTCCGAGCGCCGACTCGGCCTGGTCGGCGATACCTTCTCCCGCCGCGCGGTGATCGACCGGCTGCCCGGCCCGGCGGCTATCGGGCACACGCGCTACTCGACCACCGGCGAGACCATCCTGCGCAACGTGCAGCCGCTGTTCGCCGAGCTCGAAGGCGGCGGCTTCGCCGTCGGCCACAACGGCAATCTCACCAACGGCCTCGCGCTGCGCAAGGCGCTGGTGCACGACGGCGCCATGATGCAGTCGACCAGCGACACCGAGGTGATCCTGCACCTGGTGGCGCGGGCCAAGCGCAACCGCTTCGTCGACCGCTTCATCGAGGGGCTGCGCCAGCTCGAGGGCGCCTACGCCTTCGTCGGGCTGACCAACAAGAAGCTGGTGGGCGCGCGCGACCCGCTCGGCATCCGCCCGCTGGTGATCGGCACGCTCGACGGCTCACCGATCCTGGCCTCGGAAACCTGCGCCCTCGACATCATCGGCGCCACCTACGTGCGCGACGTGGAGAACGGCGAGGTGGTGGTCTTCGACGAGGACGGCCTGCACTCGCACAAGCCGTTCCCGCCGCAGGTGCCGCGGCCGTGCATCTTCGAATACATCTATTTCGCGCGGCCGGATTCGATCGTCGGCGGCCGTCCGGTCTACGACGTGCGCAAGGCCATGGGCGCCGAGCTGGCGCGTGAAGCGACGCCCGACGCCGACGTGGTCGTGCCGGTGCCGGATTCCGGCGTGCCGGCCGCGCTCGGCTACGCCGCCCAGGCCGGCCTGCCCTACGAGCTCGGCATCATCCGCAACCACTATGTCGGCCGCACCTTCATCCAGCCGACGCAGGCCATCCGCGATCAGGGCGTGCGCATGAAGCATTCGGCCAACCGCGCCGTGGTCACGGGCAAGCGCATCGTGCTGGTCGACGACTCCATCGTGCGCGGCACCACCTCGCGCAAGATCGTGCAGATGATGCGCGACGCCGGCGCCAAGGAAGTACATTTCCGCATTTCCTCGCCGCCGATCACGCATCCCGACTATTACGGCATCGATACGCCGGAGCGCGAGAATCTGCTGGCCGCCACCCACGATCTCGAGGGCATGCGCGAGTTCATCGGCGCGGATTCGGTCCACTTCCTGTCGGTCGACGGCATCTACCGCGCCATGGGTTTCGAAGGCCGCGACAATGCCCGCCCGCAGTTCACCGACCACTGCTTCACCGGCGACTACCCGACGGGCCTCACCGACGTGGAAGGCCAGGAAACCTCCCCGCGGCAACTATCGCTGCTGTCGGAGGCGAGTTGAGTGCCTTCGTCTGCCCACTCGGAGCAGAACAATGATCGACATCAAAAGCGCAATTCGTATCGCGATAGAGCATTTGCAGGAGCTACATGAATTTGTACCCGAACGCAGTGTGCGCCTCGAAGAAACAGAACACGATCCATCCGGTGACTGGCTCATCACGCTAAGCACATTGGACGAAAATCAAGACGCCCAAGGCGCCTTTCTCGAAGGGCTCGCCAAGCTTTTGCCAAAGCGCAATTACCGCGTTTTTCGCATCGACGGCGACACCGGCAACGTCAAATCGATGAAAATACGGACGCTACAGCCCATCGAATGAGCGCTTTGCATGGAGCCTTTGGAGCTTATCGCAAAATACCGCAACAAAGGCGTCCTGCTTGACACCAATCTCATGGTGCTGTTGGCTGTCGGTCATTACAAGCTTGAGCGTATTTCATCGTTCAAGCGAACCGATAAATACACAGTGGACGATTTCGCTCTTGTATCAAGAATCCTTGCCAATTTCGAACGGCGTATAACAACCCCACACATTCTCGCTGAGGCCGACAATCTGATGCGGCAACTGCCGAATTGGGAATGCGGTCCTGTTGCTGCCGTTATGACGCGCCTTATTGAGAATATTTTCGAGATTTATTCGCCGTCTCTCGACGCAGCACGCAATGAACGATATTCAATCTTGGGCCTGACAGACTGCGTGACTCTCGCTGTTGCTAAGGAAGTCCTGGTGATCACGGACGATTTCCCGCTATCCAATGTCCTTTCTCACCTTGGGCGCGACGCCATCAATATCAATCATCTTCGAATGTTTTGATCTCCGTGGAAGCAATGGAAGACTCCAAACCCCTCGCCGACAAGATTGCCCTCGTCACCGGCGCCTCGCGCGGCCTCGGTGCGGCGCTCGCGCTGCACCTCGCCAAAGCCGGCGCGCATATCGTGGCGGTCGCCCGCACCGAAGGCGGCCTGGAAGAGCTCGACGACCGCATCCAGGAGGCCGGCGGCAGCGCCACCCTGGTACCGCTCGACCTCAAGGACTCGGAAGGCATCGCCCGCCTGGCGCTGGCGCTCAACGAGCGCTACGGCCGCCTCGACGTGCTCATCGGCAACGCCGGCATCCTGGGCCCGCTGTCGCCACTCGACCACGTCGAGCCGAAGACCTGGGACGACGTGATGGCGGTCAACGTCACCGCCAACTGGCACCTCATCCGCTGCATGGGCGCGCTGCTCGCGCGCGCGGACGCGGGGCGCGCGGTGTTCATGACCTCAGGGGTCGCGAACAAAGACCGGGCCTACTGGGGCCCCTACGCCGCCTCGAAAGCGGCGCTCGAGGCGCTGGTGCGTACGTATGCGGCGGAAACCGAGATCACCAACGTGCGCGCCAACCTGTTCAGCCCGGGCCCGACGCGCACGCGCATGTACGCCACCGCCTTCCCCGGCATCGATCCCGACACGCTGCCGACGGCCGACGAGGTCTCCAAGGCGGTTCTGCCGCTGTGCACAGCGGATTGCGCGGAAAGCGGCAAGATATTCGACTACCGTCAGGACAAATTCCTCGCCTTTAATCCCCCGACCTGACCGACGCGGGGAACTTTTCCCTCGCGCCAGCGTCGAATTGCGTGATGTCATCCGGGAAGCACGTCATGCTCACGATCAAATACCGCCTGCACGACCCGCGTCTGGCACCGCGCCGCACCAAGCTGGAGATGCCGGGTTGGGCCGGCGTGCCGCAGCCGCGCCGCGACGGCTCGCACGAGCAGGTCTGGCACTGCATGCCCTTCACCGAGGGTGCGCAATACGGCATCGAGCTGTTCTATCCGTACGACAACGACCTGCGGGTGAGCCGCAAGGACGGCAAGATCGTGTTCGACGGCGACTTCGGGCCCGATCCCGGCACCGGCGTGAACTGGCCGCCGTTCCGCAGCTTCGGTGAGGGCTATTACACCTACCAGAGCCTCATCGACCTGCAGGTGCCCGACACCATGGCGGTGCGTACCGAGCCGCATCCGCGCTATTACGCCGATCCCAACGACGAAACGCCGCTGGCCGTGCCGGCGCTGCTGCGCACGAGCTGGTGGCCGATGATCTCATTCGTGGTGTTCAAGGCGCCGCCGGAGGGCCGCACCCACGTGTTCCGCCGCGGCGAGCCGTTCATGCAGATGCTGTTCGTGCCGGCCGACCCGGAATTCGAACTGGTGCCGATGAACGTAGAGGAAGCCGCCGAACGCGAAATGCGCGGGCGGCGCATTCACGCCAGCCGCGAGACCCTGTCGAAGGAAAGCGAATGGACCTCCTCGACCGACACCGTGTTCGACGGCACCTACCGCTACATCCTGCGCGCGGCCAAGGAAAAGGCACGCGAAAGCGGCGGCTGAAGCCATCTGCCTTCAGCCGCCGCGGGGCATTTCGGCGCTTATACGATCAGTCGTTATGATCGTGGTGATGGTGGTGGTGATGATGATTGTCGCCGCGGCCGACCGTCACCCCAGCCACGCCGGGGATGCCGATGAAGGCCCTTGTGTGGTGATGATGGTGGTGGTGATGATGACGGTCGCGGGAGTGCCTGATGACCACCGTGTTGTGATGATGATGGTGATCCTGAGCGAGCTTCACGCTCTGCTCCGCCGGCATCTGCGCACGCGTGGCATTGTCGGCCTCGAGCGCCGCGACCGCGTCGGGAACCGGCGCGAGCAAGTCGGCATAGGAGGAGGCGCTTAGCGCTTCGGATGAATTCGGATTCGGCTGGGTGGCGGCCTGCGCGCCACCGACCGTGGCGACGGCCGCCGCGGCACCGAGCAATGCAGCAATTCTCTTGTCCATGGTCGTTACCTCTGCACAATTGTCCGTGGCCCCAATCGGCATCGCACGGTTCACCGACGCCAACGCCTCACTCTACGGCTGCGTTCCGTAAATTGGCCGTACCGCGCACGATCACCGCGTGTGCGGCGCGCACGGATCGGGGCTGTTGCGGAGGTGCAGACGGCGTTCGTGCAGAACGCGCGTCGGCACGTTCGCCGCTTTGCGAGAGCGGCGAACGTGGTCGAGGCTCGAGTTCCGCGCTTTTTCCTAACCGGCTCGTAGATCGAAAGCCGATGCGCGATACGCTGGCTTCGCAGCCCTAATGATCGCGCACCACGACTCCACCAAAGCCCGGAATGCCAAAGAAGGTACTGTGATGGTGGTGATGATGATGGTGGTGGTGGCGCCGGTGGCGCCGATACCACCAATACGAATGGTGGTGATGCCGGCGGCGATAGTGATGATGGTGGTGGTGATGATGGTGATAATACTGCGCCAACTGCACACCATTCATATCCGCGTTCGCCGCTTGCGCGGCATTGTCGGCCTTGAGCGCGGAAATCGCGTCAGGCACAGGCATCAGCAGATCGGCATAAGATGAGGCCTGCAACGCCTCGGACGACGTCGAGTTTGGATGGGTCGCGGCCTGCGCGCCACCGACCGTCGCAACGGCAGCCGCGGCGCCGAGCAATGCAGCAAGTTTCTTGTCCATAAAAGTCCCCTTCCGCGCTGTTTATCCGTGGACACGGGCGCACGCGCGAAGGCACGCCGCCGCCCCGTCAATAACGTCATCGGAAACTATCGTGTTCCTGCAAAAATTCGTGGAACCAAATCGCTTCGGCGCGACACGCCAAAATATCCACCCGATCGGGTCTCGCCTGGCACTCAGCGCCTCTTGCGCGCGCGGCCCTTGAACGGGTTTTCCTTCTCGCGCAACGCCAGCCGGATCGGCGTGCCGGGCAGGTCGAAAGCCTCGCGCAGGGAATTCATCAGATAGCGCTTATAGGCGTCGGGCACCGCGTCGGCGCGGGTGCAGAACACCACAAAGCTCGGCGGGCGCGCCTTCGCCTGCGTGATGTAGTTGAGCTTCAGCCTGCGCCCCGACACCGCCGGCGGTGGATGGGCGGAAAGTGCTTCCTCGAACCACCGGTTCAGCGCCGCGGTCGGCACGCGCTTGTTCCAGACCTCGTGGGCATCGACGACCGCCTGCATGAGCCGGTCGAGCCCCTCCCCGGTCAGGGCCGACACGGCGACGACCGGCACGCCCTTTAATTGCCTGAGCTTGTCTTCGGCCTGCTCACGCAGTTTGGAGATGGCGCCGACCTTCTTATCCTTCAAATCCCATTTGTTGACCGCAATGACGATGGCGCGGCCTTCCCGCTCGACCAGATCGGCGATGCGCTGGTCCTGCTCCTCGAAGGCATTCTCGACATCGAGCAGCACCACCGCGACCTCGGCGAAGCGGATGGCGTTGAGCGCGTCGGCAACCGACAGCTTTTCCAGCTTCTCATCGATGCGCGAGCGGCGGCGCAGGCCGGCGGTGTCATGCAGGCGGAATTTCCGTTCGTGCCAGTTAAAGTCGACCGCGATGGAGTCGCGGGTCGTGCCGGCCTCCGGCGCGGTCAGCAGCCGATCCTCTCCGATCAGCCGGTTGACCAGAGTCGATTTTCCGGCATTGGGGCGCCCGACGATGGCGACCCGGATAGGGTGCGGCCCTGAGGGTGCACCCGCGGCCGCAATCTGCTGTGCGGTACGTTCGGGCAAGGCCGCGCGCACGGCGTCGTAGAGATCGGCCATACCCTCGTTGTGTTCGGCTGAAACCGGCACCGGCTCGCCGAGGCCGAGCGAGTAGGCGTCCAGCCGGCCGGCTTCGCCCGCCCTGCCTTCCATCTTGTTGGCGACGAGGATGGTGGGCTTGTCTGCCTTGCGCACGAGATTTGCGAAAGCGCGGTCGATCGCCGTCGGGCCCACGCGGGCGTCGATCATGAACAGGATGGCGTCGGACTGCGCGATCGCGGTTTCGGTCTGCGTCCGCATGCGGCCGGAGAGACTATCGGGCGCCGACTCTTCCAGGCCGGCGGTGTCGATGACGGTAAAGTCGAGATCGCCCAGCCGGCCCTCGCCCTCGCGGCGGTCGCGCGTGACGCCCGGCCGGTCGTCGACCAGCGCCAGGCGGCGGCCGACCAGCCGGTTGAACAGGGTCGACTTGCCCACATTGGGGCGGCCGACGATGGCGAGGGTAAAGGTCATAAGAGTGTAATAGCCGGGGCTAGTGGTCCAATTCCGACATTTGCATCCCGTTGCAGCAAGCTCGCGAGCAAATGTCGGAATCTAAGGACCACTAGTGTGGTGGTTCGGAAATCCGCTTCATTCTTGCCGCGAGTCCCTCAAGCGGATTTCCGAACCAAACCGCACTAGAATTATAGGTTTGCTAGTGTCCTTCGAATCCGAAGTCCGCTCACGAGCAAGCCGCGGAATAAAGCGGACTTCGGATTCCGGACACTAGCAACTATTTGATCCTAGTGGAGCTTTGAATTTGACATTCGATGAGCGGCTTGCCGCAAATGGGTATCAAATGTCAAATTCGCTCCACTAGACCCGGACAATCCATCGAAGAAATCAAAAAAGTGGGCGCCCGGCGGCGGCACGGTCGCGCCGCCGGCGAAAATCACTGCTTGGAGAACGAGCCGGACGCCGGCGCCGCCGGCCAGGGCGCGAGCTTCTGCTGGGAGTTTTGCTTGTTATCCGCGCTCGGCCAGCCGGCCTGGGTCGACTGCGACGGGGCCGCTTTCGGGGTCGAGGGCCATGGCTCCTGGGTCCCGGCCTGCGGGGCCGACGTCGAAGGCCACGGCGCCTGCGCTCCGGTCGGCTGGGTCGCGGCCCGGCTCGGCGTCGACGGCCAGGGTGTCGCGGTGCCCTTCGGCGCGGCGGTCGGCTTAGCGGCGGCGCTCGCCTTCGGTTCCGGCTTCGCCCTGCGCTTGACGGCGCGGTGACGCGTCGCCTTCGCCCTACGCTTGGCCGTGGTCCTGTGAACCCGCTTCGGCCTGGCGAGGTTCGTCTCCTGCACCGGCTTGGTCGGCGCCGCCGTCGCCGTCCGGCTCGCGGGCGAGCTCGCGTCGCTGTCGCCGGGCGGCAGGTCGGCGATGCCCGGCGCGTGGTAGCCTTCCTTGTATTGCGGCGGAATCCCCTGGGTGACGCCGGGCACGCCGTTGGGGAACAAGGCCTCGCGTTTACCGGGCAACGGCTTCTTATTGCTCAAGCCGAACACATCGAGGCTGTCGGGGTCGAAATTCGAACAGCCGCCAAGCACCGGGACCACCGCGACGAGCGCGACCAGCAACAACGCAATACGAGGCAGGCGAAGCATCGGGACGGTCCTCAGCTCTTGCCGCCGGTCTTGGCGTCGGTTTTGGCGGCGGGCTTCTCGCTGGACTGGCCAGCGGGCTTGTCACTGGAGTTGGCACTCGGCTTGGCCGCCGGCATCGCGGCCGGCTTGGCCGCGGGCGCGGCGGCGCCGGCGATCAGCGCCGCGAGGATCCGGACGCGGCCGCGCGTGGCCGGCGAGGTTTCCGGATCGCCCATGAGCAGGTCGATGTAGTGGCGCGCCTGCTTGTAGTCGTGATGGTCCCAGGCCGACAGCGCCAGCAGTTCGCGCGCGTTGGCGCGGAACGGACGGCCGGCCGCGGCCACCGGGACGAGCTTGCGCTCCAGATCGCCGAACGAAGCGCTGTCGACCTGCAACATCCCTGCACGCACCGTGGCGAGGTCCTGCAAGGTCGAACTAATGGCGGGATCGCCGGCGAGCTTGTCGTAGGCATTCGCCGCCTCGGCCGGATGGCTCTTCACCAGCCCGGCGGCGGCGCGGAACCGCGCCAGCGTCCGATAGCCGGACGGGGCCTCCTTGGCGATTTTGTCGAAAGCGGCCTCGGCCTGCTTCTGCTTGCCCTGGTCGCTCAAGTTGACCGCGTGCTCGAACTGGGCGCCGGCGGCCGCGGCCTTCTTGGCCTGCCACCATTCGTAGCCGCGCCAGGCGCCGATCCCGACGACGACCACCACGACGAGCCCGATCACGAAGAGGCCGTAGCGGTCCCAGAGCTGCTTGAGCCGTTCGCGGCGGACTTCCTCGTCGACTTCGTTAAAGATATCGGCCACGAAACGCTCCCGACCCCACGCTTGGCGATGGCGCCACTATTGTCCCCAAAGCGCCCGCTCCCTCACGGGGGGCGCCATTTGGGCGGTAACCTAACCATGTGGCGGACACAAGGCAAAGGCCAAGTAGCGTTAACTTTCAGGGATTTAGCTCTTTTTGCCCTTCATGGCATAGACGTGCTCGGGGCCCGGGAAGCTGCGCGCCCGCACTTCCGCGGCATAATCGCCGATCGCCTTCTCGATGCCGGGGCCGAGATCGCCGAAGCGCTTGACGAACTTGGGAACCCGGGGGCTCAAGCCCAGCATGTCCTCCATGACCAGCACCTGGCCGTCGCAGGCCGCGCTCGCGCCGATGCCAATGGTCGGGATCGGCACCCCCTCGGTCAGCTTGCGCGCCAGCGGTTCCGCCACCGCCTCGATCACCACCGAGAAGGCGCCGGCTTCCGCCACCGCCAGGGTATCGGCCTCGATGCGCGCCCAGTCGGCCTCCTCGCGCCCCTGGGCCCGGAAGGAGCCGAGTACGTTGATCGCCTGCGGGGTCAGGCCGACATGCGCCATCACCGGTACGCCGCGCTCCGAGAGGAAGCGGATGGTCTCGGCCATGCGCTTGCCGCCCTCCAGCTTGACGGCGCCACAGCCGGTCTCTTTCAGGATGCGCGCGGCGCTCGCGAAGGCCTGTTCCTTGGACGCCTCATAGGAGCCGAACGGCATGTCGATGACGACGAGCGCGCGCTCGGACCCGCGCATCACCGCGTGGCCCTGCAGGATCATCATGTCGAGGGTGACCGGCACGGTCGATTCCATCCCGTGCATCACCATGCCCAGCGAGTCGCCGACCAGGATGACGTCGCAATGCTGATCGGCGATGCGCGCGGTGTGCGCGTGATAGGACGTCAGGCAGACGATCGGCTCCCCGCCCTTGCGGGAATGGATATCGGGCGCGGTGAGCCGGCGGATGTCCTTCTGGACCGACATGTTTTGTAAACCTCTTGTTACGCTTGATCCTACCCGAAAACCGGTCTGCCTACGCCGGGATCAAGCGGGACCGAACACTCGCATCCCGATCACATACGGGTGGAAATAGAAACCGAGCAGCAGATAGATGACGACACCAATCACGACGACCAGGATGTCGTTGGTCCAGCCGGCGGGCGCCGTCTGGGGGCCGCGATCGCCGCGCCGCTTAGCCGCGATGCGCGCATAGACCGCCCAGGCCAGGAACGAGCCGAACAGGAGGATGCCGCCGAGGTCGCCGTTGACGAGCAGATGGGCGAAGGCCCAGACCTTGATGCCCGCCAGCATCGGATGCTTGGCCCGCGTCTTGATGTGGCTGGGAATGAAGGCGGCGGTGACGAGGACCACCGAGATCAGCATCAGGCCGACGGTGACGTGGCGCATCCAGATCGGCGGCGGCCAGACCGGGATCATGCCGTGCGCGCGATACGTCGCGTAGCCCCAGACAATCAGCGCCAACCCCGCGAGCGAGACCAGCGAGAACGCGGCGCGGTAGCCGCTCAGCCCCAGCGTCTTGACGACGCCTTCGCGCGCGTCGCGAAAGGTGACGAAGATGTGCGCGCCGAGCATGACGATCAGCCCGGCGATGAGGATAACGAGCCCCATGCAGCCCTCCCGGCAAATGGCGGCGCAGTAAAGGCGATGGTGCGGCGCAATGCAAGCCGCGATCAAGCCGTTGTATGTTGTATATTGAACCGTATTGAATCGGGCCAAGCCGGATCGCTCAGGGATCTCCCGTGATTACCAACGCAGAATACGCGCCGCCGCGACCAGACGACGCAGCGACAGTCATCGCCGCCGGCGTGTTGGCGGCGACCCTGGCCGCACTCTGCCATGAGACGCTGGGGCACGGCCTCGGCTGCGCCATCGACGGTGGCCGCATCACCTTGTTGACGTCGATCTGGTTCCGCTGCCACGGCGCAACCTCGCCGGCGCCGCGTCCGCCGTCATCGCCGGGCTGATGTGGCAGCCGGCACCGCTGCGCAGCGCGCGCGAGGCATTTCTGACCCTCGCCATCGCGCCGCTCGGTCTGCTCGCCGCGGCGCGCCAGACGCCGCGGCGGCGATGCAGCGCCAATTCCGCGCGCATGGCCCTGGATTGCGGCGAGCGCCGTGCTCGTGGTCGCCTTCCTACTCGTGCAAGCGCGCGGCATCGGCCCCCTGGCCACGCTCGACCTGCCGCATTGAAGGACGCCTCACAGATCAGGCCGCTTTGTCCTTGACGTCCTTGATGTCGGTGAATTCGATACCAGGTGCGCGCTCGCGGGTGTAATCGAGGATGAAGGCGCTGCGCGCCATGAACACGCGGTCGCCATCGAGGTCTTCGGCGATGCTGGAATAGTTGGCCTGCACGAACTCTTCGAGTTTCTTGGAGTCCGCGCAGGAGATCCAGCGCGCGAGCTGGAATTCCGGCTGCTCGAATCCAATTTCGAGGCCGTATTCCTGGGCAAGGCGGGTCTTGAGCACGTCGAGCTGCAGCAGGCCGACCACGCCGACCAGCGCCGGCGCGCCGTCGACCGGGCGGAACACCTGCACCACGCCCTCCTCCGCCATCTGCTGCAGCGCCTCTTTCAGCTTCTTGGCTTTCATCGGATCGCCGAGCTTGACCCGGCGCAGGATTTCCGGCGCGAAGTTCGGCACGCCGAGAAAGGCAATGTTCTCGCCATCGGTGAGCGTATCGCCGATGCGCAAAGTGCCGTGATTGGGGATACCGACCACATCGCCGGCGTAGGCCTCGTCGGCAAGCGCGCGGTCCTGCGCGAAGAAGAACTGCGGCGTCGACAGCGTGATAGGCTTGCCGGTGCGCGCCAGCCGCGCCTTCATGCCGCGCGTGAGCTTGCCGGAAACCAGCCGCGCGAAGGCGATGCGGTCGCGGTGGTTCGGATCCATGTTGGCCTGGATCTTGAACACGAAAGCGGTCATGGCGTTTTCGTGGGCGTCGACCTTGCGCGTGTTGGACGACTGCGCGCGCGGCGGCGGTGCCAGCGCGCCCAGCGCATCGAGCAGGTCCTTGACGCCGAAGTTCTTCAGTGCCGAGCCGAAGAACACTGGGGTCAGATGGCCCTCGCGGAACGACGTGAAGTCGAACGGCCGGCAGGCTTCTTTGACGAGCTCCAACTCTTCCTGAATGGCAGCCGCGTCGAGCATCGGGTTTTTGGCGGCGAGCGCGGGCAGATCGAGCGGCTGCGGCGCGACCGTCTTGCCGTCCTCGGCGATCAACCGCATCTCGCCCGTCTTCAAATCATAGGTGCCGGCGAAGTCGCGCCCCCGCCCGATGGGCCAGGTCATGGGCGTGGTGTCGAGCGCCAGCGTCTTCTCGATCTCGTCGAGGATCTCGAACGGGTCGCGGCTCTCGCGGTCCATTTTATTGATGAACGTGACGATCGGGATGTCGCGCAGCCGGCAGACCTCGAACAGCTTGCGGGTGCGCGCCTCGATGCCCTTGGCGGCGTCGATCACCATCACCGCCGAGTCGACGGCGGTGAGCGTGCGATAGGTGTCTTCCGAAAAGTCCTCGTGGCCCGGCGTGTCGAGCAGGTTGAAGACGCGGCCGTCGTAGTCGAAGGTCATCACCGAGGTGACCACCGAGATGCCGCGGTCGCGCTCGATCGACATCCAGTCGGAACGGGTCGAACGGCGGTCGCGCTTGGCCTTCACCTGGCCGGCGAGGTTGATGGCGCCGCCGAACAGCAACAGCTTTTCGGTCAACGTGGTCTTGCCGGCGTCCGGATGGGAGATGATGGCGAACGTGCGCCGGCGCTCAACCGCGGCGGCGAGCGGGGTCAACGGCACGGAATCGGGCACAGAATCGGCTGCGGCCAGGGGCTTATTCATGGCGCAGCATGTGGCCGCAAATACTTTGGAAATCAAGCCGCGGCCGTCGAGGCGGCCCGGATTGACAAAAGTCAAATCGCCCCGTCCCGATCGGACCTACACAGCCAAAGCGGGCAAAAACACTAGATATTACTTACAATTGTACCTTCTTCGGCGACGAGCGGAACGGACAAGGTGCGTAATTCCACGTCCGCTTCGTGAAATCTGAAAACGGGAATTGGCAAGATGGCGACCCAGTTCATGCGCTGCGCGGCGCTGGTCGCCCTGCTCCTTGCGCCCGCGGCCGGCGCGGAGCCCATCACGCTGAAAATGCCGTTCTTCACGTCGGACCGCAGCACAATCTACCAGTGCCAGATCAAGCCGTTCCTCGACGCCGTCAACGCCGACGCCACCGGGGCAATCCGCATCGAAGTCGACCTTGGCCAGGACGTCGACCGCAACATCGCCGATCAGCCGAAGCTGCTCATGTCCGGCGCGGCCGACATCGCCATCGTTGCGCCCACGGCGACGCCCGAGGCGTTCCCCGACACCGCGGTCGTGCTGCTACCGGGTTTGTTCAAGGACCAGTCCGAAGCCGGACAAGTCTATTTGAACATGCTGCAGGCCGGCACTCTCGCCGACTATCGAGATTTCTTCGTGATCGGCACGGCCATATCCGCGAGCGACGACATCCACTCCCGCAAGCCGCTCGCGAAGCTCGCCGATCTTCGCGGCCAGACGATCCGCGGCAGCAACCCGATCGAGATCGAGACGCTGAAGGCGCTCGGCGCGCGCTCCTTCTTTCTTCCGTTCAACCGCACCATGGACAGCCTCGCGCAAGGCAAGATCGACGGCGTCACCGGTGCCCCGGCGATCATGTACGAATTCGGCTTCGCGCGGCTGACCTCACATCACTTCATGCTCGGGCTCAGTTCCGTCCCGAGCATCCTCGCCATGAGCCGCGCGAGACTCGAGAGCCTGCCGGGCCCTGCCCAGGCGGTGATCCGGAAATACAGCGGCGCGTGGCTGATGAAGAAGTCCATCGCCTGCCTGGAAGCCAAGGGCCGCGAGATCTTGAGGCTCTTTGAGCGGGATCCGCGCCGCAAGGTAGTCTTTCCCTCGCAGGCCGATCGAGCGACCGCCGACAAGGTCTTCTCGGACGTGACCCAGAAATGGGCGGCGCAAAACCCGCGCCACCGGGCGCTGCTGACTTCGATCGAGGTGGAAATCGCCAGGGTGCGGGCCGCCCGTTGAGCGGCGTCGACCTGGCCGATGCGGCAAGCCCGCAAGCGGAGCGCGACGGCGCCTCGGTCCCTCAAAGTCGCGTGAGTGCCTCATCCGCACCGCCTTTGGCGTGCTAGCGTCCGACGCATGATCCTCCGCATCACAGCGCCGGTCCTGTTCGTCCTCGCCGCCACCGCGCCGGCGGGGGCCTGGACCCCGGCGCAAACCGCCACCCTCGCGGCCGGCCATCCGGTGGTCGAGCTGGCACCGACGCCCGATGGCGACGCGACCCGGATTCACGCCGCCGTCGACATCGCCGCCCCGGCTCAGCGGATCTGGTCGGTCATGACCGACTGCGCGCGCGAGGTGCGCTTCGTACCGGGCCTGAAGAGCTGCCGCGTGCTCGAACGCGGTCCCGCCGGCCGTTGGGATGTCCGCGAACATGAGATTTCCTGGGTGTGGTTCCTGCCCCGCATCCGCAGCGTGTTCCGCGCCGACTATGACCCGCCCAAGCGCCTCAGGTTCCACCGCATTTCCGGCACGCTGACGCGCAACGAGGGCGAATGGCGGCTGACGGCGGCCCCCAAGGGCGGCACGCGGGTCAGCTACGACGCCGTTGTGGGGGTCAGCGTTCCGGTTCCCGACTTCATGGTGGAGAGCGCGCTCAAGCGCGACATCGCCACCGTGCTGCGGCAGCTGAAACAGGAATGCCAGAACGAAGCGCAGCATTGATCTCGCGCAATACGTGTGTCAATTCGGGCTGCTAAAGGCCAGACACGATTCAGCGCCGGCCCGGTTTCCCATGCCCCCCATCCGCACCATCGTCCACCCGACCGATTTCTCCGAGGCCAGCGCCGAGGCCTTTGCCCATGCGCTACGCATCGCGCTCGTCGAGAAATCGACGCTCTTTTTGCTGCACGCGGCGGAACCGGGCGACGGCACCGACTGGCGCCAGTTCCCGCACGTGCGCGCGACGCTGGCGCGCTGGGGGCTGATGGACGAAGACGCGCCGGCGCACGCCGTGGGCAAGCTCGGCATCCGCGTCGCCAAGCTGGGCTTAACGCCGCAGGCGACGGTCGACACCATCCTGCATTTCCTGGCCAGCCACTCGGCCGACCTGATCGTACTGGCGACCGAGGGCCGTCAGGGGGTGGCGCGCTGGCTGCACGGCTCAGCCGCCGAGGAACTCGCCCGCCACGCCAAGGTGCCGACCCTGTTCGTGCCGGCGGGCGCGCCCGGCTTCATCGACCCGGAGCAGGGCGACCTCCACATCCGCCATGTGCTGATCCCGATCGATCACCACCCGCGGCCGGTGAACGCGGTCGGCACCATCGCGGGGCTGCTCGACCGGCTTGCCGGCGCGGAGGCCGAGCAGCATTTCCTGCACGTCGGGCGGCACGCGCCGCAGATCCAGCGCCAAGCCGCGCCGGACCGGCCGGTGGCGATGCGCGAGGGCGACGTGGTGGACGCGATCCTGGAGGCGGCGCGCGAATGGCCGGCCGACCTGATCGGCATGCCGACCGCCGGCCATCGCGGCTTTCTCGACGCGCTGCGCGGCTCCACCAGCGAGCGCGTGCTGCGCCAGGCGCCCTGCCCGGTGCTGACGGTGCCGGCGTTCATTTAGAGCGCTTCCAGGTGACGTTAAGAACCGGCTCGCCGTCAGGAAACCCGACAACACAAAAATTGAAGTTGGCTCAAAGCATGCCCGGCCTGAAATGGCGGCGCAGGTTGAGGCTGCTGCCGGAAACCATGAACATGCCTTCGCCGCGGTAATGAATGGTCTTGGGATATTTCGGCCGCTCCGGCGCGTGCGCCTTCACCACTTCGAAGATGAAGAAGTTGAAGTCGTCGCGCAGCCGGCCATCGACCAGCTTGCATTCCAGGTTGGCGTAGCATTCGGCGATCAGGGGCGCGCTCACCTCGTCGGCTTCCATGGCGGTCAGCTTGAAGCGCGCGAACTTGTCGACCTCGGCGCCCGTGCAATTGCCGATCTTCGCCACCGTGGCCGCAAGATGCACCTCCGGCACGTTGATGACGCATTCGCGGCTGCGGCTGATGAGGTCGAAGCTGTGGTTGCCGCCCGAGATCATGCAGCCGACGAGCGACGGCGTGAACTCCATGACCGTGTGCCAGCCCATGGTCATGATGTTGCGTTCGCCCTTGTGGGCCGAACTTACCAGCACAACAGGCCCCGGCTCCAGGAAGCGGCGGATGTCGGAAACGGGGAAGTCGCGCTTCTTGTAGGTCTTCATGGCCCGTCCCCTCCGCCCGTCATTTCACCGCCGCAGCGTAGTCTTCCGGCTTGAACCCGACCAGGAGCTTGCCGCCGGGAAGCTCCAGCACCGGGCGCTTGATCATCGAAGGCTGCTTGAGCATCAGCGCGATGGCCTTCTTCTCGGTCAGGCCCTGCTTGTCCTTGTCGGGCAGCTTCTTGAAGGTGAGCCCGGCACGGTTGAGGAGCGTTTCCCAGCCGGCTTTCTTCGCCCATTTCTCAAGCTGCTCACGCGCGATGCCGGCGCTCTTGTAGTCATGGAAGGTGTAGTCGACGCCCTGCTTGTCGAGCCAGGCGCGCGCCTTCTTCATGGTGTCGCAGTTCTTGATGCCGTAGATCGTGGTCGCTTTCGCCATGCGGTCCTCGCCGTTTCATCGATTCATCGGCGCTCCGGCTCGACGCGGCAAGACCGGCGGCCACTGTTTTCACCGCTTATCGCCGCACGGGCTATCGCAGCAGCGCATCATGGCGAATTTCGCCTGCGAGAGTGCCCCTTCCTCTATGGGACGACGAAACAACCAGCGCCTGACATCGACCTCTTGATGCACTCTATCGTTGCGTTATGATGATTGCTCCTCAGCGAGAGGGGGCACGACCATGGTCCAGTATTCGGGACTGCGAGGCTTTAAGAACGCCACCCGCAACCGCGCGATCGAGCGTCTGCTGGCGCTGCGGGCCGGCATCGCGCGCGACGTCACATCGAAAAACAAGTTTGAGACGTTTCATCTCGCCAGTTGGAATATTCGCGACTTCGGCAGCCACCGGCTTAATCCATCGCCACGCCTGCCGGAAACATACTATTACATCGCCGAGGTGATCTCGGCCTTCGATCTGGTGGCGGTTCAGGAAGTCAACGAGAACCTCGCCGCGTTTGAAAGGGTCATGCGGCTGCTCGGCCCGCATTGGACCTACATCGTCACCGACCAGAGCGGCAACGACGAACGCCTGGCCTTCGCCTACGACACGCGAAAGATCGCCTTCCGCCATATCGCGGGCGAAATCGTTCTTCCGAAAAAGAAGGGCAAGAACCCGGACCAGTTCAACCGGACGCCCTTCCTGGTCTCGTTCCAGGCCGGTTGGTTCAAATTCAACATCTGCACCGTTCACATCTATTACGGCAGTTCGAGCAACCTGGACCGGCGCAAGCAGGAGATCGCCGACATTGCAAAATTCTTCAGCAAGCGGCAGGAGAAGGACGATGAGACCTACATCCTCCTCGGCGACTTCAATATCCTGAATCCGAAGGACGCGACGATGGACGCGCTCCTGGGCAACGGTTTTAAGGTCCCCAAGGAGTTGCGCAAACCGACGGCGCTCGCCAGCGCCCATTTCTACGACCAGATTGCGCTGCGCGAGAACGAACGGATTGTCGAGATCGAGAAAGCCGGGTGTTTCCACTGGCAGGACTACGTCTTCCGCGACGAGACCGACTACGCCACCTACAAACCCTTCATGCCGACCCGGACGAAGAAAGGGAAGCCGGCCAAGACCGACCTCGCCGCCTACCGGAAATGGCGCACTTGGCAGATGTCGGATCATTTGCCGTTGTGGGCCGAGATCAAGACGGATTTCACGGACAAATACCTGCATAGCCTCGAGACCACACAGGAGCCACTGGCCGCATTCCCCACCGAACCGGGCGCCGACGCCAACGCGGCGAATAACAACGGCACCACAAGAACGGCCGCGAAAAGGCCGGGCCGAAAGAAGGCGGCCAAGACGACGACCGCAAGCAAGCGAAAAAGCGAGACGAAGAGGAAATCCGCAACGAAGAAGGTCGCAAAGCGGAAAAAGCGGCGATGATGGACGGCGGCGCGGCGGCGTCCCTCACTTTTTCCGCGCGGCGAGCCGTCGATTTCGCTCTTGACCGGTTTGGACGAACGTCCTAACCGTTAGGACAAGCGTCCGATTCGGCGGGCGCGCCACCGGAGAGGCGTCCCTTGCCCGCCCCCTGCATGACCCGCGGCCAGATCGTCGAGGCGGCCGACCGGCTGTTCTACCGGCAGGGCTACGAACACACCTCGTTCGCGGACATCGCCGACGCGGTGCGGATTTCGCGCGGCAACTTCTACTACCACTTCAAGAGCAAGGACGAAATCCTCGACGCCGTGATCGCGGCGCGGCTCGCCGGTACGGAAGCGCATGCTGGAGCGCTGGGAGACCGAAGGCGAAACCCCGGCCGAGCGCATCCGCAGCTTCATTCATATTCCTGCTCGCCAACCGCACCGACATCAAACGCTTCGGCTGCCCGGTGGGATCACTCACCACCGAGCTCGCCAAGCTCTGCCATCCCGCGCAGGCCGAGGCCAACAAGCTGTTCACGCTGTTTCGGACCTGGCTGCGCCGGCAGTTCGTCCTGCTCGGCCGCAAGGCGGACGCCGACGCGCTGGCCATGCATCTTCTCGCGCGCAGCCAGGGCGTCGCCACGCTCGCCGCCGCCTTTCACGACGAGACCTTCATCCGGCAGGAAGTCAAGCAGATGAACGCCTGGCTCGACGCGTGCCTCCCGCATGTGGCGCCGGACGCGAAAGACAAGCGCGCCGCCAGGACAAGCGCCTAGGAAAAAGTAGCCCCCACAACCCACCCACTACGGAACGCGTGCGCCCTCGCCCGCTCGCAAGTCGATGTCAGGAGCAATGGAAATGAACGATACGACCGAATACGTGCCGCCGAAGGTCTGGACCTGGAACAAGCCGAGCGGCGGACGGTTCGCCAACATCAACCGGCCGATTGCCGGCCCGACCCACGACAAGGAGCTGCCGGTCGGCCGTCATCCGCTACAGCTCTACTCGCTGGCGACGCCGAACGGCCAGAAGGTCACCATGATGCTGGAGGAGCTGCTGGCGCTCGGGCACAAGGGCGCGGAATACGATGCCTGGCTGATCAGGATCCACGACGGCGACCAGTTCGGCAGCGGCTTCGTCGCGGTGAACCCCAATTCCAAGATCCCGGCGCTCATGGACCGCAGCGGCGAAAAGCCGATCCGGGTGTTCGAATCCGGCGCGATCCTGATGTATCTCGCCGAGAAATTCGGCGCCTTCCTGCCGACGGACGCCGCGGCGCGCGCGGAATGCCTGTCGTGGCTGTTCTGGCAGATGGGCAGCGCGCCCTATCTCGGCGGCGGCTTCGGCCATTTCTACGCCTACGCGCCGTTCAAGATGGAATATCCGATCGACCGCTTCGCGATGGAGGTCAAGCGCCAGCTCGACGTGCTCGACCGGCAATTGGCCGAGCGTGAGTACATCGCCGGCGACAGCTACACCATCGCCGACATGGCGATCTTCCCCTGGTACGGCGGCATGGCGAAAGGCTGGCAGTACAACGACTCCGCCACCTTCCTGAGCGTTCACGAATACAAGAACGTCCAGCGCTGGGCCGACACGATCTGGGCGCGGCCGGCGGTCAAGCGCGGCCGCATGGTCAACCGCGTCAGCGGCGAGCCGTCGGAGCAACTGCACGAGCGCCACGACGCCAGCGACTTCGAGACCAAGACGCAGGACAAGGTGGCGGCGGCGGGGTGACCCCGGCGCTATCTTCAACGTGTGGCCATTCCTCACGCCCTCGCGAGTGGTGAGGGATCGCTACAGGACGCCCTGGATATCCGTCCGAGCGAAGTCGTCGCCGACGTAAAGCAAAGGGCAGCCGTGCTCCTTGGCGATGTCGTAAGCGAAGCAATCGCCGAGATTGAGGGAAGCCGGATGGTTGCCCTTGCCCCAGCGACGATAGATTTGCTCGATGCGCAAGGCCGTTTCGCGCGTAACCGACACGACCTCGAGACCCAATTCCGCGATCAGCCGCTGTAGGTGCACGCCGAGGTCGCGGCCGGACGCGACGATCAGCGCTTCAACCATGGTCCCAGCGGATATGATGACTCTGTCTTCGGCTTGCAGCGCGGCGGCACACGCTCCTGCCTGCGGCTCGTAGAGAAGGACTGCCATCAAGGCCGACGTATCGACCGCGATCATTTCGGCAGGCCGTGCTCGTCGTAGAGGAAGTCCTGGCTGCGCGCCGCACTCGGACCCGGCCTCGCCTTGCCCTTGGCCGCGTCCATGATCTCTTCCAGAATCTTGCGCTTTTCCTCGGCCGTCGGCTTGCGCTTCACCGCGGTCAGTCGCGCGACAGGATGACCGTGGCGCGTAAGCACCACCTCCTCGCCGGCTTCCGCGCGGCGCACGAGTTCGGTCAATTGACCTTTCGCTTCACTGACAGGGACGTTCATCGTGGCCCTCTTACATCGAGGCCAATTTAGACCATTTATTGGTCCAATTCAAGGGCCGAGAGACTACTCCCACTCGATCGTCCCGGGCGGTTTACTCGTTACATCATAAACCACGCGGTTGACGCCCTTCACCTCGTTGATGATGCGCGTCGCCACCATGCCGAGAAAGCGCATGTCGAAGGGATAGAAGTCGGCGGTCATGCCGTCGGTCGAGGTCACGGCGCGCAAGCCCACCACGTATTCATAGGTGCGGAAGTCGCCCATGACGCCGACGGTCTTCACCGGCAGCAGCACGGCGAAGGCCTGCCAGATGTCGTCGTACTGGCCGGTGCGGCGGATTTCCTCGATGTAGATCTCGTCGGCCAGCCGCAGGATATCGAGCTTCTCTTTGGTGATGGCGCCGGGCACGCGAATGGCAAGCCCCGGCCCCGGGAACGGATGGCGGCCGACGAAGGCTTCCGGCAGGCCGAGCTCGCGGCCGAGCGCCCGCACTTCGTCCTTGAACAATTCGCGCAATGGCTCCACGAGCTTCATATTCATGCGCTCGGGCAGGCCGCCGACATTGTGGTGCGACTTGATGGTGACCGAGGGCCCGCCGGTGAACGACACGCTTTCGATCACGTCCGGATAAAGCGTGCCCTGCGCGAGGAATTCGGCCGGTCCTTGACCTTCCTTTGCGATCTTCCTGGCCTCGTCCTCGAACACGTCGATGAACAATTTGCCGATTGTCTTGCGCTTGAGCTCGGGGTCTTCGACGCCGTCGAGCGCGTCGAGGAAGGTCTCCGACGCATCCACGTGCACCAGCGGGATGTTGTAGGAGTCGCGGAACAGCGCCACCACCTTCTGCGCCTCGGCGAGACGCAGCAAGCCGTGATCGACCAGCACGCAGGTGAGCTGGTCGCCGATCGCCTCGTGGATCAGCGCGGCGGCCACCGCAGAATCAACACCACCGGACAGCCCGCAGATCACCTTGCCCTTGCCGACCTGGGCGCGGATTTTTTCCATCGCCTCTTCCTTGAAGGCGCGCATGGTCCAGTCGCCGGTGAGGCCTGCGATCTTGCGCACGAAATTGCGCAGGAGCGCGGCGCCGTGCGGCGTGTGCACGACCTCGAGGTGGAATTGCGCGGCGTAGAACTTGCGCGCGTCGTCGCCGATGATCGAGATCGGCGAGCCGGCGGCCTTGCCGAGCACCTTGAAGCCCTTGGGCAATTCGGTGACGCGGTCGCCGTGGCTCATCCAGACGGGATATTTCTGCCCCTTCTCCCAGACGCCCTCGAAGAACGGGCTGTCGGCGACGACCTCGACCTCGGCGCGTCCGAACTCGCGGTGGTGACCGGCTTCGACCTTGCCGCCAAGCTGGTGGGCCATGGCCTGCTCGCCATAGCAGATGCCGAGCACCGGCACGCCGGCGTCGTAGATCGCCTGCGGCGCCAGCGGCGCGTCCTTGTCCAGCACGGAGGCCGGTCCCCCGGACAGGATGACCGCCTTCGGCTTCATCTCGCGGAAGGCTTGCTCCACCTTCTGGAACGGCACGATCTCCGAATAGACCCCCTCCTCGCGCACCCGGCGCGCGATGAGCTGGGTGACCTGGGAACCGAAATCGACGATGAGGATTTTGTCGTGCATGGCCGCGCAAATGTTGCCCGAATCGTAGCAAAGCCGCGTGCGCAAAGCCGTTCGGGGCGACTTTTTGCGGATATTCGACCGCCGGGTCAAGCCCGCGGCGGCCCCCGAGGTAACCCGATATTAGCCCCGAATGTGCATAGAAAAGCCAAAGAAAGACCAAGAAAACCGGCTTTTACACAATTGGCGCTAAGCCATCGCCGGTAACAGGGAATGCGTATCATGGCCTTCGAGACCGAGCGCCTGCCCATGCCTGTCGGCGCCGCGGGCCCCGCGGCGCGGCGCGCCGCGCTGTTCCATGAAAGCCTGCCACATGCCGCCGAGCGCTGGGCGTTGGGGCTCGCCTGGGGGCTGATGCCGAAGCGCATCGGCGGCGTCCCCGGGCTGGTGAAGCTCTGCTTCGACGAAGCCTTGAGCCCCGACTACGCCCTGCCCGACCCGGAGCGCGCCCTGGAAAAGCCGCCGGGCCTCGCCGGCATCGCGCACGAGCTCGACGTCCCCACGCTGCTCGCCGCCTACCGCCGCGGGCTGTATCCGCTCGCCCACGTGCCGCCGCTGAAATGGTGGTCGCCGCCCGAGCGCTCGGTGCTGTTGTTCGAGAATGCGCACATCTCCAACAACCAGCGCCGGCTGATGCGCCAGGGCCGCTATACCGTCACCTTCGACCGCGACTTCGAGCAGGTGATCGCATCTTGCGCCGCGCGCCGCGAAGGCCGCTGGCATCTCACCTGGATCACGCCGCGCATCATGCGCGTGTACGCGGAGGCGTTCGACGCCGGCCACGCCCATTCGTTCGAGGTCTGGAACCAGGCGGGCGAACTGGTCGCCGGCGGCTACGGGCTGGGCGTCGGCGCGGCGTTCACGTCGGAGTCGCAGTTCTTCCGCGAACCGAATACCTCCAAGATCGGCATGACGGTGCTGAACTGGCACCTGGCGCACTGGGGCTACCGTTTCAACGACGGCAAGCTGATGGGCCCGCTTTGGCACACGCTCGGCTTCCGCGACATGCCGCGGCGCGCGTACCTCGCCAGGCTCGACGCGGCGGTCGAGGCGCCGGGCAAACCCGGGCGCTGGCAGGTCGAGGTCGATCTCGACACCGTCTCCCGCTGGGACCCGAAGGCCGGCCAGCCCTGACCGAGATTTCATCTCAGCGCTGACCCAGGTTCCGTTCGTTTCCGCGCAAGCGGGAACCCAGTGCCAACATTACAAGCAGTGGAATTCCTTCCCTGGATCCCCGCTTTCGCGGGGACGGGCGGAGATTCATGCGTGCGCAGAAGACGCGTCACCGCGCCGGTGGCGGCCCGGCATCGGGAATGAGCGCCGGCGGCACCGGATGGCTCTCACCGCTCTTCGCCGCGGGTGCGTCGGCGACCGCCGCTGCCGGCGGCAAGACGGGCGCGGCCTGGGTGGACGCGGGCAGCGGCGCAGGCATCGACGGCACCAGGAACGAGGCGCGCGGCGCGGGCGGCACCGGCGCTTCGGCGGCCTGCGCGCGCGTCACCGGCCCGTGCTCGACGAGCGCGCGGCGCACGGCGGCGAGCCAGTCGGCGTCGGCTTTGGCATGCACGGCCCTGGCATCCGCGTGCGCGGCCGGGGCAGTCTCGTGCCGGGCGGCTTCCGCGCGCGTATGCGCGGCAGGCTCGGCCGCATGGGCGACCTTGTTCTCGACCTTCACCGGCCTCACCGCCTTGACGGTCTCAACCGTCTCTACCCTCTTGGGCGCGGTAGCGACCGCGGTCGGCCTGGCCAGCAGCGTCTTGAAGGCGGCGACCGCGTCGGGATCGACCGCGCCGCAGGACTGCTCGAACGTGGCGACGTCCCGGCGCACCAGCAGGCGCAGGGTGGTGGCGTCGGCGTTCTTGTCGAGCATGGAGATGATGTTGCCGCGCAAGGCGCCGCACTTGGCCTCCGGCGAGAAGTTGGCGTGGTAGATGGAATAGCCGCTGGCAAGCCCGAGCGGGATGCCGAGCACCGTGCCGAGGATCTGCACGCCGGCGATGAAGCGGGCAAACCCGGTCGGGCGCGGCGCCACATGCACGCCGGCGTGCCCGAGGGCATGGGGCGCCGGCGGTTCATGCGGTCCATGCGGACCATGACCGAAGACGGGTTCGTGGCGGGCCGCCGGCATTTCACGAGTCCTCAAAGAAGCGGGACGCGGCCCAAAGGCGCCGCGCCCCGTCAGTCACGAAATCATCGGGGAGAATTTGAGCCGGGATTTGGGCGCAATCGGGGAAAACGTCTTAACGCGCGCTTTATATCCTCAACTGTGGCGCGCCAGCACCGAGACGAAGAAGCCGTCAGTGCCGGTCAAGCGCGGCGTCATCAACAGGCCTTCCCCGGAGAGGCGCGCGGCCTTGACGAACGCCGCGGCCTGCTCGCCGAGCGCCGCGGCCACCTCGGCCGGCGGCCGTACCGAAAACTCCGGATGGCGGCGCACGAAGGACTGCACCTGGTCGCCGTTCTCGGCGTCGAGCACCGAGCAGGTGATATAGGCGATGCGGCCGCCGGCCTTGATGAGCGGCAGCGCGCGCTCGAGGATTTCGACCTGTTCCTTGGTGCGCTGTTCCAGCGCCCCGGGCCGCATGCGCCATTTGGCGTCCGGGTTGCGCCGCCAGGCGCCGGTGCCGGTGCAGGGCGCGTCGATGACGACGAGGTCGAGGCGGCCGGCGAGATCGTCGAGCTCGGTGCCGACCGACTTCGGCGTGCGCACCTGCACGTTGCGGGCGCCCGCGCGCTTGAGGCGGTCGTGGATGGGCGCCAGCCGCCTTTTGTCGTCGTCGGTGGCGTAAAGCTGACCCTTGTTTTCCATCATGGCGGCGAGCGCCAATGTCTTGCCGCCGGCGCCGGCGCAGAGATCGAGCACCTGCTCCCCGGGCTTGGCGCCGCTGAACAAAGCGGCCAGTTGCGAGCCTTCGTCCTGCACCTCGACCATGCCCTTGATGAAGGCGGGCTCGGCATGGACGGGCGGGCTCTTGGCGTCCGCTGCAAGACGGATGCGCAGGCCCCACGGGGACCAAGTGGTCGGCTCGGGCGAAAGGTCGGACAGCATGGCAGCGGCGGCTTCGCGTTCGGCCTTCAGCGTGTTGACGCGCAGATCGAGCGGCGCGCGCGCGGCCAGCGCCGCGCCCTCCTCGGCCCGGTCGTCGCCGAAGGCGCGGTCGAAATGAGCGTCGAGCCAGTCGGGGTAGTCGCCGGCGATCTGCGGCGGCGCGGCGGCGAGATCGGCGGCGGCGAGCCGGGCGCGCTCGTCGTCGCTCAAGGCTACGGGCGCGTATTGCGCGCCGCTCGCCAGCGCCGCGATGGCCTCCGTGTCGAGCCCGCGCTCGCGCTTCAACATGCCGAGCAGAACCGCGCGCGGCGTCTCCTCGCCCATGATCCAGGAACTGGAGGCGCGCCGGCGCAAGCCATCGTAGACGAGGCCGGCAATGGCCGCGCGGTCGCCGGAGCCGGCGAAACGATGGGCGAGGCCCCAGGCCTTGAGCGCGTCGGCGGCGGGCCGGCGCTCATCAGCGATGGATGCAAAGACTTCGATGGCGGCGGCAAGCCGCGCGGATGGGGTCATAAGGTTGAACTCACGGAAAACCGACGAGGATGCGCACGGCAAAGATCACCCACATCGCGAGCAGCGTGAAGACGCCGACCGCGAAGGCGTTGAAGCGGTTCGGCACGTAGTTGCTGCCGGTGTGGATATAGGCATGGACAAGGCGCGACAGCACGAAGACCCAGGACAGGACGACGAACAAGAGATCGGCGGAACGCGTGACGACCGCCAGCCCCACCAGCAAGTAGAACAGCACCGGGAGTTGAAGCTGGCTGTGGTAGCTGTTGGAGATCTGTTGCGCCTTCGTGGGCCAGGCGGGCTGACCGAGGGCGATATCGGCCATCCTGACCTGCTTGGCCTTGACGGCGTTGACCCTTGCACGCGCCATCCACAGCAGAACCGCGAACGTCAAGAAGACCTGCACGAAGACAGGCAGGAGAACCATGGGCAATGACATGAGTGTACCCCCGGCTATCGCGCTTTGCCGCGGCCCACGCTTATAGCCGAATACGAACTCATCTGGTGCTACCGCCCGCCCGGATAGTTCGGGCTCTCGCGGGTGATGGTGACGTCATGCACATGGCTTTCGCGAAGCCCTGCGCCCGAAATGCGCACGAACTGCGCCTTCTCGTGGAAATCGGCAAGCGTCTTGGCGCCGGCATAGCCCATGGCCGCGCGCAAACCGCCGGCGAGCTGATGCAGCACGTTGGCAACCGGCCCCTTGTAGCCGACCTGGCCTTCGACCCCTTCCGGCACCAGCTTGAGTGCGTCCTTGATGTCCTGCTGGAAATAGCGGTCGGCGGAGCCGCGCGCCATGGCGGCGACCGAACCCATGCCGCGATAGCTCTTGTAGGAGCGGCCCTGGTAGAGAAACACCTCACCCGGCGTCTCGTCGGTGCCGGCAAGCAGCGAGCCGACCATGGCGACATCGGCGCCGGCAGCGAGCGCCTTGGCCAGATCGCCGGAGAACTTGATACCGCCATCCGCGATGACAGGTGTGCCCGCTGCCTTGGCTGCCTCGACGCAATCCATGATCGCTGTGAGCTGCGGCACGCCGACGCCGGCGACAATACGCGTGGTGCAGATCGAGCCCGGGCCGATACCGACCTTGATGGAGTCGGCGCCGGAATCGATCAGCGCTTGTGCCCCTTCCTTGGTGGCGACGTTGCCCGCGACCACCTGCACCGAATTGGACAGCTTCTTGATGCGCGTGACCGCGTCCAGCACAGAACGCGAATGACCGTGGGCGGTGTCGACCACGACCAGGTCGACGCCGGCATCGACCAGCGCCTCGGTCCGCGCGAAGCCCTTATCGCCCACCGTGGTGGCGGCGGCAACGCGCAGCCGCCCCTGCTCGTCCTTGCAGGCGTCGGGATTGGCCACCGCCTTCTCGATGTCCTTCACGGTGATGAGCCCGACGCATCGGTACTGATCGTCGACCACCAGCAGCTTCTCGATGCGGTGCTGGTGCAGGAGCTTCTTGGCGTCTTCCTGGCTGACGCCCTCGCGCACGGTGATGAGCCTCTCCTTGGTCATCAGCTCGGCGACCCGCTGGCGCGGATCGTTGGCGAAGCGCACGTCGCGGTTGGTCAGGATGCCGACCAGCTTGCCGGGCGCGCTGCTGCTGCCGTTCTCGACCACCGGGACGCCGGAGATGCGGTTCTCCTTCATCAGCGCGAGCGCGTCCTGCAGCGTCGCCGTCGGCTCGATGGTGAGCGGGTTCACCACCATGCCGGATTCGAATTTCTTCACCTGCCGCACCTGGGCGGCCTGGTCGGCCGGATCGAGATTGCGGTGGAGCACCCCGATGCCGCCGGCCTGCGCCATGGCGATGGCCATGGCGGCTTCCGTCACCGTGTCCATGGCGGAGGCCAAGATCGGCAGGTTCACCGGGATCGTGCGGGTAATGTATGAGCGAATGTCGACGTCGCCGGGCATCACCTCCGACAGGCCGGGCCGGATCAGCACGTCGTCGAAAGTCAGGGCCTCGCGCGGGGCAGCGTTATTATGATTAGCCATGCCAACTCCCAATGTCCCCCAACGGGGGGTCCCCCAAACGGGGTGCGGTCTCCCAAAAGGAGGTTCCAGACCGAGGCTTCCGGAAGGCTGATATAAGAATGGCCATCGCGGGGGAGTACCCCCGCCCGAAATATCGGCCCGCTTTTGGGTTGGCGTGGGTCGATAGCACGAGACCCAGGCGATTCCTAGGACAATCGCGGCGCCCCTGGGGATGGCTGTTATGAGCGGATAATGGCCGCGCGCGGGCTTTCGCCCCGCCCCGCTTTGCGGTTGAAGGAGGCCCGATGCGCCAATCCCCGCCGGGCCCTCCGCCGATGCCGCGCTTCATACCGCGTTCCTTGCCGCGCGAACGCCTCGTTCCGCTCATCATCGCGGTCGCGCTGTTCATGGAGAACATGGATTCCACCGTGATCTCCACGGCGCTGCCGGCGATCGCCCGTGACATCGGCGCCAACCCGCTGGCGCTCAAGCTCGCCATCACCTCGTATCTGCTCTCGCTCGCGGTCTTCATCCCAGCGAGCGGCTGGACCGCCGACCGCTTCGGCGCCCGCACCGTGTTCCGCGCGGCGATCGCCGTGTTCATGGTCGGCTCCATCGGCTGCGCGCTGTCGAGTTCCCTGACCGACTTCGTCCTCGCCCGCATCGTGCAGGGCATGGGTGGCGCCATGATGACGCCGGTCGGCCGCACGGTGCTGGTGCGCAGCGTGCCCAAGCGCGACCTGGTCAACGCCATGGCCTGGGTGACCATGCCGGCGCTGATCGGGCCGGTGCTGGGGCCGCCGGTCGGCGGTTTCATCACCACCTACGCCAGCTGGCACTGGATCTTCATCATCAACATCCCGATCGGCCTGATCGGCATCGCACTGGCCACCCGCTACATCGAGAACTTCAAGGCCGAGACGCTCGAGCGCTTCGACCTGACCGGCATGGTGCTCGCCGGCACCGGCATCGCCGGGGTCGCCTTCGGCCTGTCGGTGCTGGGCCTCGATTTCCTGCCCTGGCCGCCGGTGGTCGCGCTGATCGCGGGTGGGGCGATCTTCATCGCCGCCTTTCTGGTTCACGCCAGGCGCACACCCGCCCCCGCCATCGATCTCACGCTGCTCCGGCTGCCGACCTTCCGCGCCAGCGTCGTCGGCGGCTTCGTCTTCCGCGTCGGCGTCGGGGCGATGCCGTTTCTGCTGCCGCTGATGCTGCAACTCGGCTTCGGCATGAGCCCGTTCCGCTCCGGCCTCATCACCTTCACCTCCGCGGTCGGCGCCATGACCATGAAGGTCGCGGCGGGCACCCTCCTGCGCCGCTTCGGCTTCCGCACCATCCTGGTCGTCAACAGCCTTGTGGGCGCGGCCTTCCTCGCCGCCTGCGCTGCCTTCACCAAGACCACGCCGGTCGCGGTCATGGTGACGCTGTTGCTGATCGGCGGCTTCTTCCGCTCGCTGCAATTCACCAGCATCGGCACCCTCGCCTTTGCCGAGGTCGAGCCTGCCCGGGTGAGCCGGGCCTCGGCCCTCACCGCCGTCGCCCGCCAACTGGCGCTCTCGGCCGGCGTCGCCTTCGGGGCAGCAGCGGTCGAAGCGGCGATCAAATACCGCGGCGGCGGCCCGCTGGTAGCCACGGACTTCGCACCGGCCTTTCTGGCGGTGGCCGTGGTTTCGGCGCTTTCCCTGTTCGTCTTCGCGCGGCTCCCGGCCGATGCGGGGGCGGAACTCTCCGGGCGACAGGCCTCGGACAGCTAAATCGCCCGTCCATGGCGTTTCCGCCCATCCAGGGCGCGTTTTACGCCGCGTTCCCGCGCGCCACAAAAGTTCCAAATTAACTATATTTATTAACCATACTTGCAGCCAAGGGGCCCCCCTCCCATGGACAACCCCTTGGCTATACGCCTATTTTCGGCAGTCAATATGGTTAATGCGTAAGGCTCGGTCATGCGTACGGCCTATCAGCAATGGTTGCGGGGCGGCATTTTGCTCGCCGGAATAGCGCTGTCCGGCCTGGCCGCGGTCGGCGCCCATGCCATGCTGACGCGCAATGACGCGCTCGTCTGCTCCAACCAGAACCGTTCCCACGCCGACGACCGCATCACCGCCTGCACCAACATGATCAAGTCCGGTCGCCTGAAGGGCCGGCCGCTCGGCGTCGCCTACGCGCTGCGCGGGCTCGCCTATCTCGACCGCGGCGACACGCCCGCCGCCATCGGCGATTTCAACCGGGCCATCGCGCTCGCGCCGGACTTCGTGCCGGCCTACCAGAACCGCGGCAACGCCTGGTACGCGCGCGGCAACTACGGCGAGGCGCTCGACGATTACGACACCGCCATCAAGCTCGACCCCAGTGCCGCCTCGGCCTACGTCAACCGCGCCACGGTGAAGCGCGACCTCGGCGTGATCGATGGCGCGCTCAAGGACTACCAGACGGCGATATCGCTCGGCGCACGGGCGCCGGCTTATGCCAGCCGCGGCCAGCTCTACATGCGCCAGGAGAACTACGCCGCGGCCATCGCCGACTTCGACCGCGCCGTGCAAACCGCGCCCGACTTCCAAGACTACATGCTGCGCGCCAAAGCCTATGAAGCCGACGGCGGTCTCGACAAGGCGCTTTCCGACTACCGACGGGCGGAGTGGCTCGCCGCGCGCGACGTCCCCAAGTCCGTCCCGGTCTACACCCCGCAATTCGGCGATCAGAATGCCGCGCCGCAGCCGCCCGCCAAGACGGTCAACACCAAGCTCATCGACGCGCTGACCGCGCAAGCCCGCGTCTGGCGCAAGAAACAGGGCTATGACAAGGCGCTCGCGCTCTACGACAAGGCGGTGCTCGCCGATCAGAACCGCGCCGGCACCTACGCCCTGCGCGCGCGGACCTACATGGCCATGGGCGACGACAAGCACGCCCTCGACGACATCGGCCGCGCGCTCAAGTTCTCCTGGCGGGCGGGCTTCCTGAAGACGCGCGGGACGCTGCGGCTCAAGACCGGCGATATCGCCGGCACCATCCACGACGCCAACGCCATGCTCAAGCTCGACAACGGCGACAACGCGGCCTACGTGCTGCGCGGCGCGGCGCTGGTCGAAAAGAAGCAATACGCCGCGGCGCTGCCGGACCTCGACCGTGCCATCAAAAACGACGACAAGAACGTGCTGGCCCTGAGCGCGCGCGGCGAAGCCCATTTCGCCCGCCACGACAATAACAAGGCACTCGTCGATTTCGACAGGGCGGTCGATCTGGGCACCGAGGATCCCGCCGTCTATCGCGCGCGCGCGGAGATCCATAAGAGCAAGGGCGAAACCGACGCGGCCATCGCCGATCTCAGCCGGGCGATCCGCTACGGGGCAACGGCAGCCGACTTCTTCCAGCGCGCGGCGCTCTACAAGGCCAAGGGCGACAGCGACAAGGTGCTGCGCAACCTCGATGCCGGCCTCGAGCGTGAACCCGGCAATCTCGAAGCGCTACGGCTGCGCGCGTCCGTCGAGCAGTCGACCGGCGATCTCACCAGCGCCATCGCCGACTACACGGCCGTGCTCAAGCGCGCGCCGAAGGACGCCGCCGCGCTTCGTGCGCGCGCGGCCGCCCGCCTCGCCGGCCAGGACAGCGCCGGCGCGCTCGCCGATTACGACACGCTACTTCAGCTCGATCCGCGCGACCTGAAGGCGCGCTATCAGCGCGCCACGCTGGAAGAGCGGAACAAGGATTTCGACAAGGCGATTGCCGACTACAAGTTCGTGCTGGCGCACAACCGCCGCTTTACGGACGCCCGCACGGCGCTGGCGCGCACGGTGGCAGCGCAGCGCCAGGCACCCGCCGAGGCGAAAGCAGAAGCCGAACGCGTCGCGCGCGCGAAGGCCGCCCGGAAGACCGCCGAAGAGGCTAAGCAAGCGGCCGCGAAAGCTGCCGCGGCAGACGCGGCCCGCCAGGCAGCCGCGCAGCAGGACGACGCCGACAATACGGCGACCGGCGCGATCGCGCAGAACGGCAATGCGCAAGATACCGGCGCGTCCGATGCCGCTGCCGCGCAGCGGCCCACCGAGAAAGCCATCAAGACGGCAAACGCCGGCCCGCCGTCGGCGGCCGGCGCGCGCCCGTCATCGCCCCCGTCGCGGACCGCGCTCGAGAACAGCGGCGACATCGTCGCCACGCCGTTGCCTCGGGCGCGGCCCCGCGCACCCCTGGTGCGCGAGGCGCGTCAAACCCCGGCAAGCGAGGCCACGTCACCCTCGCCGGTGACGCGCCCCCAACCGCTGCCGCAGGCCACCCGCGCGGTCCCGCTGCCGCAACCGCGCCAGCGGACCGCATCCCGGCAGACCGATGAGGAGCCGCGCGCCGCGCCGGCGCGGCCCCGCTACCGGCCCGCCCATAACCGGCTCACCGCCCGGGAGCGCTATGGCCGCGAGCAGGCCGAGCTGGCGCGGAAATTCCGCGCCGCCGAGCAGGCCCGGCGGTATTGGGCCCAGCACGCCCGCCACCGCACGCGCTATTACCGCGCCGGCGCCTACGTGGTGCACCGCACGCCCTATGGCTACGTGGTCCGGCGCCGCGGCGGGACCTTCAACGACGCCTTTCGGTAATTTCTTTTGCGCATGATCTAGACACGTTCACCGTTTCACGGAAACGGTGAACGTGTCTGAGTTTTTGTTTTGTCGCGTTTCCGGACGGCGAACCGGTCTTCACTTCGCCTGGAAGCGCTCCAGTCCGGAAACCGTTTCCCATCCGCGATCGCTTCGGGGACAGGCTTTTTCGGGATCACGCGCCGGTCTTTCGAAAGCCGGTCGCCAGCAGATAGAGCTCGGACGAATCCGCGCGGCTCGCCGGCGGCTTGATGTGCTTCACGGTCTGGAAATCGCGCTTGAGGCCCGCAAGCAACGCCGCCTCGGTGCCGCCCTGCAGCACCTTGGCGAGGAAGCTGCCCCCCGGCGCCAGCACCTCGCGGGCAAAATCGGCGGCGAGCTCCACCAGCGCCATGATCTTCAGGTGGTCGGTCTTGCGGTGACCGGTCGCGTTGGCCGCCATGTCGGAGAGCACGACGTCGGCCGACCCGCCGAGCAGCGCCTTCAGCTTGTCGGGCGCGTCGTGGTCGAGAAAATCGAGCTGCATGAAATCCACGCCCGCGACCGGCTCCATCGCCAGCAAGTCGATGGCCACGACCTTGCCCGCGCCCGGCGCGCCCACGCGCTTGGCTGCCACCTGGCTCCAGCCGCCGGGCGCGGCGCCGAGATCGACCACGCGCGCGCCCTTCTTCAGGACGTGCGCCTTGTCGTCGATTTCGCTCAGCTTGAAGGCGGAGCGCGAGCGCAAACCCTCGCGCCGGGCGCGCGCGACGTAAGGATCGTTGAGCTGGCGCTCCAGCCAGCGCTTGGACGACTCGGTGCGGGCGTGCTTGACGCGCACCTTGAGGTCGCGGGCGCCGCTTTTCTTTTTCTTCTCGGTCAAAAGCTCGCCCCTTCGTCCTTCACCCTGTGCCGAAGGGTGAAGGACTTCACATTGCGCAAGAGATGGTCTGGCTCAAGAGGTGGCCTGCTGCTGTCCGCCCCAGGCGCCATCCTCGCGCATCATCTGCACCAGGATGCCCTCGCGCAGACCGCGGTCGGCGACGCGCAGGCGCGGGCACGGGAAGGCGCGGCGGATCGCTTCCAGGATGGCGCAACCGGCAAGCACCAGATCGGCGCGCTCGGCGCCGATGCAGGGACTCGCCGCCCGCTCCTCATAGCTCATCGCCAGCAGCCGGTCGACGACGCCGTCGATTTCCCTCTCGCTCATCCAGCAGCCGTCGACGCGGCTGCGGTCGTAGCGCTTGAGGTTGAGGTGCACGCCGGCAATGGTGGTGACCGTGCCGGAGGTGCCGAGCATATGGATACCGCGCAGGCTTTCGCCGCCGTGTTCGCGCGCGAACGGCGCCACGATTTCGGAGATTTCCGCAACCATGCGCGCGTAGATCTCGCGCGTGACGGTGATGCCGCCATGGCGCTCCGCCAGGGTCACCACGCCGTGCGGCAGCGAAATCCAGCCGCCGATCTTCGGCAGCGGCGGCCCGGCGCTCATCGGCTGCGGACGGCTGAGACGCACCAACTCGGAGGAGCCGCCGCCGATATCGAACAACACGGCACCGCTCGCCTGCGGATCGATCAGCGGCGTGCAGCCGGCGGCCGCAAGCCCCGCCTCGGTCTCGCGATCGATCACCTCGAGATCGAGCCCGAGTTCGTCGGCGACCCGCGCCCGGAACGCTTCGCCGTTCTCGGCCGCCCGGCAGGCCTCGGTGGCGATCAGCCGCGCGCGCGTGACGCCGCGGCTGCGCATCTTGTTGCGGCAAATGGCGAGCGCTTCGAGCGCGCGGGCGACCGCCGCCTCGCTCAACCGGCCGGAGCCCGAGACGCCCTCACCCAGCCGGATGATGCGCGAAAAGGCATCGACCACGCGGAAGCCGTTACCGCTTGGCCGCGCCACCAGGAGCCGACAATTGTTGGTTCCGAGATCGAGGGCGGCATAGGTCGCGTCGCCCTCGTGGCGACCGAGAGCGCCGTTGTGCCGTCCAGGCGACCGGCGATCGTCCCGGTGCCGCGGCACCCGTTCGACCGCGGGGTCAAGGCCCGGGGTCTCCCCGGCCTCGCCTCTCATCGCTCAAGCCTTCCTGCCGCCCCTCTGCGCCGTTGCAGGCGCAACCGCAGTTGCGGCTATGTTCTCTTCATGTCACGAAAAGTGTAACAGCGCCCCCGCTCCGCGCAACCCTCGATCCCACGGGCGTTCTTGTGTCTTGGGCCCGCCTGTCCTATTTGGGCAGACGAGGCAATCGATACCAAAAAACATCAGGGAGCCGGCTGGCATGGATGACCAGACGACCGAATCCGCATTGTCGCTGACCAAGTTCGGCATTGGCCAGCCGGTCCGCCGCTCGGAAGACCCGACGCTCGTGCGCGGCCAGGGCTACTATGCCGACGACGTCGGCCTTGCCGGCCAGGCCTACGCGGTCATGGTGCGCAGCACGGTGGCGCACGGCGTCATCAAGGGCATCGACGCCGCCGCCGCGAAAGAGATGCCCGGCGTGCTGGCGGTGATCACCGCGGCCGATCTCGACGGCTACGGCGGGTTCAAATGCGGCCTGCCGCTCAAGAACCGCGACGGCTCGCCGATCCATCAGACGCCGCGCCCGGCGCTTGCCGCCGACAAGGTGCGCTTCGTGGGCGATCCGGTCGCCTGCGTGGTCGCGGAAACGCTGGCCCAGGCGAAGGACGCCGCCGAAGCGGTGACGGTCGACATCGATCCGCTGCCGGCGGTGCTGGATCCAGCCGAGGCCGCAAAGCCCGGCGCGCCGCAGCTCTACGACGCCGTGGCGAATAACCTCGCCCTCGACTACCACTATGGTGACGCCGACAAGGTCGCGGAGGCTTTCGCCAAGGCCAAGCACGTAACGCGGCTGGAGACGTCCAATCAGCGCATGGTGGTCGCGCCCATGGAGCCACGCGCCGCCACCGGTGAATACGACGCGGCAACCCAAAAGTGGACGCTGCACTCGTCGAGCCAGGGCGTCTTCGGCATGAAGACCAACCTGGTGGACATCCTCGGCACGTCGGCCGACAAGGTGCGCGTCCTGACCGGCCAGGTCGGCGGCTCGTTCGGCATGAAGGCGTCGGTCTTTCCGGAATACATTTGCATCCTGCATGGTGCCCGCGTGCTCGGCCGCCCGGTGAAATGGACGGACGAGCGCTCCGGCAGCTTCGTTTCCGATTATCACGGCCGCGCGCAGGACATGACCATCGAGATCGCGTTCGACGACAAGGCGCATATCACGGCGCTCCGGCTCAGCGGCTACGGCGACATGGGCGGGTATCTCTCTCCCTTCGCGCCGCTGTTCTCGACGCTGAACCAGGTCAAGAACATCGCATCCGTCTACCGCACGCCGCTGATCGAAGTGGCGACCAAGTGCGTGTTCACCACCACCGTGCCGATCACGGCCTATCGCGGCGCCGGCCGCCCCGAAGGCAACTACTACGTCGAGCGGGCGCTCGATATCGCGGCCGCCGAAATGGGCATCGACCGGCTCGAGCTGCGCAAGCGCAACATGATCCGCAAGGGCGACCTGCCGTTCAAGGCCGCCTCCGGTTTGACCTATGACTCGGGCGATTTCCTCGGCGTGCTCAAGCAGGCCTTGGAGGCGGCCGACTATGCCGGCTTCAAGAAGCGCAAACGCGAGAGCAAGAAGGCCGGCAAGCTGCGCGGCATTGGCATTGGCACCTATCTCGAAGTGACCGCCGGCGGCGGCAAGGAACTGGGCGACATCCACTTCGAGCCCGACGGCACCGTGACTATCATCACCGGCACCATGGACTTCGGCATGGGCCACGCCACCACGTTCGCGCAAATCCTGAGCGACAAGCTCGGCATTCCCTTCGAGCGCATCCGCACGGTGGAAGGCGACAGCGACCGCATGAGCTTCGGCGGCGGCAGCGGCGGCTCGAAATCTGTGATGTTCGCGGGTACCGCCTTGAGCGAGTCCGCCGCGATCGTGATCGAGCGCGGCAAGGATATCGCTTCCCATGTGCTGGAAGCCTCGCCAAGCGACATCGAGTTCGAGGCCGGGCGTTTCACCATCGCCGGCACCGACCGCTCGATCGGCCTGATGGAACTGGCCGAGCGCCTGCACAACGGGCTGAAGCTGCCGGACGGCGCGCCGAGCTCGCTCGACGTCGACCATGTCGGCAACGATCCGGTCCCCTCGGCCTTCCCGAACGGCTGCCATATCGCCGAGGTGGAGGTCGACCCCGACACCGGCGCCGCCCAGGTGGTGGGCTATACCGCGGTCAACGACCTCGGCACCGTGATCAACCCGCTGCTGGTGGAAGGGCAGATCCAGGGCGGCGTGATGCAGGGCCTCGGCCAGGTGCTGCTGGAAAAGGCGGTCTACGACGAAGACGGGCAACTGGTGACCGGCTCGTTCATGGACTACACCATGCCGCGCGCCCATGACGCGCCGATGATCAAGGTCGAGATGCATCCGGTGCCGACCAAGAGCAACCCGCTCGGCGCCAAGGGCTGCGGCGAGGCCGGCACCTCCGGTGCGCTGCCGACGGTCGCCAACGCGGTGATCGACGCGCTCTCCGACGTCGGCATCCGGCATCTCGAAATGCCGATGACGCCGGCCCGCATCTGGGAAGCGATCGAGGCGGCCAAAACCAAGGCAGCTTGACCGAAGCCGTTTGACCAAGGCCGTTTGACCAGGGCGGCTTGACAAAGGCCGCCCGACAAGACCGACCGGCAACGCGACAAGACAATATCTCGGAGGCGTTTCCCGTTTCCGTGCGACGGTGAGCGTTTCTCAGGGTGCCCTGGGCGCCCTGCCCCCGCGGCCCGCATGGTCCCTCTTTGGCGCACCGGCCGCGTGCCACGTCGGCCCCTTGCCATGAAGGCACTGGATGCCGGCGCGCCCGCTTGCCATAGTCCTGTTCCCCGCTGGGAATCCCTTGCATGAGCCAGGCCACAGGCATCCTGAACGCATATCGCGCCCCGCACGTCCGCGTCGTCGGCGCGGTCAGCGCGGCGCATTTCGTCTCGCACTACTACATCATCCTGCTGGCACCGCTGCTGCCCTTCGTGCGCGCGGACTACGGCGTGAGCTATACCGAGATCGGCCTGGCCTTTGCCGCCTTCAACATCGTCTCCGCCACGCTGCAGACGCCGGCCGGCTTCCTGGTCGACCGACTGGGCCCCCGCATGCTGCTGATCGCCGGGCTGGTGATCGGGGCGCTTGCCTTCATCGTCGCCGGTCTCGCGCATTCGTTCTGGATCATGGTCGCCATGTTCGCCCTCGCCGGCCTCGGCAATACCGTCTACCACCCGGCCGACTACGCGATGCTGTCGCAGAACATCTCCAGCAAGCGTATCGGCCAGGCGTTCTCGGTGCACACCTTCGCCGGCATGCTGGGCGGCGCGGTGGCGCCGCCGACCCTCTTGTTGATGCACGGGCTGTGGGGCTGGCGCGGCGCCTTTGTCGGCGCCGGCATGCTCGGCCTGGTGGTGGCGGCAATCCTGCTCATCCTGCGCGACGACGGCGAGCACGACGACGGCGCGCGCGCGGCAGCGGCTCCCCGCAGGCCGCAGGCCGAAACCGAAGCCGGCCACCCGGGCGCCGCCGGATGGCGGCTGCTGCTCTCCGGTCCGGTGCTGCTCAATCTCGGCTTCTTCACCTTCCTCGCCATGATCAGCGGCGGCATCTTCAACTATTCGGTGGTCGCGTTCGGTGCGCTGTTTGCGATTCCCGTCACCACCGCCAATGCCGCGCTCACCGCCTATCTGCTCCTGTCCGCCGTCGGCGTGCTGGTCGGCGGGCTGTTCGTGGCGCGGGTGACCAATCACGGGCGGGTGGCGGCGCTCGGCCTCGTCGCCATGGCGCTGTTGACCGCGCTGGTGGCCGAGATTCATTTCGGCGCCGTGGCGCTGGTCGCCGTGATGACCGTCAACGGCTTCTTCTTCGGCTTCATCATGCCCTCGCGCGACATGCTGGTGCGCCAGGTGACGCCGCCCGGCTCGTTCGGCAAGGTGTTCGGCTTCGTCACCACCGGCTTCAACATCGGCGGCGTGATCTCGCCGCTGATTTTCGGCGCGCTGATGGACCACGGCAACCCGCGCTGGGTGTTCCTGCTGGTGGCCGCGTGCAGCCTGGCGGCGATCCTGACGGTGGCGATCCGCCCGCGCCCAAAGGCGGTCGTCTGAGCGGATCGACCAAGTTCGCGGACTTGGCGGGCGCGGCTCGGCCACCGGCCGACAGACAGCGGGAAGCGATTGATCTTTAAGGCAATTTGATACGGGACCGCCCCGCCTGGCCCCGCCCCGGCTTTCCGCTGCGGGGGCTTGTCAAATCAGCCGAATTGCCCCAAATCAGGGGCCGCAGGCGCCGCCCGGCAGCCCCACCGGGGGCCATTCCGGCGGCCCGGCTCTTGGGGAATGGTGTAACGGTAGCACAACAGACTCTGACTCTGTTTGTCTAGGTTCGAATCCTAGTTCCCCAGCCAATTGAATTCATTAGCAAAATCGCACTTCATGCATTTGGCGTAATGACGTGTTTTCCAGGGTGTTTTCCTAAGTTCGTTGCGTTTCGGCTTCCAGTTGTACGCCGATTGACGGACAATCTACTTTGCCACCGCTTCTACCTCTTTTGAGAGCGCAGAATTGGCCGGCACCGGCAGGCTCAAGCCAGCGACAACCGGCTGGCGCGCGGCGTTCTCGCGAGGCTGAATACCGCCTGGATCTGAGGATCTTCATGCCGAGAAACGCTACCAAATTGCCTTTACGCACGGTTTATCGACTCGGCGTGATCACATTAGCTGACAGGTAATCCTGTGCGTGCACCGCGGGTGGTACAGCTGCATCTATCTATATAGAAATTATTTCGCGCGGTGCGTGTGACCGGCAACAAGCGCGCGCCAGATGGCCGTTGCAATCCAGCTGACCGAGGCGCCGAGAAAGGCGCCGGCGATGACGTCGCCGAGGAAGTGGTAATTTGTCGCTACCAGGCCAAGGCCCACGGCGAGTGCGGCAAGACAATAGAACACGCGCCAGCGCGGATACCACACCCAAAGCACCGCCAGCACCGCGCAGCTTGCGGCCATGTGGCCGGAGGGAAATGATTGGTAGCTGTCACCCCCATGCAGAAAGTGAAAACCGTAGACACCATCGCGGATGAAGGATGGATTATTCCCCATCCAAGAAGCCGGCCATGCGCGCCCGAAGACGAACTTCAACTCGTCTTTCAGCCCCTCCGTGACGAGCACGCTGACACTGGCGACGAGCGTGGCTGCTTGGTAGGCCTTCGGCATCGACCGGATCATGACGGCGCGCAGCCCCACAGCGATCAATGCAATCCCCGCCAGCGGAATGAGCGGATCGCCCAGATGAACGAGCGGCGCAAATGCGCCGCGGAATCCGAGCCGCAGATGCGCATGCACCCACAGCGCAATGGGCCGGTCGAGCCAGAAATAGCAGACGGTGACGGCCAGTGCGGTCACCGCGAGCCCACCGAGCCAGTTTAAGGTTGCGCGCATCGCGTCCCGAACCAGCCCTTCTAAATCGGCCGACGTGCCAGCCCCGGAACGCTTGCCGTCAGGTCTGCGGTCGTCGAAACAACCCCCTTGGGCAAGAGCAAGTAGGCAACAGCACGGCCCCTACGCATTTTTCGCCCGCGCCTTCACCGCCGCGCCAAATGCCTGCAGCAGCGCGCGGTTTATCGGATGGAGGTTCGCCTTGTATTCGGCGTGCCACTGCACGCCGAGGGCAAAGCCCGGCGCGTCGGCGATGCTGATCGCTTCGATAGTGCCGTCCTCCGCCACACCTTCCACCACCACCCGCTTGCCGGGCGCGAGGATGCCCTGCCCGTGCAGCGAATTCACGCGGATCGTCTCGCAGCCGTAGAGATTGGCGAAGACGCCGCCGGGCGTGAGGCGCACGTCGTGGCGGTCGCCATAGACCACTTCCATGTCGGGATGGATCTCGCCGTTTGCGAGCCGCGGCATGCGGTGGTTCATGCGCCCCGGCAACTCGCGGATTTCCGGATGCAGCGTGCCGCCATAGGCGACGTTCATCTCCTGGAAGCCGCGGCACAAGCCGAGCAGCGGCACGCCGCGCTCGACGCAAACCTTGATGAGCGCCAGCGCCAGCTCGTCGCGCGGGATATCGTAGGGCTCGTAGGCGGGATCCGGCTCGACGCCGTAGAAGCTCGGATGAACGTTGGCGCGGCCGCCGGTGAGCAGAATGCCGTCGGCGACCTCCAACAGCGCGTCGATATCGGTAAGCGCGGGCGAGCCGGCGAACATCAGCGGCAGCGCGCCGAACACATCCTTGACCGCGTGCATGATTCCGTTCGCCCACGCGCTGCGCCGCGAACCGCTGCTCGATCGTCTGCGCGCTTCCGATGATGCCGACGACGGGCCCCTTCATTCTCTCACTCTCGCTTGCATGCTCATTTGCGCAAATCCGCGAAGGCGTCGTCTAGCCGGCCGAGCGCCTTCTCGAGGACCGACCGCGGGGTGGCGAAATTGAAGCGCAGCCAGCTTTCACCGCCGGGGCCGAACTGCTTGCCCGGGCTTGCGAAGATGTGCGCGCGCTGGGCGACGCGGTTGGCAACGTCCTCGGGCTCAAGACCAGTGCCAGCGAAATTCACCCAAGCAAGATAGGTCGAAGCCAGCCGCATGGACCGCGCGCCCGGCGCGGCCGCCTCGATGCGCGCGTCGAACAGGTCGCGGTTCTTCGCCAGATAGGGCAGCAGCGCGTCGAGCCAAGCTTCCCCGGTGCGCCAAGCCGCTTCGGTCGCGGTCATGCCGAAGCCGTTGTAGGAGGCGAGGCCCGAGGCCGCGATGCGGGCGTCGAGCTTGCGCTTCAGCTCGGGATTGGAGGTGACGCAGGCGCCGGCATGGGCCCCGGCGAGATTGAAGGTCTTGGTGGCGGCGACGCAGGTGAAGAGCCGGTCGGCGATCTCCGGCGCGGCGGCGAGCGTCGGCGTGTGCCTGGCGTCGGCGAAGACCAGGTCGCAATGGATTTCGTCGGAGACGAGGATGAGATTGTGCTCCGCGCAGAATTGGCCAAGCGCGCGCAGTTCGTCCGGCGTCCACACGGTGCCGCCGGGATTGTGCGGGCTCGACAGGAATACGACCTTGGTGCGCAGCGTGAGCTTCTCCGCCAGCGCCTCGAGGTCCATTGTGTAGCGGCCGTTGGCCTGCACGAGTTCGGCGTCGAGGATGCGCCGGTCGTTGGCGAGGATGATCTTGCGGAAGGCGTGATAGGCCGGCGGGAACACCACCACCCCGTCGCCCGGTTCGCTCACCGCCTGCAGGATGAGGCCCAGGCCGGAGACGATGCCCGGCGTGGGGCTGACCCAGGCCGGGTCGATTTCGAGGCCGTGGCGCTTGGCCATCCAGGCGCTGCACGCCTCCGCCCAGCTGCCGGTATCGGCATAGTAGCCATGCGTTCCCCGCTGGACCTCGGCGGTGAGCGCCTCGATGACGCCCGGCGGCGCGGCGAAGTCCATGTCCGCCACCCACATCGGGATCGCGTCGGGCGCGGTGATGCCCGACAGACGCCCCATGTTGTCCCATTTCGTGGCGTGTGTGTTACGGCGGTCGATGACGCGGTCGAAATCGAACATAAGGCGGGGGCTCCTGGTCGGGCGGCAAGCGAGAATAACGGCGGCTGCGGCGCACTCAACCACAGCTTATTGCCGACCTTCAATGTCAGGTCGGGCGCGGAAAAGCTAGGCTTGAACGGTCGAATCGCCTTAGCCAAGGCGCCGCGACGCCGTCATCCACGCCCCAGAAACCATTGTCGAGCACCGCCGAGCCATGCTGCTGATCAAGACCTATGTGGACAAGAGCCCGATCCACGGCCTCGGCGTGTTTGCCGCCGAGACCCTGCCCAAGGGCACGAAGATCTGGCGCTTCGTCGAGGGCTTCGATCAGTTTTATACGCCCAAGCAGTTCCGCAAGCTGCCGAAGCCGGCGCGCGAATTCCTCAAGCTTTACGGCTACAAGGTGGACGGCGAAATCCTGTTCCCCGGCGACTACGATCGCCATATCAATCATTCCGAAAATCCCAACACCCACCTGCACGACGGCTACGTCATCACCAGCCGCAGGATTGCCAAGGGCACCGAGATCACCAACGACTACCGCGAATTCGACGCGACGCTGTGCGCGGCGTTCCTGAAAGAAGAGAAAAGCAAGAAGAAAGACAAGAAGAAGAAAGCGAAGAGCAAGAAGGCGTCCCGCCGCAAGTAGCGCCGGCTCAGTCGCCGCCGTCCCAAGCGCCCCAGGCCGCGCCGGCGGCCGCGAGCACCAGCACCGCGATGGCCCCATAAGCGAGATACGCCGTCCAGTCGTCGCCCCGGTCCACCGCGAAGCTCAGCAGGAACGGGATCGGGAACAGGAAGAAGACGATCGCGCGTAAGACGAGGCCGAATTTGTCCATGGCCTTAATATAAGAAGATCAGGCGCTCTTTGCCCCCTTCGCGCCTCCGCTCACGCCTCGGGCACCGCGGCGCCCTGCATGCCGGCACGGGCAATCGCCCCGGCGATGAAGCCGGAACGGATGGCCTCGTCGAGGAAGGCATTGACGAAGACAAGCGCCGCCGCCTGTTTGCCCTTCGGCACGGCAACGCCGCAGAAAGCCTTGTCGAACCAGTCGCCGAGAATGCGCGCGCCCGCAAAGCGCGGTAACGCCGTTGCCAGCACCTGACGCGGTGCCGCCACCAGATCGCATGCATTGTCGGCAAGCCCATCGAAGGCGGCACCGACGCCGCCGAAACGCACCAGTGTCGCCTCTCTGACGAAGCGGGTGAGGAACAGGTCGAACGCCGAGTTCTCGGCCACCCCAATGCGGATGCCGGGCATGTCGGCGTCGGCGACCTTCTGGGTGGCGGAGCCGGCCGGCACCAGATAGGTGGAGTTGGCTTCCAGATAGGCGCGGCTATAGTCGAAGGTCTTGCGCCGCTCGTCCTCCATGACGATGGTGGCGACGTCCCATTCGCCCTTGCCGGTATCGGCGATCAATTCGCGCACCGCCTTATAGGGCTTGGCCTCGAACGGCACGCCGAGCCGTCCGGCAAGCGCCGCGCCGAGATCCATGGACACGCCGCGCAAAGTCCCGGTCGCCGGATCGGGCGTGACGTAGAGCGCGCTCGCCTGCGGAAAGGCAAGCCGCAGCTTGCCGGTCGGCGCGAGCTCGGCACGCGCCTCGGCGGACGGCGTGGCGTGAGGTGTCGTATTCACCGGCTTCTCTCCCGGACAGGGTTTGGCAGACGATATCGCACGGCGCTCAATCGAGGCAAAAGCCCTGCTTTCGCACGAAGGCGCCGAAGTCGGCGCGCTGCGGAAGCGCGTATTGCCGCGCCTTGTCCTCCGACCAGCCGTAGAAATCGGCCTCGCCGAACCGCGCCGGATCGCGCTGCTTGCGGTACGGGCGCGTGGCCGCGCGCCGGCGGTCATACGTGTCGATCTCGGCGGCGAGATCGCCGTCGTCGAACCGCTCCTCGTGCACGGTGACCGACAAAGGCAGCCGCGGCGAGAGCGCGCCTTCCTCCGCCGGCCAGCCCAGCGCCATGCCGGCGACCGGGATCACCTTCTCCGGCAGGCCCACCAACTCGCTGACGGCCGCGGCATGGTCGCGGATGACGCTGATCGGACAGCAGCCGAGGCCCATCGCCTCCGCCGCGCGCACGAAGGTGGCGAGCACGATTGCCGCATCCACGGTGGCGTTGAAGAACAGGTCGAGATGATCGTTGGGAAACGGCTTGCCGCGCAAGTCGGCGATGAACGGCGTGCGCCGCCCGTTGGCAAGGAAGATGAGAAACACCGGCGCTTGCTTGAGCCACGGCATCTGCGGCATCAGGCCGGCGATTTCGCCGCGCCGCTGCGCATCGCGCACGATGAGGATGTCCGCCTGCTGCAGGTCGCTCTTCGAGGGCGCCGACAGCGCGCAGGCACACAACAGGCGCAAGGTGTCCGCCGGCACCTCGCGCGGTTCGTAGTGCCGGCACACGCGCCGCGCCGCGAGCCGTGCGAGCTCGTCGCGCCCCGGCAAGTTCGGGTCGATCGAAAACGTCTCACCGAAGCGCTCCGAGAGCGCGTGCGCAATCGACTGGGCCCCGTCGTCCATCTGAAAACTCCCTGACCGGCAAGCCGGTTGCCACGCTTGCGCAACGTGACGGATAATGCGTCAACCGATAGCCGAAAACCAAGCCCGCCGACATTCCAAACAACGGGTTTCCATACAGGTTACCTACGCAGGTTTTCCAACAAGGCTCCCCCCATGACGCCGGATGAGATCGAACGCTATCGCGCCCATGTCGGCCGCAAGCAGACCGAGCATGACCTGGTCTCGCCGGAGCTTGTGAAGCGTTTCGCCGCCGCCGTCGACCGGCCCTTCCCCGGCGCCGGCAAGCCGCTGCCGCCCATGTGGCACCATGCGTTTTTCGCCACCGACACGCCCACCGCGCAACTCGGCCCCGACGGCCACCCGCCGCGCGGCGCGTTCATGCCGCCGGTGACGCTGCCGCGCCGCATGTTCGCCGGCGCGACTTTGCGCTTTGCCGCGCCCCTCGTGATCGGCGAGCCGGCGACCAAAGTCTCCGAAATCGCCTCGGTCGATTTCCGCGAAGGCAAGCGCGGCGGCCTCGTTTTCGTGCGGGTGAAGATCCATTACACGCAAGGCAACACCCTGTGCGTCGTGGAAGAGCAGACGATCGTCTACCGCGACGACGGACCGCCGATCCCGCCGGTCGTTGCAAAGCCCGAGGTGGCGCTGCCGGACCACGACTTGCAGGAAGACTGGCGCCCGAACAGCGTCGCCCTCTTCCGCTATTCGGCGGTGACCTTCAACGGCCACCGTATCCATTACGATTTCGCCTATGTCACCCAGGTGGAAGGCTATCCCGGCCTGGTCGTGCACGGGCCGCTCACCGCGCTCAAGCTCTGCACCTTCGCCGCCAGCCTGATGGGCGGCGTCAAGACCTTCCGCTTCCGCGGCGAGGCGCCGCTGTTCGCCGATCAGCCGGTGCGGCTGGTGGCGAAAAGGCAAGCTGATGCGCTTGAGATCAAAGCCGTGCGCTGCGACGGCACCGTCGGCATGAGCGCGACGGCGACGTGAGCCGCAACGTCTTCCGCGCCGGCGCGCGAAGCTGAAAGCGCGCCGCGACAGGCAATGGCGACAACAAGACGCGAGCCAGCCAGTTTCGTCCCTCAAAGGGGTTTATCCCGGCCGCAGCCCGCTTCACGCGCGGGTTGGCCAGCTCGCAACTGGTATCAGGCTGCGCGCGCTCGGTTAACGTGCGGTTAAGAGCCGCCCCCGCCCAACGCCGGGCGGGCCGGTCAGGCCCGTTCGGAGGGCCGTTTTCCCCGGCATTTCCGGGCACCGGCTACGCAAGATTACGGGATGGCGCTGCAGTGCAATATTCGTATGTTGCAGATGCTCGCTCGCGATTCCAAACCCACCCCGCCGTATGTAATATCCCCCTAGGAACAGAAGCTTACGCGAAAATGAGCACCCTCAACGAGGAGCGGGTCCTCTCCGTTCGTCACTGGACCGACACGCTGTTTTCCTTCACCACCACCCGCGATCCCGGGTTCCGCTTCCAGAACGGCCAGTTCACCATGGTGGGCCTCAAGATCGACGGCCGGCCGCTGCTGCGCGCCTACAGCCTGGCGAGCGCCAACCACGAGGACCGGCTTGAGTTCTTCAGCATCAAGGTACCGGACGGCCCCCTCACCTCCCGCCTGCAGCGCGTGAAGGAAGGCGACATCGTCCTGGTCGGCCGCAAGCCCACCGGCACGCTGATCACCGACAACCTGTTGCCCGGCAAGCGGCTGCTGCTGCTCTCCACCGGTACGGGGCTCGCCCCCTTCGCCAGCCTGATCAATGACCCGGACGTCTACGACCGCTTCGAGAAGGTCGTGCTGGTGCACGGCTGCCGGCACGTCGCCGACCTGAGCTACGGCGAGGACCTGGTCGACAAGCTGCGCCAGGACGAGATTTTCGGCGAGATGCTCGCCGGCAAGCTTGACTATTATCCGACCGTAACCCGCGAGCCGTTCCACCACCGCGGCCGCATCACCGACCTGATCACCTCGAACAAGCTGTTCGACGATCTCGGTCAGCCGCCGCTCGACATCGGGACCGACCGGGTGATGCTGTGCGGCAGCCCGGGCATGCTCGCCGAGTTGAAGGACATGTTCGAGGCGCGCGACTTCGCCGAGGGCAGTGGCAGCGCCCCGGGTCATTTCGTCATCGAAAAGGCCTTCGTGGAGCGCTGAGCGGACCCGAATACCCCCCAAGAGTCTGCGATTACCTTCAGATTAAAATTACTTCTAACAGTTAGGACAATCCCGATCCGAAAGGCATTGGGATGGCCCTGACCGACCTCAAGCATCCGGCGACAGCGAGCCTGTTCCATCGCCTGCAGGCGCACGCCACGGCGTGGCTCACGGCCAAGCATTCGCTCACCCAGCGCCAGGCCAGCGCCGCCTTCGCCATCCGCGTCGCCAGCGCCGGCATCGTCTTCGGCTCGCAGGTGCTGCTGGCGCGCTGGCTGGGCGGCAGCGAATACGGCATCTACGTCTACGCCTGGACCTGGTTGCTCCTCGTCGGCGACCTGGTCCATCTCGGTATGCCGCTCACCGCCCAGCGCTTCATGCCGGAATACCGGCAGGCCGGCGACCTCGATCTGCTGCGCGGCTATCTCGTCAGCAGCAACCGGATCACCTTCGGCGTCGGGGCCGCAGTCGGCGCGCTCGGCGCAGCCGGGATCTACACCCTCGCACCCCGACTCGATCCAAACATCGTCGTTCCGCTCTACTTCGTCTGCGCCGCCCTGCCGTTCTCCGGCCTCATCTTCATGCTGGATGCGCAGGCGCGCAGTTACGACTGGATCAATCTGGCGTTGCTGCCGACCTACATCGTGCGGCCGCTGCTCCTCCTCGGCGCCGTCGCGGCGCTGCATTTTGCCGGCTTCGCCCTCAACGCCGCCATAGTGGCGGGCGTGCTGGCGACCGCGTTCTGCCTGACGACGCTGCTGCAGCATGTCTGGCTGCGCCACCGCCTGAGTACGATACTGCCGGCGGGCCCGCGCCGCTACGACCTGCGCCGCTGGCTCAACACCGCCCTGCCCGTCCTGCTGGTCTGGGGCATGTACACGCTGCTCACCTCCACCGACGTGCTGGTGTTGAAGCTTTACCGGCCGGCCGAGGAGATCGCGCACTACTACGCGGCCGCCAAAACGCTGGCGCTGATCAGCATCATCCAGTTCGCGGTCGCGGCCGCCGCCGGCCACCGCTTCACCGAGTACCACGTTGCCGGCGACCGTGCCGGTCTTGCAGCTTTTGCCGCCGACACCGTGCGCTGGGTGTTCTGGCCGTCGCTCGCGGCCATGCTGGCGCTGCTGGCGCTCGGCCAGTTCATCCTGAACATGTTCGGGGCGGGCTTTTCCGCCGGCTATCCGTTCATGGCGGTTCTGGCCGTCGGCCTGTTGGCGCGCGCGTCGGTGGGACCCGCCGAGCGCCTGCTCAACATGCTGGGCCAACAGCGCATCTGCGCGCTGGCCTACGCCGCGGCGTTCGCGGTCAATCTTATCGGCTGCTTCGTGCTGGCGCCGGCCTATGGCGGCCTCGGCGTCGCCAGCGCCACCGCCGCTGCGTTCATCGTCGAATCGAGCCTGCTGTTCGTGATCGCGCGCCGCCGGCTCGGCCTCGCCATGTTCGTCTGGCGGTCGCGCTCAGCCTGATGTGAGGCCTCTTAATTGCGCTTGATCTTTTCCGAAAACCGGCATCCACTTTTCGGGATCATGCGCTACCGGCGCAGGCGGCCGAGCTTTTCGCGCGTCTTATAGGCGACATTCCATAGCCGCGGGTTGCGCTTGATCGTGCGCTTGAGCGAACGCGCCACGCGCAGCAGCGCCGCGACCACCGTGCCGCGCGCGCCGGCCCCCGCGACATAGTCGTAGAGCAGGCTCTCTTCGCACCATTCGCGCTTGTAGGGCTCGTCGCCGACGGTGAAGTCGAAGACGCGGAAGCCACGCGCGACGGCGTATTGCATCAGGTCGCGCAGGTGCGCGGCGCCGGGTCCGAAGCGCGCCAGATCGCCGTCGCCGTAGCTGGCGAGGATATAATAGTAGCGGTCGCGGAAGGTCAGCCCGAGATTGACCGCCGCCGGCTCGTCGCCGACCTGAAGGCTGCTGACGTGGACGAGCGGACGCGTCGCCGGCTCGGTCGCCACGGCGCGGTAGAACTCGCGGTAGCCCGGACGCAGGAAGATATCGGCGACGCCCATGCGGGCGAAGGCGCGGCCCTTCTGCGCCATCAGCGTATCGAGCGTGGCGGCGATGTCGCTTGCGCTCTCGGGATGGACGATGCGCACTTCGCCAAATTTCAAAAGCTTCTTGCGCTTGGCGCGGTCGCGCTGGCGGGTCGAGGACGAGCGCTTCGCGGCGTAGAACGTTTCCCAGTCGTCACCGAGCCGGGTCATGTAGGCGCCGCTCGGGTGCAGCATCACCGGCAGCTCGAGGAGCGGATTGGGCTGCCCGCCGACGGTCTCCGGCAGGCGCTCGAAGACGATCACGTCGTAGCGGACATGCGCCCGCAGGCACGCGAAGATGCGCCGCATCAATGCCAGCGGATCGGGCACGTGGCGCGCGAAGTCGAGCGCGAGCAGCGGCGCGTTGTAATCGCCGAGCTCGGCGCCGAGGAAGGTCAGCACGCGGCCATAGGCGCGCGGGACGACGGCGAGCGGCAGGATGAACAAGGTCTCGCCGTTCGCCGCGCTGCCGACCACCACCGCCGGACGCACGCCTTCGCGTTCGCCGATATGGCGCTGCCAGGCGGCGAGCCATTCGTAGGTCTGGAATACCGTGGCGTCGGCCGTCTGTTCGAAATCACGCCAGCGGCGCTCGACCGGCGCGAGCCCGTCATGGACCTCGAGCGCGATCGCCTCGGGCCGCGCCGCGCCGCGCGCGGGCGACGCTGCGGACGCCGCGCCTTGCGCGCCGCCGACATCCATGTCGACGGCCCCGTCGAAGCTTGCTTGTACCACCGAACCCATCAACGACCTGCCTTAGCCAACGCCAATCGTGGCCGAGAGAACCACGGCGCGCCCCTATGAAGCGTTAATCCACGGCGCAAGAAGCAGCGCGTTCGCCATCGCCCACGGACATTGATTTCGATTGCCGGGATTAACCTTACCGGTCCGTAGCGAAATCGCTGAAAATTCGGGTTCCCATAACCGGAAGTGAAATGATTTTCGCGTATCACCGGGCCAACGGAGAGACGGCCAGTACTGACGGCCCGGGAGGCAGTTTGTTGTCACAAGAAGTCCTTTCTGCGGGCGCGGTTGCCGGCCTGGCCTTCGACGTGGCCGAACCCAATGCTCTCGCCGTCGCCAGCATGCGCAGCGCGCGGCGCGTGCATGTGCCGCGGGCCACCGACATCACGGTCGAGGTCGCAAGCGGCGCGCGGCTCGCCGACCTGCAGGCCGAGTGGGAGGCCCTCGTCGCGCGTGCCGACACCCCCAACGTTTTCATGAATCCGCTGGTCGTGAAGCTTGCGGGCGAAACCGGCCCGGGCTGCCGCGTCGCGCTGCTGGCCTGGCTCGCGCGCGACGGCGCGCGCCAGCTCGCCGGCGTCTGGGCTTTTTCGATACGCCGGCCGTCGCAATCGGTGCTGCCGCTCGCGGTGCTGGCGGCGCCCGCCATGGCGCACGGCTATCTCGCCACGCCCGTGATCGACCGCGACGCGCTCGAGCCCACGCTCGAGGCGATGCTGACGGCGATCGCCAACGATCCCAAGCTGCCGAATTTCGTCGCGCTCGACGCCATGACCGCCGAGGGCGCCACCATGCAGGCGCTCATCCGGGTGCTGGCGCTGCGCGGCAGCCGGCCATGCGTGCTGGCGCGGGCGCTGCGCCCGATGCTCGCCTCCGAACTCGACGGCAAACGCTATCTGGAACAGGCGCTGTCGAGCGGCAGCCGCAAGAAGCTGCGCCAGTCCCGCCGCCGGCTCGGCGAAAAAGGCGTGCTTGGCTACCGGATCATGACCGCATCCGTCGACGTAGAACGCGGGCTCGAGGACTTTCTCGCGCTCGAAGCCGCCGGCTGGAAGGGCCGCCAGGGCAGCGCGCTCGCCAACGATCCGGCGGACGCCGCCTTCACGCGCGCGATGATCGCGGGGCTGGCGCCGCGCGGCGAGGCCGCCATCCACGCCCTCACGCTCGACGGCAAGCCGGTCAGCATGCAGATCGTGCTGCGCGCGGGAACGACCGCCTTCACCTGGAAAACGGCCTACGACGAGACGCAAAGCGAATACTCGCCCGGGATGCTGCTGCTCGAGGATTACACCGCGTCCTTCCTGGCCGACCCCAGCATCGCCCGCGTCAACTCCTGCGCCTACGACGAAAGCAGCTTCATGGCCACATGGCGCGAGCGCCAGGCCATCGCCACCGTTTGGTTCGACGCCCGGCCCGGCGGCTCCTCGGTTTTCAATCTTCTCACGCGCCTGCAACGCGCGTTCCTCCGCGCGCGCGGCGCCGCCAAGGCCGCCTATCTCAACGCCTATCGAAAATATCGCAAGAAATAGGGCCGGCGAAAGCGAAAGCCGGGTGCTCGGAGAAAGAGACATGCGCAAGACAGACGTAGCGATCGTGGGCGGCGGACTGGCGGGCTCGCTCACCGCGGCCATGCTCGGCAAAGCGAACATCGACACCGTGGTCATCGATCCGAACCCAGTCTATCCGGAAGACTTCCGCTGCGAGAAGCTCGATGGGCCGCAGGTCGAAATCCTGAAAAAGACCGGAATCGCCGACGCGGTGCTGCGCGCGACCACGCCGGACCGCGAGTCGTGGGTCGCGCGTTTTGGCCGTCTGGTGGAAAAGCGCCCGGGCGACCAGCAGGGCATTTTCTATACGCCGCTGGTCAACGCCGTGCGCGGCGAAATTCCCCCGCACGTGCCGATGATCGAGGCCAAGGCCACGGCGCTGACGACCGGCGCCGAGCGCCAGACCGTCGCGCTCTCGACCGGCGAAGAAGTCTCCGCGCGGCTCGTCGTGCTGGCGAACGGGCTCAGCGTGGGCTTGCGCGATTCACTGAAGCTCGAGCGCGAAGTCATCAGCCCGTGCCATTCGGTCACCATCGGTTTCAATGCCGTGCCGGCCGGCCGCCGTGCCTTCGACTTCCCGGCGCTCACCTATTACGCCGAACACCCGCAGGACAAGGCCGCGCTGATCACGCTGTTCCCGATCGGCTCGGCGATGCGCGCCAACCTCTTCGTCTACCGCGACATGAACGATCCGTGGCTGCGCAGCCTGCGCGCGGCGCCGCAGGAGACGCTGTACGCGCTGATGCCGGGCCTGCGTAAACTCATGGGCGATTTCGAAGTCGAGGGCTTCATCAAGATCCGCCCGGTCGATCTCTATGTCAGCCACGGCCATCGCCAGGCGGGCCTGGTGCTGATCGGCGACGCCTTTGCGACCTCGTGCCCGGCCGCCGGCACCGGCGCGCGCAAGGCCATGATGGACGCCGAGCGGCTCTGCCACGGCTACATCCCGCAGTGGCTGGCGACGCCCGGCATGGGCGCCGACAAGATCGCGGCCTTCTACGACGACGCCGAAAAGCGCGCCTGCGACGGCTTCTGTCACGACAAGGCCTTCGGCCTGCGCGCCTTCTCGACCGATCCGTCACTGTCGTGGGCGGCACGCCGCTGGATCAAGTTCGTCGCGCAATACGCCCGCGGCAGCTTGCGCCAGTGGCAGGGGCCGACGGCACAGCCGCCGGCGGCGCCGACGGCGCCGGGCGTCGCCGCCTCGCACGGCGCGGGTTCCTGACGCCGCGCATCAAAACGGCCGCCCGATGGGCGGCCGCTTCTTGTTCTCGGCAGCTTGAAGCGTGAAGGCGTCAGCGCGCCGCCCGCAAGGTGAGCCCGGTCACGCCGACCGCGACGTTGAGGCCGGTCTGGCCCTGGAACGACACCGGCTGCAGCGCGATGGTGCGGTTGGAGCCGCCCACGAGCACGTTGGCGCCAAGGCCGACGCCGACCGTCGCCTCGCCGCTCGCGCCGACATAGTCGCCGGCGAGCGCCCCATGGCCGGCATCGGAAGCCGCGTAGACGGTCCAGACCATGCGGCCGCCGGTGGTGCCGCCGATATCGAGCCCGAACTTGGAAATGGAGCCGGTGTAGACCTCTTTCGGCCCCGACGGCGCCGGGGTGAACGTGCAGCTCACGGTCTTCTTCGACGCGATGATGGCGCCGATCCCGGCTGAAATGTTGCAAGCCAAGACGCCGATCTTGGTGCGGTCGGGCTGCGCCCTGGCCGGCGTCGGCAGCGCCATCGCGACCGCAATGACCGCCGCCATCGCAATCCCCGCAAGCCCACCCAAAATCTTGTTCATGTGCATGTTTGTTTCTCCTGCTTTCGTCGTGTCGTTAAGTCGCCCGATCAACGCGACGTTTTTCGTGAAGTTCCACTTGCGGAACCGATTGCCGATGGCGGCAATCGACCCGGGACCGCCCGTCCTGTCATTGATCATTGTCAACAAGCGCGGCCGCTCAGCGCGCGCCCTGCAGCTGACTCGCCGGGATCACCACGTGGCAGTGCACGCCCGCGGAATCGAACTCGAGCGACACCTCGGCCTCGAGCGCGTGCGCCAGATTGCGCTCGATCACCATGCTGCCGAAGCCGCGGCGGCGCCGCGGCTTGACGCGCGGCCCCGCTTCTTCCCGCCAGTCGAGCGCGAGCGCCGGCACGCCGTCTTGCTCGCCCCGATTCCAGGTGATCGACAGCCGCCCGCCCGGCACCGACAGCGCCCCGTACTTGGCGGCATTCACCGCCAATTCGTGCAGCGCGAGCCCCAAGCCCTGCGCCGCCTCCGGCTTGAGCGTCACCGCCGGGCCGGCGATGACGATCTGTTGGTCTTCGCGGTCGAGATACACGGCAAGCTGCGAGCGGACCAGTTCGTCGATCGCGGCGCCGTACCAGCTCTCGCGCACCAGGATATCGTGCGAGGCGGCAAGCGCCTGCAGTCGGGCGCCGAACCGGCCGAGGAAGCTCTCGACCGAACCGGTGTGGCGCGCGGTCTGCCGCGCCATGGCCTGGATCACCGCCAGCAGATTCTTCGACCGATGCGTCAGCTCGCGCAGCAGCAGCCGCAGATGCGCCTCGCCCTCCTTGCGTTCGGTCATGTCCACCGTGGCGCCGGCCAGGCCGACGATGTCGCCGGCGTCGTTGCGCAACGGCTCGATGTGCAGGTCGAACCAGTGGATGCCGTGGCCGTTCTCGATCGCGATTTCGGCCGTCTTGGGTTCGCCTTCCGCGAGGGCTTCGCGTTTCAGGGCGACGATGCGGGCGCACACCGCCGCCGGCAGAATGTCGCGGTCGGTGCGGCCGAGCACTTCCTCCACGGAACGGTCCAAGATGGAATTGGTGATCGAGGTGTAGCGCAGGTCGAGGTCCTGCGTGAACACCGTCACGTGCGACCCCTGCAGCGCCGCCTGGTAGCGGGCAAAGCGCGCGCGCAGCAGACTGAGCTCCCAGCCTTGCGCGTCGACCTGGGCCTGCAGCCGGCGGCACTCCGCGCGCAGGCGCGATACCTCGCTCTCGTCCGCCTGAGATTCATCGCGCGTCATGGCGCCCAGCCGATCGACATTGGCCGCGCGGTCCGCGTCAGTTCCTTCAGGCCCGGCCGCACTCGCTTCCTATCATCCAATAAACCCGCTTATCGGACGCTCCGTCAAACCGGGCGCAGCGCCTGCGCCATCGCGTCACGCCCGTGCCCCCCTCACCCATCGTCCACGCCACGATCGGCTAGTCGTCCACTTCCGACATTTGCATCCCGTTGCCGCAAGCTCCCGAGTAAATGTCGGAAGCAAAGGATCGCTGGCAATTATTAATGTCCAGTGGAGCTTTTAATTTGACATTTGATGAGCGAATTGCCGCAAACGGGTATCAGATGTCAAATTCGCTCCACTAGCTCGCGCGCCGCTCGCTGCGCTTGGCGTTGCGCTCGAAGAACAGCGCCTGGCTCAGTACCGCCGACACCGTCGCGGGCTGGAACGGCTTGGCAATGAGGAACGCGGGTTCGGGCCGCTCGCCGGTGAGGAAGCGCTCCGGATAGGCGGTGATGAAGATCACCGGCACCTCGAACGTGCGCAGCATCTCGTTGACCGCGTCCAGTCCCGACGAGCCGTCGGCGAGCTGGATGTCGGCGAGAATGATGCCCGGCGGCTTGGCCTTGGCGAGCGCCACCGCCTCCTTGTGGGTGCGCGCGACACCCAGCACGCGATGGCCGAGGCTTTCCACCAGGCCTTCGAGGTCGAGCGCGATGAAGGTCTCGTCCTCGATGATGAGCACGTCGGTGGCGATTTCCTCGGCGAGTTCGCGGCCGGAATCTTCCACGAGCTGGCGCAGTGTCGGCACGTCGATGTCCAGCACCTTGGCCGCGTCGTCTTCCGACAGGCCCTCCAGCGCCACCAGCAGGAAAGCCTGCCGCGGCTTGGGGGCGATCTGGGCGAGATGGCGCTCCACCGCCTGGTTCGGCGCCGTCGCGGCGCCGGCGCCGGACGTCCGTTCAGCGCCACCGAATTCCAGATCTTGGTGAACAGCCGGTAGAGCGCGACCCGCGTCGAGGCGTCGCTGTCGAGCACCTCGGGATCCTGGACGAGGGCCTCCAGCGTGGCCGCGACGTAGGCGTCGCCCGAGGCCTGGCTGCCGGAAAGCGCCCGCGCGTAGCGGCGCAGATACGGCAAGTGCTGTCCAACCGTCTGAGATATCGACAAGAATCCCCTCCCGAATAGAACACGGATGGCGCCGGGCGCCCTCGCCCGGGCCGGCCCCGGTCCAGCCTATCGCACCGCCAACGCCGGCGGCCCGCAAAAGTTCCTCAAAATAGTTCCCAATCGCCGGAACCTTCTGCCAGGCCAAGGGTTTCGGTTGAACAGCCGCATGGGGGATGCGCCCGGCATCGGTTCAGGGAGCAGGGGATTGGGATTGAACAATGAACGAGCGTAAGCCCTCGGGGGCCGACGATCCGATGGAAACCGCATCGACCCGCAGCAACAAGCCGCATGCAAAGCCGGCAAAATTAAGCCGCGATGTCCAGTCGCGGCTCGGTCAGCAACTGCGTGCCATGTACGACGACGTCGTGAGCCAGGGCGTACCCGACCGGTTCGCGGACCTGCTGAACCGTCTCGAGGCCGACAAGGATAAGGACAGCCCCTAATGGCTATGGACGAGTCAGTCCGCGATGCCGTTCTCGCCACGGTGCCGAGTCTCCGCGCGTTCGCAATCTCGCTGTGCGGGAACGTGGACCGCGCCGACGACCTGGTGCAGGAGACGCTGCTGCGCGCGCTCGCCAACATCGACTCCTTCCAGCCCGGCACCAACATGTCGGCATGGCTTTTCACGATCCTGCGCAACCATTTCCGCTCAGAATACCGCAAGCGCCGGCGCGAGGTGGAAGACGGCGAAGGCCGCTACGCCGAGACGCTGAAGTCGCAGCCGGAGCAGTACGGCCAGGTCGAATTCCGCGAATTCCGCGAGGCGTTGACGAATCTGCCCGCCGACCAGCGCGAGGCGCTGGTGCTGGTGGGCGCGTCCGGCTTCTCCTACGAGGAGGCGGCCAATATCTGCGGCTGCGCGGTCGGCACCATCAAGTCGCGCGTCAACCGCGCGCGCACGCGGCTAGCCGAGTTGCTCGACATCCACAACGCGGAAGAGATCGGCCCCGACGAGACCACCCGCGCGGTGCTGGCGGGCCACGATCATCCGTAAAGGCGGGCATGCTCCGCCCACTTCCGGCTTGCATTGAATCGAAAACCGGCGCGCGACGACGCCACCATGCAGCGCGCCCTCACTCGTGCCACGCGGGCTCACGCCGATGCCGGAACCGCCCGACGTCGAGAACGACAAGCGTTCTCTGGACCGCACCGCTTATTATTGCCCGCGCCGCCAGCCGGCGGGCAGATGGGCGTGACGCGTGGCGGCGCCCGCCAGCGAAGGCGATTTCAATGCGTGTCCACGGCGGCCGACAGATCGCGGTCCCACGGCGGCACGCCGCCAAAACGCTCGACCAAAAAATCGATGAAGGCTTCGCACCTTTGCCGGCGGATTGCGTTCGGGCAGATACACCGCGTAGATGCCGCCCAATTCCAGCGTCGGCTTATCCAGCGGCAACGCCACCAGCGTGCCGGCGCGGAGATCATCGGCGATGACGAAGGTCGGCTGGTAGATGATCCCCTGCCCCGCGACCGCGGCAGCGCGCAAGGCGTCGCCGTTGTTGGCGGATAGGTTGCCGGACAATCGCGACGTCGTTTCGCCGCGCTCGCCGAAGGCCCATTGTCCGGCCCTGGTCGAGCGCGCCAGCGTGTAGCCGAGACAATTATGCTGCGCGAGCTCGGCCACGGTCTTCGGCGTGCCGTGCGCGGCAAGATAGGCCGGCGCCGCGGCGACCACGCTGCGGCATGGCGCGATGCGGCGCGCGATCAGGCTTGAGTCGGCGAGCGTGCCGATGCGCACCGCCATGTCCCAGCCTTCCTCGGCCAGATCGACCAGCCGGTCGTTGAGGCCGAGTTCGACCCGCAGGCGCGGATGGCGGCGGGCGAATTCGTCGAGCAGGGGCGCGATCTGCCAGGCGCCGAACGACACCGGCGCGTTCAGCCGCAGCACGCCGCGCGGCTCGAAGCGGTCGGCGGCGACCGCGCTGTCCGCCGCTTCCAGCTCGGCCAGGATGCGCTCGATGGAATTCGAGATAGCTGGCGGCCCGGCCTCGGTGATCGAGAGCCGGCGGGTGGTGCGGTGGAACAGCTTGGTGCCCAGGCGCGCCTCGAGCGCCGCCACGTGCTTGGTCACCATGGTCTGGGACAGGCCGAGCGCCCGGCCGGCAGCCGACAGGCTGCCGGTAGCCGGCGACTTTGGCGAAAACCTCCAGGCTGGTGAAGCGGTCCAACGGCGCGACCTCATTCTATTAGGTGTGAGCTTATATTACAAATATCATAATTATCACACCAGTATGAATGAATACTATCCGGCCATCCCTAACCAGGAGATGGACCATGACCGACCCCCGCACCGCCCCCTACGCCGCGCTGCTGCTGCGCGTCACCTTGGGGGCCCTGTTTCTCGCCCATGCCGCGCTCAAGATCTTCGTCTTCACCCCCGCCGGCACGGCGCACTTCTTCGCCAGCCTCGGCCTGCCGCCGGCGCTCGCCTATCTCGTCATGACCGGCGAAGTGCTCGGCGGCGTGGCGCTCATCCTCGGTGTCTGGACGCGCGTCGTTGCGCTGCTGCTGACGCCCATCCTGCTCGGCGCCATCGTCACCGTGCACGCCGCCGCCGGCTTCTTCTTCACCGACGCCCACGGCGGCTGGGAATATCCGGCGTTCTGGATCGTCGCGCTCGTCGTTCAGGCGCTGCTCGGCGACGGCGCCTATGCGCTGCGCCCTACGCCTAAGACGGCGGCCGCCGCGCAACTCGCCGGCGCGCATTCCCGTTGAACCGAACCGGTGAGGCTGCCGCCGGGCGGCCTCACCTCATCCCGGAGACCTGCCATGACCCTGCCCAGCCTGTTCCTCTCCCACGGCGCGCCCACCCTGCCGCTCACCGACACGCCGGCGCGCGCCTTCCTCAGCCGGCTCGGCCACGACCTGCCGCGGCCCAAAGCCATCCTGGTCGCGTCCGCGCATTGGGAAACCGAGCGGCCGGCGGTCAATGCGGTCGCCTGGAACGAGACCATCCACGACTTCTACGGCTTCCCGCGCGCGCTCTATGAGCTGCGTTATCCGGCGCCGGGCGCGCCGGCGTTGGCCCGCGATATTGCCGCGCGCCTGCAAGCGGCCGGGCTTGCTTGCGACGTCGATGACAGACGCGGTCTCGATCACGGCGCCTGGGTGCCGCTGTCGCTCATCTATCCGGCGGCCGACATTCCGGTGCTGCAGCTTTCGGTGCAGCCTCACCTCGGTCCCGAATACCATCTACACCTCGGCCGCGCGCTGGCTCCGTTGCGCGGCGAAGGCGTCCTCATCATCGGCAGCGGCAGCTTCACCCATGACCTCTCGGCGTTCCGCGGCCACGGCCCGAACGACCCGGCGCCGGATTGGGTCAACGGCTTTGCCGACTGGTTCGACACGGCGCTGGCCGAGGAGCGTTTCGACGATCTGGTGGATTATCGCCGACTCGCGCCCCATGCGGCCAGGAACCACCCGACCGAAGAGCATCTGCTGCCGCTCTATGTCGCGCTCGGCGCCGGCGGCGAGCATCCGCACGCCCAACGCCTGCACGCCAGTGCGACTTATGGCGTGCTGCGCATGGACGTCTATGGGTTCGGAGAGGCGCTACCGCTTGGCGACGCAGAACGACCCGCGCAGCAAGAGGTGGCCTAGAATCTGAAAACCGCCGCCGCCACCGCGCAGGTCCACTGTCCGTCGGCGGCGCCGGCGGCCGCCGCCGTCACCGAGCGGCTTTCGACGATGAGCTGGCTGTGCTCGTAGACCTTCTTGCGCTCGTTCCAGGCCGCGCCCGGATCGAATTCGATGCCGAGCGTGGTCGCCAGCATGGTGGCGGCGAGATCTTCGGTGTACTCGCCGCTCTGCGTCGGCGGTCATGCCGAAGCCGTGGTGCTCGGCGATGTAGCCGTACATGCCGGAGTCGGCGGGCCGCGCGATGCCGATGCTGGCGGCGACCAGGCGGCCGGGCTCGTTGACCTCGGCGCGCGCCAGCACCGAAAAGGTGATCTCGCCGGGCCGCAAGGTGGCGACACCCTCCTCGCGCGTGATCAGCTTGCAGTGCGGCGGCAGGATCGAGGAGATCGACACCAAATTCTGTTGCTCGATGTCGGCGGCGCGCAGCGCCAGCTCGAAGGCGGTGAGTTGGTAGCGATGCACGCCGATGCCCTTGGTGAGGAATACGCTGGTCGGCAACGGAAACATTTTATGCCTCGTGCAAATAATTTCGGTATTTTCACCCCTGCATTTGGCACTCAGATGACGGCGGCGGCCAGCGCGAGATATTCGTAGGCCATGCTGGCGCCCGCCAGCGCCGTGATCTCGGCAACGTCATAAGCCGGCGCCACCTCGACCACGTCCATGCCGGCAAAGCGCAAACCGACTGAGCCTGCGCAGGATGGCTTGCGCCTGCCAGGACGCCAGCCCGCCGATCTCCGGCGTGCCGGTGCCGGGCGCGAAAGCCGGATCGAGCGCGTCGATATCGAAGGTGAGATAACAGGGCGCCTCGCCCACCACCGCGCGGATGCGCTCCGCGATCGTCTGCGGCCCCTGCTCGTGCACGTGCTGCGCGCTGAGGATGGTGACGCCCTGCGCAATCGTCCAGTCATAGACCTCGCGCTGCATAGGCGAGCGGATGCCGATCTGGATCATGCGGCGCGGATCGACAAGCCCTTCTTGGATCGCGTGATAGAATACCGCGCCGTGCGAATAGACTTGGCCGAAATTCTCCGGCCAGGTGTCGACATGGGCGTCGAACTGGATGAGCGCGAGCGGCCCCGTGCGCTTCGCCAGCGCACGCAGCAGCGGCAGCGTGATGCCGTGCTCGCCGCCGAGCGCCACCAGATGATTGAGCCCGGCCGCCTGCTCCTCGATCAGCTTCAGGCTCTGCGGGATGTCGCCGAGCGCGATGGCGAAATCGCCGATGTCGGCGATGTCCATCTTGGCGGGGTTGATCCAGGCTGTGGGATGATCGCCGTCGGCCAGCATGCGGCTGGCGTCGCGGATGGCGCGCGGCCCGAAGCGGGCGCCGGCGCGGTTGCTGGTGCCGATATCGAGCGGCACGCCGGCGACAACGATCGACGCGTTGCGGTCATGGTTTTCCAAGCCCAAGAAACCTGGCGGCAGCGCAAAGGTGGGCGGATCGTTGGCCATTGCTTAAACCTGTCTCATTTCCATCGTCGCGCGCCTTGACCGCGCCCGCCCAAAGTACCAAGCCTGACGGCACGATGTCATCCGCGATGGGTCCTCATCCAATGACCGCTTCCGAGACGGCTTTCGACCGGCAGGCGCACTGGCAACACGTCTATACCAGCAAGGACGAGCAGGCGGTGAGCTGGTTCGAGGCGGTGCCGAGCGTCTCGCTCGATTTCATCCACGCGACCGGCGTGGGACCTGGTGCCGCCATCATCGATATCGGCGGCGGTGCCGCGCGGCTGGTCGATGCCCTCCTCGACGAAGGCTTCCGCGACCTCGCCGTACTCGACCTCTCGGCCGAGGCGCTGGAAAAGACCAAGGCGCGGCTGGGCGCGCGCATCGCCTCGGTGCAGTGGGTTGCCGCCGACGTTACGACCTGGCAGCCGGATCGGCACTACGACGTATGGCACGACCGCGCCGCGCTGCACTTCCTCACCGACGCGCAAGCGCAAACCGCCTACGCGGAACGCGTGACGGACGCCGTCAAGCCCGGCGGTCATGTTATCATTGCGACCTTCGCGCCGGACGGCCCCGAGCGCTGCAGCGGCCTGCCCGTCGTGCGCCATGACGCCGCCAGCCTCGCCGCCTTGTTCGGCCCGGCGTTCGAACTCATCGAAAACCGCCCCCACGAACACCATACGCCAGGCGGCGCGGTGCAACGCTTTCAGTTCAGCCGCTTCCGCCGCGCGGACTAAAGCCACGCCGCCAGCACCTCGCCAAGACATGGAACCTCGCCGCCGCCGCGCCATTTTCATGGCGGAGGTGACACGATGCTGAAATGAGCTCTCATATTCCTCATCGTCGCGATCGTCGCGGCGCTGTTCGGATTTACCGGCATCGCGGCGGGGGCGGCGACCGTCGCCAAGTGGCTGTTCTTCATCTTCCTCGCGGTCTTCGTGCTGTTCCTGATCATCGGCTTGGTTGCGGGCGACTCCATTTTCTAGCGCCCGCCATTGGCGGGACGGGCTGGAACCCGCGCGTGCGGCTTACTCACACTTCGTGATGGCTGTTCCCGGAACGCGCCATGCGCGCGCACGTTACGCGCTTGTCATCGCAATGCATGTGAAGGAGAACGACATGCGCATCACAAGTGTGATCTCTCTCGCCGCGCTCGCGGCCGCCGGCGCCCTGTCCGGTTCCGCTTACGCGGCAACTGTGGCGACCGCGACGACGCCGGTCCACATCCGCTCCGGCCCGGGCCCGCAATACGCGATCGTCGGGGTCATCGGAACGAACGACCATGCCACCATGACCGGCTGCATCCAGGGCAGCCTGTGGTGCCAGGTAAGCTATCGCGGCAAGACCGGCTGGACCTACTCGAAGTACCTGACGACGCGCGTTGCGGGCCGCCCGCTGGTGATCGCCCAGAACCCCACGCGCGCCAATGTGCCCCTCGTCACCTATCGGCAGCCGGTCGCTACCACCTTTCGGCAGCCCGCCGCCGCCACGACCGTTGAAACGATCGGCAGCGCGACGCCGCCTGTCACCACCGGTACGCTGATCGAAAGCCCGCAGGCCGCCACCACGCAGTACATGGTCAATCCGCCGCCGACCGTGCACACTTACGTGATCGCGCACCCCGCCGAGACGGTCTATCTCAACGGCAGCGTGGCGGTCGGCGCCGGCCTGCCGGAGAACGTCGCGCTGCAGCCGGTGCCGCAGTCCGATTACGACTACGCCTACGTCAACCGGACGCCGGTGCTGGTGCAGCCGCAAACGCGGCGCATCGTCTACGTCTATCGCTGAACGAGGCCGTCAGTCGTCGTCGCAGCAATCTTCGCCGCTCCAGGCTTCGCGCGCCTCGCGCACCAGGAACCAAACGATCGCCAGCGACGCCACCGGGTCGATCCACCAGGCGCCGATTAACGCCTCGGCGATTAGGGCTGCGACGACGACGAAGGCAAGCCAGCCGCAGGTGATGCTCTCGACCGCGTCCGCGCGCAACGCTCGGCTGCCGATGGCGTCGGCCATCCGCAGCTTGCGCCGCGCCAGCCAATACATGAGCGGGATGGCGACCACGGTCAGCGCCAGACCGGCGGGCGAAAATTCCGCGCCGCGGCCGAGCCACAGCTTGAAGCCGGCGCTCGTCACCACGTAGAGCGCGAGCGCCGCGAGCAGCGCGCCGCCGATGCGCGCCGCCAGGCGTTCGGCGCTTTCGGCGAACTGCCGCCCGTGGCGGAGTTCGACCGTCAGCCGCCACAGCAGCACGCCGGCCGAGGCCAACTCGATCAGGCTGTCGGCGCCGAAGGCGGTCAGCGCCAGGCTGCCGGCCGCGAGGCCGGCGCCGATGCCGACCGCGGCTTCAACTGTCATCCAGCCGAGCGTCAGATATTCGAGCCGGAACGCACTGCGGATGGCGCTTTCGCGCGTCGGATCCGCTTGCGTCACGTCGGCGGTATTCGCTTCAGCCATGCGTCCTCGGTTCGTTCGTGGCGAGGCTAACGTCTATGTGCCGTGACGCAACCCCGCCATCGACAGGTTCCCGTAGCGCTCCTGGCGGCCTCACGCGATCTGCCCTAGGATGCCGCCATGAATGAAGCTAGCGCATCCAGCGCCGGTTCCGTCATGGACGAATCGGTGATCACCTGCCCGCACTGCGGTACGCAGAAGCTTGAGCACATGCCCACCGACGCCTGCCAGTTCTTCTACGTCTGCAGCGGCTGCGGCGCGCGGCTGAAGCCCAAGCCGGGCGACTGCTGCGTGTTCTGCTCCTACGGCACGGTGCCCTGCCCGCCCGTGCAGGAAGCCAAAGCGCGCGGCGGTCCGGCGCGCTGCTGCTAGTGGTCCGGTTCCGACATTTACTTCCTGCTCCAGCAAGCTCCGGAGCAAATGTCGGAATCAAAGGACCACTAGCAACTATTCGATTCTAGTAGAGCTTTGAATTTGACATGTGATGAGCGACCCGCTGCAAGTGGGTATCAAATGTCAAATTCGCTCCACTAGCATTACAATTGCGTTTTCGTTCGGCGATATGGCGGCGGATGAGCATGCCGCGCGTCCACGTCTTCCGGCACATGCGCCGCCTTCAGGCGCTTGCGATTGTCCGTCCACTCTTTCGGCAGATACAGCGCCCGGTCTATGAAGGCATGACCGTGACGCGAGACATAGGCGGCGAACACGCCAATCTGGCAGTTGGTGATCTTGCCCGCCGAGCCCGTGTATTGCCGCGCCACGCCGCACGAGGCCTTGCCCTGCTTCAAAAATCCCGTCTCATCTATGACCAGAACCGCCTCATCAGCGACCAGCGTTTTCAGTGCGTAGTCACGCACGATGTCACGCAAGGCATCGGCGTCCCACCGACCGCGGCCCAATATCGCCTGCTGGCGCCACGGGCCAGCTTCACCCGCCGCTTCCGCCCGCATCCAGCCCGTCTTGCGCGGCTCGTTACCCAACAAACCGTCCAGAAACTGGCTGGCCGACGACACGACCCGTTCCTGCGTGAACAACGGGCGTATCCGCGCCTTTACATCCCGCAGCGACAACGCCCACGCTTCCAGCGTCGTTTCGATCGATGCTCCTGCCATCCATGACCCTCCGATTCATGGTCGCCCATGAATTCAGAGATCAACTCAAAACGCAGTTGCAATGTTAGGGATTGGGAATAGGGCCGGGCCGAACTCGAACGCGCGTGCCGCGCGCGCTCATGGGTGCGCGCTCATGGGCGCGGGATCACCGCCGTCGCCTCGATCTCGACCAGCGCCTCGGGCTCCACCAAGCTCTTGACCTCGACCAGAGCCATCGCGGGGTAGTGGCGGCCGATCACCTCCCGATAAACGGCTCCGAGCTCCGCCAGCGAGTTGCGGTACGTCTCCATGTCGACGACGTACCAGGTCATGCGCACGATGTGCGCGGGCTCTGCGCCACCCGAGCGCAGTACGGCAACGATATTGCTCAGAGTCTGCCGCACCTGCGCGACGAAGCCGTCTGGGAACCGTTCTTCGGTATCCCAACCGATGATGCCGCCGAGATAGATCGTCTCGCCACGCGCCAGGATGCCGTTGACGTAGCCGCGCGGCCGCGGCCAACCCTCCGGCAGCAGCACGGTATGGCCGCTCGATGCGGCAGGCGGATTTCGCAGCGTCTGCGTCAAAAGGGCCTCCATCAGGCGCAACCGGACAACGATTCGTCAGGCGGCGCGCCACAATCCTATGAGTCCGGTGCCGTTACAACCGTATATCTGTGAGCGAAAGGGGCGTGACGAAGTCGATCGCCCGCGAATCCACGTGCAACGCAATCGGCCGGCGGTCACGCCGGCGCTCCATTCGCGATGGCCTTGTGTGCCCATGCTTTCGCTTTGCCGAGCAGGCGCATCAGCGTGGCCCGGTCGCCGGCGCTGAGGTCCGCGAAAATCTCGGCGATCCAGTCTTCGTGCGATGCAGCCATGACCCGAAAGCTACGACGGCCTTCCGCCGTCAACCTGACCAATTGCGCCCGGCGGTCGTTCGGCGCGGGCCTGCGGTCAAGCAGACCTTGCGCCACCAGCCGGTCGACCAGGCCGGTGATGTTGCCGTTCGACACCATCAGCCGCTGCGACAGCTCGCCGAGCTTCATGCCGGCCGGCGCCTTATCGAGCTGCGCCATCAGGTCGAAGCGTGGCAGCGTGATATCGAATTTGTCGCGCAGACGGCGGCGGATTTCGTTCTCGACCAGGATCTTACAGCTGAACAGCCGCAGCCACAGGCGCAATTCGTCCTTGTGATCGTTGGGCCGCTCGATCACCTTGGTTTCGGCATCGAGCGGCAATTCGATCCTTTCATTCATCGGCTCAAACCTCTCCGCCTGCGACCGTCAGCGTCGCACCGGTAATACCGCTCGCGGCGGCGGAACACAGGAACGCAACGGTTGCCGCCACTTCTTCAGGCGCGATCAGACGTCCCAGCGGATTTTGCTTGGTAAATTCGTCAAGCGCCGCCTGTTCCGAGCGGCCGGTCTTTTCAACGATGCGCGCGATGCTCTCGCGCATCAACTCGGTGTCGGTGAAGCCCGGGCACACGGCGTTCACGGTCACGCCGCTCTTGGCCACCTCCAGCGCCAGCGAGCGCACCAGCCCGACCACCGCGTGCTTGGCAGCACAATAGGCCGACACATAACCGTAGCCCTTGAGCCCGGCGGTCGAGGCCACCGCGACGATTCGCCCAAACTTGCGCTCCGACATGCCGCCAATAACGGCGCGCGCGGCGTTCACGGTGCCCATGAGGTTGAGGTCGATCATGCGGCGGAAGGTATCGGCGTCGCTCTTGGCAAAGGGAGCCGTCTCGGCGCCGCCGGCATTGGCGACCAAGATGTCGATCGGCCCCCGCGCGGCGACGGCCTCGTCGATACCACCGCCAAGGGCACCGGCGTCGGTAACATCGGCGATGAAAAAGCCGGCCGCGTCGCCCGCCGCCACAGCTTCGCGCAGCGGCGCCTCGCTGCGGCCCGTGACGGTGACTTGCGCCCCGCCCGCGGTCAGCCCCGCCGCGACGGCGCGGCCGATGCCGCGGCCGCCACCGGTGACCAATGCGTGCCGTCCGCTCAGGCCATCCATGCCGCTCCGCCGCCTTTGGGGCGGCCCCGCCGCCAGGTTCGATTTACTTTAGGCATAAATATTATAGGGTTCAAGCAACCCGTTGAAGACTCGGGGGTATCACGATGATGTCGCGCCACGCGAAGCCTCTGTCCGCCCGCCGACACAAGCACCATACGCCAAAAGCCCGGCAATGAAAATTATTTTATACTTGAAATAATTTCCCCGGCACCTAGACTTCATCGACATGTGGCGACCGCCTGAACGCATCCGCTATTCGGCCAGCCGCGGGCGCATTCCAACCCGCGCGGAAGCGGAGGCGTCGCGGCTGTTTTCACCCGTCCACGTCGGGCCGGTCACGCTCGAACAGCGTACCTGGGTGCCCGCCATGGTGCCGTGGCGCGCTTCCGACGACGGCCTGGTCACCGACGAGGTGATTGCCTGGTACGAGCGCTTCGCGCGCGGCCGCCCCGGCGCCATCGTGGTCGAAGCAACCGGCATCAGGGATATCCCCAGCGGCCCTCTGCTCCGCATCGGCCACGACCGCTACATTCCCGGCCTGAAGAAGCTGGTCGACGCCGTGCGCGCGGCGAGCGGCGGCGAAACCCGGCTGTTCATCCAGCTCATCGATTTCCTCGCCATTCGACGCCGGCCCGATCCCAAGAAATTCCTGCAACGCTTCCTCGCCATCACCGATCAGCACCGCGCGACGCTCGGCAACAAGGGCTTGAGCGACGACGACGTACGCGCGCGGCTCTTGGATATGAGCCACGACGAGCTGGCGCAGGTGCTTAGCCCCACCGAGCTGGAAGCGCTCGACTTCGGTTACCGCGAGCGCGTCACCGACACGCACCTCGACCACATCCGCACCCTGCCCGCCATGCTGCCGTCGCTGTTCGCAGACGCGGCCGCGCGGGCCAAGCAAGCCGGCTTCGACGGCGTCGAGCTGCACTATGCGCATGCCTACACCATGGCCTCGTTCCTTTCGCAAACCAACACGCGCGACGACGGCTACGGCGGCGCCCGCAAAAACCGGGTGCGGCTACCGCTCGAGGTCTATGGGGCCGTCCGCGAGCGGGTCGGCGACGAGTGCGTCGTCGGCTGCCGGTTCCTGGCCGACGAATGCATCGAGGGCGGCAACACAGTCGATGACGCGGTCTTCTTCGGCGAAGCCTTCGCCCGCGCCGGCATGGATTTCCTCTCCACCTCGCGCGGGGGCAAATTCGACGACGCCAAGCAGCCCGGCGTCGGCTGGGCCGCCTATCCTTATACCGGACGCAGCGGCTACGAGTGTATGCCGCAATACATCTCCGACGCGCGCGGGCCCTTCGGCCGCAACGCCGACGCGACGGCGGCGATCCGCGCGGCGGTGGGCGCCGCCGGCTTCGTCACGCCGATCGTCTGCGCCGGCGGGGTGCACAATTTCGAGATGGCGGAAGCGATGCTGGCCGACGGCGTCTGCGACATCGTCGGCGCGGCACGGCAGTCGCTCGCCGACCCGGACGTCTTCCGCAAATACGCGCTCGGCCGCGGCGACGAAGTCCGCTTGTGCGAGTTTACCAACTACTGCGAAGGCCTCGACCAGAAGCACAAGCAGGTCACCTGCCAGCTCTGGGACAAGCTCGACCGCGACGCGCCCGGTGTGAGCAAGACGGCGGACGGCAAACGGCGCCTGACGGCGCCGGACTGGTCGCCTTAGGCAATCGGCGCTCTCCAAGGAACGGGACAACGAAGATGCGCATTGTCTGTGTCGGCGGCGGCCCGGCGGGCCTCTATTTCGGCCTTCTGATGAAGAAGGCCCATCCCGGGCACCAGGTCTCGGTGGTGGAGCGCAACCACCCCTACGACACGTTCGGCTGGGGCGTGGTGTTTTCCGACGCCACCATGGATAACATGCGCGCATGGGACGGCAAGACGGCACAGGAGATCGAGGTCGCCTTCAACCACTGGGACGACATCGAGGTGCTGATCAAGGGCCGGCGCATGCGCACCACCGGCCACGGCTTCGTCGGCATCGGCCGCAAGCGCTTGCTCAACATCCTGCAGGCGCGCTGCGAAGAGCTCGGCGTCGAGCTCGTATTCGACCGTGAGGTCGACAGCGACCTCGACTTCCCCGACGCCGACCTGGTCATCGCGTCCGACGGCATCAATTCCAGGCTACGAAACCGCTACGAGGCGGCCTTCGAGCCCGACCTGGTGGTGCGGCCCAACCGCTTTATCTGGCTCGGCACCGAGAAGAATTTCGACGCCTTCACCTTCGACTTCCAGCGCACCGAGCACGGCTGGTTCCAGGCGCACATCTACAAGTTTGACGAGACCACCTCGACCTTCATCGTCGAGACCACCGACGACACCCTCGCCGCGCACGGCCTGGACAAGGCCGGCCAGGACCGGTCGATCGCGTTCTGCGAGAAGCTGTTCGCGGACGTGCTCGGCGGCGAGAAGCTGATGACCAACGCGCGCCATCTCCGCGGCTCGGCTTGGCTCAACTTCAACCGGCTGATCTGCGGCAAGTGGAGCCATTTCAATGGCAAGAGCCACGTGGTGCTGATGGGCGACGCCGCCCACACCGCGCATTTCGCCATCGGTTCCGGCACCAAGCTCGCGCTGGAAGACGCCATCGAACTCACCCGACAGTTCAACCTCGTCGGCCACACCGCCGACAATATCCCTCAGGTGCTGGCGGCCTACGAAGAAGTCCGCCGCGTCGACGTCGCGCGCATCCAGAACGCCGCGCGCAACGCCATGGAATGGTTCGAGGTGGTCGGCGAGCGCTATGCCGACACGCTCGAACCCGAGCAGTTCATGTATTCGCTGCTTACGCGCTCGCAACGCATCAGCCACGAGAACCTGCGGCTGCGCGATCCGAAGTGGCTGGAAGGATACGAGCGCTGGTTCGCGCAGCGCAGCGGCCTCAATGTCGAAGCGGATACGCGGCCGACGCCGCCGATGCTCACGCCCTACCGCATCCGCGGCGTGACGCTGCCGAACCGCATCGTCATGTCGCCGATGGCGATGTATTCGGCAACCGACGGCGTGCCTAACGATTTCCACATGGTGCATCTGGGCGCCCGCGCGCTCGGCGGCGCCGGGCTGGTGTTCGGCGAGATGACCTGCACCTCGCCGGACGCGCGCATCACCCCGGGCTGCCTGGGCTTGTGGAACGATGAGCAGGCCGCGGCCTGGCAACGCATCGTCGACTTCATCCACACCACGCCGGCCAAGGCCGGCCTGCAGCTCGGCCATGCCGGCCGCAAGGGCTCGACGCGCCGCGCCTGGGAAGGCATCGACGAGCCGCTCGAACAGGGCAACTGGCCGCTGATCTCCGCGTCGGACGGCTCCTACCTGCCACACGGCGCCAACGCTCACGCCATGACCCGCGACGACATGGACCGGGTAAAGGCTGATTTCGTCGCCGCTGCCAAGCGGGCCACCGCCATCGGCTTCGACGTGCTCGAATTGCACTGCGCCCACGGCTATCTGCTGTCGGCGTTCCTGTCGCCGCTGACCAACCAGCGCACGGACGAATATGGCGGCAGCCATGAGAATCGCGCCCGCTATCCGCTCGAAGTGTTCGCCGCGGTGCGCGAGGTCTGGCCGGAAGACAAGCCGATGTCGGTGCGGCTCTCTTGTCACGACTGGACCGAAGACGGCAACACGCCGGAGGACGCCGCCATCTTCGCCGACATGTTCAAGCGCGCCGGCGCTGACCTGATCGACTGCTCCTCCGGCCAGGTGTCGAAGGCGGAGAAGCCGGTCTACGGCCGCCTGTTCCAGACGCCGTTTTCCGACAAGATCCGCAACGAGATCGGCGTCGCCACCATCGCGGTCGGCGCCATTTCGGAAGCCGACCACGCCAATTCGATTATCGCCGCCGGCCGCGCCGACCTGTGTGCGCTGGCGCGGCCGCATCTTGCAGATCCGGCCTGGACACTGCACGAAGCGGCCAAGATCGGGGTCAAGAACGTGCCCTGGCCCAAGCAATACCTTTCCGGCAAGGCTCAGTACGAGACCAATATCGAACGCGCGGCTGCCGCCAACGCCCAACGATGACCGACGCGGGCGTCGTGTCTACGGCGCACCCGCCAGCATCTTGGCCACCATGAAGCCCGAACCGGCGCCGGTACCGGCGCCGGGCCACGTCGATGCGCCGCACAGGTAGAGCGACTTCACCGGCGTCTTGTAGCGCGACCAGCCGAACACCGGGCGGAAGATGAAGTTCTGATCGAGATGGTGACTGCCGGACAGGTTGTCGCCGCCGATCAGGTTCGGGTTCTCGCGCTCGATGTCGAGCGGCGTGAATACCGCCTGGCCGAGGATCTTGCCCGACAGGCCGGGCGCATAGCGCTCGAGCAGGCCAAGCACGCGCGCGGCGTAAGGCTCCTTGGCCTCGTCCCAATGGGTGGCGGCGATCTCGCCCGCGGCATCGCCGCGGATGGTGGCGGGCAGCACGCGCACCTGCACCCACAGCACGTGCTTGCCGTCCGGCGCGCGCGAGGGATCGACCGTCGTCGGCTGACCGACCACCAGCACCGGCTCCCGCGGCAGCAGACCGGCGCCAGCCTGCGCATAGGCCACGCTCATCATTTCGAAGTCCGGCGCCAGATGAACGTAAGCGAAGCGTTTGAGGTCCTCGCCCGCCTTCCAGTCCGGCAGATCGGACAGAGCCAGATGGATCATCATGGTGCCGGGCCCGGCGCGAAAGCCATCCACCTTGGCGTCGAACGCCGCGCGCGCCGGGTCCTTGGCCAGCAGCTTGCCGAACACCAACTTCGGATGGGCGTTGGCGATGACCGCGCGGCGCGCGGACATGACCTCGCCATCAGCCAGCCGCACGCCGGTGGCGCGGTCGCCCGCGGTTTCGATCTTCTCGACGGCGCGGCCGAGATGCACTTCACCGCCGAGCGACTTCAGCGTGGCGACCAGCGCGTCGATCATGCTCGCGGCACCGCCCTGGCCGAGCGCCATGCCGAAGGCTTGGTTGGCCATGGATTCCAGATAGGGGAACAGCGCCCCGCCGCCGACATCGGGCGCGAAATCGAGGTGCATGCCCCAGGCGGACATCATCACCTTGAGCTTATCGTTCTCGAAACGGGCATCGAGATATTCGCGCGGCGATGAGAGCACCAGCCGGGCCAGATCGCCGAGCCAGGCGGCGCCCTTGTCGCGATAGGCCCGCCATACGATCCTGGCCGCCGCCCATGACGGCATGGGCGCGCCGAGGAGGCCGAAGATCGGCGGCGCGTCGCCGGCGAAATCTTCGACCGTTTTGCGCCAAACTTCGGCATCGTGCGCCGACAGCGCGGCGATGCGGCTGACCGTGGTGTCGAGATCGCTGCTGACGCCGAGCCAGGTGTCGTCGGAAAAGACGCTCGAAAAACAATCGCTCGCCCCGGCGATGCCGAAGCCATTGGCGAACAGACGGTCCTTATAGGCGGCGAAGAAGGGCGAGCCGGCGAACATACTCAGATTCATCGCGAACAGATCGTGCTTGAAGCCGGGCAGCGTCACCTCACGGGTCTTCACCGCGCCGCCCGCTTCCGACCCCTGTTCGACCGCAGCGACCTTCCAGCCCTTGGCGGCGAGATGGACCGCCGCCGCCAGGCCATTGTGGCCGGCGCCGATGACAATCGCGTCGTAGCTGCTCATGGTCGGAAGCCTTCCTTCGCTATCATTTCAGCGCAATGTCGGCCACCTCAGGCGCGCTGGCGCGCCAGCCAGTCCGGATCGATGACCGGCAGCGGAATGGCGTCGATCAAGGTCCGCGTATAGGGATCCCGCGGCGCCGCGAAGACCGCCTCGCACGGGCCCTCCTCCACGACACGCCCCTCCGACAGCACGTAGACGCGGTCGCACACCGCGCGCACCACCGACAGGTCGTGGCTGATGAAGCCCATCGACAGCCCCATCTCGCGCTTCAATTCGCCGAGCAGCTTCAGCACTTGCGCCTGCGTCGACACGTCCAGCCCGGAAACGATCTCGTCGGCGAGCACGAAATCAGGCGCCAGCACCACGGCGCGCGCGATGCCGACCCGCTGGCGCTGACCGCCGGAGAGTTCATGCGGATACCGATCGAGCGCCGTGACCGGCAGGCCGACTCGGTCGAGGACCGCGCGCACGCGCGTTTCCGCCTCCACGCGGCTGCTCACCACCTTATGCAGCAGCAGGGGATCCACCAGAATGTGCCGGATGGCGCGACGCGGATTGAGCGAGGACATCGGGTCCTGGAAGATCATCTGCATGCGCCGGCGCAGCGGGCGCATGGCCGCCTCGTCGAGGCCGGCGATCTCCTGGTTATCGAAGCGGATGCTGCCGCTGCTGGGCGGCACCAGGCCGAGCATGGCGCGGCCGAGGGTGGTTTTGCCCGAGCCGGACTCGCCGACGATGCCGACGGTTTCGCCGCGCCCAATCGTCAGATCAATTCCGTGCAGCACGGGCTTCGACGGCAGGCGCCGGCCGAACGGACCGCGCTGGCCGCCATACGCCACCACCACGCCACGGGCGTCGATGAGCGGATCAACCATGCGCCGCCTCCTCCCGGTCGAAAGCGGCGATCTCGGCCCGGCAGGTGGCAAACACGCTTTCGGGCACCGGCTCGAGGCCACGGCCTGGCTCGTCATAGCGCGGACAGGCTTCCATCAGCGCGCGCGTGTAAGGATGCTGCGGCGCCTTCAACAACGCGGCCACCGCCCCCTGCTCCATGACCTTGCCCATGAAAAGCAGCGTGGCGCGGTCGCAGATCTGCGCGACCACGCCGAGATCGTGGGTGACAAAGACCACGCTCGTGCCGTGCCGTTCCTGCATCGACCGTATCAGCCGCAGAATCTGTTTTTGCACCGTCACGTCGAGCGCCGTGGTCGGTTCGTCGGCAATCACGAGTTTCGGCTCGAGCGCGAAGGCGGCGGCGATCAGCACGCGCTGGCGCATGCCGCCGGACAGCTCATGCGGATAGGCGCGCATCACCCGCTCGGGATCGCGCATCTGCACCTCGTCGAGCAACGTCAGCGCGCGCTTGCGCGCGTCCGCCGCGCCCACGCCGCGCCAGATGCGCAAACCGTCGGTCAGTTGCGCCTCGATCCGGCGACCGGGGTTGAGCGCGGTCAGCGGATCCTGCGGGATCAGCGAGACCTCGGCCCCCAGCCGACGCCGCCGCGTGCCGGCGTCGAGGTTGAGCAGATCGTCGCCCTCCAGCGCGATGGCCCCGCCGGTGACGCGGATGCCGTGCGGCAGAATGCCGAGCACCGCCTTGGCAATGGTCGACTTGCCGGCGCCGCTCTCGCCGACGAGGCCGTGCACCTCGCCGCGGCCGACGTCGAGCGACACGTCGCGCAGGATCGGCGTCTTGCCGTCGCCGTCGAGGGCCGCGTTGAGGCGCGCGATGGACAAAAGCGACGCGGTCATCGCTGCATCACCGGGTCGAGGGCGCGGCGCAAGCCATCGCCGAGTTGGTTGAAGGCGAGCACGGTGGCGAACAGCGCGCCGAGCGGCGCGGCAAACACCCACCAACCCTGGTAGATGATCTGACGTCCTTCCGCGATCATGCCGCCCCAGGTCGGGGTGCCGGACGCCACCGACAGCCCGACAAAGGACAGGATCGCCTCGACGATCACCGCGATGCCCATCTCCAGCGTCAACAAGGCCAGCAGGATGGGCGCCACATTGGGCAGGATTTCGCGGAACAGGATTCGCCAACGCCCGAAGCCGAGGGTGCGCGCCGCGGTGACGTAATCGGTGTGCCCTTGCGCCATGGTTTCGGCGCGCACCACGCGGGCAAACCGCGTCCAGTCGATGATGGCGATGGCCGCGATCACCGAGATGACGCCGGTGCCCATGATGGCGACCACCAGGATCGCCAGCAGCACCGGCGGAAAGGCCATCCAGATCTCGACCAGGCGCGAAACCACCGCGTCGGTCACGCCGCGGAAGTAGCCGGCGAGCATGCCGAGCAACGTGCCGAACACCGCCGACAGCGTGGCGGCGACGAAGGCGACCGTCAACGCGACGCGGCTGCCGTAGATCAGCCGCGACAGCACATCGCGGCCAAGATCGTCGGTGCCGAACAGATAGCCGGCCTCGTGGCCGCTAAAGCCGATGGGCGGCAGCGTGCCCGACATCAGGTCCTGTGCCCGCGGATCGTGCGGCGCGATATAGGGCGCGAAAATCGCCAGCGCGATCAGAAACAGGATGAAGCCGCCACCGAACACGACCTTGGGCTGACGCAACAGCGCGCGCAGCACCTTGCCGCGTCGCGATCGATGCACAGAATTCGGCGTGGCGACGACTGCATCAGCCATGGCGCAACCGCGGATTCAGGGCGACCACCGCGAGATCGACCGCCAGGTTGATGAGGATGAAGAGCGCCCCGAACACCAGCACCAGCCCCTGGATCAGCGGAAAATCCCGGTTGATCACGGCCTCGATCGCCATCGAACCGATGCCGGGATACGCGAAGATGCGTTCGACGATGACGGTGCCGCCGATCAGAAACGTGAACTGCACGCCGGTGAGCGCCAGGGTCGGGCCGATCGCGTTGCGCAGCGCCTCGCCGATCACCAGCCGCGGTTCGGACATGCCCTTCACCCGCGCGATCAGAACGTAATCCTGCACCATCGCCTCGCTCAGCGCCTCTTTGAGGATGCGCGCGAGGACCGCCGCGAGCGGCAGCGCCAGCGCCATCACCGGCATCACCATATGGGCGAAGATGTCGCCGGCGACGGCGAAGCGCCCCGTGAGCAGGCTTTCGAGGAGATAGAAGTGCGTGACGAAGTGAACGCCCAGCGTGGGATCGATACGCCCCGACATCGGGAACAGCGGCCACAACACGCCAAACAGCAGGACGAACGCGAGCGCCCAGACGAAATCGGGGACCGCCAGCAGGAGTTCCATCAACGGCGTCGATCACCGCTTCGCCGGCACGCTGCCGCCACAGGGTGCCGGCGATGGCGGCCGCGCCACCCAGGAGCACGGCTATCGCGCAGGCCGCGGTGGCGAGTTCGAGGGTGGCCGGCAGCCGGTCGGCCAGCAGCTCGAGCACCTTACGGTGCAGCGAGATCGATACGCCGAAATCGCCGCGCACCACGCCCCAGAGCCAAATAAAGAATTGCGCGATCAACGGCTTGTCGAAGCCGTAATGCGCCCGCAACGCGGCAATATCGGCCTTGGTGGCGCCGGGGCCGATCATCATGGTCAACGGATCGCCTGGGGCGACCCGAATGAGCAAAAACACGACCACCGCGACGCCGAACAGCGTCACGATGGCCATGCCGACACGTTTAACCAGGACCGAAGCGATCATCGTCAGCGCGCTGAGCTGGGCTTATTGGCCGCCCCGGTCCACATCTTCTCACTCAAGCCTTCTTCGATACAAGCGTCGGCTGCATCGCACCCGATTTGTTCGGGATCACCTTGAGATCGGACTTGAAGATGACCGGCTGGACGTATTGCAGCAACGGGATCACGTCGCCCTGTTCCGCGACATATTTGTCGACCGCTTTCCAGCCGGCGATGCGCTTCTTCTCGTCCTTTTCGCCCCAGAGCGGGCCGATCTTGGCGTCGACGTCCTTGGTCTTCCAGCTCGAATTGGGCTGCGGGCCGAACATGGCAAAGCCGGTCGAGGTGGTCGGATCGCCGATGGCGTTGCCCCAGTTGTAGAAAGCAAACGGCGCCAGGTCGTGCTTGTAACGCAGCTCGAAATGCTTGGCGACCTCGTAGACCTCGATTTCGGCTTCGATGCCGATCTTGCGCCACATACCGACGATCGCCTGGATCATCTCGTAGTCCTTCGGCATGTAACCGCGCGTGGTCTGGATGGTCGTCTTGACCGGATTGTCCGGGCCGTGGCCTGCCGCCTTCATCAAGGCGCGCGCCTTCTTGAGATCGTAGGGCACCTTGATGTTCGGATCGTAGGCCTCGTAATCCGGCGCATCGAGGGTATCGAGCGGCACGCCGTAGCCGCGCAGCAGGTGCTTGATGATGGCCTTCTTGTCGATGGCATGGCAGGCGGCGAGCCGAACGTCCTTGGTCAATTCCTTGCGGTATTTGGAATTGATGAAGATCATGCCGATGTTGCTGACCGGCGTCGCGACGCCGGAGAGGCCCTTTTTCTTTTTGAGCCGGTCGAAATCGTCGTACGGAATATCGAGCGTCAGATCGGAAGAGCCGCTTTCGATTTCGGCGACGCGGCTTGTGGGATCAGTGACGAATTTGAACACCACGGTCTTGAACGCCGGTTCACCGCCCCAGTAATGCGGGTTGGCCTTGAGCCGCAGGAAGGCGTTGCCCTGATATTCGTCAACCATGTAGGGCCCGGTACCGATCGGCTTCTTCTCGAACCCGTCGGCGCCGACCTTGGTGTAATAGGCCTTGGGCATCACGTAGCCGGTCAGAAACGCCATCCATTTGTACAGCACCGGATCGTAATGTTTGGCGTCGGCGGTAATGCGCTTGCCGTCGATCTTGAAATTTTGGAGGTTCGCCCAGATGAAGGCGACCGGGTTGCCGCTTTTGGGATTGCCGGCGCGTTGGATTGACCATGCGACGTCTTCCGGCGTGAGCGGCGAGCCGTCGTGCCACTTCACGCCCTCGCGCACGTCCATCCAGACCTTGGTCTTGTCGTCGTTCCAGCCCCAGGCCGTGAGCAGGCCGGGCTCGAAGGAGAGATCGGGCTTCTGGCCGATATATTGGTCGAAAATGGAACGATAGATCGCCTGGATGGTCGGATTGACCGATGACGGTCCGGTTGTCGGATCAAAAGCCGGCAGATTGACGTTGTAGGCAATCGTCAACGTATCGCCCTTGGCGGCGGCTTGGGGCGCGCCACGCGGTCCGATCAGACTGGCGATGAATGCGCCCGCGCCAAGCGCAAGCGTTTCACGACGGGTTGGGTTGTACATCGATGAGCTCCCCTTAACGCTGCGTTTTCGCTGCTTATGAACCGATATGGACTGCGGCGCCGCGCGCGGCCTCATACGCGACCGCCGAATATTTTAAGTGTAAAGGAAATGCCGGAGGCCGCCAAGGCCATTCTTGAGCCATTTTTCGCGGCACGGCGCACGAAAACGCGGCAGCGTCCGCTCACCCCGTTGCCGCATTGCGGCATCTGTCGTCGCGACGGCGCCGCGCTCAGCCGAGGGCTTGCGCCAGCAGAAAACCGGAGCCGCCGCCGAGGCCGGGGCCCGGATGGGTCGAGGCGCCGATGTGATAAAGGCCCGGCACGTGGGTGCGGTGATTGACCGACGACTTGAACGGCCGCCAGATGAAGAACTGGTCGAGGCCGCAGAAGCCGCCGTAAGGGTCGCCGCCCACGAGGTTCATGTTCATAGCTTCGAGATCGGCGGGCGAATAGGCGCGGCGCGCGATCACAGTATCGCGGAAGCCCTCGATATGAGAGGCCAGGATGGCCTCGACACGGTCGGCGTATTGCTCGCGGATCGCCTCGGTCCACCGGCCGTCGGTGGGCGCAGGGATTTCGTCCGCCGCATCGCCTTTGATGTGGCGCGGCGCTTCCGGCAACTGCAGCCACAGGATGGCCTTGCCGTCCGGCGCGCGCGAGGGATCGAGCGCGGTCGGCTGGCCGACGCAGATCGTCGGCACCGCCGGCAGCAGCCCGCGCTCGCACTCGTTGCTGGCGCGCGACACCCCGTCGAGGCCCGGCGTGAGATGCACCAATGCGACCTTGCCGAGTTCGGGTGACTTCCAGCGCGGCGGCGCCGACAGCGCGTAGTGCATCTGCATGTCGCCCTTGCCGTAGCGGAAGGTCTTGAGACCCTCGCCGACCTCGGCCGGCAAGGGCCGGTCCTTCAACAGGCGCTCGTAGAGTTGGCCGGGCGTCACCGAACAGATCACGCCCTTGTTCGCCGACAGCCGGCTGCCGTCGTTCAACCGCACGCCGCGCGCCCTGCCCTGGCCGTCGAGTTCGACGCGCTCGACATCGGCGCCGGTGCGGATGCTGCCGCCCTGATCCGTGATCAGCTTCTCGAAGGCATCGAGCGCCTTCTGCGCGCCGCCTTGAACGATGGGCGCGCCCGCCGCCTCCAGCGCAAAGCCGATAACCTTGACCATCTCGCCACCATAGGCACTTTCGGTGCCGAGCCCGCAGTGCAGCACCCACGGCGCGAACAGCGCCTGCATCACCTCCGAGCGATAGCGCGTCTCGAGATGGGCGCGTCCCGAGGCGAGCGCCTCGCCGAAGAAGCTGGCGAGCCCGCGCAGGCCCCGGCGCCAGCCCTCGCGCGCGACCAGCTTGAGCGTCGCGCCCGACCACAGCGACCCGCCGAGCAGGCCGAAGACGAAACCGGCATTGCCGCCGAAGCGCTGCATCTCGGCCTCGAAGGCCTGGCCGTCGCCGTCCGCCAGCGCGTCGAAGGCGGCGACGTTGCGCGCGCGGTCCTTCGATAGCACCGCATGGCGTCCATCCGGCAGCAGCACGCCCGTCGGCGTGTCGCTGTCGGCAAAGCTCAATCCGCGCTCGGCGAGCGCCGGCCCGAGCGCCGCAAAGGCCGGCGAGGTGACGAACAACACGAAGGTCGTCGCCATCACGTCGTGGATGAAGCCGGGTTCCGTGATGCTTTCGGTGCGGATGCTGCCGCCGATGCGGTCATTGCGCTCCAGCACCACGACCTTGCGGCCCTTCTGGCCCAGCACGGCGGCACAGACCAAGGCATTGATGCCGCCGCCGACGACGATGTAGTCCGCGTCACTCATGAAGGCTCACCCCAGCCTGCGAATCCGAGCGGCCGCCCCATCCTTCGGGACGACCGCGACGCGGGCTCGCCGGAATGAGGCGGACCATTCGCGCGTCTATCCGGCTATCGCGCTGCGCCTAGTTCGCGACCAGGGCCAGCACGCGCAGCGGCGAGCCGGAGCCCTTCTCGATCTTCAGTGGCGCCGTGATCAGGATCGCGCCGGTCGCCGGCACCTTGTCGAGATTGCACAGGCTGGCGAGACCGAGCTTCTTGTTGCCGTGCATCAGGTTATGCGCCGGCAACGGCGGCTCAAAGCCGAAGGCCTGGCCATGGTCGGTGCCGACCGCCTCGACGCCCCAGCCGTGAATGTCGCGCTGCTCGATCAGGAACTTGACCGCCGCCGCGCTCGGCCCAGGCGAATGGGGGCCGTCTTCCTTGATGTTGAGGAAGGCCGGCGAGTCGCCGCGGGTCGACCAGCCAGTGCGCATCAGCACCCAGGCGCCCGCCGGGATCTTGCCGTGCTCCTTCTCCCAGGCTTCGATGTCCGGAACGTCGAGCACGAAGCGCTCGTTGGCCTCGACCTCCTTGGTGCAGTCGATGACGCAAGCCGGCGCCACGAACTGCTGGGGCGGAATGGTATCGGTGAAGCCGTCGGCGTAATCCTTACCCGTGACCCAGTGCACCGGCGCGTCAAAATGGGTGCCGGTATGCTCGCCCATGGAGATGTTGTTCCAGTACCAGGCCGGCCCCCGCTCGTCGTAGTGCGAGATCTCCGTCTTGCTGAAGGGGCTGGACTGCGCGAACTCGGGCGGCAGCTGGATGACCGGCGTCGACGACCGCAGCGTCTGGGTCAGGTCGACGACCCGGACCGAATTGTTGGCAAGCGCCGCCGCCAGTTGCGTCAACACGGATGCGGACATGATCTACTCCTCGGGTTGGATATCTCGGCTTGGGTACGAAGGGCCCTGCCGCGCACGGGACGGAGGTCGCGGGCACGCGGATTTATTTTACAGTTGAAATATTATCGGCCTGCGGCGTAGTGTCAATTGTCGCGGATGAAAAGCTTTGCGAGCCGATGGCTTGCGCCCCGCCGGGGGGCGCCACCGCATCGACAGCGCAGTTGCTTTATGAGTAAAATTTCCTGACCAGGCGATCGGCGCGCCCCGGCATGCGCCGGTCCTTGCGCCTCATCGCCCATCCCGGTGGGCCCATGCCGGTGGGCCCATGCCGGTGGCCCGGGACTCGCGCGGAGCACGTTATGGCGGAACGATCCTTTGCCAAGGAAGTGAAAGACCTCGAACTCGGCGCCGGCCAGGAGTTCCGCGGCGAAGGCATCCTGGCCATCACCAAGGCGCTGCTGCAGTCGGGCGTCGGTTACGTCGGCGGCTATCAGGGCGCGCCGATCTCGCACCTGATGGACGTGCTCGCCGACGCGCAGGACACCCTGGCCAGGCTGGGCGTGCAGTTCTCCGCCTCGGCCTCGGAAGCCGCCGCCGCCGCCTCGCTGGCCGCCTCGGTGATGTATCCGATCCGCGGCGCGGTGACCTTCAAATCCACCGTCGGCACCAATGTCGCCTCCGACGCGCTCGCCAACCTCGCCTCCGGCGGCGTCAAGGGCGGTGCGCTCATCATCGTCGGCGAGGACTACGGCGAAGGCTCCTCGATCATGCAGGAGCGCTCGCACGCCTTCGCCATGAAGTCGCAGATGTGGCTGCTGGATCCGCGGCCGAACCTGGAATCCATCGTCAAGATGGTGGAGGAAGGCTTCGAACTGTCGGAAGCCTCCAACACGCCGGTGATGCTGGAGGTGCGAATCCGCTCCTGCCACGTGCATGGCAGCTTCATCGCCAAGGACAACAAGCCGCCGGCATTCCCAATCAAGCAGGCGCTCGAACATCCCGAGCGCGACACCAACCGCATCGTGCTGCCGCCCGCCTCCTTCCTGCACGAAAAGGAAAAGATCGAGCAGCGCTGGCCGAATGCGGTCGAATTCATCAAGGCGCACAAGCTCAACGAGCTGTTCGGCGGCGACCTCGACGACGTCGGCATCATCACCCAGGGCGGCATGTACAACGGCCTGGTCCGCGCGCTGGAACGGCTCGGCCTCGCCGACGTCTGGGGCAAGACGCGTGTGCCGATCTACTGCATGAACGTCACCTATCCGCTGATCGACGATGAAATCGTCGACTTCTGCGCCGGCAAGAAGGCCGTGCTCATCGTCGAGGAAGGTCAGCCGGAATATATCGAGCAGGCGATCAACACCATCCTGCGCCGGCGCGACATCAACACGAAGATCGCGGGCAAGGACGTGCTGCCGATGGCCGGCGAATACACCGCCGACGTCATGCTGAAAGGCGTCCGCGCCTTCCTCGCCGCCAACCGGCCCGACGCCCTGTCGGACCAGGCGCGGGCGCCGAACGTGCCGGCCCTGCAGGACGATCCGCGCGTCAAGGCGCTCGGTGGCGCGGTGCCGCCGCGGCCACCCGGCTTTTGCACCGGCTGCCCGGAACGGCCGATCTTCGCCGCCATGAAGCTGGTGGAGAAGGAGCTCGGGCCGCACCACGTCGCGGCCGATATCGGCTGCCACCTTTTCTCCATCCTGCCGCCGTTCAACATCGGCGCCACCACCATGGGCTACGGGCTGGGACCCGCCTCGGCGGCGGCGTTCAACGTCGACGCCGGCAAAAAGTCGATCTCGGTCATCGGCGACGGCGGCTTCTGGCACAACGGCCTCACCACCAGCATCGGCAACGCCGTCTACAACAAGCACGACGGCGTCATCCTGGTGGTCGACAACTACTATTCGTCCGCCACGGGTGGTCAGGACATCCTGTCGTCGCGCGCCGACAACAAATCGCGCTCGACCAAACATGCCATCACCAAGGCGGTCGAGGGTGTCGGCGCCACCTGGGTGCGCCAGATCGATCGCACCTACGATGTCGCCAAGATGCGCGACACCTTCAAGGAAGCCCTCACCACCCGGTCGCCGGGGCCGAAGATAATTGTGGCCTCGTCCGAGTGCATGCTGAACAAGCAGCGCCGGGTGAAGCCGCTATTCAACAAGGCGGTGAAAAACGGCGAGCGCGTGGTGCGCGAGCGCTTCGGTGTCGACGAGGATGTCTGCACGGGCGACCACGCCTGCATCCGGCTCTCGGGCTGCCCGTCGCTGTCGGTCAAGCACATCGCCGACCCGCTCAAGGACGATCCCGTCGCCTCGATCGACAACTCCTGCGTCGGCTGCGGCAATTGCGGCGACGTCTCGGAAGCGGCAGTGCTGTGCCCGTCGTTCTACCGCGCCGACATCATCTACAACCCAAGCGGCCTGGACCGTTTCCTCGCGGGCTTGCGCAAGGCGGTCATCGGCTGGCTGCAGCGCCGCCGCGCGCGCCGCCGTATCGCCTTCACGTGAAACGGCGGATCGCCCGATGAACGTCGCCTCGCCTTCCCCCTCCGTCGCGTCCGCGCTCGACACCGCCCGCCCGCTCGCGATGGCGGTGATGGCGATGGGCGGCCAGGGCGGCGGCGTGCTGGTCGATTGGATCGTGTCGCTCTGCGAAAGCCAGGGCTGGGCCGCGCAATCGACCTCGGTGCCGGGCGTCGCCCAGCGTACCGGCGCCACCATCTATTACATCGAGGCGCTGGCGCTGCCGCCGGACGCGCCGGCCGGCTTGCGGCCGGTGCTGTCGCTGACGGTGGTCCCCGGCGAGATCGACCTGGTGATCGGCGCCGAGTTGATGGAAGCCGGCCGCGCCATTCAGCGCGGTCTGGTGACCCCCGACCGCACCACGCTCATCGCGTCGTCGCACCGCGCCTATGCCGTGGTCGAGAAGCAGACGCCGGGCGACGGCATCGGCGACGCCGCCACCATTTACGAAGCCGCGCGCGCGGCGGCCAAGCAGTTCATCGCCTTCGATATGGCGAAGCTGGCGGACCAGTCGGGCAGCGTCATTTCCGCCGCGCTGTTCGGCGCGCTGGCCGCCGCCAAGGTGCTGCCGTTCGAGCGCACCGCCTTCGAGGCCACCATCCGCGCCGCCGGCGTCGGGGTCGAGCCCAGCCTGCGCGCCTTCGCGCTCGGCTACGACCGCGCCGCCGCCGACATCAACTCCGGCCAGCCGCCGGCACCTCCGAAAGCCGGTGTCGAAAAGCGTGCCACCGAACTCGCGCCGGTCGGGCACAAGGGCTACGACGCGCTGGTCGCGCGCGCCAAAACCGACTTCCCGGCCGCCACCCACGACATCATCGGCGCCGGCCTGCAGCGCGTGGTCGACTTCCAGGACATCGCTTATGGCAAGGAATATCTCGACCTGCTCGCCGAGATGCTGGCGTGCGACAGGGCTGCCGGCGGCGAGACCAAGGGCTTCGCGCTCACCCGCGAGACCGCCAAGTATCTCGCCGTGGCCATGGCCTATGACGACGTCTACCGCGTCGCCGACCTGAAGACGCGCGGCAGCCGCTTCGAGCGGGTGCGCGCCGAGGTCGCCGCCGCGCCCGATCAACTGGTCTACATGACCGAGTTCATGCACCCGCGCATGGACGAGGTGTGCGGCTCGCTGCCGGCCGGCCTCGGCCGCTTCATCGAAAGCCGCCCGGGTCTGTTCAAGACGCTGGACGGCTTCGTCAACCGCGGGCGCCGGGTGCGCACCGGCACCATCCGCTGGTTCCTGGTGCTCTATGCGCTGGGCGGCATGCGGCGCTTCCGCCGCGGCACGCTGCGCCACGCCGGCGAAGTCGCCCACCGCGACGCCTGGCTCGCCCGCGTCAAGGCGGCGGCAATCCAGGACGACGCGCTGGCGCTCGAGCTCGTGCGCACGCGCCGGCTGGTGAAGGGCTATTCGGATACGCACGCCCGCGGCCAGTCGAAGTTCGACAAGGTGATGGCCACCGCCGCCCGGCTCGAAGGCCGCGACGACGCGGCCGACTGGGTCCGCCGCCTGCGCGAAGCGGCGCTGAAAGACGAAGACGGCATCGCCCTTGCCGGCGCCATCAAGACGATTGACGGCTTCCTGTAACGGCAAGAGCCGGATCGAACGGATCTTCGAAGCGGACTTCTATCGCTTCAAGTTCAGGCCGGCCGCTTCGCGGACCCAAGTCGCCTGCGTGCGTCCGCGCTCGCGCGGCTTGAACTTCTGCACCTTGCCGTTCTCGGTGCGCGGCAGGCTGTCGACCGGCTCGACGAAGCGCGGCACGGCGAAATACGGCATCTTGCCCGCGCAGAAGCGCACCAGCTCTTCCTCGCTGGCGCTGCCGCCCTCCTTCAGCACGATCGCCGCCATCACCTCGTCCTCGGCGAGTTCGGACGAGACCGGGAACACCGCCGCCGGCGCCACCGCCGGATGCCGCAACAGGACCTGCTCGACCTCGAACGAAGAGATGTTCTCGCCGCGGCGGCGAATGGCATCGCTCGCCATGGCGGAATGGCTATTGTGAGAGGCCTGTCGGCTCGATCCGACGCGACCTTCTGGACCATGTCGTCGTATTTGGCGAGCGACATCTTCGACACACTTCGATCTTACGCAAACTACGACAACCAAGACCGGACGCACCTATCCGCGAATATGGATACGCCGGCATCGTGCGTCATCCAGACCGTCGGCCGCATTATGCCGCTGCCTATCCCGGGCGGCTTGCATCACCAAGATGTCCGGATTTAGTTGCCGACAGGGACAGCTTCCAAGCTTCTGGGCTGAGCTGGCCCTCGAACGCGCGCACCAATGGTATGGGGCTATTGAAGCCCGACTGATCAGCGGCGGTTGCGGCCGGTCGGGCTGAAATGTGCCAGCAGGTGATGCCGCTCGCCCGGATAGACCAAGCGCACCTGGGTGATCGGCAGGTCCTGCTGCCAAGTCTCGCGTTCGACCACCAGGCAGGCGGTACCGCGCATGATCTTGAGGCTGCGTGCGCTCGCGGCATCCGCGTTAACCGCTGAGATGCGGTGACGAGCCCGGCTCCACGGTATCTGCGCCAACAGCCAGCTCCCCGGCGCCGCACCGCTGAAATCCACTGCGCGCGCATCCGGCACGCCAGCGAGATTGACCACCCGGTCCTCGGCGGCAAATGGCGCGCCGGCAACGTGATGAATCGAACGCAGCACCAGGATCGGATCGCCGACGGCAATGTGGAGGCGCGCGGCATCGGCCGCTGTCGCCTTGCGTACAGCGCGCGCCTTCAGTTCGAACCGATAGGGCTTGCCGGCACGCTGCGCCTCGCGGGCAATGTCGTGGATTTCCAGGATCGATTCTTCAGTCGAGGGCGTGGCGACGAAACTGCCAGCACGGCGATGGCGCACGATCAGCCCGGACTCCGCGAGCGCGCTCAATGCCTTGTTCACGGTCATGCGGGCGCAGCCATAGCGCGCGACCAGCGCATGCTCAGAGGGAATTTTGTGGCCCGGCGGCCAACGACCGCTGAGGATCGCGCTTTCGAGATCATAGCGAATGGCGGCGTAACGCGGCAGCTCTCTCTGCACCGGCGCGTTCATGCGGCGAGCAACCGTTTGACGGTGGCGATATAACGGCGCGTGATGACGTCGCGCTCGCGGTGGCGGCCGTCGGCCACCACGGACTCGCCGCCGACCAGCACCTCGCGCACGGCCCCGCGGCCGGCGATGAATATCCAGGCATCGAGCCAATGATCACCCGCTCCCACCGCGAGATCGGGATGATCGGTATCGAGCAGCACAATGTCGGCGCGTTTTCCGGCTGCAAGGGCGCCGACCGGCCGCGCACAGGCTTGCGAGCCACCGGCAAGCGCGCTCTCGAACAAGCGCCGGCCAACCGACTCGCCTTCGCGCGCGGCCATCACATTGCGGGCACGATCACGCAGGCGCTGAGAATATTCAAGCTGGCGCAGCTCGGCGGCGCCATCGATCTCGATATTGGAATCGGTGCCGACGCCGAAACGGCCATTGGCGGCGAGATAGCGCGCGCCGTCGAAAATGCCATCGCCCAGCGAAGCCTCGGTGAGCGGACATAAGCCCGCCACCGCGCCCGCGCGCGCCAGCGCCTCGGTCTCGGCCGGCGTCATATGGGTCGCATGGATCAGGCACCAGCGCCGATCGACATCTGCGTTAGTCAGCAGCCATGCGACCGGGCGGGCGCCGAGCGCGCCGACGCAATACTCGACTTCCTTTACTTGCTCAGCGGCATGGATGTGGATTGGCCCGTCCGGGCAGGCGGCGACCGCTTGCGCCAATGCATTGGGAGGCACCGCCCGCAGCGAATGGGGTGCGATGCCGACGCGCGTGTCGGGCAAAGTGGCGACGATTTCCCTTGCGCGGGTGAGGAGCTTCAGGAAGCGGTCGATTTCATTGAGGAAGCGCTTCTGCCCTTCCGTCGGCGGCGCATTGCGAAAGCCGCCCGTCATGTAAAGCGAGGGCAGCAGGGTGAGGCCGATGCCCGTTGCGCCCGCCGCCGCGGCGATGCGGGCGGCCATCTCGCCGAGATCGGCGTAAGGGCGGCCGGCCGGATCATGGTGCAGATAGTGGAATTCGGTCACCGTGCTGAAGCCGGCTTCCAGCATTTCCATGTAGGCGAAGGCAGCAACAGCCTCGACATCATCAGGCGTAAGCTGACCGAGGAAGCGGTACATCACCTCGCGCCAGGTCCAGAAACTGTCGTTGGCCGGCCCGCGCTGCTCGGCAAGGCCGGCCATGGCGCGTTGAAAGGCGTGGCAGTGCAGGTTGGGCAGACCCGGTATCGCAATTCCGGAGTGACGCTCGGCGTCACCCGCCTCCACTTCCGCTTTCACCGAACGGATCACGCCGCCCTCGACCGCGAGGCGCACATGGCGCGCCCAGCCGGCCGGCAGCAATGCGTGCTCGAAAAACAAGGTGCGCATTACGCCGCCTCTCCCTCGGATGCCATGTCAGAATAGACAGGCGCAGGTTAATTGTATAGACAATTAAATGACCACTCTGCGAGGCAGCATGCGTTTCGACACGATTTGGCTGGATGCACGCCTGGCAACGCTCAACCCTGCTCGGCCGGGGCTCAGCGTGATCGAGCATGGCGCCGTGGCGGCGGCCGCCGGCCGCATCGCCTTCGCCGGTCCGATGGACGAGCTGCCGTCCGGCTGGGACGCCCGCGCGCGCATCGCGCTCGATGGACGCTGGATCACGCCCGGACTGATCGATTGCCACACACATATCGTCCATGGCGGCGATCGCGCCCTCGAATTCGAGATGCGGCTTGCCGGCAAGTCCTATGAGGAGATCGCCCGCGCCGGCGGCGGCATTCTCTCGACCGTACGGGCGACGCGCGCGGCCAGCGAAGACGAACTCGTCGCGAGCGCCGTGCAACGGCTCGACCGCCTGCTGGCGGAAGGCCTCACCACGATCGAGGTCAAGTCCGGCTATGGGCTCAATGCCGACACGGAAGCCAAGATGCTGCGCGCCGCGCGCCGGCTCGGCCGGGAACGCAGCGTCAACGTCGCCACCTCGTTCCTTGGAGCGCACGCTCTGCCGCCGGAGGCAAAGGACGATCGCGCCGGCTATATCGATTCCGTCTGCGCAATGATCCCGGCACTCAAGCGCGGCGGCCTGGCCGATGCCGTCGATGCGTTTTGCGAGAACATCGCCTTTTCGCCGGAGGAGATTGCCAAGATCTTCAGCACCGCACGCGCCGCCGGCCTGCCGGTGAAGCTGCATGCCGATCAATTGTCCAATCTGCACGGCGCGCGGCTCGCCGCCGAATTCAATGCCTTGTCAGCCGACCATCTCGAATACACTGACGAAGACGGCGTCGCGGCCATGGCCAAGGCCGGTACGGCGGCGGTGCTCCTACCCGGCGCCTTCTACATGTTGCGCGAGACCAAGGTCCCGCCCATCGATGCGCTGCGCCGGCTGAAGGTGCCGATCGCGCTTGCTACCGACAGCAATCCCGGCACCTCGCCGGTCACCTCGCTGCTCATGATCATGAACATGGCGGCAACCCTGTTCCGCCTCACCGTCGACGAGATCGTCGCCGGCGTCACCCGGGAAGCCGCTCGCGCGCTGCGCCGCGCCGATGTCGGCACGCTCGAAGCCGGCAAGGCTTGCGACCTCGCCATATGGGACATCGAACGCCCGGCCGAACTGGTCTACCGCATCGGGTTCAACCCGCTGCATGCGCGGGTACACCACGGCGTGAGCGATTGAAAAAGGACACAATCCATGGCCAACCGCCTTGACAACAGCCGGAATATCCACGCGCCACACGGCACAACGCTCAGCGCCAAGAGCTGGCTGACCGAAGCGCCCTTGCGCATGCTGATGAACAACCTCGACGCCGAAGTGGCCGAAAAGCCGCACGAGCTGGTGGTCTACGGCGGCATCGGCCGCGCCGCTCGCGACTGGGATGCCTATGATCGCATCGTCGCCTCACTTCGCGCGCTCGAAGCCGACGAGACGCTGCTGGTGCAGTCGGGCAAGCCGGTCGGCATCTTTCGTACCCATGAGAACGCGCCGCGCGTGTTGATCGCCAATTCCAACCTGGTGCCGCATTGGGGCACCTGGGAGAAATTCCACGAGCTCGATCGCAAGGGCCTGATGATGTACGGCCAGATGACCGCGGGCTCCTGGATCTATATCGGCTCGCAGGGCATCGTGCAGGGCACCTACGAGACTTTCGCCGAGGTCGGCCGGCGCCATTACAATGGCGATCTCAAGGGCCGCTGGATATTGACCGCTGGCTTGGGCGGCATGGGCGGCGCTCAGCCGCTCGCCGCCACCATGGCCGGCGCCTCTCTCCTGGCAATTGAATGCCAGCCGAGCCGCATCGAGATGCGGCTAAAGACCGGCTATCTCGACGCCCAGGCGAATTCGCTCGACGAGGCGCTCGCCATGATTGACCGCGCCTGCGCCGAGAAAAAAGCACTGTCGGTCGGCGTGCTCGGCAACGCCGCTGAGATGGTGCCGGAACTGGCGCGGCGCGGCGTCAAGCCCGACGCCGTCACCGACCAGACCTCAGCGCACGATCCGCTCAACGGCTATCTGCCGGCCGGCTGGACCCTTGCCGAATGGGAAGAGCGGCGCACACGCGATCCCAACGGCGTAGAGAAAGCGGCAAAGGAATCCATGGCCGTGCATGTGCGCGCCATGCTCGACTTCTGGCGGCGCGGCGTGCCCACACTCGACTACGGCAACAATATCCGCCAGATGGCTTTGGAAATGGGCGTTGCCGATGCCTTCGACTTCCCCGGTTTCGTTCCCGCTTACATCCGGCCTTTGTTCTGCCGCGGCGTCGGACCATTCCGCTGGGCGGCACTGTCGGGCGATCCGGAGGACATCTTCAAGACCGACGCCAAGGTCAAGGAGCTGATGCCGCACGACCAGCACCTGCACAATTGGCTCGACATGGCCAAGGCGCGCATCAAGTTCCAAGGCCTGCCGGCGCGCATCTGCTGGGTCGGCCTCGGCGACCGCCATCGCATCGGCATGGCTTTCAATGAGATGGTGGCAAAGGGCCAGCTGCAGGCGCCGATCGTGATCGGCCGCGACCATCTCGACTCCGGCTCGGTGGCGAGCCCCAACCGCGAGACCGAGGCCATGAAGGACGGCTCCGACGCGGTCTCAGACTGGCCGCTTCTTAATGCTCTCTTGAACTGCGCCTCAGGCGCGACCTGGGTGTCGCTGCATCACGGCGGCGGCGTCGGCATCGGTTATTCACAACATGCCGGCATGGTGATCGTCGCCGACGGCACCCCGCAGGCTAGGGCCAAGCTCGAACGCGTGCTATGGAACGATCCGGCGAGCGGCGTCATGCGCCACGCCGATGCAGGCTACGAGGACGCCATCGCCTGCGCCAGGCAATTCGATCTGAAACTGCCGAGCCTTGGCGACTGAACGACCGTCGCTCAGCGCAGCGTCTTGTCGAGCGCCTTTACCGCCTGCAGGATAACGGCGGCACCGGCGGCGATCTGCTCGCGATCCGACCATTCCTCCGGCGCGTGGCTCTTGCCGCCCTTGCACGGCACAAACACCATGGCCGACTTGCAGATGCGGCTCATGAAGGCCGCGTCGTGCCCGGCCCCGCTAGGAAGATCGGTCTCGCTCAAGTCCAGTTCGCACGCGCCCTCGCGCATCGCCGCGCGCACGGTCTCGTCGCAGGCCACCGGCTTGCCCTCGGACAGCGTGGTGAGCGGCGAGCGTTTGACCCGCGCGGCGACGGCATGCGCGGCGCTCTCGCGTTCGATTGCCTCCACGAAGCGTGCGGTCAGCGCCGGATCGGTGCAGCGTGCGTCGATCACCAGCCGGCAGCGTCCGGGCACAATATTGGAAGCGCCCGGCTCGACCGCCAGGATACCGACGGTGGCGACGAAATAGTCCTTGCCCTCGCTCGCCAATTGCTCGGCGATACGGCGGACCGAAGCGACCGTGTTGGCGGCAGCGACCAGCGCGTCCTGGCGAAGATGCATCGGCGTGGTACCGGCATGATCGGCGGCGCCTTCGAAGACGATCTCGATGCGGCGGATGCCGACGATCGAGGTGACGATTCCGACGTCGAGCGATTGCGAACTCGAGCACGATGCCCTGTTCGATGTGCAGCTCGAGGAAGGCCTTGATGTCGGAACGCTTGGCTTCGGCGAGCCGGTCGGGATCGCCGCCGACCCGGCGCAGCGCATCGCGCAATTTTTCGCCGCCCGGCTCGGTCAGGTCGAGCATGGGCGCATTCAGCACGCCCGCCATGCCGCGGCTGCCGATACATGACAGGCCGTATTCGCTCGGCTCCTCGGCGAGGAAATCGATAACCTCGATGGTGTGATCGAGCCGCTCGCCCTGGTCGCGCAGCGCGCGCACCACTTCGAGCGCGGTGGCAACCCCGGCGATGCCGTCGAAGCGTCCGCCCGCCGGCACGGTGTCGCTATGCGAGCCGACCGCGATGACTTCCGCGCTCGCGATCGGCGCCTTCGAGCCGGCCGATCATATTGCCGGCGGTGTCGATGCGCACGGCAAGTCCGGCTTCGGCAAAACGCTTCGCCAGCAAAGCACGGCCCTGCAGGAACAACGGCGAGAACGAGCGGCGGGTATAGGGACGCTCCGGCTCGGTGAGCTCGGCTAGGTCCATCACGTCGGCCCAGAGCCGATCGGCGTCAAGTGGAAGATTGGTTGCAGCCAAATTCATCTCCCCGGTCATGCCGTCGCCTGCGGCGGCCCTGGCAACACCGACATGCGGCGCTGCGTGTTATCCTTGCGCCGGCGTGAAGGTTGCCACCAATTCGTGCTCTTCCGCGCGATAAGCGAGCTTGACCTGAGTGACCGGCTGCGCGCCGAGCCAGGTTCGACGCTCGACGATGAGACATGGAGCACCTTTATCCAGTTCGAGCGTCGTCGCGATCGTACCTTCTGCGCCTTCCGCGCGGATGCGATGCTCGGCTGTCGTCCACGGGACTTTCGCCAGGAGCCAGGCGCCGGGCGACAAAGCCTTGAACGACTCCGTCGCCGCGTCGGGAACTTCGCCCAGATTGATCAGTCGATCCTCGAAGCAGAATGGACGCCCACCGGCGTCATGGCGGCAGATGACCGCGAGCACCGGATCGCCGAGGGCGACGGCAAGACGCTCACGGTCGGCGTGCGTCGCGGGCCGCTTGCGCCGTGCCAAGATTTCGAAGCTGTACGCGAGACCGAGCGCCGCGACCTCGGCCGCTTGGTCGCGAATTTCGAGGACCGCCGACTGGCTATGAGGATATCTGACAAAACTGCCGGCCTTGCGACGGCGCTCGATAAGACCGGAGCGCGCGAGCTGCGTCAGCGCCTTGCTGACGGTCATGCGCGAGCAACTGTAGTGGGCGCTCAGTTCATGCTCGAACGGGATGCGATGACCGGGCGGCCAAGCACCCGAGAGGATGCGCGACCCGATGTCGGAGACGATTCGGCTGTGCAGCGAGGCTGCGCCGGCCGCTTGCCGTGACACTGGCGCGCTCATGACCTTGCTGCTGCCTCCCTCGCCGCCCGGCTGGCGCGCCCACCGCGCTTGACTTTATTATGTCTATACATTAAAAACGGTCCTGGTGAAAGAGGCGACGTGCATGGTGCGGCGCTCCCAACCGGCGCCCTCGATAATCTGGCGCAACGCCCGGCGGGCGGCAGCGCACACGTTCTTCGCATTCATTGGCCGGCGCGGCTTCAAACTCTTGCCTGACAGGAACGGGAGCGGTCGATGAGCATATGTTTGCGCGCCGGCGCCGCAACGCTCGCCGACTGGCGGGCCATTCTCGGCGGCGCGCAGGTCACGCTCGATTCGGCCTGCGCGGACGCGGTCGCCACCAGCGCCGCCGCAGTCGAGCGGATCGTTGCGCGCGGCGAGCCCGTCTACGGCGTCAATACCGGCTTCGGCAAGCTTGCGACCGTGCGCATCGCGGACAGCGATCTCGCGCAATTGCAGCGTAACATCGTGTTGTCGCATGCCGCCGGCGTGGGCGAACCTAGCCCGCCCGCGACGACGCGGCTGATGATGGCGCTCAAGCTCGGCAGCCTCGCGCAAGGCGCTTCCGGCGTGCGGCCGCCAACGCTGCGCATGCTCGAAGCGATGCTCGCACGCGGCGTGACGCCGGTCGTGCCCGCGCAAGGATCGGTCGGTGCCTCCGGCGATCTGGCGCCGCTCGCCCATATGGCGGCGACGATGATCGGCGTGGGCGAGGCGCGCTACGGCGATGACGTGCTGCCCGCAGCCGAGGCGCTGGGGCGCGCCGGGCTGACGCCGATCGAACTCGGGCCTAAGGACGGTCTCGCCTTGCTCAACGGCACGCAATTCTCGACCGCCAACGCGCTCGCCGGCCTCTTTGCGGCCGAGCGCGTGTTCCAGTCCGCGCTGGTGACCGGCGCGCTGTCGACCGACGCCGCGCGCGGCTCCGACGCGCCCTTCGATCCGCGCATCCATGCGCTGCGCCGCCATCGCGGGCAGAGCGAGGTGGCAGCGGCGCTGCGGGCGCTGATGAAGGGAAGCGCCATCCGCGCTTCGCACCTGATCGGCGATGCGCGCGTGCAGGATCCCTATTGCCTGCGCTGCCAGCCGCAGGTGATGGGCGCCTGTCTCGACTTGCTGCGGCAGGCCGCCGAAACGCTCCGTGACGAGACCAACGGCGTCTCGGACAATCCGCTGATCTTCGCAGAAGACGATACCGCGCTGTCGGGTGGCAATTTTCACGCCGAGCCGGTCGCCTTCGCCGCCGACATGATTGCGCTGGCGATCTGCGAGATCGGCTCGCTGGCCGAACGGCGCATCGCCATGCTGGTCGATCCGGCGCTTTCCGGCCTGCCGGCGTTTCTGTCCGCCCGTCCCGGCCTCAACTCCGGCTTCATGATTCCGCAGGTGACGGCCGCCGCGCTGGTCTCGGAGAACAAGCAGCGCGCCTATCCGGCGAGTGTCGACTCGATCCCGACGTCGGCCAACCAGGAGGACCATGTCTCGATGGCCGCGCATGGTGCGCGCCGGCTGGCGCCGATGGCCGAGAACGCCGGCGCGGTGATCGCCATCGAGGCCCTGGCGGCGGCGCAAGGCTGCGACTTTCTGGCGCCGCTCGCGTCTAGCCCGACGCTCGAGCATGTGCGCACGCGAATCCGCACCGTCGCGCCGTATCTCGACGAAGACCGCTATTTTCACTCCGACATCAGCGCCGCGCATAGGCTGGTCGAATCCGGCGCGCTGAATGCCGCCGCGAGCCCGATCCCGCTTCCCAGCCTGGAAGGCGCAGTCGATCAAAACGCATTGCGGTCGTGATAGGTCTGCAGGAACTGCCGCACTCGCGGCTCGTCGCTTTCGTGAAAGACCTGGCGCGGCGGCCCCTGAACCAGAATCTTGCCTTCATCAATGAATGCGATTCTGTCGGCGACATGGGCGGCGAAGCCCATCTCGTGGGTGACGACCAGCATCGTCATCCCCTCCGCCGCGAGCGCCCGCATCACCTCGAGCACTTCGCCGACCAGTTCGGGATCGAGCGCCGAGGTCGGCTCGTCGAATAGCATCAGCCGCGGCTGCATGGCGAGCGCGCGGGCGATTGCCACCCGCTGCTGCTGGCCGCCGGAAAGGCGGGACGGATAGGCGTCGGCCTTGTCGGCGAGGCCGACGCGTTTGAGCATGTCCATCGCCCGTTGGTTGGCTTCGTCGGCCGCGAGCTTGCGCACCCGCTTCAAGGGCTCCGCGACATTGCCGAGCGCGCTCATATGCGGCCACAGATTGAAATGCTGGAACACCATCCCGATTTCGCGCCGCATTTCGCGCAAGCGGCGCGCGCCCATCGGTCGGCGCTTTCCGTCGGTGCCATCCTCGTAGCCGATCAACTCGCCCTCAATCCGCACCTCACCCTCATCATAGGCCTCGAGGAAATTGATGCAGCGTAGCAGCGTGCTCTTGCCCGAACCGCTCGGGCCGATGAGGCAGACGACTTCCGAGCGGCCGACATCGAGATCGACGCCGCGCAGCACCGCGTGCGCGCCGAAGCGCTTGCCGACGCCACGCATTTCGATCATGGCCGTGCTCATGCCGGCCTCGCGAGAAAGAGAGTCACACGCTTCTCCAAACGCCGCCCGAGGCGCGAGACCACCTCGACCAGCAGCCAATAGAACGCCGCCATCGCGAAGATAGCGTCAAAGGCGGTGAAGGTCTCGGCCGCCATGGTCTGCACCTGATACATCAGTTCCGGCACGGTGATGATCGACAGCACCACCGTTTCCTTCGACATCACGATGAGGGTGTTGACGATCGCCGGGACAACGGCGACCAGCGCCGCGGGCAGCCGCACGCGCAACAAGGTCGCGAGCGGCCTCATGCCGACGCTCATCGCCGCCTCGATCTGGCCGCGCGGCACCGAGGCAAGGCCGCCGCGGAATATCTCCGAATAGTAGGCCGACGAGTAGAGTCCGAGGCCAAGGATTCCGGCCGTCGTCGCCCCAATCTTGAGCCCAATGAAGGGGCCGCCGTCGTAGAGGATGAAGAGTTGCATCAGGAAGGGCGTGCCGCGGAAGATTTCGATGTAGACACGCAGCAGCCAGCGCAAAGGCGCAAACCGCGTTTCGGAGGCGAGCGCGACGACGAAGCCGAGGGCGAGACCGAGCACCGAGCCGGCACCCCAGCAAAGCACGGTGACCCCGAATCCACTGGCAAGCGAAGGCGCGTAATGCCAGACAAGATCGAGATTCATATCGCCCCAACCTTGCCGAACCGCCGCTCGGCCAAGACACCGAGCCCGGCCAGACAGAGATTGATCGCCAGATAAAAGAGCCCACCGCCGATATAGGCCTCGAGCGGGCGGTATGTCATCGAGGCGATGTTCATGCTGACACGGGTCAGCTCCGCGATGCCGACCACCGACACCAGCGACGATGCCTTCAAGAGCAGAATGAATTCGTTGATGAGCGGCGGAATCGAGATGCGCAGCGCCTGCGGCAGCAGGATGCGCCGCCAGACATCGACCGGCGCGAGCCCAAGCGCGGACGCCGCCTCGCTCTGGCCGCGCGGCACCGCGTTGAGCGCGCCGCGCAGGATCTCGGCCTGATAGGCGCCCGACGCGAGACCGAGCCCGCCGATCGCGGCCACCAGCGCCGGCACGTTGAAGCCCAATTCGGCAAGGAAATAATAGATGAACAGCAGCTGCACCAGCAGCGGCACGCCGCGGAAGACGCTGACATAGGCCGCGCCCAGCGCTGCGGCCCAAGGCCGGCCTGAAAGGCGGGCGATGCAGGCCGCCGCACCGACCAGGAAGCCGAGCGCGATGCCGGCGAGCGACAGCGCCAGCGTCACACCCGCCGCCTGGGTCAGGTAGCCGAGGGAATTCAGGATGACTTGCGGATGCATCGGATCGACGAAAGCGGGACGGGAGCGACGCGGACGCCGCCCCCGGCACCGTAAGCGTCAGATCTTCGGCGCAGGCACGGTCTTCGGCAGATCCATGGTCTGCCCAAACCACTTCTTCTGCATCTTCGCCATCTCGCCGCTGGCCTCGACCCTCAGGATCGCGGCGTTGATCGCGCCAATGAGCGCCGTGTCCTCCTTGCGGCCGACCCAGGAGAAATAGGTCGGGTCGCCGAAGGGCGGCTTCACCACCGCGAACGTGTTGGAGCGCTGCGCCGCCGCATAAGCGAGATTCGGCAGCGAATTCACCGAAGCGTCGACCCGCCCCGCCGCCAGATCGGCATAGGACTGGTTGTTGTCGATATATTCCTTGATGGTGACCGGCTTCGGCAGCTTCGCGGCGAAAGCCTTGAGCTGCGCGAGCTGAGAGGTGCCCTTCTGACCGCCGACCGTCTTACCGGCGATATCCTGTGGCTTCATGATCGACTTATCGTCGGCCCGCTTCATCAGCGAAGCCGTCGCGTCGGCGATCGGTACCGAGAAGGCATAGCGCTTCAGGCGCGCCTTGGTGATGGTGACCGGCGCTATGCAGAGATCGAATTTTTTCGCTTCCAGGCCCGGCAGCACGCTGGTCCACGGCAGATCGAGATAGGACGCCTTGACGCCCATCTCCTTGGCGACCGCATCGATGAGATCGCGGTCGAAGCCTTTGTAGACGCCGTTATCGGAAATATCGAACGGCGGGAACTGCATCTCCGTCGCCGTGGTAAGCACGCCGCGCTTCTTGGTTGCGGCGAGCGTGTCTTCCGCGAATGCGGCAGGGATAGTCCCCATGACCCCGGCCGACGCCGCAAGCCCCGCGACGCCCTTGAGCGCGGCACGCCGCGTCAGACCCAATTTCTTCTCACTTGCCATATCTTGCCTCCGGTTTTCGCGCTGGCGATGCCCCGCGCCGCACAACCTGCCCCATTCTGCCATTCCCGGCGGCCAGGCGCGACAGGTCACACGCCTTAGAATAAGTCTATACATAAGTAGAAACCCGGTCAATCGCACAATGACGCGGCAAGAACGTCATTTGGCGCGCGGACTCGTGCAAGGTCCGCGTTTCGGCGTGCAAATCATTCAACTGCGCATGCCTCCGGTGATGGCCTCAGAGCCCGAGACGATGTCGAGCAGTTCCGACGTGATCGCGTCCTGCCGTCGCAGCCAGTGCTCGACGTGGAGGCCGTCGATCTTCCCGGCGATGCTGCGGTCAGCCGAAGGATCGTGTGGCCGGCTCGGCTATCGATCTTGTTTTGGCCGACCCCTAATTCTAATCTGGACGCAAAATTACGGGGCATTTTGGTTCATGGCTGCAGCGATTCCGGTTTCCGTCGACACGGTGGATCTGCTCGTCCGCAATCTGCCACGTCCTATACGGCTTACGTTCAAGTTTGCCGCAAGGCTCCAGCGCGGGACGCTCGAGGCCGTACTGCCAAACGGGCAGCGCTATCTCTTCGGCGGCGCGGAACCGGGTCCCGTCGCGAGCATGATCATTATCAATCTCGATTTCGCACGGCGACTCATCAGCGGCGGCGATCTCGGCTTAGCGGAAGGGTATCTGCGCGGCGAGTGGGAAACGCCGGATCTCACGCAGTTGCTCTATTTGTTCAACGTCAATCACGATGTAATGGCCGGGACGCTGCGCGCTCTGCCACTTATACGGCTGTTCCAGTCCATTCGCTTTTGGCTCCATCGCAACACGAAGAGTCAGGCGAAGCGCAACATCGAGGCCCATTACGACCTCGGCAATCGATTTTACGAAGCCTGGCTCGACGAAACGATGACTTATTCATCCGCCCTGTTTGAGCACGAGACGGACGATCTTTCCGTCGCGCAAACGCGCAAGTATCAGAGCCTCGCCACGGCCATTGGGCTCTCCCCTGGTCAAAAGGTGCTGGAGATAGGATGCGGATGGGGCGGCTTTGCCGAATTCGCCGCAAAGACTTACGGGGTCGATGTCGTGGCGCTCACGATCAGCCCTAAACAATACGATTTCGCGCGGCAGCGCGTTTTCAAGGCCGGCCTCAACGATAAGGTCGAGGTCAAGCTGCAGGACTACCGCGACGAGCGTGGAGTGTTCGACCGCATCGCGTCAATCGAAATGATTGAAGCAGTGGGCGAACAATATTGGGCGGCTTATTTCCGCCAAATGCGCGATCGGCTTCTACCCGGCGGATTTTCCGGGATCCAGGCCATCACCATCGAGGACCGCTACTTTCGCGACTACCGGCACGAAATAGATTTCATCCGTCATTATGTGTTTCCTGGCGGTATGCTGCCGACGCCGGCCATCCTGAAGAGCATGAGCCAGAAATTCGACCTGTCCCTCGCTTCCGAACGCATCTTCGGTCGTGACTATGCGCGCACGCTTTCGATCTGGCGTGACCGCTTCCGCGCCTCCTGGCCCGCGCTCGTGCGGCTCGGATTTGACCAGCGATTCCAGCGACTGTGGGAGTACTATCTGGCTTATTGCGAGTCGGGTTTTCTGGCCGACAAGATCGACGTGCGCCAGATGGTGTTCGCGAAGAGCGGCAATTGACACTCTTGGCTGTCGCGACGATTTCCGCTTTGCGACGCAGCGATCTTGAAGCCTGGTGTGAACACTGGATCGCGCTGGTGTGGTGGTCCGGAAGTCCGCTTCATTCTTGCCGCAACCTCATCAAGCGGACTTCCGAACCAACCCACACTAAAATCATAGGCTTGCTAGCATTTCAATTGCGTTTTGAGTTGATCTCTGAATCCGGAGGTGGCCATGAATCGGAGGGTCATGGATGGCAGCAGCATCGATCGAAACGACGCTGGAAGCGTTGTCGCTGCGGGATGTAAAGGCGCGGATACGCCCGTTGTTCACGCAGGAACGGGGGGGTGTCGTCGGCCAGCCAGTTTCTGGACGGTTTGTTGGGTAACGAGCCGCGCAAGACGGGCTGGATGCGGGCGGAAGCGGCGGGTGAGGCTGGCCCGTGGCGCCAGCAGGCGATATTGGGCCTCGGCGAGCCGGCCCGGGGCAAAGTGACGATACGTGGTGCAGATCCGGTGCCGCCTACGCGATTCAAGGTCAGCGAGGTCCTGGCTGCCGTGCGCGCGGGAATTGGGGTAGCGGCTTCGGCCGCACCCCCGCTCACACTCTATCACTTCACTCAAGCAATGATCGCAGGGTGAATTTATCGCATCGCTGGCGCGCCCAATGCTCGGCCTGCCGCGCCGGCCATAAGCGACGCATTGCCGCCGGACGCCGTCGTGTCGATACAAACGTGGCGCTCGATGACGCATCGATCCGCCATGTCGTGATCGGCGATGAGCGGGATCAGTGGCCCGTTTCGTTCGGCAAGCGCTTTGCGCGCTGCCCGCAGGTCGGCTTCATCACTCCAAAGCACGACCGCATCGAAACCCGACAGCCGGGCAAGATCATCGCGGTTCAAATAGCCGGACAAAGTGCTTTCGCTGTTTGCACCCGGATGAATCGTAAGGGGCAGACAGCCGTTGCTGCGCGCGACCGCCGCCTGGGTGGCGGCGTCGGCAGGCAGAGGCCCAAGGCAGAGCACGACGCCACGCGGATAGAGCGAGAGCCGGTTGGATTCGCCGGTCGGGCCGGGCAAGGACAGGGCTGCCGACACTTTCCCGCGGGACCGGCGGCATGGCGTCGAGCGCGGCCTGCACCTTGGCAAGCGCGAGCGGCTCTTGTTGCACGGGCGCAATGGCGGGCGGAGGCGCCAGCCCGGCAAACCGGCGCACATAGTTTGGCCCACCAGCCTTCGGACCGGTCCCGGACAGCCCCTCGCCGCCGAACGGTTGCGAGCCGACGATGGCGCCGATCTGATTCCGATTGACGTAGATATTGCCGACGTTGAGGCACGTGGTCAGGGCCTCGACGCGGTCATCGATACGGGTATGTAGCCCGAACGTCAGGCCGTAGCCACTGCCGTTGATGTCGGACACGACACGGCCGATCTCGTGAGCCTTGTAGGTCGCCACGTGCAGGACCGGCCCGAATATCTCCCGATGCATGTCATGGATACCGCCGACCTTGATGACCGACGGCGCGACGAATGTGCCAGCCGGCGGAACGCTCAAGCGTTTGAGCAAGCGCCCTTCGGAGGACGCCCCTTCGATATAATTGACGATCTCCGTCTGTGCGCCTTCATTGATGATCGGACCGATATCTGTCGATGGATCCCAGGGATCGCCGACAACCAATTCATCCATGGCGCCGTAAAGCATGTCGAGGAAAGCCGGCGCGATGTCGTTCTGAAGATAGACGACACGCAGCGCCGAGCAGCGCTGACCGGCGGACCGGAAGGCGGAGTCGAGAATATCCTTAATCGCCTGCTGCGGCAGGGCCGTCGAGTCGACGAACATAGCGTTCAGGCCGCCGGTTTCGGCAATCAGAGGCGCATCGGGGGCCACGGTTGCGGCCATGGAGCGGTTGATATGCTGGGCCGTCGCGGTCGAACCGGTGAAGCAGACGCCCGCGATGCGCGGATCCGATACGATTCCCGCTCCGACGGTGGATCCGCTGACCGGGCAGAAATTGCAGAACCTCGCGCGGCACCCCGGCTTGATGCAAGAGCTTGATAACGAGAAACGCCACGATGGGCGTCGGATCGGCCGGCTTGGCAAGCACGCCGTTGCCGGCGGCAAGAGCCGCCGCGATCTGCCCGGTGAAGATCGCGAGGGGAAAGTTCCACGGCGATATGCAAGCGAACACGCCGCGCGGGGCGCGATCGCCCAATTCGTCAATTCGTGCCGCGTAGTAGCGCAAGAAGTCGACAGCTTCCCGCAGTTCCGCGATAGCGTCCGGCAGCGTCTTGCCGGCTTCGCGGGTGAGCACTGCAAAAAGCTCACCGAAGCTTTCCTCGTAGAGATCGGCAGCCTTGTTCAGGATGGCAGCCCGGTCCGGCCCGCGACAGGCCCCCCAATCCCTGGCCGCCGCGAGCGCCGCCGCGACGTCATCCTTGCTGGCTTCGATCACAGCCCCGACCTGATCTGCCGGATCGGCGGGGTTGATAAGATGCTTTCAGCGGCTCGCCGGTGGCGGCGGCCGCCAGCAAGGGCGTCGCCGTCCATTGCTTCTTCAGAAACGGACCGCGCGCGGCGTCGATTGCGGCAATGTCGTCAACGTTATGCAAATCCCAGCCGCTTGAATTCGTACGTTCGGGCGCAAAGAGATCCATCGGCTTCTTGATGTGCGGAATGGGCGTATTCCGCTCGGCATCGAGAGTATCGCAGGGGTCGGCGGCGACCACGTCGGCTGGCACGGTCTGGTCGACGATTTGATTGACGAAGGACGAGTTGGCGCCGTTTTCCAACAACCGCCGCACGAGATAGGCCAACAGATCGCGATGCGTGCCGACCGGCGCATAAATCCGGCAGCGCGTGCCATGCCGCTCCATGACCTGGCGATGCAGCACTTCGCCCATGCCGTGCAGGCGCTGAAATTCGAAGGCGGATTTGTCAGGCGCCAATTCGAGGATAGTCGCAACAGTATGGGCGTTATGGGTCGCGAATTGGGGATAGATGCGGTCGGTCATGCCCAGGAGCTTTTGCGCGCAGCAGATATACGAGACGTCCGTTGCCGCCTTGCGCGTGAACACCGGAAACCCGCTCAGGCCCTGGACCTGCGACCGCTTTATTTCGCTGTCCCAATAAGCACCTTTGACCAGGCGAACCATGATCTTGCGGTCGAGTTCGCGCGCGAGCGAATGCAACCAGTCGAGAACCTTCGGCGCCCGCTTGCCATAGGCCTGGACGACGACACCGAAGCCGGCCCAGCCGGCAAGACGCGGGTCGCGCAGAACCGCCTCGATGACATCGAGCGACAGATCCAGCCGGTCGGCTTCCTCGGCGTCGATATTGAGGCCGATGTTGACGCTCTTGGCCAGAAGCGTCAGCGCGGAGATGCGCTCGACCAGATTCGACCATGACGCGTGCGCGTTGGCCGAACTCATAGCGCGGATGCAGAGCGGACAGCTTGATGGAGATGCCGGGATTGTCACGAATGTCCGATGAAGCGGCATGCTCGCCCAACGCCCTGATGGCGTTGGCATAGGCCTCGAAGAAAAACCGGGTATCGGCCGCCGTGAGGGCCGCCTCGCCCAGCATGTCATAGGAATAGGTAGCGCCTTCGCGTTCCATGTCGCGGCCGCGCCTGAGCGCCCGATCGATGGTTTCGCCGAGCACGAACTGATTGCCCAGTTCCTTCATCGCCGCCTTGACCGCCGCGCGGATGACCGGTTCGCCGAGGCGTTTGACGACGCCGTGGAGGACCTGGGCCATGCCTTTCGATACCCTGTCGTCGAGCACGCGGCCGGTGAGCAAGAGTGCCCACGTCGAGGCATTGACCAGCGACGAGGCCGACTTGCCGAGATGCCGGCCCCAACTGGAGGGTGCGATCTTGTCCTCGATCAGGTCGTCCACGGTTTCGGCATCCGGCACCCGCAGCAGGGCTTCGGCCAGACACATCAAGGCAATGCCTTCGTCGGTCGAAAGGCCGTATTCGGCCAGGAACGCCTCCATGGTCCCGGGTCGCCCGTCCGCGCGAATGGTCGTCACCAGGGCTTCCGCACGTGCCGAGATGCGCCGCCGCAGTTCGGGCGCGGGGGCGAAATCCGCCGCGAGGCGACTGAGCAGATCGCTTTCGTCGGCCAGATGATCGGCCCTGATGGCTTGGCGAAGGGCGGAAAGCTCGGTCATCGTCGCTCCCTGGGGGCAATTGGCGGCCCGTCAGTCTTGCACTCTTCTCTAAGTCATGCTTCCTTCATATGGCTTACTTCTTAGACAATCTTCCCTCGTTTTAGGGTCAGGTTGGAGATACTTTTCCATGCCTGATGGACAATATCAGGAAACTAGACCGATTTGACCGGCAAATGCTCGACATTCTTTCGACGCAGGGGCGGCTGCCGGTGACCGACCTCGCCAAGCGAGTTGGCATCTCCAAGAGCCCATGCCAGGCCCGCCTCAAGCGGCTGCAGGAGGACGGCTATATCCTGGGTTTCCGCGCTGTGCTCGACCCGCAGAAGTTGGGCAAGGAACACGTGGCCTTCACCGAGGTGACCTTGTCGGACACGCGCGAGGCGGCGCTCAAGGCATTTAACGAAGCGGCACGGCAAGTGCCGGAGATCGAGCAGTGCCACATGATCGCAGGATCGTTCGACTATCTTCTGAAGGTCCGCACGGCCGATATCCAGAGCTATCGCAAGGTTCTCGGGGAAACGATCACCGCCCTGCCCCATGTGTCCAACACATCGACCTATGTCACGATGGAGTCCGTCAAGGATTCCGCATTCTAGGGTCCAGATCTGTAATTTGTAGTAGCTTGGCGGTATATTCCCTTGAGGGTTTCAAGGATCTGTCCGCACTGACCGAACCATGGGGTGGTCGTGCCGTATCGGGTGAACCGCCCCGGGTTTGCCGGAGGCTCCAACTCTTGAGAGGATGGAGCCATGACGAAGCAGACGAGCAATAAATTCTCCCCCGAGGTCCGGGCCCGTGCGGTTCGGATGGTTCTGGATCATGAGGCCGAGCATCCGTCGCGATGGGCAGCGGTCGCGTCGATTTCGGCCAAGATCGGTTGCACTCCGCAGACGCTTCTGGAATGGGTGAAGAAGGCGGAGGTCGACAGCGGCAAGCGGGCCGGCGTTCCGACCGAGATGGCCGAGAAGCTGAAGGCTTTGGAGCGGGAGAACCGGGCCGCGAGCGCCCTTATCCCGGTGGTGCCGGTGTCAGCGTGCCGAGGTCGATTTCGGCCCTAGCCGGCATGGACGGCCAGGGTAGAACGAACCCCGTTCCTTGACACAACACAGCAATCCGCGCTGACACAAAACGCGCGCCAAAATTCGTCTAAGCCATTGAAAAGATTGGAGCGGGTGAAGGGAATCGAACCCTCGTCATCAGCTTGGAAGGCTGTTGCTCTACCATTGAGCTACACCCGCGTCCGCAGGGCGCCTGATTTAGAGGATTTGCCGCCGCTTCGCTACCCTCCGGCGGCCGTCCGTGCCCGGCGGTTTCCGGGCGGCGCCGGCAACCCGGTTCGCGGTCCGGAAACTCACGATGCCTTTGGGTCCGTTTCGTCCAGCGCCTTCGCGACCCGGCGCAGGGCCAGCAGGTAGCCCTGCGTGCCGCAGCCGACGATCACGCTGTCGGAGCGCCGCGACACGAAAGAGCGGTGCCGGAATTCCTCGCGCTTATGAACGTTCGAGATGTGCACCTCGACCACCGTCCCGTCGAAGGTGTTGAGCGCATCCAGAATGGCGACGGAGGTGTGCGTGAACGCGGCCGGATTGATGACGATGCCGGCGGCGCTCTCGCGCGCCTCGTGGATCCAGTCGATGATCTCGTACTCCCGGTTGCTCTGATGGAAGCGCAGCGTGAGGCCGAGTTCGCCCGCAAGCGTCGCGCATTGCCGCTCGACGTCCTGCAACGTCTCGTGCCCGTAGATGTGCGGCTGACGCTTGCCGAGCAGGTTCAGGTTGGGACCGTTCAAAACGAACACCAGGCGGCTCATCGGGGTTTCCTATCGTCGGTGGCGCATATCGGATTCGATCGATCGCGGCGTAAATGCCGTTCACCCGATCAGTTCGAGCATCGCACGCGTCGCCACCCGGTAGCCGTTCGGGCCGAGCCCGGCGATCACCGCCGTCGCCACCTTGGAGACGTAGGAATGGTGATAGTGCGGCTCGCGCTTATGGATGTTGGTGATATGCAGTTCGATGATCGGCCCCGGAAACATCTTCAACGCGTCGAGAATGGCGATCGAGGTGAAGGTGTGGCCGGCGGGGTTGATGATGATGCCGGCGGCCCGGTCGATCGCCTCGTGGATCCAGTCGATCATCTGCGATTCGCTGTTGGTCTGGCGAAATTCGATCGCCTGCCCCTCAGCCGCGTCCCGGCAATACGTCTCGACGTCGGCCAGCGTCGCGCGTCCGTAGATTTCCGGCTCCCGCAGGCCCAGGCGATTGAGATTGGGTCCGTTCAGGACATAGATCGGTTTCGACATTGGCGATTCCTTACCCCTTGTGGCCGACAACAAACGGCGCCTTGCTGCAGGTTTTGCGAGATTACGATGGCGGCCTGCAGGCGCGGTTCGCAAGCCCGATCGCGCCCCATACCATGTCCCGGAATGCCACGTCCCGGATTGCGGCGCGGCGCCGGCGGCTCGGCCGGCCGTTCCCGGGCTGAGCCGCGCGGCGCGGTCCGCCGCGCCGTCGGAAAGTCGAAAACTTATTAAAAATCATTATCTTAATGGTGGTGGGGGAAGTAGGACTCGAACCTACGAAGGCGTAAGCCAGCGGATTTACAGTCCGCCCCCTTTGCCACTCGGGACATTCCCCCTCGCCAAGCCAAAACGCCGCCCCGCTGACACGGAAGCACGCCGGCTTGTCGGGATTTGCGCGTTTTATGGTCAGCCGCCGGGGCGGTGTCAATGGAGCCGGCCCGCATCGGCGACGGTTTTTGCCGCCCGTTTGCCAAGCCGCCGGCCGCGTGGGAAGAACCGCAGCCATGAGCCGCAAGACCAGCCCGAAGTTCCGGCCGCACAACCCTAAGGACGGCCGGCCCCGGCCGCCGCGCAGGGGCCGCGCGCGCCCCGCCCCGCTCAACCCCGACGGGCCCGCCATCCTCTACGGCTGGCACACGGTCAAGGCGGCGCTGGAGAACCCGGACCGCCGCATTCTGCGCGTGCTGGCCACCGAGAATGCCCTGCGCAGGCTCGCCGATGAGGGTGTGACGCTGCCGCTAGAACCGGAACTCGTGCGCCCGGACGCCATCGACGCCCGGCTCGGCCCCGACGCGGTGCACCAAGGCCTGCTCGTGGAGGCCGAGCCCCTCGCCGCGCCCACGGCCGCCACGCTCGCCCCCGAGGGCCTGGTGCTGGTGCTCGACCAGATCACCGACCCGCACAACGTCGGCGCCATCATGCGCTCCGCCGCCGCCTTCGCTGTCCAGGCCATCGTCACCACCGCCCGCCACAGCCCGGAGGCAACCGGCGTGCTGGCGAAGTCCGCCTCCGGCGCGCTGGAGCTGGTGCCGCTGGTGACGGTGCAGAACCTGGCGCGCGGCATGGAGGACTTGCGCCAGCGCGGCTTCCTGCTGGTCGGGCTTGACAGCGAAGGCGAGAGCGACCTCGCAGACCTGCCCTTGCGCGCGCCGCTCGCCCTGGTGCTGGGCGCCGAAGGCAAGGGCCTGCGGCAATTGACCAAGGCCACCTGCGACCGGCTCGCCCGCATCGACGTGCCGGGCGCGATCAAGAGCCTGAACGTGTCGAATGCCGCGGCGCTGGCGCTCTACGTGGCCAGCCGCGCGGCCGCGCGCGCATAATCTATTTGCGCGTCTTGAAGCGCTTGGTGTGCTTGGGGTGCTTGGGTTTGCCGGGCCCGGCCGCCGCGTCGCCGATGACAAGCGGCTCGCCCTGCTTGCGCACCAAACGGATGCTCATGCGGTCGGGGCCCAGGATGGTGATCTCGGCATCGGCGTGGATCACGCGCGGCTCCACGTCGCGCATGCCCGCCGGCGCGTCGTCCACGTAGTGGCGGCGGGTGATGACCTTGGGCGGGTCGTCGACCACGCGGCGCGTCACGATCACTAGCGGCTTGTCGTGCACGACCTTGCGGGTGTGGACGATCTCGTCGGGCTTGCGGCCGGCGGCCTTGTCCGCCTTGTGCACCGCCCGCTTGACGACCCGGTTGGCGGTCTTGTCCGCCGCGCGCGTCGCCGCCCGCTTGCGCGCCGCCGCGTGCTTTGCCGCGCGTCTTGCCGCCAGCCTGGCGGCGCGGCGCGCGGCGCGGCGGCGCAGTTCCTCGATCAGCGCGCGATTGGCATGGGTGCGCCTGGGACGGGGCGTCGCGGCATGCGCACTGCGATGCCGTGCCGCGCGGTGCGGGACGCCGCGGCGCGCCGCCGGATGGCCGTACCCATCGGCGGGATGATGGATGACATAAGTGCCCGGCCCGACCTGCACCGCGTAAGCCTGGCCCGGCTGCAATTCGGAAGGGTAAAGCGGCGGCGGCCGCTGACCGGCATGGCCCCCTTGGCCCTTGGCCGCCATACCACTGCGCCCCCGCGGCGGCCGGCGCGAGACCGGCGGCGCAGACGGCGATGAGGGCGAGGCGGCGGACAATACGGCTCATGGCATTCACACGCGGCAACGGGGTCGTCATGGTGCCGCCGCCGGCGGCGGCGGTTGGCGATAGGGGTATGGACGCGGGCGCGGCAGCAGCGGCGCGACGCCGGGACCGATGAGCGGGCCCGCATCGGCCTGACGGTTGGTCCAGTAGTGCCTGTGATGCGGCACCCGGCGCGGCGCGGCGCGCGAAGCGCGATGACGCCTTTGCGCATGCGCGGATCCGCGCCGCACGGAGGCGCGACCATGCGGATAGTAGTGGCGATTGCGCCAGGGCGGCAGCCACCAGCGCCGCACCACCACGCCTGGCTCGTCGTCGTAGATCGCCACCTGCGGCACCGGCTGGTAGAACGCGCAGCACACGCCATAGCCAAAGTAGCCGCCCTCGCCATAAGGCGCGACCGGCAGATCGGCGGCACGCACGCACGCGGCGCCGGCGATGAGACCGGCAAGCGACGCGGCGATGACGATGGACACGCGCATGGCGACAAGCTCCAGCGAAGTCGCCGCCACTCTATACAAAGGCCTCCCCCGCCGCGGGCCAATCGCCGGGTAACATTAATTGCAAACCTCGAATTGTTTGCGTGCAAAAAGCCTCGCCCGGGTGCGGCTTTGCGGGCCTTCCGGCGCCGGCTTTTTTACCCGCTTCGCGCCGGCCCACGAATTAACCAAGGGGATCGAGGCGGACCAAGCGCGCCGTCAACGGAAGCCAAGCCCCCGGAGGCCGCAATGGCGCGAGCGGCCGATGCGGGGCACGGGAGGCCCGGAGCCCACCGCCCACGCCCGCCCGGTGCTTGTGAGCGCGCGCCGACGCTGCTAGCTCTCGGCAGGCGGACGGAGCCGGGTTAGCTCAGCGGTAGAGCAGCGGTTTTGTAAACCGAAGGTCGGGGGTTCAATCCCCTCACCCGGCACCAACCACCGCGATGTCCGGCCGTGCCGGCGGGCGAGCCGGCCTCGATCCGCGAGAATGCCCCGCCGAAGCCGCGGCGAAGCCGGCAAATCGCGGCTCGGCCCACTGAGGGCAGCCAAAAATAGGCGCCCGCGGGGGTTTTCGATCTTTCGAACACCTGCGGACTGTGTCACACTATCCGAGTTGCAATACCCTCGGAGAAACTAGCATGCCTCAGGGCACCGTAAAGTGGTTCAACCCGACGAAGGGATACGGATTCATCCAGCCGCAGGACGGCGGAAAGGATGTGTTCGTACACATTTCGGCGGTTGAGCGTGCCGGCCTTAACACCTTGAATGAAGGTCAGGTCGTTCAATTCGAGCTCGTGGAAAACCGCGGCAAGACTTCCGCGGAAAACCTCAAGGTCAAGTGACCGCGGCGCCCGCGCTTACTTTCGGCCTCTAATTTGAACTTGCTGCCGCCGCGCCCGCGCGGCGGTGGGCACGCGTCCGGTTGCCGGCCGCGCGCGATGGCTATGGCTGTTGATCGCGCCCCGCACCCGAACCTCCGCCAGCCTGGAGTTTAATCCGGGTCGGTTGGCGTCGCTTTGATCGCGCGGAAGCGCGCTTCAAGCTGTCCCGGGTCGAACGCTACCGCGCCAGCCTGGCGAGTTCGGGAAAGGGCGCGAACGCCGCATCCTTGCACATCGTCTTGGCCTGCGATCCCGGTGGGATGAAGCGGTCGAGCTTGCCGGACACGTAGGTCGCGGCGCCGACCTTTGCCCCCTCGTAATGGCCCTGCGCGTCGCGCGCGCTGTAACGCACGCAGGCGACGTAGCGCTTGCCCGGCCCGACATCCATGAGCGCCGGCTGCGAGACGCCGCCGTCACGAACGTGGCGCGGGTCGTTGAGATAGGTGCGCAGGAAATCCAGCAGGCCGGCCTTGTAGGTCTGCGGAAATACGTTCTGCGCGTCCCACTGGGCGCGCAGCTCCGCCGGGCTCGGGCCCACATCGTCGCTGGCGCAGCCGGCCAATACCAGACCGGCCGCCGCAACGCCCGTCAGGACGGCAATCCCTCGTTTCCACCGCATGTCGTCAGGTCTACCCGCAAGCGCCCCGCATTCGCGCCCATGCGGCGATCATAGCGACTTGCGCCGGACTGGCAAAAGCCAGGCGCGCAAAAAGCCAAGCACGCAAGAGAAAGGCCGCCCGCGCACGGACGACCCTTCGCATTGGCGCGGCGACCGCCGCGCGTTTCGATCCGGCCCCTACTCCAGGTCGACGCCGGCCCGGAACATGAAGGTGCGGCCGGACTGCGGATAGGCGCTGTAATAGCCGTGTGTGGTCGCGCTCGCGATCGCGTAATCGAAATACCGACGGTCGAGCAGGTTCTGCACCGCAAACGACCAGAAGAAGCGGTCCTGCTTGCCGCTGAGCTTGAGGTCGACGGTCGCGTTGGCCGGGATTTCCGGCTGCGTGTTGGCCTGATCGTTGTCCATCCGCCGTTTGCCGAAGAAGTGCGCGTCCACGTCGAACACGAGCTTCGGCCCGAGCACGTTCCAGGTCAGCCCGAGATTGCCGCTCCAGCGCGACACCAGCGGGACGTCGTTGCCCGCCCAGACGCCTTCGCGGAACGTCGCGCGCGTATAGGCGAGACCGCCGCGCAGGCTGACGTTATCCGTCAGGTCGTAGCGCGCGCTGTTTTCCCAGCCGAGACGCCGCGTCGGATCGAGATTGACGTCCAGCCGGTCGGCCGGGATGTAGTGGATCTCGTTGTTGAGATACATGACGTAGACGCTCGTCTCGTAGCTGAAGGGTCCCGCCCTCAGCCGCAAGCCGTCCTCGACGTCGTAGGACGTCTGCGTCTTGAGAGCGAGGCTCGCCGGCGTCGTCGCCGAATACGGGCTGCCCGAGCCCACCCGTTCGTCGGCGTTCGGCAGCCGGAAACCGCGCCCGACGCGGCCGAACAGCGTGAGCATCGGATTGACGCGATATTCGTAGCCGAAATGCGCGGCGTATTGCCATTCGGCGCTGTCGACGTCGGGCGCCTGCGCGCTCGACAGGTAAAAGGCGGCATTGGGGTCGACCGCCGCGTTGTAGGCGTCGCTGGCCTTGACGATGTCGCGCTGCAGACGGCCGCCGAATGACAGGTCGAGATCCGGCAGCACCGACGTCGTGTTCATGGCGTAGACGCCCACCGTGGTCTGGCGGACGTCGTAGGCGTGCACCGGCGTGCCGCCTTCCTGCACCGGACGGTCGGAATTGTATTGCGTGTGGTAGACGTCCAGACCGGTCAGCAGCTTGTTGGGCACGCCGAACAGCCGGTGCGATATCTCCAGACGCGGCGTGAACGACGCGGTCGTCATCACCGTGTCGACGTAGGAGCTCGGCGCGGTCGAACTGGCGTTATAAGCGTAGGTCGGGGCGGGGAAGTAATTGTAGTACTGCGCCTGCTGGAATTTGCGCCTCACGCCCCCATCGACGATCAGGTCGACGCCGTCGGACAGCGAGCGGCTGAAGCCGGCGGTGAGGTTGTAGTCCTGCTGCTTCGACCAGTCCGAGGGCGTAATCGATGCACGCGGATTATCGAGCGTGACCGGATAAACCGTGTTCAGATTGGGCAATCCCCCGGGCAAGCCCTGGCGCTGGTTGTCGAATGCGAAATTGACGTGACCGCTCCAATCGATGCCTTTGTAATTGAGGTCGGTCGTCACGGCGCGCTGGTTGGCCTGGCTGTTCTGCCGATAGCCGTCCGTCTTGCTCGCGCTGCCGTAGGTCGACACCGACCACGGGCCGGACGTGGTCGCGCCGGAAAAACGGCCCTGATAGAAGCCATAGGACCCGACCGCGCCGTCGATGCGCGCCTTGCTGCCGGTCGGCGGCGCGGTCTTGGTGACGATGTTGATGACGCCGCCGACGGCGCCGTCGCCATAGAGCACGGTGCCGCTGTTGCCGCGGGTGATCTCGATGCGCTGGATGCTGTTGAGCGGGATCGACGAAAAATCGAAGCCCTGCAGATCGAGGTCCTGATACCGCCGCCCGTTGACCAGAACGAGAACGTTGGACTGCGCGAAGGCGCCGAAGCCGCGCAGGTCGACGCGGTCAAAAGTGCCGGTCGGGCTGCCGAACAGATGCATCACCTGCACGCCGGCCTGCTGCGCCAGGATGTCGGGCAGGTTCTGCGCCGGCGAATGCGCGATCTCGTCGCTGCTGATGACGGTGGTGGACGCCCCGGTGATGCCGGCGCCGGCACGGCTGGCCCACACGTCGATGTTGGGCAGCACCAGCGCACCGCTGCCTTGCGCCCGCGCCGCGCCCGGCGCCAGCAGCGCGGCGACGGCCACCGACGCGGCCCAAAAAGACACCCGGCGCCTGGCGCGTTTCCAGGCGAAGTGGCAACCGGTTCGCCGTCCGGAAACGCGACAAGACAAAAAGGCGCGACGTTCCGAAACCCCAAACCCCGTGAGGTACCCCATGACACACGTTCCTTCGTTTGCGTTCGCGGCTGAGCGCGAACGCATCGGTGAGCGAAAAGCCCGATGCGAAGGACACGACGAGCGGCGCGCTCGATGCGCGATGCTCACGTGCAAAATGGCGTGAAAGGGCATTCCTTCACGGCCTTCGCACCGGCATTGACGTCACCGCTGCGAAAGACCGCTCCGTATGGACCCCTCGTCCACCGGTTGGGTGACCGCGCTGGCAGGTCTCCTGGCTCGCGGGTCGTCGCTCAGATGCGCCCAGCCTTCCCGGTTTCCCAGTGGCCTTGCGGACGCGGGCTCGCCGCTCACAGTTGCGGGGGCAGCCACGGATTGCCGTGAAACGAACGGATTCCGTGTTCCCTCTTTCGTCCCCGGTCCGACCCGGGGAACCAGCACGGCGAAAATGTGTCTTGGAAGGCCCGCGCGAGTCAAGGGCGCGCGCCGTGCAAATCGGATAGGATGCGCGCCCGGCGGCACCGGGATGGCGGGCGGGACGACTTGCGCAAGATCTTGATCTGGGACGCGCCCACGCGTCTTTTCCATTGGCTCGCGGCCGCGCTGGTCGGGACCGCCTACGTCACGTGGCGGCTCAACTGGATGCACTGGCACGTCTACGCCGGCGACGCGCTGCTCGCGCTGGTGCTGTTCCGCCTGGCGTGGGGCTTTTTCGGCGGCGCGACCGCGCGCTTTTCCAACTTCCTCGCTTCGCCTGTGGCCGCCCTGCGCCATCTCGCGCAGGCGTTTCGCCGCGTGCCGGACCGCCATGGGGATATCCAAATCGGCCACAACCCGGCCGGCGGCTGGATGGTGCTGCTGCTGTTGCTGCTGCTGCTGGCCGAGACGCTCACCGGAATTTTCATCAACAACGACGTCGCCGATGTCGGACCGTTCACCGCGCTGGCGCCGGCGTGGGTCGACAACCTCATCACCGACCTGCACGGCATTCTGTGGCAGGTGCTGCTCGCGGCGATCGCGCTGCACATCCTGGCGGTGGCGTTCTATTGGATCGTGCAGCGCGACAACCTGCTGCTGCCCATGATCGTCGGGCGCAAGGCGCTGTCCGCAAGCGCACGGCCGCCCGCGACGGCGGCGCCGTCGCGGGCGTTGCTGCTGTTCGCGTGCGGCGTCGCAGCCGCCGCCGCATGCGCGTATTACCTTTGACTGTCGGTGCCCGATCGTCAGTGCTTGGGCATCACCTGCCCGCGGATTTCCCCGGCCGGGTACTTCTTGGTGTGGACGTTGACGTACCAGTCGCCCGCCATGAGCTGCTTGGCTTCCGCCGGCGTCAGCTTGGCCGTGCCGGTGATGGGGCTCGAGACCGGCTTGCCTTTCTTGGTCAGCCAGATTTCCACGCCGCCGTTCTTGCCTTTCGCGCCGTCATGGAAGTGCGCCATGGTGACGGGGCTCGACATGTTTTTGTAGGTGACGCGCCACTTCACCATGTCCGTCTTCGTATTGAAGGTGACCGTGGCCATCCCCGCGCCGCTGGTCTTGACCGGGGGAACCTGCTGGGCGCCGCTGAGCGGCGTCTTGATCGTCATCGTGGCCGCTGCCGCCGGACCGGCCCAGGCGATACAAGCCAGTCCCGCCAGGGCGACGACGAGGTGCTTCGGCAACGATCGCGGCAATAAATCTTTCATGAACTGCGTCATGGTCTCACACTCCCTGCGTTGAGCGTTCGCCCCCCGATCGAGCGCGCGGCAGACTCTAGCCTGCCCCCTTGTGCCGTCAATCCGCCATGCCGCCCGCGACCCTCGCATCACGAAAAGTTTTGCCGTCATTCTTGCGACGCCTCAGCCGCCGGTCTCGGCGACGATCCAGGCGTGATAGTCGGCGTCGAGACTTTCCACCGGCAGCACCATGATCGCCGCGGTCTCGTAAGGGTGGGCTTCCTCTCCGACCGCCGCTCGACGATTTGCCGCCCGGCAGCCTCCGCCTCGACAACGGAGGGCCAAGTCGTATAGACGAGCACGGCGCGTTCCATGATCAGGCCTTTCAAAAAATGAGCCGCCCGGCCCCCCGCCTCCAGCATATCGCCTTCGTGGCTGCCGACAGCCCAGAGGCGCGCGAGGCCTACGGCCGCCTGGAGAAGCGCTACGGCAACGCCGATCCTAAGGTCGGCCGACGTCATCGTGGCGCTCGGCGGCGACGGCCTGATGCTGCAGACCCTGCACCGCTTCATGAACACGGGCAAGCCGATCTACGGCATGCACCGCGGCACGGTCGGCTTCCTGATGAACGAATACGCCGAAGACGGCCTCGTCGAACGCCTGGCCGCGGCGAAGCAGACCGTCATCCATCCGCTGGCGATGCGCGCGCACGACTCGCGCGGGCAGGTGCACGAGCACCGCGCCATCAACGAGGTCTCGCTGTTCCGCAAGGGCGCGCAGGCCGCGCATCTGCGCATCCTGATCGACGGCCAGGAACGGCTTGCCGAGCTCGTCGCCGACGGCGTGCTGGTGGCAACGCCCGCCGGCTCCACCGCCTATAACCTTTCAGTGCAAGGGCCGATCATTCCGATCAACGCCTCGCTCCTGGCGCTGACTCCGATCAGTCCGTTCCGGCCGCGCCGCTGGCGCGGCGCGCTGTTACCCGACAAGGCCAAAGTCACCATCGAAGTACTCGACGCCGACAAGCGCCCGGTCGCCGCGGTTGCCGACCACGACGAGGTGCGCTCGGTCCGGCAGGTCGATGTCCGCATGGACCACGCGATCAATCTCAACATGTTGTTCGACCCAGGCCACAATCTCGACGAACGCATCCTGCGCGAGCAGTTCGTGCTGTAGCGGCGCCAACCCGCCGCTCAAATCCGCCGCAGCGGATGGCTGATCGCCAGCAGGAAGTTGGTCGCGGTGAAGCCGGCGATGAGCAGGAAGGCGGCGCGGAACGCGCCGGTGATCTCCGCCTGCAGGACGGCGCCGTGCGGCCCGTGCAGCGCCGCCTCGGCGCCGGGGGCGCGCTCGACCATCAGGCCGAACACGTGCACGGCTTGCGGGTCGGTGAGCGACAGGAAGGCGAACAGCACGAACGCCACCAGCGCGGTACCGAAGGCGGCGCCGATCGAGCGCGAGAACTGCACCGAGGCCGCCGCCTCGCCCAGCCGCCGCGGACCCGAGACCGACTGCACCATCACCTGCACCACGCCCATCACCGTGCCGAGGAACAGCCCCGTCCACAGCAGCAGGCCGGCAAAGGCGTAGGAGCTGAGCGTCGGCGCCCACAGCGCCAGCACGATCACGCTGCAGGTCAGAATGCCGAGCCCGAAGGTCGGAAACAGCGTGGTGCGGCCGGTGCGGCTGACCAGCCGGCCGGTGACGATCGAGCCGGCGCCGACGCCGATGGTGAGCGGCACCAGCAGCAGGCCGGTTTCCGCCGGCGACTGCCCGCGCACCACGATCAGGTAGACCGGCAGGAAGGTGATGAGCGACACCAGCGTGCCCCCGTGCAGCGCGGCCATGGCGTCGCTGCGCCAGATCGCCGGCATCCGCAGCAGGCCGAGCGGAATGAGCGGCGACGGCACTCGGTTCTCCTGCCGGATCAGCAGCGCGAGCGCGACCAGGCCAAGCAGGAACAGGCCGGCGACCCACGGCAGCGCCTGCAGATCGGCGTCCTGCGCCTGCTCCAGCGCCAGGATAATCGCGGCAACCGCCACCGAGAACAGCAGCAGGCCGTAAGGATCGGCGCGCCAGCGATGCTCCGGGTTCGGCGTGAGCATCGGCAAGCGCAGCACCAGCCCCACCGCGGCCAGACCGATCGGCACGTTGATCAGGAAAATCGTCTGCCAGCCGAAATGCTGGGTCAGATAACCGCCGGCCACCGGCCCAAAGCTGTTGGCGACGACGGCGACGGTTGCGATGTAACCCTGGTAGCGGGCGCGCTCGCGCGGCGGGATCGCCTCGCCGATCAACGCCTGCGACAGCGTCATCAGACCGCCGCCGCCGAATCCCTGCAGCACGCGCGCCAGCGTCAGGAGCTCGATGGTCGGCGCGGCGGCGCAAGCGAGCGAGGCCACGATGAACACGGCGAGCGCCACGAACATCAACCGGCGGCGGCCGAAGGCGTCGCCAAGGCGGCCGTAGAGCGGGGCCGCGACGGTCGCCGCGATCAGATATCCGACCACCACCCAGGAGGCGCGCTCGACCGCGCCGGTCGACGCGGCGATCGCCGGCAAGGCCGTCGCGACGATCGTCTGATCGACGATCGCCAGGAACATCGGCAGCATCAGCGACGGAAAGACCGTGAGGAAGCCCGGATATTGCGGAGCCGGCGGGGCCGCAAGGCGCTCGCTCTGGTCTCGCTCACTCGGCACCGGTTTTCAGTCCTGATATGCGATCGGCCGTGCTCGCGCGCCCCGCCCCGTTCCAGGCGCCGTCGCTCGATGCACCATGCCTCAATGCGCCATTCCTCAATGGGCCATGAAGACCGGCACGGTCGCGCTCGCCAGGATGTGGCGCGTGGCGCCGCCGAAGATCATCTGGCGCAGGCGGCTTTGGGTGTAGGCGCCCTTGATCAGGAGGTCGCAGCCGAGTTTGCCGCAATGGTCGAGGATGGCTTCACCGGTGGTGCGCGATTCAGGCTTCACCGTCAACGCGCTCGCCTTGATGCCGTTCCGGCGCAGGTGCTGGGCGGCCTGCTCGGCGGTCGGCCCCGGCGTCATGCCGCCCTCCACCGCCAGCACCGTCACCGCCTCCGCCTTGCGCAGGAAGGGCATGGCGAAGACGTTGGTGTAGGCCTGCTCGGTGCTGCCGTTCCAGGACACCAGCACGTTGCGGCCGATGGTTTTCGGCGCCTCCGGCGGCACGATCAGCACCGGGCGCCCGCTTTCGAACAGCGCGGCCTCGAGCGGCGCCATGCGCGGGTTCTGCGGCGCGCGCCCTGGGCGGCCAAGCACGATCAGGTCGAAGACGCGGCCGTGGCTGCCGAGAAAGGCGTCGTCGGCCGCTTCCGCCATCGGCCAGCCGTAGGAGAGCGAGGCCGGCTCCTGCACGCCTTCCGGCACCTCGCGCGATTTCATGAAGCTCTCGAAGGCTTCGCGCGCGTGGGTCGCGGCCTCGCTGTCGAAGGCGCCGGTGAGCGCCAGGCTGGATACCGGCTCCAGGGTCACGTAGGTGCCGGCCATCGGCCGGACCGCGAACCCTTCCATATAGCTGTCGAAGCTCTTTGCGGTCAGCCAGGCGGTCTCCAGCACCGCCGGCATGGTGTCGTGATCCTCCGTGGGAACGAGAATGGTCTTCATGGCGCTGCCCCTCCGTCTCGGCGCATCGTGTCTTAATTCACGGCCTCGAACATCGCGAATCGACGCAAGATATCGCGCCCGCCGCAAGATTAGCCCAAACGAGACCGACCGAAACGGGGGCGGACGCCGCGCCGCGCCCCACGCGCCGCGCTCGCCATCCCCGCCATCCTAAACCCTTCCTTAAGCACGCCCCAATAGGGTCAGTCCTTCAAAAATTCCCGCCGGGGGCGGTATGGTGCGCATCGATTTCAATCGGTTGCGATTTCTTGTCATCGACGACAACGTCCACATGCGGCGGATCGTGCGCACGCTGCTGAACGGCTTCGGCACGCGCGAAGTCTGCGAAGCGGAAGACGGCCCTTCGGGGCTGGAAGCGTTCACCCAATATGGGCCGGAAATCGTCATTGTCGACTGGGCCTTGCCCGGCCTCGACGGGCTCGAACTCACGCGCATGATGCGTCAGTCCGACGCCGACGGCAACGCCTACGTGTCGATCATCATGCTGACGGGCCACTCGGACAAAGCGCGCGTGATGATGGCGCGCGACGCCGGCATCACCGAATTCCTCGCCAAGCCGGTGTCGGCCAAGGGGCTCTACCAGCGCGTGGCCAACGCGGTGCTCAACCCGCGTCCCTTCATCCGCACCGCGACCTATTTCGGTCCCGACCGCCGCCGCAATGTCAATCCCGCCTATACCGGGCCGGAGCGCCGCAAGGGCGGCGAGGCCGACGTCATCCGCCGGGCGCCGCTCGCCGAGGTCGCGGGCCCGGACGCCTGAGCAAGAGAGCACCGCGCCATGGCCCCCAACAAGCAGGAAGAGGCCGTCGTCAAATACGACGGACATGAGGTGATCACGCCGGTCCACAAGCTGCGCAAGGCGATCACGCACAAGCCGCCGATGCCCGGCGAAGAAGACCCGGTCGCGCGCGCCGAGACGGCGCTCGCCGAGCTCGCCGGGCAGTTCGCGCTCTGGATGACCAGCGAATGCGAACGGCTCGACCGCGCGCGCCGGGCGATCGGCGAGCACGGCTTCACCGGCGCCACCCGCGACGACCTGTTCCGCGCCGCCCACGACATCAAGGGCGAAGCCGCGACCTTCGGCTATCCGGCGGCGGCGGACGCGGCCGACAGCCTGTGCCGGCTGATCGAGCTCAGCCCGGACGTAACGCGCATTCCGTTCACGCTGGTCGAGCAACACGTCCATGCGGTGCGCGCGATCTTCCGGGAATACGCGAACGCCGACGCCACGGACATGGCCGGCGCGCTGACCGCGCGCCTGCGCGACGTGACCGACGATTTCCTGCGGCGCGAAAACCACGATCGGCCGGAGGTGCTTGAGCAGATCGGCGCGCCGCCGCTGGCGCCGGACAATCCGGACCAGGGCGCCTGACGCCTCTCGCCCGCGACGTCTATTACGCGACCAGCCGCACGTCCGCAGCGGGCGCCATCCGCGCGGCGGCGATCTGCGCCAGCGCCGGCGGGGCGATGCCGCGGTCGTTGGCCACCAGATCCTGGCAGAAGCTGCGCGCTTCCTCGCGTGCGGCCTCGACCGCGAAGCGGCGCAGCAGCGCCAGCAGCGAAGCGGTGTCCGGCCCGCGCTCGCGCGCGCAGGCGGCGAGCACGCGCTCGACCATGCGCCGCTTCAGCCGCGCCACGCCCGAGCGGTCCTCGGTCAGCGCCCCCTCGCGCATGGCGACGACCGCCTCGCGGAACGCCGGATAGGCGGCGTCCGGCAAGCCCGCCTTGCGGTAGAGCGCATGGAAGCCCGCGACGGCCTTGTCGTGGATATGGCCGGTGGCGCGTTCGATCGGCAGGCCGGACAATTCCGCCAGTGCCTCCTCGAACAGCACCACGTTGCCGGACAGAAGCGCCCGCAGGATCATGCCGGCGGTGAGCTGGCCGGTCTCGCGCAGGTGCTGCACCAGCCCGCCGACGTCCTCGTAGGGCGTCTCGGCGGCGAGCGCGACGGTCGCCTTTTCGCAGGCCTCGCGCGTGGCGTATTCCGCCTGCTCGGCGCCGAGCCATTCGCGCGCGCTGACGAAGCCGGCGAGCGCCTCCGACAGCTTGGCGAGCAGCGTCTGGCGCAGCGGCATCGGCAGATCCTCGTGCGCCAACAAATTCTCGCGGATCGCGGGCAGATGCCCGAACCGTTCGACGATGCGCTTGACCGAGAACGCCGGCACGGTGGCGTCGGGATTTTCCAAGAGCGCCAGGCAGGCCTCGGTGCCGCCGACCTCGGCAATCGCGGCGGCGACCGGCCGCGCCAGCAGCGCGCGTCCGGCGATCGCCACCTGGACGTCGCTCTGCGCGGTGGCGATGAGATCGACCAGGTCGTCGGCTTCAAGCAAGGGCGAGCGCGCCAGGATCGGCAGCGCCACATCCGGCTGGTCGGCGGCGAGTGCGTGCACCACCACCGGCGGCGCCTTCTGCGCGGAGGCGAACACCTCCGCCATCGCCTTGCGCACCAGCGGCGAGGGATCGTCGAGCAGCATGATCATGGCGCCCTCGGCGGCGGCCAGATCGTCGGCGGAAAGATCGGAGTGGAGATAGGCCCGGGCCAGCGCGGAGGTGGCTTCAGCCCGCTCACCGGCAGGCGCACTGCGGACCCATTGCAGGAACTGGCGTACAATCATCACACTGACCAAACGCAACAACGGCGCCACCGACAGGGCGGCACGGCACGCAGTCTACGGGTGAACCGCTTAACAAGACGTTCACCATAGAGCTTGAGCGGACGTTAACGACGAAAGTCGCGAAAAGGCTTTGAATTCAGGCTTTGGAATTCAGGCCTTGCCGCTGCCGAAGAGACCGCGCGAATTGCGCGGGTGGTCGACAAACAGGTCCAGCGGATTGAGCTGGCCGTGCGCCGCCGCCGTCCGCGCCGCGGCCTGGCTGGCGTGCGGCGTGCCGGTGGTCGCCCATAATCGCTGCACCGTCGCCGTCACGGGCGCGCCGCCGCGGTCGCTGAAGATGGAGCGGAAGAACGGCGTGCTCTCGCCCGCCGGCGCGGCCGGAGCGGCAGGAACGTCCTGGCGCGCGGCGGCGAAGGCCTGCGTGGTGGCGGCGGGATCGGGCACCGCCGACACGGTGCCGCGCATGGCCGCGAGCGCCTGCGCCGCACGCACCGGGTCCGAGCGCACCGCCTGCGGCAGGCCTGCGAGCGCTTCCATCGCCCGGTCCGGCCGGGGGGCCGCAGCCCGCGCGGACGCCGACGCGGATGCGAACGCCGGCGTAAGCTTGCCGGCGGCGCCGGTCGTAGGATCGATGGAACCGCGCAGGAGGCCGCGGTTGAAAGCAACGTTGCGCGCCATCTGATAGCGCCGGGTGAGCTCGCGGTAGACGCCGGCGACGCTGCGGGCCGCGCCGGAGTGGCTGTAGAACACGCTGTGGTTGGCGCCGGCCGCGCGCGGGAACATGTCGGCGCCGCTGGCCTGCGGCCGGTTCTCGGCGGCCGAGATCAGCTCGCCGGCGCCCTCGGAGCCCAGGAAATGCGCGATGTAGAGCTCGCCCTCGGTCGGCTGCCGGCCGATGGCCGATGCCAATCGCGTCTCGTTGCTGTGCGTGAAGGCGCCCGCCATCAGCGCGCTGGCACGCGGGTCGTGGCGCAGCTTCATGATGGCGTCGCGCATCTGCGGATCGGAGACGGTGTAGCGCCCGTTCGCCGTCTTGCTGATGGCGTTGGCGTATTGGCCGAGCCCGAGCGAGGGCCCCGCCCGCTTCAGGGTGCCGAGCCAGGTCTGGTCGATGAACTGATAGAGCCCGGAGGCCGACGAGGTCGGCGCCTGCGCCTTCGGATTGAACCGGGATTCGATCTGCGCGGTGGTGACCAGGTATTCGAAGCTGGTGCCGGTCGAGCGCGCCGCCTGGCTGATGGCGCCGGTGATCTTCGAGGCCGCGTTGCTGATGACGGATGCGACCGACATGACCTTGGTTTCGAGCCTCTTTCGTGTCTTTTCGAGCCGTGGGGCCTTGCCGGGGCCGCGGATTTCGTCCTAATCGACTCCACTGGTCGGGAGGCCCCGCGACCATGGGCAATTATGGTAAACGAGGGGTTAATGGCGGCCCGCGCCGGGCCCGCCGCGGCCCGTCGGCACAGCGTCGAAAGTGGAGAAGAAACGATGGAGGCAACGGTCCAGCGGCACAAGCGCGGCGGGCTCTATTTCGAGGACATCGAGGTCGGCCGCACCTACGAGCATCCGCTCACCCGCACGGTGACGCAGATGGACAACATGCTGTTCTCCAACATGACGCTCAATCCGCAGCCGTTGCACATCGACCGGCACTTCTGCGAGGAGGAAACCGAGTTCGGCCAGCCGCTGATGAACTCGTTGTTCACCCTCGGGCTCATGATCGGGATTCAGGTTTCCGACATGAGCGTCGGCACCACCATCGCCAACCTCGGCATGAAAGAGGTGCGCTTCCCCGCGCCGCTGTTCGAGGGCGACACCGTGCATTGCGAAACGACGGTGATGGGCAAGCGCGAGTCGAAATCGCGCGCCGGCGCGGGAATCGTCGAATTCCACCACAAGACCTTCAAGCAGGACGGCACGCTGGTCGCCGAATGCCAGCGCCAGGTGTTCATGCGCATGCGGCCGAAGTGAGCGACAAGGCCATGCGTTCCCTTCTCTTCGTTCCCTCCGACGGCGGCACCAAGCTCGACAAAGCTCTCGCCAGCGGCGCCGACGGCGTCATCCTCGATCTCGAGGATTCGATCGCGCCCGAGCGCAAGGAAACGGCGCGCGCCGCCGCGTTCGAATTCCTCAAGGCGCACAGCGCCGCCGCCGAACGCCCGCGGCTCCTGGTGCGCATCAACGGCCTCGACACCGGCATGACCGACGCCGACCTAGAAGCCATCGTGCCCGGCAAACCGGACGCCATCCTGTTTCCCAAGGCCGAAGGCGCCGCAACCGTCGCCGAGATCGACGCCAGGCTGACCGCGCGCGAAGCCAAGGCCGGGCTTGGCGACGGCCATATCAAGGTCATGGCGCAAGCGGTGGAAACCGCCTTGGGCCTTTTCACCGCCGGCACCTATCGCGGTTGCAGCCAACGCCTCATCGGCCTCACCTGGGGCCCCGAGGACATCGCCGCCGAGCTTGGCGCCGAGGCCAACCGCGACTCCGAAGGCGCCCTCACCGAGCCCTATCGCCTCGCCCGCTCGATGTGCCTCTACGGCGCGGCGGCCGCGCGCGTGCCGGCGATCGAGACCATCCACGTCAATTTCCGCGACGCGGATGTGTTGCGGCGCGACACCGAGATAGCGCGCCGCGACGGCTTTACCGGCCGGCTCGCCATTCATCCGGCGCAGGTGCCGGTGTTCAACGCGGTGTTCACGCCCGGCCCCGAACAGATCGAACGCGCCGAGGCGATCGTCGCGGCCTTTGCCGCCAAGCCCGGCGCCGGGGCCGTCGGCATCGACGGCAAGATGTACGATCGCCCGCATCTGGCGCGCGCGCAAGCGTTGTTGGCGAGCGCCGGCGGCAGTTCCGTCAGCGGCTGAGAAGTTATTCCCGCTTGCGGTTCACGAACGCCGACAGCAGCCGCGCCGGCTCGTCGGTGTCGTATGCGCGTTCGAAGGCGTCGATGCCGGCCTGGATGGCTGCGTCCGCCGGCAGGTTCTCCCACGTCTGCATCAGCGCCTTCTGCGCCCGGATGGCCTGCGGCCCACCGCTCAGCAAGGCCGCGATGATCCCCTCCACTTCCGCATCGAGCGCCTCCGGCGCGACTACGCGTTCGATCAGGCCCCAGCGCAGCGCGGTCTCGGCATCGATGATCTCGCCCAGCATCAGTAGTTCGCGCGCGCGGCCGAACCCGATGAGCTGCGGGATGAGCGCGGCCTCCACCACCGACGGCAGCCCGACCTTCACCTCCGGCATGCCGAAGCTGGCGCGGCGGGTCGCCACGCGCAGGTCGCACGACACCGCCACTTCCAGGCCGGCGCCGAGCGCGTAACCGTCGATCCTGGCGACCACCGGCACCGGCAGCCGCCGCAGGCAGTCGCACGTCCGATGCACCAGGGTGATAAAATCGCGTGCGCCGTCGCGGTCGAGCGCCGACATCTCCGGAATGCTGGCGCCGCCGATAAAGGCCTTGTCGCCGGCGCCAGAGCAGCACCAGAGCGCGCAGATCGTCGCGCACGCCAAGCGCCTCGACCCGGCCGATGAAGTCTCTCATCAGCGCGCAATGAAGCGTATTGAGCTTGGCGCGATTATCGACGGTCAGGAAAGCGATCGTGCCGCCGTCGCGCGCCTCCAGGCGCAAGTCGACGCGCGATGTCGCCGGCTCCGCCATAGCTTCAGACCGTCTTGCCGTAGACGGCATCGGGATCGAAGACCTTGTCGTCGTCACGGAATTCGAGCCGGATATCGCCGATCTGCCCGAGCGGTATGGCGCGGTAAAAGCACGAGCGCCGGCCGGTATGGCAGGCGCCGGCGCCCTGCTGCTCCACCTTGAGCCACACAGCGTCCTGGTCGCAGTCGACGCGCATCTCGACGACGCGCTGGACGTGGCCGGAGCTCTCGCCCTTCTTCCACAGTTTCTGGCGCGAGCGGCTGTAATACCAGGCCTCGCCGGTGGCGACGGTCTTGGCGAGCGCCTCCTCGTTCATGTGGGCGACCATCAGCACGTCGCCGCTGCCGGCATCGGTTACCACTGCGGTGACCAGACCGTCGGCGTCGAACTTGGGCAGGAAGGCGAGGCCTTCTTCGATGTCGAGTGATGTGGATGACAAGGCTTGCTCCCGAGCGATGACCACGCGGCATTATACAGGCCGCCGTTCCGGGCGCACGCGTCAGCGCGCACGCTCGGAATCCGAAAACCACAACAAATCTCTTCGAATTTTCTGGATTCCCGGTTCACGGCCCATAGCGCGTCGAAGACGCGCGCAAACGCGCTTACGGGCCGCGCACCGGAATGGCCGGTTGTTACCGCCCCGCGCGCACCAGGTTCATGAAGCGGACCTGCTCGCTGGCGTCCTTGAAGGCGCCGGTGAAGTGCGTGGTCACGGTCAGCGCGCCCGGCTTGGTCACGCCGCGCAGCGACATGCACATGTGCTCGGCTTCCATCATGACGGCGACGCCGCGCGGGCGCAGCACCTCCTCGATGGCGGTCGCCACCTGCGAGGTCATGTGCTCCTGCGTCTGCAGGCGCTTGGCGTAGACGTCGACGAGGCGCGCCAGCTTCGACAGCCCCACCACCCGGTCGGTCGGCATGTAGGCGACGTGCGCCTTGCCGAAGAACGGCATCATGTGGTGCTCGCAGTGCGAGTTGAAGCCGATATCCTTGACCAGCACGAAGTCCTCGTAGCCGGCGGTTTCGCCGAAGGTGCGGTCGAGCACGTCGGCCGGCACTTCGCGATAACCCTGGTAGAGTTCTTCATAGGCGTCGATCACCCGCTTCGGAGTGTCGAGCACACCTTCGCGCGCCGGGTCATCGCCGGCATAGGCGATCAGCGTGCGCACGGCGGCTTCCGCCTCCTCGCGCGAGGGCCGCCGGCCCACGGGCTCGGGTGCGGCTCGCACATGGTCGGACAGGCTCTTCTTCGGCCACGGCTCGACTGCCGCCTTGGTGCTCTTTGCGTCCATCGCGGACTCTCCGTTCGACCGGCGCTCGCCCCTCGGACCTCCGAGAAGTGCACCGGGAGTGTCACCGGGGTGGCCGCGTCAGGTGGCCGGCGCCGGGTTTTAAGCCCAACACCGGCGCGCTGGACGCCAGCATTCCCATTCAGCATGGCTTTCGAAAAAGGCCCGAAATCCACGCCCGGCGCGGGGAACCCCTTCTCGCGCCCTTCCAGCAGTCCCTATATATTCCTTTGCAGTGCGGAGGCAATCCGCCCCCGCCGAACGGGTCGGAATAATGCTGAACGACGTCTACAACACCAAAATCCTGGAACTGGCGGGCAATATTCCCCGTCTCGGCCGGCTTTCCGACCCCGACGCCTCGGCCAAGGCCCATTCCAAACTGTGCGGATCCACGGTGACGGTCGACCTGAAAATGGAGGGCGACACCGTCACCGATTTCGCCCACGACGTGAAGGCCTGCGCGCTCGGCCAGGCCTCCTCCTCGCTGATGGCCCGCCATATCATCGGCGCCAAGGCCGACGAGCTCAGGGACCTGCGCGAAACCATGCGCAAGATGCTGAAGGAGAACGGCCCGCCGCCCGCCGGCAAATGGGCCGATTTCGCGGTGCTGGAGCCGGTGCGCGACTACAAGGCGCGCCACGCCTCCACCATGCTCACCTTCGACGCGGTGGTGCAGGCGATCGACGAAATCCAGGCCAAGCGGGCGCAGGCAGCCGAGTAGCCGCCCGGACAGCGCGTGTCGCCCCCTATTTCGCCGCCATCCGGCCGCCGAGCTTGTCGAGTTGCAGGTCGGCGCGCTCGCCCAGGCCCTCGTGGCAGGCCGCGGCAAGCTGCGGCAAGCTCTGGTGCGCGCCGGTGTTACCGACGCGGATACCGGTGGCGAGGCCGGGGCTACCGGTTTCCACCGTCATCGAATGGTTGCCCGGCCCGGCGAAAGCGTCGATCACCCGGGCCGGCACCGTCGCTTGCGCGTAGGTGACAAGCTGGCCGCTATCGTCGACGCGGCGGGAGGACAGCACTTTCAAGTCGGCGGCGGTGTTGCCGGCGGCCACGCGCACGCTGCGCACCGCGTGCGGCAGCGGCCGGTCGGCGGTCTCATGCCGGCGCTCGATATAGCTGACGGCGTAGCGGCCATGGCCGCTGCAGGAGACCAGCAGGTCGAAATGGCCAATTCCCTCGCCCTCCACAGTGAGCGGCTGGCTGCGGGCGAGCGTGGCGGCCCCGGCGCGGTCAACCACCGCCCAGCGGCGCTCGCTGACGTCGGCCGGCATGGCGCTGCTGACGTGAATGAGCGCCGGCCGCGCTTGCGGCGCCACCCGTCCGGTCGCCGTGGCGGTCGCGAGCGGCTGATGGCTGTCGCCGGTGGCGACCCGGGCACGCTCGATCTCGGCCCGGCTCAGACGATGCATCGGCTCCCAGGGCGGGATGCGCAGCGCCATGTCGAGCACGTCGATGGAGGCGCCCATGTCGCGGGTGTAGCGCGCGAGCCGGCCGATATCGCGCTGCACCAGCACCAGGTCCTCGGCCGAGTAGCTGGCCGCGGTCGGATCGCTGCGGCGGTCGCCGAGCCAGATCTGGTGCACCATCACCCGCGCCTCGGGCGGCACCGTGCGGTGCACGCCGGCCAGCAGCACGAAGGCGCACATGGACTCGCAGTAGGCGCGCGGCGAGATGCGCGCGCGGGTGAGGCCGGCCCTTTTATTATCGAGATCGACGACATGACCGACCGTGGTGTCGAGACGAAGCGCGCGCATCTGGCGGCCGAGCTTGATGGCGCCGTGCACCGAGCCGCCGTCGGACTCCAGCACGACCAATGCGCCATTCAGCTTGCGTTGTATGGCAACGCTATCTGGCAAAAGCCTTGAATTCGGCCGGCGTGTCGGCGGTGATCGCGCCACGCGCCACCACGATCAGACGACAACGATGGCCGCACATCTTTGCTGGCCCTTGCAGGCGCAGCGAGAACTGCATCGTCGTGCTCCCAGCAGCGGACCGGGATACCGGCAACAGCAGCAGCGGCACGGACAAGATGATTGCAACGACCGTCGCCCTGGAGCGACCCATCATGACCCCCGAATTGTAGCCGCCGTTTCCCGTTTCTTGAAGCGTGGTTGGTCCACGTTCTGCCGGGCTTTGCGGCCGTTGGACCCCCGCATGTGGCGACATTGAAGGTAAGCCGACGCGTAAATTCGCGTCCAGATCAAATTACCGCGCACAACGCCGCAGGCCCGTGGAACTATCGTGTTTTGGCACAGAGTCGCGCCAAACGGCGAAAGTTCCGCAACAATTGCCGACATGGAACTTGCGCCCGCCATTTTGGTGGGCATTTGATGGTACGATGAACGGATACTCAAATTTGGCGGAAGAGATCGCCCGGTTGCCGCGGCGCGCCGGCCGTGCGCTGGTGCTTTTCTATCGCTATACGCTGCTGGCGCTGATCGGCCCGCGCTGCCGTCATCTGCCGGGCTGCTCGGAATATGCCGAGGAAGCCGTGATGCGCTTCGGCCTGTGGGCCGGCTCATGGATGGCGCTGGCGCGCATCCTGCGCTGCCACCCTTTCGGCACCCACGGCCTCGATTTCGTGCCGGGCGAACTACCGAAGAACGCGCATTGGTGGACGCCCTGGCGCTACGGGCGCTGGCGGGGGACGAACGAAACGCCGCCGCCACCCCGCTGACCGCCCGCCTGCCTCATTCCTGTCGTCCCGCAAATCGGGTGGACCGCCGCCCATTGAGAATGCCAGGTGCGTGCCGGCGCGTCGTCTGCGCCGCTTTGACACCGGGAGATCCATATATGGCGCGTTCGCCGAAAGCCGCCGTCGACATGCACCGCCAGGACTGGCTGCTGCTGGTCTTTCTCTCCATCCTGTGGGGCGGCTCGTTCTTCTTTGTCGGCGCGGCGGAGCGCGCGCTGCCGCCGCTGACCAGTCGTGCTGGCGCGCGTCTGCCTCGCCGCGCTCATGCTGCTGCCGTTCGTCCACGCACTCGGCGGCGCGCTGCCCAGACGCCCCCGCGACTGGCTGCCCTTTGCCGGCATGGGGCTCTTCAACAACGTCATCCCGTTCTCGCTCTTCGCCCTCGCAATGACCTATATCCCCAGCGGCATGGCCTCGGTGCTCAACGCCACCACGCCGCTGTTCGGCGTGCTGGTGCTGGCCGGCTTCGGCGAGGAGCGGCTGGTCGCGCGGCGCATGGTCGGCGTCGTCATCGGCCTCGTCGGCGTCATCATCCTGCGCGAGCCCGGCCCGGCCGCGCCCGACCAGACGGCCGGCATCCTGCTGTGTCTCGGTGCCGCGCTGAGCTACGGCTTTGCCGGCCTATGGGGGCGGCGCATGCTCGCGGGCGTGCCGCCGATCACCGCGGCGGCCGGCCAACTCGTCAGTTCGAGCGTGATGATGGCGGTCGATCGCCGGCGCGGTCGACCGGCCGTGGCGGCTTGCCGATGCCGAGCGCGGCCACCTGGCTGTCGCTCATCGGCCTCGCGGCGCTTTCCACCGCGCTCGCCTATATCGTCTTCTTCCGCATTCTCGCCCGCTCGGGCGCCACCAATGTGATGCTGGTGACGCTGCTGATCCCGGTGACCGCCATCCTGCTCGGCTGGCTGGTGCTGGGCGAGCCGCTGTAGCCCGCGCGAGATCGTAGGCGCGCTGGTCATCGCCAGCGCGCTCATCGCCATCGACGGCCGGGCGTTCGGCTGGCTGCGGCATCAGGCTGGCCGCCGGCAAGGCCTGAACCTTGCGCAACTTGCGTCCGCGCAGCCGTTTCTATATCTCCGTGCCCGACGCTTACCTGCATTCGTAGGCAGCGAGTGAGCAAAGGAGACCGAAATGGCCGAAACCGGCATCGCGGGCGCTGCGCCCGCGCAAGCATCCGCCCCCAGATCACCCTCACCTTCCCCGACGGCGCCGCCCGGCAATATCCCGCCGGCACGAGCGGCCATGACGTCGCCAAGGGCATCTCGCCGTCGCTCGCCAAGCGCACGGTGGCGATGGCGCTCGACGGCGTCCTGACCGACCTCAACGACCCGATCGCGCACGACGCCAAGATCGAGTTCGTCAACCGCGAGGACCCGCGCGCGCTCGAGCTCATCCGTCACGACGCCGCCCACGTGCTGGCGGAAGCGGTGCAGAACCTCTGGCCGGGCACGCAGGTGACCATCGGCCCGGTGATCGAGAACGGCTTCTATTACGACTTCTATCGCAACCAGCCGTTCACGCCGGAAGACCTGCCCGCCATCGAGAAGAAGATGAAGGAGCTCATCTCGCTCGACCGGCCGTTCAGCAAGGAAGTGTGGTCGCGCGAGAAGACCAAGCAGACCTTCCGCGACATGGGCGAGAACTTCAAGGTCGAGTTGGTCGACGCCATTCCGGAAGACCAGCAGATCAAGATCTACCGCCAGGGCGAATGGTTCGACCTCTGCCGCGGTCCGCACATGACCTCGACCGGCAAGATCGGCAACGCCTTCAAGCTGATGAAGGTGGCCGGCGCCTATTGGCGTGGCGACAGCCGCAACCCGATGCTGACCCGCATCTACGGGACCGCGTTCGCCAAGCAGGCCGAGCTCGACGACTACCTGCACGCAGATGGAAGAAGCCGAGAAGCGCGACCACCGCAAGCTCGGCCGCGAGATGGACCTCTTCCACTTCCAGGAGGAAGGCCCCGGCACCGTGTTCTGGCACGCCGGCGGCTGGACCATCTTCCAGGAGATCGTCGCCTACATGCGCCGCCGACTGAAGGGCGACTATCAGGAAGTCAACGCGCCGATGATGCTCGACAAGTCGCTGTGGGAGACCTCGGGCCACTGGGGCTGGTTCCGCGAGAACATGTTCCAGGCGACGTCGGCCGGCGACGACACCGAGGACGAGCGCGTCTACGCCATCAAGCCGATGAACTGCCCGGGGCACGTGCAGATCTTCAAGCACGGGCTGAAGTCGTATCGCGACCTGCCGCTGCGGCTCGCCGAGTTCGGCATCGTTCACCGCTACGAGCCGTCCGGCGCGCTGCACGGCCTATTGCGCGTGCGCGCCTTCACGCAGGACGACGCCCATGTCTTCTGCACCGAAGAGCAGATGGCCGACGAGTGCCTGAAGATCAACGACCTGATCCTGTCGACCTACGACGACTTCGGCTTCACCGGCGACCTCACGGTCAAGCTCTCGACCCGCCCCGAGAAACGCGTCGGCTCCGACGCGGCGTGGGATCACGCCGAGAGCATCATGATGGACGTGCTCGAGCAGATCAAAGCGCGCGGCGGCAACCGCATCAAGACCGCGATCAATCCGGGCGAAGGCGCCTTCTACGGACCGAAGTTCGAGTACGTGCTGCGCGACGCCATCGGCCGCGACTGGCAGTGCGGCACCACGCAGGTGGACTTCAACCTGCCGGAGCGTTTCGACGCCTTCTACATCGCGCCCGACGGTTCCAAGAAAGCCGCCGGTGATGATCCACCGCGCCATCTGCGGCTCGATGGAGCGTTTCCTCGGCGTCGTGCTCGAGCACTATGCCGGTCACCTGCCGCTATGGCTTGCGCCCAAGCAGGCGGTGGTCTGCACGATCACTTCCGACGGCGACGACTATGCGGCCGAGGTCACCGCCGCCGCGCGTCGGCTCGGCCTGCGCGTCGACGCCGATCTGCGCAACGAGAAGATCAATTACAAGGTGCGCGAGCACTCGCTCGCCAAGGTCCCTGTCCTTCTCGTCGTCGGCAAGAAGGAAGCCGCCGAGCGCTTGGTGTCGATCCGCCGCCTCGGCCAGGAAGGCCAGAAGGTCATGCCGCTCGACGAGGCCTTAAAGACACTCGCCGAAGAAGCGGTGCCGCCGGACGTAAAGCGGACGCGGGGCGGTTAGAATTCCAGCGCGCGGCGCGGAATCGCCGCGCGGAGGCCGATTAACTTTTTTCGCTCGGAACTGCCTCGCGCCGCACAATCTCGACTATACTACAATCGCCGACGCCGCAGGGTCCTAAGTCAGCGGTCGCGGGGGGCGATGGCCGATCGGAGGTTGGACCTACGGGGCTTCGCTATAATGATCGCGCGATAATTACTTAGTGTGGTGCCCGCCGCCGTCTCGGAGGTGGATGGAGGCTCGAGTGGATTTTTTGCAGGCCAAAGCGCGGCGCATCGCCCTGTCGGCGGGCCTGTGCCTCGCGGTGTTGGGTGGCGTCGCAACGACGGTCCGGCCGGCTGCAGCACAGGGGTTCGTGTGCGCGGCGACCGCCCTCGGGGGCGGCGGCTCGACGACGAATTCGGTCTACGATATTGCCTGCGGGATAGGCGATACCGCTAATGGCTATACCGGGGCGGCGGTGGCGATCGGCAACACAAGTACGGCTAATGGAAACGACACACTGGCGATCGGAACTGGGGCCGATGCCGAACGTGACTACGCGACAGCTATGGGTGCGTATTCGCAAGCGGCGAGCAGCGGGACCGCGGTGGGTTATCGAGCCTACGCCATCGGCCTCGCCGCCGGGTCAGCGACTGCATTAGGCACGCACAGCGAGGCCGGCGGCGACTACAGCACGGCAGTCGGCACTTGGGCGCATGCCATTGGCGCCAATTCCATCGCTATCGGCGGCAATAGCGCGATTGGCGCCGGCCATGCGGCATACGTCGATTATTCCGCCGCCAACGGCATCGCGATCGGCAACGAGGCGCAGGTAGGGTCGAGCGGCACCGACGCGGTGGCGCTCGGCTTCGCGTCGAATGCGAGCGGCGCCAGCGCACTCGGATTGGGCTCCCACGCCGTTTCGAGCGGCGGCTACAGCAGCGCAGTCGGCGCCAATGCCAATGCACTCGCCGCCAATTCCGTGGCCATCGGCGGCAATGCGGCCGGCGGCGCCGGCAACGCCGCCCGCGTCGATGCGGCAGCCGCCAACGGGATAGCGATCGGCAACGAAGCGCAGGTCGGCTCGAATGGGACCGACGCGGTCGCGCTCGGCTTCAACAGTAATGTCAATGGCAGCAGCAGCGCGGCCTTTGGCGCCTCCAACACGGTTACCGGCGCCAACAGCGGCGCCTTCGGCACTGGCCAGACGGTGAACGGCGACGGGAGCTTCGCCTTCGGCGATCCGAACACCGTCAACGGCAATGGCACGTTCGTGGTGGGCGACGGCAATGCCGTCAACGTCGCCAGCCACGCCGGTTGGGGCGACTCCATAAATGTAGTCGGCTCTAACAACACCGTGGCGAGTACCGCGAGCGCCGCGGGGTCCGCGGTCTTGGGCAATTCGAATCACGTGAATGGCACCGATAACGTGGCGATAGGCAATTCGAATTACGCGAGCGGTGGCAGTTCTATTGCCATCGGCCTCTCGGCGACGGCCGAACGGGGTGATGCGATCGCAATCGGCCACGCGGCGGGGTCGCTGGGCGACGGCGTGGCGATCGGGGCGAACGCTGCCGCTGGGACCTACGGCACGGCGCTCGGCGCGGGCACCTATGCCGACGGCGGACATAACACTGCTATTGGCCAGGATGCTGATGCCGGCTCCGGCCCCCCTAGCGCCAACCTTGCGACTGGATACCAGGCCGACGCACACGGCGACTTTAGTGCAAATTCGGCAAGCGGAGACGCTGCTGACGCGCACGGTACTCTAAGCAACAACACGGCAAGCGGGCATGGCGCCAACGGCAGCGGCGGTAACAGCTCCAACGTTGCGATCGGTAATTCGGCCGATGCCAGCGGCAGCAACGCAAACAACACCGCGGTCGGCGCGAGCACTGTGGCGACCGGCACCTACAGCGCGGCCTTCGGCTCGGAAGCGCAGGCGCTCGCCGCCAACTCCGTCGCCATCGGCGGCAACAGCGCGAGCGGTGCCGGCAACGCCGCCTATGTCGATGCCGCCGCCAGCAACGGCATCGCCATCGGCAATGGGGCGCAGGTGGGCGCAAGCGGCACCAACGCGGTAGCGCTGGGCGCGGGATCCGTGGCCGATGTCGCCAACACAGTGTCGGTCGGCGCGGTCGGCAGCGAGCGCAGAATCGTCAACGTGGCGGACGGGACCGTCGCCTCGGGCTCGACCGACGCGGTCAATGGCGGGCAATTGTACAGCCTGCAAAGCCAGATCAACGGCGGCTCCGTCGGCCTCGTGCAACAAGCCACTCCGACATCGCCGATCACCGTCGGCGGCTCGACCGGCGGCACGTCCGTCGACTTGACCGGCACCGGCGGCACGCGCACGCTCACCGGCGTCTCCGCCGGCACGCTGTCGGCGACGAGCACCGACGCCGTCAACGGCGGTCAGCTCTATGCCACCAATCAGAACGTGGCGACGAACACCACCAACATCGCCACGAACACGACCGCGATCGGCACGCTCTCCAGCGGCACGGCGGCCAACATGAGCGCGGTCGCCGCCGCGCTCGGCGGCGGGGCAAGCGTCAACGGCAGCGGCCAGCTCACCGCGCCGAGCTATTCGGTGCAGGGCGGCACCTACAACAATGTCGGCGGGGCGCTCGGCGCCCTCGACACCCAGGTGACCACCAACACGACCGACATCGCCAGCCTCGACACCACCGTCGCCGGGCTGGCGAGCACCGGCGCCTATATCGACATCGCCAGCAGCGGGCCGGCGGCTTCCGCCAGCGGCACCAACGCCATGGCCATCGGGCCCGGCGCCAGCGCGACCGGCACCGACGCCATCGCCATCGGCGACGGCGCGGTCTCGGCGCCCAATTCGGTGGTGACCGGCGGCGGCGCCACCGACAACGGCGTGAGCGGTGCCTCGATCTACGGCACAAATGCAAACGTGAGCGCGACGTCGACCGACGCCACCGCCATCGGCTTCAACGCCAATGTCAACGGCGCCAATGCCATCGCCATCGGCGGCAATGCGACCGCCGCCAATGCCGCGTCGGCCACGGCAGCCGACGCCGTCGCCATCGGCAACCAGGCGCGGGCCGGCGGAACGGGCGCCGTCGCGCTCGGCAACAACACCAGCGCGGGCTTTTCCAACTCCGCCGCCATCGGCAACGGCGCCACCGCGACGCGCGCCGACCAGCAGGTGTTCGGCACGGCGACCAACACCTACACCGCGCCGGGCATCACCTCGGCGGCCAGCAAGGCGGCGCAGACCGGCCCGACGCAGATCGTCACCTCGGATGCCGGCGGCAATCTCGGCACCAGCACGCTCGCCGGCCTCGGTCTTGCCACAAGCGCGAATATCGCCTCGATCAATTCGCAACTCGCCTCGATGAACGGCCGCATCAACGATCTCTATACGCGCAGCGACAAGGCTTATGCCGGCGTCGCCATGGCCTTCGCCATGGCCGGCGTGCCCACGCTCATGCCGGGCGAGCACTTGGCCATGACCATGAATTATGGGACATTCCAAGGGCAGAGCGGGCTTGCCATCAACGCGGCTTACCGGCTCGCCAACAACATGCAGCTGGCCGGCGGCATCGGCTACGGGCCCAATGAAGGCCTCGTCGGCGGACGTGTCGGCCTGCGCGTCGCGTGGTAAGGGAGAGCGATGAGGAGATATCGCTACGTCCTGTACGTCATACTTGCGCTGGTGCTCGCCGTGCCGGCGACAGTCGGCTTATCGTTGCTGCCGATACCCCGCGCGGTGTCCGGCCTGTTGCGCGGTTTCCAGCCCTTCGCGACCTCGGTTCAGGCGGCGCAGCACAAGGCGCCGGCGACGAAGCATCCGCCCGCGAAGCAGGCGCAGCTGCCGGTCAGCCTCGAGCAGGCGCTTTACCTGATCCGCTCCACCCTGCTCACGCTCAACGACGCCAACCGTTCCGGCAACTACACCGTTCTGCGCGATCTCGCGGCGCCCGGCTTCCAGGCCAAGAATAGCGCCGCCGATCTGGCGCAGATTTTTGCCGATCTGCGCAAACGGCACGTCGATCTCTATGCCGTGGCATTGCTCCCGCCGCGATTGTCAACGCCGCCGCACCTCGAAAAAAACGGCATGCTGCGCCTCAGCGGCGAGTTTCCGACCCGCCCGTCGCTCATCCGTTTCGACCTGCTGTTCCAGGACGTCGACAAGCGATGGAAACTTTTCGGCATCTCGGTCGCGACGCCGAAAGCACCCCCTGCGCCCGCCGGGAAGCAAACGCCGACGCATCGGTAGTGGCTAGTTCCTCGCCTGCTTCTTGATGTAGGCCGCCAAATCCGCCGCTTCGTTGCGCGTCAGGCTCATGTCGGCCATGGGCGGGTGCGGGCGCAGCAGGAACAGCGCGATGGACGCGGCCGTCAGCCCCTTCTTCTTGGCGATCTCGGAAAACGGCGGCGCCTGCGTGCTGGCGCTCTTCTGGTCGGCCGCGACCACGTGGCAGCTCGCGCACCAGTGCTTGGCGAGAACGCCGCCCTGATGGGCGTCGGCCGCGGCGGCGGCATGAGGCAGCAGGACGGCAAAGGAGAAGGCTGCAAGCGCCGCGATCGATCGTTTCATGGGAAAGCCTCGGACGGTGGGACGTGCGCCACGGATCATACGCGCGCGCCGGCGCGAACGAAAGCGCTGGTGGCGCGAATTTAACATTTGATACCCACTGGCAGCAGTCCACTCATCAAATGTCAAATTCGAAGCGCCACTTGAATCAAACAATTGTTGGTGGTCCTTCGATTCCGAGATTTGCTCCGGAGCCTGTAGCAACGCGAGGCAAATGTCGGAACGGACCACTGGTCGGCGGAAAATCACCCGCGCGCGCCGGCGACGCGGGCGGGCGGCGGATCGGCCGCCTCCGCTTCCGGCTCGAGCGCGGCGAGGAAGCGCTCCGCCCAGCGCGTGATGTCGTTCTGCATCAGCACCCGGTAGTTCTGCTCCTGGCGCTGGCGCCGCTCCTGCAGCGGCATGGAAAGCGCCTTGTTGATGGCCATGGCGACGCCTTCCGGGTCGTAAGGGTTGACCAGGAGCGCCGCCCCCAGCTCGTGCGCCGCGCCGGCAAAGCGCGACAGGATCAGCACGCCGGGGTCCTCGGCGTGCTGCGCCGCCACGTATTCCTTAGCCACCAGGTTCATGCCGTCGCGCAGTGGCGTCACCAGCGCCGCGCGCGCGCCGCGATAGAGCCCGGCGAGCGCCGAGCGGCTGTGCGCCTTGTTGATGTAGCGCACCGGCGTCCACGACGCCTCGCCGAAATTGCCGTTGATGCGGCCCACCGCCTCGCCCACCTGGCGCGCGATATCGGCGTATTCCTGGATGTCGCTGCGGCTGCGCGGCGTGATCTGCAGATAGGTGACGTGGTTGCGCCAGTCGGGATAGTTGGTGAGGAAGCGCTCGAAAGCCTGCATGCGCTCGGGGATGCCCTTGGAATAATCGAGCCGGTCGACGCCGATGATCATGGCGCGGTCGGAAAGGCTCACCAGCACCTCGCGCACGAAAGGCGACACGGCGGCGCGGCGCGCCAACTTCTGGAACGCTTCGGTCTCCACGCCCACCGGAAACACGCCGATCTCCACCACACGGTCGCCGACCTTGAAACGGCGCTCGCTGCCGAGACGTTTCAGCCCGCACTCGCGCGTGAGATAGCGCGCGCAGTTGCTGGCGTCGGTCTCGGTCTGGAAGCCGACCAGATCGTAGTAGTCGAGCGCGGGGACGAGCTGCTCGTGATTGGGCAGCGCGGTGAGGACTTCCGGCGGCGGACACGGAATGTGAATGAAGAAGCCGATGCGGTTCTTATGGCCGCGTTCGCGCAGGAACTTGGCGAACGGGATCAGGTGATAATCGTGCACCCAGATCACGTCGTCGGGCCTGATCTGCTTTTCCAGATGGCGCGCGAAATACTCGTTGACGCGGAAATAGCCACCGAGATCGCGCCGGGTGAATTCGGCCAGATCGAGCCGGTAATGCAGGATCGGCCACAGCACGCGGTTGGCGAAGCCGTTGTAGAATTCGTCGTAGTCGTCCTTACGCAGGTCAACGGTGATGTAGGAGATGTTGTCCTGGGTGACGGTCTTGGCCTCGGCGCTGTTTTCGCTGACACGGCCGCTCCAGCCGAACCAGAGCCCGCCCCGCTTCTTCAGCGCCGCGCGGAGCGCCACCTCCAGGCCGCCGGCGCGGGCGCTGCCGTCCGGCACGCCAACCCGATTGGATACAACAACCAGCCGCGACAAAATAGCCTCTCCCCAACCTCGCCATTGCCGCGGCGCGCCGGCCGCGGCCCAATCGATTTCACCCTATCGCGTCACGACGAAAACGCGCTCACAACACTCAATTCATCCGCGCGCGTCGACAGAAAACAAATCTGGTGCTTCCCCTCGAAACTGAATTGCTTTTCCCCCGGCTTGGCCCCGGCATGCGCGCACGGCGGTGCCGGTCCGGCCAGTACACCATCGTATTCGGACCCCCGGCAAACTAAAAGGCGCTAAAATCGCCATAGCACGAAAGAGATAACGCCCCATCCGCGCGCAGGTTCCCTCTCTTGCAAGCTAAAGCAGACGTTCGGCGCAACTTTGATCTGCCTCAACAAATGAGGCCCTGGCTTAGCGCCGCCCCGGCCGAGGCCAGGCGCTCAAGCGCATTGCGCACCGCCGCCGGCGCCGCGAAAATGCCGGCGAGCCCGTCGTATGCGAGATCGACCGAAAAGCCGATGCCGCCGAATTCCGGCAGCAGCGCGAACAGCGTCTTATCGGTCTCGTCGTCGCCGATGAAAACCGGCGTGCGGCCGGCAAAAGGCGCGTGCCTCAGCAGCGCGCGCACGCCCTCCCCCTTGCTGACGCCCGGGCGCTTGACCTCGAACAGCGCCTTGCCCGGCAGCATCTCCATCGGCTCGCCGGGAAAGTCCGCGCACACCGCTTCGATGTGCGCGCGCAGCCGGTTTTCCATCGCCGGCGCGCGCCGATAATGCAGCGCGACCGAATAGCCCTTGTCCTCGATCACGATGCCGGGATCGAAGCTTTCCGCCGCCTTCAGCCGGCGGCGCAGATCGTCCGGCAGCGGCGTGACGGCGCTGACGGTCTCGTCGTCGGACACGCGCATCTCGGCACCGTGGCCGCCGACCACCGGCAGCTTGAGCGGCGCGAAGTGGCGATCGATGTCGCGGATCGGCCGCCCGCTCACGATCGCCAGCGCGCCGCCCGTCAGGTCGAGCAACCGCGCCAGGGATTCGCGCAACGCCGCGGGCACGTGCACCGCGTCCGGGGTCTCCGCGATATCGACCAGCGTGCCGTCGAAGTCGAGCAACAGCGCGATTCCACGCACGTCGAGCGCCAGGAAGGCCGCCAGCGCGGCATCGTTCGCTGTCGCGCTCGATGACACCGGCCCGCTCACTTAGCCCGCACTTCGACGTCGCCGTCGACGCCGGCGGTCACCTTGAAATCGCGCTGGTAGATCTTGCCCTCGTTGCGGGCGATGGCGCGGTATTCGCCTGCCGCCAGAATCACGCGCGGGAAGGCGCCGATCGATTCCTTGATCACGTCGCCGCCCGGGGTCAGCACCGACCAGGCGGTGTTGGCAAGCGCCTCGCCGCCCTTCTGCGTCACCAGCTTGAGGGTGATGGCGGCGGCGCGGTGATTGATGGTGATGTCGGTCAGCTTGCCGGCCTGCACGCGGATGTCGGAGCGCACCACCGCATTGGCGTCGCCGTAGTGCGAGACGATGTGATACACGCCCTCCGGCACCACCACGAGCTGCCCTGTCAATACGTGCTGGGCGATCGGCCGCTTGTCGCCGCCGCCGGTTTCGAACTGGCTGCCTTGGAACACGTCGAACGAGATCTGGCTCGCCGGAATCTTCACGTCGCCGACCTGTCCCTGCATGCGCAGCGCGCCCGCCGGCAGATCGAACACCTCGTGCACGGTCCGCGCGCGCAACGTCACCGGCTTGACCGCGGTGGCAAGCCCGAAATCGACGTGCACGATATAGGCGCCGGCCGGCAGCACCATCACCGGCGCCGACGCCTTGTTTTCCTCCACCAGGCGGAACTTGCCGTCGGTATCCGGCTTGGCGTCGAACACGCGCCAGACCAGGCCGCCCTTGATTGCCGGCGCCTGCTTGCCGAAGCGCGCGCTGAGCGAGAGCGCCACCTTGCCGGCCGGCACCATGGGCGTGGCCTCGCCGGCGGGCGGCATCGTCAGCGGCGTCTGCGGCGGCGCCAGCACGTTGCCGGGCGAAAACATATTGCCGCGCAGGTCGGAATTGGGCGCGAAGTCGCCACTGGGCACGGTAGAGAACAGCGAATCCTTCTGGTCCGACTGCGCATGGACCGGCGCGCGCCGCGAGCGTCGCGAGCGCCATCATGACCCCCGCGAAGAACGCGAGGAACAGCCGGACGTGTGCGGGTGCGCAGCGCATGACATGCGCCTTTTCAGGCCAAATCGCGGCGATTTCAAGCCGAAACCGCCGCGTTCCGGTGCGGGGCCGTTGGCCGAAGAGCCCGCCAATCAATCGCAGACGCGGATGTGCCGACGCACCCAGCGGTAACCGTTCCAGTAACGGTCACCCCAGGTCCAGTAGCAGTGCGGGCGGTCGTAGGCCGGCGGCGGCGGGCCAAAGCCCGGGATCACCCCCCATGGGAAATAGGCGTGGTGATGATGGTGATGGTGATGATGGTAATAGCGGTGATGGTGATGATAGCGGGCAAGCTGGAAGCGCGGCTGCGGCGCGGCTTGCGCGCGCGCCAGATTGTCGGCCTCGAGCATCGCCGTGGCATTGGGGATCGGCGCCAGCAGATCGGCGTACGAATTGACCGCCAAAGCCGGAGCGGTGTCGGCGGGCGCCGGCGTTGCCGCCTGGCTGGCGGCGCCAAAGGCGAGCAGCATCGCGGTGCTGCAAAGCAAGAGCCCCCTGGAGCTCGTCATGGTTCGTTCCTCCATTCGGTAACGCGCGCCGGCGCACCGTGCACCGAATCGCGCACGCCCGATAATCGTCGCCCGCAAGTATGGTTCCACAAGGCTCATGAAAGCGCAAACCGACGGCGTTTCGATGAACGTCGGTTCATCAATTGGGCTTTTTTGCGTGAAGCCCGCGGTTGCAGCGCCGATGCGCAGCGCCCCTTTGTCAGTCCCGAGGCGCTATGCTAGGCGCAGCCGGCCGACAACAGCCACACGACGAGGACATAACGCGCATGCCCGACGCCCTTGCGCTCCTGAAAACCCGCCGCTCGGTCAAGCCGATGGAATTGAACGGCCCGGCGCCGAGCGCGGCCGATATCGACACGCTCATCACCGTCGCCGCGCGCGTGCCGGACCACGGCAAGCTCAAGCCCTGGCGCTTCATCGTCTTCGCCGGCGAGGCGCGCGACGCCGCCGGCGCCATCATCGCCGATGTCTTCCGCGCAGCGCATCCGGAAGCGACCGCGGAGCAGCTCGACTTCGAGCGCAAGCGGTTGTCGCGCGCGCCGCTGGTGATCGCGGTCGTCAGCCGCGCCGGTCCGCACGCGAAGATTCCGGAATGGGAGCAGCAACTGTCGGCCGGCGCCGCCGCCATGAACCTGCTCAGCGCGGCCCATGCCATGGGCTTTGCCGCAAGCTGGATCACCGAATGGTACGCCTACGACCGCGCCGTGCTCGACAAGTTGGGGCTGGCGCCGAACGAGCGCATCGCCGGCTTCGTGCACATCGGTCATCCGGCCAAGCCGCCGGAGGATCGCGACCGTCCGCGGCTATCCGAGATCGTCACGCGTTTCGGCGCGTGAGCGAACAAGGGTTGTCCAAGGTAATTTCGAGGTCGATATGTTCTACCAGCCCGACAAGCGCGACCATGGCCTGCGCGGCGACCCCTTCAAGGCGATCGTGGCGCCGCGCCCAATCGGCTGGATCTCCAGCATGGATGCCGCGGGCAACGTCAATCTCGCGCCCTACTCCTTCTTCAACGGCATCGGCAGCCGCCCCGCGCTGGTGATGTTCTCATCCGAGGGCCACAAGGACTCGGTCAACAACATCGCCGAAACCGGCGAGTTCGTCTGCAATCTCGCCACCTGGGAGCTGCGCGACGCGATGAACGCGACCTCGGCGGCATTCGCGCACGGCGTCGACGAGATGGCGCGCGCGGGCCTTGAACCGGCGCCCTCGACGCTGGTGAAGCCGCCGCGCGTTGCGGCCTCGCCTTGCGCGCTCGAGTGCAAGCTCCTGCAGATCGTCGCCATCGACGACGCGCACGGCATTCCGGCCGACGTCCGGGTGGTGATCGGCCACGTCGTCGGCGTCCACGTCGACGACCGCTTCATCGTCGACGGTCGTCTCGACACCGCCGCCCTCAAGCCCATCGCCCGCTGCGGCTACGACCAGTACGCCGTCGTCGAGAGCCTGTTCGCCATCCCGCGCCCGACCGGCGCACAATGACGCGCCCTGCCGGCGCATGATGCCGCGCCCGCCGCCCGATACGCGGCGGACGAGGCCTCCGCGCGGCGCATGGCCGTTAACCGCGGCGAAAGGCGAACCAAATGCACCGCCGCCACGTTTAGGACATAACATTCCACCAGCAATTTTCACCATGATGATGTGAAAGGCTTGTGGCAGGCCAATGCTGGTCCGATCATCGGACCAGCGGAGATAACGACGTTGGTATTCGAGGGATTTTTCGCGCGCGGACGCACGTCCGACTCGACCACGGAGGCGACACCGGGCGTACAGCCGGAGCCGACGCGGCCTTCGATCGGGCTCGCGCTCGGCGGTGGCGCCGCGCGCGGCTTCGCGCATATCGGGGTGCTGCGCACCCTCGCGGCCCATGGCATCGTCCCGGACGTGATCGTCGGCACCTCCATCGGCGCGGTCGCCGGCGGCTGCTATGCCGCGGGCCAGATCGACAGCCTGGAGACCTGGGCGCGCAGCCTCACCGTGCGCAACGTGCTCGGTCATCTCGACGTCAGCCTGTCCGGCTCCGGCCTCATCCGCGGCAACCATCTGGCGCGCAGCCTCGAAGCGTCGCTCGCCGACACGCGCATCGACGATCTGCCGATCTCATTCGCGGCCATCGCCACAGAATTCAACACCGGCCACGAGATCTGGCTGACCCGCGGCCGCCTCACCGATGCGCTGCGCGCGTCCTACGCGCTGCCTGGCATCTTCCCGCCGGTGCTGATCGGCGGGCGCTGGCTGGTTGACGGCGCGCTGGTCAATCCGGTGCCGGTGTCGGCGGCGCGCGCGCTCGGCGCGCGGCTGGTGATCGCGGTCAACCTCAATTCCGACCTGTTCGGCCGCGGCACCATCATCGCCAGCCACGGCTCCGACGACGAGGACGACGCGGTCCACGACCTCGCGCCCAAGACCAACGGCATCCGCAATTTCTTCAGCCGCGAGCGGGCGCTGCGCCGCCAGATCCTGGGGCGGCGCGGCCGCCCCGGCATCCCGACCGTGATGGTGGAAGCCTTCAACGTCATGCAGGACCGCATCACGCGCGCGCGGCTCGCCGGCGATCCGCCCGACGTGCTGATCAGCCCGCGGCTGGGTTCGGTCGGCTGGTTCGACTTCCACCGCGCCGCCGACGCCATCGCGGTCGGCGCCGAGGCGGCCGAGAAGTCGATCGACGGCGTGACCGAAGCGGTCGCCGCGCTCTCGGAAGCCCACAACGGCAACGGCGCCGGCAAATAAGCGCGAAGCGGCGCCGCGCCGCGCGCGGCTTCAGGCCGTCTGGATGTAATCGCGCAGCGCTTCCGATTCACGCTCGGCCGCGTCCACCCGCTCCTTCACGACATCGCCGATCGACACCACACCGACCAGCTTGCCGTCGCGCAGCACCGGCAGATGGCGGAACTTGCCGCTGGTCATGCGCTCCATGAGGGCCGCGACTTCCTCGTCCTCGGCGCAGGTCATCACGTTACGCGTCATCACCTGCCCGACCGGCAGCGCCAGCGCCGCGGGCCCCTGCTCGGCGAGCGCGCGCACGATGTCGCGCTCCGACAAGATGCCGGCGAGGCGTCCGCCCGCGCCGAGAATGACCACCGCGCCGATCTTGCGCGCCGCCAGCAGCTTGGCCGCCGCCGCCAGATCCGCCGTTGGTTCGATGGTAACGCTGTCGCCGCCCAAGTTACGGGACTTGGCGGCCAGAATTGCTTTCACATTCATGGCAGCCTCCTGAAAGAACGCGGATGGCGTCGTGCCATCGCAACGTTTGCGCTCATTATCCGTCCGAGCCCGGCGCTCAAACGGCGCCCGCCTGAAGCCGCCGGACCGTTGCACGAACGATCCCGCCACCGTTCGGGTTTCGTCAAGTCACGATTTTCGACGGAGAGGTCCGATAGTGACGCAGGGGGCTAATGCCGCATTGCATCAAAATCGTCGAATTGCGGCACTTCGGGCGCCGGATCGAACCACGCGAAAAGAACCAAGCCGGCCACGAAGCCGCCGATATGGGCCTGCCAGGCCACCACCGCGCCCGCATCGAGCCCGGTACCGGCCGGCAGCGAGGTCGCGCCGAACAGGAAATTGATGCCGAACCACACACCCAGGAAGATCAGCACGCGCGGATCGCGGAACACGCCGGTGAGCGACAGCGCCGGGACGCGGTAATCGGCGTCCTCGCCGCTGCGCAGGAAATGCAGCGGCCCGCCGGGCTGGAACGCGAAGCGCATGGCGCCCGCCATGGTGCCGGAGATCGCGGCCGAGGCGCCGACCACCGGCGCGTTCTGTCCCGCGTAGGCCGCGAGATGGGCGAAGGCGCCGGCCACCGCCGTCACCGCGAAGAAACCCATGAAGCGCCAGGGCCCGAAGCGGCGCGCCACCGCGCTGCCGAACGGCAGGAACCAGATCATGTTGATGCCGTAATGGATCCAGCTCGCGTGGATCAGCGAATAGGTGAAGAAGGTCCATATCCCGGCGCCGAAGCCGCCCGGCAGCACGTAACCGGGCAGGACGCTCGGCTCGTAGCGGATCGGATCGAACATCATCAAGGCCACGAACATCTCGTCCTGGCCCGGCGTCAGCAGATACACGCGCACGAAATGGATCGCGCCCAGGATGGCGATGAGGCCGACGATGATCGCTGGAACGTTGAAGATGGGTTCGCGTTGCAAGAGGTTCAATATCCGGTCGGGAGGCCGCCCCTGTTACCCCCGTGGCCGGTTCCTCGCAAGGCTGCGTGGCCAAGAAGTGGCAAACGACAAAGCGCCAAAGAAAAAGGGAGGGCTCTCGCCCTCCCTGAGCCGCGCTTTGCAAGGTCGTTCGGACGGCGCCCCTTGGGGCGCTTGTCACGTCTCCTCGCCTCCCCGCGGCTCTCGACAGTTTACGGCGCCGCTCGCGTGCTGCTTCGCGCGATCCTGAGCGCCGGTGTGGATCGCCCGCGACGCTATGGCAGGCGCCGCCGCACCGCAACGCGATTGCGCTTTTAACACTAATCCGTGCGCGCCGCGCCGCCCGCACCCCAACGGCACAGCCCCTGCTCCCTTCCACGCGAGGCAACGAAAAGCCGGCGCGAGTGTCCCGAACCGACACAGAACGAACGCCGGTCCGTATCGCGATGGAACAAGGGGGCGTTATGAGACACCCGTCGACCAAGGCCGTGTTCGCCTATTGGAACACGCAACGCGGAACGCGTGCGGCGCCCGAGCGCGCCGACATCGATCCGATCGCCATTCGCCACGCGCTCGGCGACACCATCATGTTGACGGCGGACTTCGTCGATCAGCTCCGTTTCCGGCTCGCCGGCACGCGCGTCTGCGCATTGTTCTGCCGCGAGATCAAGGGCGAGACTTTCACCGGGCTGTGGAACGAGATCAGCCGCGACCTGATCCAGGAGTTGCTCGGCATCATCACCAGCGAGCAGGTGGGCGCCGTGGCGGGCGTGCGCGGGCGCGCCGCCGACGGCGACGTCGTGGAGCTGGAGTTGCTGCTGCTGCCGCTTGCGCATTCGGGCCACGCCCGCATCCGCGCCCTGGGCGTGCTGGCGCCGGCCCGCCCGCCTTACTGGCTGGGCGAAAAGCCGGTGACCGAACTCGAACTCACCACCCTGCGCCACATCGGCCAGCCGGAGGCGGACGAAGACACGCCCGAATTCGGACGGCGGGCGCCGAAAGGCGGCCGGCTGCGCCACGGCTTCGTGGTCTACAACGGCGGGCGCGAGGAAACGGGCGAGCGGACCGGCTAACGCAACGTTAATGTTGCACGCCTAGCTTCATGGCACCTGGGCCAACCGCCCTAAATTACAGTTCCGCCATGGCTTTGCCACTGACCCAGACGAAATTCAGGCCGTTTGCCGACGAGCGGCGGCGCCATCAACGCGTCAAGGTCAACCTGCTCGGCCGCTACATGCTGGCGGACCGGCGGGAGTTCCCTTGCCAGGTGGTCAACATGTCGCCGGGCGGCATGGCGCTGATCGCGCCGGTCGCCGGCGGGCCGGGCGAGCGGGTGATCGCCTATGTCGACCATCTTGGCCGCCTGGAAGGCACCATCGCGCGGGTGATCGAGAACGGCTTCGCCATGACCATCTCGGCGACCGCGCGCAAGCGCGACAAGCTCGCCGCCCAGCTCACCTGGCTCGCCAACCGCAACATTCTCAACCTGCCGGAAGACCGCCGCCACGGCCGCTTTACGCCGCGCCGGGCGCTGGCGCGGCTGATCCTGCCGGACGGGCGCAACGTCGGCTGCCGCGTCATCGACCTGTCGCAGTCGGGCGCCGCGGTCGCCATCGCGCCGGACCTGCGGCCGGCGGTCGGCGGCATGGTCTCCCTCGGCAAGGTGCAGGGCCGCGTCGTGCGTCACATTGAAGACGGCTTCGCCATCGAGTTCACGCGGCTGCAGCACCCCGACTTCGTCGAAGACAGCGTCGCCGGCGAATAGCGCGCGCCGCCACGCGCCGGCCGGCCCCCGCGCAACACGCTCATCGGCACATGATCGCGCCCGACAACCGGCGCCCGTCGCGGGCCGCGCCGGCGACCGGCTTTTCGCCTTCACGCGCTTAGCCTCAGCAACCGGTAAACAAGACGCCTCGAATTGTCGGCCGCAACGGCGGCGTGCGACGGCGCGTTTGCGCCCGCGTGCGGCCGGCGGCGGCCGCGCGGCCGCGCGGCCGCGCGCCCGGCCTCGTCGTCAGCGTGCCGGCGCGCGCGAAAACCCCTTTGTTGGCGGGCCTTGCGCACGCGATACCGACAATTTTAATCAACATGTATTAATTCGCATTTTAGACGAATTCTATTTGAATTTTCATAGTATTCGCCGCTCTCTTTAGTTTCGTTATTCTAAAAACTGCTTTCTCTACTTAGCGGCACTGCAAAACGTCTGTGTCAATTGTGGTCCCAACAAGACGGGAAGGGACCACCAACATGGTCAGGCGTTTCAAACATCTTCGTGGCTCGGGGCTCGCCCTGGGCATTGCGATGGCGGCGGCGCTCGCCGCCGTCCCGCAGCGCGCGGACGCCATGCCACGCGCTACCCTGCAGGCGATGCCGGCGGGCACGCATGCGATCTACATCTCGGTCGGCCGCTCCACCAACGCGCCGATCGGCTGGGTCGACTTCTGCATCGAGTACAAGTCCGAGTGCCACACCCGCCCGCAGGCGCCGCGCGACGTGGTGCTCACGCCCAAGGCCTGGAGCGACATGGTCAAGGTCGACCTCTGGGTCAACCAGGCCATCAAGCCGATGACCGACATGGACCATTGGGGCGTGGTGGAGCGCTGGAATTATCCGAGCGACGGCTACGGCGACTGCGAGGACTACGTGCTGCTCAAGCGACGCATGCTGATGCGCGCCGGCTGGCCGCGCGAGGCGCTGCTCATCACGGTCGTGCGCGACCGGCACAACGAGGGCCACGCCGTGCTCACGGTCAAGACCAACCGCGGCGAGTTCATCCTCGACAATCAGACCGACCGCGTCCTGCCGTGGAACAAGACCGGCTACAAATTCGTCAAACGGCAATCGCAATCCGACCCCAACCGATGGGTCGCGCTTGCCAATCCGCGGCTGGCGCCACCGTCGGTGGCCGCGCGCTAGGCGCGACGTTCAAGGGTGGGGTTTCTGGCGATCCACATGACCAGCTGAGCAAACGAGGAATTCGCGACCCCGGTCACGTCCCCACCCCTCCCCGTCCCCAGACCGGGTTCGCGAGCGGCCGGCCCTCCCCCAAGGGCCGGCCGCACCTTTTTTGAGGGCCTTGAATCAAGGGTCTGTTGCCGATTTCAGCCTGCCCCTCAATGCCGTTCGTGCGCGGGCCATGGAAGGCCGTTGTCGTCGGGCGGACTCGCGAGAATGGCAGAGAGCGATACTTGTCGAGCATGAGCGGCGATTTTGCCGCCTCCTCATCGTCCGCTTCGCTCGCCGAATAATGATCATGCCAGGTACACTTCCCGCCCTCGGCTAGCTATCATGCCGGAGATCGCGTGAAGGTAGATCCGTAGATCCTGCGATCGAGTAACTACTCACTGCGCCAGCTTTTTCTGTAAGTCGAAGCCCCGCCGCGCCGAAGCGAAAGGGCCGTCGCCATAGGAGACATTGATGCCGATAGAGGCCAAGTACTTGTTCGTCGCGAGCATGGACGTCGACGCGGAGAAAGAAGCCCTCTTTAACGAGGTGTACGACAGCGAGCACGTGCCGAATCTTCTGGCGGTGCCTGGCGTACAGGCCGTAACGCGGGTGGAGGGCGAGCCCTTCGACATCAACATTGGCGGCGAGGAGAAGCGAGTGGCGCACGAGGGCCCACGCCACAGCGCGATCTACGAGATCGATGGGCCTCACGTACTCGTCAGTCCCGAGTGGACAGCGGCAGTCGAGGCAGGGCGCTGGCCCATGGAAGTGCGTCCGTTCACGCGGAATTGCAGGCATGCTCTTTATCGGCTGCGGTGACCGGAGGCGGGTCGCCACCGGACGCGCCGGCCCGTCGGCCTCGGCTCTTCGTGCGACTGAGCGCGGCGGCTGACGCCCTCACCCGATCCGCTTCAGGCCTTGCAGGTAATCCTTCGCCCGCTGCACGTAGCTGTCCGCGCCCTCGCGGATCGCTTTTGCCGCCTTGTCGTCGAGCGTGCGGATGACGCGGGCGGGCGCGCCGACGATCAGCGCATTGTCGGGAAAGCTCTTGCCTTCGGTGACCACCGCGCCGGCGCCGACGATGCAGTTGCTGCCGATCTTCGAGCCGGTGAGCATGATCGCGCCCATGCCGACCAGGCTGCGATCGCCGACGGTGCAGCCGTGCAGAATGACGTTATGGCCGATCACGCAACCCTCGCCGACCGTCAGCGGGAATCCCGGGTCGGTGTGCAGCGTGCAATTGTCCTGGATCTGCGAGCCCGCGCCGATCTCGATCCATTCGTTGTCGCCGCGCAGCACCGCGCCGAACCAGACGCTCGCCTCGTCGCGCAGCCGCACCCGGCCGATCACCGCCGCGCTGTCGGCGACATAGTAGCGTCCCGCGCCGGGAAACTCCGGCGCCTGTCCGTCGAGCTCGTAAATGGCCATACCCGTCTCCTTTGCGAGGGGACGTTTGCACGAAGATCGCGAGCGGGAAAAGGGGGCGGAGCGTTTCCAGGCGCCGTTAAGGACCGGTTCGCCGTCCGGAAACGCGACAAACCAAAAACTTAGGCGAGCAAGACGCCGCAGGCGTGCAGCGCCGAGACCAGCACCACGCCCGACATCAGGCTCCAGAAGCCGGCGATCGTGGTCGCCAGGAACACGAACTCGAAGCGGCGGCGCTCCTGGCGGCGGCCGAGCAGCGTGTTGCGCATGATCAGGAACGGCGCCGCGACCATCAGCAGCGGCACCACCGCGAAGGTGCCGGCGTTGGCGCCGCCCGAAAGCATCGCGAAGGTCGGCAGCCGGCTGGTGGCCAGCCGATAGGCCGAGGCGCTCAAGCCGGCGGCCGCGAAGCCGATGGCCAGCACCATGAACATGTAGGCGGAATGCGGTGACATCGAACGGGTCCCGAACGCGACTGGAACGTTGCCTTTCGTGCCCGAGCCGGGCCCGCCGCGCCAGCTAAAGCTTAATGAAAGGTTAACGGGCAACCTTGCCGGCCGCGCCGGACCGGGGCGGCAGACGTGGCATAATCGGCGGCGATTCGACGTGAAAGGATGAGAGTTTGGCCTATTTCGCCCAGCAGCGCGCTCGCCAGAGCCGCCGGTCGCGTCCGCGCCGGGCCGGCCACAACCCGTTGCGGGTCCCGCTCCTGCTGCTCGGCGCGGTGACGGTCGCCGCCGCCGGCTATATCGGCTACGTGCTGTGGCCGCGCTGGCCGGAAGCGCCGGTCGCGCGCAACGCGCCGCCGATCCCGATCGTGGTCGCCGGCGTCACCTTCAACATCCCCCCGGCGGCGATCCGGCGCCGCGTCCAGCGCCAACCGGGCGCGCAAGCCCGCGTCGACCTCGTCTACCTGTGGCCGTCGCTCAAGCCCCCCGATCCGGCGGCCGAGCCCGCCGGGCACACGCGCGTCAATCTCGACCGGCGGCTGTTCGTCTCCATCGAATCCGGCGACGACACGCTGCCGCTGATGCAGCGCGTGCAGGAGGTCTATCCGCGCTACCTGGTGGCGCAGCCGGCCGCCGGCCCGCCCGGGCTGACGCTGCGCGGCTTCCGCGACGGCACGCCGTACCGGGGTGAGGAGCTGGTGTTCGAGTCGGCCGAGCCCACGCATTTCCTGGCGCGCTGCACGCGCCACGGTGTGGTCAATTCCGGCAACTGCCTGCTGGAGCGGCGCATCGGCGAAGCCGACGTCACTTTCCGCTTTCCGCGCGCCTGGCTGCCCGACTGGCAGCAGGTCGCCAAGGGCATCGACACGCTGATGGCAAGGTGGCGCGCTAAGTGATCGTCATTCCGGGGCGCGAGCCATAAGCGCGTTTACGCGCGTCTTTGACGCGCTATGGCGCGAGCCTGGAATCCAGGGGCGGCACTATCAACGTCTGCGATTTCAGCTCTGGATTCCGGCCCGCTCGCTGACGCTCGCGCTCCGGAATGACCGGGAGAAATTTACTCCACCAGGTCGACGTCCAGGATCGGCAGCTCGAAAATATACGTGCGGCGGCCCTTCTCCATCTCCAGGAACAGCACGCCGAGGAATTCCTCGCCGATATACGCCTCGAGCGAATCCGTCTTCTTCGGCCGGGTGACGACGCGGATGTCCTGGTTGTCGAACTTACCGCGCAGATAGGCATTGAGCACCGGCACCGGCTGGATCGTCGGATCGCTGCCGAGCTGGATCACCATGCGGAAGTTATAGGAGCGCTCGCCCTCGTCTTCCTCGGCGGTCATATCGCCGATCTCGTCCTCGCCGACATAGACCTTCGCGGAATCCCCGCTCTCCGGCACCACGCGGATGCGCTGATTGCCGAACAGCTTCTTCAGATAACTGTCGAGCTGTCTGATTTCCTGGACGTTCAACGGCTTGCTCCTCGCGCTCTCAAGCAGGCGCCTCCTTGCCTCATCGCGCCGCGCAGCGCAACCCGCCGAAAGACCCGCATTCTCAGCCGTCGAATTTCACGCCGTAGAGCATCTGGTCCATGGCGCGCGAAGGCTCGGGGCAGCCGGCCTCGCCCACCACCTTGGCCGGCACGCCGGCGACGGTCGTGTTATGCGGCACCGGCTTGATCACCACCGAGCCGGCGGCGATGCGCGCGCAGTGACCGACCTCGATATTGCCGAGGATCTTGGCGCCGGCGCCGATCAGCACGCCGTGGCGGATCTTGGGATGACGGTCCTCGTGCTCCTTGCCGGTGCCGCCGAGCGTCACGCCGTGCAGGATGGAGACGTCGTCGTCGATCACCGCGGTCTCGCCCACCACCAGGCCGGTGGCGTGGTCGAGGAAGATGCCGCGGCCGATCTTGGCCGCCGGATTGATGTCGCACTGGAACACCGCCGACGAGCGGCTCTGCAGATAGAGCGCGAAATCCCGGCGCGCCTTCTTGTTCAGCCAATGGGCGAGCCGGTGCGTCTGGATGGCGTGGAAGCCCTTGAAGTAGAGCACCGGCTCGATGAAGCGGTTGGCGGCCGGATCGCGGTCGAGGGTCGCCACGATGTCGGCGCGGAAAGCGTCACCGATCGCCGGATCGTCCTCGAAGCGCGTCGGCATAGGCCTGGCGGATCATCTCGGCGGAAACGTCGCCGTGGTCGAGCCGCTGGCTCACCCGGTGCACCACCGCGCCTTCCAGCGTGTCGTGGTGCAGGATGTTCTCGTAGATGAAGGTGGCGAGCTCGGGCTCGCGCCGCGCGCTCTCCTCCGCCTCGAGGCGGATGCGCGCCCAGACCGGATCGACCTTGTCGAGGCCGCTCGCCGGCCGTGGTCTGATAGTGGGGCATTCCCGCTCTCCCAACTCTCAAGCCTCTCAGCGCCAATCCCCTCGGCGGGGCTTTTAGCACATAATCCCCCGCGCCACGAGGACGCCCGGGCACCCGCATGGCTCGGAAGAGCTAGGGACGCTGGTTAAGAAAGTCCACCACCCCGGCCTTGTAGGCCCGGTCGCCGACCGCCAGCATGTGGTCGCGGTCGGGGATCGCCAGCGCAACGCGCCCCCGGGATAACGGCCGCCAGCGCCTCTGCCAGAACCCGCCACGTCATCCTTGGTTCCAACCGCCACCAGCACCGGCGCCGCGATGCCGGCCACCTGTCTCGCGGCTCAATCCTCTCGCGCGGGCTGGCCATGCAGGCGGCGAGCGCGCTCAAGTCGGACTTGGTCTGCTCGGCGAAGCTGCGGAAGGCGCGGCCCGTCGGGTCGGTGACGTCGGCGAGCGACGGCGCCTCCAGCGCCGCCACGATCGCCTCGGTCATGGGACCGCTCTGGCCCTCCATCAGCTTGATGCCGAGGCCGCCGATGATGGCCGAGCGCACGCGCTCGGCATGATTGATGGCCAGGAATGCGGTGATGCGCGCGCCCATGGAATAGCCCATGACGTCCGCGCGTTCGATATCGAGATGATCGAGCAGCGCGCGCGCGTCCTCGGCCATCAGCGGCGCGCCATAATCGGCGAGTCATAAAGCTTGCTCGATTGGCCATGGCCGCGGTTGTCGAGCGCGATCACCCGCCGCCCCGCGCGCGTCAGGGTCGAGACCCAGCTCGGGATTAACCCAGTTCACCTCCTTGTTGGAGGCGAAACCGTGCACCAGCACGACCGGCTCGCCCTCCCCCTCGTCGAAATAGGCGATCTCGACGTCGCCGTTCTTGAATGTCGGCATTTCTCGTCACTGAACTCTGTCGATCGAAGCGCGCTGCCTTCTAACGCAGGGCCCGGTCAAATGCCACCGGTCTCACACGCGCGCCGCGGTCAGCGCCTGCGCTCCGAGTTCTCTTTGCGGACGGCGAATCTTGCGCTTCTGCACGACGCGCCAGGTGACGCGCTCGGTCATGGTCTTGAGCGAGGCGACGAAGCCGAACAGCGTGAACAGCGCGCCCAGGATCCAGAAGCCGATATTGAAGCTGGCGACGCTCAGCATGATGGCGCCGCGGCCCGAGCAGCTTGATGATGGCGCGCGTCTTGCCGCCTTCCTTGGCGGCGAGCTTGGCGACGCGCGAGACCTCCGCCGGCGTCTCCGCCACCTTCAGGCTTTCCATGGCCGCGCGCGCGCCGGCCTTGCGCTCGATGCGGCCGACGTCGGTGGCCAGCGTCATCAGGCCGCCGGCGTGTTCCACCTTCACCGCGTCGCGCGCTGCGCGCACGGCGGCCTCGGGCTTCAGTACCGACATGCCGGGTATCGCCCGGCGCAACCGGCTCCAGTCCACCGCCTGGCGCACCAGGCGGCCAACCGCGAGCGCCAGACGCCCGCTGAGCGCGCCGGTCTTGCGCGCCGCCTTGGCGATGGTCAGCCCGAGCCGCGCCGGCTCCGCCAGCCCGACCGTCACATAGGTGCCGGCGGTGACGGCCAGACCGACGCAGGCGAGCCCCAGAATCATCTTGTCGGTCGGCTCGCCGAGCACCCAATGGGTGCCCTCGCGCACCGCGTCGCGGATGTCGCCGAAGACGAACAGATCGCCGACCGCGGTACCGGCCAGCGCCGCACCGTCCGTCAGGCACGCCGGTGACGAAGCCGCGCGCGAAGCTCGCCACCGCGTGACCCGTCGACGAGGCCTCCGCCACCGCCGCCTTCACCTTGGCTTTGAACGCCGGATCGAGCGGGACGTGGCGCGCGGCGGCGAGCTCGACGAAGCTGTTGGCGAGGTCGGCGTCGTTGTTCGCGAGCGCGGCCTCGATCTCGCGTTTGGCCACGGCGGCGTTGAAGACATGATCGAGCGCCGCGGTCCGCGATCTGCACCGGATCGTCGGAGATGGCCACGACGTGACGGGCATCGATCCCGCGCGGCACCACGTAGACGGCGAGCCCCGCGAACAGCACGGCGAGCGCGACCGCCGGCATCAGCCGCGGTGGCCGATCTGGCGGACCGCTCCTCGGGCGTGACACTATCCTGCATGATGTCGGATATATGGGTACGCCGCTAAGGTGGCGTTACCGTGCCGCCGCGGACAGCATTAATGCGAAATGCCGCCCCGGATGCCCGGAAAATGCCCCGAAATGCCCATTGACGGACGGTTCCGATACCTAGAAACACGGTATCGGTCCCGCTATGGTGCCGCCGCAAATCGAAGCCCGGGCGGCGAGGCGGCAAGAAGAAAGGTTCCCCGATGGCGGAGCACGTCATTCCCCATTTCCACAACGATCCCGGCGTGGCGGTGATCGAGATCGGCGCCAAGGAATTCATGTGCGTGGGCGCGAGCCCGCCGTTCGACCATCCGCACGTCTTCATCGACATGGGCGACGAGAGCGAAGCGGTCTGCCCCTATTGCTCCACCCTGTACCGTTTCGACCCCAAGCTCGATCCGCACGCCGCCCGCCCGGCGGAATGCGAACTGCACGCGACCGAAGCCGCCTGATCCTTCTTCTTCATTCCGGAGCTTGAGCCTTGGCGTCCGAGCGTCACGTCATCGTCGCCGGCGCCGGCATGGCGGGCCTGACCGCGGCGCTGGCGCTGGCGCATGTGGGCCTGCGCGCGACCGTCTACGAGCAGGCGCCGCAGCTCCTTGAAACCGGCGCCGGCCTGCAGCTCGGCCCCAACGCCACCCGTGTGCTGCTGGCGCTCGGCCTGGGCCCGCGCCTTGCGCCCATGGTGACCGTGCCCGAGGCGATCCGCGTCATGAGCGCGGGCTCGGGCCGCGAGATCGCGCGCATTCCGCTCGGGCGCCGCGTCGAGGCGCGTTATGGCGCGCCCTACTGGGCACTGCACCGCGGCGACCTGCAGGCCGCGCTCGCCGACGCCGCCGACGAAGCGCAGGACGTCGACGTCGCGCTCGGCGTGCGCGTCGAGGACTTCGCGCACCACGTCAACGGCGTCACCGTGCTGGCGCGGCGCGGCAAGGAGATCGGCAACGAGCGCGGCATCGCGCTCATCGGCGCCGACGGTCTGTGGTCGCAGGTGCGCCAATGCCTGCATCGCCAGCACCCGCCCCACTTCAGCCACCGCACCGCCTGGCGCGCGCTCGTCCCCGCCGAGGCGGTGGCGCGCGAATTCCGCGAGCCGCTGGTGCATCTTTGGCTCGGGCTCGACGCGCATCTTGTGCATTATCCGGTCAAGGGCGGCTCGGTCATCAATATCGTCGGCATCGTGTCCGACGAATGGAACAAGCCGGGCTGGTCGGCGCCCGGCAAGCGCGACGAGATCCTGCGCCATTTCGCGCGCTACACTTGGTCCGAGACGGCGCGCGAGTTGGTGGGGCTGCCGGAGCGCTGGCTGAAATGGGCGCTGTTCGAGCGCCGCGGCGCCGTCGGCGGCGGCGCGGGGCCGGTGACGCTGATCGGGGACGCCGCCCACCCGATGCTGCCGTTCCTCGCGCAAGGCGCCGGCATGGCGATCGAGGATGCGGCCGTCGTCGCCGACTACCTCGCCCAATACCGCGTTCCCAGCGACGCGCTACGCCATTACGAAAGCGCCCGCGCCACGCGCACCCAGCGCGTGCGCGACGCCTCGCGCAAGCAAGGCCGCATCTACGGCATGAGTGGGCCGGAAGCGCTGGTGCGGAATCTTGGGATGCGGCTCCTGGGCGGCGACCGACTCCTCGCGCGCCAGGATTGGCTTTATGGTTGGAAGCCGCCGGAACGCTTTCGCGGCGCCTGATCGCCGCCTGAGCCCATTTGGCGCCGGCCGGCGTCAATTCACGAACAACGACAATAACGATTTCAGAGGGAACACCTTGATGCTTTTTCCAGCCACCGTCGCCGGCAGCCTGCCGAAACCGTCCTGGCTCGCCGAAACCGACAAGCTGTGGCCGCAGTGGAAGCTTGCGGGGCCGGAGCTCGCGCAAGCCAAGCTCGACGCCACGTTGCTCACCATCAAGCTGCAGGAAGACGCGGGGCTCGACATCGTCTGCGACGGCGAGATGTCGCGCCAGCACTTCGTGCACGGCTTCCTCGAATTCGTCGACGGCATCGATTTCGAGCACAAGGTCGAGATGGGCATCCGCGCCGACCGCTACAAGGCCATGGTGCCGCAGGTGAATGGCTCGCTGAAACTGAAGGGGCGCGTGCACGCGGCGGAAGCGCGCCACGCCCGCGCCCACACCAAGCGCAAACTGAAGATCACCATGCCGGGGCCGATGACCATCGCCGACACCGTCGCCGACCGCCATTACGGCGACAAGGCGAAGATGGCCTTTGCCTTCGCCGACCTGTTGAACGCGGAAGCGCGCGCGCTGGAGCGCGACGGCCTCGACGTCATCCAGTTCGACGAGCCCGCCTTCAACGTGTTCATGACCGAGGTTCAGGAATGGGGCATCGAGGCGCTCGCGCGCGCCGTCGACGGGCTCAAGTGCACGACCGCCGTGCACATCTGCTACGGCTACGGCATCAAGGCCAATATCGATTGGAAGAACTCGCTCGGCGCCGAGTGGCGGCAGTACGAGAAGATTTTTCCGGCGCTGGCCAAGAGCGATATCGATCAGGTCTCGATCGAATGCATCCACAGCCACGTGCCGCTGCAACTGCTGTCGCTGCTCGAGGGCAAGGACGTGCTCGCCGGCGTCATCGATGTGGCGTCCGACCTGGTGGAAACGCCGGAGGAAATCGCCGGCGTCATCAGCGAGGTGATGAAGCACGTGCCGAAGGAGCGCATCGTCGCCGGCACCAATTGCGGCATGGCGCCGATGCGGCGCGCGGTGGCGGAGGCCAAGCTCGTCGCGCTCGGCAAGGGCGCCGCGCTGGCACGGGAGCGGTTCGGTTAGAGCGTTTCCAAGCTACGTTAAGAACCGGTTCGCCGTCCGGAAACGCGACAAGACAAGAACTTAGATAGGTTCACCGATTCCATAAAACGGCGAACATGACTAGCGCCGGCCTGCCCGCTTGGCGCACACGTCGCGCATGCAGCCGCGTAGCCAGCGGTGCGCCGGATCGGCGTCGAGCCGCGGGTGCCAGAGCAATGACACCGTGATCTCCGGCGTGGCGACCGGCAGCGCAAAACAATGCATGCCCTTGCGTAGGCTTTCCGTGCCCCTTTCGGGCACGGTGGCGATCAGGTCGGACCCCCGCGCCAACGCCACCGCGGTCGAGAAGCCTCCGACGATGATGACGATCTTGCGTTCCAGCCCGAGCGCCAGCAGCGCGTCGTCGATCGGCCCCCGGTCGAGACCCCGCCGCGACACGAGAACGTGACGGCCGGCGGCATAGCGTATGGGCGTGATCCGGCCCTTGCTCAGCGCATGGCCCTTGCGCACGGCGCCGATGAAGCGGTCGCGGAACAGGGCCAACGTCCGGATTTCCGGACCCGTCGTCGCGCCCACGACGCCTAATTCCATATCGACGGCGCCTTCGCGCAGAGGCGCGCTGTCCTTGTCCGGCTTCTGCACGAAGCGCAGGCGCACGCCGGGCGCATGCTTTTCGATGCGGGTGATGAGATCCGGCCCGAAAGTTTCCGCGAAGCCCTCGCTCGCCCGGATCGTAAATGTCCGCACCAGACGCTTGAGGTCGAGCATCTCGGCCGGGCGCAACACCTCTTCGCCACCCTGCACGAGCTGACTGACCCGCTCGCGCAGTTCGAGCGCGCGCGGCGTCGGCACGAGACCGCGCCCGGCCCTGACCAGCAGCGGATCGCCGGTCGCTTCGCGCAAGCGCGCCAGCGCGCGACTCATGGCCGAGGGGCTGAGCCGCAGGCGCTTGGCGGCGCGCGCGACGCTTGCCTCGGCGAGCAGGGCATCGAGGGTGACGAGCTGGTTGAAATCGGGTTTCGGCATGGGCCGAACCTAGCATGGAACGGTCGTGATGTGGCGTCATGTGCACGAATAAAATGCAAACCGTGCGCGTTCCGCCATATCCGCAAGAGGGCTACGTGTCCGGTGGCTTCGTGACCGAAGCCATCAGACAACGGAGCTCGCATTGAAAACAATTGTTGCAGACCGGGACGAGGCCGCCGGGACCACGACGCAAGGGACCCCGTCCGTGGCGTGGGCGCTCGCCGGGTTGTCGCTGTGCATGCTGCTGGCCTCGCTCGGCACCAGCATCGCCAACGTCGCCCTGCCGACTTTGGCGCAGGCGTTCGGCGCCTCGTTCCAGGCCATCCAGTGGATCGTCCTGGCCTATCTGCTCGCCATCACCACGCTGATCGTGAGCGTCGGCCGCCTTGGCGACATTGTCGGGCGCCGCCGGCTGCTGCTTGGCGGGCTAGCCCTGTTCCTGGCTGCCTCCGCGCTCTGCGGCGCCGCGCCCGGGCTGTGGTTACTGATTGCCGCGCGCGCGGCGCAGGGCTTGGGCGCCGCGGTCATGATGGCCATCACCATCGCCTTCGTCAGCGAAACCGTGCCGAAGGAAAGAACCGGCAGCGCCATGGGGCTGCTCGGCACCATGTCCGCCATCGGCACCGCCTCAGGTCCCTCGCTCGCCGGTTTCCTGATCGCCGGCTTCGGCTGGCGCGCGATCTTCTTCATCGGCGTGCCGCTGGCCGCGCTCGCGCTTGTCATCGTGCACCGCCATCTGCCCGCCGACCGGCCACAGCCAAAAGCCGAGCGCGCGCGCTTCGACCGTGTCGGCACGCTGCTGCTGGCGCTGGCGCTCGCGGCCTATGCGCTCGCCATGACCGTGGGGCGCGGCCATTTCGGCGCGCTCAATGCCGGCCTGCTGCTGGCGGCGGTATTCGGCATTGGCCTGTTCGTGGCCGCCGAGATGCGCGTGCCCTCGCCCTTGATCCGCTTGCCGGTCTTCCGCGACCCGGTGCTGAGCGCAGGCCTCGTCACGAACATGCTGGTCGCGACGGTGATCATGACGACCTTCGTCGTCGGACCGTTCTATCTCGCGCGCGGGCTCGGGCTCGATGCGGCGATGGTCGGCCTGGTCATGTCGGTCGGCCCCATCATCTCGGCGCTGACCGGTGTCCTGGCCGGCCGTATCGTCGACAGCCTGGGCGCGCGATTCATGATCGTCGTCGGACTCGTCGAAATGGCGGCCGGCTCGTTGGCGCTGTCCATGCTTCCAGCGGCTTTCGGCATTGCCGGTTACATTGCGGCCATCGCCATCCTGACCCCCGGCTATCAGCTGTTCCAGGCCGCCAACAATACCACCGTCATGATGGACGTCAGCGCCGACCAGCGCGGCGTCATCTCCGGCATGCTCAGCCTGGCGCGCAATCTCGGGCTCATCACAGGCGCCTCGGTCATGGGCGCGGTATTCGCGCTGGCGTCCGGGACGGCCGTCACGGCCGCGGGTCCCGAAGCGGTCACCGCCGGCATGCAGATCACCTTCGCCGTGGCCGCGGCCCTGCTCATTGTCGCGCTGGCCATTGCTGTTGCAAGCCGCGCCCTCGCCAGGTGCGTGGCACGCTCCCCTCGCCCTTGATCTTGATCAACGCCGGCCCCTGGAAGCCGCCTAGAGTTCCCGGCGACTTCCTGCTCACAAGGGGCTTTGCAATGACCGTCAACGTCGGAATGTTGGACCGTATCGCGCGCATCATCGTCGGTATCGCGCTCATCGCCTTCGCGCTCGGCTACATCGCGCCGGGCACGAGTTGGGCCTGGGTCGGCTGGATCGGCGTGGTGCCGATCCTCACCGCGATCTTCGGGATGTGCCCGCTCTACAGCATCGTCGGCATGTCGACGAAGTAGCTTAAGGCCTCGTGCCCCGGATGCGACGCTGATCCGGGGCCCTGCTTCGCTGAAGCAAGAAACGGGGGTCCCGGGTCTGCAGTGCATCGCTTGCGTGCTGCGCCCGGGACACGGAATGCCCTACCGCCCGGCGCGGCCCATCACGTCCATCAGCTCGGCAACCTTCTGGCGCTGGTCGTCCTTGTCGCCGCTGCGGATCGCGTGCTCGACGCAGTGCGCCACGTGCTCGCGCAGGACTTCCTCCTCCACGCGCCGCAGCGCCGCCCGCACCGCGCTAATTTGCGTCACGATATCAATGCAGTAGCGGTCATCCTCGACCATGCGCGCGAGCCCGCGCACCTGACCCTCGATGCGCCCGAGTCTTTTCAAGGTCGCGGTCTTGCTGGTCTCTTTCATGCGCGTTATATACCCCCTACGGGTATATAGTACAAGCCATTGCAGGGACCGTCATGTGCGCCGCCGACCACCATCATAGTCACGACCACGACCATCACGCCCATGATGTGCACGACGCCGCCAAGGCCGGCGTCCTCGACCCCGTCTGTGGCATGACGGTCGATCCCGCGACCGCCAAGCACAAAACCGACCATGACGGCGAGACCTATTATTTCTGCTCCGCCGGCTGCAAGACCAAGTTCACCGCCGATCCGGACAAGTATCTGGCCAAGAGCGCGGAAGCGGACACCAGCGGCGCCACCGATCCCGTCTGCGGCATGTCGGTCGACCCGGCGACGGCCCAGCACAAGCACGAACACAACGGCCAGACCTATTACTTCTGCTGCAACGGCTGCCGCACCAAATTCGCCGGCGATCCCGAGAAATACCTCAAGCCCCGCGAACCGGAGCCGGTGATCGAAGGCGCCATCTACACCTGCCCGATGCATCCGGAAATCCGCCAGGAGGGCCCCGGCACCTGCCCGATCTGCGGCATGGCGCTCGAGCCGGAGATGCCGACCGCCGATACAGGCCCCAATCCGGAATTGGCCGACATGACGCGCCGCTTCTGGATCGGGCTGGCGCTGTCGATCCCCGTTATGGCCATCGAATGGGGCGGTCATTTCATGCCCGCCGACAAGTGGCTGACGCAGTCGATGGCGAACTACATCCAGTTCGCCTTCGCCACGCCCGTGGTGTTGTGGGCCGGCTGGCCGTTCTTCGTGCGCGGCTATCAGTCCCTCGTCACGCGCAACCTCAACATGTTCACGCTCATCGCCATGGGCACGGGCGTGGCTTACGTCTACAGCTTGGTCGCCACCTTCGCGCCCGGCATCTTCCCGCCCGCCTTCCGTAGCCCCAGCGGCAGCGTCGCGGTCTATTTCGAGGCCGCCAGCATGATCACCGTGCTGGTGGCGATCGGCCAGGTGCTGGAACTGCGCGCACGCGAGGCCACCTCCGGCGCCATCAAGGCGCTGCTCAAGCTCGCCCCCGCCACCGCCCGCCGCATCAAGGACGACGGCAGCGATGAAGAAGTCGCGCTCGATGCGGTCGCGGTCGGCGACAAATTGCGCGTGCGCCCCGGCGACAAGGTGCCGCTCGACGGCGTGGTTCTGGAAGGCCATTCGGCGATCGACGAATCCATGGTCACCGGCGAATCCATGCCGGTGAGCAAGGACAAGGACGCCCGCGTCATTGGCGGCACGCTCAATAGCTCCGGCAGCTTCGTCATGCGCGCCGATCATGTCGGCCGCGACACGCTCTTGTCGCAGATCGTGCAGATGGTCGCGGCCGCCCAGCGCAGCCGCGCGCCGATCCAGCGGCTGGCCGATCAGGTCGCCGGCTGGTTCGTGCCGACGGTGATCGCGGCCGCGCTCGTTGCGTTCGCCTCGTGGGCGACGTTCGGGCCGGAGCCGCGCTTCGCCTTCGGTTTGGTCGCGGCCGTGAGCGTGCTGATCATTGCCTGCCCCTGCGCGCTGGGGCTCGCCACGCCGATGTCGATCATGGTCGGCGTCGGCCGCGGCGCGCAGGAAGGCGTGCTGATCAAGAACGCCGAATCCCTCGAACGCATGGAAAAGATCGACACCCTTGTCGTCGACAAGACCGGCACCCTCACCGAGGGCAAGCCGAAGGTCACGGCGGTCAAGCCGCTCGACGGCTTCGACGAAAGCCAGGTGCTGCGGCTGGCGGCAAGCGTCGAACGCGGCAGCGAGCATCCGTTGGCGGCGGCCATCGTCGCCGCCGCGCAGGAACGCAACATCGAGCTCGGTACCGTGGAGGGCTTCGATGCCCCCGCCGGCAAGGGCGTCGTCGGCATGGTCGAGGACAAGCGGCTCGCGCTCGGCACCGCCGCCTTCCTGCAAGAGCTCGGAATTGATACAGCCGTGTTGACCGACGCGGCCGAAAGGCAGCGCCGCGACGGCGCCACCGCCGTCATGCTCGCCGTCGACGGCAAGCCCGCCGGCGTCATCGCCGTTGCCGATCCGGTCAAGGCCACGACGCCGGACGCATTGAAGGCACTGGCCACTGCCGGCCTCCGCGTCGTCATGCTGACCGGCGACAACCGCACCACCGCCGAGGCTGTGGCGAACCGGCTCGGCATCAAGGAGATCGAGGCCGAGGTGCTGCCCGATCAGAAAAGCGCCGTGATCGAGAAGCTGCGCAAGGAAGGCCGCGTGGTCGCCATGGCCGGCGACGGCGTCAACGACGCACCCGCGCTCGCCGCCGCCGAAATCGGCATCGCCATGGGCTCGGGCTCCGACGTCGCCATCGAAAGCGCCGGCATTACACTGCTCAGGGGCGACCTCATGGGCATCGTCAAGGCACGCGCACTGTCGGCTGCGGTCATGAGCAACATCCGGCAGAACTTGTTTCTCGCCTTCGTGTACAATTCCGCCGGTGTGCCGATCGCGGCTGGCATTCTCTATCCGGTGTTCGGCGTTCTGTTGTCGCCGATTATCGCGGCGGCGGCGATGGCGCTGTCGTCGGTGAGTGTGGTCGGCAACGCGCTGCGGCTGCGCCGCGTGCGGCTTTGACCGCCATCATCGCTTGGCGCCGCGCTTGGCCGCGGCGCCCTGCCGGGGACGGGGCAGTCGAGTGCGCGCGGCCGGCGCCGCCATCGCCTCTCCCGGCACGAAGTTGCAATGTTTCTCGGCTGCCACGCGGCGAAGCTGGTTCATCTTGCCGCGCTGCATGGCATATTCCGGCGCGTAGGTCGTCGCGTTGACCAACCCGCCGGCCACCCCCTGGCGCGCGCGCGCCATCAGATTCTCCAACTCGCGCTGGCGTTTCGCCACACTCTTCGCCGCCACCTTGATCGCCGGACAATCGTAGAGCTCGTACTGCCCCGGTGCGGTGACCGCGGTGGCGGTCGGATCGTCCGTCGTCGCGCAGCCCGCGAGCGGCAGGACGAGCGCGAGGAGCAGCGCGGGTGCGATGAGAAGGCCCTTTGCACCCGGGCGGTGTTTCGGACCAGGGCGGCCTTGCGGATATGACATGACGATGACGGTCCCTGGCCTTCCCGTGCTGTGGATTGCGTGGGTCTCGATCCGCCGACGCGCCCGCGCGGGCGCTCGGGTTGCCCGCCTCGCCCCGACCAACACGCTGATATCAGGAACTAAATCACGAGGGAAGCGGGCCGCGCCGAAACCGGCTTCCGCACCCTTTCTATTTTGTAATGCGCGGCCCGATCCCTGTCATCTCACTGTAATAGAGCGAGCCTAGGTCCCATCGCAGCGGGTCTTGGGTGAGGGCGACACCGGAAAGACCCCGGATGCGCGGGGAGAATCCGCATGCGCTCTAAACTCGTGGTGGCCGTGGCCGCCGCAGCCCTTTCTTTTGCAGCCACGAATGCTCAAGCGGCGACCATCAACGGCGCCGGCAGTTCGTGGGTCTATCCGCTGGTCGCCAAATGGGCGGCCGCTTACCACAAAGAGACCGGCAAACAAGTAAACTATGCGTCCATCGGTTCGGGTGGTGGCATCAAGCAGATCGAGGGCGGCGTGGTGGCCTTCGGCGCCAGCGATATGCCGCTTACGCCCGCGACGCTCGCCAAGCATGGGCTGATCCAGTTCCCGACCGCCATTGCCGGTGAGGACCTGGTCTATAACGTGCCCGGCATCAAATCCGGTCAGCTCATCCTTTCGGGCCCGGTCGTGGCGAAAATCTATATGGCCGAGATCAAGAAATGGAACGATCCGGCCATCAAGAAGCTCAACCCCGGCCTGAAGTTGCCGGATATGGCCATCAACGTGGTGCATCGTTCGGACGGTTCCGGCACGACCTTCACCTTCGCGAACTATCTCTCGAAAGTTAGCCCCGAGTGGAAGAAGAAGCTCGGCGCCAATACCTCGATCGATTGGCCGACCGGCATCGGCGGCAAGGGCAACGAGGGCGTGTCAGCCTACGTGCAGAAGTCAAGTGGCTCGATCGGCTACGTGGAATACGCCTACATCCTGCAAAACAAGCTCGACTATGCCCGCCTGATCAACAAGGCCGGCAAGACGGTGAGCCCGAGCCTGAAGGGCTTCCAAGCCGCCGCCGGACACGTCGACTTCACCAAGGCGAAGGACTTCTACGTCATCCTGACCGACCAACCCGGTGCCCCGACCTGGCCGATCTCCGGCTGCACCTGGCAGATCCTGCGCAAAGCCGCGCCCAAGGCGACCAACGAGGAAGTCACCAAGTTCTTCCTGTGGGGCTTCGAAAAGGGTCAGAAGATGGCGCGCGACATCGCTTTCGGGCCGCTGCCGCCCAGCACGATCGATGCGATCAAGGCGTACTGGAAGAAGAATCTCGGCATTGCGGTGGCGTCGAAGTAAGCGCCGAAACGAAGCTAATCGCCGCGGATCACACCCGGGGCGATCCCGGAATGGGGGCGAGCGAAGAGGCTCTCTCCAAGCCTTCGACTGGAGGCCGGATCACCCGATCCGGCCTCCTTTTTTTGTGCTCCGGCGATCGCGCATTTCAGTGCGCGATAACCCGCGTCTCTCTGGCCGTCGCGGCATTGCCCACTCCAGTTCGCCTCTATACACTTCACCATCATGCGCTCCGAAGGGCGCCGCCAGCTTGCGGGCCTCGCCAACTCGGGAAACCGATGCTGGCGCGTGCTCGATTCAAGAATACAACGCAGGCGTTACAAAAACGGGGAGGTATACTGTGGGACTGTCAAAACCGATCACGATGGCGCTGGCCGTCGCCGCGGCGGAAATGACCTTCGCATCGGCCGGCCGTGCCGCCGAAGTCCAACTCAAGGCCGCGAGCTTCCTGCCCACCCGCGTCGTCTTCGCCAAATATTTCGGCGACTGGGTGGGCAGCGTCAACAAGGTCTGCAAGGGCAAGGTGCACATCAGCATCATCGGTCCCTCGGCGATCAAATCGCTCGAGCAGTGGAACGCGCTCAAGACCGGCGTGATCGACATGGATTACGGGCCATCAAACTACTATCGCGGCACCCTGCCCGAAGCCTCGGTCACCGATCTCGCCACCAACACGCTGGTCGAACAGCGCAAGAACGGCGCCTGGGCGATGCTCAACAAGATCCACGAGCAGAAGCTGAACGCCCACTACCTCACCCAGATCGGCAACGGCCTCCATTTCTACGTCTACACCACCAAGCCCGCCAAGGACGGCAAGTTCGACGGCTTCCGGCTGCGTTCCGTGCCGATCTATGACGCCTTCTTCAAAACGCTCGGCGCCCAGCCGGTGCGCATGGCGCCGCCGGCGGTCTACACCGGCCTCGAGCGCAATGTCGTCGACGGCGTCGGCTGGCCGCTGTGGGGCGTGAACGACTTCAGCTGGGACAAGTTCCTGAAGTACCGCTACGGCCCGGGCTTCTACAGCGCCGGCATCAACATCCTGGTAAACCTCGACAAGTGGAAGTCGCTGTCGCAGGCACAACGGGATTGCCTGAACGAGCGCAGCGAGTGGCTCGAAAAGGTCTGGCCGAAGTGGCGCCACGACCAGAACGCCAAGGAACTCGCCGCCCAGAAGAAATCGGGCATTAAATATGTCGACCTCGGCAACGCCTTTGCCAAGAAGGCGCAGGACATCTACTGGGCCGGACTGCGCAAACAGGATCCGCAATTCATCGACAAGATCAAACCGCTGCTGACCAAGTAAACGGCTTCAGAAGCGGCGCGTAACGGCATGGCGATGTCTGGCACGGACCGACCGGGCGGCTGGTTCGAGGGACTCATCAACGGGCTCGCATTCATTGCGGGAACGTTGATGTGCCTGCTGACCGTCCTCATCTGTGTCGACGTCGCCAGCCGCTATTTCCGCCTGTTCGCGATGCCGTGGAGCCTGGAGATGGCGGAGTACGCGCTCTATGCCATCACCTTCCTCGGCGCGCCATGGGTGCTGCTCAACCACGGCCACATCTCGATCGACATCGCGGTAGAGCGGCTGCGGCCGGCGGCGAAGGCGCGGATGGCCATGATATCGAACGCGCTGGGCGCGCTGATCTGTGCGGTCCTGACCTATGCGTCCACCGTCGCCTGGTGGCACTCGTTCACGTCCGGCACCCAGATCGAGCAGACGTTCACCTTCCCCGAATGGTGGCTGTTCGTGGGGCCGCCGCCGCTCTTCCTGATTATGGCGTGTATTTTTCTCCGTTGGCTGCGCACACCCCCGGGCCTCCCCGCGGACGCTGCCTCCGACGGCGTCTGACCGGGCGCCGCCGCAATGGAATGGTACACCATCCTGGCGCTGCTGATCGGCGGACTGGTTGCGTTCATGCTGATCGGCCTGCCCGTGGTGTTCGCGTTCTTCGCGATCAACCTGATCGGCGCCTGGTTTGTCATGGGCGGCGACAACGGCGTCCTGCAGTTGATGCGCAACTCGGTCCAGTCGGTGCAGAGCTTCGCGTTGCTGCCGATCCCGCTCTTCATCTTCATGGGCGAGATCATGTTCTACACGGGGATCGCGGCGCGCGCCATTGACGCGGTCGACCGTCTGATCGCCCGCGTCCCGGGCCGGCTGTCGCTGGTCGCCATCGTCGGCGGCACGATCTTCTCGTCACTGTCCGGCTCGACGATCGCCAATACCGCGATGCTCGGCAGCACCCTGCTGCCGGAGATGTACAAGCGCGGCTACAAGCCGTCGATCTCGATCGGGCCGATCGTCGCAACCGGCGGCCTCGCCATGCTGATCCCACCCTCGGCGCTGGCGGTGCTGCTCGGCAGCATCGCGCTGATCCCGATCAGCGACCTGCTCGTCGCTTCGATTATTCCGGCGCTGATTCTGGCGACGATGTTCTTCGGCTATGTCACCATCCGCTGCTGGCTCAACCCGGCGATCGCCCCACCCTACGACGTCGGCACGATGACCTGGGCCGAGCGGCTGATGCCGTTCTTCAAATACGTGTTGCCGCTGATGAGCATCTTTGTCGTCGTCGTCGGCAGCATCATCGGCGGCATCGCGACGCCGACCGAGTCGGCCGCCCTCGGCGCCGCCGCCTCGCTCATCGCCGCCGTCTTCTATCGCAAACTGACCTGGGACAGCTTCCACATCTCCGTGACCCAGACCTTGCGGTTCACGGTGATGACACTCTTCATCATCTGTGGCTCGACCACCTTTTCGCAGATCCTGTCGTTCTCGGAAGCGACCGCCAGCCTGTCGACGCTGGTGACCCAATCCGGCCTGCCGCCGATGGCGATCATCATCGGCATGCTGGCGGTGCTGATGTTCCTCGGCTGCTTCATGGACCAGGTCAGCATGATGATGATCACCGCGCCGATCTTCATGCCGATGGTTCAGCATCTTGGCTATCAGGATGTATGGTTCGGCGTCCTGATGCTGATGATCCTGGAGATCAGCCTCGCCACCCCACCATTCGGACTCCTGCTGTTCGTGGCCAAGGGCGCGGTGCCGCAGGGCACGACCATGCGGCAGATCATCGTTTCGGTCACGCCGTTCATCGCGATGGCGCTGATCGTGGTTGCGATCATCCTCGCTTTCCCGAGCGTCACCTTGGTGTTGCCGAATTTGATTCAGCGGTGATTGGTGCGGACGGAGGGACTCGAACCCTCACTCTCTTACGAGAAACGGATTTTAAGTCCGTTGCGTCTACCATTCCGCCACGTCCGCGTAGCGTCGCCTTCGCCGCCGGCGCGCGGCGGCAGGACCACGCGGGCGGCGTCACCTCAGTTGGCTAATAACGCGCCCCAGAGCTCGTCCCAGTCCTTGCCACTTGAATCGGTCACGCGGCCGTCCTTCTCGAAGAACTTGTTGGGGATCTGGAAGATGCCGACGAAGATGCCGCCGTTGGGCGACCAGGCCGAGTGCCGGCTGCCGGCCGGGCGCATGACGTACTCGCCCGCCTTCACCTCGGTGCCGGCGTCGGGGCCTTCCTTATCGACCAGCGAGCCTTCCAGCACGTAGGTCTGCTCGATCAGCACGTGCTGGTGATCGGGCAGTTCCGCGCCCGGCTCCATCTTGAAAAGAAGCGTCGCCAGCCCGCTCTCGGGGTCGGCCATCAGCACTTTCGTGTAGCAGCCAGGAAAGCGTGTCTCCTGCCACGGCATGTCGTTCGCGCGCACCACGCGCGAGAGCAGGTCTGGCGAGGCGGCTTTTTCTACGGCGGCGGCAGTCATGGGCGTTCCTCCCGGGTCGGCACGGCAATGTTACACGACTTCCGCGCCACTTGCACCGTCTTGCCCGGCCTTGTGCCGGGCATCCATGTGTTGGCCGCACTTCAACAAGAGAGACGTGGATGGCCGGGACAAGAACGGCCATGACGAATGCCCCCCCCTCAATCCCCGCCCTCGCGGATCGGCGGCTGGAAGGCTAAGCCCGTATCCCAGGGGAAATAGATCCAGGTGTCCTGCGACACTTCGGTGACAAAGGTGTCGACCAGCGGCCGGCCCATGGGCTTGGCATAGACCGTGGCAAAGTGCGCCGCCGGCAGGATGTCGCGCACCACGCGCGCGGTCTTGCCGGTGTCGACCAGGTCGTCGACGATCAGCACGCCCTTGCCCTCGCCGCGCATGGAGGTCACCTCCGGCGCCACGCCTTTGAGGATCTGCAATTCGCCCTGGTTCTTGTAGTTCTGATAGCTGGTGATGCAGACGGTCTCGATGAGACGCACATTCAATTCGCGCGCCACCACCGCCGCCGGCACCAGCCCGCCACGGGTGATGCACACGATGGCATCGAAGGGCCCGGCCGCGTGCAGCCGCCAGGCCAACGCCCGGGCGTCGCGGTGGAATTGGTCCCAGGAGACCGGAAACGCCTTCTCGGGCGTCAAGGGAATGCTCTGTGGCATGATCGAAAACTCTTCTAAGTCTTGGATTAGTGTTTTGGATTAGTGCCTTGGATTAGTGCCTTGGACTAGTACCTTGGACTAGTTGTTGCTTACCTTGAACCAACACCGCCAGCTCCCCCGCAACGAGCGGAGAGAATGACCGCCTCCTACTCCGCCGCCGCGGCCACGCGCGCGCGCACCATCACCAGCATGGCCTCCACCGCCGCCGTCACGTCCTTCAACAGTTCGGGATCGCGCGCGCGCACCACGATGTTGGTGTTGGGCCCGAGCTCCTCGTCGAAGAACGGATAGCTACCGATCAGCGCGCCCGGGTGCGCCTTGGCGATAGCGCCAAGCTCGGTGCCGACGTCGCCCTCCTTGACGTCGCCGCGGATCGTCGCCGAGATCAGCTTAGCGCCGGTCTTCAGCTTGGGCCCGACCTCGTCGAGCATAGCCTGCATCACCGAGGGCACGCCCGCCATGGTGATGACGTTACCGATCCAGAAGCCGGGCGCACCGGACACCCTGTTGGCGACAAGCTCGCCGCCCTCCGGGATGCGCGTCATGCGCATGCGCGCCTCGTTCAGTTCGCCGCCGTTCTTGGCCACGCGCTCCTTCATGATCGCCACCGCCTCGGGATGATAGGGCAGCGCGACGCCGAAGGCCTTGGCCACGCAGTCGGCGGTGATATCGTCGTGGGTCGGGCCGATGCCGCCGGTGGTGAAGACGTAACCGTACGTCTGGCGCAGCGCGTTCAGCGCCGCGACGATGGCCGCCTCGTCGTCGGAAACGACCCGCACTTCCTTCAGGTCGATGCCCAGCGCGGTCAGGAAATCGGCGATATAGCCGATGTTCTTGTCCTTGGTGCGCCCCGACAGGATCTCGTCGCCGATCACCAGCACGGCCGCGGTGACGATCTCTGGCGTGGCTTGGCTCATGGGGACAATCGCTTTCCGGTGGGCCATAGACACCTAGCCCGCCCCCCGCGAGCGCTCAAGCCGGTGGCCACGCCGCCCCTCATTGCGTTTCGGCGCGATTTGCACAAAAGTTGGGCAAGTGGTCCTCACCGTGCCCGGCAGCCGATGAAAATGCCCGTCCCCTCAATGGTTTATCTTTGGCCTGAAGCTTGCTAATTGGTATTTCAGGACGGCAGACGCGCGGCCCCGATGGCGCGGAACGCGTTACGGAACTTGGGGACAAGCCTTGCCGTTGGACCGCCGGGGGTTCGCGCATGACGACCGCTTTCGACGAGATGGGGCTCAACGGCGCCGTACGCCCGCCCTATGGCGAGCTCGCCACCTGGCTCGGCGAGGTGCCGCCCGACGCGCTGGAGCACCGCCGCCGCGAGGCCGAGCTGCTGTTCCGCCGCATCGGCATCACCTTCGCCGTCTACGGCGAGGCCGAGGCGCAGGAGCGGCTGATCCCCTTCGACGTCATCCCCCGCATCATTTCGGGCCCCGAGTGGCGCCGCCTGGAGGAAGGCCTGACGCAGCGCGTGCGCGCGCTCAACGCCTTCATCAGGGACATCTACGGCGCGCGCGAGATCCTGCGCGCCGGCATCGTGCCCGACGACCTGATGTTCCGTAATCCCGCCTTCCGCCCGGAGATGAGCGGACAGGCGGTGCCGCACAACATCTACATCCACATCGCCGGCATCGACGTCGTGCGGGTCGACGCCGACACCTTCTACGTGCTCGAGGACAACGCGCGCACGCCCTCCGGCGTCTCCTACATGCTGGAGAACCGCGAGATCATGATGCGGCTCTTCCCCGAGCTGTTCGCGCGCCATCGCGTGGCGCCTGTGGAGAACTACCCCGACGAGTTGCTGGCGACGCTCGCCTCGGTCGCGCCGCGTGCCACGTCGCGCGAGCCGACCGTGGTGCTGTTGACGCCCGGCGTCTACAACTCCGCTTATTACGAGCACTCGTTCCTGGCCGACAAGCTCGGCGTCGAACTGGTCGAGGGCCGCGATCTCTTCGTCAGGGACGAGATCGTCTACATGCGCACGACGCAGGGACCGCAGCGCGTCGACGTCATCTACCGCCGCCTAGACGACGACTTCCTCGATCCCCTCACCTTCCGCCCCGACAGCGCGCTCGGCGTACCCGGGCTGATGTCGGCCTACCAGGCCGGCAACGTGACGCTGGCCAACGCGGTCGGAACCGGCATCGCCGACGACAAGGCGGTCTACAGCTTCATGCCCGAGGTGGTGAAGTTCTATCTCGGCGAAGAGCCGATCCTCAAGAACGTGCCGACCTGGCGCTGCCGCGAGGACGAGCATCTCGCCTATGTGCTCGACCACCTGAACGAGCTGGTGGTGAAGGAGGTGCACGGCTCCGGCGGCTACGGCATGCTGATCGGTCCCACCGCCAGCAAGGTGGCGCTTGAGCAGTTCCGCGCCAAGCTGAAAGCGCATCCAAAGAATTTCATCGCGCAGCCGACTTTGGCGCTATCCACCTGCCCGACCTGCGTGGAAGCCGGCGTGGCGCCGCGCCACGTCGACCTGCGGCCCTTCGTTTTGACGGGCCGCGACCGCGTGCGCATCGTGCCGGGCGGCCTGACGCGCGTGGCGCTGAAGGAAGGCTCGCTGGTGGTCAATTCAAGCCAGGGCGGCGGCACGAAAGACACCTGGGTGCTGGACGGATGAGAATGGGAATACCGCATTTGACCTTTTCCCGGGTGCGGGGCAGCGCGAAGCGAAGCGAAGTGGTGCGCTGCAGACGCGGAATCCCGGTTTCTCACGGCCAGGAAGGCAACCGGGGTCCCGGATCAGCGGTGCACCGTGCCGCTGCGCGCCACGCCGCACCGCATCCGGGACACGCGTAAACATGCTCGCCCGCACCGCCGATAACCTGTTCTGGCTCTCGCGCTACGTCGAACGCGCGGAATATCTCGCGCGCATTCTCGAAGCCACGCAGCGGCTGTCGGCGTTGCCGCTCTCCTATGTCGGTTCCACCAACGAATGGGAATCCGCGGTCTTGACCGCCGGCTGCGCCGCCGCCTTCTTCCGCGTCTACGAGGAGGCGAACGAGGAGAACGTCACCGACTTCCTGGTCTTTTCCGGCGCCAACGCCTCCTCCATCCGTTCGTGCTTCGAGCACGCCCGCGCCAACGCGCGCGCCGTGCGCACCGCGCTGACCGGCGAGATGTGGGAGGCGATCAACGGCGCCTGGATCGAGCTCAAGCGCTACGGCAACGGCGCCAGCTCGCGCGAGGAGCTCACCCGCTTCCTGCGCTGGGTGCAGGAGACCTCGCTGCGCTACGACGGCTCCGCCTACCGCACCATGCTGCGCAACGACGCCTACTGGTTCTCGCGGCTCGGCGTCTACATCGAGCGCGCCGACAACACCGCGCGCATTCTCGATGTGAAATACCACCTGCTGCTGCCCGAGGAGGAGCGCGTCGGCGGCCCGCTCGACTACTTTCAGTGGGCGGCGATCCTGCGCTCGGTGTCGGCGCTCACCTCCTATCACTGGGTCTACCGCGAGAGCCTGAAGCCCTGGCTGATCGCCGACCTCTTGATCCTGCGCGAGGAAATGCCGCGCTCCCTCGCCTCCTGTTACGAGGCGATCGTGCGCAACCTCGACCAGATCGCCGGCGCCTACGGCCGCCCGGGGCCCGCCCAGCGCCAGGGCCGCGGCATCCGCACCCGCCTCCAGAACAGCCGCATGGACGCCATCTTCCAGCGCGGCCTGCACGAGTTCATCGGCGAATTCATCACTGAGAACAACCGCTTGGGCGCGGCCATCACCGAGCAGTTCCTGCTATGAGGCGGCTCTGGCGGCCCGGTATTTGTGATATGGTCTGATCTGAAGCGCAGCGCTCTTCCCGTCATTGCCGGGCCGCCGCGGCAGCGGCGAGACCCGGCAATCCATTTCTTTTCCTTCACAAAAGAGATGGATACGCGGGTCGAGCCCGCGCATGACGGAACGAACAGTCCAAGGCCCCATGCGAATCCGCGTCTCCCACGCCACCACCTACACCTACGACACGCCACCCACCGGCGTGACGCAGCTCCTGCGCAAGACGCCGCGCAATCACGACGGCCAGTACGTACTCAACTGGCGGTTGGAGCTGTCGCAGGACTGCCTCCTGCACCAGCACGAGGACGCCTTCGGCAACATCACCCATTCCTTCACCGCCGACGGCGGCTTCACCGAACTGACCGTCGCGGTCGAGGGCGAGGTCGACACCCAGGATACCGGCGGCATGGTCACCGGCACGCTCGAGCGCTTTCCACCCAGCCTATTCCTGCGCGAGACCGAACTCACCGAAGCCGATCCGGCGATCGCCGAATTGGCCGAGAGCGTGCGGGCTGACAACGACGATACGCTGTCCGGGCTGCACGCGCTGCTGGGCGCGCTGCACGCGGAAATGGCCTTCGACTCCGACCCGACCCGCACCACCACCACGGCGGCGGAAGCCTTCAAGCTCAAGCGCGGCGTCTGCCAGGACCTCGCCCACATTTTCATCGCCGCCTCCCGCCAGCTCGGCGTGCCGGCGCGCTATGTCGGCGGTCATTTCTTCCGCAGCGATGGCGTCACCGCGCAGAACGCCGGCCATGCCTGGGCGGAAGCCCATGTCGAGAACCTCGGTTGGGTCGCCTTCGACCCCACCCATGGCATGTGCGCGAACGACGCCTACGTGCGGATCGCCGTCGGCCTCGACTATCTGGGCGCGGCGCCGGTGCGCGGCACCCGCTTCGGCGGCGGGACGGAGACCCTCAAGGTCGCCGTGCACGTGGATCAGGCGCAGCGGCAGACACAAAGCTGATCTATCATGACGCGCGAATCGCCATCCCGGGGGCACAGCCCATGACCGCAATCGACCATGCCTCCTCAGCTCGGTAACCTCGTCGCGCGCGACACCACGAAGACGTTCACGCCCATGACCTATTGCTGTGGAATTCTGGTGAATGACGGTCTGGTGATGATCGCCGACACCCGCACCAATGCCGGCCTCGACAACGTCTCGACCTTCCGCAAGCTGCACGTCTATTCCGCGCCGGGCGAGCGCATCATCGCGCTCGCCTCCGCCGGCAACCTGTCGCTGACGCAGACCGTGCGCACGACGCTCGACGAGGGGATGGAAAACCCCGAAACCGGCGAGATCGAGACGCTGATGAACGCGCCCAGCATGTTCAAGGCGGCCCAGCGCGTCGGCAAGGCCATCCGCATGGTGCACGACATCGAGGGCTCGGCGCTGGAATCCGCCGACGTCGACAGCGGCATTTCGTTCCTACTCGGCGGCCAGATCAAGGGCGGGCGCCTGCGCCTGTTCATGGTCTACGCCGCCGGCAACTTTATCGAATGCACGACCGACACGCCCTACCTGCAGATCGGCGAGCACAAATATGGCAAGCCGGTGCTCGACCGCGCCATCGGCTTCGACACCGATCTCTACGATGCGCTCAAGATCGGGCTCATCTCGATGGATTCGACCATGCGCTCCAATCTCGGCGTCGGACTGCCGATCGACATCCTGGTCGCCCGCCGCGACGCCTATACGGCGGAAGTGAACTACCGCATCGAGCCGACCGAGCCCTATTTTCAGGATTTGCGTGAACGCTGGTCGGCGGCCTTGCGCGCGGCCCACATGGCTATCCCTCGTCCACCCTACCACGACGGTTGAGCCCCGCGATGCTGTCGCCGTCGAAAACACCAGGCAACAGCCGCTCAAACCGCTCGCGCACGAGCCGATAGCAATCGCAGGCGGTCGAACTCGAGGCCCTTGCGGTCGACGATGCGCACGAAGCCGCGCCGCGTCTGGATGTAGCCGGATTCCTGCAACGCACTCATGGTGAGGGTGACGCTGGAGCGGTGCACGGACAAAATCTGCGCCAGAAACTCCTGCGTCAGCGGCAGTTCGTCGGAATCGGCGCGGTCCCGCATGGTCAGTATCCAACGGGCACAGCGCGCATCGACCGGATGGACGGCATTGCACGCGACGGATTGCAGGATCTGCGACTGCAGGGCCTGCAAGTAACGCAGCACGTGCTGGCGGAATTCGGCCACTTCGTCGAATGCCGTTCGGAAGGATTTCACCGGGCACCGCAGCGCCCGGCCCTGGACCTGCACCAGCCAGCGCGTATAGGCTTCACGCTTGCCGAGCGCCGCGAGCCCGCCGACCATGCCCTCGCGACCGATTGTCGCCTGCTCCGGCTGCCGGCCGTCCAGCATCGGCGCGACAAGCGACACCAGCATGTTCTCAGGAAAATATACATAGCTGATCGCGTCCCCCGGGTCGGCAAGCACCTTGTGCAGGTCGAGATCTACCGCTTCCAGATCGGAACTGACCAGATCGAACGCCTGATCCGGCATCAGACGCAGCAGCCGATTCGCTTGAGAAAGGGTAGAACGCATCGCAAAACTTGCTGGGATTAAATACTGGCAGCGTGCGTTGATATCACGCACGGTACCGTCGTCTGCCGCCTATCCGGCAGTTCGACAACGTTTGTTCCGTTAGAAAGGTCCCTTGGGGGAACTCGCCGGGCATCCGCGGGACCAATGAACAATGCAACACGCTTAAGCGCGGCAGCGCTGATAGAGGCACTACCGTGGCTTGGCCTCCTGCTGGCCGGTGCCGCGTTTGTCGCCGACCTCACGCTGCCGCTGCGCCTCGCGGTCGGCGCATGCTACGCACTCGCGGTCCTCACCACCTTCAACCATCCCCGGCGCAACGCGACACTCGGGATGGCCGTGCTCGTCACCGTGATGATCGTGATCGGCATGCTTGCCGACCACACGTCTCCCCTCTGGGTGGACGCGGCGAGCCGCGGTGCCGCCGTGACGACGGTTTGGGCGGCCGCATTGTTGTCGCTGGCATTTTCGCGGCTCAATATTCGGGTACAAGACCTGCAAAGCCTCTCGCAGACGCGCCAAGCCTGGCTCGCGCAGACGCTCGCCAGCATCAGCGACGGCGTCATCGCCTGCGACGCGGCCGGGCACATCGAGTTCATGAATGCGGTGGCGGAGCGGCTCACCGGCTGGCGCGAAAGCGAAGCGGTCGGCTGCGACGTCGACGAGATCATCGTTGTCTGCGACGAGACATCCGGCCGCCGCATAGCGAGCCCCGTCCGGCGCGCGCTCGATAGCGATAGCGCCGCCGGTCTCTCCGGCCGCTCGCTCCTGCGCAGCCGCGACGGCCGGCGTTGGCCGCTCGATGACAGCGCATCGCCCATCCGCAACGAGCGCGGCGAGGTCACCGGGGCCGTCATGGTGTTCCGCGACGTTTCCGAACGGCGCCGCGGCGAGCAGCAAATGGACTTGCGGCTGCGTGAAGCCGGTCACCGCATCCGGAACGTGTTCGCCAACGTCCAGGCCATTCTGGCGCTTTGCGCGCGGTCTTCGAATTCGCCGGCCGAGCTCGTCGAATGCGTCGAATCGCGCATGGCGAGCCTGCTGCGCTCGATCGACCGGCTGATTCAGGCTTCCGACGACGGGAGCTCGCTGCGCGAGATCGTCATCGGCGAGGTCAAACCCTATCTCGGATACGATCACGACCGTCTTCACTTCGCTGGCAGCGACGTCCGGCTGTCGTCGGAAGCCTCGGTCTCCCTGGGCATGATCCTCCATGAGCTTGCGACCAATGCGTCCAAGTACGGCAGTCTGTCGGTGCCGGCCGGACGCATCGAAATCCGCTGCGACGACGACAGCGGCGGCCGTATCGACGTGACTTGGAGCGAGCTGAAGGGACCGCCCATCACGAGACCCGCACGACAAGGCATGGGCAGCCGCGTGATTGACGGCCTGGTGACGACGCAATTCGCCGGCGACTGGGAACCCATCTACATGCCGGACGGTTTTCTGTGCCGCCTGCGGCTCAACGTGGAACCGCCGCGGCAGCGGCCGGGCAGCCAGGACGCGCATCTCCGGCCGGCCCACGGCGGCGAACAATGACAATTTTCGCAACCGCCTTTACCGCCGATTAACAGCGTTCGCCGAATTGGCCCCGCCACGGCGCGCGGACGCCGCACGCGGCCTTGGGCAACAAGCGAATGGCAAGCTTTGCCCCCTAAGCCTCGTTTTCGACGTGTCCTTGCGGGACGGGCATCAGGGGAACGAACTTGCGGACCGAGCGCCGCCGACGCAGCAGCGAAGAACGCACCCAGACGCATTGGGATCGCGCCCGGCTGAGCGTGGTCGTCCCGATCGGGCTGATCGTGGCGGTCGCCATCGTCTGCATCGTGGTGGCGGTGCTGTCCTCGGCCGAGCGCGCCGATGACGTCGCCATCCTGCACGAGCAGCGGCTGTTCTACCAGACGCTCAGCACGCAGGGCCGGCGCGTGCTGCGCGAGGTGGAGAGCGTCGCCAAGTCCCCCGGTGCCGTGCGCAACATCCGCGACCGCTTCGACTTCCATTGGGTGGACAGCCGGGTCGGCCTCTGGCTGCAGACATTCTTCGACCACGACTACGTGTTCGTGTTCGACGGCGACGGCAAGCCGATCTACGCCCGCGCCGGCAACGACGGCATCGCGCCGGGCTGGCTGCACGCGGTGGTGCCGGACCTCAAGTCCATGCTGGACTACATGGCCGGCCGCCAGGCTCGCTTCGACGGCGCCCTCGCGCTTAGCAGCGCGATCGACGGCCCGCGCCGGCAGGCCGCCGTCGTCCGCGACGTCAACGGCCAGCCGGCGGTGATCGCGGCGGCCACCGTCGGCCCGCCCCCGCACGCGCCGGTGCTGATCTCGGTCAAGCTGATCGCCGGCGGCCTGCTCGACGGCATCGCCGACCAGCTGCAGCTCAGCAACCTGCGCAGCATCGCCAGCGCGCCGGTGCCCGCCGGCGATCACGTCTTCACCCTCGACGACGCGCGCGGCCAGCGCATCGCGCGCTTCGCCTGGACGCCGAAGCAGCCCGGCGCCGAGATCGTGCACAGCGTCGTGCCATTCATCGCGGTGGCGCTCGCCGGCTTCGCCCTCCTCGCCGCCTTCGTGTTGCGCTACATGCGGCGCACGGCGGCCGAGATCGCGGTCGGCGAGACGCGGCTGCGCCATCTCGCCATGCACGATCCGCTCTGCGGACTGCCCAACCGCATCTTCTTCGCCGATCGCCTGATGGCGGTGATCGAGCACGTGCGCCAGGGCAGCACGCCGGCGGCGGTGTTCTACATCGACCTCGACCATTTCAAGGACGTCAACGACACCCTTGGCCACCCGATCGGCGACGAACTGATCCGCCATGTCACCCAGCGGCTGTCGCGCACGCTGCGCGGCGACGACCTGGTGGCGCGGCTCGGCGGCGACGAGTTCGCGGTGATCTCCTCGGTCGGCGACGACCCCGCCAAGATGATGGCGCTCGCCCAGCGCATCATCAACACCCTCTCGGCGCCCTATTCCATCCACGGCCAGAACATCGTCATCGGCGCCTCGGTCGGCATCGCGGCGATCGGCCGCGACTGCGCCGGTTCCGCCGACGTCATGCGCTACGCCGACATGGCGCTCTACCGCGCCAAGAACGAAGGCCGCAACCGCGCCTGCATCTACGACGCGGCGATGGACGCCGACCTCTCCAGCCGCAAGCTCTTGGAAGCCGACCTGCGCGAGGCCATCGAGAACGACCAGCTCAAGCTGCACTACCAGCCCGTCGTCGCCAAGGACGGCGAGACCGTGGTGGCGGTCGAGGCGCTCTGCCGCTGGACGCATCCCGAGCGCGGCAACATTCCGCCGAGCGAATTCATCCCGGTCGCCGAGCGCAGCGGGCTGATCATCGATCTCGGCAACTGGGTGCTGCGCCGCGCCTGCACCGAAGCACGCGCCTGGCCGAAGATCACCGTCGCCGTCAACGTGTCGTCGCTGCAGTTCCGCCGGCTCGATTTCGTCGAGGTGGTGGAGCGCATTCTGGAAGAAACCGCCTTCGACCCGACCCGTCTCGAGCTCGAGCTCACCGAAAGCGTGCTGCTCGGCAACGTCGAAAGCGCGGAAACGGCCATGAACCGGCTCAAGGCGACCGGCGTCAGGATCGCGCTCGACGACTTCGGCACCGGCTATTCCAGCCTGCTCTATCTACGCCGCTTCCCCTTCGACAAGCTCAAGATCGACCGCAGCTTCGTGCATTCGCTCGAAATGGCTTCCGACGCCGCGGCGATCGTGCACGCGGTGGTCAGCCTCGGCCGCGGCCTCGGCATGCAGGTGACCGCGGAAGGCGTCGAGACCGCCGACCAGCAGCTCTTCCTGCGCGCGGCGGGCGTCCACTCCATGCAAGGTTACCGCTTCGGCCGGCCGGTGCCGCCGGAGGAGATCAGCGAGCGCCTTGCCGCCGTCCGCAGCCCCGCCCGCGCGGTGCTGGCGAGTTGAGGGCCGCTCAGGCCTTTCCGGTTCCGGTCTTGCCCATTTCGCGCGCGATCTCCAGCACCAACCGCTGACCTTCATCGCTATCGAACTGCAGGCGGCTTTGCACCGTCAGCACGCGGCCGTCCTTGGACTTTTCCCGCAGCTCGCCGGCCCAGTTGCCGTCGCGCACCAGCATCGCCTCCAGCGTCTCGACCGAGGAACCCGGCACCTCCATCGCCAGCAGATCCTGCCGCTTGCGGCCGACGGCCTCCGCGGAGGAATAGCCGTAAAGCTCCTGGCAGCCCCTGTTCCATTCCCTGATGACGCCGGGCAGCTCCCAGAGGAAAATCGCGTCGCGGGACAGATCGACCAGACGCTTATGCTGTTGCAGCTCCTGTTCGGTCTTCTTGCGCTCCGTCACATTGAAAAACGTAATGACGACGCCGTCGATCTTGTCGTCCACCGTGCGGTAGGGCCGAAGGCGGACGTCGTACCAACTGCCGTCGCGGCTGCGCACCTCGCGCTGGATCGGCGCGAGATCGGCCAGCACGGCATGCACGTCCTTGACCAGGTCGCCGTAATCGAGCTCGTGGGAGAAATCGGTGATCGGGCGCCCCTCGTCCGACGGCGTGACACGGAACAGGTCGGTGAGCCTTTCGGTGAAACGCTTGATGTGCAGGGAAGCGTCGAGGAACAGGGTGGCGACGTCGGTGGCCGCCATCAGGTTCTGCAGGTCGTTGTGGGCGCGTGAAACCGCGTCCAGCTTGACCTTCAGCTCGTTGTTGACCGTCTGCAGTTCCTCGTTGATCGACTGCAGCTCTTCCTTGCTGGTCTCCAGTTCCTCGGAGGTCGAACGATATTCCTCGTTGATCGATTGCAGCTCTTCGTTGGCCGCGCGCAGTTCCTCAGTGCCGGCGTCGGATTCCTCACGCACCGTGCGCAACCGCGCACGGGTCGATTCCAGCTCTTCGGTCAGCCGCCGCACGGTCTCGTCGGTCGCCTCCTGTCGTTCTCCAGTCGCGCCGAAGTGCTCGGCGGCCCCACCCTCGATGAACATCACCACCGCGGTCTGCGGCTCGGTCTCATTGCTCTCGATCAACGGCTTGACCAGAATGTGCACCCGGTGCGGCGAGCCGTTGAATTGCACGGCGATAGGCAGCGTCAGCGTCATCTCCCTCTGCTCGAAGGCGCGATGCAGGGCCGAGCGCAGCTCGAAGCGCAGCTCCGGACGTACCAGATCGCCGATGTCGGTGTTCAGCGGGCCGCCAGAAGGCTGCATGAAGCGGCCGGCATGCTCCGACAGATGGATCACGCGCTGCGCGCCATCGACCATCACGCTGGGCGGCCCCAACTGCTCGAGCGCCCGCCGGTGTGCAGCAGCATCGCTGAGGGCGGTGCTCGGCGTCGGGATCCGCTCGAGCCGCATAACCGTGTCGCGGAGGCCGCCGCCGATCAAGCGCGGCAACAGCCGAGGCTTTTCGCCGCGAGGCACCGTCGACTGGTAGATGCGCGCGTTGCGATCGATCACACGGAACAGACCCGAGGGCACGTCAGCCGTTTCGGACGTGCCGAGCATGAGGTAACCGCCCGGGTTGAGCGCGTAATGGAAGGTGCTGCACACCTGCTCCTGCAGGTCGCGATCGAGATAAATGAGTAGGTTGCGGCAGGAAATAAGGTCGACGCGCGAAAACGGCGGGTCCTTGAGCAGGTCGTGGTTGGCGAACAGAATGAGGTCGCGCACCTCCTGGCGCACGCGAAAGCCTTCTTTCTCGCTCCTGAAAAAACGTTTCAGCCGACCATCGCTGACGTCGGCTTCGATGGCGGCGGGGTAGCGACCCTCCCGCGCAGTCATCAATGCCTGGCCGTCGAGGTCGGAAGCGAAGATCTGGATCGGCGGCCAGAATCCGTTGCGCTCGGTTTCTTCCAGAACCAGAATGGCGATCGAATAGGCCTCCTCCCCGGTGGCGCAGCCGGGAACCCACACGCGGACCGGGTCGTTCGGATCGCGACCATCGAGCAGACGAGGCAGCACTTGGCTCTGGAGCGCCTCGAACGCATGACGGTCGCGGAAAAAGGAGGTCACCGTGATCAAGAGGTCGCTCAGCAACGCCTGCGCCTCGCCGGAATTGGCGCGCAGGAAGGCGTAATAGGTCTCCAGGCTTTCGGTCCGGGTGACCTGCATGCGCCGCGCGATCCGCCGCAGCACGGTGGAACGCTTGTACTTGGAAAAGTCGTGCCCGGTGCGGATGCGTAGGTGGCCGAGTATCCGCCGCAGCAGGTCCTCGTCGCTCTCGTTCGAGACAGCGACCGAGAGGCTGGCCCGGCTGCGCAAGAGATCGACGAGACGCTCGGCGATCTCGCTCACCGGTAGAACGAAGTCGGCGGTGCCGGTGGCAATCGCCGCGCGCGGCATGGACGGGTATTCGGCCTCGCTCGGATCCTGCGCCATGACGATGCCGCCGGCGCCCTTGACCGCGCGCACGCCGATCGCGCCGTCGGAGCCCGCCCCGCTCAGGATGACAGCATACCCGTCGCCGCGGTCGGCGAGCGAGCGAAAGAACAGATCGATCGGCGCGCGATGGCCGTGCGGCTCGTCGAACGGCGCGGTTTTCAGCTCATGATCGGTCAACACCAGCCGCCGATTGGGCGGAATGACGTAGACGTGGTTAGGTTTGAGCGGCTCGCTGGTCTCGACCTGGGACACCGGCATGGAGGTACGGACGGCTAGAATGCGGGCGAGATCGCTCTGATGCTCGGGATCGAGATGAACGATCACCACGAACGCCGCGCCGGTCTGGTCCGGCAGCGCGCTGAAAATCTCCTGCAACGCCGATATGCCGCCCGCGGAGGCCCCGATGCCGACGATCGGCACCGCCGGCTGCCCGTCCCGCTGCGGACCGCTGTTATCATTCTTGTCGAGACTGGCCATATGGCCTCCGAACGGCACCGGGACCGACCTTATGGGGCCGGTTCCAAAGAGACAAACTATTCCTATATGCCCAAAGCGGGCGCGCGCTGGCGTCCGAGAGGCCGCGCCGGCGCGCCCAGACGGTACGACAGTAAGTGTTTACCGCCATATCGAACGAGAATAGAATTACCCTGAGAATATCCTGGCGATACCATGCTTCAGAAATCTTAGCGACCAAATCCGGCAATGCCATGCTCGCGCGACCGAGGCGCGCGGGCGCGCGGTAGAGACGGCCGATCCGGCCCTGCGCTGCGAATTCGAGCAGATGGAGCAGGGATGGCTGCGTCTCGCCGAGAGTTACGCGCTGTCGGAACGGCTGCAACATTTCTTGCTGGAGCAGGATACCAAGATCGCTCGACGGGGCGAATGGCAGTCCGTCGCCACCGCGCCGTTCGATCGCAATATCGAGATTGCGGTCATCCGCGGCTCGGCGCCGCATGCGGTGGCATTTCGCTGTCGCCGGATCCTGGGCGGCTGGATGGATGCCGAAACGAAAGAGCGTATCGACGTACGCCCCACGCACTGGCGCGACTGGCTTTAATCGTCGCCGGAGATCTTGCGCGCCGGCACCGGCGCCGCCCTGGCTTCTTCCTCTTCGATCAGTCGGATGAGAATTTGCCTAATCACCAGATCCGTCTCGCTGGCCAGGCGCTTTCGGTAGTAGGTCAGATTGAGATGGGAAACGGGGTCGTCGGCGATGACAGGATGGAATTGGCGCCCGATGGCCGCCAGCTTGGATTCCTCCTCCACCAACAACCGCGAGATTAATTGCCGCCGTTCAGGGTCGCGTTCGCCCACGAGCACCTTGCGATAGTGGTCGATGTTGAGCCGGGCGATAAATTCGTCCACAGCGCCCCCTGACGGATGGCCGCCGCAATGGCCGCTAAGCACAGACGTTACGTGGAGAAGAAGAGTTAGTAAACACCGAATATATTTTCCCGCCCACCTTGACGATTGCTATGTCGACCAGGGCGGGCCGATATCCGAATGAATTTGATAGACCGGGCAGCAAACCGGCCGTTCAGGAGCCAATGTTGGCATTCGGCTCACGATGCCAAAATGACGCGATCAAGTGAGAGAAGGCAAAAGAGCGCGGTCGCTGCTCATTGTTCTTCACGATAACCCGTCTTCAGCCGGCACCGGCGCGATATCGCTCCAGAACCGTCCGATCGACCTCCACGCCCAAGCCCGGCTTGGATGGTATAGTGATCCAGCCGTCGACCTGCTGGATCGGCTCGTTGATCAGCTGCTGCCGAAACGGATGTGACGAGCGGTCGTATTCAAGCACCGGCTCTTGCGCATAAATGCTGTGATGGGCGACGGGGACCGCGGCAATGACCTGCAAAGATGCAGCCTGGGCGATTGCCGACCCCCATACGTGCGGATTGACCTGGATGCCGTGCGACTGCGCCAGCGCCATGATGTGGCGCGCCGCGCTGATGCCACCGCAGGAGCCGATGTCGGGCTGCGCGATGTCCACCGCATGCGCGCCGAGCAGCGCACGAAAGCCGTAGAGTGTGTGTTCGTTCTCGCCGCCCGCGATCGGCATGGTGAGCTTGCGGCGCATCTCGACGTAGCCGTCAATGTCTTCGGGCACGACCGGCTCTTCATACCAGCGCAAGTCGTAGTCCTCGAGCGCGCGGCCGAGCTTTAGCGCCTCGGCGCGGCCATAGGCGTGATTGGTGTCGACCATGAGCGTGACCGGCTTGCCTTCGATCGCGCGGGCGATTTCGCGCATGCAGGCGATGTCGTCGGCGACGCCGTAGCCGAGCTTCACTTTCATCAAGTTGAATCCGGCCTCGAAATGCCGAAGCGCCTCCTCTGCCAACCGCTTGGCTTCGCCCTGGCCTTGAATGCGATAAAAACCGGTCGCGTAGGGCTGGACGCGGGTGCGGAACGCGCCGCCGAGAAGCCGGTACACAGGGACGTCGTAGAATTTGCCCGCGATGTCCCATAGCGCCATGTCCACCGCGCTGATGCCCGCGATGACCGAGCCCTTGCGGCCGTAATCGCGGGTCATGTGATACATCCGGTGCCACAGCACCTCGGTGTCGCGCGGGTCGGCGCCCGTGACCAGCGGCCGCAGCGCCTTATCGATCACCGTAGCCGCGATCTCGGGCGGCTCCAGGCCTTGCGCGAAGGCCTCGCCCCACCCGCTGATCCCCTGGTCGGTGATCACCTCGACCAGCGTGGCCGCGCGCTGCCGCACCCAGCCCTGCGAAAACGCAAACGGCTCGGCGAGCGGCGTCTTGAGAACGTGAATTGCGATGTCGGTTATCTTCATACCGAGAATCCCAAGAGAAAGAGGTCTGGCGAAATGTTAGTTTAGCGTTGGCGGCGGCGCTACCGCGGTCGCCCACCGTGGGCTGGCGAGACGCCGCCTTTATGCTATGGCGGTTGCAGGCAACCAACACTGTTACGCGGGGAAGGAAATCGACAATGACGGCATCGGCAAAAATCGCGCTCGTCACGGGCGCCGGAACGGGCGTGGGCAAAGCTGTCGCCATCGCGCTCGCGAACGCCGGCTACAATCTGGTGCTGGCCGGCCGCCGGCCGGCGCCGCTGGAAGAGACCGCCGCCGAGATCAACGCCGCCGGCAGCCAGGCGCTGGCGGTGCCGACCGACGTCTCGCAGCGCGAGCCCATCCTGGCATTATTCGACAAGGTGAAATCGACCTTCGGCCGCCTCGACGTCCTGTTCAACAACGCCGGCATCGGCGCACCGCCGGTGCCGCTCGAGGACCTGCCCTTCGAGACCTGGCAGAACGTGATCGCCACCAACCTCACCGGCATCTTCCTGTGCACCCAGGAAGCCATCAAGATCATGAAGGACCAGACCCCGCGCGGCGGCCGCATCATCAACAACGGCTCGATCTCCGCGCACGCGCCGCGGCCGTTCTCGGTCGCCTATACGTCGACCAAGCACGCCATCTCAGGGCTGACCAAGTCGACCTCGCTCGACTGCCGCCAGTACGATATCTGCTGCGGGCAGATCGACATTGGCAACGCCGCCACCCCGCTCACCGAGCGCATGGTGCAGGGCGACGGCGTCCTGCAGCCGAACGGCACGAAGATGATCGAGCCGCGCATGGACGCCGGCGACGTCGGCAAGGCGGTGGTCTACATGGCCGGCCTGCCGCTCGACACCAACGTGCTGTTCATGACGGTGATGGCCAACACCATGCCGTTCGTCGGGCGCGGGTAATCCGGAGCGATATAAGATGAGATAAGCGAGCCGGCGCGCTCGCTTTCCCGTTCGCCGCCGACTGGAGCAGCCGTTGAGCGACCTGACGCCCTCGCAGCGGATCGGGCTTGCACGCATCGCCGCCGCCGCGGCGTTCCTGTTGCTCATCGCGCTCGGCGTCTGGGCCTGGCGCAGCAACGTTGTCGGCATCATGCCGACCACCGCCGGCATCGAGGCGGAGATCGAGGCCTGGGGCGACTGGGCGGCCGCCGCCTCGATCGGCCTGATGATCGTGCACAGTCTGGTGCCGTTCCCGGCCGAGCTCGTCACCTTCGCCAACGGCATGGTATTCGGGCCGGTCTGGGGTGTCGTCGTCACCTGGACCGGCGCCATGCTGGGCGCCGCGCTCGCCTTCGCGCTGGCGCGTTGGTTCGGCCGGCCCTTCGTCGACGCCGTGCTCATCGCGCGTCACCGCGCGGCGGTCGACCGCTGGGCGCAACGCCAGGGCATCGGCATCCTGCTGTTGAGCCGGCTGATGCCGCTGATCTCGTTCAACGTCGTCAACTACGCCGCCGGCCTCACACCGATCTCCTGGTGGACCTTTCTATGGACCACCGGCCTCGGCATCCTGCCGGTCACGACGCTGCTGGTGGTCACCGGCGACGCGGTGTGGCACGGCCACGGCAATGCCTGGATCTATCTGCTCGCGGTTGCCGTCATCGGCGCCCTGCTCTGGTGGTTCGCCGCGCGGTGGCGGCGGACCGGCGACTGAACCTCAATCCACCTTGCTCACCGTCACCTTCGTCCCCGCGCTCACCGCTTTCAGCACCTTCACGTCGGAGAGCGCCTTGGCCCAGATATTGACCGGGCTCGCGAGGCGGATTTCGTCGCCGCGCGACAACGGCGTGCGGCCGAAGCCAATGGCGATGACCGTGCCGTCGGGCCAATAGGCGATCTCGCCGGCGGTCACCACCGCGCGCGCGTCGGCTTCGCGCGCGACGTCCACCCCGATGTCGAAATAGACCTCCTCGCCCCAGGTCATCACCGATGCGGCGAACGGCAGCGCGGCGGCAATCGCCTTGGCGGTGGGCGTGTCGAGCAGTTCGGCCTCGAGCGCGAGGCCGGCGAAATCGAAGCGGATGCGGGACATTTTGACCTCCAACATGCGATAGTGAAATGTCAGTTTGGGCGGCACAGTGCTCGCATGAGGGGCGTCACCGGGACAACCCCGGTGACGATGGGGGAGTTTCGATCGATGCTGCAGCTGCAATCGGCGCTGGGCGTCTTCGCCCTGCTCGCCTTCGCTTGGGCTATCAGCGAGAACCGCCGCGCGGTCGACTGGAAGAGCACCGCCGCCGCCTTCGCCGTCACGGTCGTGACCGCGGTGCTGCTGCTGACGATCCCGCAGATCGAGCGCGCCATTGGCCTCATCCATTATGCGGTCGACGCCATCAGCGCCGCCTCGCTGGCCGGCACCTCCTTCGTGTTCGGCTATCTCGGCGGCGGCGCGGCGCCCTTCGCCGCCACCAACCCGGCCAACGAATTCGTGCTCGCCTTCCAGGCGCTGCCCATCGTGCTGGTGATGAGCGTGCTCACCACGCTGTTGTTCCATTGGCGCATCCTGCCGTTGGTCGTGCGCGGCTTCTCCTGGGTTCTGGAGCGCACCATCGGCGTCGGCGGCGCGGTGGGGCTGTCCACCGCCGCCAACATCTTCGTCGGCATGGTGGAAGCGCCGCTGTTCGTGCGCCTCTATCTCAACAAGCTCAACCGCGGCGAGCTGTTCATGATCATGACCGGCGGCATGGCCACCATCGCCGGCACGGTCTATGTGCTCTACGCCACCATCCTGAAAACCGTCATCCCCGATTCCGCCGGCCAACTCCTGGTCGCCTCCGTCATCAGCGCGCCGGCAGCCCTCCTGGTGAGCGGGCTGATGGTGCCGGTGCCGGCGGACGCGCGCACCGATATCGGCGCCATCGAGATCGGCCGCGTCGCCGACAACAGCATGGACGCCGTCGTGCGCGGCACCGCCGCCGGGCTCGAGCTGCTGTTGAACATCGTCGCCATGCTGATCGTGCTGGTGGCGCTGGTGCATCTCGCCAACGCCGTTCTCGGCCTCCTGCCCGCCCTCGGCGGCGCGGCGATCACGCTGCAGCGGTTGCTCGGCTACGTAATGGCGCCGGTGTGCTGGCTGATGGGCATCCCCTGGCACCAGGCGGTCACCGCCGGCTCGCTCATGGGCATCAAGACCGTGCTCAACGAGCTGATCGCCTATATCCAGCTCGCTCATTTACCGGCCGGCGCGCTCGACCCGCGCTCGCGACTGATCATGCTCTACGCCCTATGCGGCTTCGCCAATTTCGGCTCGCTCGGCATCATGCTGGCGGGGCTGACCGTGATGGCGCCGGAGCGCCGCGCCGACATCATCTCGCTTGGGGCCAAGTCGATCGTCTCGGGAACGCTGGCGACGTGCATCACCGGGGCATTGGTGGGGGTGTTGAGCTGATGCGACTGCCGGCGGCCTTTCTCGCGTTCTTTCTCTTCCTCGTCGCGGGTCCCGCCCTCGCCCGCCCCGTCCATATCGTCGCCTTCGGCGACAGCCTCACCTCCGGCTGGCTGGTGCCGCGCAACCAAGCCTATCCCGCGCAATTGCAGGCGCGCCTTGCGCGCCAAGGGCTACGACGTCACGGTGAAGAACGCCGGCATCGGCGGCGACACCGCCCGCCACGCGCTCAAGCGCTTCGACATGGCGATCGATCCCGGCACCGACATCTGCATCGTCGAATTCGGCATCAACGACCGCGGCGACGGCGCTTCGATCAAGACCGTGCACGCCCGCGTCGCCAAACTCATCCGCAGTCTGCGGGCACGGCAAATCCGCGTGCTGCTGCTCGGCGCCGGCGGGTTGAAGATGGCCGCGCTCGCCGCCGCCCACGACGCGCTTTATGTCGACTGGACGCTGCCGAAGGGCCGATACCGCGCCCGCGACCGCGCGCACTTCAACGCGCAAGGCTATTCGATCCTGGTCGCGCGCATGCTGCCCAAGGTCGAGACGCTCATTCGGCAGGTGCAGAACACGCCGCGGAATTAGGCGGCGCGGCGGGCCGCTCGCGCTGCCAGCTCACCGCCAGCAGCGCGCCGCCGGCCGCCACCAGCGCGGTGGCGACATAGCCTGCCGCGACGAGGTGGCCGGTGGCGTAGAGCACGCCGCCGATGGCGGAGCCGACCGCCTGCCCGACGTAGAGCATCGACGAGTTGAGCGCGATCGAGGCGCTGGCGAGATCGGGCGCGGCGGCGGCAAGCCGCGCCTGCTGCATGGAATTGATCGCCGAGAAGCCGAGCGCCCAGAGCAGGACGCCCGCGCCCATCGCCATCAGCCAGCCGGCGCCGACGGCCCAGACCAGCAGGCCGGCGAAGGTCGAAAACAGGAACAGCGCCATGGTGCGCTGCGCGCCGAGCCTGGAGACGATGGCGCTGGCGACCACATTGCCGACGAGTCCGACCAAGCCGTACATCGCGAAGAACGCGCCGGCGACCGCGGGCCCGGCGCCGGCCAGGCCCTTCAAGAGCGGCGCCAGATAAACGAACACCGTGAACTGGCCGGAGGTCTGGATCAGGGTGATCGTCAGGATGGTGACGATGCGCCCGTTGCGCGCGATGGTGCCGAAGCTCGCAAGCGACAGCGGCCGTCCCTGAAGCCCCTTCGGCACGCTGACGGCGACCAGCAGCGCGCCGGCGAGCGAGGCCGCGCCCAGCATGGCGAACGCCGCGCGCCAGCCGTAATGGGCGGCGATGAACGTCACCAGCGGCAGGCCGCCGGCGATCGCCATCGACCAGCCAAGGAAGACGATGGCGATGGCGCTCGCGCGTTCGCGCTCCGGCACGATCAGCGCGACGGTGGCCGCCGCCTGCGGCGTATAAACCGCGGCCGCGCCGACCAGCAGCAGCCGCAACAGCACCATAACCGCGTAGTTGGGCGCCAGCGCCGACGCCGCCTGGAACACGGCCACCAGCGCTAGCGCCGCCACCAGCAGAACGCGGCGGTCGACGCGCGTCGTGAGCCAGGCGATGAGCGGCGAGCCGATGCACAAGACCACCGCGCCGTAGGTGACCAGGAGCCCGACGTCATGGATGCCGACGTGCAGCCCCCGCGCCAGCGGCGCCATCATGCCGGCGGGCCCGAGCACGGCCAGGCCGATGAAGACGTTGCCGAGCATCAGCGTGAGACGGGGGAGATGGCGGGTCATGGGGTTTCGGGCCTGGGGCGAATGGCGGGGCAAGAAACTGTCCCGTCAAACTAGGACCCGGCGGGCCCCCGCGCCATGGCCCGCGGCGGCTGTAAAACGCGAAAGTTTGGAATGCTTTGCATGACGGGATTTGATGAAGTCATCGACAATTCAGTCGTAGGAGTCGGCGATCGTTTTCGTCCCCCGTCCGCGGATGTCATGGAATAAATGTATTGCGGCCGCGCGCGCGACCCGGATTCCGACGCCGAACGCACGCCTGCCGCGTACATGCGGCGCGCTCTGGCTATCATCCTCCGCTCTCGGGAAGGAACGATGACAGCGGAGAGGCCCGCCGCCTAATGCAGCCTGAACTCGCCGCCGACGGCCTTGAGCTCCGCCGGCTTGATCAGCTTGCAGTGCGCCACCTGCACCGAGTGCAGGGGCCCCTCCAGCTTCTCCTGCCAGAACTGCAGGAAGCGCTGCAGCTCGGGAAACTTCGGGAACATGTCGTAGGCCTGCCAGACGTAGGACTGCAGCAGCCAATTGTGGTCGGGGCGGCGATAAAGGATATGCGCGGTGGTCAGTCCATATCCCTCGACCTGCTTCCTGAAATCTTGCGAAACCATTCCAGTCCTCCGTCTGATGTCGGACCATAAGTTTCCGATTCCGGTACCGCCCATTGCAAGCCGAAATGGTAAACAAGTTGTTCAAAATCAATGCGTTAGCAGCATCCGGCCCGCTTTGCTAACAGCCTCGCGCGGGTCGCGGTCGCGGGGCCCAGCAGGGCTCATCCCGCCGCCCGCCCGACCCGTCCACGCGCCCGTTAACCATTGTTTTCGCGACGCTTTCAAAGTTGCTGGCACTCCGCTTGGATGAGTGCTAAAAATTCCGCCGAGCCCTCTTGCAGTTGCCGAAGTCCGCTCCCACTTCGGGGCAGGTGCTGGCAGAGGGGCCAGCCACATACCAAAAATCTAGTCTAACCAATCCCTTAGGAGGACTGCCATGAAGTTCCGCCCGCTTCACGACCGTGTCGTCGTCAAGCGCCTCGACGCCGAGGAAAAAACCGCCTCGGGCATCATCATCCCGGACACCGCGCAGGAAAAGCCGAGCCAGGGCGAGATCGTCGCCGTCGGCCCCGGCGGTCGCGACGAGGCCGGCAAGCTGGTCCCGCTCGACGTCAAGGTCGGCGACACCGTGCTGTTCGGCAAGTGGTCGGGCACCGAGGTGAAGATCGACGGCAAGGATCTCCTGATCATGAAGGAGTCCGACATCATGGGCGTGCTGGAAGTCACCGCCGCCAAGAAGAAAGCCGCCTGACACCAGGCAGAGCCCTCGTGCCTCGAGGAGCCTGCCGTAGGCAGGCGTCTCGAAGGACGAGAGCGACAGAGTCATCGGCCTCATCCTTCGAGACGCATCCTTCGGATGCTCCTCAGGATGAGGGCCAAGGAAACACAGAGGACCAAACTATGTCTGCCAAGGACGTCAAATTCTCCACCGACGCGCGCGACCGCATGCTGCGCGGCGTCGACATCCTCGCCAACGCGGTGAAGGTGACCCTCGGCCCCAAGGGCCGCAATGTCGTGCTCGACAAGTCGTTCGGCGCCCCGCGCATCACCAAGGACGGTGTGACGGTCGCGAAGGAAATCGAGCTCGAGGACAAGTTCGAGAACATGGGCGCGCAGATGGTGCGCGAAGTCGCCTCGAAGTCGTCCGACTTCGCCGGTGACGGCACCACCACCGCCACCGTGCTGGCGCAGGCCATCGTCAAGGAAGGCACCAAGGCCGTCGCCGCCGGCATGAACCCGATGGACCTGAAGCGCGGCATCGATATCGCCGTGGAAGCCATCGTCGAAGACCTCAAGAAGAACTCCAAGAAGGTCACCTCCAACGACGAGATCGCCCAGGTCGGCACCATCTCGGCCAATGGCGACCGGGAGATCGGCACCTACCTCGCCGAGGCGATGAAGAAGGTCGGCAACGAGGGCGTGATCACGGTCGAAGAGGCCAAGAGCCTGGAGACCGAGCTCGACGTGGTCGAAGGCATGCAGTTCGACCGCGGCTACATCTCCCCCTATTTCGTCACCAACGCCGACAAGATGCGGGTCGAGTTCGAAGACCCCTACATCCTGATCTACGAGAAGAAGCTGTCGGGCCTGCAGGAACTGCTGCCGCTGCTCGAGGCGGTGGTGCAGACCTCCAAGCCGCTGCTGATCGTGGCCGAGGACGTGGAAGGCGAAGCGCTCGCCACCCTCGTCGTCAACAAGCTGCGCGGCGGCCTCAAGATCGCGGCGGTGAAGGCGCCGGGCTTCGGCGATCGCCGCAAGGCCATGCTGCAGGACATCGCCATCCTGACCGGCGGTCAGGCGATCTCGGAAGATCTCGGCATCAAGCTTGAGAACGTCACGCTCAACATGCTCGGCCGCGCCAAGAAGGTGACGATCGACAAGGAAAACACCACGATCGTCAGCGGCGCCGGCAAGAAGTCCGACATCACCGACCGCGTGGCGCAGATCAAGGCGCAGATCGAGGAGACCACCTCGGACTACGACAAGGAGAAGCTGCAGGAGCGGCTGGCCAAGCTCGCCGGCGGTGTCGCGGTGATCCGCGTCGGCGGCGCCACCGAGATCGAGGTGAAGGAGCGCAAGGATCGCGTCGACGACGCGATGCACGCGACCCGCGCCGCGGTCGAGGAAGGCATCCTGCCGGGCGGCGGCGTCGCCCTGCTGCGTTCGACCGAGGCGCTCAAGCGCGTCAAGACCCAGAACGAGGACCAGAAGCACGGCGTCGAGATCGTCCGCAAGGCGATCCAGGCCCCGGCGCGTCAGATTGCCAGCAATGCCGGCGCCGACGGCTCGGTCATCGTCGGCAAGATCCTCGAGAAGGACCAGTACAGCTTCGGCTATGACGCGCAGAACGGCGAGTACGTCAACATGATGTCCAAGGGCATCATCGACCCGACCAAGGTGGTGCGGGCGGCGATCCAGAACGCCGGCTCAGTCGCCGGCCTGCTGATCACCACCGAGGCCATGGTCGCCGAGTTGCCGCCGAAGAAGGGCGCCGGCGCAGGCGCCGGCGGCGGCATGCCGGGCGGCATGGGCGGAATGGATTTCTAAGAGAAATCCATTCAGGCCCAAGAACCTTAAAATGCCGAAGTCGGGCAAGCCCGACTTCGGTGGCGGAATGGATCTCTGATCCACAGCGTCAATCTGCACTATGGGAGGCCGCCGATTGGCGGCCTCTCTCTTTTTCGGCGCACCCCGATGCGATAGCCTTGCGGCTCTTCCGCCACCGCCGCGAGCCTCATATGCCGGAAAAATTCGACGTCATCGTAGTCGGCCTTGGCGCCTTCGGCGCGGCGACGCTCTGCCACCTCGCCTGGCGCGGCAGCAAGGCGCTCGGCATCGACCGGCACAACCCGCCGCACACGTTCGGCTCGACGCACGGCGAAACCCGCATCACGCGCCTCGCCTGCGGCGAAGGGGCCGTCTACACCCAAATTGTCCGCCGCTCGCATGAACTTTGGTCCGCATATGAGGCGCAAGGCGGCGCACCGATGTTCGTGCAGAACGGACTCCTGGTCATTTCCGGTCCCGGCCAGCGCGCACAAGCGCACGGCAAGGACGATTTCCTCGATGAAACAATCGCGATCGCGCGGCGGAACGACGTCGACCACGAGGCGCTCGATTCGCGCGCCTTGCGCGCGCGTTTTCCGGCCCTCAATATCGGCCCCGACGAGCGCGCCTATTTCGAGCCGGGCGCGGGCTATGTCTCTCCGGAGGCGGCCATTGAGGTGCAGTTGCGGATCGCCCGCCAGGCCGGCGCGGCCATCCACACCGATGAAACGGTCGAACGCTTCCACTCGCGCGCAGGCTCGGTCGAGATCGTGACCGACCGCGGCACCTATGCCGCCGACAAGCTGGTGGTCGCCGCCGGCCCCTGGATGCCGCAGCTTGTGCCGGCGCTGGCGCCGCGGCTGACGGTACGCCGTCAGGTGCTCGCCTGGTTTCGCATCGATGAGGCGAAACTCAGCCCCGAGCATTACCGGCCGGAACGCTTTCCGGTCTTCGTTTGGCAGGTGCCGCGCGAGAAGACGATGTACGCCTTTCCCTGGACGGGCGATGGCGAGCCGTCGGTCAAAATCGGGACCGAGCAGTATCACAGCGCGAGCACGCCCGAGACGGTCGACCGCACGGTCAGCGCCGACGAGATCGCGGCCCTGCACCGCGACTATGTATCGGCGTTTCTGCCCGGTGTCAGCCCCGACTGCGTCCGCTCGGCGGTCTGTCTCTATACCTGCACCGAGAATTCGCATTTCATCGTCGACCGGCTGCCGGACGAGCCGCGCGTCATCGTCGCGTCCCCCTGCTCGGGCCACGGCTTCAAGCACTCGCCGGCGATCGGCGAAGCCATCGCCGAGCTGACAACGCAAGGCACAACCAACCATGTTTCGCTCGATGCCTTCAGGCTGCCGCGCTGAACTGGAAAACGGGTCGCCGACGCTGCGGCGGCGGCGTAAGGTTCGGCTATGACATCCGGTAACATCTACGCGGGCATCGGCGGCTGGACCTATGAGCCCTGGCGCGGGGTATTCTATCCGAAGGGCCTCGCCCACGCGCGCGAACTGGACTACGCGGCGCAGCACCTCACCTCGATCGAAGTCAACGGCACCTTCTACCGCACGCAAGCCCCGAAGACCTTCCGCGACTGGGCCGGCCGCGTCCCCGATGGCTTCGTGTTCTCGCTCAAAGGTCCTCGTTACGCCGTGAACCGGCGGTTGCTGGCGGAGGCCGGCGACTCCATCAAGCGGTTCCTCGATTCCGGCATTACCGAGCTCGGGCCCCATCTCGGTCCCCTGCTCTGGCAGTTCGCGCCCACAAAGAAGCTCGACGAAGCCGATGTCGGCGCTTTCCTCGAGCTGCTGCCGAAACAATTCGACGGCCACACCCTGCGTCACGTCATCGAAGTGCGCCACGACACCTTCAAGACACCGGACTTCATCGCATTAATGCGCAAGTTCGGGCATCCGGTGGTGTTCGCCGAGCACGCCAGCTATCCGGCGATCGCCGACGTCACCGGCGACTTCGTCTATGCGCGGCTGCAGAAAGGCCAGGAGAAGCTGAAGGCCGGCTACGCGCCCAAGGCGCTCGATGAATGGGCCACGCGCGCCAAAACCTGGGCCAAGGGCGGCGAACCGGCCGACCTGCCGCGCGTCGGCAAAACGAAGGCAAAGAAGACGCCGCGCGACGTCTTCATCTATTTCATCCATGAAGCGAAGGTGCGCGCGCCGGCCGCCGCCATGGCGCTGATCGCGCGGCTGCCATAATGCCGCGCCGGGACCCGCAATTGAAAACGACCACCGGCGAAAAGGCGCGGGTACATCCGCCGTCACCTGATCGCAGTGGTCGCCATTCGAATGGATTTTATGGCCCGCGGATGGTTAATATATCCTTAATGGCCGGGTGCGGTTCGCGCGCCGGTCGTAAGCGACCCTAAGGCGTCCCCCATACAAGTGGACCTCTCCTGTGACTGAACCAACCGACATCTCCCAGCTCAGCGCCGCCGACCTCCTCCGCCTCTATCGCCGGCGAGAGCTCTCGCCGGTCGAGGTCGTGCGCGACGCGTTCGACCGCATCGCCCGCTTCGAGCCGCAGATCAACGCCTTCGTGCTCACCGACCCGGACGGCGCGCTTGAAGCGGCGCGCGCCTCGGAAGCGCGCTGGAGCAAAGGTGAGCCGACCGGCGTCGCCGACGGCCTACCCGCCACCATCAAGGACATCGTCGACGTCGAGGGCAAGCCGACGCGCAAGGGCTCGCTCACCACGCCCGACACGCCGGCGACGGACGACGCGCCGGCGGTGGCGCGGCTGAAGGAACAGGGCGCCGTCATCCTCGGCAAGACCACGACGCCGGAATTCGGCTGGATCGGCGCCTGCCATTCGCCGCTCACCGGCATCACGCGAAATCCCTGGAACCTGGCGCGCACCACCGGCGGCTCGTCGGGCGGCGCCGCGGCCGCCGCGCTGCTCAATCTCGGCGTCCTGCATCACGGCACCGACGGCGCCGGCTCGGTCCGCATTCCCGCGGCCTTCAGCGGCGTCTTCGGCATCAAGCCGAGCTACGGCCGCGTACCGGCCTATCCGGCCTCCGCCTTCACCGTACTCGCGCACCAGGGCCCGCTCACGCGCACCGTGACCGATGCCGCGCTGATGCTCGGCATCATCGGCCAGCCCGACATGCGCGACACCACCGCCTGGAACACGCCGGCACCCGACTTCCGCATCGGCCTCAATGACGGCGTGCGGGGCTTGCGCATCGCCTGGAGCCCGCGCCTCGGCTACGTCAAGGAGCTCGATGCCGACGTCGAAGCGGCGGCCCACAAGGCCGCGCAAGTGTTCGCCGATCTCGGCGCCCACGTCGAAGAAGTCGATCCCGGCTTTGCCGAGCCGATCGATATGGAGAAGAAGATCTGGTACGCGGTCGCGTCGACCATTGTCGACGCCGTGCCGCCGGCCGAACGCGACAAGATGGACGAGGGTCTGCGCCGCATGGCCGACGAAGGCCGGCGCGTGTCGCTCATAGATCATCTCGCCGCCCACACCCAGCGCACCGAACTGGCGCTGCACATGCTGCGCTTCCACGAGCGCTACGATCTCTTGCTGACGCCGCAGATGCCGGTGCCGGCGATCGAAGCCGGGCGCGTGACGCCGGCCGACGGCCGCTTCGGCGACGAGTGGATCAACTGGTCGCCCTACACCTATCCGTTCAACCTGACCCAGCAGCCGGCGGCCTCGGTGCCGTGCGGGTTTGCGTCGGACGGCCTGCCGGTCGCCTTGCAGATCGTCGGGCCGCCGCGCCAGGATCGAATTGGTGCTGCGCGCCGCCCGCGCCTTTGAAAGCGCCTGCCCGTTCGCGACGCTTGCCGCGCCGCGCGACGCCTGATGACGGGGCCCCAAAATGGAAACGACCACCGACGAAAAGGCGCGGTTACATCCGCCGTCGCCTCATCGTAGTGGCCGTTGCGGCGATGGGCAGGCACCGCCGCGCAGGGGTATCTCTACCCTCGCCGCATGACAGGGCCGTGACAGCGCCATTAACGAAGCTATAGTGCGGCGGAGGCGCTCGAACCCTAGAACCGGCATGACGACGCTCTTCACCATCGGCTACGAGAAGGCGACGCCGGCCGCGGTCATGGGCGAACTGAAGCATGCCAAGATCGATCTTCTGGTCGACACCCGCGCGGTCGCGGCCTCGCGCCGCCCCGGCTTCTCCAAGCGCCAGCTTGCCGCCGGGCTGGACGAAGCCGGCATCGCCTACGTCCACTTACAGAAGCTCGGCACCCCGGCGGAAGGCCGGCAGGCGGCACGCGCGGGCGATACCGACACGCTCTGGCGGGTCTATGACGAACACATGAAGAAGCCGGAAGCGAAAGCGGCGCTCGCCGAGCTGGTCGATCTGATCAAATCGGGCCGGCGCATCGCGCTTCTGTGCTATTGCCGCGACCCCAAGACCTGCCACCGCAGCCGCATCGTCGCGCGGGTCAAGAAGCGCATGCGGGTCAAGGTCGAGGACCTCATTCCACCGCTGTTTTGATCCCGATTTCCGGGCCCGGACGACGGGTCCCTGCCCTGTCTTGATCTGGATCAAGGCAAAAGGTTGCGCCGGCAACCACCTTTCCTTTCGGTCCGATCCGCAATCAAGAGCCGCAAGGGAAGAGAAATGCTCGACGTCGCGCGCAAACCCGAAAACTCGGCATCGGCTCCCGCGGTCAAGGACGTCCTCAATTTCATCGCCGGCGAATACGTCGCGGCGAAAAGCGGCAAGACCTTCGACAAGCGCTCGCCGGTCGACGGCGCGCTGATCGCCCGCGTTTCGGAAGCCGCCGAAGCGGAAGTCAACGACGCGGTCGAGGCCGCCCGCGCCGCACTCGACGGCCCATGGGGCAAGCTGACCACGGCCGAGCGCGGCGACCTGCTCTATGCGCTGGCCAACGGCATCAACGCCCGCTTCGACGATTTTCTTCAGGCCGAGGTCGCCGACACCGGCAAGCCGGTATCGCTTGCCAGCCATATCGACATTCCGCGCGGCGCCGCCAACTTCAAGGTGTTCGCCGACACCATCAAGAACGTCTCAACCGAGTTCTTCGAAATGGCGACGCCGGACGGCGCCGGCGCCATCAATTACGCCATGCGCCGGCCCATCGGCGTGGTCGGCGTCATCTGCCCATGGAACCTGCCGCTGCTGCTGATGACCTGGAAGGTCGCCCCGGCCATGGCGTGCGGCAACACCGTTGTGGTGAAGCCGTCGGAGGAAAGCCCGCAGACCGCCGCGCTGCTCGGCGAGGTGATGAACGCGGTCGGCATTCCGAAGGGCGTCTATAACGTGGTGCACGGCTTCGGTCCCGGCTCGGCCGGCGAATTCCTGACCACGCACCCAAAAGTCAACGCCATCACCTTCACCGGCGAAACGCGCACCGGCGCCGCCATCATGAAGGCCGCCGCCGACGGCGCCCGGCCGGTATCGCTCGAAATGGGCGGCAAGAATCCGGCGGTCATCTTCGCCGATTGCGATCTCGACGCCGCGCTCGAAGGCACCATGCGCTCGTGCTTCGCCAATTGCGGCCAGGTGTGCCTGGGCACCGAGCGCGTCTATGTCGAGCGGCCGCTGTTCGACAAATTCGTCGCCGCGCTGAAAGAGCGCACCGAAAAGCTCAAGCTCGGCCGCCCGGAAGACGGCGCCACCAATTTGGGCCCGCTGATCAGCCACGAGCACCGCGACAAGGTGCTCTCCTATTACACGAAGGCGGTCGAGGAAGGCGCGACGGTGGTCACCGGCGGCGGCATCCCCAACCTGCCCGGCGATCTCGCCAAGGGCGCCTGGGTCGAGCCGACCATCTGGACCGGCCTGCCCGACACCGCCGCGACCGTCACCGAAGAAATCTTCGGCCCCTGCACCCACATCGCGCCGTTCGATACCGAAGAAGAAGTGATCGGGCGCGCCAACGCGCTCGACTATGGGCTCGCCGCCTCGGTATGGACCACCAACCTCTCGCGCGCCCATCGCGTCGCGGGGCGTATCGAGGCCGGCATCGTCTGGGTCAATAGCTGGTTCCTGCGCGACCTGCGCACGCCGTTCGGCGGCATGAAGCAATCGGGCATCGGCCGCGAGGGCGGCGTGCATTCGCTGGAGTTCTATACCGAGCTCAAGAACGTCTGCATCAAGCTGTAGGTTTCGAAGAAGAGGATTGCCGCTATGGCCAGGATCATCGGCGCCGTCGCCGCCTCGCACACGCCGACCATCGGCTTCGCCTACGACCGGCACAAGGAAAACGACCCGATCTGGAAGCCGATCTTCGAGGGCTTCGCGCCGGCGCAGCAGTGGCTCGCCGACCAGAAGCCGGACGCGCTGGTGGTGACCTACAACGACCACGTCACCTCGTTCTTCTTCGACCACTATTCCGCCTTCGCGCTCGGCATCGACAAGCGCTATTGCGTCGCCGACGAGGGCGGCGGCGCGCGCGACCTGCCGCCGATCGAGGGCCATGCGGCGCTGTCGCAGCACATCGGCGCCTCGCTGATGGCCGACGAATTCGACATGTCGTTCTTCCAGGGCAAGCCGCTCGACCACGGCTGCTTCTCGCCGCTGTCGATGATGCTGCCGCACGAGCCGAAATGGCCGGCGCCGATCGTGCCGTTGCAGGTCGGCGTGTTGCAGTTCCCGATCCCGACGCCGTTGCGCTGCTACAAGCTCGGCTTGGGCTTGCGCCGCGCTATCGAGAGCTATCCGGAGGACCTGAAGGTGGCCATCATCGCCACCGGCGGGCTGTCGCACCAGGTGCACGGCGAGCGCGCCGGCTTCAACAACGAGGCCTGGGACCAGCAGTTCCTCGACATGATCGAGAAGGACCCGGTGGCGCTGACCCGGATGACGCAGGCCGATTTCGCCCGGCTCGGCGGCATGGAAGGCGCCGAGGTGATCATGTGGCTGATCATGCGCGGCGCGCTCTCGGCCAGCGTCAAGTGCCTGCACCGCACCTATTACCTGCCGTCGATGACCGGCATCGGCACCGCGATCTACGAGAACCAGGCGATCGAACCGCCCGCAGACATCGTCTCCGACCACCGCCGGCACATCGGCCATCAGCTCGCCGGCGCCGGCGCCCTGGAAGGCACCTACCCGTTCACGCAAGACCGCAGCGTCAAGGCCTTCCGCATCAACACGTTCCTGCACGACCTGATCCATCCGGTGCCGCGTGCCGCCTTCCTCGCCGACGAGGAAAAGGCCTTTGAGGCGGCGGGCCTCAGCGAGGAGGAGCGCGCGTTGATCCGCAAGCGCGACTGGCGCGGCATGATCCACTACGGCGTCAGCTTCTTCATGCTCGAAAAGCTGGGCGCGGTGACCGGCGTCTCCAACCTGCACATCTATGCCGCCATGCGCGGGCAGACGCTGGAAGCGTTTCAGAAGACCCGCAACGCGCCCGGCGCGCTCTATTCGGTGGCCGGCACGGAAGCGCCCGACCTCGCCTGGGACAAGGAGCCGGCGGAATAGAGGCCACTCACTGTCATGTATGGACGGCCCCCTATCGGCAAGGGCTTTTTGGTGCTTCGGCAGACGTGTCGGGGTGCGGTCATGTATACGGCCTTTGAGTGCGGTCGCTGACCGCTGGCCCTGATGGAAGTCGCGGATCGAGCTCCAATCATTCCGACGCGCTTTTCGCGCAATGACAGTGCGGAGTGTCTCGATCCCGGTTTCCTGACCGTTTGCCATCACAGCAAAGTTGCCCTTTCCGACGGATGGAGCGCGAGCGGGCCGGCTGCGGAGCCCAAATTACGCAGCAGCCGGAACGCTCGCGCGAACCCGGTATTCTTCCCCTTTGACCAGCAGCGCCCAGATGATGCGGGCGGTCTTGTTGGCCAGCGCCACCATGACGACCTTGTAGGGCCGCCGCGCCAAAAGATCGCGCAGCCAGGGATCCGCAACGCCGCGCCTTTTCTGATGCAGCAGATAGGCGCTGGCCCCGTTGATCAGCAGCGTTCGCAACATGCGGTCGCCCTGTTTGGAGATGCGGCCCACGCGATGCTTGCCGCCGGTGCCGTGATCGCGGCCGGTGAGCCCGATCCAGGCCGCAAAATCGCGCCCCGATCGGAACATGCGCGGATCGGGCACCTTGGCGAGCAGCGTGCTCGCGATCATCGGCCCAACGGCAGGAATAGCCATCAGCCTGCGGGCCTCTGCATCGGCCTGGGCCGCGCGTGTGATCTGTTGCTCGAGCGCATGCTCGGCAGCGTCGAGCGCCTGCCACTGCCGGGCCAGCAGCACCAGCGCATTGCGCATGAGTTCTGGAATTGCCTCGCTCGGCTGCTCGAGCTGCTGCATCAGCGTGCGCAGCCCCTTCGTACCCTGCGCGGCCACGATCCCGAGTTCGCTCAGCATGCCGCGCAGCGCATTCGCCGCCATCGTGCGCTGCCGCACCAGAAGCTACCGCGTGCTGTGGAGCGAAAGTGTCGCCTGCTGCTCGATGCTCTTCACCGCCACGAAGCGCATCGTCGGACGGCCGAGCGCTTCGCAGATCGCCTCCGCGTCCCGCCCGTCGTTCTTGTTGCGCTTCACGTAAGCCTTCACGTAGCCCGGCGGCATCAGCCGGACCTGGTGCCCGTAGCGGCCAATGACGCGGGCCCAATGATGCGCGCTGCCGCAGGCCTCAAGGCCCACCCGCGTCGGCGCCAGCTTGGCGAAGAACTTCTCGACCTGGCCGCGCCGCAACTGACGCCGCAGCCCTGGCGTTCCCGAGGCATCCACGCCGTGGATGTGGAAAACGTTCTTCGCGATATCCAAACCAATCATGCTAATCTCGCCCATGGACGGCTCCCTTGTCTGGTCGAATCGATATCACCAGTCTGGCACGATGATGCCGTCGGGGGCCGTCCACCCCATCATTCCGGGGCGCGAGCGAAGCGAGCGGACCGAGAATCCAGGGCTGCGCGCGCCGCCTATGCGGTCCTGGATTCCGGGCTCGTCCGCCTTCGGCGGACGCCCCGGAACGACGAACTGGATTACTCCGCGGCCTGCACCGCCGCGCGGCGGCTCTCGATGCTGGTGACGAGCAGCGCCAGCGCCACGGTCGCCAGGAAAATGGTGAAGGCGACGCCCGCGTTCACGGCCAGCACCAGCCCGAAGCCGCCGCTGGTGTGCAGATACGAGATCATGGCGATGGCGGCGCCGGCAGCGGCGAACAGCATGAAATAGCGCACGGCATAGATGCGCCCGCGCCAGGCATCCGCCGTGTAGCGCGCCAGCAGCATGTCGTTGACCGTGACCTGGCCGTAGATGGCCGCGATCGCCACCGCCAGCGCCATCATCAGCGGAATGCCGTCGGCATTGGCCGCCCACAGGTTGCCGAGGAAGCCCATCGCGGTGATCATCGCGAACAGGCCCTGCACCGAGAAGCGCTCCACCAGCCGGCCGACCGCGAGCTGCGCCAGCGCGCCGCAGATCAGCACCAAAGTCGCCACGCCGCCGGCAAGCCACAGCGGCACGTGCGCGGCCAGCCCCTCGTCGACGATCTTCGGCAAAGCGATGGTGAGCAGGTTGAACACGGTGCCGCCGGTCACGGTGATGAGCAGGAACAGCCCGAACACCACCACCGCCAGCCGCACCGTCATCGGCACCGCCGGTTTCGACGTCCGATGCTTGGCGTGATGGCCGTCGTCGGGCGTCAGCCAGACATAGACGACACCGGCGGCGACCGCCAGCACGGCCGGCACCAGGAAGGCGGCGCGCCAGCCGAGCCAGGTGGCAAGCCCGGCGCTGATGCCGGCGGCGAGCGAGACGCCGAGATTGCCGCACACGCCGTTGAAGGCAAGCGTACGGCCGCGCGCCTGCGAGGCCTCGATCAGGATGGCCATGCCCACCGGGTGGTAGATCGAGGCGAACACGCCGACCCCGAACAGCCCCACCGCCAGCACGATCGTGTTGGGCGCAAGACCGGTAACGGCGAGCGACAGTCCGCAGCCGAAAAAGAACGCCGCCATCATGTTGCGCCGGCTCCAGCGGTCGGCGAGCCAGCCGGCCGGCAGCGAGAACACGCCGAAGGCGACGAAGGCCGCGGTCGAAAGCGCGATCAGCTCGCTGTAGTCGCGGTGGAACACCGTGCCGAGCCCGATCACCACGGTCGGGTAGATCAGCAGCACGAAATGGTCGACGCCATGCGCCAGGTTGAGAAAAGCGATGGTGCGGCGGGTGGCCTTGTCGTAGCCGGCCGGGTTGAGGGCGGTCGGGTTCATGGCGGCAATGGGGGCTTTCGGTTCGGGCGCCAGCCTCGGGTCCAATCCTGGCAATCGCCCTACCATATACCCTTGCCATTTGGCGATGTTAGGCCGATTTTCGTCGCGATCAGGCCAAACCGGAGCGGACCGGCGATGCGCGAGAATGCCCCGATCTACCGCCGCAACATGGACGACGCCCCGCGCCCGGTGGCGGTCATGGCGCGCAATCTCGAACTGGGTCATCGCATCCCGCTGCACATTCACCGCCGCGCCCAGTTGCTTTACGCCGTGCGAGGCATCATGCGCGTCGAGACCGCCGAGGCGGCCTGGATCGTGCCGCCGGCGCGGGGCCTGTGGCTGCCGCCGCAATGGCCGCACAGCGTCACCATGCGCAGTCAGATCGAGATGCGCACCGTCTACATCGCGGCCGCCGCCTGCGAGCCGCTGCCGCGCCAGCCGATGCTGGCGGAGATCTCTGGGCTGCTACGGGAGCTCATCCTGACGCTGCTGGAGGAGCCGGTCGACTACGACGAGGACGGGCGCGGCGGCATCGTCACGCGGCTTATCCTGACCGAACTGACGCGGCTGTCGGCGCGCCGCCTCGCCGTGCCCATGCCGCACGACGAGCGGGCTCTAAGGGTGGCCCGTGCCCTGCTCGAGGATTGCGCGATCCCCCACGACCTGGACCGCTGGGCCGAAGAAGCCGGCGCCAGCCGGCGCACGCTCGCCCGCCTGTTCCGCAGCGAAACCGGCCTCGGCTTCGCCGAATGGCGCGCGCGCCTGCGCGCCATCGACGGGCTGGCGCGGCTCTCCGATGGCGCCTCGGTCGCCGACACCGCCGCCGCAGTCGGCTACGCCAGCCCGAGCGCGTTCTCGGCCATGATCCACCGCACCCTCGGCCAGACGCCGCGCCACTTCGTCCACAACCAAGCATGACGAAAATACCCTCTATGCGTGCCTTGCGCGGTTGTGGACAACAACCTCAGATCGCGCTTTAGTTGCAACCTGGTGCTGAGGCGCGTGGGGGCCTCGATGCGTTGTTGGTGGCGTATTCGCGCGGCGGTTGCCGCGGTCTTCTTCGTTTGTTGCGTGTGTTTGCCGCCGCGATCCGGCTCGCGCCGGCGACGGCGTTGCGCACTTCATCCTGTTTTCCGGCCGCGACCTGTGGCGCAGCGGCGTGTTCGCCTATGGCGGCCTGCTGTGGGCGCCGGGCGGGCTCGAGACCAAAGGCTTCATGCTGAAGACGCTACTGTCGGGCGGCGGCTACCGCTACGATTCCGGGGCGCTCGGCACCGTCTACGGCGCCGAACTGAAGGGCCGGGTGATGCCCGGCTGGCACTTCAAGCGCGGGCGCTTCGAGCTCAAGCTGTTCGCCGGCCCCGACATCGAGACCCACAGGCTGTGGCCGGACGACCCCGGTAACGACTTGCGCGGTACCAGCTTCGGCCTGGCGCTGGCAGCCGACCTGTGGGACCAGCCGACGCCCGAGACCATGCTGGCGGCCGACGCCTCGTTCTCCACCGTCGGCCCCAGCTACGCGGGCCGCCTCGCCTTCGGCTGGCACCTGTTCGGCCAGTTCTACGCGGGCCCCGAAACGCAGGTCTACGGCGGCGACGGCTACCGCCAGTTCCGCCTCGGCGCGCATGTCACCAGCCTGAAGACCGGAAACGAGGAATGGTCGGCGGCCGTCGGCTGGGCCATCGACACCGACCGGCGCGAAAGCCCCTATGTACGGCTCGGGCTGATGCGGCGGCTTTAATCCAAAGTCCGCCGGAAGCGCGTCACCGCGATGGTCATGGCGATCAGCATCAGCACCGTCAGCGCGGCGGCGTCGTAGTGCAGATCGTTGAAGGATGAGCCTTTCAGCATGATCGCGCGGATGATGCGCAGGTAGTGCGTGAGCGGCAGCGCCTCGCCCACCCATTGCGCCCAGGTCGGCATGCCGGCGAAGGGGAACAGAAAGCCGGACAGCAGAATGTTCGGCAGCAGGAACATGATGGTCATCTGCATCGCCTGCAGCTGGTTCTGCGCGACGGTGGAGAAGGTGTAGCCGATCGATAGATTGGTGGCGATGAAGAGCGTGCTGAGCGCCGCCAGCAGCAGGAGGTTACCGACGATCGGCACCCCGAACAGGAACACGCCGATGGCGATGATCATCGACGCCTGCACCGCGCCGACGATTATGTAGGGCACGATCTTGCCGAGCATGATCTCGAACGGCGTGATCGGCATCGACAGCAGGTTTTCCATGGTGCCGCGCTCGATCTCGCGCGTGACCGACAGCGCGGTGAAGATCAGCATGGTCATGGTGAGGATGGTGCCGACCAGCCCCGGCACGACGTTGAGCTGGGTTTCGGCCGCCGGGTTGTAGCGGGCGTGCACCTCGATGTTGAACGGTGGCGGCGAAACCGCGGGCACGGCGCGGTCGTGCGCGAGCGCGGTCCGCATCAACTGGCCGAGCGCCGACAAGGCCGAGCCGGAGGCGACCGGATCGGTGGCGTCCGCGATCACCAGCATGTTGGGATCCTTGCCGCGCCGCACGTCGCGCTCGAAGTTCGCCGGGATCTCGACGACGAACAGCACCTGGCCGGAGGCGATCAGCCGATCGACTTCGGCTTCGGTGCGCGGAAACTGCGTGACCTTGAAATAGCGGGTGTTCTGCAGCGCGGCCACGATCGAGCGCGACAGGTCGGTCTTCTCCTGCAGCAGCACCGCCGTCGGCAGGTCGCGCGGCGTGGTGTTGATGGCGTAGCCGAACAGCATCAGCTGCACCAGCGGGATCATGATGATCATGGCGAAGGAGACGCGGTCGCGCTTGAGCTGGATGAATTCCTTCACCAGCACCGCCCAGGTCTTGCGCCAGAAGCCGCTGCCCGGCAGCCGGCGCGGCGCGGCGCTCGGGATCAGATGCGTCATTGGAAGTTGTCCTGCGCGCGGCCCATCAGATCGATGAACACGTCCTCGAGCGAGGCTTCCCCGCGTTGCCAGGTGAGCCCGGCGCGCTGGCGATAGGGCGCGATCGCCGCGTCAAGCGCGGCGGCATCGCGCCCCGAGACGTGCAGGCTGGTGCCGAACGGCGCCACCATGTCGATACCGGGCTTGCCGGTGAGCTCTTCCGTGAGCTTGGCGAGGCCGTCGCCGTGGTCGGCGCTCACGAAATAGGTCGTCAGGTTCGACGCCGCGATCACCTCGTCGACGGTGCCGTGCGCCAGTAGCTGACCATAGGCGAGATAAGCGATCTCGTGGCAGCGCTCGGCCTCGTCCATGTAGTGGGTCGAGACCAAAACGGTGAGCCCTTCCGCCGCGAGGGCGTGGATCTCGTTCCAGAAGTCGCGCCGCGCCTTGGGATCGACGCCGGCGGTGGGCTCGTCGAGCAGCAGGAGTTGCGGGCCCGGCAACGTGCAGGCGCCGAGCGCCAGGCGCTGCTTCCACCCGCCGGAGAGCTCGTGCGCGAGCTGCTCCTCGCGACCGATGAGGCCGAGCCGCTGGATGGCGTCGCGCGCCGCCCGGCGCGGACGCGCGAGGCCGTAAATGCGGCCGATGAATTCCAGGTTCTCACGCACCGACAGATCTTCGTAGAGGCTGAAGCGCTGCGTCATGTAACCGACGCGCGGCTTGATCTTGTCGGTCTCCGAGCGAATGTCATAGCCCAGGCACGTGCCGGTGCCTTCGTCCGGCGTGAGCAGACCGCACAGCATGCGGATGGTCGTGGTCTTGCCGGAGCCGTTGGGGCCGAGGAAGCCGTAAATGGTGCCGCGCCTGACCTGCATCGAGAGATCGCGCACCACGGCGCGGCCGTCGAAGCGCTTGGTCAGGCCGTGCACATCGATGACGACGTCGGCGGCGTTCACTGCGAGACGCCTTCCGGCGGCAGCATGACGGTGACCGGCTGGCCGACGCGGAATTTCTCCGGGTCGGCGGGCCGCGCCTCGATCAGATACACGAGCTTGGCACGCTCCTCGCGGCTGTAGATCACCGGCGGCGTGTATTCCGCGCTGTGGGCGATGAAGCTGACCTTGGCCGTCAGGCCCTTGGCGCAGGCGTCGCAACTCACGTCCACGGTTTCGCCGATGTCGATGCGGGCGAGCTTGGTTTCCGGCGCGAAAAAGCGGATCTTGAGATTGGCCGGCGGCAGCAACGCGACGACGGGTTTTGCCGGCTGCACGGTTTCGCCGGCGCGGAAATAGACTTCCTGAACGGTGCCGGTCACCGGGCTCAGCACGCGCCGGCGCGTCAGCCGCGTTTGCGAGGCTTGCAGATTGGCCTTGGCCTGGCGCAGCGCGGCGTCGGCATCGTCGAGCGCCTTGCGCGTGCCGGAGGCCGACTTCAAGAGCTCCTCGGCGCGGCCATAGGCCTGCTGCGCGTTGATCAGCGCCGCCCGCTTTACCGCCACGTCGGCCTTTTGCAGCTCGTCGTCGAGGGTGAACAGCAGCTTGCCCTTCCGAACGCGGTCGCCCTCGCGCACGTTGAGCGTCTCCACCCGGCCCTGCTCGTCGGGGCTGACGAAGATCATCTCGCCCTCGACCCAGCCCTGCAGCGCGCGGTCGTTCTGCTTCGTACAAGCGCCAAGCATGAGCGTTGCGAGCATCGCCAGGGCCAATGCAAAGTGGCGATTCATGAAGCCCTCCCGGGCGAGAAAAGGAGGTCGAGATGCGCGTTCATCATGGCGCGCACGTCGAGCGGCGCGTAGCTGTCGAACATGCCGGACCAGACGATGGCGACGAGACCGGGCGCGACCAGGATCTGCGGAAACTTCATCACCGCCTCGGCCACCTCTCCGCGCGCGGCCGCGCGATCGAGCGCGCCGCGCACCGCGGCGATGATGGGGCTCAGCACTTCGCGGTAGTAGAACTCGGCGAGCTTGGGAAAGCGCCGGCCTTCGGTCACCATCAGCCGGATGACGTCCTTGCGCCGGGTCTCGTAGATCTCGCGCACGAACACGTCGACGATGCGCTCGGCGAGCGCGCGCATCGGCGGGTCGGCCTCGCTCAAGGCCTCTATCGTGCCGACCATGGGCGCCAGCATGTCGCGCACGAGATCCTGGAACAGGCTCTCCTTGTCGCGGAAATAGAGATAGATCGTGCCCTTGGCGACGCCGGCGCGGCGGGCGACATCGTCGAGCCGGGTGGCGGCAAAACCGCGCTCGGAGAATTCGTCGAGCGCGGCGGCGAGGATCGCCGCGCGGCGGGCGGCGCTACGCGCCTCGCGGCCGCCCGGCTTGCTGCCGGGCTTGGCGCCGGTCTTCGCACCGATTTTGGCCGCCTTTGCGGCGCCCCCTTGCGCCGCAGCCAGCGGCGCCGCCAGCGGCGCCGCGGGCCGGCGCGCGGCGCGTCCCCCCGCGCGCTTGCGGCGGGATTTGGCGGCGGTCTTGCGGAAGCGGCGGTCGGGCATGGGCGCGGCGCTAATATGACTGACTGGTCAGTCATTTTTTAGCGCAAAGCGGGGCGGCGTGCAAGGGCGGCCAATTGGCGCTGGATCAAGCGGTTAGACGGAGGAGGAGCCGCGCCGGATTTTGAAGCCGTCATTCCGGGGCGCGGTCGAAAGACCGCGAACCCGGAATCCATAATCCCGGCGCTGCGGCGTATCGGATTCCGGGTTCGCTCGCTTACGCTCGCGCCCCGGAATGACGATGGCGCGAAACCGCCCTACCCCTTCCCGTCGCAGAAGAAGGTACGGATGATGCAGTCCTTGCCGCCGTCACGATAGCACGAGCGCAAGGCGACGTTCTGCGCGGGGCCGAGCTTGCCCGCCTTGCCCCAGCCGTGCCCGCCGCACGGATTGGTGAAATCGACGGAGAAAGCCGCGCAGCCGCGCTTGACCGTCGCGACCACGCGGCAGGACTTGCCCTTGCACTTCGACCGCGCGCTGAGGCTCGCCTTCTTGACTGAGCCGTAGTCGAAAGCCTGACCGTATGCGCCGCATGTGCCGATCGCCAGCGCGCCTGCCGCATGCGCCTGGCTGACCGCGACCAGCATCACGGCCGCGCTCGCCATCAACAGCGTCGCTGCCACGAGGGCGCGCAGAACCGGCGTGATAGTATCCGTCATCGTCCCCTGTCCGTCCTTCCACCGACAGATAAGGGCTGAGTCGCGAGGGGGATCAATGATTCGAGTCGTTAGGCGCGTTCGATTTCCGCCTTGACTGCCGAGAGCAACTCGGGAGTATCGACGTCGGTTAACGCGGCAGCGCCGTCGACCGGCACTTCGACCACCGCTTCGGCATAGCTGCCGATGAGATGGCGGGCGCCGATGTCGCCCTGGATGCCGGTCAGATCGCCGAAGAACCGGCGCGACCACAGCACCGGATTGCCGCGCCGGCCCGCGATGCTCGGCACCACCACCAGCGCGCCGCGTTCGGGATCGAAGGCGGCGATCAGCTTGTCGATGAGGGCAGAGTCCACCTGCGGCATGTCGCCGAGGCAGACGATGGCGCCGTCGACGTCGTCCGGCACCGCGGCGATGCCCGCCTTCAGCGAAGTGCCGAGCCCGTCGGCGTAATCGGGATTATGCACGAGCTTGACCGGGAGGCCGGCGAGCGCGGCCGCCACCTTCTCGTGTTGATGGCCGGTGACGACGATGACCGGCGACGCGTGCGAGGCCAGCGCCTGCTCGGCGGCGATACGCACCAGCGGCTTGCCGCCGATCTCGGCGATGAGCTTGTTGATCGCGCCCATGCGCGTCGAGCGGCCGGCCGCCAGCACCACCGCCGCGATGGGCCGGCCCTTTTCGGGCTTGAGCTCATCGCGCGGCTGCGGCCGCGTGACGATTTCCATGAGCAGGCCGCCGACGCCCATGCCGGTAACGTCGGCGCGCGAAACGGCTAAGCCGGCGAGCAGCCGCATCAGCACCCAGTCGAAACCGTTCTCTTTCGGCGAGCGCGCGCAGCCGGGCGCGCCCAGCACCGCGTGGCCGCGCGCGCTGCCGATCAGCATCAGGTTGCCGGGATCGACCGGCATGCCGAAATGCTCGATGGTGCCGCCGACGGCTTCCACCGCCGCCGGAATGACGTCGCGGCGGTCGGCGATGGCCGAGGCGCCGAACACGATGACGAGCTCGGCGCCTGCGTTCAGCAATTCGTCGATGGCTTGGGTGAGCGCGGCCTGCTCGTGCGGCACGCGCTTTTCGGCAATGATGGCCGCGCCGGCGGGCGCCAGACGCGCCTTCGTGATCTTGAGCGTCTTGTCGACGATCTTGGGCGCCAGCCCCGGCAACATGGTCGAAACGATACCGACCTTGCGCACCGTGTAAGGCGCAACGCGAATGACCGGCTTGGCCTTGGCGGCGGCGTTAACCGCGGCGTCGCGCGTGGCGCCGGCAACGGCAAAGGGAATGATCTTGACGGTGGCGATCATCTCGCCTTCGACCACGGGCTTGAAGGCGGTCAGCGTCGCAAGCGTCACCGACTCGTCGATACGGTTGAGATCGTCGATGGCTTGTCTGTCGACCACCAGCACACCGGCGGTCTCGGCAAACAGGTTGCTGCGCCCGGTGAAAGCGCGGTCGACACGCACACCCTCACCCGACACCGCGGCGGCGATGTCGGCGGCGGCATGGTCCTCGGAGACGTCACCCGGCTCCAGCCGCGCCGCCACGATCTCCTTGACGCCGGCTTTGGCGAGCGCGGCGATTTCCTTGTCGCCGATCAGCGTGCCCTTCTTGAGCACGAGATCGCCCTGGCGGATGGAGTGCACCGTCGTGGCGCCGCGCGCCTCGCCGACCGGGACGGACCCGAATTTCATGCCGCTTCCGCCTTGTCTACCTTGAGCCGCAACGAGGCGGTGACCTGGGCCATGATGGCGACCGCGATCTCGGACGGCGACACCGCACCGATCGGCAAACCAATCGGCGCGTGGATGCGCGCGATGACGGCGTCGCTGATGCCCGCCTGCTTCAGGCGCTCGACCCGTTTGGCATGGGTCTTCCGGGAGCCGAGCGCGCCGATATAGAAGCAGTCGCGCTTGAGCGCATGCAGTAGCGCTGGGTCGTCGATCTTCGGATCATGCGTGAGCGCGACGAAGGCGGTGTAACGATCGACATTGAGCGGCGGCAGCGCCTCGTCGGGCCATTCCGCGATCACCTTGACGTCGGGGAATCGCTCGGGCGAGGCAAACGCCGTACGCGGATCGACGATGGTGACGTCGTAGCCGAGCAGCGCGCCGATCGGCGCCAGCGCCTGGCTGATGTGCACCGCGCCGGCGATGACGAGTTGCGGCGACGGCACGTGCACGGTGAGGAACGCGCGCCCCTGCGCGGTCTCCTCCATGCCGCTCTTCGCCATGCGCAAACGCCTTTCGATCACGTCGCTAAGCGGATCCTTGGCGGCGTCGGCGGCCTTCACCAGCCGCTCGTCGCCGCTTTCCACGTCGGTGATGACGACCACCGCACGCCGCGCCGCACGTTCGGTATTCAACGTATGAAGCAGGTCGAGTTTCACGTCAGTCCACCTTCTCCACGAACACCCGGATCGTACCGCCGCACGACAGGCCCACTTGCCAGGCGTCCTCGTCGGCGACGCCGAATTCCAGCATCTTGGGCTTGCCGCTGTCGATGATATCCATGGCTTCCGCCACCACCGCGCCCTCGACGCAGCCGCCGGAGACGCTGCCGAGGAAATTGCCTTCCTCGTCGATCACCAGGTTGGAGCCGACCGGCCGCGGCGCCGAGCCCCAGGTCTCCATCACCGTCGCGAGCGCCACGCCGCGCCCTTGCGTGCGCCAGTCTTCCGCGGCTTTGAGGATGTCTTCGTCACGTGAGAGCATCGTGCACCTCCATGGTGGCCAGAAGTCACGCCACCTGCTTCAACATCGCCTTGGGATCGTAGCCCTTGACCGACTGGCCCGACAACGCGGCGACCAGCTCGGTCATGGACTCGAGATTATGGATCGGCCGCAGTTCGTCGACATTGGCCATGATGGTGCGCACGCCCTTGGCGCGCGCCTCGAAGCCATCGAACCGCAGCAGCGGATTGAGCCAGACCAGCCGCCGGCAGGAGCGGTGCAGCCGGTCCATCTCGAACCCGAGCGTATCGTCGGCGTCGCGCTCCAGCCCGTCGGTGATCAAGAGTACCACCGCGCCCTGGCTCAGCACCCGGCGCGACCAATGCTTGTTGAAGTCGCGCAGAGACGACGCAATGCGGGTGCCGCCCGACCAATCCATGACATGCGCCGAGCACGAGGCCAGCGCCTCGTCCGGATCGCGCTGGCGGATGGCGCGGCTGACATTGGTGAGCCGCGTGCCGAACAGGAAGGTGGTGACGCGTTTGCGCGCGTCGGTGATCGCATGCAGGAAATGCAGGAACAGCCGCGTGTATTGGCTCATGGAGCCGGAGATATCCAAGAGCGCCACGATCGGCGGCTCCTTCTCGCGCGGGCCGAAATATTTGAGATCGATGACCGCGCTCCCCGCCTTCATGCTCGAGCGCAAAGTGCGGCGCACGTCGATCATGTGGCCGCGGCGGGCGGCGGTCAGCCGCCGCGTCTTGATCACGTCGAGCGGCAGCGCCATGCGCGCGATCGCCGCCTTGGCGGCGGCGATCTCGGCCGCCGTCATCTGCGCGAAGTCCTTGTGCTGCAACACCTCGCGGTCGGAAACGGTCAACCGCGCGTCGACCTCGACTTCCTGCTTCTCCTCCTCGCGCGCCTTCATGCCGGCATAGAGCGCTTCCTGCACGCGCTGGGCGCCGGGCTCCGGCGGTTTCGGCGCGCTCGGCAAGGTCTCCGGCAGCATGGTGGCGAGCAGCTTGTCGAGATAGCCGCGCCGACGGAAGAACAGCTTGAAGGCTTGGTCGAACAGGATGCTGTGCTCGTGCCGCTTCACGAACACGGCGTGCAGCGTCCAATAGAAGTCGTCGCGGCTGCCGATCGCCGCGACGTGGACGGCTTCGATCGCATCGAGCACCGCGCCCGGCCCCACCGGCAGGCCCGCGGCCCGCAGCGCGCGCGCGAAGTAGACGATGTTCTCGGCGAGCCGGCCTTCGGCCATCACACTACTCCGCCGCCCGCAATTCCGACTTCACCTCGTCGAGCAGCGTCTTCACCTTGCTGTTGTCGAGGCGGGCGATGTCGTCCTGGTATTTCAGCAACGCGCCGAGCGTGTCCGACACCGTCGCCGGATCGAGCGCCACCACGTCGAGTTCGGACAGCGCACCGGCCCAGTCCAGCGTCTCGGCGACGCCCGGCACCTTGAACAGGTCCTCCTTGCGCAAGCGCCTGCACGAAGGCGACCACCTGCTCGGAGAGCTTCTTGGAGATGCCCGGCACCTTGGTGCGCAGGATCTCCAGTTCGCGCTGCGCGTCCGGATAGCCGACCCAGTGATAGAGGCAGCGGCGCTTCAAGGCGTCGTGCACCTCGCGGGTGCGGTTGGAGGTGATGACGACGATGGGCGGATGCGGCGCCTTGATGGTGCCGAGCTCCGGCACCGTCACCTGGAAGTCGGCCAGCACCTCCAGCAGAAACGCCTCGAACGCCTCGTCGGTGCGGTCGAGTCTCGTCGATCAGCAGCACCGGCGGCCCGTCCGGGTCCGGCTCCAGCGCCTGCAGCAGCGGCCGCTTGATGAGGAATTTCTCGGAGAAGACGTCGTGCTCGATGCGCTCGCGGTCGCCCTCGCCTTCCGCCTCGGCGAGCCGAATGGCGATCATCTGCGCGCCGTAATTCCACTCGTAGACCGCCGAGGAGACGTCGAGCCCCTCATAGCATTGCAACCGGATCAGCTTGCGGCCGAGGCTGCCGGCCAGCACCTTGGCGATCTCGGTCTTGCCGACGCCGGCCTCGCCCTCCAGGAACAGCGGCCGCCCCATGCGCAGCGCCAGATAGAGCACGGTGGAAAGCGACCGGTCGGCGACGTAGCCGGCCTTGGAAAGCAGCGCGAGCGTCGCGTCGATGCTGTCGGGGAGCGGTGTAAGAGACATGCGTTAGTCACCTCGCTGACACTTTAGCCGATAGTGGCGGCGTCATACATGTGGGGTCTCCGGCCGGCTCCGGCCACCCAAGGAATTTCTGCCAAAGGAATCCCATGTCAAACGCTTCAGAGCTCGAAAAACAAGCCCTCCAGGCCCCCGCCATCGACCCGCGGGTCCGGATCGGCCACGTCCACCTGAAAGTGGCCGATTTGCAGCGGGCGCTGGATTTCTACTGCGGCGTCCTGGGTTTTGAGCTGACCACCAGCTACCCCGGCGCCGCCTTCATCTCGGCCGGAGGCTACCATCACCACATCGGCCTCAACACCTGGGAGAGCAAGGGCGGCGGGCCGCCCGCCCCCGGCACCACCGGGCTCTTCCACACCGCCATCCTCTACCCCACCCGCAAGATGCTGGCCGACGCCCTGCGCCGGCTGATCGTCGCCAAGATCCCGCTCGATGGCGCCAGCGACCACGGCGTCTCCGAGGCGCTCTATCTGCGCGACCCGGACGAGAACGGGGTGGAGCTCTATTGGGACCGGCCCAAGGAGATGTGGCCGCAGAAGCCGGACGGCGCGCTGCGGATGTTCACCCACCCGCTCGACCTGCACGATCTGCTGGCGGAATTGGACAAGGCCTCCGCGTGAGAAACCGGCGGCGCCGAGTATCGACAACCCGCTATTCTGCAATATCGAATTGTTAATAGGCGGCCCCTAACCTGAAATTCGGTATCGGGGACTAGACGTCGGGAACAGACGGTGAAGCCGCGAAAACTGCAATCGGCGAACAGTACGATCAGTATCGCCCAAATCGACCCGCACTCGCACGATTCGACCGCCGCGGCCGTGGCGCGGCTCGCCGAACTGGTCGAGGCACAAGCACGCACCATCCGCGACCATGAGGCGGCGATGGCGCGCAGTCGCGACATCTTCGAGCGTGCCTCAGCCGCCGCCCGCCTCGGCTGGTGGGAGTGCGACCTGCGCAGCGAAACGTTGCAGTGGTCGGCCGGCACCTATGACATGTTCGATATTGCGCGCGAAACGCCGCTCAAGCGTCGGCAGGCCGTGATCCGCTATCCGGCCCACTCTCTCAAGACGCTCGAAACCGTCCGCAGCCGCGCGATTGCTGCGCGGTCCAGCTTCAACCTCGACACCGACATCGTCACGCCGGTGGGCGGGACACGCTGGGTCCGAATCACCGCGAGCGTCGAATGCACCGGCGAGCGGCCGACGCGGCTGTTCGGCTTCAAAGAGGACATCACCGAAGAAAAGGAGCGCTGGGAGCGGACTCGGTATCTCGCTGAATTTGACGAGTTGACCGGTCTTGCCAACCGCAGGCGGTTCCAGGAGCGGCTCGCCGAAGTCTGCGGCGACCATAGCGGGCAGCATACCGGCGGGACGCTCCTGCTCGTCGACCTCGATTGCTTCAAGGACGTCAACGACACACTCGGCCATGGCGCCGGCGATGCGTGTCTGAAGGAGGCGGCCCAGCGCCTCGCAGCCGCCTGCGGCACGGCCACCACGATTGCCCGTATCGGCGGCGACGAGTTCGCCGTGCTGCTCGATCCGAGCGAATCTGCCGGTGAGCCGATTCTGCTGGCCAAGCAAATCATCGCTGCGATGAGCCGTCCCATCCGTTGTCACGGGCGCGGTTTCCGCGTGGGCGCATCGGTCGGTCTAGCGGCGATCCGCGGTTGTCGCTCGAGCGAAATGCTGAAACGCGCGGACGTAGCGCTCTATGCGGCCAAGGCCGCCGGGGGCAACACGGCGCGCTGGTTCGACCGCCGCAGGATGCAGCTCTAACGCGCGCTCAGAGCTGGATAACGAAGGCCACGACAAAAATCGCGTAAGTCGCGACGGTCGGATAGAACGTCAGCGCGAAGCCGAGGGCACGGTGGCCGGCGCCCCTGGCGTAACCGGCGATGAAGAGAATGCGCCCGATGAGGAACAGGCTCACCAGCACGGGCAGCAAAACCGGCGCCAACGATGGCAAGACGGCCGCCAGACCGTTATAGGCGATGATCGCCAGCACCGTCTGTTCCAGCGTGTTCTGCAGCACCGCCTTGTCGACTGCGACCTCGCTGCCAGGCTTGTCGAAGGCCGCGCCGCCGATGACGTCGGTATGGAAGAAGCGCTTCCTGGCGATACCGCCGATGCAAAAGACCAGCGCCAGTGCCGCGAGCGCGCTCGCCGCCGGCGCCGACAGGTGCACGGTGTCGACGCCGCTCCGCGATAGAAAATAGACCGCCAGCAGCGCGACCGCGGTCAAGGCGACCGCCGCCATCATGCCGGCCAGGACCTGCCTTTGCTCGTGCGTCATCGCGAATCTCTCCATCGAAGTCGCGTCTATCGAGGTCTTGTGCCTCACACGGCCGCTACGCGCGCCGGCCGTTTCAGCAGCAGGCTGAGCAGCAGCGCCATCAGCGACAGCACCAGCATGGTCGCAAAGGCGGCGTCGTAGTTGCCGGTCTCGTCGAACAGCGCCGCGCCGAAATAGGCGCCGAAGCCGCCACAGATCTGGTGCACCATGGTGATCAGCCCGGTAAGGGCCCCGAGATGGCGCGTGCCGAAGCTCTGCGACACGAACACGACGGTGAGCGGCGCCGTCACCAGGAAGGTGGCGCCGAACACCAGGGCGAAGACCGCGACCGAAACCGGCGACTGGTCGACCATCACCAGCGCGAACACCGCGACGCGGGCCGCGAAGGCGAGCGCGGTCGGCCACACCGGCCCGGCGCGGTCGCTGAAGGCGCCGGCGGCGACCACGCCGACGAGGCCGGTCAGGCCCATCAGCGCCAACAGATTGCCGGCGAGATAGGCGTTGACGCCGCGATCCTCGGCGAGCGCGACAACGTGGGTCGATACGAAGAAGTCGCCAAAGCCGCACACCGCATAGATGACGATCAGCAGCCAGAACTGGCGCGCGCGCGCGGCCGCCAGCACGCCGACGCCGTCGATGACGCGCTCGGCTTCCGCCCGCCGCGGCTCGGTCCGTGGGATGGCGAGGAACAGGAGCGGCGCCAGCGCGAGATGCGCCAGTCCGAGCCCCCAATAGACCGCGCGCCAGCTCACCGCCAGCAGCACCGCCGCCAGCGCCGCGATGACGACAAGCTGGCCGACGCTCATGCCCGCCATCACGACCGCGTTGGCGGTGCCGGTGCGCGTGGGAAAAGCGCGGGTCACCATCACCCCGACCGGAATGAGCGACGCCGCCCCGCTGCCGGCCCCATACACCACGCCGTACAGCGCCAGCGCTTGCCAGGGCGCCGTGATCGTGCCCATGAGGCCGATGCCGATGCCGCCGACGACGAGGCCGCCGCACAGCACCGCGCGCGGGCCGGCGCGGTCGGCGAGTTGGCCGGCGGCGAACATCGCCACCGCCGAGACGACCATGAAAAGCGCGACCGCGCCGCCCAGTTCGCTGCGGCCCCAGCCGAGCTCGTCGACCATCGGCTTGAGCGTCAGGCCGATGGTGAAACGCGCGCCGCCGCCGATGAACAGCACGAGAAAGCCGGCGGCGAGCACCCGCGCACCGGGCGAAACGAGACCTTTCCGCGATGCGGGCACGCGCCTCATGTCCTGGCTGTTGGGGCGAATTGGAAAGGGGCGGCTCTCGCCGCCCCTCGGTGTGATGGTGGCAATGTCCGCGCCGGGTCGGCGCTCTACTTCGTCGCCTTCGCCACCGCGCGGCGCGCCAGCACGCCGACGAGGTGGGCGCGGTATTCGGGGCTGGCGTGGATATCGCTGTTCATGCCCGTCGCCGGAATGCTCATGCCCTCCAGCGACTTGGCCGCGAAGCGCGTCTTCAGCGCCTCCTCGAACGATGGCACGCGGAACACGCCCTCGGACCCGGCGCCGGTCACCGCCACGCGGATGTCGGAGCCGCGCTTCGACACGAACACGCCGACCAGCGCGAAACCGGAGGCCGGGTGCTTGAACTTCTCGTAGGCCGCCTTCTTGGCGACGGGGAAGCTCACCTTGACGATGATCTCGCCGTCCTCCAGCGCCGTGGTGTACATGCCCTGGAAGAAGTCGTCGGCGGCGATGCGCCGCTTGTTGGTGATGATGGTGGCGCCGAGGCCCAACACCGCCGCCGGATAGTCGGCGTTGGGATCGTTGTTGGCGATCGAGCCGCCGATGGTGCCGCGGTTGCGCACCTGCGGATCGCCGACCGCGCCCGGCACGTCGGCGAGCCCCGGCAGCGCCTCGCGCAGCACCGGCGACTTGGCGACGTCGGCGTGGCGCGCCATGGCGCCGATCACGATGGCGCGGCCCTTCTGCTCGATGGTGTCCATGCCGTCGACCAGCGACAGGTCGATCAGCGCGGAGGGCTGCGCCAGCCGCTGCTTCATCACCGGCAGCAGCGAGTGGCCGCCGGCGAGCAGCTTGGCGTCGGGGTTGCGGGCGAGCAGCCCGGCCGCCTGGCGGACCGTGGTGGGACGATGGAAGGTGAAATTGTACATCGGTTGGCTCTCCTGTGTTTCGCTCCCGGCCTCATCCTGAGGAGCGCTCGAAGAGCGCGTCTCGAAGGGTGAGCCGGCCCCCTCGTCCTTCGAGACGGCCGCTGCGCGGCCTCCTCAGGACGAGGGCCAATGACTTAGGCCGCGGCGCGCGGCTTGGCGCGCTGCAGCGCCGACCAGACCGTGTTGGGCGTGGCCGGCATGGGGACGTCCTCGATGCCGAGCGCGTCGGTGATGGCGTTGATCACCGCCGCCGGCGACGCGATGGCGCCGGCCTCGCCGCAACCCTTGATGCCGAGCGGGTTGGACGGCGCCTTGGTTTCGGTGGTGTCGACCTTGAACGACGGCAGGTCGTGGGCGCGCGGCATGGTGTAATCCATGAACGAGCCGGTGACGAGCTGGCCGCCCTCGTCGTAGACGGCGCCTTCGAGCAGCGCCTGCCCCACCCCTTGCGCGATGCCGCCGTGCACCTGCCCCTCGACGATCATCGGGTTGATGATGGTGCCGAAGTCGTCGACCGCGGTCCAGTTCACGATCTCGATCTTGCCGGTCTCGGTGTCGATCTCGAGCTCGCAGATGTGGCAGCCGGCGGGGAAGGTGAAGTTGGTCGGGTCGTAGAAGGAGGTCTCCTTCAGGCCCGGCTCCAGCTCCTGGCCGGAGAACTTGTGGGCGATATAGGCGTTGAGCGCCACGTCGCCGAAGGCCGCCGACTTGTCGGTGCCGGCCACCGTGAACTGACCGTCCTTGAACTCGATGTCGCCTTCGGCGGCTTCGAGCATATGGGCGGCGACCTTCTTGGCCTTCTCCTCGATCTTGTCGAGCGCCTTGACGATCGCCGACATGCCGACGGCGCCGGAGCGCGAGCCGTAGGTGCCCATGCCGAACTGCACGATGTCGGTATCGCCGTGCACGATGGAGACGTTCTCGAACGGAATGCCGAGCCGCTCCGACACGAGCTGTGCGAAGGTGGTCTCGTGGCCCTGCCCGTGCGCATGGCAGCCGGTAAGCACTTCCACCGAGCCGGTCGGGTTGACGCGCACTTCCGCCGATTCCCACAGACCCACGCCGGCGCCGAGCGAGCCGACCGCCTGCGACGGCGCGATGCCGCAGGCTTCGATATAGGCCGAGTAGCCGAGCCCCCTGAGCTTGCCTTGGCGGGCCGCCTCACGCTTGCGCTTGTTGAAGCCCTTCACGTCGGCGATCTCCATCGCCTTCTTCAGCGAGGCACCGAAGTCGCCGGTGTCATAGGCCATGATCACCGGCGTCTGGTGCGGGAAGCTCTTGACGAAGTTGCGCTTGCGCAGATCGGCTGGGTCGAGCCCCATCTCGCGCGCCGCCACTTCCACCAGCCGCTCGACCACGAAGGCCGCTTCGGGCCGCCCGGCGCCGCGATAGGCGTCCACCGGCGCGGTGTTGGTGTAGACCGCGTCGACCTCGCAGTAGATCTGCGGGATGTCGTACTGGCCTGACAGCAGCGTAGCATAGAGATAGGTCGGCACCGACGACGAGAAGGTCGACATGTAGGCGCCGAGATTGGCGATGGTGTGCGCGCGCAAGCCCAGGATCTTGCCGTTCTCGTCGAGCGCCAGCTCCGCCTTGGTGACATGGTCGCGGCCGTGCGCATCGGTCAGAAACGACTCGCTGCGGTCGGCGGTCCACTTCACCGGCCGGTGAACTTTGCGCGCCGCCCACAGGCAGACGACCTCTTCCGGATAGATGAAGATCTTGGAGCCAAAGCCGCCGCCGACATCCGGCGCGATCACCCGCAGCTTGTGCTCCGGCGCGATGCCGACGAAAGCGGCGATGACGAGCCGCGCCACGTGCGGGTTCTGCGAGGTGTTCCAGAGCGTCAGATGGTCGGTGCCGGAATCGTATTCGGCGAGCGCCACCCGCGGCTCGATGGCGTTCGGCACCAGCCGGTTGTTGATGATGTCGAGCTTGGTGACGTGCTTGGCCGAAGCGAAAGCCGCGTCCACGGCCTTCTGGTCGCCCAGCGACCACTCGTAGATGGTGTTGTTGGGCGCGACCTCGTGGATCTGCGGGCCCGATTTAGCCTTGGCCGGGTCGACCACCGCCGGGAGCACCTCGTAATCGACCACCACCTTCTCGGCGGCGTCGCGGCCGTCGGCTTGCGTCTCCGCAATCACCACCGCCACCGCGTCGCCGACATGGTTCACCGTCTCGGCGGCGAGCGCCGGATGCGGCGACATCTTCATCGGCGAGCCGTCCTTGGAATGGATCATCCAGCCGCAGATCAGGCTGCCGATATTGTCGGCCGCGAGCTGGGCGCCGGTGAGCACGTCGATCACGCCCGGCATCGCCTTGGCGGCGCTGACGTCGATCTTTTTGATCTTGGCGCGCGCGTGCGGCGAACGCACGAACACGGCGCGGGTCTCGCCCGGCCGGACCACGTCGTCCGTATATCGGCCGTTTCCGGTCACGAAGCGAATGTCTTCCTTACGGCGTACCGCCGCGCCGATCCCGGTTGCGCTCATGGCGGTTTCCTCCCTGTTTGTTGTGAAAGACGCCCCTGATTCGGCCGCTTGCTGCGACGCTCCTTTTTCTACTCGTATCGATAAATCAGCCGGCCGCCATGGCCTTGGCGCCGGCGGCGATCGCCTTGACGATGTTGTGATAGCCGGTGCAGCGGCAGATGTTGCCGTCGAGCTGCTCGCGGATGGTGTGCTCGTCGAGGTCGTTGCCGTTGCGGCGCACGATGTCGAGCGCGGCCATGATCATGCCGGGGGTGCAGTAGCCGCATTGCAGGCCGTGATTCTCGCGGAACGCCTCCTGCATCGGGTGCAGGGTTCCATCTTCCTTGGCCAGGCCCTCGACGGTGGTGATGTTCGCGCCCTCGCACTGCAGGGCGAGCGTGGTGCAGGATTTCGCCGCGATTCCGTCGACGTGGACGACGCAGGCCCCGCACTGGGAGGTATCGCAGCCGACGTGCGTCCCGGTCAGCCGGAGGTTCTCGCGCAGAAATTGCACCAAAAGGGTACGGGCCTCGACTTCGCCGCTGACCGGCTTGCCGTTTACCGTCATGGAGACCTTCGGCATGACCATCCTCCCAAGTTCGGGGGCAAAACCCCTCTTTTCGCCGCGCCCGCTCCCGGACGTCGAGCGCTCGGGCTCTAAACTGAGCCGATTTCAGTCCGGAACTGGAATGACTTTGAACCGCAGGCCTATTCCGGGTCAAGCGATTCAAAAGTCCGAAATGCCGAAACTTGCCGTTCCGCGCCGTCCCCCGCAACGCTGCAATGCGGCAGCGGCACGACGCGACGCGGCTAACAGCCTGCCCGCGCATGGACTTTTTGGACGGGTCGATGCCTTGCGTTGCGCGCGCGAGCGTCAGCTGCCTTCAACTTGGGCGGCAAACTTCTTAAAAAAGTCATCGGCGAGCTTCTTGGCGGCGCCGTTGACGAGTCGCTGGCCGAGTTGGGCGAGCTTGCCGCCGATCTGCGCCTCGACGTTATACGTCAGCAAGGTACCGCCATCCTTGTCCGACAGCGCCACGACCGCGCCGCCCTTGGCGAAGCCGGCAACGCCGCCCGAGCCCTCGCCGGATATCTTGTAGCCGTTGGGTGGATCGAGGTCGGTGAGTTGCACGTGGCCTTTGAAGCGCGCCTTGACCGGCCCGATCTTGGTGGTGGCCACCGCGTCGAATTCGGTGTCGGAGGTCTTGTTGAGCTCCTCGCAGCCGGGAATGCAGGCCTTCAGCACCTCGGGATCGTTGAGCTTCGCCCACACGACCTCGCGCGTGGCCGGAAGCTGGACCTCCCCGTTCATGGTCATCGCCATTGGCTTCGTCTCCTGAGAATGCTCGTCCTGATTGCCAAGCGCCGTCTGGTGCCCGGCTTAAGCCCTTGCGGTCCCGCTGAAAAGGGGGGCTTTGCAGCCGCCGCCGGGGCCATTATGGGTGGACCCAATCATTTATACCGTCCGCGCGGGCGCAACAATCACCGGGTCAGGGAGGAATTTCATGCCGAAGATCGTGGTCGACGACGGCTGCAAGATCAACGTCGAGGTGGAGGGCCCGGCAGACGCGCCGACGCTGATGCTGTCGAATTCGCTCGGCACCAACCTGCACATGTGGGACCCGCAGGCCCCGGAATTCGCCAAGCATTATCGGGTCATCCGCTACGACCGCCGCGGCCACGGCCAATCCGACGTGCCGGAGGGCCCCTACTCCATGGAGCGCCTCGGGCGCGACGCGATCGCGGTGCTCGACGCGCTCGGCATCGAGAAGACCAACTGGTGCGGGCTGTCCATGGGCGGCATGGTCGGGCAATGGCTCGGCGCCAACGCCCCCGACCGGATGGAGAAGCTGGTGCTGTCGAACACCAATTTCCATTACGCCGACAAGGCGCCGTGGCACGACCGCATCAAGCTCATCGAGGAGAAGGGCCTCGGCCAGCTCGTCGACGGCAACATGCAGCGCTGGTTCACCGAAGGCTTCCGCAATCGCGCCCCGGACATCATAGCGACGATGAAGGAAATGTTCGTCGCCACCGACGTGAAGGGCTATGTCGGCTGCTGCCAGGCGATCATGGCCATGGACTTCCGGGAGAGCAATGCGGGCGTCACGACGCCGACCCTGGTGATCGTGGGCGCACAGGACGTCGCCACCCCGCCGGCGGCGGGCGAAGCGATCCAGCAGCAGATCAAGGGCGCCAAGCTCGCGAGCATCGACGCCGCGCATATCTCCAACATGGAGCAGCCGGCGGCTTATACCAAGACCGTGCTCGATTTCCTGGGCGCGTGAGTTCGAAAATGGACGAAAAAGAACGCTACGAAAAAGGCATGGCGCAGCGCCGCAAGGTGCTGGGCAACGCCTGGGTCGACCGCGCCAACGCCAGCAAGAACCCGTTCACCGCGGAGTTCCAGGACTTCATCACCCGCGCCGCCTGGGGCGAGGTGTGGACGCGCCCGCATTTCGACGAGCGTACCCGCCGCATCCTGGTGATCGGCACCATGCTGGCGCTGGACAAATGGGACGAGTTCAAGATGCACGTGCGCGCGGCGCTGACCGAAGGCGGCTTTTCCGCCGACGACATCAAGGAAGTGATCCTGCAGCAGGCGATCTATTGCGGGGTGCCGGCGGCCAACCACGCCTTCAAGCTGGCGGGTGAGGTGATGGCGGAGATCAAGAAGAGCGGCTGACGGCGGCGTATTCTTGATTGCGCATGTTCTTTTCTTTTCCGAAAACCGGTGCCCATCCCCGATCGAGCCGGGGACAGGCTTTTCGGGATCATGCGCGGCGCCGGCTACAAATGCCCGAGCGCGCGCGAGACTTCGGTCAGCTTCTCGGCGGCGATGAGGCCGGTTTCATGCGCGACCAGCCAGGCGATGCCGCCGCGAAAGCCCCACAACACCAGTTCGGCGATAACCCGGTCCAGCATGGTCCCGTCCCCCGACCGGATGACGCCGCCCCCGCGGCGCCATCCGTCTTACCGGCCGCCTTGAAGCGGCGCCCGGCTCCCACTAACCGTCAGGCATGAACGCGCGGCCCCGGCCGCGCCATCGCCGCGTCGAATGCGCTGCGCGCGGCTTCGACGCGGGCTTCGGCTTTATCGTCCTTGTCGTCCTTGCGCGCCATAGGCGCGCTCGAGCATCAGCACCGCGACCGCGAGCGCGGCCAGCGACAACTGGATGACGCCCTCGCGCACCAGCTCGGCGTTCTGCGACCACACCGCCGGGCCGACCGACAGGATGCTGATCGCCACCACCAGGATGAGGCCCGCCTCCAGGATTTCGCCGTCGGCCTTGCCGCCGGCCAGGCTGCGGAAGCGGTCGGCGATGTGCACCGCGCAGATCGCGGCGACCGCGAGCTTGAGAATGGCGAAGAAGGCGGCGAGCTTGATGAGACCGACCGGCGAGAGATGGAACAGGCCGCCGATCGCGAACACGAATTGCGAGCGCCACACCTCGTCGAGCCCGTAGGTCGGCGAGGTCAGCATGCGGTAGGCGTCAAAACCCCAGGACAACATGAAATAGAGCGAGATCGCCAGGATCATCGCGACGGACGCGACCGAGAGCTTACGCATGAGCACCTCCTTCGGTGGTGTCCATCCGTAGTTGCATCGAATGCCGATTTCAAAAGAAACCAAACCTTTACCTTACTTCTTAGCCGCTTAACCAAAGGAAGCTGTGGGTTTCTTCTGGGAGCGCCGCACGCTGCTGACAGGAATCGGGTGGGCCGGCGAGTACACCGTGCCCAGCTCTGCCTTGACGGCAGCGCGAACAAAACGGCGAGCGGCGGTTCCATGTCGGTATCCACACAAGATTTGTCGGTTAACCGTGAAGGCGCCGTGCCGCACCCGCGTCTGGTGCTGCTGGTCACCTCGCTCGGCGTGCTGCTCGCTCAGATCGACACCTCGGTGGTCAATCTCGCGCTCAAGAGCATCGGCGCCGATCTGCATGCCAGCGTCAGCGCCCTGCAATGGGTGGTCGACGCCTATAACCTCGTCTACGCCAGCCTGCTGCTCACCGGCGGCACGCTCGGCGATATTTACGGCCGGCGCCGGCTGTTCGTTCTCGGCATTATGCTGTTCATGGCCGGCTCGCTCACTTGCGCACTGGCACCGAATGCCGGCGTCCTGACGGCCGGCCGCGTCATCGGCGGGCTGGGCGCCGCCTTCGAACTGCCGATGTCGCTGGTGCTGCTCGCCGTCGCCTTTCCCGACAAGCGCTCACGCGCCCACGCTATGGGCATCTGGGCGAGTTGCAACGGGCTCGCCTTCATCATCGGCCCGACACTCGGCGGCTGGCTGGTCGACACCGCCGGCTGGCGCAGCATCTTCTACCTGGTGCTGCCGATCTGCGCCGTGACATGGGCGCTGACCTATCGCGCCATCGGCGAAAGCGCCGCCCCGCAAGGCCGGCGGCTGGACGCTGCCGGCCAGGTGCTCGCCATCATCGGATTGAGCGGCTTCGCCTTCGCCGCCATCGAAGGCTCGCATTGGGGCTGGACCTCGCCGGTGATCCTGACGCTGGCGGCGGTCGCCGCCATTGCGCTCACCGCTTTCGTCCGCGTCGAGCGGCACACGCCCGGGCCGCTCATCCCGCTCGAATTTCTGCGCCGTCCGGTCTTCACCGCGGCGCTTGCCGTCGCCGGGCTGATGACCTTCGGCATGTACGCGCTGTTGTTCATCATGCCGCTCTATTTCCAGACCGTGCGTGGCGATTCACCCTTCGTCGCCGGGCTCGAGCTATTGCCGATGTCGATCAGTTTCGTCGTCGTGTCACAGAACGTCGGCCATCTCAGCAACCGTCTCGGGCCGCGTCTGGTGATGACGGCCGGCATGGCCTGCATGGGCCTCGGCGCCTTGGCGCTTGCCTCGATCGGCCATGACACCGGCATCCTGCCGATCGAAGCCGCGCTGCTGGTGGTCGGCATCGGGCTCGGCCTCAACACCGCCCCGGTCAACGGCGTCGCGGTGGCGGCGCTGCCGCCGGCGCGTTCCGGCACCGCTTCGGGACTCATCAACACGGCGCGCATGGTCGGCGCCACCTTGGGCGTCGCCATCCTCGGCAGCGTGTTCGCCACCTATGCCGGCGAGCACGCGGCAAGCGGCGCCGGCTTCCTGCTGGGCCTGCGCGCTGCCATGAGCGCCGCCGCCGGCACGGAATTATTCGGCGCGGTCATCGCCTTTGCCGTCATCCGGCGGGACTCGCTGGAAGCGAACACCTAGGCGCTAATCGCCCCGCCCCTCGCGGAAGGCCTGCGGCGTGGTGCCGGTCTGCTTGCGGAAGAAGCGCGTGAAGTGCGAGGGATCGGAGAAAGCGAGATCGTAGGCGATCTCGTGGATCGGCTGGTTGGTAAACACGAGCTGGCGCTTGGCTTCCGTCAGCACGCGCTGGCGGATGAGATGGCCGGCGGTGACGCCGGTCGCGCGCTTGACGTGGTCGTTGAGCCGATCGGCGGTCATCGCCAGCTTCTCGGCGTAGAAACTGATCAGCCGCTCTTTGCGAAAATGATCGTCGATCAGTCGGCGCAACTGCTCGACCTGCGCGTCGGCGCGGGTGAGCGTCACCGCGCCGCTGCGCGCCCGGCTCGCCGCCAGCCGCACCACCTCTATGGCGATCATCGCCATCAGCGCGCGCATGGCGAGCCGGTAGCCCTCGCGCGCCAGCGAGCTCTCGTCGTCGAGCTCGGCGCACAAGCTGGACAGCCGCTTGATCTCATTCACCTCCCTGAGCGGCACCAGCGGCTCGGCCGCGAGTGCCTTCAGCCGCGCCAGCGCCTCGCCCGACCGGTCGCCGATGGTGTCGGCGACGTCCTCGGTGAAGGTGACGACCCAGCCGTCGGTGACCCGCGGGCGGAAGCGGAAGCCGTGCGCCGTCGTCGCCGGCACCAGGATTGCCGCCGGCGCGGCGAACGGCACGATCGCCGTCTCGAAGCTCATCTCGCCGCCGCCCTGCTCGATCACCAGAATCTGGAACAGGTTGCGGTGGCGGTGGGCACGGATGGTCCAGTCATTCACCGCGGAGCGCGCGCGGATGGTCTCGATATGGATGAAGCCGAACGCGGAATCGTCCGGCGGATCGCCATAGAGATGAAACAGCGGAAGCGCGGAACTGGCCATGGATTCAAGCATAAGGGAGCCGCCGTCCCCTGGCCATGGCTCGCTTTTTCGCCCTTGCGGCCGTTTCGGCGGGGTAAAGCTACCCGATATTCCCCAACCCTGGGAACATCTGCAACAGCCACACGCTCATCTGATTGAGGCTGCCGGTGAGGAAGGCGATGCCGGTGAGTACCAGCAGCGCGCCCATCGCCTGCTCGACCCGGTGCAGATAGCGCTTGAAGCGCGACAGAAACGCCGCGAACGGCTCCACCGCGAAGGCGGCGACGATGAAGGGAATGCCGAGGCCCAACGAATAAATCGCCAGCAGCCCCGCGCCGCGCGCCACCGTCTGCTCGGAGGCCGCCACCGCCAGGATCGCCGCCAGGATCGGGCCGATGCACGGGGTCCAGCCGAACGCAAAGGCAAGCCCAATCACATAGGCGCCCCACAGGCCCACGGGCTTGGCCACATCCAGCCGCTTCTGCCGGTGCAGGAAGGCGATCGGCGTAATGCCGAGGAAATGCAGGCCCATCACGATGATGATCACGCCAGCGACGATGCCGAGCGGGTGCGAATAGGCGCGGATGACCGAGCCGACCACGCTGGCGCTCGCCCCCAGCGCCACGAACACGGTGGAAAACCCGGCCACGAACAGGAGCGCGGCGGCCACGGTCTCGCGCTTGACGCGGGTTTTGGGTTCCTGGTCGGCGAAGCGCTCGAGCGACGTGCCGGTGAGGAACACCAGATAAGGCGGCACCAGTGGCAGCACGCACGGGGAGAGGAAGCTGACAAGGCCGGCGACGAGCGCGGCCGCGAGGGTGACGTCACTGTGCATGGGGGCCGATATGCCCGGGGAAGTGTGGCGATGGCAAGGTTCGACTGACCGCGATGGCGGGAATGTGATAAGCGGTTGAAGTCCCCGATCATCCCCGGAACGATTGGCAGGCGAAGCGGCATGGCCTCACGCAATCTCATCACCGACGTGCCCGGCCTGCGGGTGGGACAAGCCGGCGACGCCAGGCTCGCCTCCGGCGCGACCGTGGTGGTGTTCGACAAGCCGGCGGTCGCCTCAATCGACGTGCGCGGCGGCGGACCCGGCACCCGCGAGAGCGCCCTGCTCGATCCGGCCCAGACCGTCGAGGGCATCGACGCCCTCGTCCTCTCGGGCGGCTCCGCCTTCGGGCTCGACGCCGCCTCGGGCGCGCAGGCCTATATGCGCGAGCAGGGCCGCGGCTTCGCCATCGGCAATGCGCGTGTGCCCATCATCCCGGCGGCGATCCTGTTCGATCTCTTGGCCGGCGGGAACAAGGACTGGGGCCGCTACCCGCCCTATCGTGAGTTCGGCTACGAGGCGGCACGCACCGCGGCCACGGACTTCGCGCTCGGCAGCGTCGGTGCGGGCCTCGGCGCGACCACGGTCAGCCTCAAGGCCGGCGTCGGCTCGGCCTCGGCGACGACGGCGGGCGGCATCACTGTCGGCGCCATTGTCGCCGTCAACGCCGCCGGCACCGTCACCATCGGCGATGGGCCGCATTTCTGGGCGGCACCCTTCGAACTGGGTAATGAGTTCGGCGGCCGCGGCTGGCCGGAGACGTTCTCGGCCGACGATCTCGCCTACAGGAGCAAGGGCGCGCCGGGCGCCAACACGACGCTCGCGGTCATTGCCACCGACGCGCAGCTGACCAAGGCGCAAGTCAATCGCTTGGCCGTGATCGCGCAGACCGGCCTCGCGCGCGCGATCTATCCGGTGCATACGCCGCTCGACGGCGACGTCGTGTTCGCCGCGGCGACCGGCGACAAGCCGCTGGCCGATCCGGTCTATGGCTTGAGCGAGATCGGCATGCTGGCCGCCAACGTGCTGGCCCGCGCGGTGGCGCGCGGCGTCTACGAGGCGATCGCGCTGCCGTTTGCCGGTGCATTGCCGGGGTGGAAGGAGAAGTTCGGGAAATAGGACTCACGTGCCCCGGATGCGACGCAGCACGAGCGACAGCGAAGTGATGCGGCGCTGATCCGGGGCCCAGCTTTCTTCCTTCAGCGAACCGGGGTCCCGGGTCTGCGGCGCACCGTTTCACGCTGCGCCGCGCCCGGGACACCAGCCCTCACAAAAACCGCTCCGCCGCGTACGCCGCCGGATCGCAGAACGGCGTCTCGCCCGCGATCATCTCACCCAGCAGCACGCCGGTGATGGGTCCGAGCGTCAGGCCCCAGTGGGCGTGGCCAATCGCCAACCATAGACCCTTGATGCCCGGCGCACGGCCGATGACGGGACGCGAATCCGGAAACGACGGCCGGCAACCCAGCCAGGTCTCGTTGTCGGCGCGCTCGCCAAGCGGAAACAGCTTGCGCGCCGCCGGCATCAACCGGTCGAACTGCACCGGCGTCGGCTTGGCGTCGCGGGCGGCGATTTCGACGCCGGTGGTGAGCCGGATGCCCTGCTCCATCGGCGTGATCAGATAGCCGGTCTCCACGTCGACCACCGGCCGCGCCAGGGCGGCGTTGCCTTGGCCGCGGAAGTGGCGGTGATAGCCGCGCTTGATGCCCATCGGCAGCTTCAGCCCCATGGGCTCCAGCAGGTCGGGCGCCCACGGCCCGAGCGCGACGACCACGTCGCTGGCATCGACGCCGCCTTCGTTGGTCTCGACCCGCCAGCGGTCGCCGTTACGATGCAGCGAGCGGGCGTCGCCCGTCACCGTGACGCCGCCGAGCGCGTTGAAGCGCGCGGCGTAGGCTTTCGTCACCGCCAGCGGATTGCTGATGCTCGCCGCCTTCGGCCACAGCACCGCGCGCGCGAAGACCGGATTGAGCGACGGCTCGAGCTTGCGCGCGCCTTCGGGATCGAGCGTCTCCAGCGGCAGGCCGAATTCCTGCGCCAATTCGAATTCCGGCTTCAGCGCCGCGAAAGCGCGTTCGCTGCGGTAAAGCTTCATCCAGCCGTTCTTGCGCAGGTAATGCGTGGCGCCGGCGTCCTGCATGAGTGTTTCGTGCTCGGAAACCGCGCGCGCAAACAACGGCCGGTTCGCCCGCATGTTCTCGATCATGCGCGGAAGCTTTGAGTTGGCGCGGAACGCGAGCAGCCACGGCGCCGCCTTCGGCAGATGCGACAAGTGGTAGTTGGCTTCGCTGGCGCGCTTGAGCGCCACCCGCAGCACCCCAGTCAGGCTCGACGGGAAGGCCGGCGGCAGAATGGTCGAGCCCTCGATGACGCCGGCATTGCCGTAGGACGTCTGCTCGCCAATGCCGGAGCGCTCGACCAGCGTCACCGACATCCCGCGCCGGGCCAGTTGCAGGGCGATTGACGTGCCGACGATGCCGGCCCCCAGAACGATGACGTCGGTCCTTGCCATGGATTCCCTCTCCACCGCTCCCCGCTCGCCGGGAGCGCGTCCCGTAGATCGCCGGTCTTGAACGCGCTATCAAGCCAAATCGCCCGCCGGGAGCGAAATGGCAATGAATTGGCCGGCGCCGTTCGCCGCCGCGCTGTCGCGCATCGGCCGCCACGGCACGTCGATTGCCGCCGGCGCAATCTTCGTCGGCCTGGCCGTGCCGCCGCTGGCTGCCGCCGTGTTCACCCATTTCCTGCTCGGCCGCGCCGTGATCTCGCCTTCACGCTGGCGCTCGGGCAAATCGTGGTGACGGCGCTCGTGTTCCGCCCGGCCAACCGGGCGCGCGCGCTGGCGATCGGGTTGATCGAGGGCAATCGCAATATCGGGCTGATGCTCGCCGCCACCGGCTTCGCGGCGTCCGACGTGTCATGGCTCTATTTCGCCGCCGCCCAGTTTCCGATCTACCTCCTGCCGCACCTGCTCAAGCCGCTGGCGCAGCGCGTTCGGAAGGACGGTTAGGCGTTTCCAGGCGACGAGGGAACCGGTTCGCCGTCCGGAAACGCGACAACAGAAGCTTAGACGCGTGAGGTTCAGGCGGTGGTGGCGGCGGTGGCGCCGGACGACGCGTTGCCGGTGAGCTGCGCCTGCATCTTGATGAGCTGTTCGAGCAAGTTGGCCTGGCTGGAGCCGCTCGACGACGAGCCGCTGGACAAACTGCTCGCCGCCGCGGTGGTCGAACTCACGCTGCTGCCGTCGGCGTAGGTAACCGTGGTGGTCGTCGAGCCGTCCGCGTTGGTGCTGGTCTTGGTGGTGGCGCCCGATGCGTCGGAATTCATCGCCTGCGCGAGCCCGCCCATCCCGCCGCCGTGATGGTGACCGCCGCCACGATGCGTCGCCTTGGCCAGCTCGCTCTTGCTGATGCCGTGATCGCCGTTGGCATCGATCTTCCCGAACAGCGCGTCGGCGCTGGACGCGTCAACGCCAGCCTTGCCCGCCGCCGTCTCGAATTCGCTCTGGCTGATGCTGCCGTTGCCGTCGGTGTCGAGCTTGGCGAATATGCCGCCCTTGCCGTTGGCGCCGTCCTGCCCCTGCATGGCGATCAGCGCGGCGAGCGTCCCGCTCGAAAGCGCCGGCGCGCCCTGGCCGGACCCGGTGACAGCGCTCGCCTGACCGCCGCTGCTGCTGCCGCCCGTCAGCGCCTGCCCGAGCGAGGAGAACAGGTTGTTGCCGGTCTGGGCCGCGCCGGACGCCGTGCCCGACTTCAGGACCGTATTCAGAAGCGACAGCGCGCTGCCGGCCACACCAATCCACGGAAACATGACCCCGAACGCTCCTTGGGCATCGCCCGCCGTCCACCGGCGGAGTTCGTCTCGTGCCGATCAATGCCCACCAACTGGCAAGACCCGCGCCAAGGCGCGCGCCGGTCGGAAAACCCTTGTCACGCCTGCACTTGTCCACAGCCGGCGGCCCCTGGCCCGGCGCAAAGGCCCCCCGCGACCCGGCAATTCTTGCCGGTTTCCCGGCGCATCTTGCCGGGCCGCGGCGCGGCGCCGGCTCGCGTTGCCGGCCGCTGCGGCCCATGATACGCGACAGGCGCCGTCTGGAGACCCTCAGCCTATGCGCCCGCTCGCGATCGCTCCTTCGATCCTGTCCGCCGATTTCGCCAAGCTCGGCGAGGAGGTCCGCGCCATCGACGCCGCCGGCGCCGACTGGATCCACGTCGACGTCATGGACGGCCATTTCGTGCCCAACATCTCCATCGGCCCCGTGGTGGTGCAGGCGATCCGCGCGGTGACGGACAAGCCGTTCGACGTGCATCTGATGATCGCGCCCTGCGATCCTTATCTTGAAGCCTTCGCCAAGGCCGGCTCCGACATCATCACCGTGCACGTCGAAGCAGGCCACCACGTGCACCGTTCGCTGCAGGCGATCCGTGCCCTCGGCAAGAAGGCGGGCGTCACGCTCAATCCCGGCACGCCGGTGTCGATGCTGGAAAACCTCGTCGACATGGTCGATCTGGTGCTGGTGATGTCGGTCAATCCCGGCTTCGGCGGCCAGAGCTTCATCAAATCGCAGCTCGACAAGATCGCCGCCGTGCGCGCGCTCTGCGGCGGCCGGCCGATCGACATCGAGGTCGACGGCGGCGTGACGCCGGACAACGCGGCCGACGTCGTGCGCGCCGGCGCCAACGCGCTGGTCGCCGGCTCCGCCGTGTTCAAGGGCGGCCAATACAAGGAAAACATCGACGCCATCCGCACCGCCGCCATGCTTGCACGCGGAGAGGCGGCGTGACCACCTCGATCCTCATCCTGAGGAGCGCGGAAACGCGTCTCGAAGGATGAGGCCCTCATGAAAATGGCCTCATGGTTCGAAACGCCGCGCTATGCGCGGCTCCTCACCATGAGGCGATAGGCTGTACAGGACCGCTCATGATCCCACGCTATTCCCGCCCCGAGATGACCGCGATCTGGTCGCCCGAAACCAAGTTCCGCATCTGGTTCGAGATCGAGGCGCACGCCGCCGACGCCATGGCCGAGATCGGCGTCATCCCGAAAGAAGCCGCCAAGACGATCTGGGAAAAAGGCGGCAAGGCCACATTCGACGTCGCCCGCATCGACGCCATCGAAGCGGAAGTCAAACACGACGTCATCGCCTTCCTGACGCATGTCTCCGAGATCGTCGGCCCGGAAGCGCGCTACATGCATTCCGGCATGACCTCGTCGGACGTACTCGACACCTGCTTTAGCGTCCAACTGGTGCGCGCCGCCGATATCCTGCTCGCCGACGTCGACGCGCTGCTGGCTGCACTCAAGCGCCGCGCCTTCGAACATAAGTTGACGCCGACCGTCGGCCGCTCGCACGGCATTCACGCCGAGCCGACTACCTTCGGTCTCAAGCTGGCCCAGGCTTACGCGGAATTCTCACGCAACCGCGAACGGTTGGTCGCTGCGCGCAAGGAAGTCGCGACTTGCGCGATTTCCGGCGCGGTCGGCACTTTCGCGCAGGTCGATCCGCGGGTCGAAGCCCATGTCGCCAAGGCGATGGGACTCGAAATCGAACCGGTCTCGACCCAAGTCATCCCGCGCGACCGCCACGCCATGTTTTTCGCGACCCTCGGCGTCATCGCCTCCTCGATGGAACGACTGGCCATCGAAGTCCGCCATCTGCAACGTACGGAAGTGCTGGAAGCCGAAGAGTTCTTCTCTGAAAAACAGAAGGGCTCCTCGGCGATGCCACACAAGCGCAACCCGGTACTGTCGGAAAACATCACCGGCCTTGCCCGCCTGGTGCGCGGCTATGCGATGCCGGCGATGGAGAACGTCGCGCTCTGGCACGAGCGCGACATTTCGCATTCTTCCGTCGAACGCATGATTGGACCCGACGCGACCGTCACCCTCGATTTCGCGCTGGCGCGTCTGACCGGACTGGTCGACAAGTGGCTGATCTATCCGGCCAACATGCAGAAGAACCTCGATAAGCTTGGCGGCCTCATTCACTCGCAACGCGTCCTGATCGCCCTGACCAAGGCCGGCGTGGCGCGCGAGGACGCCTATCGGCTGGTGCAGCGCAACGCCATGAAAGTGTGGGGTGGCGAGAGCAACGATTTCCTCGGCCTGCTCAAGGCCGACCCGGACGTGCGCAAGGCGCTGAGCGATGCGGAGCTCGAGGATAATTTCGATCTCGGCCATCATTTCAAACAGGTCGACACCATCTTCAAGCGGGTGTTCGGCGAAAGTTAAATAGGAATGCCTGAAATCGCGACAGGGCGCGTCGTCGCTGTCTGCGCCGCCAAGGGCCATCACTTCAGCAAGCCGCCGTGCCTGAGCATCCGGCTTTTGCCCGGCCTCGGCGTCGAGGGCGACGCGCATAGTGGCGAGACGGTTAAGCACCTGTACCTCGCCCGCAAAAATCCCGACGCACCGAACCTGCGTCAGGTGCACCTGATGCACACCGAACTGTTCGACGAAGCCCGCACCAAGGGTTTTGACGTCAAGCCAGGCGATCTCGGCGAAAACGTCACCACCGAAGGGATCGACCTGCTCGGCCTGTCGGCCGGCGCCATCTTGTATCTCGGCGATGCCGCCGTCATCGAAATCACCGGACTGCGCAATCCCTGCCACCAGATCGATGGATTCCAAGAGGGTCTTATCAAGGCGACACTCGACAAGGATGCCAACGGCAAATTGGTGCGCAAGTCCGGGATCATGAGTATTGTGAAAGTGGGCGGCGACGTCCGGGCCGGCGACGCGATCCGCGTCGAGCCGCCCGCGGGCCCGCATCGGCCTTTGCCATTGGTGTAGACATGCGCGACGCCACGGCCGATTGCGATTTTCTGATCCTGCCGGGCTTGAGCAATTCCGGCGTCGATCACTGGCAATCGTACTGGTGCCTCGCCCTGCGCAACGCCAGCCGCGTGCTGCAGGACGAGTGGGACGAACCCAAGCTTGCCGATTGGCTGCCACGGCTCGAAGCGGCGATTGCCGGCGGCAGGCGACCGGCGGTGCTGATCTGCCACAGCCTCTCCTGCTCGCTCGCCGCACACTGGGCCGCGAAAAAAACAAGGGCCGCGTCGCCGCGGCTTTTGTTGTCGCCCCCGCCGATGTGGAGTCCGAAGACCACAGTCCGGCAGCGGTTCGCAATTTCGCGCCCATCCCGCGCGTGCCGTTTCCGGTGCCGACGCTTGTCGTCGCCAGCACCGACGATCCCTACATGGCGTTCGACCGCGCCCGCGGCTTCGCGGAGAGCTGGGGCGCGGATTTCTGCGACGCCGGCGCGCTCGGTCACATCAACGCGGACACCAAGCTCGGCTTCTGGCCGCAGGGCCTGTTGATGCTCGGGCAACTGCTGGCGCGCATCGAAACCTGACCCGCGCCAACGGCATGCGTCAATGACGATGGTGGCGCCGGCGATCGCGATCCCAGTGCCGGCGATGATGCCAGCGCGGCCCGCCCCAGCCGAAACCGAACCTGACGACGGGCGGCGGCGCATAATAGACCGGCGGCGGCGCGACCGCATAGGCCGGCCCGCCGCCGAAGTCGAGATAGCGGCTGCTTGCAAAACCGTAGCCGCCACGCCAGGCGATCCGGCACCAGCCGTCTGCGCAGCCGCGCGCATTGACGGTAACACCGCCCGGCAGCACGCTCAGCACGCTGTAATGCGTGCCGGGCCCCGTGCGCAGATTGAGATCGCCGGTCACCAGGGCCGGCGCCGCGGAAGCCGCGCCCGCCGACAGCAGCAGAAGCCCGCCTGCTAATGCCAAATGTCTAATTTGCATGGCAAAATCCCGTTCAAATCTTGCGTTGCGCCCCACTTGACGTATGAACGGACGACGGCCGCGTTTCCTGCTGCGACCCAATGTCACTTTTTGCCGGCCGCGCCCCTGTTTCGCGAAACATCAACGAATCCCTGCGACGCTCACGCATCATCGCCGCTTTTCGTTTCTTGGTCTTGTCGTCACCGATGTCCGCCGCCGACCCCGCCACCATCCTAATCTTCGACTCCGGCCTCGGCGGGCTCACCGTCTTCCGCGAGGTTACGCGCGCGCGGCCCGATGCGCGCTTCGTCTATGTGGCGGACGACGCCGGCTTTCCTTATGGCGGCCAAGCGGAAGACGCGTTGATCGCGCGCGTGCGCCAGGTCGTCGGCGACGCGATCGCGCAAGTCACGCCCGACCTTGTGGTGATCGCCTGCAACACCGCTTCGACCTTGGCGCTCGGCGACCTGCGCGCGCATTTCAGCGTGCCTTTCGTCGGGACCGTGCCGGCGGTCAAGCCGGCCTGCGCGCGGTCGCAAAGCAAACGCATCGCGGTGCTCGGCACCGAGGCCACCGTCGCCCGCGAATACACCCATGCGCTGATCCGCGAATTCGCCGCCGCTTGCGCCGTCGATCTGGTCGGCTCGCTGCGGCTGGCGCCGCTCGCCGAGGCGTCGCTTGCCGGCGCGCCCGTGGACGATACCGACATCGCAGCCGAGATCGCGCCCTGCTTCGTCGACAAGAACGGCCGCCGCACCGACGCGGTGGTGCTGGCCTGCACGCACTATCCGTTGCTGCTCGAGCGGTTCGAGGCGCTCGCGCCCTGGCCGGTGACGTGGATCGATCCGGCGCCGGCGATCGCCCGCCGCGTCGCCGACCTGCTGCACGATCGTCCACGCGCCGAAACGCCCGCGCCGAAGCCGCAGATCGTGTTCACTTCCGGCAAGGCGCCGCCGCCGGCGTTGAAGTCGGCATTGAGCCAATTCGGCTTCTGAATTTCGCGGTCAGAACGCGTAGGCGCGGATTTCCCACGCGCCGCGCCAGATCATGTCGAGCGCGACGTAGAGGACGATGGCGAGCCCGATATAGGCGATCCAGCGGTGGCGGTTGAGCACGCGGGCGATGAAATTCGCCGCGACGCCCATGAGCAGGATCGACAGCCCGAGGCCGAACACCAGCGCGAGCGGGTGTTCGCGCGCGGCACCCGCCACGGCGAGCACGTTATCGAGCGACATGGAGACGTCGGCGAGCACGATCTGTAGGGCCGCCTGGGCGAAGGTCTTGCGCGGGCGCTGCGCCTCGCCCGCGCTTGAGTCCGTCTCGCTATCCTCGGCTTTGGGCCCGCGCAGTTCGCGCCACATCTTCCAGCTCACCCAGAGGAGCAGGATGCCGCCGGCGAACAGCAGGCCGACGATCGCCAGCAGTTCGACGGCGATGCCGGCGAAGGCGATGCGCAGCACGGTGGCGGCCAGGATGCCGACCAGGATCGCGCGGCCGCGCTGCTCCTTCGGCAGGCCGGCGGCGGCGAGCCCGACGACAACGGCATTGTCGCCGGCCAGCACCAGGTCGATGACGATGACCTTGAAGAAGGCGGCGATCGAGGCTTGGGTGAACGGGTCGGAGAACAGATCGGCCATCGACGGACCCCTTTTTTGGTTCAATCAGTCCGACATCACAGTCAGGATGACTGCCAGAGGGGCCCGGCCTGATGGCGGTGAAAATGGCCTCGGAAAGCCGCCGGGACAAGCCCCTGCCGGCCGTTCCGGGCCAAAATCGGCCCAAAGAGCGGCTTCCGCCCCGGGGAACCGGCACACGTTTGACACCCGGGGCCCGACCCCCTAAATAGCCGTCGTCCGGCGGGTTTTCGAACCCGCCGGCGCTGTTTCGCGACCCGCGGCACGGCCTTGCGCTTTTCGAGGCTCTGCCTGTCGGTCCCGGCATCCGCCGGGGCAAAGGAGGGCGCGATCCTCAACCAACGCTCGACAAGAACGAGGACGCGATGACCAAGCGCATGGAATCCAAGTACAAGATCGACCGCCGGATGGGCCAGAACATCTGGGGCCGGCCGAAGAGCCCGGTCAACCGGCGCGAATACGGTCCCGGCCAGCACGGCCAGCGCCGCAAGGGCAAGCTCTCCGACTATGGCGTGCAGCTCAAGGCCAAGCAGAAGCTGCGCGGCTATTACGGCAACGTCTCCGAGAAGCAGTTCCGCCGCGTCTATTCCGACGCCATCAGCATGAAGGGCGACTCGGGCGCCAACATGATCGGCCTCCTGGAGCGCCGGCTCGACGCGGTCGTCTACCGCGCCAAGTTCGTGGCCACCGTGTTCGCCGCCCGCCAGTTCATCAATCACGGCCACATCAAGGTGAACGGCCGCCGCGTCAACATCGCGAGCTATCGGGTCAAGGTCGGCGACGTCATCGAGGTCAAGGACAAGTCCAAGGAGCTCGCGCTGGTGCTCGAGGCGCTGGCGTTGCCCGAACGCGACGTGCCGGATTATATCGACGTCGACGAATCCAAGAAGACCGCCACCTTCAACCGCATCCCGGTGCTCTCGGACGTGCCCTACGCGGTGCAGATGGAGCCGCACCTGGTGGTCGAATATTACTCGCGCTGAGCCGTTTGCGGCGCAGCCAGCCCGGAAGCAAAACCCCGCCGATTGGCGGGGTTTTTGTTTGGCCTCGGCCTTCTTGCGAATTCAATGCGGCGCCGGCAGGACGATGGCCGCCACCACGCAGGCGATGATGCCGGCGGCATAGACCGCTTCGACGCCATCGCTGGCGCGCAGGCTCTCCGGCCCGCTCCCGAACGAGAAGCCCGACACCGCCACCACCAGGGCGGCGATGCCGAGATCGACGGTCGCCGCATGCACCCGGGAAACCTTGGCCATGCGACCTGCCCCCGCTTGCAGCGCGGCGCCTTACGCCGTCTGGCGGACCTCGACGCCCTTGTCCTTCATGGCCTGCTGCAATTCGCCCGCCTGGAACATCTCGCGGATGATGTCGCAGCCGCCGACGAACTCGCCCTTGACGTAGAGCTGCGGGATGGTCGGCCAGTTCGAATAGGCCTTGATGCCGTTGCGCAGGTCGTCGGACTCCAGGACGTTGAGGCCCTTATAGGCCACGCCGAGATGGTCGAGGATCTGCACCACCTGGCCGGAGAAGCCGCACTGCGGAAACTGCGGGGTGCCCTTCATGAACAGCACCACGTCGTTGCTCTTCACTTCGTTGTCGATGAACTGCTCGATGCCCATGGAAATCCTGTCCTTTCGCGCGGGCGCCCGCGGCGGGGCGCTTCTCGCTTGCCGATATATGTAGCGCAGAACACGCCGCCACCCCAAGGGGGCCGGCAGGGGGAATTGGCGTAAATTCACGCCGTTTTCGGGGCGCGGAGCGGCCGCGGACCGCTAATCCGGCGTGCCGGTCTGCAGCGCCAGGGCGTGCAGGACCCCGCCCATCTGGCCTTTCAGCGCGTCGTAGACGAGCTGGTGCTGCTGCACCCGCGACTTGCCCTTGAACGAGCCGGAAATCACCGTCGCCGCGTAGTGGTCGCCGTCGCCGGCGAGATCGCGGATCGTCACCTGGGCATCGGGAATGCTCGCCTTGATCAGCCGTTCGATCTCATCGGCATCCATGGCCATGGCATTAGGTCTCCGAACGGGGGTTCCGGGTCGGCCGGCGCTCAGGCCCACACATCGCGCCGCGTCAGCCGCCTCTCGTGGTTACCTTTGGCTCTAGCAGAATTGCCGCTGATCGGGAACGGGCCCACGGCATTTGACCCCTGCCCTGTGCATGCCGCCCGCAACCGACCGTCGGCGCCGGTCGTCCCCGCCGCCAGGATCGAGAGCCTGTCGCTGCGCCAGCGGCTCGCGATCGCGCGCTCGACTGATCCAACGAATTGAAAACGGCTACAGCTCGCCGGCCATATAGGCCGGCAGCCAACCCTCGGAGCGCGCGCGCAACGTAGCGACCGCCAGCGGCATCTCGCCCGGCAGCGCCAGCACGTCGCCGCCGGTCGAGCCGACGCGGGCCGCCAGCACGCCGGCCTCGCGCGCGCGCGCAAGAACAGCGTCCGCCTGCGCCGCCTTGACCGTGACCGCGTAGCGCGCCTGATCCTCGCCGAACCAATGCGCGTGCGCGGGGATATCCTGCGGCGCATCGGCAAGCACGGCGCCGACGCCCGAGGCCATCGCCATCTCGGCCACGGCCACCAGGAGCCCGCCGTCAGACACGTCGTGCACCGCGCTCGCGAGGCCGTCGGCGATCAGCGCGCGCACGAAATCGCCGTTCTCGCGCTCCTCGATGAGGTCGACCGGCGGCGGCGCGCCCGCCTCAAGGCCGCAGACCTCGCGCAGATACATCGACTGGCCGAGCCAGCCGGCGGTCTCGCCGATGAGCAGGATCGCCTCGCCTTCCGCCTTGAAGCCAAGCGTTGCCGACTTGCGGAAATCGGCGAGCAGGCCCACGCCGCCGATCGAGGGCGTCGGCAGGATCGGGCGGCCGAATTCCTCGCCCGCCACCTTGGTCTCGTTGTAGAGCGACACGTTGCCGGACACGACCGGGAAATCGAGCGCCTCGCAGGCTTCCGCGATGCCGCGGATGCAGCCGACGAACTGGCCCATGATCTCGGGCCGCTCGGGATTGCCGAAATTGAGATTGTCGGTGATGGCGAGCGGCGTGGCGCCGACCGCGGTGAGGTTGCGCCAACATTCGGCGACCGCCTGCTTGCCGCCTTCGAACGGATCGGCCTCGCAATAGCGCGGCGTCACGTCGGTGGTGAGCGCGAGCCCCTTCGGGCCATCCTCCACCCGCACCACCGCGGCGTCGCCGCCCGGGCGCTGCACGGTGTTGCCGCCGATGACGTAGTCGTACTGCTCCCACACCCAGCGCTTGGAGCACAGGTCGGGCGACGCGATCAGCTTCTCGAGCGCTTCGGCGATGCCGACCGGCGCTTCGATTTTGCTGGCGTCGACCGCCGCCGGCTTTTCCTTGAACACGAACGGCCGGTGATAGACCGGCGCCTCGGTGCCAAGCTCGGTGATCGGCAGGTCGGCCATCACCTCGCCCCGGTGGCGCACGATGAAACGCTTGCTGTCGGTGGTTTCCCCGACGATCGCGAAGTCGAGCCCCCATTTGCGGAAGACCGCCTCGGCCTCCTGCTCCTTCTCCGGCTTGAGCACCATGAGCATGCGCTCCTGGCTTTCCGAGAGCATCATCTCGTAGGCGCTCATGCCCTCCTCACGGCACGGCACCTTGTCGAGGTCGAGCGTGACGCCGAGATTGCCCTTGGCGCCCATTTCGGTGGCTGACGAGGTCAGGCCCGCCGCGCCCATGTCCTGGATGGCGATGACGCAGCCCTTGGCCATGATCTCGAGACAAGCTTCCAGCAGCAGCTTCTCGGAGAACGGATCGCCCACCTGCACGGTCGGGCGTTTCTCTTCCGAATCCTCGCCGAACTCGGCCGAGGCCATGGTAGCGCCGTGGATGCCGTCGCGCCCGGTCTTGGAACCGAGATAGACGATCGGCATGCCGACGCCGGAGGCCGCCGCGTAGAAGATCTCGTCTTTCTTGGCGATACCGACCGCCATGGCGTTGACGAGGCAGTTGCCGTCATAGCGCGGATGGAAGCGCACCGAGCCGCCGACCGTCGGCACGCCAAACGAATTGCCGTAACCGCCGATGCCGCCGACCACGCCAGCGACCAGATGCCGGGTCTTGGCGTGGCTGGGCGCGCCGAAGCTCAAGGCGTTGAGGCAGGCGACCGGCCGCGCGCCCATGGTGAACACGTCGCGCAGGATGCCGCCGACCCCGGTCGCCGCGCCCTGGTAGGGCTCGATGTAGCTCGGGTGGTTGTGGCTCTCCATCTTGAACACGACCGTGAGCCCGTCGCCGATGTCGACCACGCCGGCGTTCTCGCCCGGGCCCTGGATCACCTGCGGCCCGCTCGTCGGCAGGCCGCGCAGGTGCACGCGCGAGGACTTGTACGAGCAGTGCTCGTTCCACATGGCCGAGAAGATGCCGAGCTCGGTCACCGTCGGCTCGCGGCCGATCAACTCGAGGATGCGCTGGTACTCGTCCGGCTTGAGGCCGTGTTCGGCGACCAGTTCCGGGGTGATGGGGGTTTCGTTGGGGATCACGGGCGTCCATTTAGTCGAATTGCAGGCCTATTTCATCAGTCATAGTGTCCGGCTCGGCCGTCATCCACCCCTATATTGGTCGCACCTGTCCGGAGTCGCCCGCTAACGCCCGCCGCCAGCACTGCCGTGCGCCGTGGTCGACAGCATCAATTCCGGCATCCCCGATTGCCAGCAACAAGCCAGCTATTTCTGCCTGCGCAGCGAGGACAATGCCTGGCAATTCCTCGCCATGGACACGGGCTACAACGACCGCGACCCAGTCGACGACGCCGTGTCCAACCAAACGCGCGGGCCTCAACTGCACAAGAATGAACTCCCTTGGCACTATGACAAGTTCCACAAATTCGACGGGTCGACGATTCTCCTGTCGCACCACCAGCTCTATTCGGCGTTTCAGGAAATCAACGGTAACGCCAAGTGGGGACCGGCTTACCTGAACCAAAATTTGTATAGCGCTTTTGTACCGTTCGCCGACAAGATCGCCGCCTGGTTCTGGGGGCACGAGCACAACTTCGCGCAGTACTATCCCGACCAATTCGGGTTTCAGAACTGCCGCTTGTTCGGTTGCAGCGCCTACGAAGCCGCGAAAGCCGACAACCCCTACGATCACCAGTACAAGCAAATCAAGTACAAACCCATCCCCCCGAATACGACTACCAACGATGTACCGCTATCGCCGCACCCGACGGGTTCGAGTTATTTCTACCAGCACATGTTCGCGATCCTGAAGCTTCAACCGGCGTCAAACGCCAGCTCGCCGTCCATTGCGGTCGACTACTATCATTATCCAAGCTGGGATCAGAACTACACCGGATCGCAGCTTTCGGCCGCAAAGCTCCTGTGCAGCGAGACGATCTCTCCTCCCAGCGGCGTGAAACTGAATCCAATCCGGGACGCCGATCAGATCTTGATCAACGACGCCACGGTTGCGGTCGGCGGCTATTCCGCCATGTCGCTCGCGCGCTATCAGGACTGGTTCGTCGCCGCCTATACGGGGCCCGGTTCGTATATTCGTTATATGTTTGGCGATGCGGCCGGTTGGAATGGCAACCGGGCCTTGCCGGTGATTCCGCAACAAGAGCCAAGCAAATTTAGCTATGCCTGCGACTACTTCCCGGCCATCGGCCAAGGTCCTAACGGATCGCTGTGTTGCGTCTTCGCGCAGCAATCCGGCACGTCCACCAACAGCCAAGGCGTCCCACTCCTGTGGGGCACGACGGTGCCAGACAACCCGCACCTGTTCTGGAACCCGCCCCAGCAACTCACAATCGGGAGCGATACGCCGCTTGTCGCGGTCGCCCCGGCGTTAGCTTATGATCGAGAAGACGATGCGCTGTTCGCCGTCTACGCGCCGGCACCGTACGCAGGTCACAATATGTGGTACGGGTACAATATCAACCATGCGCGGCTGTCATATCAAGACGGACAACCGGCGTGGTCCGGCAATACAACGATTCCAAAAATAGGCCAGATTGGATTTCAACCCGTTACCCCAGTACCCCCCGCGGCGATCGTGGTCGACCGCGTTCTCTACATTGCCTTCGTCAACCTGAGCGATCTGCAACTCTATCTCATTTGGGGCACGCCCGATTCCACGACCGGAGACATGGTATGGGGCGGCTCAAAGGTGCTCGTCGACGGCAACTTTATCTATGCCGAAAACCTGTCACTTGCCTTTGCCGGCGGCCGGCTCGTGCTGCTCTATTCTGCGAGAGACTCACAGGGGGGCAACCTTGTCCTAACGCAGAGCAGCCTCGATCTTCGAAGCAGGACCTGGAGCGGCAATTCGCCAGTGCAGGTCAGCGACCAGTCTTGCAATCCGGCACCGTCGGCGCTTATGGCGCGGGACCGAACCTCACTGTCTGCTTTAGTGGTGCGATTGCGAATTCGGGCGCTTCGTACACCGCGCATTTCGCCACCATCTTTGACGCCGGATAGCTCGCGGCGTCTTGCGCGGTGGAACCGTGAGGTGCAGGACTGCAATTCGACCGGGGCCGAAGCCTCGGATTCAATCAGAATATGCTGGACGATTGGTGCCTCACGCCGCTTTCTCCAGTGCCTCGGCGAGCCCCGCGAACAGCCCGCGGCCATCGGTGACACCGATCACGTCTTCGACGTGGTTTTCCGGGTGCGGCATCATGCCGAGCACGTTGCCCTTTTCGCTGACAACGCCGGCGATGGCGTTGATGGCGCCGTTGTGGTTCCAGTTCGGATCGATCATGCCGTCGGGCGACGAATAGCGGAAGAGCACGCGCCCCTCGCCTTCCAGCCGCGCGATGGTCTCGCTGTCGGCGATGTAGTTGCCCTCGCCGTGGGCGACCGGCACCTTGATCACCTGGCCGGCGTTGTAGCCGCGGGTGAAGGGCGTGTCCGAGCGCTCGACGCGCAAATAGACGTCGCGGCAGATGAAGCGCAGGTTCTGGTTGCGCATCAGCACGCCCGGCAGCAGCCCGACCTCGCACAGGATCTGGAACCCGTTGCAGACGCCGAGCACCAGCCCGCCGCCGGCGGCGAACCTGCGCACCGCGTCCATCACCGGCGCGCGCGCCGCGATCGCCCCGCAGCGCAGATAGTCGCCGTAGGAGAAGCCGCCCGGGATCACCACCAGGTCGGTGCCGGCCGGCAGTTCCGGCTCGGCATGCCAGACCATGGCCGGCGCCTGCCCCGAAACGAGCCGGAGCGTACGGGCCATATCCCGTTCACGGTTGATGCCGGGGAAGACGAGGACGGCTGCTTTCATCGAGTTCGGAACCACTCAGGTGCCATGATGATCATTTTCTTTGGCGCGTGATCTTATCCGAAAACCGGTACCCACTCTTCGGGATCACGCGCTCGTCATAAAGCCCAACGGAAGGCGCGTTTCAACTCGGCCGTGGCGTTTTCGGGGTACCACCTGCCATGCGCCAGAATCACCCGCTCCGGCCCCCATGCCAGCATGCGCTCGACCGCCTGGCGAACCGCGCCGCGGTGGCGCAGGAAAGTGGAACGCAGGTCGACCGGCGCCCGGCCGTCCGGGTCGCAGCAGCCGGACCACTGGCAGGCGAGCCGCAGCCAAGTCTTGGAAAACCGCCCCGGCTCGAAATTCTCGATCAGGTCGGTGAGAATCGAGTGTGCGCGAGGCGCGGTGGAAAAACACCGCCTCCGTCATGTAGCTGCCGGGGACCAGCACCTGCTCGAATTCACCATGCCATGCCTGCGGCGGGCTGTCGGTCAGATCTTCGTCGAAGCCACTGAAATGCTGCGCGGCGTGGGCGCGCACGCCGGGCGCGGCATAGGCGCGGGCCTGGCGGTAGCGCGCCTTCCAGTCGCCGATCCACCAAAAGTGCAGGAGGTTGGGCGCCACCAGATGAGCGACCCGCCCGAGCGAATCGACGGCCGCGGCCAGCGCGTCCGTCAGCGGCGTCGGCGAATGCAGCCACAGGCCGCCGTCGCCAAGGCGCACCACGGTCATGCGCGTCGGGAACGGCACCTTGAAGAACGGCAGCCACGGATAGGTCATCCGGATTTCGGGGCCGTCGACGATCCAGACGTCGTCGGCGACGGGCTTGAGCGTGTTGACCGGCTCGTAGAGGGCGTAGGCAGTCATTGTCCGGCCTTTTGATGGCGGGCAACGTTCCCCGCGCCGACGGCTACAACACCTCGACGCGGTAGTTCTCGATCACCGTGTTCGCCAGGAGCTTGTCGGCGGCCTGCTTGAGCAGTTCTTCCGCCTTGGCCGCGTCGCCGCCCTCGACCTCGATGTCGAATACCTTGCCCTGGCGCACGCTGGCGACGCCTTCGATGCCGAGCGAACGCAGCGCGCCCTCGATCGCCTTGCCTTGCGGGTCGAGAATGCCGGTCTTCAGGGTGACGGTAACGCGGGCTTTCATGATCTCCAGCCTCGAAATGCCTGTCCCGGGCGCAGCGCCATAGCGCGTCGAAGACGCGCGTGAACGCGCTTATGGTGAAACGATGCGCTGCAGACCCGGGACCGTAACAAATTCCGTCTCAGCAGCGGTTCCGGATCAGCGGCGCTGCACCGCATCCGGGACAAGCCTCAGCTCTTCACCAGCACCGGGCCGGCGCCGCGCGGCGGCTCGCCCTCGTTCATGATGCCGAGCCGCTTGGCGACTTCGGTATAGGCCTCGACCAGCCCACCCATGTCGCGGCGGAAGCGGTCCTTGTCGAGCTTGTCGTTCGACTTCATGTCCCACAGCCGGCACGAGTCGGGGCTGATCTCGTCGGCCACCACGATGCGCATGAGGTCGTTTTCCCACAGCCGACCGCATTCCATCTTGAAGTCGACCAGGCGGATGCCGACGCCGAGGAACAGGCCGGACAGGAAGTCGTTGACGCGGATCGCCAGCGCCATGATGTCGTCGATCTCCTGCGGGCTCGCCCAGCCGAACGCCGTGATGTGCTCCTCCGACACCATCGGGTCGTTGAGCGCGTCGTTCTTGTAGTAGAATTCGATGATCGAGCGCGGCAGCTGCGTGCCCTCCTCGATGCCCAGCCGCGTCGACAGCGAGCCGGCCGCGACGTTGCGCACCACCACTTCCAGCGGAATGATCTCCACCTCGCGGATCAACTGCTCGCGCATGTTGAGGCGGCGGATGAAATGCGTCGGCACGCCGATGTCGTTGAGGTGCTGGAAGACGTATTCCGAGATGCGGTTGTTCAGTACACCCTTACCCTCGATCACCTCGTGCTTCTTGGCGTTGAAGGCAGTTGCATCGTCCTTGAAGTGCTGGATCAGTGTCCCCGGCTCCGGGCCCTCGTAGAGGACCTTCGCCTTGCCTTCATAGATTCGACGACGGCGGCTCATAGGCGTGTACCGTGTTGTATGAAAATCCATCGGGTTTGCCGTGGCTCCTATAGAAACGTTAACGAATCCGCGGCGCATGCCCGGAAAAGAAGCGCGCTTCCCGCGCGTAACCGCTCCGGAGCATAGGGTCAACCTAGCCGATCGGTCAGGGCAGTACAATCTCGGTCGGCGGGCGTTTCCACCTCGCATTTTTGCCGCATTGGCGGGACCTATGTTGCCTTGACCGGTATCCGGCGATATGCAAGGCGCCATACATATGTGGCGACTCGACCGGTCGCAAGCAACGCAAGTTGGCGAGGGCGGCATGACGACGTTCGATAAGCGCGAAGAAGGCTTCGAGAAGAAATTCGCGCACGACGAGGAACTGCGATTCAAGGCGATCGCCCGGCGCAACAAACTGCTGGGCCTGTGGGTGGCGGATATCCTGGGCAAGGCCGGGCCGGACGCGGAGGCCTATGCCAAGGAGGTCGTGCTCTCGGACTTCGAGGAAGCCGGCGACAACGACGTGATCCGCAAGGTCATGGCCGACCTCGAGGGCAAGGGCGTGACCGAACAGGATATCCGCGCCAAGATGGCGGAGTTGCTGGGCCAGGCGGTCGCGCAAATCCAGGCGGGGAAGTAAGGCCGGCTGTCGTCCCCACAAGGGGAGGCGGCATCTGGTATCGAGCGAGGCCGGTCCCCGGCCACGCGTAATTGGTCTTGTGAGCATTTCATGACCCAAACCCCCTTCCCCCTCGCCCGCGCGCTGCGCGCCGGCGAAACCGTATTCGCCGGCTGGAGCTCGATGGCCTCCCCGCATGCCGCCGAGACCCTCGGCCGCGACGGCTTTGCCGCGGTGGTGCTCGACGGCCAGCACGGGCTCTGGGACCCCGCCTCGATCGCTGCCGGCATCGCCGCCGTGCACCACGCGGGCGCGGCCCCGGCGGTGCGGGTGCCGCTCAACGATTTCGCGCTGGTCTCGCGCGCGCTCGACTTCGGCGCCGAGGCCGTGATCGCCCCCATGATCAACAGCGCGTCGGACGCGCGCGCCTTCGCCGCCGCCGCCAAGTATCCGCCGCGCGGCGAGCGCAGCTGGGGCCCGCAGCGCGCCATGGCCTTGCAGGGCCTCAGCGTCGCCACCGACTACCTGCGCGACGCCAACGAAGGCACGCTGACGCTCGCCATGATCGAGACCCCGGCCGCGCTCAACGACGTCGACGACATCGCCGCGACCGACGGCATCGACGCGCTGTTCATCGGCCCCTACGATCTTGCCACGTCGCTCTCCGGCGGCACCGCCCAGGACGTTACCGCGCCGGAAGTGGAACGCGCTATCGACCAGATCTGCGCCGCCGCGGTGAAAGCCGGCAAGATCCCCGGCATCTACTGCCGCGACGCCGAACGCGCCGTGGCGATGGCCAAGCGCGGCTTCAAGTTCATCACCATCGGCAGCGATCTCGGCTTCATGCGCGAAGGCATCGCCGCGCAGATGAAGGTGTTGAAGAAATCCTGATTGTCATTCCGGGGCGCGAGCCAACGGGTCCGCGCGAAGCGCGGCCCGATGATAAACTCCGCGAGCGAACCCGGAATCCATAACCCTTGTATTGCCGTAATCGATACGCTGCGGCGTATGGATTCCGGGTTCGCGCCTTCGGCGCGCCCCGGAATGACGGCTAGTTGAGAAACCCCGCTAACCCCTCCAGCACCGGCGCCAGATCGCTTTCCACGTCCGCCGCCTTCACCTCCAGCACGCGATAGCCGCGCGCTTCGAGATAGCCGCGCTTCTCGGCGCGGCCCTTGGCCGCGTCGTCGGTCTCATCCACAGGCACGAGATCGATCACGCATTTCAGCGGAAACGACACGAAGTCGGTGATGTGTGGCCCGACCGGCACCTGGCGCTTGAAGCCGCGTCCGGCGAAGCGGCGGTCGTTGGTCAGCGCCTGCCAGAGGATGCGTTCCGCCTCGGTCGGATTGCGTCTCAGCAAGCGCGCCAAACCCCGCACGGGCCCGCGCTCGCCCGGCACCCGGCCCGCCCCGTGCTCGGCGATGAGATCGCGCAGGCGCTGCGCCTCCTCGCTGTCGAGCACGCCGCCGCGCGCCGGCCCTTTGCGGCCGTGCACCAGCGCCGTGACGACCCCGTGCAGCGTGCGAATGTCCTGCTGCGTCGGGTTCATGCGGCGGAAGATGTTGTGCAGGTTGATGGTCATGGTGCCGCGCTTTTCTTCCGGGCGGAAGAATTCGGCTTTTTCCAGCTCGCGGTCGAGATCGTCGAAGAACGCCTGCAACTGCTGTTTCGCCGCCGGCGGCGACCTGTCCCGCCCGCCGATCGGCAGTTCGCCGCCGGTCGCGCGCTTGGACCATTCGTAGGCGACGACCACCACCGCCTGCGCCAGGTTGAGCGAGGCGAAAGCCGGATTGACCGGCAACGTCACGATGGCATCCGCCATCGCCACCTCGTGGTTCTCGAGCCCGATGCGCTCGCGCCCGAACACCAGCGCCACGGTTTCGCCCGCCGCCACCCGCGGCGCCGCTTCCGCCGCTGCCTGGTCGGCGCCCATCACGGGCTTGGCCTGGTCGTGCACGCGCGCGGTGGTGGCGAGCACATAGGTGCAGTCGGCGATCGCCTCGCTAAGACTTTCGTAGACCACCGCCCCCTTGAGGATGCGGTCGGCGCCGGAGGCCATCACCCGCGCCCGCTCGTTGGGCCAGCCCTGCAGCGGCTTGACGATGCGCAGCCTGGACAGCCCGAAATTGGCCATGGCGCGGGCCGCCGCCCCGATATTCTCGCCGAGCTGGGGCTCGACCAGCACCACCACCGGGGCCGGCGTCTCGATCCAGCGGCGCGTCTTGTCGGTGCCGGCTCCAGGCATGAAATCCTCCGTTTGGCGGGCTCTATAGCCGCCTACTCCCGATGGGGGAAGAACGGAGGGAGCCCGCTTTCACCGGCCTAATGCGGGTGCTATAGGGCGCGCGTCGAATTCGCCGCCGGCCGGATTCCCGGTCGGCGGTGTCCCGCCGAGAACAATTCATTCGAGGGCCCGAGGCAGGAGCCATTCCGCCGCGCCCATCAATGGTCAGTTTCCGCTCGGCCCCAACAAGCACGGCGACCGGAGGTGTGAAGCATGCCTGATCTCGAAATCATGTGGACGAAGGTCGATGAAGCCCCCGCGCTGGCGACCTATTCCCTGCTGCCGATCGTCGAAGCCTTTGTGGGCGCGGCGGGTGTGTCCGTGAAGCTCAAGGACATCTCGCTGGCCGGCCGCATCCTCGCCACCTTCCCCGACAAGCTCAACGCTGCGCAACGGATCAACGACGAGCTCACCGAACTCGGCGAGCTCACGTTGCGACCCGAAGCTAACATCATGAAGCTGCCCAACATCTCGGCCTCGATCCCGCAGCTCAGGGCCGCGATCAAGGAGCTGCAAGGCAAGGGCTACGACCTCCCGGATTATCCGGACGACCCCAAGACGGACGCCGAGAAGGGCATCAAGGCGCGCTACGCCAAGGTGTTCGGCAGCGTCGTCAATCCGGTGCTGCGCGAGGGCAATTCCGACCGCCGCGCGGCCGGCGCCGTCAAGCAATACGCCCGCAACAATCCGCACAAGATGGGCGCCTGGAGCTCCGACTCCAAATCGCATGTCGCGCATATGAACGCCGGCGATTACTACGGCTCGGAAGTCTCGACCACCCTCGCGTCGGCGACCGATGCCCGCATCGAGCTGGTCGGCACCGACGGCAAGGTCACCGTGCTGAAGGAAAAATTGCCGCTTCAGGCCGGCGAAATCATCGACGCGGCGGTGCTGAGCCGCAAGGCACTGCGCGCCTTCTTTGCCGAGCAGATCGACGCCGCCAAGAAGGAAGGCGTGCTGTTCTCGCTGCACGTCAAGGCGACCATGATGAAGATCGCCGACCCGATCGTGTTCGGCCATGTCGTTTCCGAATTCTTCAAAGATGTGGTCGAAAAGCACGCCGCCACGCTGAAGCGTCTCGGCGTCAATCTCAACAACGGCTTCGGCGATCTCTTGACGAAGATCGAAACGCTGCCTGAGCCTGAGAAGAAAGCAATCAAGGACGACATCGCGGCCGAGTACGCCAAACGGCCCGGCCTCGCCATGGTCAATTCCGACAAGGGCATCACCTGCCTGCACGTGCCCAGCGACGTGATTGTCGACGCGTCGATGCCGGCGATGATCCGCGAAGGCGGCAAGATGTGGGGCGCCGACGGCAAGGCGCACGACGCCATGGCCGTGATTCCGGATCGCTGCTACGCGACACTGTACCAGGCGGTCATCGAGGATTGTAAAACCAACGGCGCGTTCGACCCCAAGACCATGGGCACGGTTCCCAACGTCGGGCTGATGGCGCAGAAGGCCGAAGAATACGGCTCGCACGACAAGACCTTCGAAATTCCGTCGGCCGGAACGGTGCGCGCCGTCGCCGCGGACGGCAAGGTGCTGCTGGAGCGTCCGGTCGAGGCCGGCGACATCTTCCGCATGTGCCAGACCAAGGACGCAGCCGTACAGGACTGGGTCAAGCTCGGGGTGCGCCGCGCCCGCATCACCAACACCCCGGCGGTGTTCTGGCTCGACGCCAAGCGCGGGCACGACGCGGAGGTCATTGCCAAGGTCGAGAAGTACCTGAAAAATGAAGATACCGCGGGGCTCGACATCCGCATCCTGGCGCCGGTCGAAGCGATGAAGTTTTCGCTCGAGCGCATCCGCAAGGGGCAGGACACGATCTCCATCACCGGCAACGTGCTGCGCGACTATCTGACCGACCTGTTCCCGATCATGGAGCTCGGCACGTCGTCCAAGATGCTGTCGATCGTGCCACTATTGGCGGGCGGCGGTCTGTTCGAGACCGGCGCCGGCGGCTCGGCGCCCAAGCACGTGCAGCAGTTCCTGGAAGAGGACTATCTGCGCTGGGATTCGCTCGGCGAGTTCCTCGCCCTCGGCGCGTCGCTCGAACATCTGGCTGAGACCTACAAGAACGCCAAGGCGCAAGTACTCGCCGAGACGCTCGACACGGCCATCGGCAAGTTCCTCGAATTCAACCGCAATCCGGCGCGCAAGGTCGGCGGCATCGACAATCGCGGCAGCCATTTCTACCTCGCCCTGTACTGGGCCGAGGCGCTGGCGGCGCAGACCAAGGACGCGGAGCTGCAAGCCCGCTTCAAGCCGCTGGCCGAGACGCTTGCCAAGAACGAGGACAAGATCAACGGCGAACTGATCGGCGCGCAAGGCAAGCCGGTCGATCTCGGCGGCTACTACCTGCCCGACGACGCCAAGGCCTCGGCCGCGATGCGGCCGAGCGCCACGCTGAACGCCGCGATCGCCGCACTCTAAGAGGGTGTCTCGTTAAAATGGCGAAGATCAAGGTGACAAATCCCGTCGTCGAAATGGACGGCGACGAGATGACCCGCATCATCTGGCAGCTTATCAAGGACAAGCTGATCCATCCCTATCTCGACGTCGATCTCATCTATTACGACCTCTCGATCCAGAAGCGCGACGAGACCGACGACCAGATCACCATCGACGCCGCCAACAAGGCCAAGGAGGTCGGCGTCGCGGTGAAATGCGCCACCATCACCCCGGACGAGGCGCGGGTGAAGGAATTCGACCTGAAGAAGATGTGGCGCTCGCCCAACGGCACCATCCGCAACATCATCGGCGGGGTGATCTTCCGCGAGCCGATCATCTGCCGGAACGTGCCGCGCCTGGTGCCGGGGTGGACGCAGCCGATCATCATCGGCCGCCACGCCTATGGCGACCAGTACCGCGCCACCGATATCAGGGTGCCGGCCGGCGCCAAGCTGACCATGAGCTACGTCACGCCCGACGGCCAGAAAATCGAGCACGAGGTGTTCGAGTTCCCCGGCGACGGCGTGGCCATGTCGATGTACAACCTCGACCGGTCGATCCACGATTTCGCCATGGCCTCGTTCAACTACGGCCTGACGCGCGGCTATCCGGTCTACCTCTCGACCAAGAACACCATCCTCAAGGTCTATGACGGCCGCTTCAAGGACATCTTCCAGGAGGTGTTCGACAGCCAGTTCAAGGACGCATTCGCCAAGAAGAATCTCACCTACGAACACCGTCTGATCGACGACATGGTGGCGTCCTCGCTCAAGTGGTCGGGCGGCTATGTCTGGGCCTGCAAGAACTACGACGGCGACGTGCAGTCCGACATCGTGGCGCAGGGCTTCGGCTCGCTCGGCCTGATGACCTCGGTGCTGATGACGCCGGACGGCAAAATCGTGGAATCGGAAGCCGCCCACGGCACCGTCACCCGCCACTACCGCCAGCATCAGAGGGGCGAGCAGACCTCGACCAATTCGATCGCCTCGATCTTCGCCTGGACCCGTGGCCTCGCCCACCGCGCCAAGCTCGACGGCAACGACGCGCTCGCCAAGTTCGCGGCGACGCTGGAGAAGGTGTGCATCGACACGGTCGAATCCGGCTTCATGACCAAGGATCTGGCGCTGCTGGTCGGGCCCGACCAGGCGTGGCTGTCGACCACCGGCTTCCTCGACAAGGTCGACGAGAATTTGCAGAAGGCGATGGCCGCGTAAGGCTCGCCCTCTCGGCGGCAAAGTCACAAAGACAAAAGGCGCGGAGCATGTCCGCGCCTTTTCTCCGTCCGTCAATGCGCGCGCCGTCAGTGCCTCCCGCAACGGCGCATTGTCACCCCCCGCCCAGCTCTTCCTTCACGATGTCGCCCTTCGGCGTCACCGTATCGCGGGCGACGCGCTTCTCCACCACTTCGTTGATGCGCGTGGCGATGCGCGGATCGCGCTCCATCAGCGCGTGCAAGTCCTGGGCGTCGAGCACCAGCAGGTTGGTGCGGCTGAGCGCGGTGGCGGTCGCCGAGCGGCGCGCCTTGCGCAATACGGCGACCTCGCCGAAGAACTGGCCGGGCCCGAGCCGCAGCTTCTCTCGCCGCAACGCCACCTCCACCTCGCCGGCGGCGATGAAATACATCGAGTGCGCCGGATCGCCGGCGTGCACGATCACCTGCCCCGGTTCCACCACGCGTGCGCGCAGCAACGATATGATGTCGGAGATTTCGGCGGCGTCGAGCTCGGCGAACAGCGGCACGCGCGCGATCATGCTCCAGGTGACGACGAACTGGCGGCGGTGGATCTGGTCGGCGAAGGCCGTGGCGATGATGCCGACCGGCAGCGCGATCATGATCACGCTCGCAAAAATGGTGGCGCTGGCGATCAGCTTGCCCAGCGCCGTCATCGGCACCACGTCGCCGTAGCCGACGGTGCCCAAAGTCACGATCGCCCACCACAGCGCGTCGGGAATGGTGCCGAGCTTGTCGGGCTGGATCCGGCCCTCGGCGAGATGCATCGCCGCGGCGGAGACGAGCGCAATGCCGAGCGCGATCACCAGGCAGCCGAACAGCCCGCGCCGCTCGCGGTAGAGCACGTCGAGCAGCGAGCGCATAGCGGGCGAATAACGCGTGATCTTGAAGAAGCGCACGATGCGGAACACCTGCACCACGCGCAGGTCCGCGGGCAGGATCGGCGATAGCCAGAACGGCAGTACCGCAATGAGGTCGACGATGCCGGCGGGGCTCACGATATATTTGAGCCGCGCCCGCGTCGGCGTCAGGCCCCAGTGGCGCCCGTGCTCGACCGCGCACCAGACGCGCAGGAAATATTCGACCGTGAAGACGGCGAGCGAGACGTACTCGATCGCCGCGAAAAGCGTGGTATACCGATCTTCGACCGACGGCACCGTCTCGAGCGCGACCGCGACCAGGTTGGCGAGGATGATCGTAACCAGCGCACGGTCGACGATGATACTGACACGGTCGCCGACCGGGCCCTGTTCAAGCACCTGGTAGACGCGCCGCCGTAGCTCCTTGAGCGGGTCGCTAGCCATCCGTCTTTATCCTAACGGCAAATACTTTAGGGCAGATTGCCGTCCGCGCCTTTGCGCTCGGTCAAATCGTCCGCGGCGGGCGCGATGGGCGCCTTGTCGGCGTCCACGCCGGCATCCTTGTCCGGGTCCGGGTCCTTGGCCGCATCCTTGACGAGCCGGCCGAGTTCCGCCGCGCGCATGGCGGCAACCCGCTCGATCACCGTTTCGTCGGGCACGTCCAGCCCCTCCAGCAGGCGGGCGGCGAGTTGCAGGGCGCCCTCCACCGTTTCCGGGATGACGATGACGGCGCCGCAGTCGAGCAATCGAACCGCATGCGCGGGGTCGGCCGCGCGGGCGAAGATCATGGCCTTGGGGTTAAGTTTCAGCGCGGCGGCCACCATGCGCTCGGCGGCGAGCGGGTTGTTGAGCGTGACCACGAAGGCGCGCGCCCTTGCCCCGCCGACCCGCTCGAGCAACTCCGGCCGCCCGGCGTCGCCGAAAAACACCGGCCGGCCCTCGAGCCGCATGCGCGCCACCCGCTCGCCATTGGTCTCGAGCGCGACGTAAGGCACGTTCTCGGCTTCCAGCGCCTGGACAATGAGCCGCCCCACCCGGCCAAAGCCGCCGACCACCACGTGGTTGTCGAACTCGGCGAGGTCCCGCCCCGGCGCGTGCTCGCCATGCTCGGCTTGCGACAGGCGCGCGGACAGCCGGCGCGCGGCGGACGCCAGCAGCGGCGTCGCCAGCATGCTCAAGCCCACCACCGCGACGGCGCCGGCGGCGAGCCGCGGCGGCAGCAGCGGCCCCGCCACCGCGATCACCACGAAGGCGAACTCGCCGGCCTGCGCCAGCAGCAACGCCACCTCGGCGGCGTCCGGGCGCGGCACGCGGAAGGCGCGTGCAACGCCGTAAAGGATCGCCGCCTTCACGCCGAGCAGCCCCACGACGCCGGCGACGATCCAGCCGGCATCGGGCGTCATGCGCATCACGTCGATGTTGCTGCCGACGCTGATGAAGAAGATGCCGAGCAGCAGGCCCTTGAACGGCTCGAGATCGACCTCGATGTTGTGGCGCACCTCGCTGTCGGAGAGCAGCAGGCCGGCGAGAAAGGCGCCGAGCGCCACCGACAGCCCGGCCAAACCGGTGACGACCGAGAACACCACCAGGATCAAAAGCGTGATCGCCATGATCAGGTCGCGGCTGCCGGTGCGTAGCGCGGAGCGCAACAGCGGCCGCACGATGTAGCGGCCGACCAGCAGGATGACGATCACCGTGGCAAGCGCTTCTGCGAAGGGCCGCACCAGCGGCAGGACGCCGGCGCCGCCGATGTCCTTGCTGCCGCCGAGGACGTTGACCACGAACAGGATCGGCACCACCATCAAATCCTGAAACAACAGCACCGAGAGCGCGATGCGGCCGACCTGATTGGCGGCGCGGTGCTGCTCGATCAGGAGCTGCATGACGATCGCCGTCGACGACAGCGCCAGACACAGGCCCAGTACGATGCCGGCCGGCGGCGCGCCGCCGAACAAGCGGATGCTGGCGCCGATCGCCAGCGTGCTGAGCGCGACCTGCGCCAGGCCGACCCCGAGCACGTAGCGGCGCAACTGCCAGAGGCGCTGCAGCGACAGTTCGAGCCCGAGCAGAAACAGCAGCACGACGATGCCGAACTCGGCGAGCGCGGCACCCTGCTCCGGATTGTCGAAGGTGACGTAGGTGAGCCACGGGTGCGCGCCGGCGAGACGGCCGAGCCCTTGCGGCCCCAACACGACGCCGGCGATCAGGAAGCCCAGCACGGTGCCGATGCGCGCGCGGTGGAACAGCGGCACGATGACGCCGGCGACCACCAGGAAGATGATGAGGCCCTTGAGCCCTTCCGCGTGCAGCACGGTTGCCAGTCCCGTGTTACGTGGTTGCGTGCAAACGGTTACGCGTTCGAGGCGCCAATACCGGATGGCCAGCCGGCGCCGTTGCGTTAAGGCAATCCCGCTGCGGCAAATTCGGCAACCCGCTCCCCTTGTGTTTTCGGGCTATTCATATCCTGAGATGGACAGTGACGGCCAGCGCGTCATAACCGATTGACTTTGTTAGAGTTTGCGTGGAGTAAGAGGTGCGACCGTTCCCCCGGTTTCATCTGCCGAGCTACCTATGCGGACTTCAGGTCGCGGCACTCGTGGAGCTACGCCGTGCCTCGTATCAAACCGACAAAGACCGCCATCGACGCATTGCCGAAGGCGGCTTCAGACGTCGTCTATTGGAACGCCGCCCTGCCGGGCTTCGGCGTGAAGGCTACACCGAAAGGCCGTAAAGTCCTCATCGTGCTCTATCGAACTGGGGGAGCAGGTCGAAGCTCCGGAAGTACACGATCGGCCCATTCCGGCGCGTCACGCTCCATCAGGCTAGAATAGCAGCTCAGAAGGTGATTGCTGCGAAGCTCGATGGCCGGACTCCTGCCGCCGAGAAGCGCGAAAGCAAACGGCGGATCATCGCAGATCGGTTCGACCTGTTTCTTGACGAATTCATCTCGCAGCGGCTGACCCAAAAGCGTTGGACTGGCGACCCCCCCGCCATGCCTCGGGGGAAGAGACGTCCCGGCCCGGACGGTGGCGTTGGTGAGATCGCCCGATTCTTTGCGTGCACCCCGAAAAGGGGCACCCGCGCTTTCAACATTGCTCCGCCAGCGTCGTCGTGCGGAGGGCATGCCCCTACCGCGGAGAGAACAGTGGGCCCGGCAAGGATGTTGGTGGAGAGCTAGACACCTAGACCCGGAATTAGAGAACCGAATCGGCCAAAAGCGGCTGTCAGCTTCCATTTCGCTTGAGGTCGCTCCGCTGTCAGGCGGGCCGTCCGCCTGGAACCTACTTGGTGTCCGCAACAAAAACGCCGTCCCAATCCGCCGGCGGTGGATTCGTGCGAAAGCTGTCGATACGGCCCTCATAAAGGCTCAATAAGCCATCCAGGCCGAAGCTTTGATCTGCCGCGCGACAACGAACAAGCGCCGCCGAGGCGCCGTCAAAATCGCGCCCCCGGTAACACGCGATCATTTCGTTGACAGCCTGTCGAAGCCGGCGAAAGCCGTCGCTTTGCGCCATCTCCGCGCGGCCCAATACCGCGTAGATGGTCTCCGGCTGCTTCTTTCCCTTCACCGCGATGCGATCGAGCTCCACGATGGCGAACGCCTCACGCACGGCTTGCGCCGTCTTTGAGCCGACGACGATGGCAACGCCATATGTCTTCGTCTGCCCCTCCAGGCGCGACGCCAGATTGACGGTGTCGCCAAGGACCGAGTAGTTGAACCGCAGATCGGAGCCCATATTGCCGACGACGCAGGGCCCGGTGTTGATGCCGATGCCGATCTTGATCGGGATGAATGCCTGGCCGGCCGCGGCGCTTTCCTGCTTGCGGCGTTGGTTCAGGACCTCGACGCGATGCAGCATCTCCAGGGCTGCGTGGCAGGAGTCGAACTCCTGCGCGGGATCGGGCAACGGCGCGTTCCAGAACGCCATGATGGCGTCGCCGATATATTTATCGATCGTGCCGTTGTGATCGATAATGGCATTGGTCATCGGCGTGAGGAACTGGTTCATCAGCGAGGTAAGTCCCTGCGGATCGTCCTTGTAGAATTCCGAAAGGGTGGTGAAGCCGCGCACGTCGCTGAAAAGAATCGTCATCTTCCGTTCCTCGCCGCCGAGGACGAGATTGTCATGGGAGTGCGCGAGTTGTTCGACCAGCGACGGCGCGAGATACTGACCGAACGCAAGACGGATGCGGCGCTTTTGGAGCTGTTCGCGGAAATAGTTGAAGAACACCAGCGTCAACAGAATGAGCAGGCTGGACAGCAGCGGAAAGGTCGCATCGAACAGCAGGTGTCGCGCGACGAAGAAATACCAGGAGCCGGCCGCCAGGGCGGCCGCCACCACGCCACCGAGCGCCAGCATCATGCCGGCGCCCAGGATGGGAGCGAGCACGATGACCAGAAGGCAGAACAAGACCGCCGCCGCCAGCTCCGCGCCAATGGCATAGTCCGGCCGGTCGAGGGCGGAATTCGTGAGCATGTTTTCCAGCGCCTCGGCATGGACCTCGACGCCCGCCATCGCCGGATCGACCGGCGTCGTCTTGATGTCGTGCAGGCCGACCGCGGACGTGCCGATCAGAACCAGCCGCCGGTTGATCCGGCTGGCCGGCACGCGACCCTGCAGGATGTCCTGGACCGAGACGTAACGATGCGGGTCGTGCGGCCCGAAGTGGAGCCAGAGCTGGCCGTTGCGATCGGTCGGCAATGCCAGGCCGGGCACCGCGACGCCGCGGATACCGGCGGCGTCGGTCTTGATCCGGATCGCGCCGCTTCGGGTGACGACCCGCAGCATGTCGAGCGTCAGCGCCGGCATGATCGCGCCTTGCGCCTTCATCACGAGCGGCACCCGCCGCACGATGCCGCCCGGATCGGTCTGGATGTTGAGCAGCCCATGGCCGGCGGCAGCCTGTTCGAGAACCGGAATGTCGCGGATGAGCCCCGGATAGGTGATGAGATAGGGGCCGGGGTCCTTTCCGATCAGCGCAAATCCGGCGGTCAGCGGTGGCCCGCTGGTGTTCGGCACCGGCTGATAATGCCCCGACTCGCCGAGCACGACCCGCGATGCGCTGGATCGCCGCGGCGAACACCGCATCGTTGCTCGGCAGCTTCTCCAACGCGGCACGGGTGTTCGCGTCGAGGCCACGGAAACTTTGAGCGGCGATGCGCCGGCGACATGCGGTCGGCCTCGGGAAACATCACGTCGAAGCCGATCGCCGCAGCTCCGAGCTTGGTCAGCTTCGTCACCAGCGCCGCCAGCAGCGTGCGCGGCCACGGCCATTGGCCATAGGTTTTCAGGCTTCGTTCGTCGATGTCGGCGATGACGACCGGATGGATCTTGGGCTGAAACGGCGCCATCCGCTGATAGAAATCGAACGTGCGCAGCCGCACCACCCGGAGCGGCAACGGGTCCCAGACGCGCAGCATGACCAGACCGGCCAGCATGACCAGGCAGACGGCGCGGCCGAGGCCGATCTTTCGCGCAAGCCGGACGAGCTTCTTCATGTCGGGCGACCGCCTTCGCAGCGCCGATCACCCCAGGCGTCGCTCAGCTCGGCGCCGAGCCCACGTGATTGGTCGCGTTTCCCTGTCAACGGTGACGGCTCCTCACCGCTCGCGGAAGGCCCGCATGAATTGGTCATGCAATGGTTTCATGAGATAGGAGATAACCGTCCGCTCGCCGGTCTGCACGAAGGCTTCCACCGGCATGCCGGGAATCAGCTTGACGCCGCCAAGGCGCGCGATCTGCGCCGCAGGCAATGCGATGCGGATCGTGTAGTAGGGCTGGCCCGTCCGCTTGTCGGTCGACGTGTCCGCCGATATGCGGGTCACGGTGCCGTCGATTTCCGGCGTGCTGTGCATATCGAGTCCGGAAAAGCGCAGCATGACCGACTGGCCGACCCGGACCTGCTCGATGTCTTGCGGCTTGACCTTGGCCTTGACCTGCAGATCCTCACCGTCCGGGACGATCAACATGATCGGCTCGCCCGCGGAGATCACGCCACCGACGGTGTGAACCGTCAGTTGAAAGACGGTGCCGGCCTGCGGCGCGCGGATGTCGGTGCGCTTCAAGCGATCTTCGGCGGTGACTTTGCGCTCGACGAGCTCGCCGATCTTGCTTTCGACGTCGGGCAGCTCCTTCGCGACCTCATTGTTGAGATCCTGCCCGATCTGGATGATCTGCAGCTCGATCTCGGAAATCTTGCCCTTCGCCTGGGCGACCGCCGCCGCCAATTGGGCGCGCTCGCCGTCGAGTCGCGCCGCCGCGCGCTCGAGCGCGGACAGGCGCGTGAGCGGCACCAATTTCTTGGCATAAAGCTTGCGCACGCCCGCAAGCTCCTGCTGGAGGAGATCGGTCTCTTTCGATTTCGCCGCCTCTTGCGCCTTGAGACCGGTGATCTGCTCGTTCAACTGCTCGATGCGCCGCTCAAATTGCGCCTTCTTGCCGCGGCGGTCCACCCGGCGTGAGTTGAAAAGATTGACCTCGCCAGCCATCGCCGCCATTGCGGTGGGATCGTTCTTGCGCGCCATCAGGTCGGCGGGGAACGTGATCGACGTGGCGCCATCGCGCTCGGCCTCGAGGCGCGCCTTGCGGGCGGCGAGCTCGTCGAGGCTCTTGGAAACGATGGCCATGTCGGCACGCACCACCGTCTCGTCGAGGCGGACGAGAACCTGCCCCGCATTGACATGATCGCCATCGTGCACGAACAGCTCGCCGACGATGCCGCCGGTGGCGTGCTGCACTTTCTTGATGTCGGAATCGACAACGATCGAGCCCGGCGCGATCACCGCGCCGGCGATCTGGGTGGTGGCGGCCCAGCCGCCGACACCGCCGCCAAGCAGCAACACGATCAGCAGGCCGGCCAACAGGTGACGACGGATCGACGCCTGCGCGCTTGCCCGCTTGCGGGCGCGCGCCGCGTTCCTGGCTTCGCGGCCCTCGGCGCCCGACATCACGCGGCGCCTCCGCTTTCCGGCACGACCTTGAGCGGTGTCGGCGCCGACACCGGCCGCTGCAGGACCTTGGCCAGCACCTCGTCCTTGGGGCCGAACGCCTGCACCCGGCCCTGGTTCAGGACCAGGATCTTGTCGACACCGGCGATGGCGCTCGGCCGGTGCGCGACCACGATGACGATGCCCTTGCGCTCGCGCACGCCCAGGATGGCGCGGGTCAGCGCCTCGTCGCCCTCGGAGTCGAGGTTGGAATTGGGCTCGTCGAGCACCACCAGAAAGGGATCGCGGTAGACCGCGCGGGCAAGCGCGACGCGCTGGGCCTGGCCGGCGGACAGGCCGGCGCCGTGCTCGCCGACGGCTGTATTATAGCCCTCGGGCAGGTTGACGATCATGTCGTGCACGCCGACGGCCTTGGCGGCGGCAATGACGGCCTCGGAATCGGGCTCGGCCTCGAAACGGGCGATGTTCTGCGCCACCGTGCCCGCCAGCAGTTCGACGTCCTGCGGCAGATATCCGAGATGCGCGCCAAGCGCCTCCGCCGACCACTGATCGAGCGCGGCGCCGTCGAGCCGCACCTTGCCGCGCGCCGGATGCCACACGCCCACCAGCGCCCGCGCCAGCGACGACTTGCCCGAGCCGCTGGGCCCGATGATGCCGAGCCCCTGCCCGGCCTCCAGCTTGAAGCCTACATCCTGCACGACGACCCGCTGCACCCCCGGCGGGGCGACCGCAACGCCCTCGACGGCGATGCTGTGGCGCGGCGCCTGCAGCGACATCGGCGCCATCTGCGCCGGCAAGGCCGCCAACAGCCGGTTCAGCCGATGCCAGCTCTGGCGGGCGGCGACGAATCCCTTCCAGTGGGCGATGGCGAGATCGACCGGCGCCAGCGCGCGCGCGCTCAGGATCGAGCCGGCGATGATGATGCCGGCGGTCGCCTGCTGGTGGATCACGAGATAACCGCCGACCCCGAGCACGGCCGACTGCAGCATCATGCGCAGCACCTTGGACGTGGCGCCGAGCCCGCCACCGACGTCGCTCGCCTGCCGCTGGCTGCGCATGTATTCGCGGTTCGCCTCGCCCCAGCGTTCGGCGATGCGGCCGACCATGCCCATGGCGGTCAACGCTTCGGCGTTGCGCCGGCTGGTCTCGGCCAGGCTGTTGCGCGCCACCGCCGCCGCCGTCGCCGCCCGGGTCGGTGCGCGCATCAGCATTTCGGTGAACAGGGTCAGGATGATGAGGACGATGGCGCCGCCCAGCGCGGTGAAGCCGATCAACGGATGAAAGGCGAAGCAGATGGCGAGGTAGAGCGGAATCCAGGGCAGGTCGAACAGCGCGACCGGACCGAGGCTGGAGAGATAGGCAGCGGATGGCGTCGAGGTCGCGCATCGGCTGCACGCCCTCGCTGCGGCTGCCCGCCCGCACCGGCAGGCGCACCAGCAGGTCGTAGACGCGGCCGCTGACTGTCTCGTCGAGCGCGCCGCCGATGCGCGACAGGATCGCGTCCGCGGATGCCGTCGAGGATGCCGAGCGCGGTGAACAGGCCGGCGGCCAGGATGCCGAGCCCCACCAGGGTCGGCATGCTGCGGCTCGGGATGACGCGGTCGTAGACCTCCAGCATGAACATCGCGCCGGTGAGCATCAGCACGTTGCTCATGCCGCTGATCAGCGCGGTGCCGACGAAAGCGCCGCGGCAGCTCGCGAGCGCCGCGGAGAGCTCGGAGCGCGGGGAATGGTGGCCAGGACGCGATTGGCTGGCTTGCATCAGCTAGTCCCCCGATCGCGCAGGAGAAATGCCCCGCGCCGACCATCCCCATTCATCCCGATTACCCTTCGGGCATCGCTTAGGAATTATGCCACGCCGAACGCTGTTTCGCCACCGCGGGAACCGGCAGAGTTAACACCCGCCACCCGCCCCGCCAGCCGCCATGGGGCGCGGCATTGGTGAAATTTTGAGCGAAGAACAGCACCCGTCCGCCACCGCGAGGCCCGCGCGCCTCAAGCCCCCACGGTGTGGTGAAGAATGTCGCTGCCGGTCAGATCGATGTTCGTGCCGGTCAGATGGATTTCCATGTCGACATGATTGGCGGCGCCGTCGGTGTTGACGTAGACGACCGTCTGATTATGGGCATTGTCGACGTACCAACTGATGCTGTTGGCATTCACCGTATCGGCCGTGCCGACCTGGCCCTGGACCGCCGATGCGCCGGAAATCGCGTTGAGGTCGATATGGTCGGAGCCGTGGGTGAAATCGGTGATGGTGTCGTAATGGGCGTGACCGCCGGTCGACCCCGGAGTCGAATCCAAGGCGGACTTGAACACAAAGGTATCGTTGCCGCCGTTTCCAGTCATCACGTCGGCGTTGCCGCTCGCGAAGATCATGTCCTTTCCACTCGTTCCATCCAAATGAACGGGCGTATTCGATGGCGAGTTCGCCTCGCTGAAAATGAAATGCAGGGTATCCGAACCGTTATGCTGGTCATCAATAGTCAGCGTAACTTCGTTGGTGCCAGTATATGATTCCTGTGGCGTATGGACTACGCCGGCCGCAAAAGCCTGATTAATTGTGTCGAGCGTGCCCGTGGCGGTTAGGGTGCCATTGCTGGTATCGGACACGAGGCCGGAATCGTTCGGCGCAAACGCCAGCGTGCCATGCTCTGCTGTCATCGTCACGGTGAGCGGGTTGGTGCCGGCATCCGAATCGGAAAAAGAAATGCCGGTAACGGCCGTACTGCTTTGGCCGAAGTCCGAGGTGTGCAGGCCGTCGGTGCTGATTGTCGGCGGTGCATCGGCGCCGGCAACCGTGACATTGATGTTGGCGCCGGCGTGATCGCCATCGTTGTCGGTCAGAACGTAATGGAAGACCTCGTTGGTCGTCACTTGCGGGGTCGAATCCGGACCCTGATACGACCAATCGCCAGCCGAATGGCCGTTGCCGTCGGCGAAGTAGAAATCGAAATGACCCTGATGGGCCGTATCGACCGAAATCGCATTCCCGGTGATGGTGCCACTAGCCGAGCCGCTTTCGGTGATCGTATGGTTACCGTCCCAGGTGTAAGTGACACCGTCGACCGCCACCGAAAGGATATGACCGCCATCGGCACCGAAGCCAGCGCCTTCGTGGAAAATGTTGTGCGCTATCGTCGATACCGTGTTTTGCAGCGTCGAGTCCAATCCGCTCGCGCTCGAGAGGACGACTGGAGAAAAATTCGCATCACCGGGTTTCCACGCGATCGGCATCAGGTCCGAGTCAGTGGCGCTGGTGCTGATGCCGATGGCGTAAGACGCGTCAACACTGTGAGGCGTATCCGAGTGGGTCGGATTTGCGAGAAAGGTCTCCCATGAGGACGTGTCCGCGCCATGGCCACTATCGGGCACGCCATCGGAAATAAAGTAGACCAGCGTTTGGCTCGCTTGAGATGGCCCTGCCCCCCAATGGCTCTCCACCGCTGAGAGCGCAGCGTCATATCGGGTGCTTCCACCATTGGCGGTCAGATCGGAAAAGAACGCGTCCGCGCTCGTGGCATTCGTCCATACTGAACCCTGGGTATCGTGGACAATGGCGTCGGTCCCAAACGCCACGGCCATCACCTGGTTGATATCGACACTGTTCGAAGTCAACAAATTGTGCAACGCAGCCTTGGCGAGATCCAGTCTCGTCTCGTTCGCGGAAACGTCGCTACCCATGCTGCCCGAGATGTCGAGGACAAGGACGAGATTGACGCTGTTCTGCGACGCACCTGACGACGTACTCGTTGTGACGGCCGGCGCAACCGGGCTGTCGTCCTCGACACTCACCGCCAAGGTCGATGACCCCGACAGCGCGCCATCCGAGACGTGCACCGGCACGTTGAAGCTCTTGACGTCCTCGCCGCCACCGTTGTGATCGATGGGCGCGGCCAGCGTGACGGTGTAGTTGCCACTATGCTGATCGACCGCAATCGTAATGACGGTGTTCCCGTCGGCTTGGCCGACGAGGGTGCTCGTGCCGGCGCCTTCCCACGTCACGTCAACTCCGCCCGACTTGAGGGACGTGCTCGGCGCGTCGAGCGTAAACGTCAACTGGTCGTGTTCGGCGTCGATGGCCGCAATGGTCCCGGTGGCGGTGGCGCTGTCGGTCGTATCGAAGCTGCCGGCCGTGTCGGCGATGCCATGCGTCAACCCCTCCTCGGACACCGCGGCGGACGCGGTAAAGACCACCGGCGCCGTATGGGTCGTCGTTGGAACGGTTACGATTTCGGTGGTGTCCGTGACGAGAGTGCCGTTGTCATCGGTCGTCGTCGTATGAACGGTCGCCGTGACGTTATCGGTGGTGCCGCCGCTGCCGCCGCCCGTCCCGCCGGAATCGGCGGTGAGGTGGGTGGGAAACTGAATCTCGATCTGAGTGTGCGGATGCCCTATCGAGTGCGGATTGGGATTGTTGTTCGGCTGCAGGTCCTGCTGGATGATCTGCTGGCCCACCGACTGCAGGCTGACGATCTGCTGGACGATCGCCAGTTCCTTGGCCAGCTCCGCCGGCGTCTTCTGCACCTCCTGCGCCAGCACGTTCAGCGGGCCCACCGGCCGCACCACGAGCATCGGGCCGTCCTGCAGCACCTGACCGAGCACGTGCCCCTGGTTGTCGGTCAGCACCGCGCCGGTGGCGCTTTCGGCGACGAAGAACGACACCGTGCCGTCGTTGGCTTCGGTCACGCCGCCGACCGTGCCGCGAATGCCCAGGGTGGCGACCGGCGTGGTGATCTTCATATGGCCCTGGTGCGCGACATGGCCGGAAATGAAGGTCAGCGAGCCCTGGACGAGATTGAGGACTTCGGAATTGCTCGTGCTGTGCGCGTCGTAGACGAACTCGTTGACGACGAGCCGCGCATGAGCCGTCAGGTTGAGCGTGCTGCCGTCGTTGAACGTAACGCCCAGCGAGCCGCCGCCGGTGCGCAGCACGTCGCCCTTGAGGATGGCGTCGCCGATATGGAGCGTGACCGCGACGCCGTTGCGCATGACCGTGGCGTCGCCGACGACCTTGACGATGCGGCCGACCGCCTCGGCACCGGAGGGCGTGGGCGCGGCCTGCGCGTATTGACCGGGCGCCAGCGGGCCGGCGAGCGCGATCACCACCTCGGGGCTCAGCGCGGCGCCGTCCGGCGACAACAGCTGCGGGGGATGATCGGAGGCGAAGTAGTCGTGGACGACGACGGCCTTGCCGTGGTCGCCGCGCAGGATCAGGTCCGCGCCGGCGCGCTCGAAATGGGCGGTGAACAGGAGATGGGCGTCCGGAACGACCGCCGTCGGCCCGAGCGGGCCCTCATGGATCGCGACAGCGGTCCTGGCGGTACCATCGGAGGCGGCGTTCGGCTTGAATTCGAAGCTCTGAGTTCCCCAATCGGAAATGTCGTACGACATCCCGCCTCCCAGACAAGTGGTACCGGCTTCAGCTTCTCTCCGACCGTTTTGTTTAGCGCTTATTTACACTGTTTCTTTGCATTCCGGCAACAATTAACACGCCCAAAAAGTGCAACCGGCACTCATCGGTACGATTAGGATTAACCGGCTCCAGACCGGTCCCGGCCGCAAACTAGGACGTCGTAAGCAGCAGCTTATTTAACGTATGTTGCTTGTATTTTCACGATGTGCAGAAATGCCGCGTCGGCCCACGGCCCTGACCATCATTTCAGGCCGCGCTCGCCGCGCGGCCAAACGCGTCGGTTCGGATTGTGTGTGGCTGGCCGGCCCGGCTCTGTCATAATCGCCGGCGCGTCGGACGCGTCGTTTCGATGCAAAGCTGAATTGCCGATGTAAGGCTCATGACGCCGCACCGCTCCAAGGCTTCCTCCATCCAGATGGGCCATATCCGCGCCCATGTTATTCGGATCCTGCAGGCCTTTGTCCTGACGGCGGGGCTGCTGGCGATGATTGTTTCGACGGTGCCGCATCTGCAGCAGGACACCCGACTCTCGGTCATGACCGTGCTTTGGTGCTGCCTCGCCTTCTTTGCCGGCGAATGGGCCGTCAAGGCCTGGCCCAGGCCCGACCGCAAGGCCGCACGCGCCTACGTCTTCTCGTCGGCCGGCTTGATCGACCTGCTGGCGATCGCGCCGGTCCCAATCGCCCTGCTGATCGGCGTGCCGGCCGCCAGCGCCTGGCTGATGGCATCGTTGTGGCTGCTCAAGCTCACCGCCTTCACGCCGGGCCTGTCGCTGCTCCAGCGCGTCATCGCTCTGGAGGCCAAGCCGCTCGCCAGCGTGCTTGTGATCTTTCTGATCGTACTGCTGTTCGCCGCCATCGCGCTCTATGTGCTCGAGGGCACGGCCCAGCCCGCGCATTTCGGCAGCCTGCCCTTGGCGCTGTGGTGGGCGGTCACGACCCTCACCGGCACCGGCTACGGCGATGCCATCCCCCACACCGCCCTCGGCCGCCTGATCGCCGGCTTCGTCATGATCTGCGGCCTCGGGGTGTTCGGCCTCTGGACCGGCATTCTCGCCACCGGCTTTGCCACCGAGTACCGCCGCCGCGCATTCGTGCGCAACTGGGATCTGGTGACGCGCGTACCGTTCCTGCGCAATCTCGATCCGCCGGCGATCATCGAACTGACCCATATGCTGCGCCATGTCGACCTTGCCGAGCGGATCGTGGTGGTGCGCAAGGGACGCCCGGGCGATTGCATGTATTTCGTGGCTTCCGGCGAAGTCGAGGTCATGATCACGCCGAATTCCGTTCGCCTCGGCGCGGGGTCGTTCTTCGGCGAAATGGCCCTGCTCGACGGCGGCCCGCGCACGGCCACCGTCGTTACGACCGTGCCGACCACCTTGCTGAGCCTGGAAGTCTCCGACTTTCGCGCCTTCACGGCGCATCATCCCGAACTCGCGCGCGAGGTGGCGGCGGAAGCCGCACGCCGCGCGAGCAAGAGCACCGGCGCGGCCGATGCGCCGGCACCGGCCGCGCCGAGCGAACAACCGGACGACGCGACTGCCACGCATGGGTAACACTTCTGTCAGCAGGGCCTGTCGCGGCGCGCACGGCTGGGCTAGTTATGCCCCGACCCGATACGAGCGATACAGCGGCTCAACCGACCGGGCCGCGCGACAAGCAGGGGGGCGCACTTAGATGCGTGTACGTTTCTGGGGCGTGAGGGGAAGCATCGCCTGCCCCGGGCAGGCGACCGTTCGCTACGGCGGCAACACACCCTGCATCGAGGTACGGTGCGGCGACCATGTCATCGTCTTCGACGCCGGCACCGGCCTGCGGGCGCTCGGCGATACGCTCAACGACACGGACAAGATCGTCGACATCCTCCTGACGCACTGCCATCTGGACCATATCACCGGCCTGCCTTTCTTCGCGCCGCTTTTCATCGAAGGCCGGCGCATCCGGCTTTGGGCCGGTAACCTGCTCCCGGCAAGCACGATCGAGAAAGTCGTCCGCAAGCTGATGAGTTCGCCGTTGTTCCCGGTGGAAGTCGAGATATTCAGGGCGGCCATCGAATTCCACGACTTTACCGCGGGCGACAAGCTGCATCCTTTCGACGACATGACACTGCGCACCGCACCGCTCGACCATCCGGATGGATGTACCGGTTATCGTCTCGAATTCGGCGGCCGCGTGTTCGCGCTCCTGAGCGACACCGAAGGATTTCCCGGCAAGCACGACAAGGAACTCATCGCGCTGGCGAAAGATGCCGACCTGATCGTCTACGACACCACGTTTACCGAGCAGGAAATCGTCAATCGCGCGGGATGGGGTCATTCGACCTGGGAGCGCGGGGTGCGCCTGGCCAACGAAGCTGGCGCCAAGCAGCTTTGTCTCTTTCACCACGACCCCGCTCACGACGACGATTTCATGGATCGGGTCGCCGCCGCCGCCGATGACGCCCGTCCCGGCACCGTCACGGCGCGCGAAGGCCTGATCATCGATCTCTGATCGCATCGTTATTCGTCACGCCGCCTCCCTTCGACCGGCTATGGTTTACGGCCGCTAAGGCATTCGTCGTTAGCGAACTCCTAAGCATAGCCTGCCGGCGCGGCGACGCCGTTATTTCGGAATTTACTGAACTTCGTCGCCGCTCCTTTACCCTCGCCGACGAAACAGACGTCCATTCCGCCCGCGCTTAACGGGCCCGCAAAGCCGAAACTCTACGACTAGCGCCTGCACGACGGGGATGAGATCGGCGACGAAGGCCGGCGCAACGCCCCGCGCGCAGGGGCGTTAGCATGTCGCTTTCATCGCACGGACGCGTTGCCGCGTGTATTCTTCTGGCTTTCGGTCTATTCGCCGTCATCGGCGACGACGCGGCCGCGCGCACCGCGCCGCAGTTCAACGCCATCGTCGCCACACATGGTCTCGCCGCGCCCCTCGCGATCGGGCCCGCCAACCCACTGCCGAAAGCTACGCCGGCTGCCACGCCGAGCGGGCCCTTCGGCCTGGCCGCCTCGCGCCACTCCGGGCTCGCGGCGCGCTGGCACCGCTTGCAACCCGTCATTCGTATTGAAGCCAAGGTGCTTGCGCTTTGCCGCGCGCAACCCGCGACCTGCACACAGGCGGCTTCGCGTTTCATGTCGATCGTCGACGCCGCACGTGCCCATGCGGGCCTCGCGCGCATCGGGACAATCAACCGCGCCATCAACCTGGCCATCCGCCCGATGAGCGATGAGGTCCAATTCGGCGCGGCGGACGTCTGGACGACGCCGCTGACGACATTCGCCAGCGGCGCCGGCGATTGCGAGGACTACGCCATCGCCAAATACGTGGCGCTGCGCCTGGCCGGCATGGCCGCCCGCGATCTGCGGCTGGTCATCCTCCATAACCGTCTGGCGCACGAGGATCACGCCGTCACCGCCGTGCGCCTTCATGGCCACTGGCTCATCCTCGACAATCAGCGCATGGCGCTGCTGGCCGACAGCGAAATGCGCAACATGACGCCGCTCATGGCGCTCGACAGCGCGCCCGACGCGGCATCACCCGCGCTTGCAGCAATGCCGTCGTTGCCGGCCGGAGCGGCCGCCAAGGTCCGCCCGACCGCGGACGGCTCCGCGCGCTCCACCATCTCGGTGTCCGACATCTTCTTTGCTGACCCGGACAAGGTCGTGCCCGGGTTCTTCCCGGCGCTCGCCACTTAGCAAGAGATGGCGCACCAACCCCGCCGCGGATTGCGCCCGCCTGTCGCCGTCAATTCTTGCGCAGATCGCGATCGCTGAGCCGCAAGCGGCGAACCATTTCGCGGGCAAGATACTTCATCAATTTGAGCCCGACTTTCGGGTGCGTGTCGAGAAGCGCCTCGAAGGCCGCCCGGCTCAGCTCGTAGCTCGAAACCGCCTCGTCCGCGACCACGGTGGCGGAGCGCTGGTCCGGCTCGAGCAAGGCCATTTCGCCGACCGAGGTGCCTGCGGCCAAACTGGCGATGCGCCGTCCGCCGTGCTCCGCCCCCAACCTCACACTGACGACACCCCGCGTCAGTACCCACATTCGATCCGCGTCCTCACCTTCACGGCAGAGCACTTCACCCGATTCGAAATCGTGGGGCGTCATTTTCGATGACAGCACGGCGAGTTCGTCGGCGCTCATCTCCAAGGTCAAATCGAGTGCATCGAGCGCGATCGCTTCGCTTGATGAGCGCGTCCCCGATAGCCGCAATGCTTGCTCTTCCATCCATTCCAGGCCGCTGTCGACATCTGGCAGGATGATCGTGTTCTTGAGCGCAGAGTCATTGAGCCCTTCCGGCAAAAAATTGCAAAACAGAACCGTCTTGCCTTGGCTTTCCGCACGCTGCAGCAACTGAACGATGATATTGATTCCCGATACGTCCACTTCCGATACGCCGCGCATATCCAATAACACCATCCTGCTATCTCTCATCAGGCCGGTGACAAGATTTGAAAGATCGTCCGCATTTCCAAAAAACAGAACGCCTTGTAATTCCAGAATCACACGCTCGCGGGCCGTGCTGAGCAGAAGCGTCATGTCGTCAGACGACCGCACGCGCTTCGAAAAAATTTCATCGCCGAAATACCTGCGACGAACGATCGGTCGGCTCATATTGACGATGAAAATTACGCACGATAGCGCCACCCCCGCACCGGCGCCGGCAATAATCGAATAGCCAATACTGACGATCATAACGAGCGCAACCACGAGCATGTCCTGCAACGCATGCCGCTGGGCGCCCCCTCCGGATCCGCGCACCACGTCAACCGCCAGACGGAAAGTCCAGGGGTCGAGGAGCTGCACGCCGATGAGCAACAGGACAGCGCTCAACACGGCAACCGGAATCCGCGCCAGAACGGGGGAAAACGCGACCATGATGATGAGGAATACCGCGGACATCGTGAGCCCCACGACGCGGGTGCGTCCACCCGCGCGGAAACTCGCATTGATACCAACCACCGCCGTCAATGCAGCAATCCCGCCCGCAAGCGCGGCCACGCAATTGCCGATCCCTTGTACGATCATGTCTTTCGCAGGCTGCGGCGGTAGTCCAGCCAAATTCTGCGCCACGCGGTAGCCCAGCAATGATTGCAGGGTAATAATCGCGGCCAGCGCCAAGGCGGCGAGCAGAAGATGCGGCGCCACCGACAGCAGCGCGCCGCGCGCGGACGCATCGGCGACACCCAGGATCGGCAGCGACAACGGAAACGCGCCCGGAAGAGTCCCGACCATCCGCCCTATATCGAACCCGGGAAAAATCAGGCGAATGCCGTAGAAGCACAACGTTCCGCCAATGAGACCGAGAAGCGGCCCAGGCATCCTGGCACGGCCGTCGGCAACGATAAGCGTCACCGCGAGGATGATGACGAAAAGGAATGCCAACGGGTGAACGATGCTGATGGGATGCAGGGATTCGCTGATGCTGAAGAACGGCTTGATCTGGCTAAGGATAATCAGCAATCCAACGCTGTTCCTGAAACCGGCCATGACGGAATGCGGCGTGAACTTGATCGCGCGCCCGACATGGAACAATCCGAACAGGATCTGCAGCAGCCCGGCCAGCAAGGCGCACACGACAATTGCGAGCAGGATATGGCCAGGATTGCCCGCGAATCCCACACGATCAGTCAGTGAGGCGCCGAACGAAGCCAAAATGATCGCCGAACTCAACATCGGCGATGCGACAATAAAGGACGAACTCGCGAAGACTCCGTATATTGCGCCAACAACAATCGCGCTGAAAAGGCCGACAGCCGCGCCGTAGGAAACGTACGACGGCCCCAATGGGGCAAAAACGAGCACGCCTGCTGCAATGCAGATCGGCAGCAACACTGAAGCCGCACTCAATCCCGCGGAAATCTCGCGCAGCCAGAAAGCGCCGCCCCTGCCGAACGCGAGCTCGGCTCTTTCCTTCAATGATAGATTGGTCAATACCTCTTCCCGCCCCAGTCTTACCAGCATTGCGCCGCTTTTTTTCACGCCTTCAAACGCCAGAGCAGGCACATGGTTTGCCGCGCGCCATAATGAAATCGACGATATCCGAGAGCTCCGCGCGGGTGAACTCAATTCCGCGCCGGCGCACGGGCCGGCCGACCCGGCAAGTCAGGGACCGGTGCCGGATCGCCGACCACTGACTTCGCTTGAAACTGTCTGGCAAATCGCCCGCGGCGATGATGGCCATATTGGGCGGATGCCGGCGCCCCCGCGCGCCGCCAGCTCGCGCATAGCGCCGACGGCACTATTGGGCCGGCATCAAGCCCTTGCATGCTTCCAACTCGCCCTCCAGGCGATTGACGTTCTGCAGCAGCCGCTCGCTGCTGAGCTTGAGGAAATAGAACCCGAAGGTCGGATTCTGGAAATAGAGCTCGCTGACCTTGTCATAGGTAATGACCAGCATCGAAACGTCTTCGAGACATTCGACGGTCTGGGTTCGCTGGCGCTCCGGCGTCAAAAATCCAAGCTCACCGACGAGCTGGCCGGGATTCATCTGCAAGCCCAGCTCGACGACGCGGCAGTTGCCGCTGGCGATATAGAACATCTCCGCAGCGGGGTCGCCCTTGTGGAAAAGGATATCGCCTTTCTTGTAGGTGCGCTTGTGCATAAAGGGCTTGAGCCAATCCATCGACAGATCGACCTGCGCGGCGGTGCGCACTTTCTTGACGAGCTCCAGCATTTCGTACAGCCGCAATGAATTCAGCACGATCAGAACGCCGTAGAGCGCCATCGTCGGATAGGACGGATGCAAAAGACCGTAGGTAACGAACAGAACATTGCTGCCGATCTCGCAAATGCGCAACGGCACCATGGTCTTCATGTAATGGCTGGCGACGTACAGAGCCCCCGCAATGATGTACAGGCCCCCCCCAATGTAACCAAGACCGGTGCTGATCTCCATCGATCCCCCCAAATATGTTGGTGACGACAACCGTTTCCCGCTGAGGTGCCAATTTCGCCGCGGCTTTCGCGAAGCGCATCCAAGCGCACCAAAGTGGCTCCGACGCAAATGCAATGCCAGCTTCGCCCCGCCCCCTCAAGACCCGACGGCCCTCAGAGATCGATCTCTCGCTGCAGCTTTTCGGGATCTTCCAGACAATAATAACCCGACAACCGCGTGACGACTTTCATGCGCATCCATTCATTCAACGTCCGGCTGACGTGCTCGCGGGCGATGCCGGCCATGGCGGCGAGGTCGCTTTGGCTCAACTTCTGACGGATGAGTACGCGACGGCCGCCAACATTCTGACCGAAGGCATGGGCTAGGTCGAGCAAGGCGCGGGCAACGCGCCCTTTCAGGGGCAGGAAGCTCTCGGCCGCCACGATCTGATCGGTGTCGCGCAGGCGGGTGGCGAGAATATTGGCAAGATATCTGTAGATTTCCGGTTTCCGGACGGCAAAAGCGTCGAATGTTCTGCGGCTGACGAACTGCAGCGTACAATCGCGCAGCGCGCCCACCGAGGCGGAACGCGGCTTGCCGTCGAGGATCGTCAGATCGCCGACGACGGAACCGGGGCCGAGAATGGCAAGTATGCGCTCGCCGCCGGATGGGGACGCGATGCTGACCTTGAGCAGACCTTCGTCCAGGCGGTAGAAGCCGTCGCCGGGGTCGCCCGCGAGAAACAGGACCTCACCCGCGGCGAGACGGCGCGGCGTGGCGCCAGCGAGAAGCCCGGCCGACACGCTGTCGGGGAGATCCGCCAGCAAGCTCGCCTTTGGCGGCAGTGGTTTCGACGGTCGTGCCAATGTTCGCCCCGAGCTGACGCGCGGACCGGGCCTTTCGGCCAGGCCCGGCTCGCCGGCAATCTAGCAGAAACCACCGCCAATGGCTGCATCGTGAGCACTGGCAACTGGCAACCGCTACTTCCAGGCCACCGTGATGTTGATCGGCGCGAGCGGATCCACCCCTTGGTTCGGTTGCGGGTGATAGCAGACCAGGTTGGCGGTCCAGACGCCGACGATGATGGAGAAGAACGTGAGGCCGATGGTGATGGTGCTGCCCATGACGTGCTCCCTTGAGTTGGCCGGAAGCCGCTCCAAATTGGCCCTGGAAGCTTGCTCCCGTTGACGATCAACCTATTAAGAAAGCGTTACCGGGGCTGTGACGCCGGTCACAAAGAGGCGGATTCCGGCTGGCGTTCGGACAAGAATAAATCCCCACGGCGCCGGGGACGCAAAAAGAAAGCGGCCCACAAGGAGCCGCTTCAAGTTGGTCGGATGGGTGGGTTGGAGGCCCAAGCGCCCGGCCTTCCCGGATTGAGAAGGCCGGGAAAAGTCTCAGATCGAATCGAATGTCTTGATCTTCGCGATGTCGGTCGCCTGGATCGCCGGGGCCGCAGGCGTCAGCACCGCCCTGGGTCCGGTGTCGGCGCGGATCAGGTCGGTCGCAAGAGACGCAAAAGCGAGCATCAGCGTGGCAATCGCGAGCAAAATGGTCTTACGCATCGTCCGCTCCCTGAGCACCTCGGGAGCCCTCGCTCCCAACGGTGCTCAGACTATTGGGATGCCCCGGCGGCGGCTGTGACCGGCGTCACAAAAAGCGCCTTTTGATCGGGGGCCCTCTCCAGGGACGCCTCAGCCGGCGCCTCCCGATGTGTCCCGGTCCCGGCATCCGGCGCCGGGAGGCCATCCGACCGCACCTCGCCGCGCGCAACGACCGCAAGGCAAGCCATTAACCATTCGCGCTGAAACAAATACGGCCCCGTTTCCAATATGTTAACCTAACAACTGGCTTCGGGGGAAACCAAGGGATTCCAAACAGCATCTTTGGTTGGGCGCGAGGCCACGCAAGGCCATGGACGGCTGGTCGACGCGCTCCGGACGGAACGTAATGGCATTTCGACGACCGAGAAATAATGACGCCGCTCGACGCCATTTTCTGATCGGCCGCGTGCACGGCGATGGCCTCGCCTTGGCCGGGTCCGGTACCTGGACCGCTGAGCACGCGCGCACGCTCGAACCGCTTCTCGATGCCGCAACGCGCCGCGCATCGCTGCGCCAAGTTGTCATCGACCTGAGCCGGATCGAGCGCATCGACACCTACGGCGCGTGGCTCATCGAACGCGCGCTTCGTACCTGGCAGAGCCGAGGCTGCGCCACCCAGGTCACCGGACTGTCGGAAAATCACCGCAAGCTCTTCGCCAAGGTGCACGCCGGCACGCATGAGATGACGCCGGAGGCGCCACGGCCGAACGCCCTCATCGCCACGCTGGAGAGCGTCGGCCGCACCATGACGGAGGTCGGTTTCGATATCCTGTCGTTGATGCGCATGGCCGGCGCCTTGATTGTCGCGTTTGGGCGCATCGTCGTTCATCCCAGGACGTTCCGCATCAACGCCACCGTCAAGCATCTAGAGCGCGTCGCCTGGAACGCGGTACCAATCATTCTGCTGATGACCATTTTGATCGGCGCCATCCTGGCACAGCAGGGTATCTTCCATTTCCGCCAATTCGGCGCCGCGATCTATGTCGTCGACATGATCGGCGTCCTGGTGTTGCGCGAAGTCGGCGTGCTGATCGTCTGCATCATGGTCGCCGGCCGCTCGGGCAGCGCCTACACCGCCGAACTCGGATCGATGAAAATGCGCGAGGAAATCGACGCCCTGCGCATCATGGGCTTCGATCCGGCCGAGGTGCTGATCCTGCCGCGCATCATCGCCCTGGTCATCGCGGTGCCGATCCTCACCTTCATCGGCTCCATGGCCGCGCTCTATGGCGGCGGCATGGTCGCTTGGCTTTACGGCGGCATCCGGCCGGAGGTGTTCTTGGCCCGCCTGCACGACGCCGTGTCGATCAAGTCCTTCGTGGTCGGAATGGTCAAAGCGCCGTTCATGGCGATTATCATCGGGCTGGTCGCTTGCGCCGAAGGCCTGAAGGTCGAAGGCAGCGCCGAATCGCTCGGCAGCCGGACGACGCAGGCGGTGGTCAAATCGATCTTTCTGGTCATCCTGCTCGATGGCGCCTTTGCCATCTTCTTCGCTTCGATCGGGATATAGCCGATGACGCCGCCTGCGACCGAAGCCGTCATCCGCGTGCGCGACCTGGTCGTCGAGCTGGAGGGCCATCGCATCCTCAATGGCGTCGACGTCGACCTCAACCGTGGCGAAATCCTCGGCTTCGTCGGCGCCTCCGGCGCCGGCAAGTCGACGTTGGCGCGCACCATCATCGGGCTGCTGCCGAAACAGGCCGGCCGCATCGAAATCCTCGGCGTCGATATCGACAAGGCGAGTTACGAGCAAAGGCTGGCGATCGACCGACGCTGGGGCGTGCTGTTCCAGCAGGGGGCGCTGTTCTCGTCGCTGACCGTCGGCAGGAACGTCGAGTTCCCGATCCGCGAATACCTGCGTCTGTCGGAACGACTCACCACCGAAATCGCGATCACCAAGCTGGAGCTGGTCGGGCTCAAGCCCGACGTCTATCGCGAGCACCCGTCCGAGCTCTCCGGCGGCATGATCAAGCGCGTCGCGCTCGCCCGCGCCCTGGCGCTCGACCCCGAGATTCTGTTCCTCGACGAGCCCACTTCCGGCCTCGACCCGATCAGCGCCGCCGAATTCGACCAGCTGATTCTCACCCTTCAGCAGACCCTCGGCATTTCGGTGATGATGGTGACCCACGACCTCGACAGCCTGCATCGGGCCTGCGACCGGATTGCGGTACTGGGCGACGGCAAGATCATCGCGGACGGGACGATGGACGTCATGATGGCGTCGGAGCATCCGTGGCTGAGGGCGTATTTCCATGGCGCGCGTGCCCACAGCGACTGGAATGTCGCGGTGAAAGGTTAGGACTGGAGTCGACAAATGGAGGACAGAGCGAAATTCGTCTTGATCGGGCTGTTCACGTTCGCCGTCATCGTCGGCGCGTTCGGTTTCGTTTTTTGGCTTCACAATGCGGCAGGAGAACAGGATAGCGCCACCTACCGCGTGATCTTCAACGGGTCGGTCACAGGGCTGAAGCCCGGCGCGCCCGTGCTGTTCAACGGCATCCGCGTCGGCGAAGTGACGGCGCTGCGCCTGACCGACAACCCGGCGCAGGTCGCCGTCGTCATGGCTGTCGCAAAGACCACCCCGATCCGCAAGGACACGCGCGTCACGCTCAACTTCGCGGGACTGACCGGCATCGCCTCGATATCGCTCGAGGGCGTGCTAGCGAGCGCGCCGCCCTTGGTCAGCAAGAACGGCGAGCCGCCGACCTTGATGGCCAATGCCGACGCCAGTAAGGGCCTTTCGGAGTCGGTGCGGAATTCGCTCAACAAGGTCAATTCGCTTATCGACGAGAACCAGGAAAACCTTCACAAGGCAATCGCCAACCTGGAGGACTTCACCGAGGCGCTGAAGCGTAACGGCGACCGCATCGACAAGCTGATGAAGAACGGTTCGGAAGCGATGGATTCGTTCCATACGCTAGGCGACAATCTCAACAAACGCACCGCGGTGATCACCCGGGACGTGCATGAGGTCAGCAAGACGGCTAACGAGCAGATCAAGAACGTCGGCACCGAGGCGACAAAAGCCATGCAGCACATCGACAAGGCGGTGGTCGACCTCGCCAACCACCCGCAGCGCTTCCTGTTCGGCGGCCCCACCACAGAAAAGAAATGACGGCTGCAAGCGCCTCTCCGCAGCCAATTCGGCCTCGCGGGCATTGCTCCGCGCCAATATTTGTACGACCCCTTTGAGGGGGATTGAAGCAACAAGAGGGCGCCATGTCGTGGGTTGAGCTTTTGGGATACGCGGCATCCGCCGCCGTGCTGACAACCTTTTGCATGACCACCATGATCCCTCTCCGCATTGTCGCGCTCGGCAGCAATGTTCTGTTCTGCGCCTACGGATATTTCGATCACCTGTATCCTGTTCTCATCCTCCATGCGGTCTTGTTTCCGGTGAATCTGCTCCGGCTCGTTCAGTTTTACCGCCTGGTCCGGGACGTACGCGACGCGCACCGGGAAGACCTGCCGATCCAGAGCTTGCTGCCATATATGAAGGAGCTGAATTTCGCGGCCGGCCAAACGCTCATCCGCAAAGGTGACAAGGCCGACCAGCTCTATTTTCTGATGGACGGGGTTCTGGAAATCCCCGAGATCGGCAAGATGCTCGAACCCGGCGCCGTGCTGGGCGAGATCGGCGTCTTTGCCCGCAATCAGGAGCGCACGGCGACGGTCGTGTGCAGCACCGATTGCCGGCTGTACGCCCTGTCCGAAAGCAAGGCCAAGCAGCTCTTCTTCCAGGACAACTCTTTCGGCTATGCCGTCATGCAGCTCATCATCAATCGCCTATTGGAGAACAACAGGAAACTGCAGGAAGCGCGCTGACGACCAACTGCCGCCGGCGATGCCGCTCGGTCGCGCACCGCGACAAACGCACCGCGCGGTCTGCTCGACATCCTTGACCAGCCTCAGCATCTCGTGCTGCCGCTGGACATTAAAGGGCGGCAAATTCGAATGAAGGATGAGCGTCGCATTGATCCCTTCGAGAATCGAGTAGACGCCGAAAAAGCAGTCCGAGAAGCCGTCCCAGACGCCGATGGCGTACCCTTAGATGACCAATGCGCCCATTGCCAGGGGCATTGGTCCGGTCCGGTGCATGCACGTCAGGTTCGGCCAAGGAAGGCGACCATGGCAAATCCAAATCTGACAGTCACAATCGATCGGGCGGTTCCGGCTCGAGATCAGCACGACCCGCCGCAGTCATGAAATCGAGACCAGGGCCGAAGGCCGTCAGCCCGCATGTCCGTCGAGCAGAGCCTGGATCTTGCCGAGCAGCCGCTGGATATCGACCGGCTTGGTGTCGAAGTCGTCGCAGCCGGCCTCGATCGCCTTGTCCTTGTCCTCCACCATCGCATGAGCCGTGAGCGCGATGATGGGAATCGCTTTCGTGCCCGGATTGGCCTTCACCCGGCGCGTCGTTTCCCAGCCGTCGATGACGGGAAGGCTCATGTCCATGAGAATGAGGTCGGGGCTCTCCGCGGCTGCCATGTCGAGCGCCTGCCGGCCGTCGACGGCGACGACGATATCGTAGCCTTTGCGTACCAAACGTCGCGAAAGCATGTCGCGGTTCATCTCGTTGTCCTCGACCAGAAGAATCTTCACGAAACGTCACTCCTCACTTGGCTGGTTCGGCCGGCGCCGGATGATGGCGCCTCACCAGTGCTGCCAGCGTCGGCCCGAGCGAGCCGATCGGCTGCCCGCTTTTGCTCAAGACCAGCAGCGTTCGCTGGGTCAGAAACGTGCGTTCGCTCTCGGTCAGGTCCTTCGCCGTCAGCACGACGATCGGCACCTCTGTGAGCTTACCGCCCTGGCGGACGCGTTCGAGGAAGTCGAAACCATCCATTTCCGGCATCATCAGGTCGAGGAGCACGAGCGCCGGCGGCGGGTTCATGTCGAGCCATTCGAGTGCGATGCGGCCGTTGGCCGCCTCGGCGGCACGCATGCCGCTGCCCTCGACCGTCGCCTTGACGATGGCGCGCACGTCGGGGTCGTCGTCGACGATGAGGACGGCGGAGCTCTTGCCGGTGGGCACCAGCTTGCGCACCAGTGCCAGCAGCTTAGTGCGATCCAACGGCTTGGTCATGAATTCGGAGGCGCCCAGCGAAAAGCCGAGATGACGGTCGTCGAACATGGTGAGCATGATGACCGGGATATTCTCGGTTTCCGGATCGGATTTCATGGTGCCGAGCACCGACCAGCCATCCACTTTCGGCATGTCGACGTCGAGCGTGACGATGTCGGGTGGCGTCTTGTGCATGATATCCAGCGCCTCGGCGCCGTCGCGCGCGTGCAGCAGGGCGTAGCCTTCCTTGGCGAGCGTGGCCGACAATAGTTCATGCACGACGATGTCGTCGTCGACGACCAGCACCTTAATGGCGGAAAGCGGGCGCTTCGCTTCGGCCGCCGGGAGGCGCGTGCGGATCGCCGCCGCCGCCTTCTCGGGCCGGTCGGGCAGTGTGATGGTGAATGTCGAGCCGTGGCCCGCCGTACTGGTGACGTCGATGTCGCCGCCCAGCATCTGGCAGAAATGCCGGGTGATGACGAGGCCGAGGCCGGTGCCGCCGAAGTTGCGCGTGGTCGAGGAGTCGGCCTGGGTGAACGCCTGGAACAACCGTCCGAGCTGTTCCTCGTTCATGCCGATGCCGCTGTCGGCAACCGAGAACGTCACGGACGCCGGACCATCACCGTTCTGCCGGCGCGAAACGCGCAACGCGATGGTGCCGTTCTTGGTGAACTTGGCGGCGTTACTCAAGAGGTTGATGATGCATTGCTTGAGCCTGGTCGCGTCGGTTCGGATCGAGTCGACATCCGGCGGGCACTCGACTTCCAGGATATTGCCGTTCTTCTCGATGAGCGGCGCGACCAGCATTTTGACGTCGTCGACCATCGCGGGCAGTGACACGCGCTCGAAATAGAGCTCCATTTTGCCTGCCTCGATCTTGGAGAGATCGAGAATGTCGTTGATGAGGCCGAGGAGATGCTTGCCGGCGCCTTGGATCTTCTCGAGGTCCTGCAGCGCGGCCTCGTCGCCGCGATCCTGGGCGTCTTCCGCCAGCAATTCGCTGTAGCCGATGATGGCGTTGAGCGGCGTCCGCAGTTCGTGGCTCATATTGGCCAGAAAGGTCGACTTGACGCGGCTAGCGGCCTCGGCGTCTTCCTTGGCCTTGCGGATCGCTTCTTCCGCCTTCTTGCGTTCGGTGATGTCGGTATAGATGGCGATGAAGCCGCCGCCCGGAATGGGGTCGCGCCGCACCTCCAGTACCATGCCGTCGGGCCGCACGCGCTCGAACGAATGCGAGGTCTCCAGGAGCCGCAGGCGCTTTTCCAGTTCCTCCTCGATGTCGTTGTCGCCGAATTCGCCGCGCGCGCCGAGATACCGGATATAGTCGGAAAAGGTGCGGTCGGTGCCGAGGAATTCCTCCGGCATCTCGAGATAGGTAACGAAGCACTCGTTCCACGTGACCAGCTTGTGCTGGGCGTCGTACATCGCCACGCCTTGGGCCATGTTCTCCAAGGTGGCGCGGAGCAGAGCGTGCTCCTGCGCGGTATCGAGGACCTTCTCGTTCTTGGAGCCCACGCTTTCGTCCCTGCCGGTCGCCGAGCCACCGCAAACTATCAGGCAGGATCGGCTTCTTCAATCGAGTTCAAGCGACACGCGCCGCACCGGCAGGGGTCATTCCTCCAGCAGGAAGAAGGTTTCCATCGGCCCCTTGCCCTTGACCTCGATTGCGCCGCGCGGTTCGAGTGGGAGCAGGCCCGCGAGCGCGCGGGCGGTGGCGGCGGAGACCTGGATGCGCCCCGTCACCGAGTGGGACTCCATGCGGCTTGCCGTGTTCACCGTGTCGCCCCAGACGTCGTAGATGAACTTGTGAGTGCCGATGACGCCGGCCACGACCGGGCCGGAGTGGATACCGATGCGGGCCTGGAGGTCGAGATCGGTCGCCGCCGCGACGTTCCTGACCTCCTGCAACATGCGGCGCGCGAACCGGGCCACGCGTTGGGCGTGGTCGTGCTGTGGCTCCGGGATGCCGGCGGCGACCATGTAGGCGTCACCGATGGTCTTGATCTTCTCGACCCCTTCTTCGGCGGCGAGCCGGTCGAAGGCGGTGAAGATGCGGTTGAGGAAGTCGATGGTGCGGTCGGCGGTGAGGGTGCTGCTGAGCGCCGTGAAGCCCACCAGGTCGCAGAACAGGATCGTCGATTCCGCGATGCGGTCGGCGATCGACGTCTCGCCGTCGCGCATGCGACCGACAATGCTTTCCGGCAGAATGTTCAGCAGCAGGGTCTCCGAGCGGCCCTTTTCGCGCTCCAGGTCGGCGATGAACTGCTTCTCCCGGTCGCGCAGATATTTCCGCTCCAGGCTGGCGTTGATGCGGGCACGCAGCAGCACCGGATCGAACGGCTTGGTCAGATAATCCTCGGCGCCAGCCTCGATGCAGCGCACGACGCTGTCGAGTTCGTCGAGCGCCGATATCACGATGACGGGAACATGGCGGGTGTGCTCGGCGGCCTTCAGCCGCGTCAAAACCTCGAAGCCGCTGATCTCGGGCATGATCAGGTCAAGCAGGATCAGGTCGAACGCCTGGGCGTCGCAGAGCGCGAGCGCGGCCGCGCCGTCCTCGGCGGTCGAGACCCGATGGCCGTCGCGCGCGAACCGCCGGGTCAGCACGTCGCGGTTCACGGCGCTGTCGTCGACGATCAGAACCGCGCTTGGCGGCACGCGCCCCTCGGCAGTGCTGGCGTGCAGCGGCTGCACCGTGCGCAGGACGTCGGCGAGGATATCGACCCGCCGGGCGTGGTCGGCGTCGCGTTCGGGCGCGATCTCCCGGTCTCGCGTCAGTGCGACCATGGCGGCGATCTGGCCGAGCAGGCCGTCGGCCGCGGTGCGCAGGCGGGTGAGATCGTCGCGCAGCGGATGCTCGCCGTCTTCCATGTCCTCGATCAGCATTTCGCTGTAGCCGATGATGGCGTTGAGCGGCGTGCGCAGATCGTGGCGTAGGCGGCGGTGGAAGTCGTGGTCGCTTTCGTCCTGCTGGCGTCCGAACGACGCGTCATCGATCAACCGGTTGACGAAGCCGTTGAGCCGCAGGCCCGCCTCATGCATGCGCTGGATGTCGCCGAGCATCGACTCGGCTTCGAGTTCGTGCGCGTCGGTCAGAAGGGCGTCGAGGAATTCGGCGATCGCGCTAGTCGGCGCCTGCACCTCCTGACGCAGATAGGCGGCGAGGGCGCGGTGCAGACGCTCGTCTTGTTCGTTCATCGGGAGACGCGTGTCCTCAACGGTGCGGTCCTGGGGCGGCGGCGCAATGCGGTCCGAGAATCCCGATCCACCGGCCGCATTACTATCATGTGGTGGGAATTTGGCGCGCCGGAAGGGATCCGAACCCCTGCCCCCGGATTCGCAGTCCGGTGCTCACACCTGTGGGCGCAGCGCCTGTGCTATCTATATGCAGCCCGCGCGCGGAACCAGATGAAATACATACGCTATCTTGACACACTGGACGATCATCTCCTCCCCTTGTGGGAAAGGGGAAGTGAGTTTGCCTCGCGGCCTTCAGTCTTTCGGACCTACCCCGCCAGCGCCGCCTCGACCGCCTTCAGCGCATCCTCGGCCTTGGCGCCGTCAGGACCGCCGGCCTGCGCCATGTCGGGCTTGCCGCCGCCGCCCTTGCCGCCCAGGACCTCGGAGGCCTTGCGCACCAGATCGACGGCGGAAATGCGGTCCGTGAGGTCGCCCGTGACGCCGACGACGATGCTGGCCTTGCCGTCCTCGCTGGTGGCGACCAGGGCCACGACCCCGGACCCGAGCCGCTTCTTGCCCTCGTCGGCGAGGCCCTTCAGCTCCTTGACGCCGACGCCGCTGACCGCCCGCGCCAACAGCTTCACACCGTGGACCTCGCGCACGCCGTCGCCGGCCCGTCGGCCTTGCCGTCGCCGCCACCACCGCCCATGGCGAGCTTCTTGCGGGCGTCGGTGAGATCGCGCTCGAGCTTCTTGCGTTCCTCGAGCAGCGCGGCAATGCGCGCCGGCATATCGTCGGGCGTCACTTTCAGCTCTGACGCCGCGGTCTTGAAGAGCTGGATCTGGTTGTTGGCGGCATGGCGCGCGGCGCGGCCGGTCAGCGCCTCGATGCGGCGCACGCCGGCGGCGACGCCACTGTCGCCCAGGACCGAGATCAGGCCGATATCGCCGGTGCGCTTGACGTGCGTGCCGCCGCACAGCTCCACCGACCAGCCCAATGTATTGGACTTGGCATTGCCGGTGGGCTCGCCCATCGCTACCACGCGCACTTCGTCGCCGTATTTCTCACCGAACAGCGCGCGCGCCCCCGAGGCAATGGCGTCGTCCTGCGCCATCAGCCGCGTGGTGACGGCTGAGTTCTGCAGCACGATGTCGTTGGCGATGTCTTCGCACGCGCGAGAGTTCCTCGGCGCTGATCGGCTTCGGGTGAGAGATGTCGAAACGCAGCCGGTCGGGCGAGACCAGCGAGCCCTTCTGCGCCACGTGATCGCCGAGCACTTGGCGCAGCGCCTCATGCAGCAGATGCGTGGCGGAATGGTTCTGGCGGATGCCGGCGCGCCGCGCGTGGTCCACTTCCAAGAGCAGCGGGTCGCCGACCTTGAGCGCGCCGTCCTTCACCGTGACGAAGTGGACGAACATGTCGCCCGCCTTCTTCTGCGTGTCGGTAACGATGGCGCGCACGCCTTCGCGGCGCATCTCGCCCCTGTCGCCGACCTGGCCGCCGCACTCGCCGTAAAACGGCGTCTGGTTGACCATGACGGCGCCGCTTTCGCCGGCCTTCAGTTCGGCGACTTCCTTTCCGTCGCGTTCGAGCGCGGTGACCACGCCCTCGGCGCTCTCGGTTTCGTAGCCGAGGAACTCGGTGGCGCCGAGCTTCTCACGCAAGGGAAACCAGACCGCCTCCTGCGCCGCCTCGCCCGAACCCGACCATGACGCACGCGCCTTCTCGCGCTGGCGCTCCATGGCGTCGTCGAAGGCGGCAAGATCGACGCCGATGCCGCGCGCGCGCAACGCGTCCTGCGTCAGATCGAGCGGAAAGCCATAGGTGTCGTAGAGCGTGAAGGCGGTGTCGCCGTCGAACATGTCGCCCTGCTTGAGACTGCCGCTCTTCTCGTCGAGGAGGGCGAGCCCGCGCGTCAGCATGTTGCGGAAGCGGGTCTCTTCCAGCTTCAGCGTTTCGGTGATCAGCGCTTCGGCGCGGATCAGCTCCGGATAGGCCTGGCCCATCTCGCGCATGAGCGCCGGCACCAGCTTGAACATCAGCGGTTCTTTGGCGCCGAGCAGCTCGGCATGGCGCATGGCGCGGCGCATGATGCGGCGAAGCACGTAACCGCGGCCCTCGTTCGAGGGCAGCACGCCGTCGGCGATGAGGAAGGCGCTGGCGCGCAGGTGGTCGGCGATCACCCGGTGCGAGGCCTTCTGCGGGCCCTCGGAATCGACGTTGGTCAGGTCGGCGATGGCGCGGATCAGGGTCGCGAACAGGTCGATGGCATAGTTGTCGTGCGTGCCCTGCAGGACGGCGGCGATGCGCTCGAGCCCCATGCCGGTGTCGATCGACGGCCGCGGCAGCTCGAGGCGCCGGCCGTCGGCCTGCTGCTCGAACTGCATGAACACGAGGTTCCATATCTCGATGAAGCGGTCGCCGTCCTGGTCGGCCGAGCCCGGCGGGCCGCCGGGAATGTGGTCCCCGTGGTCGTAGAAGATCTCCGAGCACGGCCCGCAGGGGCCGGTGTCGCCCATGGCCCAGAAATTGTCGGCGCCGGCGATGCGCAGAATCCTGCTCTCGGGCAGGCCCGCCACCTTCTTCCACAGCTTGAAGGCGTCGTCGTCGTCGACATAGACGGTGGCGAGCAGCTTGTCCTTCGGCAGCCCGAATTCCTTGGTGACCAGGTTCCAGGCGAGCTCGATGGCGCGCTCCTTGAAGTAGTCGCCGAACGAGAAGTTGCCGAGCATCTCGAAGAAGGTGTGGTGGCGCGCGGTGTAGCCGACGTTGTCGAGGTCGTTGTGCTTGCCGCCGGCGCGCACGCATTTCTGCGAGGTCACCGCCCGGTTGTAGGGCCGGGTTTCCAACCCCGTGAACACGTTCTTGAACTGCACCATGCCGGCATTGGTGAACATCAATGTCGGGTCGTTGCGCGGCACCAGCGGCGACGACGCCACGACGGCATGCTCGTTACGTTCGAAGTAGTCCAGGAAGCTCTTGCGGATATCGTTGACGCCACTCATGAAAACGCCGTTGTCGTCCCTTTGTCGCCCGTTTTGGTCGCCCGTTTTGGCCGCCCGGTGCCGGGCGCCCCGTCTCACCCCGCGAGGGGTCCGGCCCCGGCGGACCGCCGCCCAAGGGCCATCCCCAGGGGCCATCCCGAGGGGCCATAAATGCCCATCCGGCTTGGCTTTTATCCCGCTGCTATTTAACGGCGGGGGGGCAAGGAGTCCAGGAAGGGAACCGATGCATCGAGGCCGGCCACGAGCTCTCTTCTCCCCGCGGGGGAGCGCGAGGGTGCCTCACGGCCTGAGACGAAGGGCGCCTTCCCAGGCCCCCAAACGCGTTTCGCCCCCGTCCTCGGTGGCGGCCACTTTATGCAGCCGGGTGCCGACGGGGGCGAATACGATCAGGCCTCGACCTGAATTGGTCCCGGCAACTACGCGCCGGGTGGTTACTCAACACAAGAACGCGAACGCTTACGAAAAACGCTTACGATCCTTTCGTTTTGGCGGCGCCGCCTTTGGCACCGGCGGCTTTGGCGCCGGCCGCCTTGGTTCCTTTGGCCGCCTTGTTCCCGGCCGATCTGGCCTTGGCCTCAGCCGGCGGCTTTGCCGCCTTCTTGGACCCCTTGGACCCCTTGGACCCCTTCGGCCCCTTGGACCCCTTGGCAGCGGCCTTCGGTGCCGCCGTGCGAGCGGCGCGGGACTTGCCCTCGGCTTTGGATTCGGCCTCTTTCGGTTCGATCTCTTCCGGTTCGGTCTCCTGCAGCTCGATGCTTGATTGGCCCCCGGCGGTCACCGCCGACACTGGCGCGACCGCTTCCGACTTCAACGCTTCCGCGTCGGACCCTTCGCGCTTGACGAGTTCAGGCGTGGCAACTTCAAGATTGGCGGCTTCAGGCTTGGCGGCTTCAGGCTTGGCAGGCTCGGACGTTTCAGGAGCTTTGCGCTCCTGCGCCGGCACGACCGCGAGGAAGGCAGCCCCCTCCTCGGCCATCCCGGCGCCGGACGGCAGCGCTTGCGCGCCGGCGTCCGTCACGCCCTGACCCTTTCAAGCTTCGGCGGCCTCGTCGTCGTCCTCGGCGGTCTCGCCGGTCACGATGGCCTCTTCGAGCAGGCCGGCGTTCTGGCGCACCGCCGCCTCGATGCGGGCCGCCATGTCGGTATTCTCTTTCAGGAAGGTCTTGGCGTTCTCGCGACCCTGGCCGATGCGCTGGCTGTCGTAGGAGTACCAGGCGCCCGACTTCTCCACCACGCCGGCCTTGACGCCGAGGTCGATCAGTTCGCCGAGCTTGGATACGCCGGCGCCGTACATGATGTCGAACTCGACCTGCTTGAACGGCGGCGCCAGCTTGTTCTTGACCACCTTGACGCGGGTCTGGTTGCCGACCACTTCGTCGCGGTCCTTGATGGCGCCGATGCGGCGGATGTCGAGGCGCACCGAGGCGTAGAACTTGAGCGCATTGCCGCCGGAGGTCACTTCCGGCGAGCCGTACATCACGCCGATCTTCATGCGGATCTGGTTGATGAAAACCACCATGGTGCGCGAGCGCGAGATCGACGAGGTCAGCTTGCGCAGCGCCTGGCTCATCAGCCGCGCCTGGCTGCCCGGCTGCACGTCGCCCATCTCGCCTTCGAGCTCGGAGCGCGGCACCAAGGCGGCCACCGAATCCACCACCAGCACGTCGATGGCGCCCGAGCGCACCAAAGTGTCGGCGATCTCCAGCGCCTGCTCGCCGGTGTCCGGCTGCGAGATCAGCAGGTCGTCGGTGCTGACGCCAAGCTTCCTGGCATAGACGACGTCGAGCGCGTGCTCGGCGTCGACGAAGGCGCAGATGCCGCCCTTCTTCTGGGCTTCGGCAATGGTGTGCAGCGCCAGCGTGGTCTTGCCGGAGGATTCCGGACCGTAGATTTCCACCACCCGGCCGCGCGGCAGGCCGCCGATGCCGAGCGCGATGTCGAGCCCGAGCGAGCCCGTGGATATCGATTCGATATCCATGGTCTTGTCGTTCTTGCCGAGCTTCATGATCGAGCCCTTGCCGAACTGACGCTCGATCTGGGAGAGCGCGGCGGAAAGCGCCTTCGACTTGTCCATGGACGATCCTTCGACGACACGCAGGGCTGGCTGACTCATCGTTGGCGCTCCTTATGGCCGTTCTTCCCTCGTCCCACAACGCGGCCCTGGGCCGCCCCGCGGAATCGACTGTGGAAGGCAATGTACCTCATTTGTTCTCAGTTCGCAATATGTTCTTTTTGGGGGTGGGGGCACTGGCCCCTTTCCACAGTCACTGGCCCCTTTTGAAATTGAGAGCGGTCCCTTTTCCGGCACAACCGTCTTGCGTCCTACGACGATCGTCACCATCTAGAGGATACCCCGATGGGCGGATATGCCCATCATTCGACCATGCCTCGGCGTTCCCGCGCCGAGGTATTTTTTCGCCGCCTCGGTTGGCGGCCTCTTTCATCATTGGGTACTGGCCCGTTTCGATCTTCAGCGGCCGACTTTACCGTAACCAGTGGCGCAGTTTGATCTCGATCAAATTTTCGACGTGCGCCGGACCCACACTAGTGGTCCAATTCCGACATTTGCTTCCCCCTGCGGCACCCGCCCGAGCAAATGTCGGAATCATAAGGACCACTAGCAAGTATATGATACTAGTGGAGCTTTCGAATTTGACATTTGAGAACGAGCCTGCCGCAAGCGGGACTCAAATGTCAAATTCGCTCCACTAGAAATATTCTTAACTGGGGGGCGCTTGGTGGTGAGGGAATGTCGGACGAGACAAATCAAGATCCGTCCATGCCTTGCGCGGAGTGTGGGGCCGAAATGGAGATCGTGCGCGTTACGCCGAAAGCTGACCTGCCACTGATTATTTCCTCCACGCGGAGTTAGAGTCCGGCCTCAGAAAGGGGACGGACGATGAAGCGGATCAGGTTCACGGAAGAGCAGATCATCGCGGTTCTGCGCGAGCACGAGGCCGGTGCGAAGACGGCCGATCTGGCGCGCAAGCACGGCATCTCGGAAGCCACGCTGTACAACTGGAAGGCCAAGTACGGCGGCATGGACGTGTCGGAGGCCAAGCGTCTGCGGGCGCTGGAAGACGAGAACCGCAAGCTGAAGAAGCTGTTGGCGGAGTCGATGCTGGACCAGGCGGCACTGAAGGAGCTTCTGACAAAAAAATGGTAGGGCCCGCCGCCAAGCGCGAAGCTGTCGCTCATCTGCGTAACGTCCTGCAGATGAGCGAGCGCCGGGCCTGCACCCTCGTTGCCGCCGATCGCAAGATGATCCGCTATCGCTCGCGCCGGCCGCCCGATGCCGAGCTGCGCACCCGTCTGCGCGACCTCGCCAACCAGCGCCGCCGGTTTGGCTACCGGCGGCTGTTCATCCTGCTGCGAGACCAGGGCGAGCCCTCAGGCATCAACCGCATCTATCGGCTCTACCGCGAGGAAGGGCTGACGGTTCGCAAGCGCAAGGCTCGGCGGAGAGCTGTCGGAACACGCACACCGATCCTGGTCGAGGCCAAGGTCAATGCGCGCTGGTCGCTCGACTTCGTCCACGATCAGTTCGCCCTTGGCCGGCGCTTCCGCATCCTCAACATCGTGGATGATGTGACGCGCGAATGCCTGGCGGCGATCCCCGACACCTCGATCTCGGGCAAACGGGTCGCTCGCGAGCTGACGTACGCTCATCGATGCGCGTGGCAAGCCGCAGATGATCGTGTCCGACAACGGCACCGAGTTCACCTCGAACGCGATCCTGGGCTGGGCAAAGGATCACCGGGTGGAATGGCATTACATCGCGCCAGGCAAGCCGATGCAGAATGGCTACATCGAATCCTTCAACGGCCGGATGCGCGATGAGCTTCTCAACGAGAGCCTGTTCATCGATCTCGATCAGGCCCGCCAGCTCATCGGCGCCTGGGTCGCCGACTACAACACCGCGAGGCCGCACTCCTCGCTCGGCTACAAAACGCCGGCGGCCTATGCCGGTACACTCACCGCGCCGAAGGGCGTAACATTGGCCGAGGCTCTAACCGCCGCTGGATGAAAGTTCAGTGGCAGGTCAGTCGGACCGTTCCCGGAGCTTGTCACCTTTTGGTGCCAAGAATGCGGGCATTTCCACACTATAGAACGCGAGGAAGATTGACGGAGAACGCGAGGAAGATCGAAGGCGACCTTTCGCGATCTGGCTAAGGGAATTAGGAAGCCACGGTGGAATTGCTCAAACGGCCGCTTGAGGATCTCGATCCTCCGGCCTGCCCTCACTATCCCGACGCGATGCCGATTCCGCCGTCAAAGCTGCCGGGCCCCCGTCAGGGGCCCAGACGAACGGCGTGAGGCCGCCGGGGCCGCGCTCGCTCCGGTTCGTTCGGGTTCGTCCGGCACCGCCCCCCTCATGCCGTCTTGTCGACGTGCCCGCCGATATCGGCGTCCGGCGACGGCTGGGGCTCGCGGCCGTCGTCTTCACGACGGTCGTTTTGGCGCCGGTCGTTCGCCGGCGCGCCGGGATCGACCGGCCGGTGCGCGGCCGGGCGCACCGCGCCAGTGGGCCGGCTACGCTCCCGTGGAAATTGGACCCGGATTTCCATCACGCGTCCTCTTCTTCGGCGCCGCGATTCTCGCGCAAAAACGTGAGGATTTGACTAACGCAACCGCCCGGCATCGGCGGCGGCTGCCCGCGGCCCCGGCGGCCCCCTGGCGGAATTTACGACAACGTTACACCCAAGGGCCGCCGCGCCGGCATATGATGACTCATTCCCGGCGGGGGCGACCTGCCTGTCTAAAAGCCGAAATCGGCCCACCTCGGCGTGTCTGCGCCGAGGTTTTTTTGTGCCGGCCGCTTCGCCTTGTGTCGGTCCCATCCATTGCGGGCGCTTCCGGCCCGGCGGCCGAGCGGGCTCGTGACGCCAAAGCGGTCGCCTGCGAAATTTTCCCCGCCGCGCGGGAACGATCAGCAAACCTTACACATTGTTGCAGCGGTATTGCACGGTGCCGCATTGGGGGGCGCGGCGCGCACCAAAGCCAGCCGGCCGGGCGCCTTGGCGGCCCCGCCGCTGAAACGATGACCGGTTGGAGCGAGGGGGATTCCGTGTTCAGCGATCGGACAGGCCGCCAATTCGACCCTCCCCGCAGCCGCCTCAGGATCCCTGCCCGCGCTGCGGCGAGGTATTGCAGGCGGCCATGCACCTGCCCAAGCGGGTCGGCCAGCCGGCCTACGACATCTTCCGGTGCGTCGGCTGCGGGTTCCTGTCCTGGATCGCGTCAGGGCCGCGGGCGTGAGCGGCGGCTTCGGCGGTCGGTGGATGGCGGTGCGATCGGTAAAACTTCACAGACCGGCATGAGAAAATCTTTAGACCTCGCCGGCAAGGTGGCGCCGGCCGAGGAACCCATGGCGACCATCGATATCAACCCCGGATTGAGCGCCCCGTTGCGCGATTGCGGCGACTGCGGCGGGCCGGCGAAAATGCTCGCCACCCTGCCGCCCGCGCGCGGCACTTCCTCGCTCGCCATCTTCCGCTGCACGCTGTGCGGCACCGTCGACTGGATGACCCCCGAGCAGCTGCCGATCAGAAACGCGCGCGCCCGGGTGAAGCACGCGCATGAATTCGCCCCCATCCGACGCGACAGGCCGGCGCGCCTGCGGTTTGCCGTCGAGCCGTGAGGTCGACCCGCGAGGCGGCACCGGCGAACGCCGCGCGGCCGTCTACTCAGGGCAAATACTGAGTTGCCGGTACTCGGATAACACCGTCTAGTGGCGGCATGTCCACAAGCGCCTCGCAACCCTGCCCAGCCTGCCGCGAGCCCATGCGACTGAGTCGGGTGACGCCCGCGGTCGCGGGCCATCCCGAACTGCACAGTTTCAAATGCGCGGCCTGCGGCGAAGTGCAGACCGTCGAAGCGTTCCCTGCGCCCGCAAACGCAAAGTAGCGTCAAGTACGGCTGGCCGCCGCTGCCCCCCGGAGAACGCCCGGAAAGAATGCTTGGCCCCTGCGCCGGGGAGGGTTTCGGCAGCGCGCGCGCTCGGCTACTATGCGCGTCCAAGAACGCCGACATGAACGCCGACATGAACGCCAGCAAGAACGACAACAAGGGGGCTTGAGGACGTCATGGACCGGACAGTCGCCCGGTTGAACGTCGAACACTTTCGCCGGCTTCTGGCCAACGAAACCGACGAACGGCGCCGCGCCATATTGCAGCGCCTGCTGGCCGAGGAAGAGGCCAAGGTCGCCGATCCCGGTCCCAAGGACCGCAAGCGCCGACGGATCTGACCGCCGGCCTTCTCAATCGGTCGCCTTGCCGTGTGCGCGCTGCCCGTCGAGCAGGTCGTGCCCGTGCCATTCCCGCCAATGGGTCGGGTGCACGTCAATCCGCTCGCGCGTTTCCACCTTCATCCAACCGCCGACGATGCGCCGGCATGGAAATACCAAGGCGTGCGGGCCCTCGCGGTCGAGGACCGCCAGTTCCAAGTCCCGGTTGAAGGGCGCTGTCGAGATTTCCTGCCACATTGATTGTACACTGAGGCGGGCCGGCGGTGCCGGCATTGAGATAGATCAGATTGCACCGGGAAAGGGCGTCGATAATTAGGGCTACGGCCGGCCCGCTCGCTTTGATCTGGATCAAGGCTGCACGGCGCGCGCCCGTCTTCAAAGGCGAAACGCCGCCGATCCGCCCCCGCCGTCCGCCATTGCCCGCTCTGCGGGGTTGCCATGCAGGCCGGCAGATGGCGCGAAGGTCTCGCGGACTTCGATAGGTTCCAATGTCCGGCATGCGACACGACCGTCGTGGAGGCGGCCGCCCCCGTCAGGCCCGCAAATCGCCCACATAATTGAGCCAGCCTTCGGGAACGAATGCTTTCCTTGCGCGTTAGGTGGTCGCCGGTCCGGCGTCCTTCCTGTGACGGCGTTGGCATGTCGCCGCTGGCACGGCGCTAATCCGGGAACCGACCCACGGGGGTACCCTTATGAAATCGCAAATCATCAAGCGCTCGGTCGTGATCCGCGGCCACAAGACCAGCGTGAGCCTGGAGCAGCCGTTCTGGGACGCCTTCCGCGACATCGCGGAAGGCGAGCGGATCAGCACCTCGGCCTTGCTGCGCAAGGTCGACGCCGAGCGCAACCAGGCCAATATGTCGTCGGCGATCCGCGTGTTCGTGCTGCGCCACATGCGGACCCTGGCAAGCGCCGAGCAGCGGCGGCCCGAGGGCGAGCGGGACGGCGCCGGCTGGTGGTCTCCCTCACCGGTCAGCACGATCTAGCGCCGTCGCCGCGGCGGGCTTGGCAAGCCGACTTGGCAAGCCGACTTGGCAAGCCGACGAGACGTGGTTAGCGTCGCCCGCGGGGTGACTTGCTGACCTGGAAAGCCTTTATGGCCGACTCCGTTTTAGCCGGCGCGTCGACGGCTCCCGTGGCGTCGCCGCTGCGGCCCGCCTACGTCATGGCCGGCGCCGCCGGCCTGGCCGTGATGGCGGCGGCGGTGCTGGGACCGAGCCTCTGGTTCCTCAATTTCGTGCACGTGATGAGCGGCGCGCTGTGGACCGGCATCGACCTGTTCATGGGCTTCGTGGTCGGCCGGGTGATGCGCGGCGTCTCGCTCGAGACCCGGCGTGCCATGGTCGCCGGCCTGATGCCGCGCATGCTGGTGCTGATGCCGACGCTGTCCATCATGACCGGCACCGCCGGCTGGTTCCTGGCCAAGCGGCTCGGCTTCCTCGCGCTCGGCTATCCGCAATTCTGGTGGGTGATCGCGGCGCTTACCATCATCACCGTGCTCACGATCCAGGGCCTCGGCTATCTGCTGCCGATGAACCTCAAGCTCTATTTCGAAATCCAGAAGCCCTCGCCCGACCCCGCCAAGATCGCGCGCTGGATGAAGGGCTACGTGCGGGTTGTGGCGTTCCAGGGCGCGCTGCAGGTCGCCATCGTCGTGGTGATGGCGCGCTTCGCCACCGGGATTTGACGGAGCGGCGTCACACCGACAGATAGCGCTGCAGCACTTCCGGGTCGGCCTTGATCTCGGCGGCCGGACCCTCGTGCACGATATGACCGTTGTTGATGATGTAGGCGCGGTTGGCGAGCGCCAGCGTGGCGGCGAGGTTCTGCTCCACCAGCACGATGGTCTGGCCTTCCTTCACGAGCTGGCGGCAGGCCTGCATCAGGTCGCGCACGATCACCGGCGCCAGCCCCTCGAACGGCTCGTCGAGCAGGATGATCTTGGGGTCGCGCACCAGCGCGCGCGCGATCGCCAGCATCTGCTGCTCGCCGCCGGAGAGATCGGTGCCGCGGCTCTTCCGCCGCTCGGCGAGCCGCGGGAAGATCGAGTAGATGCGCTCCAGCGGCCAGGCGTTCGGCGCCGTCAGGCTCGCCAGTACGATGTTTTCCTCGACGTCGAGGCTGCCGAAGATGCGCCGCTCTTCCGGCACGAGCTGCATGCCGGCCATGGCGATGGCGTGCGCCGCCTTGCCGGCGATGTTGGCGCCGTCGAACACCACCGCGCCGGAGCGCGGCTTGACCAGCCCCATCAGGCTCTTGAGCGTGGTCGACTTGCCCGCGCCGTTGCGCCCGAGCAACGCCACCACCTCGTGCGCTTCGACGCGCAAGGCGACGTCGAACAGGATGTGCGAGTCGCCGTAATAGCTGTTCAGTCCCTGGACCTCGAGCAGGCTCATGCTTCGTGCACTCCGCCGAGATAGGCTTCCTGGACCGCGGCGTTGGCCTTGACCTCCTCCGGGGTCCCCTCAACCAGCACCGAGCCTTCGCGCAGCACCGTGATCCTTTCCGCCAGTTCGAAAATCGCGTCCATGTCGTGGTCGATGACGATCATGGTGCGGCCGCGCCCGATCGCCTTCAGGAGCTTGACCGTCTGCACGCGCTCGCGCGGGCTCATGCCGGCGAGCGGCTCGTCGAGCAGCAGGAGCGACGGCGAGGTCGCGAGCGCCAACCCGATCTCCAGCCGCCGCTTCTCGCCGTAGGCGAGCTCGGACACCTTGCGCTCGGCGCGCTTGGTGAGATGGACGAGCGCCAGGGTCTCCTCCACCCGCCGCTCCAGCCCCTCGACCTTCGACAGGCTGCGCAGCAGGTCGAGCCTGAACTGGCCGCGTTTCTGCGCCAGCGCCGCGATGGTGATGTTCTCGCGCACGCTGAGCCGGTTGAAGAGCTGGTTGACCTGATAGCTCTTGGTGAGCCCGAGCTGGCACACGCGGGTGACGCCGAAGCCGGTGATGTCCTGGCCCTCGAACACGATCTGGCCCGAGGTGGGCGGGATTTCGCAGGTCAGCATCTTGAAGAACGTGCTCTTGCCCGCGCCGTTTGGTCCGATGATGCCGCGCAGCTCGCCGCGCTGGACCGTGAAGCTGATGTCGTCGTTGGCGACCACGCCGCCATATCGCTTGGACAAGCCGGTCGCTTGCAGGATCACGTCGGACTTCGCCACCGCGGAACCAAGCGCGGCCGGCGCCGCGGACGATCCGACTTCCCGATCCTCATCGTCGAGATCGGGCTCCGCGGGCTCCTCGGCATGGCCGCCGCGACGCAGCCACGCGGCGAGGTCGATCAGCCCGCCGACGATGCCGTGGCGCAGGAACACCACCAGCACCACGAACACGATACCCAGCACCAGCTTCCAGGTGGCGCCGAGATGCAGCGTCGACTGGAAGAAGTCGCTGAGATAAAGCCAGATGGTGGCGCCGACCAGCGGCCCGAACAGCGTGCCGGCGCCGCCGATCGCGGTCTGCATGACGAGTTGCCCGGACGTGTCGAACATGAAGGCGTCGGGCGGCATGAAGCCCTGCATCAGGCCGAGCAGGCCGCCGGCAAAGCCGGCATAGGCCGCGGCGACGACGAAGGCCGTATGCTTGTAGCCCTGGATGTTGTGGCCGACCGCCTGCGCCCGCAGCGGATTTTCGCGGATGGCGCTCAGGATATGACCGACCGGCGAGCGCACGATGCGCAGCGCCAGCACCATGCCGACGAAATACCAGAACGCCAGGAAGATATACATCGTCCAGTCGGTGTCGAACTTGAGGATCGTGAAGCCGAGGTTGAACGACGGGGTCGGCACGCCCGGCAACCCGTTCTCGCCGCCGGTGAATGCCGACAGCGGATTGAACTCGACGAAATAGAACACTTCCGAGATCGCCACCGTGATCATGGCGAAATAGATGCCGGTGCGCTTGAGCGCGATGAAGCCGATCAGGTAGCCGACGGCGGCCGCGACGATCATGCCAATGAAGACCGCCACCATGACGTGCGGAAAGCCGACCTCGGTGAGCAGGTAGGCGGCGAACATGCCGCCGGTGCCGAAGAAGGCCGACTGGCCGAACGACAGCAGGCCGGTGAAGCCGAACAGGATATCGAAGCCGATGCCGAACAGGCCCCAGATCAGGATGCGGTTGATGGTGGTCGGCGAGAATCCGAGATACGGCAGCACGAACGGTACCGCGATCAGCCCGGCGGCCGTCAGGAGCTCGACAATAAAGGCGCGTTGCTTGAACATCAGACGACCGCGTTCATTCGCGGCCGGCTGTGCCGAGCAGCCCGTACGGGCGGAGCACGAGCACCAGCGTCATCGCCGCAAAAAGCATGACGTAAGAGTAACCGGGGTTGAACATCGAGGTGATGCTGATGATCTCGCCGGCGATCAGGCCGCCGAGCACCGCGCCCGGAAACGAGCCGACGCCGCCGATGACCACGACCACGAAGGTCTGCACCAGGATCGCCTCGCCGACGTCGGGCGAGATCGAGACCACCGGGGCGTTGACGATGCCGGCAAAGCCGGCGGCCATGGCGCCGATGCCGAACACCAGCATGAAGACCTTGTAGACGTCGATGCCGAGCGCACCGACCATGGTCGAAATCCTCGATGCCGGCGCGCACGATCATGCCGATGCGGGTGCGGTAGAGCACGATGTAGAGCGCGAGCAGGGCCACCGCGACGATGCCCAGCAGCGCCAGCCGGTAGGTCGGATAGAACATGAAGCCGAGATTGACGATGCCGCCGAGCCCCGGCGGCGGCGGCGTAATCTTCGACAGGCTGCCGAAGAAGAAGCGCACGGTTTCGACGAACACGATGCCGAGGCCGAAGGTCACCAGCAACTGGTCCTCGTGCGGCCGGCTGTAGAACGAGCGGATAATCACGCGCTCGACCACGATCCCCACCAGCATCACGAACAGGGAGCCGGCGATGACGGCGACGATGAAGGAATGGGTATAGCTGAAGGCGACCCAGCCGGCGTATCCGCCGAGCATGAACAGCGCGCCGTGGGCGAGGTTGAGGACGCCCAGCGTGCCATAGATGATCGTCAGGCCCGACGAGATCAGTGCCAGCAGCGCGCCAAGCACCAACCCATTGAAGCATTGCGAGATGAAATTTGCCCAGTTGATCACGCTATAGTCCAGTCTTGGTAGTTCAAGTCTTGGTAGTTCAAGTTTTGGTAGTTCAAGTTTTGGCGACAGCTTTCACGGTGTTGCCCGCACGCGGTGCAGCGCGCTAGCGGTGCACCGCAGATGCGGGGTCCCGGTTTCTTCGAAGACGACCGGGGTCCCGGGTCTGCAGCGCACCACTTACGTGCTGCGCTGCGCCCGGGACACGAGGTCAGTACGTCATCGGCTCAGGTATACGGGCCGAGCTTGCAGCCGAACGCGTCGGGCTTCTGCATCAGCGGCGCGCCCGGCACCACCTCGACGATCTCCCAGTAGTCCTCCTTGTTCTTCATGTCGGACGGCTTCTTGCCGCGGACGATGACGACGGGACGGACGAGCTGGTGGTCTTCGGGGCGGAAGTGCACGTCACCCACCATGGACGGGAAGGTTTCGCCCTTCTCGTACTGCTTGATGACGCTCGGCGGATAGAAGGTGCCGGCCTCCGAGACCATGCGGGCCCAGATGGCGAACTGCATGTAGGCGTTCTCGGCGCCCCACTCCGGCCGGTAGCCGTACTTCTTGTTGAAGGCCTCGACGAACATCTTGGCGAGCGGATACTTGTCTTCCAGCGTCCACCAGAAGTCGGTGGCGGCGTAGACGCCCTCGGTGAGTTCCGCACCCACTTCCTTGGCCAGGAACGGGATCTGGTACGGCACCACCATGGTCATCTTGGGGGTGAGGCCGAACTGCTTGGCCTGCTGGATCGACAGCACCGCGTCGCGACCCCAGTTGACGTTGACGATGACGTCGGCGCCGGAGTTGGCGATGTTGGTCAGGTACTGGCTGAAGTCCGAGGTGCCGAGCGGCGAGACCTGGTTGGTCACCATCTTCCAGCCGCCGTGGGCGCTCAGATAGTCGTTCACCGACTTGGTCACGGTGTGACCGTAGGTGTAGTCCGGCGTCATGAACGCCGCCTTCTTGTTCTTGCCCAGGTTCTTGATCAGCACCGGGCCGATCGCCGCGGCCGCCGTCTGGCCGTAGAAGCACTGGCGGAACGAATAGCGGCTGCAGTCCTTGCCGGTGGTGTCGTTGGAGCCGGAGATCGCCACCGCGTAGAGGATCTTCTCGCGCTCGGCGAACTTGTTGAGGGCCACCGCGACCGCCGACGAGGTCGAGCCGGTCATCAGCACGATCTTGTCGTCGTTGATGAAGCGCTGCTGCGCCTGCACCGCGCGGTTCGGCTTGGCGCCCGAGTCGGCGACCACCATCTTCACTTTCTTGCCGAGCACGCCCTTGGAGACCTTGGGCGCGATCTTCTTGATCAGCTCGTTGCCTTCGTTGATGTGCTCGACGGCAAGCTCCATGCCCTTGAGCTCGTCTTCGCCCTGCGCCGCATAGGCGCCGGTGCGCGGCACGCTCGCGCCGATGGTGACGGTGTCACCCTTCGAGCCGGCGGGCCACGTCCCGATCGGCGGCTCGTCCGCGGCGTAGACCGGGATAGCCATCGTGAAACCGCCCAGCATGGAGCCGCCGGCAAGCCCGGCGCCGACCTGCAGCAACGTACGGCGAGATACGGATTTATCGTCCTTGGAAAAAGCCATCTTAATTCCTCCCGATGAAGTTCTCATTGGCGTCGCCCCCCGAGCCGGTGTCCCGGCGTCGCTTGGAATCGAGGGTGGCATCTCGTTTTGGAGATTTGACTGCCGGGGCTTCGCACCAGCAGGCGTCCGCGGGTTGTTGCTTGCCGTCGCCCCCCTTTTATTGTTCGCCGTCGCGTCGCGGCCTTGCCCAAAACCGTCGCCGGTTTCGGTTTCGGCCGCGGAACCCGCGGGCATTTTCCGTCGCGTCCTTGGCATAGCCGAAGAGGCCACAGGATCGTCAATCCCACTTTCGTTTAGGCTGGCGACGGCGCCACGACGCGCGCGTTGCAACAACGCCCGCCGCGGCTCCGACATGCAGTGCAACATGCATGCACGACGGCGACGCGTTGCGCCGCATGGCAACGATGCGGATGCCGTGTTTGCGTTGCAGCAAGAAGCGCGCCTTTGCGGCGCGCAAGCGGCACCCGCGCATGAAATTCCGGCCGGGTGCGCTCGACTAAAGGATGACGAGGCGCGCGCACCCGTCGCACCCGTCGGCGCGCGCAAGCGGCGCCCTCGGGCGTGCCGGCGTCTTCAGCTTCGCGTGGCGGGCCTGGCCGGCGCCACGCGGTCGCGCTCGATGAACAGCCAAAGGCCGTCGCCGCCGGCCGACTGCACCCGGATGCGCAATTCGCGGGTCGGATCGAGGCGGTCGCCCGGCCAGGCGATTTCGAGGTCGACCGGGCCCTGCTCCCGCGCCCGCGCGACGCGGCCGCGGAATTCGTCGCTGCCGAAGCAGGATGAAATCTCGAACAGGTTCTGCCCCAGCGGCGCCCGCTCGAAGCCCGCCGCGCGCCGCTCGGTCTCGCTGATGAATACGATGGTGCCGGCGCCGTCGAGGCGGATGACGCCGAACGGCAAGGCATCGACATCTTCGCGGCCGAGACGCCCGATGTCGCCCGCGAGATTCGGCGCGTCGAAGTCGATCGTGGCCGTCATGACGCGCCTCCTTATCGTCCGGGCAATCCCCGTCGGCGTCGTGTTATTTTTGGCGTTGAACGCGATGACTTTCGAAAGGCTGCCACGGCCCCTCCCGATTCGCCACAAGACATTTGCCGTCGTGCGAACGCGTTTGTCATTGTGAGATGTTTGCGTACAAGCGATCTCGCCGCAAAAAAAGCGCCGTATGACGGACGGTCACACGGCGCTTTGCGCAAACGAGACGCGCCGGCCACGGCGCTGCGGCCGTCGTCAGCCGAGGTTCAACTCCTTGAAGAAGTCGTTGCCCTTGTCGTCGATGACGATGAAGGCGGGGAAGTTCTCGACCTCGATGCGCCAGATCGCTTCCATGCCGAGCTCGGGAAACTCCTGCACTTCCACGCGTCTGATACAGTGCTCGGCGAGGTTCGCCGCCGCGCCGCCGATGGAGGCGAGATAGAAGCCGCCGTGCTTCTTGCAGGCGTCGCGCACCTGCGCCGAGCGGTTGCCCTTGGCGACCGAGATCATCGAGCCGCCTTCGGCCTGGAACTGGTCGATATACGAATCCATCCGCCCCGCCGTGGTCGGCCCGAACGAACCCGAGGCATGACCTTCCGGCGTCTTGGCCGGGCCGGCGTAGTAGATCGGATGGTTCTTGAAATAGTCGGGCAGCCCCTGCCCGCTTTCCAGCCGCTCGCGCAATTTGGCGTGCGCCAGATCGCGCGCCACGATCATCGGCCCCGACAACGACAGCCGCGTCTTCGGCGGATACTTGGAAAGCTGCGCCAATATTTCCTGCATCGGCTTGTTGAGGTCGACCTTGACCACCGCGCCGCCGAGCTTTTCCTGGTCGATCTCCGGCAGGTACTGCGCCGGATGATGTTCCAACTCTTCCAGGAACACGCCGTCCTTGGTGATCTTAGCCATGGCCTGGCGGTCGGCCGAGCACGACACGCCAAGCCCGATCGGCAAGCTCGCGCCGTGGCGCGGCAATCGAATGACGCGCACGTCGTGGCAGAAATACTTGCCGCCGAACTGCGCGCCGACGCCCATTTGCTGCGTCAGCTTATGCACTTCCTTTTCCATTTCGAGATCGCGGAAGGCATGCCCGCCCTCCGAGCCCTTGGTCGGCAGGGTGTCGAGATATTTGGTGGAGGCGAGCTTTACCGTCTTCAGGTTCAATTCGGCCGAAGTGCCGCCGATGACGATCGCCAGATGATAGGGCGGGCACGCCGCGGTGCCGAGCGTGAGGATCTTCTCTTTCAGGAACGCCAGCATGCGGTCGTGGCTGAGGATCGACGGCGTCGCCTGGAACAGGAAGGTCTTGTTGGCCGAGCCGCCGCCCTTGGCGACGAACAGGAACTTATAAGCGTCGTCACCTTCCGCGTAGATCTCCACCTGCGCCGGCATGTTCGACTTGGTGTTGGTCTCCTCGAACATGGAGAGCGGCGCGAGCTGCGAATAGCGCAGGTTCTTCTTCAGGTACGCGTCGCGCGCGCCCTCGGCCAGCGCGCCCTCGTCCTCCCCATCGGTGAAGACGTTGCGGCCCTTCTTGCCCATGATGATGGCGGTGCCGGTGTCCTGGCACATGGGCAGCACGCCGCCGGCGGCGATGTTGGCGTTCTTCAGCAGGTCATAGGCGACGAACTTGTCGTTCGCGGTCGCCTCCGGGTCGTCGAGGATGGCGCGCAGCTGCTTCAGATGCGCCGGCCGCAGCAGGTGGTTGATGTCGGTGAAGGCGGCCTCGGCCAGCGCCCGCAAGGTCTCGCGCTCGACCACCAGCACGTCCCGGCCCATGACTTTTTCCGTGCGGATTCCGCCATTGGCGACCCCCGGGATGTCGAGCTTGCGGTATTGGGTCTCATCGGGCCCGAGCGGGAACAGGGGCGTGTGGGTGTAGGGCGGAAGGGGGGATTTGGCGGGGGCGTTCATTCTTGGTCTTCGTCCTGCATCTTTGCACGAGCATAAATCACGGGGCCCGTGTATGAGAAAATAAGCTCATGCGTGCTCTTTAGGGTGGCGGTCATTTGGCGAACGGATATTAGGTACTCATCAGCAAATTTTATTGCTGCCTTCAACGTATCCTCGGCGACCTGGTAAGTTACTCGCGTCCCCGGGCCATTGACACCAAACCGCTTACGAACCGGATTACCATGGGGATCTTCTCCGAAAATTTCCACGACAATTTCAAGCATCGCCCGGACCTTTTTGGCCGCCTCAACCCAACGCTCGTTAAGCTTGCGGTCGAAAATCATAGAGGTGTAACGGACATTGTAAACGGCCATCGCAAACTGAGCGGCAACAAATGCCTCCGGTGCAAATTTTTCTTGGGTAGAATGGAGCCAGCGATTTGGGTCGGTTTGCGATTGATGCTGAAAAAACCCTCTCCGGTTCACCATCCATTCGCAGAATTGCTCAACATCTCCATTTATGGGCGCGCCGCACTTTTCGGCATCGTCGCGAATGCTCGTTTCGATAGACGCGTACGCCTGCTGAATCTCGTGGCTAGTCGAAAATCGCTTCTTGACTTCAGCGGTCTTAAATTGCCCAGCCGCATACAGACGTTCTAAAAAGAAATAGTAATTCACAAATGCATCAACAAAAAAACGAGAATTTATTGCGGCACGACCGCGACGGTAGAATTGAGTCGCCTTGCGATCGTCGTCCGGCCATGGGTCGCAAAGAAGGCCTCTAGCAGCCATATCAAAGGAAATTCGATTCGAGAGCTTTCGCTTCGCCGCCCTCCAGCTTTTGATTGGAATCTTATCTTCTTCGTCCTTGTTTTCAGCCTCGAAATAGACCTTGAAATGGTCGCTGTCCACTTCTATGGGCAGCATCATCCCAATGACGCACTCCAGAGTCTCAATTTTTTCAAGAATCAACGGCAACAAAAAATCGTGATTTAGAACAATCCGCGGCGGCTTTTCATCGTTCTTGAATTGCGGAGCAAGCGACAATGGCTGATGGAGAAAGGTCGCAGATATTTTTGTAATGCTGTGCAGATCATCCCCGAATGAAAACATGACACCATCCGCCTCGATCGGCCAGCGGTCTTGCAAAGAAATTGGTTCGCTCAATGAAAAATCGAAGGTTATCCGCATATGCTATCCAGCTACACCCAGATTGCTCACATCTTCTTCCCCTGCTCGACCTGGCCTCACAAGCCTGTCGTGAACCGCCTGCATAAACTCCTCGCAACATCCCTCTACTTCGACAGAAAAATTACGACTTGTAGCTCCTATAAAATACACATGCGCGGGACGGCCGTGCTGAGGGCAAACCATACGTTCTATTTTTGCGCGATTATACGCCGCGGCATCCGCCTTACTTGCTTCATCCATGCCCCCTATCAATATTTCCAAATGGAACTTCCACGGAGGCGGGCCATCTTCAAAACTTAGAGTGCTTTTGTCACTTCTAGTTACGCGCCGAAACCCAACAAACGCGAGACGCTTTCGATCGGTCAGCGCGACTCTCGCCCGGCGCGCCATAAATGATGTGGCTTGCGACAACTGCTCCCGTACCCAGTCTTCCGCCATATGATATTGATTTTCGCTGATGACGTATTCAGAATCGACCAACTCTTTGAATTTTTCTAAGCGCGATAATACCTTATGGAATGCGGCACGCGCGCGCCTGTCGCGAAACTCCCTAAACACCCTGATTTCGAGTGCCTGCCCGTTTCCATATTCTTTTTGAAATGCACCACGCGCCTTCCACCGTTCTGCCCCCTTATCTTTTTCGACAACAGCAGCCTGAATGTTAGCAATCGCGGCCATGCAGTCCTCTGTGAAAGAGCCTACTAAGCCAACGAGTTCCTGCCTGGCGGCGAGTCGCTCGCTCCTCTGCCGAAGAAATGCGTTAGAGACGGCGCCAATGATTGCTCCCAAGAAGCCAGCTATCAGCGGAAGCCACGGGGACACAATTGTTGGTATTTGGCTAAACCACGAGTGATAGTCGCGAAGCATGCTGGACTGCTCCATTAGCCCGTACAATGCATTAGCGCAGCGTAATCCGCCATTCCGGCAAGGCGGCGCGCACCGCTCCGCCAACGCACGCCTCACGGAACGACCACCGCCATCTCCCCCACCCGCTTCCGTGTCGGCTTCACCGTGATCCGCACGTCCTGACCGAGCGCGGTCAGGAATTCGAACAGCCGGCCGACCGAAAAGTTGCCGGCGCGGTTGCGCATCAGCGCCGAGACGTGCGGCTGCTTGATGCCGAGCAATTCGCCGGCCTGCGCCTGCGTCAGCCCGCGCTGCTTGATGATCTTGTAGATTTTCAGCGTCAGTTGCGCCTTCAGCAGTTCCTGCTCGGGATTGGGTAGCCCGAGATCGGCAAACACATTGCCGCTGCCGCGCGTCGCGCTGATCCGTTTCTTGACCATCGGTTTCTTGGCCATCAGGTCTGCCTCTCTCGATGATGCCGTTCCGCCTCGGCCAGCCGCTGGCGGATTAGATCGATGTCCTGTTTCGGCGTCGCGATGCCGCGTTTCGACTTCTTCTGGAACACGTGCAGCACATAGACGACGTCTGCGAACTGCGCCGTGTAGACGGCGCGATAGGCGCCGCTCGCATCGCGCTCGACGATCTCCATCACCCGCGCCCCGCCGAAGCCCTTCAGCGGCTTGGCCGCCGGATCGGTCTCGCCGCGCTGCGCCGTGTAGAGCGCCTGGCCGATGTCCTGCCGCACCCGCTCCGGCAGGGCGCGCAGGTCCCGGCGGCTCGATCCGATCCAGATGACGGGTTTGAGCGTTTCCAGCATACAGATATACAATTATTCGTATAAACGTCAATAGGTAGAGCGGTCTCGAAGACGCAAGAATTGTTGGTGTTATGGATTGCCGGGTCAAGCCCGGCAATGACAGCGCGGGGCCAGAGGCTCGGCCTAGCGAAGCCTTACGCCTCCACGTAATCCGCGATGCTGGTCGGCGCCGGAACCGGCAGGCCGTCTTCCTTCAAGCCGGCGATATGAAAGCGGATCGCGGCGCGGATTTCGTTCTCGACCTCGGCCACCGTCGCGCCCGTCGCCACGCAGCCGGCCAGGTCCGGCACATAGGCCGAATAATTGCCGTCCGCCTTCTCGATCACGATCGCGTAGCGCATCACCGCTGCTCCTTGAGCCCAGCCTGCTTCATAATACTGTTTCGCGTGCCCGGCGCCAAATCGTCCGATGGCTTGCCGGCGATGGTCACCCGCCCGGGCTTTGTCGGATGCTTGTATTGCCGGTGGCTGCCGCGTGTCGCGACCAGATACCAGCCATCGTCCTCGATCATCTGGATCGCGTCGCGGACCTTCACGCGCCCAGCCGCTTGATACGCTCGCGCGCTTCATCAAGCGTCAACCGCATGGCGTTCGGATCGGCGCGCCGGCGCTGCACTTCCGCCACCTGCTCGTCGGTCAGACGGTAGGCGCTCGCATCCTGCGCTTCCATCAGCGTCAGAATTTTCGCGGCGTCTTCCTGCCGCTCCAGCGGCCAGCCTTGCACGCGGTCGAGGATGGCTTTGACCTGTTCTTTGCTCATGCGCGAACCTCGCTCGGCAACGGCTCGCCCCTCGCCTTGCAATCCTCGATCACCAGCCGGATGGCGTCTTCAGCCATGGCCAGCGCCTCGCGCTCGTCCTGGCCGTAGGTGACGATCTCGGGGAACGCCGGCACACGCACGGTAAAGCCGCACTCGTCTTCAGGCTCCAGCACGACTGCAAAAGTTCGTTTCTGATCCATGCAACTCATATAGCACCTGCCGGCCGCCTCATAAAGCAGCGCGCTTCGTGCCGCCCCATCCTTCGAGACGGCGCTGCGCGCCTCCTCGGGATGAGGCCGGGATAAGCCGCGCGGGGACAAATCGCCCCAAAACGGGGATAAGTTTTTTTTCACATATTTTCCTTGATGCGGCTTTAATTCCAGCTTATATTCCTCTCCATCCCGCCCTCGTTACCGAGGGGTCTGCAGTCTCCAGACAGGGCGGGGAGCGGTGGCCGGTTCGGGGGCGTCGGAGATGCGGCGCTGAATTTCCCCGCACCGGCGGTCCAAGCCGCATTTCGTCCCGGCGCGCCAGCCGCGCGTCAACCGGCCCCGTGATGGCGTCGTGTGCATCCGGTCACAGACCGCAGCGGCGACCTGGGCCAACAGCGGTGGATAAGCGGCCTGCCAATCCAAAGAGAGGCAGGGTCGCCTGAAAGGTCCGTCCACCGGGGGCGATGCGGAGCAAGCCTATAAACACCGCGCGCGGGACGCCGAGGGACTGGCGGACTTGCGGCACGATTGCTTCGACATGCCTCGATGTCGCGAGGCGTCGAGGCCCGTGGGTCCGGTAGACCCGATGGCGTCCCGCGCGCCCTCGGTACTTTTCGAGAGCAGCGGAAGACGAAGCGGAAAGAGGGCGTACCCGGCGCCGACTTAAAGAATACGGGCGGTGATGTTTGGCTGTTTGATGTTCGAATAGGTGATAGCATGAGCGTACCGCACGCTCACTTCCCTCGCCCTGAAGGGGGAGAGGGTGGCTGCGCGCGTCGAGAATCCGAGCATGTGCCGGGTGAGGGGCTAGCTCACAGCTTTGCGATCGGCAGCCTCCCCACCCGCCGCTCGCTATGCGCGCGCCACCCTCTCGCCGCCAAACGGGGAGAGGGAAACGCTCGCCGCGCCTCACGAATCCCCGAAGCCCTTCCCCGGCTTGCGGTACTCCGGCCGCGGCGGCGAGAAGATGTCGAGCACGCGGCAGCCCTCCGGCCCGGCGCGCATGGTGTGCGGCACGTCGCCGGGCGTGCGCCAGAAGTCGCCCTTCTTCACCGGAATTTCCTCGTCGCCCTGGTAGCGGATGGCAGAGCCCTCCAGGCACACGCCCCATTGCTCCTCGGGATGATGGTGCATCTTGCCTGCCGCGTTCGGCCCGATGGTCACCACCGACAGCATGGCCTGCTCGCCGGCGAAGATGCGCGTCGTCACGCCGTCGGCGAGCTCGCGCAACAGGCCGTCGTCGGGGCGATCGAGATTGTGGAATTCTTGGCGTTGGCTCATCGGTCGTCCTCTTTTCCGTCATTCCGGACGCGCGCCCTTGCGCGCGATCCGGAATCCAGATGCATATTCAGAGCCTGCCTCTGATTCCGGGCTCGCCGCCTCGCGGCGCCCCGGAATGACAACCAAGTCACTTCTTGCCGTAGGCGCCCTGGTAACGCCCCTCGCGGATCGCGGTCATGGTGTCGGCCTCGCGCTGGATCTGCGCCTTCACTTTTTCCAGCAGCTCGGCGGCGATGGCTTGCGGGAACGACACGATGCCGTCCTCGTCGCCGACCACGATGTCGCCAGGCTGAATGACCGCGCCGCCGATCGACACCGGCACGTTGATCTCGCCCGGCCCGTCCTTGTAGGGCCCGCGGTGGGTGACCGCGCGCGCGAAGAACGGATAGCTGTCGGCGGCGATGGCGCCGACGTCGCGGATGGCGCCGTCGATCACGTAGCCCTCGGCGCCGCGCCACTGGGCGATCGTTTTCATGATCTCGCCGACCAGCGCGCGGGTTTCGTCAGCCCCGCCGTCGACCACGATGACGTCGCCGGGCCCGACCAGCTCGAGCGCGCGGTGAATGGCGAGATTGTCGCCCGGCCGCGTCTTCACCGTGAAGGCGACGCCGCACAGCGCCCCGCCCTTGTGGAAGGGCTTGAGGCCCACCGCACCCGGCAGCCGCGCGAGGTTGTCGCTGATGATGGGCGTCGGCGCCGCCTTGAACGCGGCGATAATCTCGGGCGCCGGCTTCGGCACGCTCTCCATGGCGATGGCGATGTTGTCCATTGCAAACAGTCCCTTGTTTCTTCCCTTTTTGCCGCGTCCCCGCGAAAGCTTAGCCTCTTTCGTTCGTCCGCGTCCCCGCCTTCGCTCGTGACGGCGCCGGAATGGGCTCGGCCCCGCAAATACCCACACTTGATTGCGCTATATCAGCGCCTTTGCATTGACCAAGCCCGCGACATCTGGCATTGCCGCTATTCGCCGTTGAACAAAAGCGAATCTGTCGAAGACGAATGGCTCCCAGACCTTTCCGCATCGGCCGTGCGCGCACCGGCCTCGGCCTGTTCGCCACCCGGCCGATCAAAAAGAAGACCCGCCTCGTCGAATACAAGGGCCCGATCCTCGACGCCGAGGAAGCCGACCGGGCCGAGCGGCGCGGCAACCGCTATCTCTACGAGGTCTCCAAGAACCGCACCATCGACGGCACCCCGCGCTCCAACATCGCGCGCTACGCCAATCATTCCTGCAATCCGAACGCGGAATCGATCACCTGGCGCGGGCGCGTCTTCATCAAGACCACCAAGGATATCCAGCCGGGCGACGAGATCGTCTACGATTACGGCACCGATTACCTGAAGAACGTGATCGGCCGCGCCAACTGCCAGTGCCCGCGCTGCCGCAAGCGGCGGGCGCGCCGCGCCAAGGAGCTGCGCGAGGCGCGCAAGCGGCGCGAAGCCCGCCTCGCCCGCAAGGCGGCGGCCGGGCTCAAAAGCAAGGGCAAGAGCAAGGCCGCGGCCAAAGCCCGCAAGACAACCAAGAAGACAACCAAGAAGAAGGCCGGCCGCAGCCGCGCCCGTTGACAGAAAAGCCCGCAACAACATGTCCCGCAAGTCATCGAGGCCGTTCCGCGTCGGCCGCGCCAAGACCGGCCTTGGCCTGTTCGCCACCGAAGCCATCCGCAAGGGGCGGACCATCGTGGAATACCGCGGCCGCCGCATCACCACCGCCGAGGCGGCGGAGATCGAGCGCAAGGGCACCAACCGCTATCTGTTCGAGCTCAACCGGCACTGGACCATCGATGGCTCCTCCCGCCGCAACCTCGGCCGCTACATCAACCACGCCTGCAAGCCGAACGCGGAGGCGGTTGTGCGCCGCACCGGCAAGCTGGAATTCGTCGCCTCGCGCTGGATCGAGCCGGACGAGGAACTCACCCTCGACTACGGCAAGGATTATTTCGATACGATCCTGGCGGAAACCGGCTGCAAGTGCATGACCTGCACCACCAGGACCCTGCGCAAGACGCAGAAGGTGAATAAGGCGAAGGCCGCCAAGAAGACAGCCAACAAAGCCACTAAGACAGCGGCCAAGAAGAAGAAAAAGAAGAAGGCCGCGAAGAAGAAAACGGGCCGCAAGACCCGCTGACCGCCCCGGTTTTCACGATGGCGCAAAATCCGGACGCCACAGCCGGACAATGGCGCCGCGCTCTGACGCCAGATGCACACCGGCTATTCGCTTGAGGCCCTGACCTGGCGTAATCGGTCGTGCTAGGCAAGGCGCCCTGCCCGTCCCCTGACCCTGAGGCTTCGTGACCTCCGTCGACCAGCGCACCGCCCGGGCCCGCAACGACCGCATCCCGCTCGGCATCGTGCTGATGCTGGGAACCACCGTCGCCTTCGCCGTCTCGCAGGCGATCTCGAAATGGCAGGTGGCGAGTTATCCGGTCGCCGAAGTCCTGTTCCTGCGCGCTTTCTTCTCGCTGATCACCTGCGCGATACTGATCCTGCCGGGGCACGGCCTCCGCGTCTTCCGCACCCGGCGGCTCGGCGCGCACGCGGCGCGCAACGTCACCCAGACGGTGGCGCAAAGCTGTATCCTCGTGGCGCTCAGCCTGATGCCAATCGCGAGCGCGATGGCGATCAATTTCTCCGCGCCGCTGTTCGCGACGCTGTTCGCGGCCATCTGGCTGAAGGAACGGGTGGGTACGGCGCGCGCCTTCGCGCTGGTCACGGGCTTTGTCGGTGTGCTGGTGGTCGCCTCCCCCGGCGCCGACACCTTCCGCATCGGCGCGCTGTTCGCCATCGCCAACGCGGTGCTCTACGGCAGCGTCACCGCGGCGGTGCGGGGCCTGAGCGCGACCGAATCGGCCGAGACCCTGACCATGTACCAGATGGTCTTCCTCGCCGCCTTCTTCGGCCTCGCGCTGACCGTGTTCGGTTTTGTCTGGCCGACCACGATCGGCGACTGGACCGCGCTCACGCTCAATGGCGTCATTAATGGCTTCGGGCAATACTGGTGGACGCGCTCGCTGTCGATGGCGCCACCGGCCGCGGTCGGGCCGTTCTATTATTTCTCACTGGTGTGGGCGATGGTGCTGGGCTTCGTGTTCTGGGGCGACATCCCCTCGCTCACCCTGCTGGCTGGTTCCGCGGTGGTGGTCGGCTCCGGGCTGTCCCTGCTCTGGCACGAAAGCAGCAAAAGCGGCAAAAAGCCGGTCATCGAGCCGGCTGAGCCGTGATCGCATGAACAACGAAAAGGGGGATCGAAAGCCATGAGCCTAACCCTGCGCCGGGTCGTCACCGGCCACGACGCCAACGGCAAAGCCAAGGTGCTGATCGACGAGCAGGTCACCAATACGTTCTCGCACCGCGCCGGCGCCGAATTCAGTGTGATCTGGTCGACGGATACGCTGCCCGCGAACAACGACGGCGACGAGGACCCCTCGGGCAAGAAGATCGGCACGACCATTGAGGGCGGCTCGGTGTTCCGCGTGGTCAGCTTCGGGCCGGGCGTGGCGCCGCGCAACCACCGCACCGACTCCATCGACTACGCGGTGGTGATATCGGGCGAGATCGACATGGTGCTCGACGGCGAGACCGTGCATCTGAAGGCTGGCGACCTGCTGGTGCAGCGCGGCACAGTGCACGACTGGATCAACAACGGCAGCGTGCCGTGCGTCATCGCTTTCGCGCTGATCTCGGCCAAGCCGGTGGCGATCGACGGCAAGCCGCTGCCGGCGCAGGGGTAACGCGAATTATTCGTCCAGTTCCGGATAATGCCGGAAAATGCCGTCCTCGTTGAACGGAATGCGGCGCTCGGACTCAAGATAGGCCTTGACGTTCGGCCTCTTCGCGACACGGTCGCCCACGCCCACGAGCCCCGGCACGTCGCGCGCGAGGCGCGTCGTCGCCTTCGGAAACGCGTAGCGCAGGCCCTCGATCAACTGGAAGACGGACAGATCCATATACGTGAACTTGCGGCCCAGGAGCCACGGGCCGCCGCTCCTTTCCAGCACCGTCTCGAAATAGCCGAGATATTTCGGCGCCCGGTTGCCGAGGAAATTCTCGGCATAGCGTTTGGCCTGGGGCTTGGCGTCCTCGTAGTAGAACTCGCCGCCGAGCGGATGGTGGGTGTCGTGGATCTCCTTGACGAAATCGGTGACCGTGAGCTGCAACTGATGCAGCCACAGCCGGCCCGCTTCGTCGGCGGGTGAAAGCTTCAGGCGCGGGCCGAGATAGAACAGGATCTCGGCGACCTGCGCGATCACCAGCCTGCCGGCCTTGAGGAACGGCGGCGCGAACGGCGGGCGCTTCTCGCCCCGCCCATCCATCATGGCCGTCATCTGCGACATGCCGCGGCCCTGGCGCGCAACATCATCATAAGCAGCAGCAGCATCTTCCAGCGCCAGCCGCACGAACTCGCCACGGCCCTGGATTCCCGGCCAATAGAAGAGCTGATAGCGCATAAGGCACCCGTTTCCGCGTCTGTCGCCCGCCGTTCGAGTATGCCAGCGGCGGCGTTAACTTTCCATTCACGATCGCCTTGCATCGCCGCCCGTTTGCCGGACAGTGCCGGGTTCAGCCACGCAAAGGCGCGCCCGGCGCGTCGTCGGGCACACGACAGGCAGGGAACCAACGGGGCACGGATGCGGCTCGCCATACGATGTCTCATCGGCGTTGCGCTGGCCGCAGCCGCTGCGGCGCCGGCCGGCGCCGAGCCTGTGCGCGCCGGGGCGCGGCCGTCGGGCGCTTACGTCATCGACTTCCGCGCGCGCCCGGGCGGCGTGTTCGGCCACACCTATGTCGCCTACGGACGCGTCGACGCGCGTGGCCGCCTCGTGCGGCCGCGCTACGCCGGGCTCTATCCGGGCGGTCCCTTCTCGCAGACGGCGCTGCTGGCGCTCCTGGCGGTACCCGGCAAGGTCACCGTGCACCCCATTGATCACGCGCGCGCACCGAAGATGATCTATCGGCGCCGGCTCAGCCGCACCGCTTACGCCCGCCTCACGCACACCGTGCGCGCCCAGCAAAGAACGCCGCAGATCTGGGATCTGCTGCTCAACAACTGCAACAGCTTCGCCGCCGACGTCGCCGCCGCCATCGGCCTGCGCACCCCGCCGACGATCGAGTTCCCGGACGACTTCGTGCGCGATCTCTATGTGATGAACCGGTCGCCCCGCGCGGCGCGTCGCCGGACACGCGCAAGCCGGCCGAGACGACCGCTGCACCGGACGGTGTATGATCGCGATGCTCTCTTCCACTACGATTCCGAGACGCGCCGCGTCATGATGTGGCGGTAAGGCGCCCGCGGCACCGAAACCACGCCCTCACCCGCCTGCGCGATCGCCTCCGGCAAATCCTCCGGCGGCGGCTCGGCGCCAACGACTCGGTTGCGGCCGGAGGATCGGCTCACAGTCGGCTTTTTTTGAACCAACCCCTTTTTCGCCGCGACCCAATGAATGCTACCCTTGGCGCGCGCTCGTCGGCCAAAATTTCTCCCCTCGGGCGGTCCGTAACGACCTATCAAAAGAGCACTTCGTCATTCGTCGACGTGCGCTCTAAAGCGCGCCCGCAGAACTTCATTCCCGTCAGGACAAGAGGCAACGATGGCCCGGCGAACTTTCCTTTTTCTCTTGGTTCCCTTGCTCCTAACAACCACCGCGTATGCGGGTTACGATCCAGCGGAACTGGTGCCGCTATCCATTGCGAACGACCCCGCAACGTACGAGCCTCCCGCGGGGCCGGCCGGGGATATTTGCCTGCGGCCGCTAGGCAGTCCACCGCTGACCAAGAAACTCGATCACGCCTTCCGGCCGATCTGCAATTTCAACGATCACCGCAAGGCGCTCAAACGACTGAAGCCGCTGGCCCGCCATGGCAACGCGACCGCGCAGGCCGCGCTCGGCTACCTCTACGATCACGGCGCCGGCGTTCGCAGGAACGCGGCGGCGGCGCTCACATGGTATCGGCGCGCCGCCCGTAAGGGCAATGCAAACGCCGAATACCTGCTCGCCCAGCACTACGAAAACGGCAAGGGCGTGAAGAAGGATGAGGCTAAGGCGCTCGCGCTGTACACCAAGGCCGCCGATCGCAAGCTGCTGCAGGCAGCGAAACACCTGGGCGACATGTATTTGAACGGCACGGGCGCGCCGAAAAATCCGGCCGTCGCCTTCAAATGGTATTCGATGGTCGCCGGATGGGACGCCAATGCTCTGTTGGGGGCCAAATACAGGGAAGCCGGCGACGAAGACTACGGCGCCGATGCCCATATCGCCCTGGAAAGCCAGTCTCAGCGCGCCCTCGGCAAAATGTATGAGACAGGACACGGCGTCCCCCGCAGCCCGATCGCCGCGATCAACTGGTACGCGCTTGCGGCCGTCGATGGCGGCGCCGACAACACCGGCATCGCCGAGTTCGACCTCGGGCAGATGTTCCTGCGCGGTGACGGTGTTGCGCAGAACCACGCGGTCGCCGCGCTCTGGTTCGAATTGAGCGCCTATGCGTCCTATGGCGACGCGCAGTACCAGCTCGCGCAGATGTACGAAACCGGCGACGGCGTGCCCAAGGACCTGACCCGCGCGTTCAAATGGTACTGGGAAGCAAGCCGCCTTCATGTCGCAGGAGCGCAGAGCAAGCTCGATGGTTTGCTGTCCGAAGGCGAAGGCGTCCCGAAGGACGCGAAGGCCACCAAGGCCGCGCTGGCACGGGGCGCCAAGGCGACGATGGAACGCTTCGCGTTGAACCGCTTCAAGACCGCCTACCCGCTGGTCCTGCCGTTCGCCGAAAAGGGCGATGCCGTCGCGGAAACGGTGCTCGGCCTGCTCTGCGAGCAGAACGCGTGCCCGGGCGACACGCCCGCGGGGAAGATGAAATGGCTCAAAGCCGGTGCTGCCCAGGGCAACCTCTTTGCCATGTACAAGCTCGGAGAAATCTACCACGACCGCACCGATCCCAAAGCAATTGAGTTCTTCAAGAAGGCCGCAGAACGGGGCTCCGCAGATGCGCAGCGGCGGCTGGCGCATGCTTATGAACGAGACAACAAAGCGGCCGCCTTCAAGTGGTACGCACTCGCCGCTAAGCAGGGCGACGCCGACGCCCAATACGAGCTGGCCATCATGCATGAGGTTGCCGTGGATATGGGCAAGGAAAAGGAGCCGACTCCAGCCTTCACGCTGTACGCAAGCGCTGCGGCGCAAGGCCATCTCGGCGCCGAACGCAACCTCGCAGGGGCCTATGCGAAGGGTAAGGGGGTCGCCAAGAACCCGCTCGACGCGGTGATCTGGTACACCCTGAACAACGTCAGCGACACAAATCCGAAGGGCTACCACCTCGCGATGCTGTTGCGTGGCGACAAGGACGTTCCCGGTCACGACACACTGGCCGCCCTCTGGTTCGGACGGGCCGCCATTGCACCCGGCAGCGGCGACGCCCACTACCAGCTGGCGCTGATGTACGAACGCGGCTTAGGCGTGCGCCGGAACAAGGCCAAGGCCGCGGCGCATTACACCAAAGCCGCCAACGACACCGAGGCCCTTGCCATGGCCGACGCCCAGCTCCACCTGGCCAATCTCCTGTACCGGGGCGATGGCGTGCCCAAGGATCTCAAGGCCGCCTTCAAGTGGTTTGGCAAGGCTGCCGATCAGGACAACGCCCAGGGCGCATTCATGCTCGGCCAGATGTACGAGAAGGGCGAAGCCGTCGCCGCCGACAAGGCACAGGCGATCAAATGGTACAGGCAGGGCGCCAAGGATGGGAGCAAGGACGCCAAGCAGGCCCTGAGCCGGCTGCAGAAATAACCCCTACCCCGCCTGCGCGATCGCCGCCGGCAGATCGTCCGGCGGCGGCTCGGCGCCGACCACGCGATTGCGTCCACCGGACTTCGCTTCGTAAAGCCGCTTGTCGGCGACGTCGAACAGTTCGTCGTAATCCGCTGCGTCGGCCGGACAGGTGGCGACACCGATCGAGACGGTCACCGCGTCGCGCGCGGCAAGCGCCGCGATCGAACGGCGGATGCGTTCGGCCAGCGCCTGCGCATCGGACGTACCGATGGCGTCCGCGACGACCACGAACTCCTCGCCGCCGAAGCGATAGGTGATATCGTTGAGCCGCGCCGCCGCCATGATGGCGGCAACGATCTCTTTGAGCTTGCGGTCGCCGGCGGCGTGGCCGAAGCGGTCGTTGAACGCCTTGAAGTGGTCGATGTCGACCAACAGCAGCGCCAGCGGCCGGCCGGCGGCGGCGGCGTGCTCGACGGCGCGGCGGCCGTAGGACTCCAGCGAATGACGGTCGAGCGCGCCGGTCAGCGCGTCGGAGCCGGTGCGCGCCAAGAGGTCCTCGTAGCGTTCGCGATAAGTCAGCGTATCGAACACGTCCCACAGGCGCGGCTCGACGCCCCGGCGCCCGAGCGGCCGCTCGACATGGACGAGATAGACCGCGCCCATGGCGCTATAGAGCACGGCCGCGCCCATCTTGGCGATCCAGCCACCGACCAGCACCGGCACGCCAGCGCCGGTCAGCACGTGCAGGCCGGCCCAGAACGCCACCTGGTCGAAGCTCAGGATCACCGCACTGGTGAGCAAGAGGCGCGGAAACACACGGTCGCCGAACCAGCCGCGCGTGCGCTCGTAGAGCAGGATCATCAGGATGCAGTCGAAAAACAGGATCGCCGTGCCCCACACCATCAGCGCGCCCATCTCGTTGAGGAACGCGAAGTCGGCGGCGTGCTCGGGCCGGAACGACACCAGCACATGATGGCGCATGACGAAGGCGAGCGCGAACAGGAGCACGTTGCCGAACAAGAGGCCGTAGATCGGCTGGCGCACCACCTTCGCGTCCTCGCGGATGTAGAGCAGGAGCAGCATCATCAGCTTGCCGGTAAACAGCACGGTCGAGCCCGGCGAGGCGACGATGCCGCCGGGCAGCGCGACGTAGAAGATGCTGGCGAGATAGGTCTCGAGGAAATGCATCACCCCGAGCGCGCAGAAGAAGGCGCCGAGGCCGAGCCGGCTGCGCATCCGTAGCAAGGCGGCAAGCGCGACGAAGTAGATCGCCGCGTCGCCGCACAGCAGCAGAAGATTCTGCAATCCAACCATTCGGCCTGAGGCCCCACGCACCGTCCCGGCGCGCGCCTTGCCGCAGCCGCCACCGGTTTCATCCGTCGGCTGTCTTATAGGCCAAAGGGTTAAGGATTCCGCACGACACGCGGCGGCGATTCACAGTCATTTCGTTGACGGCGCACAACGCGTTGCCGCGCTGAAATATGATTCCGCGCCGGTCAGCCGACCTTGACGCCGTACTGCGCGTCGCTCACCGGCTCGAGCCAGGTGACGGGCGCGATACGCAAGCGACGATATCCATTGGCCGCCTCCTCCCTGATGGAAAGCCGTTTGGGCAACGCAACGGACTGCGCGTTGTTTCGCGTCTTGCCCCGATCATAGGCACACAAACAAAAAAGCCCGGCGTCACCGCCGGGCTTTCTCGTCAAAGCGAAGTCCTCAGCGGACGGTCAGGCCGGCTGCAGGTTGCCGGCGGCCTGCTTGCCGCGCTCGACGAGGATCTCGTAGGAGACCTTCTGACCCTCGATCAGGGAGCGCATCCCTGCCTTCTCGACGGCCGTGATGTGCACGAACACGTCCTTGGAGCCGTCGTCCGGCTGGATAAAGCCGTAGCCTTTCTGGGTGTTGAAGAACTTCACAGTTCCGGTAGCCATTCAGAGTTCCTTTCGCGCCTTTCCGTTGATCGCCCGCGCGGAGGCCGCGCCGGCGTGCAACTGTCCGAGTTTTGGGAGATCACTTGAGGCGCAGCCCAAAGTCGGGAGCGGGTCAGCAAGTTGAAGCCGAAAACCAGGTTGCAGGGGCGGGGAAATAGACCGGTTTACGCTTTCGGTCAACGAGGGTCGCGACGAAAACCCGCGCCGGACGGGGGTCCGTGGCGTACCTGGGTGGCACATCGAATCCATTAACGAGATGTAAACGCGAATCCCAGCGACGGGAGATCAGCCCGCCATGGTCTCCTTCACCGCCGCCACCAGCTGCTTCAACGTGAACGGCTTGGCCAGGAACGCGTATTGCTCGTTGTCGGGCAGGTTCTTGCTGAAGGCCTCCTCCGCATAGCCGGACACGAATATGATCTTCACGGTCGCATCGCGCCGGCGCAGCTCCTTGAGCAGGCTCGGGCCGTCCATCTCCGGCATCACCACGTCGGACACCACCAGGTCGACGTGTCCCTCCGCCTCCATCACCTCGATCGCCTCGACCCCGTTGCCGGCCTCCAGCACGGTATAGCCGCGCGAGGAAAGCCCGCGGGCATTGAGGGCACGCAGGCCCTCCTCGTCCTCGACCAAGAGGATGGTGCCGTGGCCGGTGAGATCGGCACTCGCCGCCCGTGCCGCGCTTTCGGCCGACGGCGCCGCCGCCTCCGCTGCCTCGGCTGCCTCGGCTGCCACTTCCTCGGCGCCCGGCACGTGGCGCGGCAGGAAGATGCGGAACGCGGTACGGCCGGGCTGGCTGTCGGCATAGATGAAGCCGCCGGTCTGCTTGACGATGCCATAGACCGTCGACAGGCCGAGGCCGGTGCCCTTGCCGACCTCCTTGGTCGAGAAGAACGGCTCGAAGATCTTATCGATGATGTCCTGCGGGATGCCCGTGCCGCTGTCGCTGACCTCCACCAGCACGTAGTCGCCGTGCGGCATGCCCTTGTAGCCGAGCCTGGCGCTTTCATCCGCCGGCACGTTGGCGGTGCGCACGGTGAGCTTGCCGCCCTCGGGCATGGCGTCGCGCGCGTTGACCGCGAGATTAACGACCACCTGCTCGAACTGCGAGAGGTCCGCCTTCACCGGCCACAGATCGCGCCCGAACGCCGGCGTCAGCGTCACCCGCTCGCCGATCAGGCGGCGCAGCAGCATGGTGAGATCGCTCAGCGTCTCGTTGAGGTCGAGCACCTGGGGCCTGAGCGTCTGCTTGCGCGAGAACGCCAGGAGCTGCCGCACCAAAGCGGCGGCGCGGTTGGCGTTCTGCTTGATCTGCATGATGTCCTTGAAGGACGGATCGGTCGGCCGGTGCGAATTGAGCAGGAAGTCGGTCGCCATCATGATGGCGGAGAGCACGTTGTTGAAGTCGTGCGCGATGCCGCCGGCGAGCTGGCCGACCGATTCCATCTTCTGCTGCTGGTTGATGCGGTCTTCCAGCGTGCGCTGCGCGGTGGTCTCGAGCGCGTAGACGATGGCCGCCTCGCCGTCGCGGTCGGCGGCGTCGACGGAGGACACGTACAGGCTCGCCCAGCGATCGGCGGCGCCGGCGAGCTTGGCCTCCACCGGCGCGATGTCGCCCTCGCCCGCGGCGGCTTTCGAGATCGCGGCTTCCAGCGCCGGGCGGTCGCGCTCGGCCACCACCGACAGGATCGAGCGCGCGTCGCTCTTGAGCGCGTCCTCGAAGGCGTTGGCAAAGCGCGCGTTGCTGCGCGCGATGCGGCCCGCCTTGTCGACAGTGGCGATCGCCATCGGCGTATTCTGGAAGAAGCGCATGAAGCGCACTTCCGCAGCGCGCTGCCCCTCGTCGCCCGCCCCTTGCGCGCGGTTGAGCACGAGGGTGCGGGACGCCCCCGGCGTGCCGTCGGCGCCGAACGCCACCTTGTGGAACAGGCGCACCGGCACAGGCTTGCCGGTGCGGGTCTTGAGATCGAGATCGACCACCTCGGTCTTCACGTCGCCGGGCGCGGCGGCGAGCGTCGTCAGCAGGGCCGCGCCCTCGCCGGCGACGATGTCGCTAAGCTTGAGCGCGCCGGTGCCGACCTGGGCGAGGTCGTGATCGAGCCAGCCCGCGAGCGTGGCGTTGAGATAGACGATGTGACCGGCGGCATCGACCGAGAAGAAGCCAGCCGGCGCGTGGTCGAGATAGTCGATAGCGTGCTGGAGCTCCTGGAACACGTTCTCCTGGCGCTCGCGCTCGCGCGTGACGTCGCCGATCGACCATACCGCCAGGCGCGAATTGCGCCGGCCGGCCCCGAGCGGGCGCACGCGCAGGCGCAGCCAGCGCCCGGCCTCGCGGGCCTGACCGGCCACGCGCACCTCCTCCTGCAGGCGGCGGCCCTCGCGCGCCGCCTTGAGCAGGCGGTAGATCGATTCGGAGACGTCCGGGTCGCCGATGAACACCCGTTCGATCGGCCTCACGTCGTCGGGCCCCTGCGCGCCGATCAGATCGAGATAGGCCGCGTTGGCGTAGAAGACGCGGCCGTTCTGGTCGGTGACCACGACGCCGTCGAAATCGTTGTCGATGACCGTCTTGAGCAGCGGACTGGCCGGCTCGCGGCCGCCGAAGCGCATGATGCCGGCGGCGAGCGCGAACAGCGAAAACACGCCGACGGTGCCGAGCACGGCGAGCAGCGCCAGGATGTAGTTCTCGGCATGCCCGCGGCCCACGTAGAGCGAACCGGCGACGGCCGCCACCAGCAGCAGCGCGACCAGCAGCACCAGCCCGACCGAGCCGCCGCGCGGCGCGCGCTCGCTCTGGTCGAAGGCCAGCCGGCCTTCCCCCTCGCCGCTCTCCTGCGCCGGCGCCGGCGCCGGCGCGGTACGATCCTGACCTGCCATGACGGTGCGGAACCCTGTCCTGCCGCGGCGCCTGCCGCGCCGAAACCTCCAAGTGCCTTAAGCCGGGCCCGGCGCGCAAGAGCCCGCACCCGAGAGCCCGCGCCCAAGAGGCCGGCGCCGTCCGGGGCTTTCTTGTCCCCCGTCGCGTTTCCGGACGGCGAATCGGTTCCCACTTCGCCTGGAAACGCCCTACCGCAGGCCGCTCGCCGCCCGGCGCAGACGCATAACATAGCCGATCACCTCGGCCACCGCCTTGTAGTGCTCGGGCGGGATCGCCTGATCGAGTTCCACCGTCGCGTGCAGCGCGCGGGCCAACGGCGGGTTCTCGACCAGCGGGATGCGGTTCTCCTCGGCGATCTCGCGAATCTTGCGCGCGATGGCGTCGGCGCCCTTGGCGATGCAGACCGGCGCCTCCATGCCGCGCTCATATTGCAGCGCGACCGCGTAGTGGGTCGGGTTGGTGATGACGACCGCCGCCTTGGGCACCTGCGCCATCATGCGCTTGCGCGAGCGCGAATGGCGGAGCTGCTTCTGCTTGCCCTTGACGGCCGGGTCGCCCTCCGACTGCTTGAACTCCTCCTTGATGTCGCGGAGCGACATCTTCTGCTTCTGGTACCAGCGCCGGTACACGAACAGGAAATCGAGGACCGCCACGACCGCCATGATGGCGACCACCGCGCCCATGAGCCTGATCGACAGCGAACGGGTCACCGGCAGGATCGCCGCCGGATCGGTGCGCACCATCGCCATGATGCGGTAGCGTTCGGGCCACATCAGCGCGGTGAGCACGGCGCCGAGCACCAGGATCTTGACGACGCCCTTCAGGAAGTTGGCCACCGCCTGCATGGAGAACAGGCGCTTGGCCCCTTCGACCGGCGAGATCTTGGACAGCTTCGGCATCAGCGACTCGGCCGACCACACCAGCCGATGCTGGATCATGTTGCCGGCGAGCGCCGACAGCACCAGCAGCAGCACCGGCACGGCCAGGGCCGCCAGCAGGCGCAACCCGATCGCTTCGTAGAGAAGCCGCAGGCCGGTCGGGTCGACGGGGATCTGCCACGCGTTGGCGAGCAGACCGCGCATCGTGGTGGTGAGGCTCGCGCCCATGCTGCCGGAAAACATCATCAGCACCAGCGTGCCGCCGGCCATGATGAACCAGGTGCCGACCTCCTGGCTCTTGGCGACGTCGCCGCGCTCGATCGCCTCGTCCAGTTTCTTCTGTGTCGGGTCTTCTGTTTTCTCGGAGTCGTTTTCCTCGGCCATGGCGCCCCGTCCCCGCTAGCTGAGCGCGATCGAGGCGAGAACGCCTTCGAAGTAATGGACGAAGGTGCCCATCATGGCGCCGATCACGAGCATCAGCAGCAACAAGCCGAGCATGATCGAGAGCGGCAGGCCGATGAAGAACACCTGCATCTGCGGCATCAGCCGCGACAGGACACCGAGGCCGAGGTTGAACAGGAGGCCGAACACCAGGAAGGGCGCGGAGAGCTGGATGCCGATGCGGAATGCGACGGCGACGACATGGGTGATGTGCTGCGCCACGTCGCCCGCGAGCGGCAACTGGCCCGGCTGGAAGATGTTGTAGCTGTCGTTGAGGGCCGCGATCACGAGGTAATGCAGGTCGGTCGCGAAGATGAGAGTGATGCCGAGCAGCGTGAGAAAATTGCCGACCAGCGCGCCCTGCTGGTTCTGGGTCGGGTCGAGCGCGGTGACGAAGCCGAGGCCCATCTGCTGGGCGACCACGGTGCCCGCCACCTGCAGGCCCGAAATCGCCAGCCGCGCGGTCATGCCGAGAATGATGCCGACGATGATTTCCTCGATCAGCATCGTGAACACGGGCGCCAGCGAGTCGAGGCTGACGGCGTAGGCTTTTTCGTGCAGCGGCAGCAGCACCAAGGTCAGCAGCAGCGCCAGCGACAGCCGCACGTTCGACGGCATCGTCATCTCGCCGATGCCCGGCAGCAGCATGGTCATGGTGCCGACGCGCGCGAAGGTCAGCAGAAACGCGGCGGTCAGCGTGGGCAGGAATGAAACGTCGATCTGCATCCGGGACTCTTCTTGTTATGGACGCATTTTGACGCCCCGCGCACGGATGGCCGCCCCTCAAGCCTTCCGATCGCCGCGCGCTAGCCGCTGACGATGTGGGCGGCGATGCGCAGCATCTCCGCGTGCAGCTTTTCCGCCATGAATGGGAGCGTGACCAACAGCGCGAAGAAGATGGCCAGGATCTTCGGCACGAAGGCGATGGTCATTTCCTGGATCTGGGTCAGCGCCTGCAGCAGCGAGACGATGACGCCGACGGCGAGGCCCACCAGCATCACAGGCGCGGAGACCTCCACCAGCGTGAAGATGGCCTCGCGGGCGATATCGAGCACTTCGGGTCCGGTCATGCGAGTTCCTTGCAACTTCCTTGCGATTCGATGTCTGCGGTCCTGACGATCGGCGTCAGATCGGCATCCTCATGATTTCCTGATAGGCGGCGATGACCTTGTCACGCACCGCCACCACGGCGTCGATGGCGACCTCGGTCTGCGACACGGCGGTGGCGACGTCGACCATGTCGGACTTGCCGTTGGCCGCGGCCATCATCTGCGCGTCGGATTTGCGGCCGATGTCGTTGAGGCCGTCGATCGCGTGCTTGAGCACCGAGGAGAAGCTCGTGCCGCTCTCGCCGCTTTGGCCGGCGCCGAGGCCCGCTCCGAGACCGGCGCCGGACGAGCGCGACGGATCGGCGGCAAGACGCGCGATATTGGCGTAGGTGCTGGCGGCGGCGAGTGGCGAGGCCATGGCGGTTCACTCCTTCTCCTGCTCGGCGCGCGGATCGCTGCGGCGCGATCCGCCCGGTCAAGCCTTGAGGATGTCGATGGTGCGCTGGATCATACGCCGGGTGGCGGTGACCACGTTGATGTTGGCCTGGTAGGACCGCTGCGCTTCCCGCATGTCGGTCATTTCCACCAGGGAATTGACGTTGGGGTACTTCACATTGCCGTTTTTGTCGGCGGCCGGATGCCCCGGCTCGTGCTTGACCGTGAACGGGGATTGATCGCCTTCCACCTTGCCGAGCGCCACCTCTTCGACGCCGAGCTGGCGGTTGAATTCGGCTTCGAAGGTCGGAATCTTGCGCCGGTAGGGATTGCCGCCCGGGGTACTGGCGGTCGAATCGGCGTTGGCGATGTTTTCCGCGATGATGCGCATGCGGCCGGCCTGGGCGTGCAGGCCCGAAGCGGCCACCGACAGCGTCTTGAAGAAATCCACGACTGCTCTCCTTTACCGGTCTACTTGCCGAGGGCGGTCTTGATGAGCCCGAGGCTGCGCGTATAGAGCGTGGTTGCGACCTGGTAATCCATCTGGTTGCCGGCGACTTTCATCATCTGGTCTTCGAGGTTCACCGCGTTGCCGGTCGGGGTGACCTCGAAATTGCCCGCGCTGGTCGAGCGGAACGAGGAGCCGGTGTCCGCGAAGCCGGCAAGGTGCAGCGGCTTGGTGCGCTCGAGCGAGACGCCTGAGACTTCCGGCTGCCGCAGCGCGCTCGACTGGCTGAATTTCGGCTGCTCCAGGTCGTGCGCCTGGAACCCCGGCGTGTCGGCGTTGGCCACGTTCTCGGCGAGCACTTTCTGGCGCGCCTGGGACCATTCCATGCGCGTGCGCAGCATGGACAGAATTGGCAGGTTCCCTATCCCGAAGCCCATCGCTTTTCCCCGTTGCGGCCCCCTCTGGGTTGCCGCCCCCTTGAGCCGGCCCTTTGGCCGCCCCCTTGGCCGCCCCCTTGGGTTTTCGGGCCCATGAGGCACGGATCCTTTTTCGAATCCCCTGGGCGGATCACCCGGCCTAGGCAGAGTTTGCCGGGCGTATGGTTAACCGCAGGTTAAACGGGCTGGATCGGGCGGGAATTCGTTGACAGGCCGTTTACCATGAAAAATGCGGTGCCATGGGCATCGCGTGCCAAAAAGACCTTTATTTGTTAAGACTCTGTTAGTATTCGGGGCGGCAAATAGTGCCCGAGCCGTTAACCATTCGGGGCCGCCCCGGGGCATTCGAAACTCATGAGCCGCGGTAGAGTGTAAGGAGCGCGATCGATGTTCGACCTGTTCGGCTCGGAGCTGCCGCTGGCCGCTCGCTTCTTCATTGCCTTCCTGGTGGTGCTGGCGCTCATTGGCTTGACCGCCTGGGTTGTGCGCCGCTTCGGCGCCAACCGGCTGGGCGCTTCCGGCGCGCGCGGGCGCCAGCCGCGGCTTGCCGTGATCGACGCGGCAAGCGTCGACGGCCGGCGGCGCCTGGTGCTGATCCGCCGCGACAACGTCGAGCATCTGCTGATGATCGGCGGGCCCACCGACGTGGTGGTCGAACCCAACATCGTGCGCGCGGCCGCCGCGCGCGAGCCGGCACGCATGGCCGTGCCGGGCGAGCCCAGCCTGCGCGCGGCCCCCGCCCCCGAAACGGCCTGGCCCTTGCAGCCCGTCAACGAGCCGCCGCCGGTCGCGCCGCCGCGGCCCCATCGCGCGCCGGAGCGCGGCATGCCGCCCGAGGAGACGCAAGCCCCGCGCGCGCCCGTCAGCGAGGAGCCCTGGCTGCCGCAGGAGCCCGGCGCCCGCGCCCGCCCGGCCGACAGCCTGAGCGGCCTCGCCGCCGAGCTGTCCAGCAAGCTCACACCGCCGGAGGTCGCCGAGCCGCGCACGGCGGCGGCGGAACCGCCGCCCGAACCGGCACCGGCGGGCAGCCACAACCTGTCGGAGATGGCCCAACAACTCGAAGCCGCGCTGCGCCGCGCGCCGATGACCGAAGCCCGGCCGCCGGTGACCGACCCGCTGGCCACGCAGGCCCACGCGCCGCAGGGTCGTGCCCCGGCATCCGAACCGGCGCCGCACGCGCCGCAGCCCCGCATGAGCGAAGCGCGGGCGCCGGAGCCGCGGGTCGAGGCCAGGCCCGCCGCCCGGCCCGCGCCAAGAGCCGAATACAAAGCGCAACCCAAGCTCGAGCCCAAATTCGAACCCAAGTTCGAACCCAAGACCGAACCCAAGACCGAACCCAAGTTTGAACCGAAGTTCGAACCCAAAACCGAACTCAAGCCTGAACCGAAGTTCGAACCCAAAGCAGAGGCCGAACCGAAAGCCGAACCGAAAGCCGAACCGCCGGCGAAGCCGGACTTCGCGACCGACAAGAATCTCACCGACAAGAATCTCTACGACAATCTGGAAGAGGAGATGGCCAGCTTGCTCGGCCGTCCATCAGGCAAATCGTGACGGACGTCTTCGGTCGTCGCGTCCGTCTGTCGACGGTGGCGATCGGAGTAGTCGGGCTGGCGATTGCGGCGATGAGCACCCCGGCGCTCGCGCAGCAGATCAGCGTCAATCTCGGCCAGGGCAACGGCCTGACCGGGCGCGTGATCCAGATGATCGCGCTGCTCACGGTGCTGTCGCTGGCGCCGTCCATCCTCGTGATGATGACGTCGTTCACGCGCATCGTGGTCGTGCTGTCGCTCCTGCGCACCGCGCTCGGTACCGCCACCGCGCCGCCCAACGCGGTGATCGTGTCGCTGGCGCTATTCCTCACCGCCTTCGTGATGGGGCCGGCGCTGCAGCACGCCTATGACGCCGGCGTCAAGCCGCTGGTCGCCAACCAGATCACGGTCGAGCAGGCGGTCGAGCGCGGCTCGCAGCCCTTGCGCGCGTTCATGGAGAAGAACGTCAGCAAGAGGGACCTCAAGCTCTTCATCGACATGTCGAAGCAGCCGGCGCCGAAGGATCCGCAGGACCTGTCGCTGCGCGTTCTGGTGCCGGCGTTCATGATCTCCGAGCTCAAGCGCGCCTTCGAGATCGGCTTCCTGTTGTTCCTGCCGTTCCTGATCATCGACCTGGTAGTGGCCTCGGTCTTGATGTCGATGGGCATGATGATGCTGCCACCCGTGGTGGTGTCACTGCCGTTCAAGCTGATCTTCTTCGTGCTGGTGGACGGCTGGAGCCTGGTGGCGGGAAGCCTGATCCAGAGCTACGGGCATTAGCGCGCGATGCGTTTAGATTGAATCAGCGCGCGCTCCTAACATTTTGTTTGAGCATGATCTTTTCCGAAAACCGGTTCCCGCTTTTCGGGATCAGGCCCTAGCGCGCTTCCCGGCGAAGCGGGAACCGGTTCGCCGCCGGCAAACCCGATAACGCGATCCGACCGGACCTTACCGCAGCGAGCGCCTCACCGCCGCCCGATCGAGCCGGTCGGCTGGTCCGGCACGAGCGGCGTGCCTTGCGGCACCTTCGGCGGCGCCGGCTTGGTGCCGGCGTTGGGCTTGGATGCGGCGGGCGCCACCGTCTCCGGCGGCGACAGCTTGGGCGCCGCGCCATTGGCTTTCGCACGCTCGGCGGCGATTCCGGAACCCTTGTCCTTCGGCGGCAGCGCGTCCGAATCGGCATAACGCTTGCGCATGTCGGCCAGGAACGCATCGAGCGTGTCGAGGCTGGCGACGTGCGTGGCGACGTTGCGGAATTCCGCGTTGCCGGTACCGATCGGCGCCGTCACCACGTCGAAGGCGTGGCCGTCGGGACCGCTGTCCATCTTGGCCGCGTATTTGTCGCGGAAGCGCTGCAGGCTGAGCGTCTCGTCGGCGAGCGCATAGCCGATCGCCGCGCGCATGATGTCGAAGCGCTCGTTCGCGTTCAGCGGCCGGAAGTTTTTCCAACGCTGGCCGTAGAGCGCCTCGATCTGCTCGGCCGCCTTGCGCCAGCGGTGCGCGGCCCACAGGATATCGGCGCGCAGCCGCATCGCCTGATGGCCGTCGATGTCCTTGATGAGCTGCAGCGCGAGATCGTAACGCCCGAGGTCCGACAGCGCCCGCGCCTGCAGCAGCAGGCGCTGGTCGCGCAGGTCGCTGTTGAGCTGGGCGGAGCGCGTCGACTGCAGCGCGGCGAGCGCGCGCGCCGGCTTGTGGTCCTTCAGATAGACGACCGCCAGCTTGGTCGCCACTTGCGCCCGCGCGGCGCCTTCCAGGCGGTGGTCGACCTGATGCTGCAAGAGCTTGGCCGCCTGGTCGAGCAGATCGACCGCCACCAGGCGGTCGGCGAGCCGGCGGATCATTTCGTCGCCGCGCCGCCCGATCGGGGTCAGCTCGCGGTAGTCGTAGAACAGCCCGAGCGCCTCGATCGGCGGCAGCGTGTCGCCCTTGTGCGAGAGGAACAGGCTCTCGAAGGTGGCGGCGGCTTCGTCCTGGATCTTGCGCGTGAGATCGGAGTTGGGATGCGCCAGGAGCGCCACCCGCATCACGTGGAAGGCTTCACGATAGCGTGCTTCCTTGGTGTAGAGATGGGCGAGCAGGCGCAGGCCTTCCGCCTCGGTCGCGTCGCCGCGCCACATGGTCGTAAGCGTCTCCAGCGCCGCGACCGCGTCCTTGTCGCTCATCTGGCCGAGCTTGTAGCGCAGCTCGATGTCGTGCAACCGGCCCTGCGCGGCCGCCGGCCGCACGGGCGAGACGGCGGCGGCCTGGTATTTGATCAGCGCGTCGTTGTCGCGCCCCAGCCCCTGGTCGAGACGGCCGACCAGCACGTCGAATTCGGGCTGCATCGCGGGCGGCACGCCGATGCCGTCGAACAGGTTGATCAGCCGCTCGGCCTGGCTGAAGTCGCGCACTTCCACGGCGGCGTGCAGCGCCTCGATCAGCGCCATGCGCTGCAACTCGAGCGGCAGCATCGCCACCGCGCTTCCGACATCGGCGAACAGCTTGTGCGCCTGAGCCCATTTGCCCTGGCGCGCGTAGGCGATCGCGCGCCAGATCGGAGCGTCGAGCTGGTTGCCGACCTGCGACTGCGACAGGTCCTTGAGCGCGTCCTTCGGCCGGTCGAGCATGATGTTGGCGACCGACTTGAGCACGCTGCCGGTCACGTCGTCGCCGCCGTCGGCATAGGCCACGTTGAGCACGCCCAGCGCCTCGGCCGATAGGTGGCGGGCCAGATAAAAACGCGCGAGGTTCAGCCGCGCGATCTTGCGTTTGCCCGGCGGCGCGGCGGCGGCGAGCCGGATCAGCTCCGACTGGCGCCGGACGTAGTTGCCGCTGCGGTCGAGGCTCCAGAGCTGGTTGTCGAACGTCGTGGCGCGGAAGCTCGCCGAGGACTGCTGGTCGGGGTCCATGGCCGCCGACAGCGCCAGGCCGCCGGGGCGGGTGAAGGTCACGTTGTCGGGGCCGACCTTGCCGGTCAGGTCGTCGGCAATGGGCTTGATCACCACGCCCTGCCGCGACGCCAGCACGCCCAGTTCGACGAAATCGCGCGCGCGCAGGAATCCACGCGTCGGCGCGAGGCCGGTCATCACCAGAAGGCGGTCGCCGACCTGCGGGTCGTGCAGCACGTGCAGCTTGCCCGGATGCACGAACGGAACGACGAGATTGGCGCGGTTGCGCCCGATCATGGCCCGCACGATGGCGAGCGGATGGCTGGCGGTGGTGACGGTATCGGCGATGGTCACCATCCAGGCCGGGCCGTCGCTGTCGACGCTGATCAGGCGCGGGCGGCTCAGGCGGATCCGCACCACCGCCGCGCCGTCCTTGCTGCGCGTGACCGTGGCATGCCGGATGGCGCCGCCGCTTTCCGCCACGAGCGTGCCGAGGTCGATCTTGGCCGGGTTGTCGAACACCATCCACAACATATCGCCGCGGCGGAACACGGCGGCCGGGGTCGGCACCGCGAACGGAAATTCGACTTCCAGCGTCTGGCCGCTGCGGTGGAGGCCGGCGACCACCGGCGCGTTCGGGTTGGGGGCAGACCGTTGCAACGCCGCGTCCTGCGTTACGGCCCTGCGCTGCGGCGCCTGGTGCGCGGTTTTGCCGGCGGTCGGCGGCTGGCTCGGCGGCTTTTGCGGCGACGCTTTCATGGACGCCGGCGTAACGGGCACCAGCGGCGTCAGCGATCGGGACGCGGCCGCGCGCGGGGCAGCGTGCCCGCCGGCGTGCGCCGCTTTATCGGGCTTGACCGTCGGTGGACGGACTTCGGCCGCCTTCAGGGCCGGCGGCGGTCTTGCCGCCGCTCGGGGGTGCCGCGACACCATGATGTCCGGCGTCGGCGGCGGCGCCGGTTTCGAGCCCGGCGGTGCGCCGGGCGCGGGCATATCGACCATCGGCGGCGCGCCGCCGTTGTCCGTGGCGGCGATGGGGGGACCCGCCGGCTTGGGCGCGGGCTTCGGCGTTGCGTTGGGCGTCGCGGCCGGAGTCCCCGCTTCCGCAGGCACGGTTTCGGGCGGCGTGATCGCCGGGGCGCCCGACCCGCGCGCGGCCAGTTCCGCGGCGCCGGCGGCGAGCGCCCGCTGCGCCGAAGCGCCGGTGTGGCCGATATCGACCACGAAACTGCGGCCGTCGCGGAAGGTGCGCACCGACGGGTCGTCGCTCAGCTTGAAGCGCACCGAGGCCGACCGGTCGTTGCGCTTGGCATCGATCATCCGCACCGTCGGCGGCAGGTCGGCCAGCGCGTCGCCCAGGTCCCATTTGATCGGCTGGTCGAAATGCAGGGTATAGGTGCCGTCCCCGCGCCCGGGATCGACATGGGTCTTGGTCTTGAGATCGAAGACGTAGCGGGTGAAGGTCGGCTGGGTCGCGACCTTGACGCGGATCGGATCGGCCAACGCCTTCTCGTCGGCGCGGCGGGCCTTGTCGATGAGCTTGTCGGCTTCGCCGGCGCGGCGCGCGAGCTCGTCGATCACGTCCTGCGGCAGGCCCGGCAAGAGCCCGCTCCAGCTTTCAGGCAGCAGATCGATGAACAGCCGCTCGCCGGCGGGAATGACGTGATACTTCACCTTACGCACCAGCGCGATGCGCACGGCGCCGCCGTCGGGATCGCGGCGCGCCGCGCTGATGAAGCTGGGCGCGCCTTCGTTGAGGCGGTCGACCGAAACATCCACCGGCTTGCCGAAGTGGATGATCATGATCGGCCAGGTCATGCTCACGTGCGCCGGCACCGGCCGGTCGAACTTGAAGATCATGCGCGCGAAGCCGTGATCGGTGCTGGTGGTGACCTTGCCGGGCAGCATGTCTTCGGCGCCGGCCGGGCCGCCGATCAGCGTCGCGGCGACCAACAGCAGCAGCGGCAGCAGCAGCAGCACGCGCGCACGCGGCCACCGCGCGCGCGCGGCCGCGCGCGGGCATGGGCACACACCCCGGTGGGACGATGGCACGAACCCGTCATGAATCCTTCCCGCCGGCGACAACGCCGGCGGCGACAGCCTAGGCGGCGGCATTTAACGCCGCCTTAACCGTCCCGCCCCTCAGTTCCCGGCCGCGGTCCCGCCGCCGATCTTGGGCAACTGGTTGGCGCTCGCCGGCTTGCGCGCGTCGCTGGCGTTCGCCCGGGTAGCCAGTTCGACGGTGAGCCGCTGGGCCGCCTCCGGCGTCATTTTGGCCATGATGGCCGACATGACGCGCGGCTTCATGGCGCTCGCGACCTCGACCTGGATATCCATGTCGAGCTTGTTGAAGATGCGGGCGGCGTCGCGTGGATCCATCGCCGAATACATCGAGACCAGGCCGTCGAAGTCGCGCTTCTGCACCTTGTTGCGGACGCCGCTCGCCTTCTTGACCTTCCGCTCCAGGTCCTTGAGTTCGTCGACCCGCGCCTCGACGCGCTTTTCGGCGGCCTTGAGCAGGCTCTCGCGCATGTCGATATCGCGGCTGCGCCGGTCGAGCGCCTTGCTGCGCTCCTTCAGACGCTCGAGGACGGCCCGCTCGCCGGGCGACGCGATGCGGCCCGCGCCGATGACGAGCGAGTCAGCGCCCTGTTGCAGCTTGGTCGGCGCCGGCGCCCTCTCGCTGACCTTGAGGTTCGGCCCGTTGTCCTTTTTCTTGTCCGACTCGGGCACCGAGCCGGTGATGTCCGGATTGGCGTTGCCGTAGTTGAACATCTGCTCGGCCCAGGAGAGCCGCGAGCCGGGCGCGGCCACCCCGGGCTGCGGCGCGGCCTTGCCGTCGGCGTAGACGATCTTGGTGTGGGCCGGCACGCTCTCGGCGCTGGTGATCTTCAGTTGCGGCTTGCCCCGCTCGGCAAGGCGCTCGCCCAGCGTGTAGCCGCCGTCGAACACGAGCCCCGACACCTTCAGCGCGAGCAGGCAGACCGCCGCGACGATGACGACCGGCAGCAGACGGGTCGTGCGCGCAAACCGTGTCATGCCGCGCGGCCGCCCTGGCGCGCGCGCGCCCGCTCGGCGAACAGCTGCGCCGCCGCGGCCACCGCCTTGACGTCATTGACCGGCGGCGGCGGCGCCAGCGTGTCGTCCGGCGCGGCGATGCCGGCGATGCGCGAAATCTTGGCGAGCAGCCCCTCGCCCGCCGCGAGCTGGCGCTTGAGGTCGTCCGACAGCGCCTCCATCCGCTCCATGCGCGGAGCCAGCGTCTGCTCGCCCTCGCGCAGGGTCGCCTTGAGGCCGGCGATGGCGCGCTCGGCGATTTCGGTGGCGGTGATGAGCTCGGCGATGGTGGCGCGCAGGGACTGCTCGTCGGCCTTGAGCAGGCGAAGCTGGTTGTTGAGCCGCACGCAATAAAGAATGGTGAGCAGCAGGAGGACCGAGACCATGCTCTCGACCGCGTAGCCAAGGTTCACGGCGTATCCCTCCGGCTGGTGGCAGCCTCCGCGTTCTCGAACATGGCGAAGGTGGTGCGCGGCTTGCGCAGGTGTTTGGCCACGCGCACCGCGACGCGGTCGCCGACGCGGCCCATGCGGCCCTCGGTGAGCGTGATGTCGCTGGCGCGCACCGTCACCAGCGCGTCCGGCTTCAGTTCGAGGGTGAGCGTGTCGCCGACCTTGAGCGCCATGATCTGCTTCAGCGGCAGCATCGCTTCGTACAGCACGGCCTCCACGCCGATCTCGGCCTGCGCGATCTCGGTGGCGAGATGGCCCTCCCAGATCGGGTCGCGGCCGAACTTCTCGCCCATGAACATCTGCAAGAGCACGGCGCGGATCGGCTCGATGGTGGCGTAGGGCAACAGCAGTTCGATATTGCCGCCGCGGTCCTCCATGTCGATGCGCAGCCGCACCAGGATCGCCGCGTTGGCCGGGCGCGTGATGGCGGCGAAGCGCGGATTGGTCTCCAGCCGGTCGATATTGAACTTGACCGGCGACAGCGGCTTGAAGGCGAGTTCGGCGTCGGCCAGGATCACCTCGATCATGCGCTTGACCAGATTGGTCTCGATCGTGGTGTAGGGCCGGCCCTCGATGCGCACCGCGGACGCGCCGCGCCGGCCGCCGAGCAGCACGTCGATGATCGAATAGATCAGGTTCGAATTGACGGTGGCGAGCCCGAAATTGTCCCACTCCTCGGCCTTGAACACCGCCAGGATGGCCGGCAGCGGAATCGAATTGAGATAGTCGCCGAAGCGCACCGAGGTGATGCGGTCGAGCGAGACTTCGACGTTGTCCGAGGTGAAGTTGCGCAACGAGGTCGTCATCAGCCGCACCAGGCGGTCGAAGACGATTTCGAGCATGGGCAGGCGCTCGTAGGACACCATCGCCGAGTCGATGATGGCGCGAATGCCCGAATTGTCGTTCAGCGTGACGTCGGCGAGCGAGAAGCCGAGCAGGCTGTCGATTTCGTCCTGGTTGAGGACGCGCTCGGCGCCGCCCTTGTTGCCCTGCGCGCCGCCGTTCTCGTCGACCATCGCCGCCCATTGCGCGGCGGCCTCGTCGGGGTCGAGGTTGGCGGCCCCGGACGCATTGCCCTGCTCGGCCTGCAGCGCCTGGCCCCATTCGGCGGCCAGCGCTTCCTTGTCGATCGGATCGTTGGGCGCCATGATGTCAGGCCGTCACTGAACGACGATTTCTTTGAACAGAACGGCGGTGATGTGGCTCGGGGCAACCGCGTCGTTGACCCGCCGGGTCAGCGCTTCCTTGAGCCGGTAGAGTCCGGCGGAACCGTCGAGATCGGTCGGCCGCAATTCGCGCAGGTAGGTCTGGAACGTGTCCAGCACGCGCGGCATCAGCGGCTTGATCTTGGCGACCAGCGCCTCGTTCGGCAGTTCGAGCGTGATCTTCACCTTGAGATATTGCGTGCGGTCGGAGCCGGGATTCGACAGGTTCACCAGTACGTCGGGCAGGTCGACGAAGACCGCGGGCTTGGCGACTTCTTTCCTCGGGGCGTGATGCGCGGGCTTGGCCATGAACATGTAGCCGCCGATGCCGGCGCCGCCGAGCAGCAAGACCCCGCCCCCCGCCATGGCGATGAGCTTGAGGGGCAGCTTCTTCTTGCCCTTGCCCTTCGCGGGCGCATCCTCGTCCGGCTGCTCCGCGTCAGCCTGCTTCTTTGCCTTGGCCGCCATCACTTATGTCCCGCGCTACGTTCGAACCGCTCGCCCGGCAAAGGGCAGTCCCGCCCGGCATTTCCGCCGCTTGCGCATAGGTCTGCGCCCGTATGCGCGAAAGTAGAGCGGCATGGTTAACAGTTCCTTTCCACGCGCCCCCTGGCCGGCAAGTTTTGCCGGGCAAGGCCCGCCAGGCCGGCGCTTTTTGCCCGGCCCCCACGCCCCCTAAATTCTATTAAGATACTGAAATACCGACATATTATTCTTTGGCACGGCGGCTGCAAAGCATTCGACAGCCATCGGCTTGGGAGAGCCGGTGGCACCGGATGCGGCAAGGCCGGCCTGGGAGGGCCTGGCGCCTTGCCGGAGCAAATGGGGAGTTACCGATGCAGAATGCCCTTCTGATCGGACTATCGCGCCAGGTTGCGCTCGGGCGGCAGCTCGACGTCATCGCGAACAACATCGCCAACGTGAACACCTCCGCGTTCAAGGCGGACGGCGCGCTGTTCGAGGCCTATGTCTCGCCGACGGCGCGCGCCGGCGATCTGTCGCTCAAGAACAACGGGCTCGATTTCGTGCGCGACCGCGCCACCTGGGTCGACTGGAGCCAGGGCGCGATGCAGCGCACCGGCAACCCGCTCGACGTCGCGATCGAGGGTCACGGCTTCCTCACGGTGCAGACCGCCAACGGCGAGCGCTACACCCGCGACGGCGCCCTGCAGATCGACGCGCGCGGCCAGTTGGTGACGAGCAACGGCGATCCGGTGATGGGCGAGAACGGCCCGATCGTGTTCCAGAAGACCGACCGCGGCGTCACCATCAGCAAGGACGGCACCGTCAGCGTGCGCACCGCCGGCGGCAACCAGGAAGCCGCGCGCGGCCACCTGCGCATGGTCAGCTTCCAGAACGTCAATCAACTCCAGAAAGACGGCGACGGCTACTACGCCGCCCCCAAGAACATGTCGCCCGATCCGGACCTGCATTCGAGCATCGTGCAGGGCGCGATCGAGAAATCCAACGTCAGCCCCGTCCTGGAAATGACCCACATGATCCAGGTGACACGCAGTTACACCGAAACGGCGGCGATGATCGCCAAGCAGAGCGATCTGCAGAGCGCGGCGATCGACAAGCTCGCCGCCGTAAACTGAACCGGGGGCACCGGGAGATAAACCATGCGCGCACTCAACACCGCCGCCACCGGCATGATGGCCCAGGAACTCAACGTCCAGGTCATCTCCAACAACATCGCCAACATGCGTACGACCGGCTACAAGCGCCAGCGCGCCGAATTCCAGGACCTGCTCTACGAGCACGTCAACCGGGTCGGCACCCAGACGTCGTCGCAAGGCACCATCCTGCCCGCCGGCATCGAGCTCGGCTCCGGCGTCAAGACGGTCGGGACCCCGCGCCTGTTCACGCAAGGCGACCTGACGCAGACCGGCAACAACTACGACCTCGCGATCCGGGGCGACGGGTTCTTCAAGATACTGACGCCCGACGGACGAACCGCCTATACGCGCGACGGCTCGTTCCAGCTCGACGCGCAAGGCCGGCTGGTCACCGCCGAGGGCAACGTGGTGCAGCCGGGCATCACCATTCCGCCGACCGCGACGTCGGTGTCGATCAATTCGCAGGGCCAAGTCTCGGTCACCCTGCCCGGCTCCACCACGCAGAACCAGATCGGGCAGATCGCGCTCACGAATTTCCTCAACAAAGCCGGCCTCGAAAGCATCGGCGACAACCTGTACCTGGAAACGCCCGCCTCCGGCTCGCCGCAGGACGGCACGCCGGCCACCGACGGATTCGGCAACCTGCAGCAGGGCTATCTCGAACAGGCCAACGTGCAGGTGGTGAGCGAGATCTCCGACCTGATCTCGGCCCAGCGCGCCTACGAGATGAACGCCAAAGTCATTACCGCCGCGGACCAGATGCTGCAGGCGACCGCCAACCTCTCGCACTGAGGTCTCGCCATGATGCGCAAGCTCATCATCGCCATCGCCGCCGCCGCGTCCTTGGCGACCGCGGCGGCCGCAGCGGCGGCGCCGGCCGCGACCACCGAGCAACCCAGGCCGCGGCTGAAGGCGTCGGTCACCGTCACCGGCGACATCGTGCGCATCGGCGACCTGGTCTCGCATGCGGGCATCATCGCCAGCGTGCCGATCTTCCGCTCGCCCGATCTCGGCACCACCGGCGTCGTGTCCGCCGCGACCGTGGCCGCCGCCGTGCGCGCCCACGCGCTGATCGGCCTCGACACCGGCGACGTGCAGGAGGTGCTGGTGACGCGGGCCAGCCGCACCATCGCGCCGCAGGACATCGAAGCCCCCGTCGCGCAAGCGCTGTCGAAGCGCTACGCGCTCGGCAAGCCGAGGGACCTGACGCTAGCCTTTGACAACGACGTGCAGCCGTTTCAGGTCGAGCCCACGGTCACGGCCGCACCGCGCGTCACGCGCATCACATACGATCCGCGCAGCACCCGCTTCGACGCCGTGGTGGCGATCCCCAGCCAGCGCGCGCTGCGGCTGACCGGCCACGTCACCGCCATGCAGGAGATCGTGACGCTGGCGCAGTCGGTCGCGCGCGGCGACACCATCAGGCGGGACGACGTGGTGATGTCGCGTCGCCCGCGGCGTCAGACGCCCGCCGACGCCATCACCGACCCGGCGAAGGTCGTCGGACTCGCGGCCCGCTACACGCTGCAGCCGGGCCAGCCGCTGCGCAGCAACCAGCTGATGCGGCCCGTGCTGGTGCACCGCAACGAGATCGTGACGCTGGTGTACCGGGTGCCCGGCATTTTCCTGACGGTGCGCGGCCGCGCCGCCGAAAACGGCGCCCAGGGCGACCTGATCGGCGTGCGCAATGAGCAGACCAAGCGCATCGTGCACGGCGTCGTGGTCGGCACCGGACGGGTGCTGATCGGCGACGGCGGCGGCACGCAGATCGCCGCCTCGGGCGACGGCGCGCTGACGACCGGCGCCCTCGGCGCCGCGCGGTGATCCATGAGCCGTACCATGACCCGCACCATGCAGCTCACCATGAATTGGCTCGAACCGATGCCGCGCCCGCCGGCGCGGGCCCCGCGCCCCCTCACCGCAGCCGCGCCACCGGCACCCCGGAGCGGCCGGCCGAAGACCCGAGCAACCGCGTGCGAATGCGCGTTCGTACCCCAAACGTGAAAGCCATGCCGATGAAACGACTTTCTGTGATGCGTGCCGTGCTGCTGGCGACGACCGCGGCATCGCTCTTGAGCGGGTGCTCCGCCATCGACCGGCTGAAGGACATCGGCGAACCGCCGCAGCTGTCGGCGATCAAGAACCCGACCGCGCAGCCGGGCTACAAGCCGGTGCGGATGCCGATGCCGGCGGCGCAGCCGGCGTCCTACAATCCGAACTCGCTGTGGCGCAACGGCTCGCGCGCGTTCTTCAAGGACCAGCGCGCGCACCAGGTCGGCGACATCCTGACGGTGAAGGTCAACATCACCGACAAGGCCAACATCGCCAATGAGACCAAGCGCAGCCGCACCAACACCGACGATACGAATATCACGAATATGTTGGGGGTGAGCAAGTTGCCCTTCTTCAACACGCCGGTGCCGGGCCACATGGCCACCACGGATTCGAGCACCGCGCTCGACGGCAAGGGCTCCGTCGACCGCTCGGAGGCGTTGAGCACCAACGTCGCCGCGGTGGTGACGCAGGTCCTGCCCAACGGCAACCTGGTGATCGAGGGCAAGCAGGACATCCGCGTCAACTTCGAGATGCGCGAGTTGATCATCGGCGGCATCGTGCGGCCGGAGGACATCGAGAGCGACAACACGATCGACTCCAGCAAGATCGCCGAAGCGCGCATCGCCTACGGCGGCAAGGGGCAGATCACCGACGTGCAGCAGCAGCGCTACGGCTCGCAGGTGCTCGACGTGCTGCTGCCGTTCTAGGGCCGCGGCGCAAATCGCTCTGCCCGGCGCGGGCAGAGCCGAGGAACGCGAAGGGCCGGCCGCGCGGCGCGGCTGCCGGGGGACACGGAGGCGACGATTGGCGGCTGGCGGGGCGCGTTGCAAGGGCCCGCCGGCGGCGGGGCTGAAACGGCCGGCCGGGGCTCGCTTCTCCGCGGCGCCGCGCCCATGCAGATGACCAGCCCCGCAGCACTCGGGATTACGACGTGACGATCTGCGTAACGTCCTGAGCTCCCACGCCGTTTTCGGTTCGCGACCGAAAGCGGCGGCTACGCCCGACCCCCGGCTTCTCCCCAGCCGGGGGTCGTGGTGTTTTTGGGGGGCCTCATTTGCGCCCGCAATCGGCGCCCGAACCTCGAGAAAAACAATGCCCGGCCGGGCGGCCGGGCATCACGAACCTGCAATCATGCCCCTATGGCAAATCCCCTTCGCCCGGGGTCGCGCTTCGCGCCGCGCCCGCGTCAGTCGTCGCGGTAGACGCGCTCGCGCCGCTCGTGCCGCTCCTGCGCCTCCACCGACAGCGTCGCGATCGGCCGCGCCTCCAGCCGGCGCAGCGAGATCGGTTCGCCGGTCTCCTCGCAATAGCCGTAGGTGCCGTCGTCGATGCGGGCGAGCGCCTCGTCGATCTTGGCGATCAGCTTGCGCTGGCGGTCGCGCGCCCTGAGTTCGATGGCGCGGTCGGTCTCCGACGAGGCCCGGTCGGCGAGGTCGGGGTGATTTTGATTCTCCTCCTGCAGGTGCTGCAGGGTCTCCTTGGATTCCTTCAGGATATCCTCGCGCCATGTCAAAAGCTTCGCGCGAAAGTACTCGCGCTGGCGCTCGTTCATGAACGGCTCCTTTTCGGACGGCCGATAGCTCTTGTTCTTGGCCAACATCCCACTGACTCCCCTGTCTTCTTATTCTTGACGCCGAAGTCCACCCTCCCGGTGCGGCTGGCTTATATACGCGCACCGCGATCCGGACAATATCCGAATACGGCCTGTGCGTTTGCCAGATTCTGGTGACAGCTCAATGACTTGAAATGAATGGCGGAACCCGGCGCGGCCGCGCCCGGTTGCTTTTGCGGTCAACTCGCGCCGGCTTTGGCGAGTTCCACGGCGAGACGTAAATGAATGTCCCGCATCAGCGCGTCGAGGCCGAAGTCGCCGGTCTCTTCGGTGAGCCCGTCCGCGGCCACTTTCAGGCGGGCGACGGTGGCGCCGTCCAGGGTTCCGCCGAGCAGCCCGGCTTTCAGCGAATCGAGAGCGTCGAGCGCGTTGCGCCCCTTGGCCACCGCCCGCTTCTTGCGCTGGGTGAAGTCCTCCACCCCCTGCAGCGCCAAGAGCGCGTCGAGGGTCGCAACGGCCCGCAGCGAACCCGCGGCCGCCGGCTGGCGCGCCTCCGCCTGCTCGCTCACGGAAAACTCGCCGCCCGCGGCACGCCGGGCGCCGCCGGGCGCCTTGGCGAGCGCGGCCCCATTGGTCCCGTTGATGCGCATGGCGTGATCCCCCTCGGTACGCGGCAGCCTGGGCCGCCATGGTTAACGCCTCCTTAAAGCCGCCGGCAGAATTTGCCGACCCCGGCCATTCCTGCCGGGTCGGAAGCGCCTCTTACGGCCCCGCCGCGGAATGAAAGAAGCACGATATCAATGCCTTAGCGAAGCCGTCCGGCTTGGCACGGCGTTCGCAAGACAAGCGGCAGTCGAACGTCACATTGGGGAGAGTGATGACGAAGACGTGGCAGGCCGCCCTGTCGACGCGATGCGTCGTGGTGGCACGGGCTCTCGTGCTGATGGCCCTCATCGTTTTTGCCTACTTGGCGGTCCCGGTGGCCGCCGGGGCGTCGTCGCGCATCAAGGACCTCGTCAATGTGGAGGGCGTGCGCGAGAACCAGTTGATCGGCTACGGCCTGGTGGTCGGCCTCAACGGCACCGGCGACACCCTCAACAACATCCCCTTCACCAAGCAGTCGCTCACCGCCATGCTGGAGCGCCTCGGCGTCAACGTGCGCGGGCAGAACCTGCGCACCGGCAACGTGGCCGCCGTGATGGTGACCGCCAACCTGCCGCCCTTCGCCACGCAAGGCACCCGCATCGACATCACCGTCTCGGCGCTGGGCGACTCCAAGAGCCTCTCGGGCGGCACGCTGCTGGTCACGCCGCTGCTCGGCGCCGACGGCAACGTCTACGCGGTCGGCCAGGGCGCGGTTGCCGTCGGCGGCTTCTCGGCGCAGGGCCAGGCCGCCAGCATCACCCAGGGCGTGCCGACCGTCGGCCGCATCGTCAACGGCGCGCTGGTGGAACGCGAGATCGACTTCCAGCTCAACAAGCTGCACCAGGTCCGCCTGGCGCTGCGCAACCCCGACTTCACCACCGCCAAGCGCATGGCGTCAGCCATCAACGATTTCATCGGCGCCCCGACCGCGGAGCCGCTCGACCCGGCCACCATCAGCCTCAAGGTGCCGAAGAGCTATCACGGCAACGTGGTGTCGCTCTTGACCAACATCGAGCAGCTGCGCGTCGAGCCCGACGAAGCCGCCAAGATCGTCATCGACGAGCGCTCCGGCATCATCGTCATGGGCAACAACGTGCGGGTGTCGACCGTCGCGGTGGCGCAGGGCAACCTCACCGTCTCCATCACGGAGTCGCCGCAGGTGAGCCAGCCGGCGCCGTTCTCGCAAGGCAAGACCACCACCGTGCCGCGCACCAAGATCGGCGTGCAGGAAGACGGCAAGGGCCTCGCCGTGGTCAAGAACGGCGTGTCTCTGCAGCAACTGGTCGACGGCCTCAACGCGCTGGGCATCGGCCCGCGCGATCTGATCTCCATCCTGCAGGCGATCAAGGCGGCGGGCGCCATCCAGGCCGACATCGTGGTGATGTGATGAACGGCATCGGCATTCCCGCACCCGGCCTGCGCCCCATCGACCTGATGATGGCCAATGGCGCCGGCCAGAACGCCGCGCCGCAGCCGACCGGCAACAAGGCCAAGGCGCACGCGGCGGCGCAGGACTTCGAGGCGGTGTTCCTCAATTCCATGTTCTCGCAGATGTACACCGGCATCGACGGCAACGGCCCCTTCGGCGGCAAGGGCGCGACCGGCGTGTGGCGCTCGTTCCTGACCGACGCCTTCGCCAAGTCGTTCGCCCATTCCGGCGGCATCGGCATCGCCAACGACGTCTACAAGGCGCTGCTCGCCCAACAGGAGGCGGCCCAATGAACGCAACCGTGCAACCGAATGCCCCGGCCGAAGCGCCGGCCATCGCCAGCGCCAGCGAAGCCGCGCTAGCTGTCGAAACCGTCTCCGGCCTGCTCGACCGGCTCATCGAAACGGTCGAGGACGAGACCGCGTACCTGCGCGCCGGCCGCCTGCGCGAAGCGCTCGCGCTCGAGGACACCAAGGCGGCGCTGGCGCGCGGCTACGCCGCCGAGAGCGCGCGGCTGAAGGCGGCGCAGGCAACGATCGCGCGGCTCCAGCCGGACATACTCAAGAGCCTGCGCAGCCGCCACGACCGCTTCCAGGCGCTGCTGCAGACCAACCTGACGGTGCTGGCGACGGCGCACGCGGTGTCGGAAGGCATCATCCGCGGCGTGTCCGGCGAGCTCGCCAGGAAGCGCGCGCCCTCGACCTACGGCGCCACCGGCCGCGCCAACGCGCCGGGGCCGAAGGCGGCGCAGCCGATGGCGGTGAGCAGGAGTTTGTAACGGCGCGCTCGCGCGTGGCCGTATGTAGCCCGGGTGGCGCGCAGCGAAACCCTGGACAAATCAAACCACCTCTCTTGATCCCGCATTTCGCTTCGCTCCATGCGGGCTACGGAGACCTTAACCGGCAGCCGAGCCCGGGCGCCGCCAGCGCGCCACCCGGGCCACGGGCCGTGCCGCCTACGCCGCCGCCAGCGCCTGGTCGAGATCGGCGATGATGTCGTCGATGTGCTCGATGCCGATCGACAGCCGCACATAGCCGGGCGTGACGCCGCTCTGCGCCTGCTCTTCCTCCGTCAACTGCGAGTGCGTGGTGCGTCGCCGGATGAATGGCGAGCGAGCGCGCATCGCCGATATTGGCGACGTGGTAGAACATCTTCAGGCTGTCGATGAACTTGCGCCCGGCGTCGCTGCCGCCCTTGAGCTCGAAGCCGCACAGGCCGCCATAGCCACCCTTGAGGTAGGCGTCGGCGCGCCGCTTGGGTTCGCCGCTCATGTGGCTCGGATAGATGACCTTGCTCACCTTCGGATGCTTGGCGAGGTAGTCGGCCACGGCTTGCGCGTTTTCGCAGTGCTGGCGCACGCGCACCACCACCGACTCCAGCCCCTGGATGTGCATCCAAGAGTTGAACGGCGAAGCGGCAGCGCCGATGTCGCGCAACAGCGTCACGCGCGCCTTGATGATGTAGGCGATGGGCCCGAGCGGCTTGACGGCCTGCGTCCACACCGCGCCGTGATAGCTCGGGTCGGGCGTGTTGAGCATCGGGAAGCGGTCGGCGTGCTTTTCCCAGTCGAAATTGCCGCCGTCGACGATCACGCCGCCGATCGAGGTGCCGTGACCGCCGATGAACTTGGTGGTCGAGTGCATGACGATGGCCGCGCCGTGATCGAGCGGCCGGCACAGCACCGGACAGGCGGTGTTGTCCATGATGAGCGGGATGCCCATCTCGCGCCCCATCTTGGCGACCTCGGCGATCGGGAAGACCGCGAGCTTCGGGTTCGGCAGCGTCTCGCCGTACCAGCAGCGCGTCTTATCGTCGCTCGCCTTGCGGAAGTTCTCGGGATCGGACGGATCGACGAAGCGGCACTCGATGCCCATGGTGCTCATGGTGTTCTGGAACAGGTTCCAGGTGCCGCCATAGATGTCGGTCGAGCAGACAAAATTATCGCCGGCGTGGCAGATGTTCTGCACCGCGAACAGCGACGCCGCCTGACCCGACGCCACCGCGAGCGCCGCCACGCCGCCTTCGAACGCGGCCATGCGTTCCTCCAGCACGGCCTGCGTCGGGTTCATGATGCGGGTGTAGATGTTGCCCAGTTCCTTGAGCGCGAACAGGTTGGCCGCGTGCTCGGTGGAATTGAATTGATAGGACGTCGTTTGGTAGATCGGCACCGCCACCGAGGTGGTGGCGGGATCGGCGCGATAGCTGCCGCCGTGCAGGGCGATGGTTTCCGGATGCTTGCTGTTGGTCGGCATGTTTCCCCCCGAGCTGGCGCCAAGGCCGCTGGCTATGATTTAGGAACCAACAGCGTATTCAACGCCGTGCCGGGTGGTCAACTGTGGCTGCTTTTGACCCGCGGCGGGCCCGTCTTGAAGCGGCCGTCGCCCGGATGAAGCGAAGCGAAATCCGGGAGTTGCCCGTTCCCGTGCCGCCAGGCCGTTCCCGCGTTCCGCTTCGCGCCACGCGGGCCACGCGACGGCCACCTAATGCAGATGCCGCAGCTTATCCGGGTTGCGCACGATATAGATCGCCGTGATCTTGCCGTCCTCGATCTCGAGCGCGGTCGTCTGCAATTCGCCGTCGGCCTCCAGCGTGACGAAGCCGGGCAGGCCGCTGATGATGTTGATCATCAAAGTGAGTTGCACCTGCTCGGCTTCAGCGAAATACGCCTTCAGGGCTTCGTAGGCGCCTTCGTGGGTGTGGCCCTCGCAGAGCCGCGTCAACGCCTTGGTCCAGCCAAGCGCGGCGCGCTCGCGCGCCGTGTAGCACGGGGCCTCGCGCCAGGCCGACAACAGATAAATGCGCTGCGCGGTCTCGCCGTCTTCGCGCGCCAGGGTCGCATGCAGGTTGATGCAATTGGCGCAACCGTTGATCTGGGAGGCGCGAACCTCGACCAGCGCGACGAGGGCCGGGTCCAGGGTCGACGCGACGGCCATCGAGGTGCGCAGCCAGGTCTTCATCAGGGCCGGGGACGCGGCCAAGGGGTCGACCTTGGGTTCGACTTTGGGATCGACATTGGGATCGACATTCGGGACGAATTTAACAGCCATGGTTCTCTTCCTTTCGGTTGCTTCCGACACCATGACGAGCAAGGCACCGCCCGTGTGACACCCGGGCGAAAAATTTTCGCGGGCCCCGAACCCGCCGATTGCCGGCGCCGACAGCGCCTCATTATAGTGACGATTGAGGCTTGGTCAGGGAGCGGACGCGATGCCAACGGTAGCCAGGATGAAGAAGAGCGGCGCGAAGGCGGCAAAAGAAACTGCCTCCCCTGCCCGGCTAATCGACGCCAAGGTCAAAAAGCTCGGCGGCTGGCGCGGCGAGACTTTGGCCCGGATGCGCGCGCTCGTCAGGCAGGCCGACCCCGACGTCATCGAAGCCATGAAATGGCGCAAGCCCACCAACCCTATGGGGGTACCGGTGTGGGAGCATGCCGGCATCATCTGCACCGGCGAGACCTACAAGGATAAAGTAAAGCTGACCTTCGCGCACGGTGCGGCGCTTAGCGATCCCGCCGGCCTGTTCAATTCAAGCCTCGACGGCAAGGTGCGGCGCGCCATCGATATCCGCGAAGGCGGCACAATCGACGGGAAAGCCTTCAAGGCGCTCGTCCGCGCCGCCGTGGCGCTGAACACGGGCAAAGCAAGTCGCAAGTAGCTTGCGGCGCTGGCGTTCGCTGAAACTCATTCGGTCGATGGCAGACATTCGCACCGCCGACCGTCAAGTCAACGACTATGCGGCGACCTTTAATGTACGGCTATTAGATCTTCGCTTGTGGCAATACGCCTTAAAGGGACGCGACAGAAAAGCTTGTCGGTCGGTCGCCACGCTGGTGCCGCTCCCACATGATCGTGTAGGCGGCCTCCAAGTAGCGCGTGAAGCGCCTGCTGTCGAACAGAGGGCACGTGTCACGGTTCCGCGCCAATTTCGCCTTGAGTGACGCCACTTGACTGGGCTCGCGCGCCAGCCGAAGCGCGTACGCCTCATACGCGTCAAGCGAAGGCGCGATCAGTTCCGGCACGCCGGCCGCTTGGAGCAGGCTGGCGGCCACGCGTCCCGGGAAGGTCGAACCGAGGCAGGTCAGAAGCGGAAGGCCCGCCCAAAGCGCGTCGCTCGCTGTCGTGTGCGCGTTGTATGGCAAAGTGTCGAGAAAGAGATCCGCCAATCTATGGCGCGCGAGATGCTCCGGCGCGTCCATGCGCGGCGCGAACACCAACCGTTCCGGCACGACACCACGTCGCGCGGCTTCCTTTCGGAGATTACGCATGGCATCGGCGTTGTCTTCCAGCAGCCACAGCACGCTGCCTTCGACCGACTTGAGCAAGCTCATCCAGACGTCAAATAGGTCCTGCGTTATCTTGTAATTGTTATTGAAACAGCAGAAGACGAACCCGGCCTCCGGCAACCCGGCCTCGGCGCGCGTCGGCGCGCGCTCGGCAACCTGCCTCTTGGTATCATTCACCTGATACGTATCCGGCAGATAAACGACATTCTCGACGTAACACTCCCTCTGCTCGGGCGGGATCACACAGGCGTCGGCCAGGATGTAGTCGATGTAAACCGCCCCCAGGGTGCCGGGAAAGCCCAAGTAATTGACTTGGATGGGCGCCGGACGACGACTGAGAATTCCGGGACGCGCCACATTGCTGTAGCCGGCCAAGTCGATGAGTATATTGATCTCATGCCGGTTGATTTCCTGGGCGGCTTCGGCGTCGCTCAAGCCACTGATATCAACAAAATGGTCAAAGGCAGCATTTATTCGCTGCCGTATCTCACTCCCATCGTCAAACCCGCTATCGAAAGCGAATAGCTCGAAATGGCCCTTATCGTGCAACTCGAAAAGCTCTGCCGTTAACATCGACGATGCATGCCTTCGGAATTCCCCACATATATAGCCAACGCGGATCCTGGCATGACCGTAACGAGATGCCCCGCTGGCCGAAATAGCCGCGGCAGAAAATTTCTCCTGGGCGAAGATCTCCGCGCACCGCTTCAACTTCCGTGGTGAATGTGAAAGCGACAGATAGGTAAAAGGCATCACCGATCGCTTTCCGGCGCTGACGTCCTCATCGATAACTTGTATCAAATCGGCAAGCCCGCTCCACTCGCAAGCATATATCTTTTGCTCTGCCAACTCCCCTTTGGTGAGATCGCGGTCCGGAGCGACCCGCGACAATTTCTCCAGGCTCACTATCGCGTCCGCGTGCCGCTTCAGCCCGCTTAGAGACGACGTTCGCCCGATCCATGCATTGACCAACTTTGCGTCAATCGCCAGGGCCCGATCGTACGCAGCCAAGCTCTTGTTATAGTCTTTGAGACCGAGCAACACATTGCCGCACGCCATCCAACCTTCAGGTAGATCGCTATTCAAAGACACCGCGCGTTCGCAGGCTTTCAGCGCCTCATCAAACCGTTTGAGGCCGGCCAATGCCTTGCCGCGATTGTAATGCGCTTCGACAAACTTTGGGTTGATTGAAATAGCGGCATCATACGCCGCCAACGCCGAGTCCGGTCTATTAAGATCGAGCAGAGCATTCCCACGATTATTCAGCGCTTCGACATAATCCGGCCGCAAGGCCACAGCGCGTTCGTAATCCCTCAGCGCCTCCTGGAGACGCGCCGTTTCCGCCAGGGCGTTACCCCGATTATTGAGCAATATTGGCTCGTTCGGAAGCATGGAAAGCGCGCGGTCGTAACTCGCAATTGCCTCGTCGTAGCGCTTCAACTTATGCAATATGACGCCGCGGTCATTGAGCGCCTCAACGGCGTCCGGCTGCAGCGACAGCACGCGGTCATAACACGCGAGCGCGTCCTCGCGCCGGTCCAGCGCAATCAGAATCTTGGCACGGTCACAGAGCGCGGTGACGCTGGGCTCTAAAGTGAGCGCACACTCGCAACTCGTCAGCGCCAAGTCATGCCGCCCCAGCGCGGCAAGTACGCGGGCCTGGTTTGCATACGCATCGGCAGAGTGCGGATTGATCGCCAATGCCTTCGCAATTAGATCCAAGGCCTTCTGACAATGGCCCCGCTGATGCATCAGCACCCCGAGCAGATGCAGCGCGTCAAAATGATGGTGCTGCCCTTCGAGGATTCGGGTGTATAGCCGTTCAGCATCTTCAAGCTGCCCATTCTGGTGCAGCGCAATGGCGTGTTGGATCATTGTTGGGATCAAAAATGCCCCGCCAAGTAGAGCCGCGTTGCAATCAAGGCTCAGTCCGGCAGACTAAAGGCTCGTCAAAACCGACCCACCTCACTTACTAGTGCGCCATGGTTTACAAGTGGTTAATGGGAGCACGCGGCTCGCGCGAGGGACGGTCGCGTCGAACCGATTAGCTAGAATGAATATTGTCGACCGTGGCGTGTCCGGAATTGCTCACCGCGCCGCCCCGTCAACGCCAACCTCGACGGCAACTTGCGGCGCGCCATCGATATCCGCGAATGCGACAAGATCAATGAGGAATCGTTGAAGGCGCTCATTCGCGCCGCCGTAGCGCTGAACACGGCCAAGGCCGCCAAGCGGCCGGGAAAGAAAGTCGCTTGAGACGCGCGCCCGCCCCGCTCACGCCGTCGTATTGACCTTCAGGCCGGTGACCGTGTCGATCTGGGTCCCGTCCGTAAGCGTGAGGATGTTGGTCTGGGTGTTGAGGTAGGAGCCGTTGCCAATCTGGACGAGGTCGGCGGTGTTGACGATCTTGGCACCGGTCGCGATGTCGACCTGGGTGCCGTCCTTCATCGTCATGATGCCCTGGCTGGTGTCGATCGACGTGCCGTCACCCAGGTAGATGTTGGACGGCAGCACGTTCTTCTTCTTGACCTGATTCTGCGAAGCGCTGAGCGCCAAAATCACCTTTTTCAGCTTATCCTGCGCCGCCTGCTTCTGGTTGGCGCTGGCGAGCTGGGCGTAATAGCTGCCGGAATTGCTGACGTTGGTCTGGGAGATGGTCGCGAAATTGTTGGCGAAGCTCTTGGTCTGCGACAGGAAGGAGCTGATCGTCCCGCGATTGCCGGAATTGGCGAGCGCGCCCATGATCCCGGCTTGGTTCTGCGAGTTCTTGATCGCGGTCTCGGTGCTGGCGAGCCAGTCCGTGTTTTTCTGCACGCCTAGCGAATTGTAATAGGCCGCCGCTGCCGCGCTGATGCCTGCCATGGTCTCGTTCCCGCTCGGTCGAAAAATACCGCGGTGGCGTTAACAATTTGCAACCGGACCGAAGGCACGCCGCGCGCCCCGCGCATACATTTCCGCCTATGGTGCAAGGCTTCGCGCGCCTGGGGGCGCTTCCAATTTGATTAAGGCACGCGGCGAACACGGTGCGCGAGTCACCAACGGTTAACCATGTTTTTTTACGCGCCATTTGCGGGTGCCATGAGATGAACGATGCCGATCCTCGAGATCACCTGAAGACTTGCCAGTAGGCAACTTGACCAGAAAGGTACCTCTAAGATGTCAGGAATCGTTCTTTCGGCCGGCGTTCGGTCCAACCTGCTGCAGCTGCAGCAAACGTCGAACCTGATCAACAGCACCCAGACCAAGCTCGCCACCGGCAAGCGGGTCAACTCGGCTCTCGACAATCCACTCAACTACTTCACGGCCCAGTCGCTGGACAACCGCGCCGGCGACCTGAGCAAGCTGTTGGACTCGATGTCGACCGCCATCAACACGATCCAGGCGGCCAATAACGGCATCAGCGCCATCACCAAGCTGGTGCAGTCCGCCCAGTCCCTGGTCAGCCAGGCCCAGCAGACGTCCGACACCACCGTTCGGGCGAGCCTGTCGACCCAGTTCAATTCGCTGCTGAGCCAGATCGGGTCGCTCGCCGGCAACTCGGGCTTCAACGGTATCAACCTGCTCGGTGGCGATAACCTCACCGTGGTGCTTAACGCGAAGTCGTCTCCGTCCACCGTCACCGTGAGCGGCGTGAACTACTCCAGCACGACGGCCGCCAACGCGGCGCTCTCGATCTCCAACTCGGCCAGCAACTGGGCCACCACCGGCGACATCAAGAGTGCCTCGACCGACCTGACCGCCGCGCTGACCACCCTGCGCTCGGAATCGCAAACGCTCGGCTCGCAGCTGTCGACCGTGCAGGTCCGCCAGGACTTCACCAAGGCGACGATCAACACCCTGCAGACCGGCTCCGCGGACCTCACCCTGGCCAACTCCAACCAGGAAGGCGCGAACCTGCTGGCCCTGCAGACCCGCCAGCAGCTCTCGACCACCGCTCTGTCGCTTGCCTCGCAGGCCGACCAGAACGTGCTGCGTCTGTTCGGCTGATCCGGGCAAACCGACGAAACGAAACGGCGGCCTTCGGGCCGCCGTTTTTTTTGGCCGCGGCGCCTATGGTTAACAGTTCGTTAATGTTTTCGGTAAGGTTGCATTAACCTTAACAATTTACTTTCGCGAAACGAACGACCGGGCTGGCCACGAATGAGCCCGGCGCGAAGACGGGGATTGCCATGAGCAACATTGTTCTTTCCAGCGGCGTCCGCGCAAATCTGCTGCAACTGCAGAGCACCTCGGATCTTATTACCCAGACCCAGAACCGGCTCGCGACCGGCAAGCGGGTCAACTCCGCGCTCGACAACCCCGTGAACTACTTCACGGCTCAGAGCCTCACGGTGCGCGCCAACGACCTGAACGCCATGCTCGACTCGATGTCGACGGCGATCAACACCATCCAGGCCGCCAATAACGGCCTGACCGCCATGACCAAGCTGGTCCAGTCCGCGCAGTCGCTCGCCGTCCAGGCGCAGCAGACCGCCGACACCACCGTGCGCAAGAACCTGTCGACCCAGTTCACCTCGCTGCTGGCCCAGATTGGCCACCTCGCCTCCGACGCCGGCCTGAACGGGATCAACCTGCTCAACGGCGACAACCTCACCGTCAAGCTGAACTCGACCGCAACGTCGACCGTCACCATCGCCGGCGTCTCCGACACCGCAAATGGCGCGCTGGCCATCAACGCCGCGGCCAACAACTGGGCGACGACCTCCGACATCAAGACCGCGGCCAGCGAACTGACCACCGCGCTGGTCACCGTCCGTTCGCAGGCGCAGCAGCTCAGCTCGAACCTGCAGACGGTCCAGATTAGGCAAGATTTTACCAAAGCCATGGTCAATACACTGAACACCGGTGCCGACGGCCTGACGCTCGCCGACACCAACGAGGAAGGTGCCAACCTGCTGGCCTTGCAGACCCGGCAGCAGCTCTCCAGCACGGCGCTGTCGCTGGCCGCCCAGGCCGACCAGAACGTGCTACGGCTGTTCCAGTAACCGGCGGGCCGGCCGGCGAAGCAAGCGCCTAAAAACGAAGCCGGCCGGACGGCCGCAAGGCAGAGCGACGAATGGGCCTCAAAGTCGAACTCAAACCCGGCGAGCGCCTGATCATCGGCGAATGCGTGGTCACCAACGGCGACCAGCGCACGCGGCTTCACGTCGAGGGCCAAGCGCCCATCCTGCGCGAAAAGGACATCATGACGCCGGAGCTGGCGGACACGCCCGCCAAGCGCATCTACCTGACGGTGCAGTTCATGTACACGTCGCGGGACCCGCGCATCTATCACGAGAACTACTTCGCCCTCATGCGCGATCTGGTGCAGGCCGCACCCAGCGCCTGGCCCTACGTGGAAACCGTGAGCAATCACATCATGGCCGGCGAGATGTACAAGGCGCTGAAAAACGCCAAAAAATTGATCGACTACGAGAAGGAACTGCTCGATCATGCAAAACGCGGCGCAAGCCTACAGCTCGATCGCGAAGAAGACCGGAAATCCGCGTGAGCTGGAAGCCGACCTGCTGCTCGAGGCGGCGGCGCGGCTGCAGGCGGTGCGGGAGGGCTGGGACAAGAAGCGCACGGACCTCGAGGCGGCGTTGATCAACAACCGCCGGCTCTGGTCGATCTTCGTGACGTCCGCGACCAGCGCCGACAATCCGCTGCCGGCACCCGTGCGCCAGAACATCGCCAACCTCGGCCTGTTCGTGTTCAAGCAGACCATCGCGCTGCAGATCGACCCCAAGCCGGACAACCTGGTCTCGCTGATCAACATCAATCGCGAATTGGCGGCCGGGCTGCGCGCGGGCGGCTGAGCCGACCGAAGCGCGCGTATCGGCGCCGCGGCCCGCAAGGCCGCAGTTTTTTTGTTGCCCAATCGAAACGGCGCTACAGGTATTTGACCAGGCTGGTCTGGAACAGCATGGCGGTCGTCTGCATCGAGGCCTGCATGCGCGTCTGCAGCGACAGGAGCTCGGTGCCGACCTGCTCGTTGGAAACCCCCTGGATCTGGTCGAGGAACGAGCCCAGCGTGTTGGTGGTCTGCTGGTGGTTGCTCTTCACCGCGGTCAGCGAGGTCTGCACGCCGGCGAGGTCCGCCTCGATGTCGGTCACGGTCTGGGTGCCGCCCGTGCCGTTGATGTTGTTGGTGAGCCGGCCGTCGAGGGCCCCGGCCAGGTCCGCCGCGTTGGGGGCGCTCGGCGCGATGGCGAGCGCGGCGCGCGTCGCCACGTTCTGCACCAGATTGCGGATGCCGGTCTCGTTGGCGCGCGTGCCGTAGTTCACGGTCAGCGACTGGTCGACGCGCGCGGAGGCGGAATTGCGCGGCGTGCCCGTGGTGTCGCCGGTATACCAGACCACCGAATTGGCGCTGGTGCCCGCGACCAGGCTGGTGGCGGTATCGAACGGCGGACCGTTGACGCGCAGCGGCGGATTGCTGGAGTTGGCATTGAAGAATTCGTTCGAGGCCTGCACCGCCGAGGCCGCCTTCAGCTGGGTGTTGGCCAGCGTGCCGAGCGCGGTGGTGAGCGCCGACTGCAGGTTGCCCGCGGTGGCGGCGGCCGTGGCGCCGATGGCGAACTGGTTGGCGCCGGGCGGCGACGTGGTCGTCGCCGTCAGCGACAGGTTGGCGGTGGTGCCGTCGGGCAGGTCGAAGCTGAAGGTGACCTTCTCGCCGTCGCTGGGCACGCCAGTGAAATTAACCGACTCCGTGGCCGGCGAACCGGACGGCGCCGTTACGGTGGCGTTGCTCAGGTTCGAGGTGATCGCGTTGAGCTTGAATCCGAACGGCGAGATGGCCGAGTCCTCGGCGACCTGCACCGAGGTCGCGCTCGGATTGGTGACGGTGAGCCGGCCGAGGCCGCTGGCGCCGAGGTCGGCCTGGTTGCGCTCGGAGATGATCTGCGTCAGCCCCGCCTGCGCGCCGTTGCCGTTGAGGATGTGGTCGTAGGTGTCGGTCGCCGGCGTGTCCGTCGCGCGGCCGGAGAAGGTATAGCGGTCGCCGGCCTGGGTGTTGAGCAGGCCGACGAGCTGCTGCAGCCAGGACTGCGCCTCGACCTGGGTGGTGTTGGTGTTGCCGGTGCTGCCGGTGCCCTGCACGAGCGCCTGACGCATGCTGCTGGTGATCTTGGACATGGACGAGAGCGCGTTCTGCGCCACGTTGATCCGCGTCATCACGTTGTCGATGGTGGTGTTGTAGCTGTCCATCTGCGCCGATTGCGCGTTGAGGCTCACCGTCAGGCCGCGGTCGAGGCCGAGGCCGGCGTAGGTGTCGGACTTCTGCCCGGTGCTGAGCTGGCGCTGCAGGTCGTCGAACTGCGAGCGCATGTCGACGAGGCGCTGCGTCAAGACGCTCGCTGCCGATCCGACCGAACCGATCGTCATCCTACAACCCCATTTGCATCAATTGGTCCAGCATGGTCTTCACCGTCGTCATCACCCGGGCGTTGGCGGCATAGGTGTTCTGCAGGCTGAGCAGATTGCTCATCTCCTGGTCGATATTGACGCCCGAGGCGTCGTTGAACCGCTGCTGCAGCGAGCTCAGCACGACGTCCTGGCCCTGCTTGAGATTGCTGGCGTTGTTGGCGGCCTCGCCCTGCTGGCTGACGAACTGGCGCAGGAAGCTGCCGAGCGTGCCGCTGTAGGGCAGCGACGCGGTGCCGATGCCGGTCGAGGGATTGTAGTCGTGCGCCGCGCTCGCCAACTGGTCGTAGATGTAATTCGCGCGCGTGGCGTCGCTGGCGGGAAGCCCGCTGGTGTAGTTGACGAGCGCCGACGGGTCGGTCACCAGCGCCGAATTGACGCTGATGCGGCCGGCCAGGCCGACGCTCTGCGCGCCGTTCGACGTGTAGGAGCCGGTGAAGGGGTTGGTGCCGTCGAGGAAGAACGGCAGCGCCGCCGACCCGGTGAGCGAGGTTGTATTGACGGTGGTCGACAGCGCGTTCACGTCGGCCTGGTTGGCGGCGCCGTCGTCGACGATGCGCAGCGTCGTGCCGCTCGGATTGGAGACGGTGAGGTTGCTGCCGGAAAGCGCCGACTGGATCTGGCCGATCACCGAGGCGGTGCCGCCCGAAAAATCGAGCCCGACCACCGAGGGGTCCGACAGAGGCAGCGCCGAGGTATCGTCGACCCGCTTGAAGGTCATCTTGCGCTGGGCATTGGTGGCGTTGTCGGTGTAGGTCAGGCTGATGGTATCGCCGTCCTGCATGCCGCCGATGTTGACGTCGTAGCCGGCCTGCGCGCCGACGGTCGCCGCCGTCCCGTCGGTGGTGGTGCCGGACACCGCGGTCGCCATGCCGGCGGCGAACTGGTCGACCTGGGCCTGCGCCTGCGTCAGAACGTGGTCGCGCATGTCGAGATAGCCGGCGATCTCGCCGGAGCGGATGGCGCCGGCCGCGACCAGGTCGGTCCGGCTGCCGCCCGGCGCGGTGAGCGTGATGGTGCCGAGGCTGCGCTGCGCGGCGGTCGCGCTCCACTTCGATTGCGCGGTGACGGTGGGATGGGCGTCGAACGACAGGGTCGCGGCCTGCGTGCCGACGAGCTGCACGCCCGAGGTGGTGAACACCGCGACCTGCTTGTTGTCGCCCTTGACCACGCGGACGTCCATCAGCTTGGACAGCTTGTCGATGTAGCCGTCGCGCTCGTCCTGGAGCCCGGCGCTGGCCGCATCCTGCTGCGGCGATTGCGCGAGCTGATGGTTGAGCGCGGCGATCTGCTTCAGGCAGTCGTTGGCCTGCGTGACGTCGTCCGACAGCCCCTGCTCGGCCTGGCTGCGCAGGGTCTGGATGCCGGCGGTCATCTGGTTGAGCGTCTGGGTGAGGCCCTGGGCGGCGCTCACCGCGGCGATCTGGGTCGGCCGGTCGCCGGGACTGGTGGTCAACGCCTGCAGCGTGCTGGTGAAATTATTGTACGCGTTCTCGATCGTGCTGGTGGAATTCGGCGTGCCGTAGATCGACTGAAGCTGGTCGTACATGTTGGAGCGCAGGTCGGCATAGGCCGCCCCCGCCGACTCCGTGCGCATCTGCGTCTGCACGAACTGGTCGAGCACGCGGTTGATCGAGCCCACCTGTACGTAGGACCCGACCGTGCCGGTGGTGTTGGAGACGAGCGTCGCCGTCTTGCGCACATAGCCGGGCGTGTTGGCGTTGGCGACGTTGCCCGCCACCAGCGACAGGCTGGTCTGCGCCGCGTTCAGCCCCGTCAGGGAGGTGGAAAGTGCCTCGGTCAGGCTCATGGGCTAGGCTTCGGGATGTGCGCGAAAAGCCCGCGAAGGCTATCGCAGCATGTTCATCATTTCCTGCGACATCTGATTGGCGGTCGTGATGACCTTGGTGTTGGCCGAATAGGCCTGCTGGGTCACGATCAGCTTGGTGAACTGGTCGGCGATGTCGGCGTTGGAGCCCTCCAGCGAGCTGCCGACGATCTTGCCGCTGGCGCCGGCGAGCGCCGTGCCGGAATCGCCGGTCGCCTCGTAGGCGCCGCCGTCGAGCCCTTTCAGGTTGTTCGGGCTGGCGAAGTGATAGAGCGGCACTTCGGCCATATCGACGGTCTTGCCATTGGTGAAGGTGCCGGCGATGCGGCCGGTCTTGGCGATCGAAATCGTCTGCAACTGGCCGGCCGGATAGCCGTCCTGCTGCAGGGTATTGACCGTCACCGCGCCGCTGGAATCGGCGTACTCGGTGGGACTGAGCTGCATGGTCAGGTTGCCGAGCGAGGTGCCGTCGACGCTCACGCCCGTGAGCGACACCGAACTGTTGCCGGACGTGAGATTGCCGCTCGGACCGAAGGTGAAGTCCTGCCCGGTGTTCACCCACTGCGTGCCCGTGCCCGTCGCGCTCGAATTCGTCTGATAGAAAAGGTTCCAGGTGTCGGTGCCGCCGTAAGCCGAGGCGTCGGTCTTGGCCCAGCGCAACTGGACGTTGGCGGCCTGGCCGGAGGCGTCATAGGCGGTGACCGAGCCGCCATCGAGCGACTCGTTGAGGAAGGTCGCGTTGTCTTGACCGACAACCACGTTATTGCCGCCGGCGCCGGTCGTCGTCGGAAGGAAACCGGCGGTGAAGCCGGCGGGATTGAGCAGTTCCGATTGCGCCACGGTGGAGTTGGCGTTGGTGGTTTTCGGATAGGTCGGCAGATTGGCGCCGTAGGTGACCGTCGACGTCCCCGACGCGGGCAGGAACGAACTGCCCAGTTGCAGCGGCGCCGCCGCGCTGCCGACCGCGTTGCCGGTGGTCGGATCGACCGGGATGCCCTCGAGATAGTAGCCGGAGCCGTTCACCAGATAGCCGTTCTGGTTCATCGAGAAATCGCCACGGCGGGTGTAGAGGTCGGTGCCGCCGAACTGCGTCGTCGTGCCCGACGTGCCGGTCGGCTGCTTGACGGCGAAGTAGCCGTCGCCGCTGATCGCCATGTAGGTGCCGACCGAGGCGTTCTGGATCGTGCCTTGCACGGTGTTGGTCGGCCGCGACTGCGCCTTCACGCCGCCGGCGGTCTGCTGGTCCGGCGGCGCGTCGGGGATCATGTTGAGGAAGCTCGTGTCCACCGACTTGTAGGCGATGGTCTGCGAGTTCGCGATGTTGCCGGAGATGTTCTGCAGCGCGTAGGACTGGCTCTGCAATCCGTTGACCGCTGTATTGAGAGCACCGAAAACACCCATCACTATTCTCCACGTTTGAATGCGCGTGGCGCCTTCGCCGGTCGGCCGGCGGCGGACACACTCTGTCGGCGATGCCTTTCGCAAGCGCCGTGCCATGGAGATAAAGTGGGAATTTCAGGGCCTTAGATGACAGCGGCGGCCCGCAAGGACCGCCGCGTCAGGCCGTTTCTGCCGCCCGCGCGGCAGATTTTGCCGGGTCGTGCGTTCAACTCGATGACGATGCCGCCGCCGGCTCGAACGTCAGCGCGGCGCCGTTCATGCAATAGCGCAGGCCCGTCGGCGGCGGGCCGTCGTTGAAGACGTGGCCGAGATGGCCGAGGCAGCGGCGGCAATGCACCTCGGTGCGCGTCATGAAGAACGAGCGGTCGGTCTTGGTGGCGACCGCGTCCGGCAGCGGCTGGTAGAAGCTCGGCCAGCCAGTGCCGCTTTCGAACTTGGTCTCCGAGGCGAACAGCGGCAACGCGCAGCCGGCGCAGGCAAAGGTGCCCTTGCGGTGCTCGCGCAGCAGCCGGCTCGAGCCGGCGCGTTCGGTGCCGTGATTGCGCAGGATGTTGTACTGCTGCGGCGTCAGCCGCTTGCGCCATTCGGCGTCGGAGAGATGGGCCCAGTCGATGTCGTGCTCGGTGGTGGTGGTCATTTGTCCTGCCTCGCCGGATTTACTGGCAACGATCAGCGCGGCCAGCGCCACGCCGCCCGTCAAGAGGGAACGCCGGTTCATCATATCAACCTTCTCCCTTTTCCACGTTGCCCCAGATCTGCTTGATCCGCTGGTCGCGGCCGCAGTTCCAGCGGTAGAACTCGTACTTCAGCGGGTGCTTCTTGTAGAAATTCTGGTGGTGTTCCTCGGCCTTGTAGAACGGGCCGGCGGTGTCGATCTCGGTGTAAATGGGTTTGCCGAGTTCGGCGGCGACCTTCTGCTTCGAGGCCTCGGCGAGCTTCCGCTGCGCTTCGTTGTGCACGAAGATGGCGGTGCGGTACTGGTTGCCGACGTCGCAGAACTGGCGGTCCTTCACCGTCGGATCGACGTGGTGCCAGTAGTAGGTCAGGAGCTGGCTGTAGCTGACCACGCTCGGGTCGTAGACCACTTCCACCGATTCCGCGTGGCCGGTGGTGCCGGAGGAGACCTGGCCATAGGTCGGGTTCTTGACGTGACCGCCGGTGTAGCCGGAGATGGTCGCCAGCACGCCCTTGACCTTGTCGAAATCGCTTTCCACGCACCAGAAGCAGCCGCCGGCGAAGGTAGCCACCGCCCGTGCCGGCGTTTCTTTCGGCGCCGTGGCGCCTTGCGCAGCCGCAGCGCCGGCGGCCGCCAGCACGAGGGCGAGACTGAGCAGAAGCCGTCGCATGGTGGGTTCCTCCCGTGGGTGTTAGGCCCCTGACATATACCCTTACCGCGCGAGCTGAAGTCACGTTGCCATCACCCCGCCTTCACGTTGGCGCGAGGCATTGCGGCACGCCCTGCCCGCCAAATCGCCTTGCCCCCGCCCCCTTGGCTGCTTTTTCTCCTTATTGCGCATGATCTTTTCCGAAAACCGGTTCCCACTTTTCGGGATCATCGCTAGTGTCCCCGGCAAAACACGAGGAATTCCATGCGCTTTGAAGGCACCCAAGACTACGTGGCCACCGACGACCTGAAGGTGGCGGTCAACGCGGCGATCACCCTGGAGCGGCCCCTGCTGGTCAAGGGCGAGCCCGGCACCGGCAAGACCGTGCTGGCGCTGGAAGTCGCCAAGGCGCTTCAAGCGCCGCTGATCGAATGGCACGTCAAATCGACCACCAAGGCGCAGCAGGGCCTCTACGAATACGACGCGGTCTCGCGCCTGCGCGACAGCCAGCTCGGCGACGAGCGCGTCAAGGACATCCGCAACTACATCAAGCGCGGCAAGCTGTGGGACGCCTTTGTCGCCGACGAACGGCCCGTGCTGCTGATCGACGAGATCGACAAGGCCGACATCGAGTTTCCCAACGACCTGTTGCAGGAACTCGACCGCATGGAGTTCTTCGTCTACGAGACCGGCGAAACGGTGAAGGCGCGGCGGCGGCCGATCGTGATGATCACGTCGAACAACGAGAAAGAGCTGCCGGACGCCTTCCTGCGCCGCTGCTTCTTCCACTACATCCGCTTTCCCGACACCGACACCATGGCGGCAATCGTCGAGGTGCACTTCCCCGGCATCAAACAAAGACTGGTGAGCGAGGCGCTGCGGCTGTTCTACGAGATCCGCGAGGTGCCGGGCATGAAGAAGAAGCCGTCGACCTCGGAGCTGTTGGATTGGCTCAAGTTGTTGATGGTCGAGGACATCGGACCCGAACTGTTGCGCGAACGCGATCCCAAGAAGCTGATCCCGCCGCTGCACGGCGCGCTGATCAAGAACGAGCAGGACGTGCATCTGTTTGAGCGGCTCGCATTTATGGCGAGACGAGAGGCGCGGTGACGAAAGCGCCGTAGACCGGATGGAGCGTCAGCGAAATCCGGGACCCGCTTCACGCGGGTTACGAACTTGCGGATTACGCTTCGCCAATCCGGCCTACAGCGCCGCGCGCGCGACGGAAGCGATGTAGAAATCGAGCATTGCCGTCAGCGACGCGGGATTCCGCCGCAGCCGGCTGCGCAAGGCCGCGCCCTCCCAGCAATTCACCATCAAGTCGGCCAGGTCCCGCACGTCGCAAGCCGCTCGGATGTCGCCTTTCTGCTGCGCCTCGCTGAGGCATTTCGCCATCCGCTCCGCGATGGATGACAGGCACCAGTCGATCTTGCGCCGAAAAACGTCGTTCACACCGGACAACTCCTGCCCGAGCCCGCCCATGAGGCACCCGAGATATCCTTCCTGCCGATAACTTTCCTGCGTCATTTCGAAAAAACGGCGGATGCGCGCAAGGGGAGGCAGCGTTTGGTCGAGCAGACACGCGTCGAGACCCGCGTGCACGCCGGTCATGTAGGCGTCGAGCACCTGAAGGGCGAAGTCCTCTTTGTCCCTGAAGTGATGATAGAATGATCCCTTGGGCGTATGGGTGGCGTCCAGCAACGCCTGAATGCCGAGGCTGTTATAACCCTGCTCCAGCAACATGCGCAGGCCCGCATCGATCAGGCGTTGCTTGGTTGAATGCATCGGATCGGTAATCTCAATATTTGCAAGGCCATTTGCAACGACGCGTGGTCGCGGTGCCCGGACCATACAAGATCCGGGCACCGCGAGCGAATGCAAGCCCGGTTTCGATCAGGCGTAGCCGTTCACCTTGTCGATCATGTGATTGATCACACGGGTATGCTCGTGCTGCGGACTGAACATCACGATCTCCGCGTCGGTATCCACCTTCACGTTGTGTCCGGGCGGCCAATAGAACAGGTCGTCGGCGACCACCGTCTCCTTGCGCCCCGAGGCGTCGGTGGTGGTGATCTGTCCCCGCAGCACGAAACCCCAATGGGGGCAGTCGCAGACGTTACCGCGCAGGCCCTGGAAGAGAGGGGTCGTGTCGACGCCGGCGGCAAGGGTGAAGTACTCGCCGCTGATCTTTCCGTACCCGGAGACGTCCCCGAATTCGGTGTGCTGGCGGATCACCGCGCCGGGAAGTTCCAGCTTTTTGTCTACCGCGTCCTTAGCGACGTGCATGGCTATTCCTCCGTTGTCCGGTCTCTAGACCGATCAGTCTAGACCGTTCGGTCTACCTGTCGCTGCGGTAGGTTGCCGCACTTCGGTCCGGCGGCGGAAGACGGTTTCCTGACGCCTAAGGCGGACGACGAAACGCAAATCCGCCGTTCGTCGCCAACTAAATCGTTTGCCCTACTTCGCCGCCTGCGGCTGCCCCGTCCGCCGCGCGGCCTTGCGCTCACGCCGGCGCGCGCGGCGTTGCGCCATCGCCTGCGCCGCCTTGTCGCGCGCGCCGCGCGTCCAGTACAGCGTCTGCGCCAGCGCGCGGCCGGTGGCGCCGCCGGCCCACACCAGCTCGTAGGGCGAAAACAGCCGCCAGGTGTCGTCCTTGTCGACGATGCCGCGCGCGATCAGTTCGCCCGCCATCGCCGTGGTGTTGAGGCCGTGGCCGGCGAAGCCGCTCGCCACCCACTGCCCGGGCTCGAGCTCGCCGATCTGCGGCATGTGATGCACCGGAAGGCCGAGCGTGCCGCGCCACAGATAGGCGGGCTCGACCGAACCGAGCTCCGGAAAGGCGCGGCGGATGTCGCGCTGAAGCGCGCGCGCGAAGCTCTGCGGGTGCGCGTGCCACACCCGCATGCGGCCCGACCATTGCAGCCGGTCGCCGTGCTCGGGGTCGGCGACCACGCGATAGTGGTTGTCGGCGCGCGGCCCATCGCTCACCGCGCCGCGATAGCGGATCACGTCACGCAGTTGCGACCCGATCGGTTCGCTCACCATGACGAACGTGCTCGCCGGCACCAGTGTCGTCGCCAGTTCCGGCAGCAGCGCGCCGATATGGACGTTGCCGGCCAGCACCACGTGCGGCGCGCGCACGCGCGCGTGCGGCGTGACGATGCGCTTGCGCACGCCGGTCGGATCGATCTCGACCGCCGGCGTCTGCTCGAAGATGCGCGCGCCGGCGGCTTCCGCGGCGGCGGCCAGGCCCAGCGCGTAATTGAGCGGATGGATATGGAAGGCGGCCGGGTAGTGCACGGCGCTGAAATAGCGCGGGTTGGGCAAAACCTCGCGCACGCGCTCGGCCGACCAGGCCTCGACCTCGGCGCCGATCCAGCGCAGCCGCTCCACCTCGGCGCGGCTGTCCCGGCCGCTCTCGTCGGTCTTGGAGACGGCGAGCCAGCCGGGCACCGGATCGACGCCCGGCATGCCGGCCTCCTCGATGGCGCGGCGCACGTAGGCGAGGCCCCGCGCCGACAGCGCCCACAGCTCCTTGGTATGATCGAGCCCGATGCGCTCGATCATGCGTTCGACGTCTTCCTGGAAGCCGGGGAGCACGAAGCCGGTGTTGCGCCCGGAGGCGGCCCAGGCCACGCGGTTCGCCTCCAGCACCGCCACCGTCCAGCCGCGCCGCGCCACCTCGCGCGCGACGGTGAGGCCGGCGAGCCCGGCGCCGACCACACAGACGTCGACGTCGAAATCGAAGTTAAGCTGCGGGCGTTCGGGCGCCGCGGCTTGCGTCGCCTCGTACCAGGTGGCGCCGGGGCTGTGGGTCTCGCTCATCGGATCACGGTTGGCGTCGTTGCAAGGCTTTGCGTCGTCTTGACACGTATCAAGGGTCCGGCCGGGACGCGCATGCTAGACTGTGCTTCAATCGAAAGCGATGCCCCTCACCCGCATACCGGTTTGCGAATCCGTGTGCGATAGCTAAATCGGTTGTCATGCGCCGTCTGCTGCTCTTTCGTCACGCCAAGGCCGAACGCCCGTTTCCGGACGTGCCCGACCGCGAGCGCGCACTGATGGAGCGCGGCCGCAAGGACGCCGCCAGGCTCGGCGCCTATATGGCGGGTCACGCCCTGGTGCCGGACCGCGTGCTGGTTTCGCCGGCCGCGCGCACCCAGCAAACCTGGAAAGCGGCAGAGGGCGCCTTCAAGCCGGCGCCGGCGGCGACCATGGTGGACAAGCTCTACGACGCGACGCCGCACGCCATCCTGGCGGCGGTCAAGGATGTGCCGGCGAAGGCGCACACGCTGATGGTCATCGCCCACAACCCGGGCCTGCATGAATTGGCGCTGATGCTGATCGCGTCCGGCGACGTGGAGGCGCGCGAGCGCTTGCGCGAGAAGCTGCCGACGTCGGGGCTGGTGATCGTCGACTTCGCCTTCGACGACTGGAACAAGCTGCATCCCCAGTCCGGGCGCCTGGAGCGCTTCGTCAGTCCGAAGTCGCTAGTGGAGCGAATTTGACATTTGATACCCATTTGCAGCGGGCCAATTATCAAATGTCAAATTCAAAGCTCCACTAGAATCAGATAGTTGCTAGTGGTCCTTTGCTTCCGACATTTGCTCCAGGGCTTGCGGCGATGGGATGCAAATGTCGGAAGCGGACCACTAGAAGCGGCGAACTGAGTGGATCAGCCGCGCCGGCCCGGCACCAGCCACGCCGGCGGCGCATCGGGCGCGTAGTGGCCGGGCCAGTTGCGGACAAAGAAATTGCCGCCCTGCCACAGGAACAACGCGGCGAAGGCCGCGATGACGGCCGCGGGCGCGAGCGTATGAAGTTCGAACGCGCGCACCACGACCGCTATCAGGCCGAGCACCACCACCACGTAGAGCGCCAGCCCCGGCCAGTAGGCGAACGGGTTCGTGCCCCGCTCGTAGCGCACCGCGCCCGCCGGCGCGGCCGCCGCGATGCGGGCGTGCAATTCGCCGATGAAGGCGGCATAGGCGTCATCGAGGCGCTCCTGCTCGACCATGCTCTTCCAGGAGGTGGACGCGATCTGCAGCCTGGGCATGCCTTCCGCCCAGATCTCGGTCAGGAACCGTTGCGTCTGCAGGCCGGCCGGCTTGAACGACAGGCGCACGCGGCGCACGTCGCGGTAGCGCACCCGGCCCGAGCGGCGGCCGGCGGCCCACTCCAAGCCGCCGGCGGTCAGCCGGAACTCCCAGGGCGCGCCCACGAGCGAAGGCCGGAAGCTGTAGGTCGGCTCACCGTCGCGCGGCGCGCCTGCGGGGTCGAATGTCATGCTCGGGTTTCCGGAAAATGCGGGTTATGGCGGCCATTCCGCGCGCGGCGTTCGCGTTAACCATGCCGACGGCTGATGCCCTGTAACGCCCGCCGAAGCCGCCGTCACGGTTTCATTCGGCCATGGTTTATAATACCCTAACAGTGCATGAGTGGCATGCGTGCGGAGGGCCTTGGCATGGCTAAGTTGACGGATCTGTTCGGCCGCAAGGTCGAAATCGGCGCGGAGGCGCCGCCGCGGTCCGCGCCCCATCCGGCCTCCGATCAGGGCTACAATCCGACATCCGGTCCCGTGTCCAATCCCGCTTCCATGAGCGCGGCGCGGCCGGCGAGCCAGGCGGCGAACCGTCCCAACGGCGCGGACCGGTCGCCGGCGAGCGACAGCACGAGCGACCTCGGCTCGCGCTTGGGCGAGGAAAACGAAGCTCTGCGCAACATGCTGAGCGACGCCGGCCGCAAGATCGGCGAACTCGACGAGCTCAAGCAGGCCTTCGACAAGCTGGTCAATCCCTTCAACGCCACGCTGCGCGCGCTCGAGGAAGAGAAGTCGCAGACGCTCAGCCTCTCCGGCATGCTGGCGGAATTGCGCTCCGCCTACGAGACGCTGCGCGGCGAATTCTACGACATCGAGCGCAAGGCCACCGCGCTGGAAGCGGAAGCCGAGCGCCTGCGCGAAGACCTCGAGCTCGCCAACGAGACCAACCGCTCGCTCGAAAGCACCACGAGCGAGCTCGGCAACGAGATCTCCACCAACCGCGCCCAGATCGCCGAGCTCGAGCGCCAGCTCGCGCAGGAAAGCGCCCAGCGCCGCTCGCTGAGCGAGGCCCGGCGCGCCGCGCAGGAGCAACTCGACGGCGCCGAGAAGCACCTCGTCGAACTGGAAGGCGAACTCGCCGCCGCGCGCGAAAAGCTGGTGCTGATGGAGGACGACCGGCGCTCGCTGCAGACCGCCGTCGACCACGGGCTGAACGAGAACGCCCGCATCGGCCGCCGGCTGACCGAAAGCGAAAATTCGCTCACCGCCACGCGCGCCCAGCTCGGCAAGGTGGAGGCGAGCTTCGCGGAGGCCTACGCCGAACGCGGCCGGCTCGCCGCCACCCTCGACGAGGTCAAGGAGCAGCACCAGGCCGAGCGCAACACCATGTCGATGCGGCTCGACGCGCTGTCCTCGCGCGCGGCCACCGCCGAGCGGCTCTTGGCGGAAGCGCGGCAGAACCTGCTCGCCCGCACCGAGGAAGTGCGCGCCTTCGACCGCAAGGCGGTCGAGGCGACCATCGCGCGCAACGCCGCCGAGAAACGCCTCGGCCAGATCGAAGCCGCGCACGAGACGCGCGAGCGCCAGGCCAAGGAGCTCGAGCAGGCGCGCAACGCGCTCGCCGAGCGCAACAACGCGCTCACCAAGCAGCTCAAGGCGCGCGAGACCGCCGTCACCCGGGCCGAGGAGAAGATCGCGGCGCTGACGCAGCGCAACGGCCAGCTCGAAGCCGACGTGCACATCGGCCGCACCAACATCGAGAAGCGCGTCGAGGATCTGACCAGCGCCCTGCAGCGCGAGCGCCTGGAGCGCGCGGTGATCGAGGGCGCGCTGGAAGCCGCCCGCAAGGACAACGCGCGCCTGCAGAGCGAAATGAGCGCCCTGCGCGCGGCGGTGCGCCGGGGCCCGGTGCCCGAGGCCGAGGACGCGCTGGCGCCGAGCATGCCGGCCAACGAAGACGAAGACGACATCTTCGACACGGGCCAGGAAGCGCGCGCCGCCAACGACAAGCCCTAAGGCCGGCGGCGGCCGCGCCGCACCCGAACGACACTTGTTACCGGACGTGGGACTTTAAGGTCCCGCGTTCTGTTTTTTCAGGACGCGCGCAACAAGCTCGGTTCACCTCCCCCTGGAGGGGGAGGGTGAATCTCGACGGCCCCGCCCCGCCGTGACAACCGCCCGCCCCCACCCTATATGGACGGCATGCGCAGCTGGCTTACCGTGATCCCCTTGTTATTCCTGCTCGGGCTGGCGCTCTATTTCGCCGGCACGGCCTGGATTCGTTTCGACTACGACATCCCCTTCGTCGGCTGGCTCGCGCTCATCGGCGGGGCGACCGCCACGCTCCTGGTCGGCGGCGGGCTGATGGCGCTGTTGTTCTATTCGAACCGCCACGGCTACGACGACCTCAGCGGCGGCGATCGCGCCAAGGATGAGAAGCCGCCGGAAGCCTCCTGGAAGCGCACCGACAACGGCTGATGGGCGAAGGGCTTTGGCCCGCCGCCCCCCGCGGACCCCACCTCGCGCGACCGGCGCGGAGGGGCTATGAAAGCGCCGTTCGCTTCACCGTTTCGGAACGCACCCGCCATGAGCAAGTCCCTGGTCCAGGAAGAATTCGGCAAGACCGCCGCCACCTACCTCACCAGCAAGCCGCACAAGCTCGGCAAGAGCCTGGAGCGGATGGTCGCGCTCACCGCGCCGCAGAAGGATTGGCGCATGCTCGACATCGCCACCGGGGGCGGCCACGCCGCCTACGCCTTCGCGCCGCACGTGGCGCGGGTCTGGGCGACCGACATCACCCAGGAAATGCTCGACCTGGTGAAGGGCGAGGCGGACAAGCGCGGGCTTGCCAACGTGCGCACCGCCTACGCCAAGGCCGAGGCGCTGCCGTTCGAGGACGCAAGCTTCGACCTCGTGACCTGCCGCATCGCGCCGCATCACTTCGACTCGATCCCGGAATTCCTCGCCGAGGTGCAGCGCGTGCTCAAGCCCGGTGGCACGTTCGCGCTGGTCGACAACGTGGTGCCGCCCGGCAGCGTCGGCGACTACATCAACGCCTTCGAGCGCTTCCGCGACCCCAGCCATCTGCGCGCCTGGACCATGGACGAATGGCGCGACGCGCTTGAGGCCGCGGGGCTGACCGTCGAACACGAAGAGCATATCCCCAAGACCATGGAATTCGCGCCGTGGGCCGCGCGCCACGACGCCACCATGCAGGCCCTGCTCACCGCCATGCTGAAAGAGGCGACGCCGGCCGTGAAGGCGGCGCTCGACCCGCGGGAGAACGCGGACGTCGCCTTCACCTTCCGCCTCACCGAAGGGCTGTTCGTGGCGAAGCGGGGCTAGCGTCATTCATATTGGCTTCGATCCGCCCTCATCCTTCGAGACGCATTGCTTCGCAATGCTCCTCAGGATGAGGCCGATCGAGCGCCGACGTTTGGACCAAGATGGATCGCGCCCTAACCGCCGCATCGGCTGCGCCTACGGGGCGCCAGGCCCCATAATAAAACCGCGCGCGCCCGCAGATCACGGGAACGCGCGGCGCAATTCGCGTTCGAATAGGAATTCAGCGACGGCGGCGATGGTGGCGCCGGCTGTAGCGCACCTTCTTCTTCAGGTGCACCTTTTCCCAGTCCGGATGCGCGTCGTAGAGCGCGTCGACGATCATGGGACCGACGATCGGAATGACGCAGCCGACCGCCAGCTTGTCGGCCTCGCGAAAGGTCAGCTCGCGCTTGGCGAGCACGGTCGCGATCATCGGCGAAACGGCGGCGCAGCCGACGGTGGTGCCGACCATGGCACCGGCCTGGGAAATGCCGGCCGCGGCGGCGCTCCAATCCCACTTCCAGTGGTTGATTGCGAAATAGCCCGCGGTGGCGCCGGCGCCGGCGATGGTGCCGGCGGTGGCGACCGGACCGGCGAAGGGGTTCAAGGCATCCAGGAGGTTGTGCGAACGGGCCTCGCCGTTGTGGCGCGAGCCGGCGTGGGCGCTCGGGCCCATCAGGAGGCCGGACGCCGCGATGGCGGCTGCGAAAACGACGATTTTACGGTTCATTCCCAGTCCCTTTCGGCATTCCACATTCCATCCGCCTTGCGCGCCCTCTCGCGCTGCGGCGCCCCTCCGCGGCGTTTGTCGGCCACGGCCCGAATCACATCGAGCGGCGAAGCGAACAACAAGTTCAGTTATGCACAGTTCGGGCCATCGGCCTAGTGGAGCGGGCCGGCGCCTCCGCAACGCGCCTTTGAGACAAGTTGCCGCACGGTGGCCACGGCCGCCGCGGACCGCCGCCGTGGCGGCCGGATCCCGACGCAACGCACCGGCCCCGAGTTGATTTACCGCAATGTACCGCCGCCCTGTGTCGGCTACATTGCATGCACACGCCGGCGGGGGCGCCGAAAATCCAGCGAACTTCGAAAGGCGAGACCCGAGTGCGTCATGCCCTATCGCCGCAACGCCGACCTGCCACCCACGGTGCGCGAACACCTTCCCGAACACGCGCAGGACATCTACCGCGAGGCGTTCAACCACGCCTTTCGCGCCCATGCCGGCGAGGCGGACCGCGAGCAGCGCTCGCACATGATCGCCTGGTCGTCGGTAAAGCGATCCTACGTCAAGACCGCCGGCGATTGGGTGCCGCGCAATGCCTGAGGCAACGGCCAGGACCACTGAAGACATGACCGGTGCGAAGACGGATCGGACGCCCGGTTCCGCGCTCGGCTCGCTCGCCCTGGCCGAACGCAACGTGCCCCGCTACACTTCCTATCCCACCGCGCCGCACTTCACCGCCGCCGTCGGGCCCGAGACTTACGCGGGATGGCTGGAGGCGCTGCCGCGCGCGGCCTCGCTCTCGCTCTACATCCACGTGCCGTTCTGCACGGAACTTTGCCACTACTGCGGCTGCAACACACGCGCGGTGCGCCGGCGCGAGCCGGTCGACGCCTACGCCGAGCGGCTGATCGACGAGATCGCGCTGCTCCCCGCGCTCAAGGGGCGCAAGCTCACCCACCTGCACTGGGGCGGCGGCACGCCGTCGATCCTGGGGCCGCAATGGCTGGAGACGGTGGCGGCGCGGCTCGCCTCGCTGTTCGACCTGTCGGCGCTCAAGGAACACGCCATCGAGCTCGACCCGCGCCGGCTCGACAAGGCGCTGTTGCGCACGCTCAAGCTGATCGGCGTCAACCGCGCCAGCCTCGGCGTGCAGGACGCCTCGCCCCACGTGCAGCAATTGATCGGCCGGGTGCAGCCGTTCGAGCTGGTAGAGCGCGCCGCCGCCGATTTGCGCGACGCCGGCATCGAGAACCTGAACATCGATCTCATGTACGGCCTGCCCGGCCAGGGCACGCGCGAGGTGGCGCGCAGCGCCGAACTGTCGGCCGCGCTTAATCCGCAGCGGCTGGCGCTGTTCGGCTACGCGCACGTGCCGTGGTTCAAGACCCATCAGCGGCTGATGCCGGAGGGCGAATTGCCGGGCGTCGAGGCGCGGCTCGAGCAGGCCGAGGTGGCGGCGGAAACGCTGCAGAGCTTCGGCTATCGACTGATCGGCCTCGATCATTTCGCCCTGCCCGGTGACGAACTGGCGGTCGCCGCGGCCGAAGGCCGGCTGCACCGCAACTTCCAGGGCTATACCGTGGACGACGCCGACGCGCTGATCGGCTTGGGCGCCTCGGCAATCGGCAAACTGCCGCAGGGCTTCGTGCAGAACGCGCCGGATCTCGGCGGCTATACCCGTAGCGTCGCCGGCGGGCGCTTCCCCATCGTGAAGGGGCTCACGCTTACCGACGACGACCGCGTGTGCGCGCGCATCATCGAGCGGCTGATGTGCGATCTCGCCGTCGATCTCGACACGTTCGATGGCGGCGCGGCGCGCTTCGCCGACGCGCTCAACGCGCTCGCGCCGCTCGCCGAGCGGGGCCTCGTGACCCTCGACGGCGCGCGCGTCGCGGTGACGGAGCGCGGACGGCCGTACATACGTATCGCCGCGGCAGCGTTCGATGCTTATCTCAACAGCGGCCAGAAGCGCCATTCGGTGGCGGTTTAGTTCTTCGACGAGAGCGACAAATAAAAACCCCGGATCGCGCCTTCGCCGAGCTACCGACGACGAAAGCGGATCCGGGGCACGCCGCCCCCGCCGGCGTAACTACGATCGACGCATGAACTCGGCCCGGAACCGGCGCCCGCTCATGGGAAATTTGGGAATCACTCTACCCGCGCGACTTCACCTTATTCAGGCGGGCGAATTCGGCCTCGTTGGGGCAGAACGCCGGCGGCATTTGGATCGAATCGGGCGCGCTGGTGAGGAAATCGGCGCAAGCGTCCTGGGCGACGCAGCGCTGGCAGGCCACATAGGTCTGCATGAGTTGCGACATGCCCGACGGCCAAGCCGCCGGCACGGTGCCGCCCGGCATCCCGGCCCTCACCGTCGGCGATTTGGCCGGGGCCTCGGCGGGGAACCTGGCCGGGAAATCGCGCGCTGCGTCCGGCTTCCGCTTCATCGTATGCGCCATCATGGCACGTCCCGTTCTCAATCGTTAACGAATGCAATATGGGGAGAATTCGCAAAAAATGCTTTGACGCAGCGCAAGCGGCGGGCTCAGGAGATGTACGTAAAGGCGCGGCGCGGCCTGCAGAACGCGCCGGCGCGTCCCTTACGCGGCCGCGCGCGAAGTGATAGCGTCGCCGCCCCAACGTTAACGAACACTCGCGCGAGACGAACCCCTCATGGCCCGCTATTTCTTCCGCCTCACCGACGGCAACCAGACGCTCAACAACCATCAGGGCATCGACCTCGCCGGCCCCGCCGCCGCGCGCGAGGACGCGGTCGCGCTCGCGCGCGATCTCAGGCTCGGCACCATCATGCCCGGCTTCAACTGGCGCGGCTGGTTCGTGCTGGTTGTGGACGAGCACGGCAAGAAGGTCGACGAGGTGCCGGTGGCGGACGAGGTGGGGGAGCGTTAGCCCGCCCGCTTCACGCGCCGAAGCGCATCGGCAATCCGGCCTGGATCGCGATCGCGACATAGAGCGCCGCCAGCATCAGCGCGCCGACGATGACGGCGCCGGCGCGCGCCATGATCTGCCAGATGCTGAGCCGCTCGATCGCCCGGTTGAACGGCGGGATCGAGAGCGCCGGCACCGCGATCAGCAGCACGACCACGATCGCGCCGTAGAGATAGCCGGCGCCGAAGCCGAACCCGATGAAGGCGGCGATCAGGAACATCACCACGTTGACGACGAGCAACAGCGCGATGCCGCCCAGGCCGTAGAGCACGCGCCGCTCGGGCGGCGCCGCCTTGACGATGTCGCGCATGCCGCCCCAGCGCGGATTCAGCTCCGCCGCCAGAATGGCGCACGCCGTCGCCGCGATGATCAGCAGCACGAGCAGCGGCAGATAGCCGATATGGATCCAGGGTTTCATTTGGGCTCGGGCTAGCGGGCGGACAGGTTTCAGGGCGGGGCGAACGTGAGGCGGCTTAGCGCAACGTAGCCAGCTGATTCAAGTGTCGGCAGCAACCCGCGTTATGCGACCGCGTCAATGACCCTGTAGCCCGCATGGAGCGCAAGCGGAATGCGGGAGGGACGGCGCAAGCGATCCCGGATTTCGCTACGGTTGCTAAGCCACAGCGTCCGCGCGCGCATGGAACGGAATGGCGGCAATCACCGCAGCGGGAGCCTGCTCCTGAAAATCCGGGTCGGTCCGCAGCTCGTCGATGGTGCGCGGCGCGGGAAAGCTCTTGCCGTCCAGATCGGACCAGTCTTCCGCCGCGAACGCGAGCACCTCCGCCGCCTTCGCGATCGCCTCGTCGATGGTGTCACCGGCGGTGAAAACTCCGGGCACGTCGGGAAAGGACACGCCGTAACAACTATCGGCATCCTTGTGGATGAGAGCGATGTAGTGCGTCATTGCCTCAATCTTTCTCCCAGCCGCTCCCCCGGATTTCGCTTCGCTCCAGCCGAGGCACGCTTGTTAGTTGTCATTCAAGCCGGAGTTGCGCGTGTGAAGCCGATCCTTCCAGGAGCCCTCTAATTGGACCACATCTTTTCGCTCCATATCGGGCGATACTCGCTGCAATATAGAAAACCGGAGGTTAGCTGGCCGACAATTCTTGAGCTTCTTATTTCCACCGTGCCCTGTCGCCGCATAGCCCAGCCATCGTTGGAGTATATTTTCATTCCCGCTCGCTGAACCGACATAGCCCCTGCCACTACTGACATCAAACACAAAATAGACGCCTCGCCATTGAGCCAACGCCGAACGCCAACGATACGGTAAGACCCTCAATTCCTGCCACGTCAAAACAATAGCTTCCCACGAAGGCATTGCCGCATCGAGCAGACTTTCCTCGAAGATTGCCGCAATTTCAAAATCGTTCCTCTCTGACCAGCGCCACCAGGAACGCTCAAGCCCTGGCCATTGCACAACTAATTTTCCTTTCCAGTCACGATAAAAGTCGACCGCTTTAAGATCAAACCACAGTGCACTCGAACGCTCTTGGCCAAGCCCCCTCATCCCGAGTGAATTCAATTCGATATTTTGAGGAATTTTCCAATATTGCGTAAATGAAACCTTCCTCCAACCAGTGTTCTTGTACAGACCTATAAACAGGGCTTGCCGCGGCGCATGTCCAATGAAGGAAGCCACGTATTGAGCACGTGTCATTGCTTTCTCAACAACGGGACGTTGCGCTTGTTGGTATCCGTTATAGATGTCCGGCCTCTCTGCCGCGAGCCACGGCAATATCTTGCGGAGCTCCCGCTCTAGGGGACGATGCCTCAGTACAAGGACACCTTTTGGATCAATTCCTTTTTTGGCCAGCAAGTCATTTAGCTGAATGTTCGAGGCTTTCACCTCACCAACTCCTTGATCGCCCTTTCCAGCCCATCCAGCGTCAGCGGATACATGCGCCCGCCCATGAGTTGGCCGACCATCTGGATCGAATAGGTGTAGTCCCATTCCTTCTCGGGCACGGGGTTGAGCCACACCGCCGCCGGATAGGTGTGCAGCACGCGTTCCAGCCAGGTCGCCCCCGGCTCGTCGTTGAAATGCTCGACCGAACCGCCCGGCGCGGTGATCTCGTAAGGCGACATCGAGGCGTCACCGACGAACACCACCTTGTAGTCGTGGCCGTAGGTGTGCAGCACGTCCCAGGTCGAGGTCGTCTCCTGGAAGCGGCGGCGGTTCTCCTTCCACACCTTCTCGTACAGGCAATTGTGGAAGTAGAAGTGCTCCATGTGCTTGAACTCGGTGCGCGCCGCCGAGAACAGTTCCTCGGTCGCCTTGATGTGCCAGTCCATCGAGCCGCCGATGTCGAAGAACAGCAGCACCTTCACCGCGTTGTGGCGCTCGGGCCGCATGTGGATGTCGAGATAGCCCTTGTGCGCGGTGCCCTTGATGGTGCCGTCGAGATCGAGTTCGTCGGCGCTGCCGGTGCGCGCAAACTTGCGCAGGCGCCGCAGCGCCACCTTGATGTTGCGGGTGCCGAGCTCGACCTCGTCGTCGAGGTCCTTGAATTCGCGCTTGTCCCACACCTTGACGGCGCGCCGGTGGCGGCTGCCGTCCTGGCCGATGCGGATGCCTTCCGGGTTGTAGCCGTAAGCGCCGAACGGTGACGTGCCGGCGGTACCGATCCACTTGTTGCCGCCCTGGTGGCGCTTCTTCTGCTCGGCGAGGCGCTGGCGCAAAGTCTCCATCAGCTTGTCGAGCCCGCCCATGGCCTCGATCTGCTGCTTCTCTTCCTCGGTCAGGTATTTCTCGGCGAGCTTGCGCAGCCATTCCTCGGGGATCGCGGCCTCGACGGCGTCGCTCATCAGCTCGAGGCCCTTGAACACGTGGCCGAACACGCGGTCGAACTTGTCGAGGTTGCGCTCGTCCTTGATGAGCGCGGCGCGCGACAGGTAATAGAAGTCCTCCACCCGGCGCCCGGCGAGGTCGGCCTCCATCGCCTGCATGAGGGTGAGGTATTCGCGCAAAGAGACCGGCACGCCGGCGCTTTTGAGCTCCTGGAAGAAGGTGACGAACATGGGCGCCATATTGCACAGGCGCCGCGGCCGGCGCCACTCCCCGGCAGCGCCCCCCGGTGAAACCCGCAAACGGGCGTGCTAAGCGCAAGCGCGCTTTTTCGCCCGCGGCGCTTGCCGCCGCCTCCCCGACCCATCGGAGCCCGCCCCCATGGCCGACGCCGCCACCCTGAAAGACCTTGCGCCCACCGGACGCCTGCGCGCGGCCATCAATCTCGGCAACGGCGTGCTGGTGCAGCAGGACGACGCGACAGGCAGCCCCAAAGGCATCACGCCGGAGCTCGCGCACGAACTCGGCCGGCGGCTCGGCGTACCGGTCGAATTCGTTCCCTTCGACGGCGCCGGCAAGGCGTTCGAGGCCCTCAAGGCCGGCGACGTCGATATCGCCTTCCTCGCCAACGAGCCGGCGCGCGCCGCCGAGGTCGAATTCACCGCGCCCTACGTGCTGATCTACGGCCGATACCTGGTGCCGACGGATTCAGACCTGAAGACGCTCGCCGATCTCGACCGGCCCGGCATCCGCATCGCCGTCGGCCCCGCCTCGGCCTACGATCTCTTCCTCACGCGCACGCTGAAGAACGCCACCATCGTGCGCGCCGACAAGGGCGGCGGCCGCGCCATGATCGACCTTTTCGTGCGCGACAAGCTCGAAGCCGCCGCCGGCGTGCAAGAGCCCCTCCTCGCCTACGCCACGGATCATCCGGAGGTGCGGCTGATCGACGAGCCCTTCATGCAGATCAAGCAGTCGATGGCCGCGCGCAAGGGCCATCCGGCCGGCGCGGCCTATCTCGGCGCCTTCATCGAGGAGATGAAGGCCAACGGCTTCGTCGCCGATAGCTTGAAGCGCAGCGGCCAGACCGCCGCCGTCGCGCCGCCCGCCACGCCCTGATCGAAGCCAGTCATGAACGAACAATCCGCCTCCCGGCGCCAGCAGCCGCCGCCAAAGCTCGAACACTATCCCTATCGCGCGCGCGACGTCGTCCGCTTCGCCGACCTCGACGCCCAGGGCCACGTCAACAACGCCGTGTTCGCCACCTATTTCGAGACCGGCCGCGTCGGCATGTTCCGCAGTCCCGATCTCGGCATCGGCGTCGAAAACGCCACCTTCGTGCTGGCGCGCCAGGAGATCGACTTCCTGCGCGAGTTGCGCTGGCCGGGCGAGGTCGTCGCCGCCACGGGCGTGGCCGAATTCGGCCGCTCGTCGTTCATCCTGGCGCAGGCGGTCTTTTCCGGCGACACCTGCGTGGCAGCCGGCCGCGCCACGGTCGTGATGCTCGACGCCACCACGCGCCGCCCGCGGGCCTTGCCGCCGGAGACGATGGCGCGGCTGGGGCAGTGGCGGTACGAAGGGGTATAAATCCCCGCGTTATGGGGCACGCATCTCCGGCGTCCGCACGTGCTCCGGCCGCACCCCCATACCAATGAGGCGCGCCGGCAGGCGCTGCAGCACGGGAAACCACTGCAAAAACTTGGTGGCGAACGGCGGCTTCGGCCGCGCGTTGCTCTTCAGCACCTTGTCGATCAGGTTGTTCTGAATGACCACCTGAAGCTTCTGCGTCACCCGCACCGGGAATTCGCGCCGCTTCTGAACGGCGGCCAGCGTCGCGTCCGTCACCTTTCCGGCGCGCAAGGGTTCGGCCAGGATGTTGGCGGCGGCGACCGCGTCCTGCACGGCGAGATTGACGCCGACACCGCCGATCGGCGACATCGCGTGCGCGGCGTCGCCGATGCAGATCAGCCCCGGTCTGTGCCACAACGGCAGCCGGTCGACCGCCACCGTCAGCAGCTTGACGTGATCCCAGTCGGCGATTTCCCGCACCCGGTCGCCGAGAAACGGCGACATGGCGACGATGCCGTCGCGGAAGGCGTCGAGCCCCGCCGCCTTCACCTTGTCGTAGCCGCTCTTGGGGATGATGTAGGCGCACTGCCAATAGTCGTTGCGGTTGAGCATGATCAGCATGCGGCCCGCCTCGACGTGGCCGAAGGTCTCGCTCTCGTCGCTGGCCTTGCGCGACAGCCGGAACCAGAGCACGTCCATGGGCGCGCCCTGGCTGTCGACATGGAAGCCGGCGCAGTCGCGCGTGGTCGAATGACGGCCGTCGGTGCCGACCGTGAGATCGGCGCGGATGTCGAGCTCGCCGTCGGGCGACTTGGCGCGCACGCCGACGACGCGGCCGCCCTCCTCGATCAGGCCGGTCGCTTCCGTCTTCATGTGCAGGTCGAAGGCGGGATAGCGCTTGCCGTGCGCGGCGATGAAGTCGAGGAAGTCCCATTGCGGCATCAGCGCGATGTATTTGCACACGGTCGGCAGATGGCTGAAGTCGGCGACCCGCATATGCGTCGCGCCGACCTGGCCGGAGAGATGGTCGACGCGCGCGTGCGGCAGCGTGAGGAATTCGTCGAGCAGGCCGAGCTCGTGCATCAGCTGCAAGGTCGAGGGATGGATGGTGTCGCCGCGGAAATCGCGCAGGAAGTCGGCGTGCTTCTCCAGCACCGCCACCTTGACGCCGGCGCGCGCCAGCAGAAAGCCGAGCATCATGCCGGCGGGTCCGCCGCCGACCACGCAGCACGTCGTCTTGATGGAAGCCACCCTCATGGCGGCAAGCTACCCTTCCGTTCGTCCCCGCGAAAGCAGAGACCCAGAGCTGGATTCCCGCGTGCGCGGGAATGAGCGGAAATCGTGGCCTACGCCTGCTTCTCCGGCGTGCGAACCACCAGCCCGTCGAGCTCGTCGGTGACCTTGATCTGGCACGACAGCCGCGAATTGGGCCGCACGTCGTAGCCGAAATCGAGCATGTCCTCTTCCATGGGCGAGGGCTCGCCGGTCTTCTCGCGCCAGGCCTCGTCCACGTAGACGTGGCAGGTGGCGCAGGCGCAGGCGCCGCCGCATTCGGCCTCGATGCCCGGAACGTTGTTGCGGATCGCGGTTTCCATCACGGTGGCGCCGACCTCGGCGTCGACCGTGCGCCCGGTCCCTTCGGAGTCGATGTAAGTGATCTTCGGCATGAACGGCTGGCAGTCCGGTGAGTCAGGGGAAAGCCACGCGCCGGGACGGGCGTGGGCGCGCCTCCTATATCGCCATTCGGCCGGGGGCGCTATCCCTTCGCTGAAAGCCCCTCAGGACTGCAGCAGCGCCGCGATCTGCGGCCGCACGCGCTCGACCGCGGCGGAAAGCCGCGCGACCGCCGCGGCGCGCCCGGCCGGGGGAACGCCCTCGGCGCTGGCGGCGGCCGCGGCCACTTCGCAGGCGCCGACGCCCAAGGCCGAGCCCTTCAAGGTATGCGCCAGCACGGCGAAGGCCGCCGCCTCGCTGTCGCGCATGCGCGCGAGCAGGAGCGTCGCCTGCCGGTCGAACAGCGCCAGCAGCTCGTGTTCGAGGCTGCGGTCGCCGTAGGTCATGCGGGCGAGATGGGCGCGGTCGAGGGCCGGCGCCGGTTCCGCCGGCGCGGCCTCGCCGTCGTCCCCGACGGTGTCCGTCGGATTGAAGGCAAGCTGGGTCATGGTGGCCTCCCCTGGCCTCGAGAGGCTTGGCGCCTCGCTTCGACCCACGAGCATGCGGCCGGGACCGCCAACGCCGGGTAAATGGGCGGGTATCCGGTTCCGGGGTGGTTAACGCCCCGGCAACCGCGCCGCCAGGAAGCCGGGGATGGAACCGGTGGCGGCGAACGGCGGCCGCGGCGGCGCCCCATTTCGGCTCCTCAATCGAGCCCGGGCGACCGCCGCCAGACCTCCGCCAGACCTCCGCTAAGGGCCTCAAAAACATGGTGAATAAGAAGTTAACGATGATGGGAAACTCTTGATCGGGCTTGTTTCTTTCGCCCTGCCAAGCCGATAGGATCAAGCTGCCGGCAGCTTGGGACGGAAGCCGCCGGTTTTGGCAGTACCCCGCGCTCGTGGCGCGGCCCGACAAGGCAGTCCGCGGCGGGCCGCGTTAGCAGTTCGGCGTTCAAACGAGGCGACCACCACAATGGCCAACAGCCCAAAGAAATCCGACGATCCGATGGCCGACACCATGAGCGCCATCGAGGCCGCCCTCAAGCTCGGCGACGGCGACAAGGCGCCGCCGGTCAAGGCGCCGGCCGAGCGGGACGCCGCCGACAAGGCCAATGCCGGCAAGGCGACGTCGGTCGAGCCCGAACTGTCGATCGCGGAGCCGTCGCCGTCCTGGCAGGCCGACGAGACGCCGCCCCGTCCGGCCAACGACGACCGCGCCATCGCCGGCCAGATGCTGCAGGCGCTGAGCGAGCGCCCGGTTTCGCGCGCGCCCGCCATGCTCGCGAACGTCGCCACCGTCGCGTGGCTCGCGGGCACCGCCGCCATCGCCTTGATGTTCCGTCCCGAACTGCAGACGCTGGTCGCGACGCCGCGCATGACCGTGCTGATCGCGCTCGGCGCCGTGGCGGCGGTCGTGCTGCCGATCATCGCCTTCTACGTGCTGGCCATGCTCATCCGCCGCGCGCAGGAAATGCGCGCCGTCGCGCAATCCATGGCCGACGTGGCGCTCAGGCTGGCGCAGCCGGAGACCGCGGCGAGCGAGTCCGTGATGTCGGTCGGTCACGCCATCCGCCGCGAGGTCGCCGCCATGGGCGACGGCGTCGAGCGCGCGCTCGCCCGCGCCGCCGAGCTGGAATCGCTGGTGCACAACGAGGTGTCCGCCATCGAGCGCGCCTATAACGACAACGAAGTGCGCATCCGTGGCCTGCTCAGCGACCTTGCGACCCAGCGCGAGACCATGGTGGCGCAGGCCGAGCACGTGCGCGGCGCGATCTCGAGCGTGCACCTCGACCTGTCGCACGACATCACCTCGGTCGGCGACCTGGTCGCCGACAAGGTTCAGGAGGTGGCGCAGCGCGTCACCAAGTCGCTCACCGAGAAGGGCGAATACATCACGCTGGCGCTCGGCAACGCCGGCGACTCCATGATCGACGCGCTCAGCGAGCGCGGATCGAGCCTGCTGGAGCGCCTGGAATCGACCAGCGAGCGCTCCATCGGCGCGGTCACCACCGCCGGCGAGAACACCTCGCAGGCGATCGCCTCGTCCGCCGACAACGTCACCCAGATCATCACCGCCGCCAACCAGCAGCTCACCGAAAGCCTCCGGTTCAAGGGCGAGACGGTGTCGCAGGAGTTCGACGACCTCGCCGCCCGCCTGCAGCAGATGATGGGCGCGCGGCTCGACGAGGTCGCGCACGGCTTCGCGCAGAGCGCGGCGCTCACCATCGAGAACATGGGCGTGCGCTCGGAGGCCTTCACCACCGCGCTGAGCGAAACCAGCAAGCGCATGGTCGACGACATGGCGGCGCGCGCGGAAGACCTGCACCGGACGCTGCAGGACACCGGCGACTCGCTGGTGCAAGGCATCGGCCGGCGCGGCGACGAGGTCGTCGGCCGCATGGAAGAGACCGGCGCCCGCGTCAGCGACACGCTCACCAGCCGCAGCGACGCGGTCGCCGACAGCTTCCGCCAGAGCACCGAGACCCTGGTCGGCACCCTCGACACGCGCAGCAACGCGGCCGCCGATGCGTTCCGCGCCAGCACCGACAAGCTGCTCGGCGCCCTCGACGAGCGCAGCGCGTCGGTCGCCGACACGTTCCGCGCCAACACCGACAACCTGCTCGGCGCCCTCGACGAGCGCAGCACGTCGGTCGCCGACACGTTCCGCGCCAGCACCGACAACCTGCTCGGCGCCATCGACGAGCGCAGCACCTCGGTCGCCGACACGTTCCGCGCCAACACCGACAAGCTGATCGGCGCCCTCGACGAGCGCAGCACGTCGGTTGCCGGCGCGTTCCGCGCCAGCACCGATACCCTGCTCGACGCCATCGACGAGCGCGGCGAGACCGTCCAGGACATGCTGATCAAGCGCCTGCAGGCCTTCGACGACATGTTCCAGCACGGCGGCACCGAGCTTACCGAGAAGATCTCGCGCGACGCCTCGACCCTCGGCAGCCTGATCACCCGGCACATCGCCGAGTTCGACCGCACCGTGAAGACCTACGGCGGCGAACTGGTGGAGCGGCTGGGCCAGCGCACCCAGGACGTCTCGGACGCCATGCGCACGCATCTGGACAGCTTCGACCAGCGCGTCGGCGACCAGATCGCCAATGCCGGCGAGACCATCACGGCGCGCGGCGACGCGGTGGCCGAGACCCTCGACCTGCGCATCAACCGCTTCGAGGAACTGCTCGTCGGCCGCGCCGAGGCGGTGGCCGCGCAGATTGAGAGCCGCACGCAAGCGGCGGCCGACGCGGTACAGGCGCGCGTCGAGCAGATGTCGGACTCGATGAAGGCCAACACCGCCGACGCCGAGCGCACCCTCGGCGACCTCGCCCAGTCGACCACCGAGCAGATCCGCGGCAGCACGAGCGAGGCCGAGCGCACCCTGCGCGGCGCCAGCGACGACATCGCCGCGGCCATCGGCCAGCGCGCCGAGGAGTTGACCAGCCTGCTCTCCGAGCGTGGCGGCGGCGTGATCGCCGCCCTCACCGAACAGGGCGAGCACTTCGCCTACTCGGTCGGCAGCGCCACCGACCGGGCGCTCGAGGCGATCGAGCACAAGGGCCTGTCGTTCTCGCGCACCGTGCTCGACAACAGCACCGAGATCGCCAACCTCATCAACACCGCCGGCGAGAACGCCGCCGGCTCGGTCAGCCGCACGCTGACCGCGCTGCAGGACAGCACGCAGGAGGCGATCGCCAGCTCGACCGAGAGCGCCACCGCCGCCATCAAGGGCATGACGGAGACGCACAACATGCTGCGCTCCGACAGCACCGCCCTGTTCGAGCGCCTGCGCGAAGCCAACACCATGCTGCAGGAAGTGCTTTCCGGCGCCCACGAGAACATGAACTCGCTGGAAAGCACGCTGATGCTGCGGGTGTCTGAATTCGTCACCGCCATGAACGAGGTGACCGGCACGACCACCGAGGTCACCAAGCGCGTGGAAGGCAACATCACCGGCTTCCGCGAGGTCACCGCCCAGCTCGTCACCGACCTCGGCCAGTTGGCCAACCAGTTCGACGAGCACGGGCGCGATCTCGCCAAGTCGATCGATATGATGGACCACAGCAACCAGCGCACCGAAGACGCGGTCACCCAGCGCCGCGCCCAGCTCGACGACCTGGTTCAGACCCTGGAGAGCCGCACCGGGGACCTGCAGGAGCGGCTCAGCCGCTTCTCCGGCCTGCTCGACGAGTCGCTGGAATCGGCGGCCGGGCGCGCCCGCGACGTCGCCCGCGTGGTCTCGGAGACCACCGCCGAAGGCACCCGCGCCATCAGCGAACAGTACGAACGCGTGCGCGAGCACGCCGAGGACGTCGCCCGCGCCATGCTGGAAAGCAGCGCCGAGGGCACCCGCATGGTCGGCGAGCAATACGAGCACATGCGCCAGCAGGCGGACGACACCGCCCGCGCCGTGCTGGACAGCAGCGCCGAGGGCGCGCGCCAGGTCGCCGAGCAGTACGAGCGCATGCGTCAGCAGGCGGACGACACCGCCCGCGCCATGCTGGACAGCAGCGCCGAGGGCTCGCGGCTGGTGGGTGAGCAGTACGAGCGTATGCGCGCGCAGGCCGAGGAGGCCGCCCGCGCGGTCGCCGCCAACGCCGAGGAAAGCGCGCGCACGATGGGCGAGCAGTACGACCGCATCCGCGCCAACGCCGAGGACGAGCGCCGCCGCACGGTCGAGACCATGCGTTCGGTCTACCAGCAGGTCGGCGGCGACGCCGAGACGCTGTTCCGCGACGCCGGCAACCGGTTCGCCGAGGTGATGACGAGCATGAAGGAGATGGCGAACGAGATGCAGCGCGAGCTGGAGACCACGCGCAGCGAACTGCGCCGCGGCATCTTCGAGCTGCCGCAGGAGACCGCCGACAGCGCCGCCGAAATGCGCCGCGTGATCGTCGACCAGATCGAGGCGCTGGCCGAGCTCAACCGCATCGTCGCCCGCCACGGCCGCAACATCGACGCGGCCGAACCCATGCGCCGCCCGCAGCGTGAGGAACCGACGCTCGCCGTCGTCGGCGGCGGTCACGCCGGCGAGTCGAGCGCCCGCTACGAAGCGCCGCGGCGCGAAGCCCCGGCGCGCGAGGCCCCGGCGCGCGGAGAGCCGTCGCGCGGCCTGCCGCCGCGGCGTCCGTCGAGCCCGCCGCGCAACGAAGCCCCCGGCTTCGCGCCGTCGCGCCGGCCCGACCCGTCGGCGGCGCCGGCGGCGCCCGCGCCCGCCGCGCCCGAGGGCGGCAGCCGCGGCTGGCTGAGCGACCTGCTCAACCGCGCCTCGCAGGAACCGGAGCCGTCCGCGCGCGACTATCCGCGCGAGGGCACGCGCGGTGGCGGCGCCGAGGAGCGCGCGCGCGGCGACGAGCGCCCGCCGCGCCACACCATCGAGTTCGCTCGATTCGCTGTCGGTCGACATCGCCCGCATGATCGACCACCAGGCGGCGGCCGACCTGTGGGACCGCTACAAGCGCGGCGAACGCAACGTGTTCACGCGCCGGCTCTACACCCTGCAGGGCCAGCAGGCGTTCGACGAGATCCGCCGCAAGTACCGCGCCGAGCGCGAATTCAAGCAGACCGTCGACGGCTACATCGGCCACTTCGAACGGCTGCTGGAAGACGCCTCCCGCGACGACCCGAGCGGCATGATGGCGCGCACCTATCTCACCTCGGAGACCGGCAAGGTCTACACCATGCTGGCGCACGCGGCCGGACGCTTCGACTGAGGTCCGGATCCGCTCTGGCCTGAGTTCGGCCTGAGTTTGCCATGAAGCGCGGCCGCCGGTCTTGAACCGGCGGCCGTTTCTTTTGTTGCTTTGATGCGGATGCGACTTTGCCACGATGCGGCACAGCGCGTCGGACTATTTTGAAATGCTGAAAGCGCCGATTGAATTGTGAGCAGGCGCGTCAAAAGATTCGTTTGCGCACGCTATATTACGGACCGTAAAGCCCAATTTCGAATTGCCAGGACCTACCGGCTGACCGATAGTACGGCCTGCCGCGCCTCCCGACGGGGGCACCACCGCGGGTAAGAAGCGCAACCAAGCACCGCCATCCGAACAAGCTTGTGCGGAGCGGAGTTGTTTCACTCCGGTGTCGACAACGGCGCCACTGAACATACGGCTAGTTTTGGGAGGATTCGACGCCATGCGTTATCGCAACTCTTCAGCCCGTGCGCGCGTCGCACGAGGCGCCGCTGCGGGACTACTCGCAGCATCAGCTTTCGTTCTGGTCGCGGCCAGCGCCACGCCGAGCCAGGCAGCGCCGATCGATGTGAAATGGGCGACCGGGCCGATCGGCTCGTCGGGCGGCAAGGCGCTCGTCGTGCTCGCCGGCATTTTGAACAAGGAAATGCCGAAGTACCACATCGACGTGCTGCCGACGCCCGGCGCGGTGACCACGGTGAAGGGCTTCGCGCTCGGCAAGTACGACGGCTACTACGGCTCCGACGTCGCCATGAAGGAATACGCCGCGAACAACGGCCGCTTCAAAGGCTTCAAGTCGCACGTCAAGGTGACGCCGGTGCAGTCGCTGTGGTGCTACACCCTCGACGTCGGCCTCGCCATCAAGGCCAGCGACGCCAAGACCATCAAGTCGTGGAAAGACCTGACCGGCAAGCAGGTCTACACCGGTCCCCTGCCCTTCGACACCCGCAAGCATCTCGAAGCCGCGATGCACGCGGTCGATGTGCACCACATCTACAAGCAGGTCGACCTGTCCACCGCCGGCTCGCAGCTCAAGTCGGGCTCGATCAAGGGCATGATCATCTACGCCGCCGGCGGCCAGACCCCGCCGCCGTGGATCGCGGAAGCCTCGCTCGCGGTCAACTGGGTCCCGCTCAACCCGACCCCGGCGGAAGTCGCCACCCTGAAGAAGGACGGCTTCGCGGTCGAGCAGGTTCCGGGTTCGAACTTCCACAAGCCGAAGGTGAAGGAAGTGACGCTGCTGCCCTTCTACTGGGGCTTCGACGTCGGCTCGAAGTACTCGACCGACGACATGGTCAAGTTACTCAACGTCGTCGCGAAGCACGCCGACGAGCTGGCCAAGCTCGACCCGAGCTTCCGCCAGATCGCCAACGGCAAGATGGCCCAGTTCGAGCACGATGCGCTGGAATCGACCTATAAGCTTGTTCCGATTCACCCCGGCCTCGCCAAGTGGCTGAAGGAGAAGGGCAAGTGGGACAGCAAATGGGATTCCCACGTCGCCAAGCTGTAACGCCTGAAGCTTCTATCGGCTAAGTTTGGGGCGGGCGCTCGAGGAGGCGCCCGCCTCTCTTGACTTGGACACTCCTGATTGGGCCCACCATGACCGACACGACGTCGCAATTCCGGCCGCCGCTGGCACTCAACGTCATCTATTACGCAGGGTCGATCGGGTATCTCGGGTACCTGCTGTTCTATTACTGGACGGGCTTCGGCGGCGCCACGCTGCTCGCGATGACCATGATCCCGCTCACCTACGCCCTGTTCACGGTGGCGTCGCTGCGGCAGAACGAGTTCTATCCCAATCTCCCGACCGCGCTGAACTATCTGATTGCCGCCGCCTTCGTCGTATTCTCGGTTTATTGCTCGTACTACATGTACACGAACTACATTGCGCTCGGTGAATACCGCGCCGGCCTTTATGACACTCAGGATCTCGTGATGGGCGGCGGCATGGCGCTGCTGATCATCGAATACGCGCGCAAGCGGCACATGCCGCTGTTCATCCTCAACATCGTGCTTATTCTCTACGCGGTCTACGGCTACCTGGTGCCCGGCATGTTCTATCACGGCGGCCTGCCGTGGGACCGCGTGATTTCCGCCTCCAGCGTCGAGATGGCGACCGGCATCTTTGCGCGCCTGCCGCAGCTCGCGCTCACGCTCATCGGCTCGTTCCTGCTGGTGCTGGGCCTGCTGCGCGGCTTCGGCTGCGTCGATTCGCTCCTGCGCGCGACCAAGCGCGTGGCGGTGCACTCGGCACACGCGATCCCGCAGTCGGCCGTCATCGGCTCGATGATGATCGGCACGGTGAGCGGCTCGGGCGCCGCCAATTCGATCACCGTCGGGTCGGCGACCATTCCGGCGATGATCAACGCCGGGCTGCCGCCCGCCACCGCGGCGGCGATCGAGAACGCCTCTTCCATGGGCGGGCAGTTGATGCCACCGGTCATGGGCATCGCCGCCTTCCTCATGGCGGAGTACCTGAGCGTCGACTATTTCCAGGTGGTGGCGCGCGGCTGGGTGCCGGCCCTGATCTACTACATCACCGTCGCCACCTCGGTGTACTTGCTGGCGACCCACTACCGCACCCGCATGGTGATCGACCGCAAGGCGGCGAACATCACCTGGCGCGACAAGATCAACCTCGTCGCCTTCGTGTCCGTCGTCGGCGGCCTGGTGGCGCTGATGGGGATCACCTTCATGGCGCCGATGTTCGCGGCGCTCGACATTTTCTACGCCGCCGGCGCCGCTCTGATCGCGATCCATCTGGTATCGCTGATCGTGACGGGGGAATTGACGCTGCGCAAATTCCTGGCGCCGCTCGACCGTTTCCTGAATTCCTACGTCGACATGATCACCGACATTGCGCTGCTGCTGGCGACGTTGGCCATCATGACCGGCGCGCTCGTTATCACCGGCGTGCCGACCAAGCTCGGCCAGCTCCTGGTCGACGCCGCCGGCATCAATCTCGCGGTGATGGTCGGCATGGGGTTCATCTTCGGTGCCGTGCTCGGCATGGGCCTGCCGCCGGCACCCGTCTACATCATCGTCGCCGTCGTGATCGTGCCGGCCTTCATCCACGTCGGGGTCAATCCGTGGGTGGCCCAGTTCTTCGCCTTCTTCATCGCGGTGTTCGGCGAGCTCACCCCGCCGACATCGATAACCGCGGCCATAACGTCGAAGATCGCCGGCGCATCGTTCTACGTCACGCTATGGCGCTCGGTGCAGGTATGCATCTCCCTGTTCACGCTGATGGCGGGCGTGTTCGTGCATCCGGACCTGGTGATCCAGCCCGGCCTCGACCAGATGGCCGCGGCCTACCTGATCCTGGTGGCGACCGTCGGCCTCACCTTCAGCATACAGGCGAGCTTCGTCGACAGCCGGTCGCGAGACATCCCGATCAAGCTCGGCCTCGCGGCCCTGTCGCTCTACGTCCTGCTGTCGCACGACGACGTGACCTCGACCTTGGTGTCGTTCGCGGTCGTGGCGGCGATCGCTTACTGGGTCTTCGTCCGCCGGCGGCAGATCGCACAGCGCGAAGTGGAGGTGGTCGAAGTCGAGGACGCGACGGTATTGCCGCCCACGGTGGGGACCGTCCACGCCGCCAAATGATGCAAATGCCGTAAGCGGCTGCACGGCTTCGGGGCGTCGCGGCTTTATCGCCGCGACGCGCTTTTTCGTTCAATGACCGCTCGCCGGCTTCGCGTCCCCGCCCCAGATCAGCCGGCTCGGGTTCTGGTCGATGTTTTTGATGGTGCGGTCGAGCGTGCCGAGCGTGCGCCGCGCTTGCACCGACAGCGAGTCGAGCTGCTTCTTGCCGGTGCTGGCGAGTTCGCTCAGGCTGTCGGTCACGGCCGCGGTGCGCTTGTCGAGCTTGGCGGCGAGCCCGCGGATCGAGCGCACCGCCTCGTTGATCTGCCCGCTCTTGCCGTCCTTGCCGCCGGTCAGGTCCTGCATGCCCTGCATGATCTTGTCGAGGCGGCCGGAGTTCTTCGCCAGCACCGCGCTGAACTTGTCGACGTTGGCGAGCGTGTCGTCGATGTGCTTCGAATTCCTGGCGAGCGCGCCGGTGAAGGTGTTGACGTTGGCGAGCGCCGCGTTCAGCGCCTTCTGGTTATCGCTCAAGAGCTTGTCGAGCTTGCCGAGCACGTCGCGCGCGGTCTGCGCCACGTCCTGCGACGCCGCCGGCGAAGCGACGAGCGCGCCGGGATGGTCCCTGGTGCCGCTCACCACCGGCGACCCCACGCTGCCGCCCGTCAGCGACAGCGCGGCGAGGCCGGTCAGGCCCTGGAACTTGATGCCGACCTCGGTGTCCTTGTGCACCGGCACGTTGGGCGCGACCGCGATGTCGGCGACCACCTGTTCGGGATGCTTGGGATCGAGCGCCAGGCCCGTCACCTGCCCGACCCGGACGCCGTTGAACATGACCGGCGCGCCGGTCGACAGGCCCGCCACCGAGCCGTCGAACTGCACGCGGTAATAGGCGCGCGCGCCGCCCATGCCCTGGAACCAGTAGACGGCGGCGAACGCGCCGGCGATCACCGCCAGCGTGAACAGGCCGATCAGGGTGTAGTTCGCCTTGGTTTCCATGCCTTGGTTTCCGTGCCTTGGTTTCCATGTCGCCTTGGTCGCCATGGCCGCCCCGGCCAAGTGGTGGAGATGCCGCCGGCACGCGCCGGCCCAAGTGCGGCGGATTGCGCCGCTGGATTGCACCGCTTCTGACGCAGGATTTTGTCCGAAACCCGGCCCCCGCCCGTCGAAGCTATGCGCTAAACGCAGGACTAAACGCGGGATTAGACGTGCACCGTCGCCTCGAGGGCGTGCCCCGCCCGGGAGCGTTTGCCGCGGAAGTACTCCTTCAGCCACGGATGCTCGGACTGGAGCATGGTCTCCATGGTGCCGGCGGCGATCACCTTGCCGTCGGCCAGCACCGCGATGCGGTCGCAGACCGTGTGCAGGCTGTCGAGGTCGTGGGTGACCATGAACACGGTCAGCCCGAGCGTGCGCTGCAAGGTGGCGATCAGCGTGTCGAAGTCGCCGGCGCCGATCGGGTCGAGCCCCGAGGTCGGCTCGTCCAGGAACACGATGTCGGGATCGAGCGCGAGCGCGCGGGCGAGCGCCACGCGCTTGGTCATGCCGCCGGAGAGCTCGGACGGATACTTCTCCAGCGCGCTGGCGTCGAGGCCGACCATTTCGAGCTTGGCGAGCGCCAGCTCGTCGAGCAGGCGCTGCGACACCTTCAGGCTTTCCCGCACCGGGAATTGCAGGTTCTCGCGCACGGTGAGCGATGAAAACAGCGCCCCCTGCTGGAACAGCACGCCCCAGCGCCGCTCGACCGCCTGCCGTTCGCGGTCGCTCGCCTCGTTCAGGTCGACCCCGAGCACCTTGATGGTGCCCTGCCGTTTCGGCAGCAGGCCGACGATGGTGCGCATCAGCACCGACTTGCCGGCGCCGGAGCCGCCGACGAAGCCGAGGATCTCGCCGCGATAGACGTCGAGGTCGATGTGGTCGAGCACGACGTGGTCGCCGAAGCCGACCACCACGTCGCGCACCTCGATCACCGTCTCTTTATGTCCGTTGCCGGCCATCGTTTACATCCCGATCGAGGCGAAGAAAATGGCGAACAGGCCATCGACCACGATCACCAGGAAGATCGACTCCACCACCGAGGCGGTGGTGTGCAGGCCGAGCGATTCCGAGCTGCCCTTGACGCGCAGGCCCTCGACGCAGGCGACGGTGCCGATGATGAGCGCCATGAACGGCGCCTTGATCATGCCGACCTTGAAGGTGTCGAGGGTGATCGCCTCCTTCAGCCGCTCGAGAAACACCGACGGATCGATGCCGCCGTAGAGCCAGCACACCAGCGCGCCGCCGTAGAGCGCGGCCATCGAGCCGAGGAAGGTGAGGATCGGCACGGCGATGATGAGCGCGACGATGCGCGGCAGGATCAAGACCTCGACCGGATCGAAGCCCATGGTGTTCAGGGCGTCGATCTCCTCGCGCATCTTCATGGCGCCGAGCTCGGCGGTGTAGGCCGAGCCGGAGCGGCCCGCCACCATGATGCAGACGATCAGCACGCCGAGTTCGCGCAGCACCAGGAAGCCGAGCAGGTCGACCACGTAGATGGCGGCGCCGAACTTGGTGAAATGGAACACGCCCTGCTGCGCGACGATGCAGCCGACCAGGAAGGTGATCAGCAGCACGATCGGCACCGCGCGCCAGCCCACATTGTCGAGCTGGTGCACCATCGAGGTGAGGCGGAAGCGGCGCGGATTGACGATCACGCGGCCGATGGCGACGGCGAGCGCGCCCAACATATTGACGACGCCGGCGAGCGTGTGGCCGACGGAAGCGATGCTCAGCCCGATCGCGCCCAGCACGAAGGCGGGGCCATGGCGCGGCCGGGGCTCGGGCGGCGCCGCCTCGACCGTGCGCAGTTCGTCGAACAGCGGCTTGTAGTCTTCCTTCAGCCCGTTCACCGTCGGCGCGACGCCGCGCGTGGAAAAGGCGCGCACCAGGCGCTCGAGAAGCCAGGCGCCGAAGGTGTCGAGCCTCGTCACGCGCCCCATGTCGATCTCGACATTGCTCGAGCCTTGGCCGGCGGCGCGCTTGATCTCGCCGTCGACCTGCGCTTCGAGCGCGCGCGCGTTCTCGGCGATCCAGTCGCCGCCGGCCGCGATGCGCAGCCGGTCGCCTTCGGTCTTCGCTTCAAGCAGCTTGGCTTCGAGCAGCATGTCGCTCACGGGCTCAGCACCTCTGATGTCGCTCACCGCGCGCGTCCCGAGCGGGACCGCCGGCGCGGAGCAACGAGGAAAGCCTCGCCGCGGCCGCAAGCGGATGAAACCGATACTTGACCATCGCAGGCGAACCTGTCGAGGGTTTGGCGGAACTTCTCAACGATCCCCCGGTCCCGACGCTTATACCCGATCCCGGACTTATATGCCCCTCGCCCTCGACGTTTCTATCGAAAGCTGGCCGATCCGTGGCGGATTTGCCATCAGCCGCGGCGCCAAGACCGAGGCGGTGGTGGTGGTGGCGGAGCTGAACGACGGCACCGCGCGCGGCCGGGGCGAATGCGTGCCCTACGCGCGCTACGGCGAATCGCCGGAAAGCGTCGCGGCCGCGCTCAACGCCATGGCGCCGGCGCTCGCCGCCGGCCTCACCCGCGCGGCCCTGCAGAGCGCCATGCCGCCTGGCGCCGCCCGCAACGCCCTCGACTGCGCCTTCTGGGATCTCGAGGCCAAACGAAGCGGCCGCCCGGTCCACGCGCTGGCCGGCCTGCCCCCACCCGCACCGCTCACCACCGCGCTGACCGTTTCGCTCGCGGACCCCGAGGCCATGGCCGCGGCCGCCGCGCGCGCCGCGCACCGCGCGCTCCTGAAGATCAAGCTCGGCGCCGACGGCGACCCCGCGCGCATCGCGGCGGTGCGGGCGGCGGCGCCCGAGACGACCCTGATCGTCGACGCCAACGAAGGCTGGAACGAGACCAATCTCGCGGCCAATCTCGCCGCCTGCGCCCACGCCGGCGTGGTGCTGGTCGAGCAGCCGCTGCCGGCGGCCGACGACGCGGCGCTCGCTGGAATCGCGCGGCCTATCCCGGTCTGCGCCGACGAGAGCGTTCATGACGCGCGACGTCACTTCTCGCGCTCGCCGGCAAGTACGATGCCGTGAACATCAAGCTCGACAAGACCGGCGGGCTCACCGAAGCGCTGGCCATGGCGGCGGACGCCGTCAGCCAAGGATTCACCATCATGGCGGGCTGCATGGTGGCGACGTCGCTGTCGATGGCGCCGGCCGTGCTGCTCGCGCAAACCGCCCGATTCGTCGATCTCGACGGCCCCTTGCTGCTGGAACGCGACCGCCCGGACGGCCTCGTCTATCGCGACAGCCTGGTGTTCCCCGCCACGCCCGCGCTTTGGGGTTGAGCGAAGCGTAAAGTTGCCCTCAGGTTGATTTTGCTCAATGCGGCTGTCGTCGCGTGCGGGCAAAAATCGCAGCATGACCAAGCGGCGTCCTCCATCCCCGCCCCGGGCTTTCGTGCCGGCCGACAAGGTGGCCGAGCGATTGCGCGCGCACGCGAATCTCTGCCGGCAGATCGCGCAGGAGACCTGGAACGAGGTCATTGCCGGCGAGCTCGACAGCCTCGCGGAGCAGTGCCTGGCCACCGCCGACAATATCGACGCCGACGCGATGGCCCACGCCACGCTGCATTGAGGCCGTAACCATTCGTCGCGGCCGGCCGAAATACCTGATTTTGTTCATGGATTGTCCACGCAATCTGGTTAACCAACTCTTTCCGTCGGTCCCAAGCCTGCGTTATGGTTGTGTAATGTGTCGGCCGGAAACGGCAGATACGCCTGGGGTGAGACGGGGATTCGGGGCCGATGCGGATTCGGGGATTGCTGCTCATCGCGATGTTGATGGCCGCGGTGTCCGCCTATGCGGCGCCTGCCTCGGCGGCCATGCGGATTTCCGAGGACCGTGGCGGACAGATCGGCCAGTACCTGCGTTCCTTCGCCATGCTGCGCGCGTCGGGCGAGCAGGTCATCGTCGACGGCGACTGCCTGTCGGCCTGCACCCTGATCCTCGGCATCGTCCCGCGCAGCCATATATGCGCCACCCCGCGCGCGGTGTTCGGCTTTCACGCCGCCTGGATGCCGGGCCGTGACGGCCGCCCGGTCACCAGCCGCCCGGGCACGCACGAGCTCTGGAAGGTCTACCCCTGGCGGGTGCGGCGCTGGATCAACCGCCACGGCGGCTTGTCACGCCACATGATCTATCTGCGCGGACGAGATCTCTTCAGCATTGTGCCGAGTTGCGCGTCGCGCAACGCGCAGCGCCAGGCGCGCCGCCACCATTCAAGGCACCGGCACTACGAGGCGCGCGCGATGCGCTATCAGCGCGCAGCCGCCGCCAACGACAGCCGCTAACGCCATCGCCGCGTAGGCGGCGCTGCCGATCGTTCCGTAGAGCCAGCCGGCCAAGGCCATGGACGCCGCCATGGCAAGCCCGAGCGCGATGGCGAGATAGCCTTGCGCGGTCGCGCCCTGCCCGGGCGGCGCCTGCCGGGCGATGAAGCCGATGGCGCCGAGATGGGTGGCGCCGAACGACAGCGCATGCAGCACCTGCAGCAACGGCAGCACCGCCGCCGGCGGATCGAACGCCATGCCCGTCCAGCGCAGCGCAGCCCCGAGCGCGCCGGCCATCAGCAGCACGGTCGGCTGGAAGACCCGCGGCAGCCGCCCCTGAACGGCGAACAGCACGATCTCGCCGGCGACGCCGAGCGCCCAGAGCGCGGCGATGGTGGTGCCGCTCAAGCCCGCGGCGCGCCAGGCGAGCGCGGAGAAGCCGTAATAGACCGCGTGGCTCGACTGGATCAGCGCCGCCGCGGCCACGGCCGCCAGGAACCCGCGATCGCGCAGCAGGCTGCGCTCGCGCGCCGGCGGCGCTGCGGCGGCGGCGGACGCGCCGGGCAGCGGCATCAGCGCCAGTCCGGCAAGCGCGAGCACAGCCCCCGCCGCCACGATCAGCCAGATCAGGTCGCGGGCCGGCAGCACGTCGCTGGCGAAGCCCGCCCCGAACGTCCCGGCAATGAAGGCAACCGAGCCCCACAGCCGCACCGGCCCGTAAGCGCGCCCCTGCGCCGTCAGGCCCCTCAGCGCATAGGTGTCGATGAGCGGCATCACCGGCGTATAGACGAACGCGACCAGGGCAATGACCGCCATGACGGCCGCCGGGCCGGGCGCGAACGCCAGCAACAGATAGCCGGCGCAACTGGCCACCGCCGCCGCCGCCAGCACCGCGCGCAGGGCCTCGTACCGATCGGCGGTCCGGGTCGCCAGCGGCACGGCGATGACCCGCACCACCATGGGCAGGGCCAGCGCCACCCCGATCAGCGAGGCATCGAGCCCGCGGGCCCGGAGCCAAACCGGCAGGAAAGGCAGCTGCACGCCCATCAGCACGAACAGGGCGGCGTAGAACGCTGCCAGCCGGCCGGCGAAGGCGAACCTTATCTGGTGAAACAAGGACATTTCCTGCTTCTCGACGAGCGAATCAGGCCGCCCGATTGATAAACTGCCGGGAACGGGTTGCCCATGTCGTGCCTTGCGTAGGGACCCCGCGTCGCCATCGACGTCATTGGTCATGCCAAAGCAGACTATCGCGCTCGCCTATTCACGGCCGGCCGAAACACTGGGCGAACCCGAGTACCTGGCGCTGGTGCAGGCGCTGTCCGCGAGCGCGCGCGGGCGCGCGTTCCTCGACGAGCACGCGCGGCGCAGCCGCAACGCGGAAACCAATATCCTGCTCACCGCCATCGAGCGCATCGAGGCGCAGGTGCGCCCGCGCCCGCGCGATCCGCTTTACGACGACCTCGGCCAGGTGCTCGACGAGCTGCGCACCGCGCGCGCGCGCATCGAGGCCGGCGGCAAGATGGCGCAGGCCGATCAACTCGGCGCCCTGCTCGAACTGCTGCTGCGCCGCATCGGCAAGCTGCTGCCGGCGCCCGAGGCCAAAGCGTTGCCAGGCGAAGGAGCAACCGGCTCGCCGCCCGGAAACACGGCTAGACAAAAACTTGGACACGCGCCGCCACCGCACGCGTCCCCGGCACCCGCGCAACGCCCGGCGGCGCAACGCTGGCTCGAGGACCCGCTGGTGCCGCCGCCCGCCGTCAACGACGCGCGCCCGCTGCCGCGTCCTGCCGCCGGCAAGACCGCGGCAACGATCGCAGGCGCGCTGCGCACGCCGCCGCGCGCCGCCCCGCAAGCACGGCCTCAAGTGCAGCCGCCCGCGCGGCGGCCGGCAACGGCGGTCGAGATCGAGGCCGAGATCAAGGAACTGGTCGTCACCGAAGTCGGAAGCCGCGCCAAGCAGGCACCCGCGCCGTCCGCCACGACCGTGGCGCCAAAGACCGCCGCCCTGACCGCAAAGCAAGCCCTCGCCGCCATCATGGCGCTGAGCGAGGAGGAGCGGATCGCGTTGTTCTCTTAAAGATCAGGCCCCGATCAACCTCGCGAACAGCGCCGCGTCGACGTTGCCGCCCGACAGCACCGCCACCGCGACCTTGCCGCCGACATCCAGCTTGCCCGCCAGCAGCGCGGCGAGCCCCACCGCCCCGCCCGGCTCCACGACCAGCTTCAATTCCTCGAAAGCGTAGCGCACGGCGCGCGCCACCTCGTCGTCGCTGACCGTGAAGCCCTTTCCGATCAGCTTCTGCGTGATCGGAAAGGTGAGCGCGCCGGGCGTGCCGCTCATCAGCGCGTCGCAGATGGTGCCGCTCAGGCGCGCATTCGATTCGCGCTGGCCGCTCTTGAACGAGCGCAGCGTATCGTCGAAGCCTTCCGGCTCGACCGCGTAGATTTCCGTCGCGGGCGCCGCGTCCTTGACGGCGAGCGCGATGCCGGCGGCAAGCCCGCCGCCGGAGGCACCGATGAATACGATGTCGGGCTTGAGATCGTGCGCGGCGAGGTCCTGCATGATCTCGCGGCCGGCGGTGCCCTGGCCGGCGATGATGAGCGGATCGTCGTAGGGCGGCACCAAGGTGGCGCCACGTTCTTGCGCGATGCGCTCGGCGATGGCCGCGCGGTCTTCCTTCTCGCGATCGTAGGGCACGATCTCGGCGCCGAGCGCGCGCGTGCGCTCGCGCTTGGCCGCCGGCGCGTCGGACGGCATGACGATGGTCGCGCGCATGCCGCAGAGCTTCGCCGCCGCCGCCACGCCTTGCGCGTGATTGCCGGAGGAATAGGCGACCACGCCGCCGGCGCGCTTCTCCGGCGGAATGGACGAGATCTTGTTATAGGCGCCGCGGAACTTGAACGAGCCGGTGCGCTGCAGGGTCTCGAGCTTGAGGAAGACGCGCGCGTTCAGGCGTTCGTCGAGCACGGGCGCGTTGATCAGGGGCGTGCGCACGGCGACGCCGTGCAAGCGTTCGGCGGCGCGCGCCACGTCGGCGGCGGTGGGAAGCGTGTCGGGGGCGTTCATGGGGGCGTTCATGGCCGGCGACACTAGCGCGCCGTTACACCCCTGTCATGATCTTACGCCGCCGCCGCCGCCGCCCGCGGGATATCGGCGCCGCGCGCGGCTTCGCCGACGTACTGCACGAAGAGCCGCGCGCTCTTCTCCCAGGTCATGGTCAGGGCATAGTCGCGGCAGGCATCGCGCGAGACGTCGAGCGCTTTGAGGCAGGCGGCGCGCAAGTCCTCGTCGAGCGCGCCGACCGGCGCGGAGCCCAGCACGTCGCGCGGTGCCGGCGCCGGAAAGGCCGCCACCGGCACGCCGCTCGCCAGCGCCTCCAGCAGCACCAGGCCGAAGGTATCGGTATGGCTCGGAAACACGAACACGTCGGCGGCGGCATAGGCCTCGGCCAGCGCCTCGCCCTGGCGCGCACCCAGGAAGACGGCGTCGGGGTGGGCCCGTTGCAGCGCCGCCCGCGCCGGCCCGTCGCCGACCACCACCTTGCTGCCCGGCAGGTCGAGCTTGAGGAAGGCTTCGAGGTTCTTTTCGACCGCCACCCGGCCGACGGTCAGGAAGATCGGACGCGGCAGGTCGAGCGTCACGCCCTCGCGCGGCCGGAACAGCGCGGCGTCGACGCCGCGCGGCCACAGCTTGACGTTCTTGAAGCCGCGCGTTTCGAGCTCGGTGACGAGCGCCGGCGTCGCCGCCAGCACCGCCTTGCCGGCGCGGTGGAAGCGGCGCAGGTAGCCCCAGGTGAGTTCCCTGGTCCAGCGTTCCGGCACCGGCAGCCGTTCGGCGAGATAGTCGGGAAAGCGGGTGTGGAAGCTGGTCGTGAACGGCACGCCGAGGCGGATGCACACGCGCCGCATGGCGTGGCCGATCGGCCCTTCCGTCGCCACGTGGATGGCGTCGGGCCGCAGGCGCTCCAGCCGCCGCTCGACCGCGCGCGCGCCAACCAGCGCCAGGCGAATTTCCGGATAGCTCGGCATCGGCAGCGTGCGGAATTCGGCGGGGCTGAGGAAATCCATCTCGACGCCGAAGCCGCGCGCCTCGTCGGCCACCTTGCCGAGGGTGCGCACCACGCCGTTGATCTGCGGGTGCCAGGCGTCGGTGGCGACCAGAATCTTCATGCCGCCTGCGGCTGCGGCGGCGCGACGGCCGGCGCCGCGCCCTCGCTCATCGCCTCGTTCCAGGTGATGATCTCGAAGGTGCCGTCCGCGTGCTCGGCGACCGCCGTGCAGCTTTCCACCCAGTCGCCGCAGTTGACGTAGCGCAGGCCGAAGTCGTCGTGGATGGTGGCGTGGTGGATATGGCCGCAGATCACGCCGTCGGCGTGGTGGTGCTGGGCCTCGGTCGCCAGCGCCTTCTCGAAGGCGCCGATGAAGTTGACCGCGTTCTTCACCTTCAGCTTGGCCCACTGCGACAGCGACCAATAGGGCGCGCCGATCAGGCGGCGCATCGCGTTGAAGACGCGGTTGGCCTTGATGGCGATGTCGTAGGCCTTGTCGCCCAAGAGCGCCAGCCAGCGCGCCTGCGTCACCACCAGGTCGAACATGTCGCCGTGCACCACGAAATAGCGCCGGCCGTCGGCGCCCTCGTGGACGGTGTGCTCGACCACCTCGATGCCGCCGAAATGGGTGCCGTAATAGCCGCGCAGGAACTCGTCGTGGTTGCCGGGGATGTAGATCAGCCGGGCGCCTTTACGCGCCTTGCGCAGGAGCTTCTGCACCACGTCGTTATGCGCCTGCGGCCAGTACCACGACGAGCGCAGCGCCCAGCCGTCGACGATGTCGCCCACGAGGTAGATGGTGTCGGCGTCGTGCAGGCGCAGGAAGTCGAGCAGCTTGTCGGCCTGGCAGCTTCGCATCCCCAGATGCACATCGGAGATGAAAAGCGCGCGATATCGCTTCGTGGCGTCTTCCGTCACGAGGCGATCCTCTTGTGGCTCATCTTCATGTAGGAAGGCATTTAACATGGGCGCATTGCAGTTTTGTGACAATGTGACAGTCGCGTCAGGCGGCGACCGTCTGGATTAAGCCCGCCGAAACCGCACCAAAGTGTAGACGCCGAACGGCTTGACCTTGCGCCGCTCCACCAATGCGGCGCCGCCATGCGCGCTCGCCCAGTCGGCGAGGCGCTGGAACGGAAATTCGGGACGCAGGCCGAGCCCGCGCGCCTTCTGCGCCAGCATGCGCTCGACCGCGGCGGCCCAGCCGCGCTCGGAATAAAGGTGATTGACCAGGATGATCTCGCCGCCCGGCCGCACCACGCGCGCGCATTCCGACAGCACGCGCTCGGGGTCCTCGACCAGCGTAATGACGAACTGGCCGACCACGCAGTCGAAGCTCGCGTCCTCGAACTTGAGGTTCTGGGCGTCCATCACGGCGAGCCCCTTGACGAAGGGAAAGCGCCCGCTCGCCGCCCGCTCGCGGGCGCGCGCGATCATGGGCTCGGAAATGTCGATGCCGGTAATCTCGGTGGTGGCGTCGTAGTCGTCGAAGGAAAGCCCCGTGCCGACGCCGATCTCCAGGATGCGGCCGCCGACCTCGCGCGCGGCCCGCGCCGCGGCGCGGCGGCCGTTGAGGAACACGGGCCCGCACAGCGCGTCGTACACCGGCGCCCAGCGCGCATAGGCCTTTTCCACGATCTGACGCTCGGGATCGCGCCGCATGATTCCCCCCGCGAATCGAACACCTAGCTCGTCCATCGGGGTAGCAATGCCGTGCGACAGTCTGGCGACAGGCGCCGCCACGCCCGCCGCGACGGCACGCGCCACGGGGGAGCCGCTTGACATGTTACCGCTGTAACATTTATAGCGTTACCATAATGACTGCCCCACTCTCCTGGCTGATGCTGGCCTACAAGGTGCCGCCCGACCCGCCGGCGAAGCGCATTGCTTTGTGGCGCAAGCTGAAGGGCCTTGGTGCTGTCTATCTGCAAAACGGCGTGTGCCTCTTTCCCAAGACGGCGGAGCACGCGCGCCGTCTCAAGGTCTTGACGAAGGACGTGGCGGATATGGGCGGCGTAGCCTTTGCCCTCGAAACGGTCGGGCTCGACAAGTCCGAGGAAGAACGGGTCGTGGCGCGCTTCAAGGCGGATCGCGACGAGCAGTACAAGGAGTTCATCGGCCGTTGCGACGACTATGAAGCCGAGATCGCCAAGGAACGGCGGACGAACAAGTTCACCTATGCCGAGCTCGACGAAGAAGAAACCGATCTCAAGAAGCTGCAAAGCTGGCTCGAAAAGATACGGAAACTCGACTTCTACGGCGCGCCGCTCGCCAAGGAGGCGGAAGCCCGGCTGCGGACCTGCGAGGCGCTGCTTGAAAGCTATGCCCGGCAGGTCTTCGAGGCGCACGAAGAAAACCGGGGCGGATGAAGCCGGAACGCAGCTTGCGGGGCGCGCAATTCCGTTGATGAGGCACGACGCCGATGCAGGAGGATGCTGATTTCGCGGTCCGGTGCCGCAACATCGGCAAGACCTACGGGGCGGGGATTGCGAAAGTAGCCGCACTGCGCGGCGTCGATCTCGACGTCCGGCGCGGCGAATTGTTGATGCTGGTCGGCCCCTCCGGCTGCGGCAAGACCTCACTCATTTCCATCATCGCCGCCATCCTCGACCAGGACGCCGGCTCCTGCGCGGTGCTCGGTCAGGACCTGAGCGATTTGGGGCCGTTTGAGCGCGCGCGTTTCCGCAGCGAGTCGCTCGGCTTCGTGTTCCAGGTCTTCAACCTGCTGCCCGCTTTGACCGCGCTGGAAAACGTCTCGGTGCCGCTCTTGATCCAGGGACATCGGCCGCCGGCAGGCGGAGGCGCGCGCAGGCGACCTGCTCGACAGTGTCGGCCTCGCCGAGCGCCGGCAGATGCGGCCCGCCCAGCTCAGCGGCGGCCAGCAGCAGCGGGTGGCGATCGCGCGGGCGCTCGCCGGCGACCCGCGGCTCATCATCTGCGACGAGCCGACCAGCAGCCTCGACCACGACACCGGGCACAGCGTCATGGACATCCTGAAACGCCACGCCACGCAGCCCCGACCGCGCCGTGATCGTGGTCACCCACGACCCACGCATCTTTGCCTTCGCCGACCGGCTCGCCCGCATGGACGACGGCCGCGTCATCGACATCCAGCCCGGAGAGGCCCGCGACCATGCGTAAGCTGCTGCTGCCCGTGCTGGCGCTTGCCGGCTTCGCCCTCGCCGCGATGGCGGTGGTTCAGGACAACGACGCCGCGCCCGCGCGCGGCGCGCCCAGCCCGACGGCGAGTTCGCCCTTCTCCTCTTACGTGGAAGGCACCGGCATCACCGAAGCGAGCACCGGCAACATCGCCATCGGCACGCCGGTGTCCGGCGTCGTCAAATCCATCGCCGTGACCTGGAACGAAAAGGTCGCTGCCGGCGCGCCGCTGTTCGCCATCGACGACCGCGACGTGCGGGCCCGGCTGCTGCCCGCCGAGGCCAAGGTGAAGCAGGCCGAGGCCGACCTCGCCAAGACGAACAATCTGCTGAAGGTCGCCGGCGGCCTGGCGATCGGCAGCTCGATCAGCAAGGTCGATCTCGACAACCGCCGTTACGACGTCGCCATCAAAGAGGCGGCGGTGGCGGCGGCCGAGGCGCAGGTCAAGGCGCTGAAGATCGAGCTCGCGCGCCATGTGGTGCGCGCGCCGGTCGCCGGCCGCGTGCTGCAGATCAACACCCGCGTCGGCGAGTTCGCCCAGAGCGGCACGCTCAATCCGCCGCTGATGCTGTTCGGCGACGACAGCCGGCTCTATCTGCGCGTCGACATCGACGAGGACGACGCCTGGCGCGTACGCGCGAACGCTCCCGCCGTCGCCTTCGTGCGCGGCAATCCGAAGCTGAAGACGCCGCTCAAATTCGTGCGCTTCGATCCTTACGTCGTGCCCAAGCCCCTGCTCACCGGCCGCAGCACCGAACGCAGCGACACGCGTGTGCTGGAGGTGATCTACAGCTTCAAGCACGCCGCCCTGCCGGTCTATGTCGGCCAGGAGATGGACGCCTTCATCAAGGCGCCGCCCGGCACGGCGCCCGCCGCGCCGGCCAAGGGGCATGCCGGCAAGCCGTCCTGACCCGCACCGTTCGGAATCGAAGCCCCCATGCTGCGCATCGCCCTGAAAATGCTGATCGGCAACCGCGCCAAATACGCGGGGCTGCTGCTCGGCATCGCCTTCACATCGTTCCTGGTCACCTTCGCGCTGTCTTATCTCGCCGGCTTCATGACGCGCGGCTATTCGCTGATCAGCGAGAACCCGCAAGCCGACGTCTGGGTGATGGACCCGGCGGTGAATTCCACCGAGCACACGACCAACATTCCCGCCTCCGTGCTTGCCGAGGTACGCAGCGTCGACGGCGTGCGGTCCGCCACGCCGCTCGCGATCGGCCACGCCGACGTGCTTTATCCCAACGGCGAATTCCAGGCCTTCGAGGTGATCGGCTTCGACGGCCCGACGCTTGACGGCCTGCCGCCGCTCGCCGGCGGCGTTGCACGCACGGTGTTGCGCACGCCGGACGCGGCGGCGGTCGCTTCCGGCGGCAGCACGGGCAAGCTGCAGACGCCGCTCCTGAAGGCCGATCAGTGGCCGCGCCATCCGCATCTTGACGTGCCGACGCGGCGCCTGCGCGCCGGCGACGTGGTGCTGGTCAACGACCACCGCGTGCGCATCGTCGGGCTCGCGCGCGCGCTGCCGCGCTATCCGGCGCGGCCGCTGCTCTACACATCTTACGCCAACGCCTTGCGCGTCCTGCCGCCCGAGCGCCAACGCACGACCTTCGTGCTGGCGACCGCCGCGCCCGGCGTGTCGCCGGCCGCGCTGGCGACGCGCATCGCCGCGCGCACGGGCCTGCGCGCGCGCACCAGCGCGCAATTCAAGGACGACACCCTGCGCTGGCTCTTCATCAATTCGGAGGACGTCGGCGACATCGCCTCGATGATCTCGATCGCCATGCTGGTCGGCTTCGGCGTCACCGGCGTCATGCTCTACATGTTCACCGAGGAGAGCATGACGCAATACGCCGTGCTCAAGGCGATGGGCGCCACCCCGCGGCTGCTCATGACCATGATCCTCGCCCAGGCGGGGCTGTGCGCCGTGCTCGGCGCCGGCATCGGGCTCGGCCTTTGCGCCGTCGCGGGACAGATCCTCGTCGCCGAGGCCGACTATCCGTTCCGCATGATGTGGTTCACGCCGCTGTTCGGCGCCCTGATGGTCGTGCTCGTCGCCCTGGTGGCCGCCGCCATCAGCGCGCGGCCGGTGTTCAAATTGCAGCCCGGCATCGTGTTCGCCGGGCGTTGATCCGCCGGCCGCGATTGCAGGCGACCGGTACGGCTGAACGATGCCGGTTGTGATACGTTGTTCAAACTGAGATCCCGACACCGTTTGTGCGAATGGAATTCAAACGTGGCCTCCGGAAAATTCCTGGACGAAAAGCGAATTCATCTCATTTTCGAGGTCAGCCTCTTCATCAAGGGCGCGTTTGCCGGGCTCGAAATCATCGGCAGCTTTCTTATCTATTTCGTCCCGAAGCGGTTCATCGTCGGCCTTGTCGCCATGCTGACCCAAAGCGAACTGGCGGAGGATCCGCGCGATCTGGTCGCGAACTATCTCTTGCATGCCGCCCAGCACATCACGGGGGGCGCTCAGCACTTTGCCGCGCTCTATCTCTTGAGCCACGGCGCCGTGAAACTCTGGCTGATCGTCGGCCTGCTGCGCGAACGGCTCTGGTACTACCCGACGGCGCTGATCGTGTTCGGGGCCTTCATCGCCTATCAGCTCTACCGCTTCAGCTTCACGCACTCCCCGTTTCTCATATTCCTGACGCTGGTCGACATCGTGGTCATCGTGCTGACGTGGCACGAATTCCGCTACCTGAGGCGTCACGTGCAGCGGCACCACTGAACGACACGCGCACGCCGCGGATTTTGCCGTGATCGGGGATGGGGATATCCTTGAGCGACTCGCGCCGCGGGCCGGGTTCGTTCGCGTGTGAAAACGCCCGCCGCCTCCCCGACCGGCGCATGATCGCCAGCCCATAAACGCCAACACATGACCACAAAGAACGCGACAAGAAACCTGCCCCGGCGCACGGCCCGGCTGCTTTTCCGGCATCACGTCGAAAACGGTATCTCGGTATCGCTTTGCCTGGCGGCGGTGTTGCTTGCGGCGGCTTCGCTGGGCGGAGTCGAAAGGGCGGTGTTCGCCGCCATCGGCGCCCTATGCGTCAGCATTGTCGACCAGCCCGCCGCCTTGCCCAGCAAGGCCCGCGCCTTCGTCATCGCCTTGCTGGCCAGTTCCCTGATCTCGCTCTTGGCCGGCCTCGCGAGCGGCCGGCCGCTCGCCATGGCGGGCGTGGTGACGCTGACCAGCCTCGGCTTCGCCTTCGCCACCGCCTTCGGCCGCCCCGCGCTGATGCTCGCCATCACCGGCGTGCTGGCGCTGATCATCGGCATGGCCATTCCCGCCGGCAATGCCACCGCCGCCTTCGCGCAAACCGGCCTGTTCTTCGCCGGCGGCGGCGCCTACGCGGTGCTGGCGATGCTCGCGTCCTGGGCCCAGGACGACCGCAACCGCCGCATGTTCCTCAACGAGGTGCTGCTCGCCTTCGCCGCCTACTTGCGCGCCCGCGCCGATCTCTACGACCGCGGAACGGACAAGCCGCCGGCGCTCGCCGATGTCATCGAGCGTCACGGCGTCCTGATGGAGCGGCTGCAGGCGGCGCGCGACGCCATCTTCACCGGCCGGCCCACGGTGCGGCGGCGCCGATGGACCGCCGGCCTGCTGGCGCTGCTCGATCTCTACGAGGCGGTGCTGTCCAGCGACGCCGACTGGGAGGCGCTGCGCGAGGCGCCGGACTCGGAGGCCATGGGCCTGATCGCGGGCGCAAGCCGCGCCGTCGCCGACGACATCGAGACGATCGCGCTTCGGTTGGTCTCGGCCGGCGGCGCCATGCCGGCTGGCCTGCATCCCGATCTGCTGGCGGCGCTCGACAAGGCGCTGGCGCGGCTTTCTGCGGCCGGCCGCGAAGACGCGGTCGCGGGGCTTCATCCGACGCGTCTCAAGCTCGCCCGCGCCATGCGGCGCACCCGCCGCCTGGCCGAGGTGCTGGCGGCGCCCGACGACGCCGCGCCGCCCTTGCCGGCGGTGGCGCTCGCCGCCTTCGTGCAGCCGCCGGTGCAGTGGATCGCGACGCTGCGCCCGCACATGACGCTGACCTCGCCGGTGACGCGCTACGCCATCCGCCTGACGCTCGCGATGCTGGCCGGTTACGCGGTCACCATCGCCTTTCCGAATTACGTCCACGGCGGCTGGATCCTGCTGACGGTGGCGCTGATCATGCGCGCGAGCTACGCCATCACGCGCCAACGGCGCGACGACCGCCTGCTCGGCACGCTGGCCGGCTGTGCGCTGGCCGCCGTGCTGATCCCGGTGCTGCCGCCCGCCGCCGTGGTCGCCGTCATTATCGTCGGCCTGGGCGTGGCGCACGCCTACGCCGCGGTGAACTACCGCGTCACCTCGTTCGCGGCCTCGCTGATGGCGCTGCTGCTGCTGCACTTTCTGGAGCCGCAAACTTTCTATGTCGCCGACCGCCTCATCGACACCGGCATCGGCGCCGTGCTGTCGGTGGTGTTCGCGCGCGTGCTGCCAAGCTGGGAATGGAACGACGTGCCGCGGCTGGTGTCGGCGCTGGTGGCGGCCGATCGCGCCTTCGCCGAACAAGCCCTGACCGCCAACCCGGACGACCACCCCTACCGGCTCGCCCGCAAGCAGGCGCTCGACCGTTTCACCGCGCTCGCCACCATCGCGCGCCGGCTGTCCAGCGAGCCGCGTCACGACGACCGGCAATTCGTCGGCCTGAACGAGCTCTTGGCGGCGAACTATCTGTTCGCGTCCGACCTCGCCTCGGTGCGGGGCATGCTGCATGCGCGCACCGGCGCGCTCGAAGACCCGGCCACGGTCACGCTGCTCGACGAGACACGCACGCGTGTGCTCGCAAGCCTCGTCACTACCGGCGCAGCGCCGCCGCCCGAAACGCTGCGCCGGCGTGGCTGGTTCGAATTGCGCGACGTCAAGCCGCTCACGCTGCTGCGCCGGCGCCTCCTGCATATCGAGCACGGTGCGCAGCGGCTGGCGGCCCAGGCCGGCCGCGCCATCGCCAACCGATCCGCGGCACCGCTGGCTTAGCCCGTCAACGCCCCACTGGCGCAGCCACACGGGTTGACGCCCCGGCCCCAGGCTCTAACACTCGCGTCCGCAACAACAATCCATAGACGCGCGAGGGGACCCCATGGATCTCGGTATTGCCGGCCGCAAGGCCATTGTCTGCGCCTCGAGCCGCGGGCTCGGGCGCGCCTGCGCGCACGCGCTCGCCGAAGCCGGCTGCGAGGTGGTGATGAACGGCCGCAACGGCGGCACGCTTGCCGCCGCGGCGGGCGAAATCGCCAAGGCGACCGGCGCCAAGATCACGCCGGTGGCCGCCGACGTCGCCACGCCCGAGGGCCAGAAGGCGCTGCTCGCCGCCTGCCCCACCCCCGACATCCTGATCAACAACAACGCCGGCCCGCCGCTGCGCGACTTCCGCACCCTGTCGCGCCAGCAGATGATCGACGGCGTCGTCGCCAACATGATCGTGGCCATCGAGCTCATCCAGAAGGTGATCGACCCGATGTGCGAAAAGAAGTTCGGCCGCATCGTCAACATCACCTCGGGCTCGGTGAAGATGCCGCTCGCCGGCCTCGATCTGTCCTCCGGCGCGCGCGCGGGGCTGACCGCGTTCCTCGCCGGCGTCGCGCGCTCGGTCGCGGCCAACAACGTGACCATCAATCACGTCCTGCCCGGCGCCTTCGACACCGACCGCCTGCACGCGTCGCTCACCGCCAACGCCGAGAAGCAGGGCAAGAGCGTCGCCGAGGTCACCGCCGCCCGCATGGCCGCGGTCCCGGCCAAGCGCTTCGGCGAGCCGGCGGAGTTCGGCGCGGCCTGCGCCTTCCTGTGCTCGACCCAGGCCGGCTACATCACCGGGCAAAACCTGCTGATCGACGGCGGCGTGTTCAACGGGGCGTTTTAGGGCGGGCCGCGTGTGCTCAAAGCGGACGTCGCGTCATTGCCGGCATCGGCCGGAGGGCCGATGCTCTCGTTCCGCAAAGGACATTTCCGCCTGCCGGCTGCTTTCAGCGGCTAATCCTCAGGCCGCACCGCCAAGGCGCCCGGGTGCAGGCCCGCTCTCTGCGGGACCAAGAGGATGCAGGCGACAATGAAGGCTGCGATAACGGCGGAGGCGAGTGGTCGGCTAAGATCGAGGCCGCCGTGACTTGAGGGGCTTGTCCAGAAGGTCCCCCACGGTGGCGCCGAGAGGCCGCGTCAGGATGAAGGCGGCCCAGAACAGGAAGACCCGCGAAATGTCGGTCCAGAAATAGAGCGCCGCCAGCACGACGAGCCCGGCACCGAACACGAGGGAGCCGTCACCGTAACCGAGCCCACCGGTATCGGCCGCCCAGTCGCCGAGCGCGGTGCCGAGCGTCTGCGAGAACGTAATCGCGGCCCAATAGAAGACTTCCACCTTCGGTGTATTGACCGTGTTGACCGAGATCGAGCCCTGCGACCAATGCCACAGCGCCAGCGTCGACATCAGGCACAGGAACAACAGCGTCGAGCCGCCGGTATAGCCGATGCCAAGCGAACGGTCGGCGAAATCGGCCATCGTGGTGCCGGCGGTGGTCGAGGCGACGATGGTCGCCCAGTACAGGTAGGGATGAAATTTCGGGGCGAGGGTCTGCCAGACGACCAGCACCGCCAGCAACGTCAGAAAGATGCCGGTGCCGATCAGATAGCCGCCATTGTGCGCGTTCTGGTTGGCATGCAGCCACGTCATCGTGACGGTGTCGCCGCCGGTCTCGCCGAGCGTGGTGGCGGCGATCTTGATGATCCAGAAAATGAGGGTGACCTCGGGCACCTTGGTGAGGTAGTCGGTGGGCGTGTGCTTCATGAAACCTCTCTCGCGCAAAGCCAAATGAAGGAAGCGCGCGCGTCGCCGCACGCCTTTTCCATCCATTAGATAGCCAGGAAAACTTACGGCTTCATCTCTTGTGGCTTACACATTTGTAAGATTGGACTCCATGCCAATCGAATGCTTTACAAATTTGTAAGAGCGCACGGGTGTCGCCGCGTCACACCGCGGCGCGCGCTTGCCCGGAGTCCTGCGTATAGCTGACGACGACGCGCAATCCGGGATGAGCGTCTTCCAGATGAATTTCGGCCGCGTGAAGATCGGCTATTGCCTTGACCAGGCTGAGACCGAGCCCCGTTCCCGGTGACGTCCGGCTCTTTTCGATACGGTAAAGCCGCCGGAATACCTTTTCGCGTTCATCTTCCGGAATACCAAGTCCGTTGTCTTCAACGCTCGTGACAATCGAACGATCCCTGGCCTCGATCGACAGACGAATGACCGCGCCCTTTGGACAATGCCGTATCGCGTTCTCGATCAGATTGGCGTACATCTGGGTCAGCAGATCCTTGTCACCCGATATCCAATACGCGCCGCTCGGATCGAAATCGCACACGAGCGCCTGACCGGCGTCTTCCGCGACATCGCGGTAGACTTCGGCGAGCGACGTATAGACATTGGTCAAATTTACGCCGCTGAAACGGGCCTTGCGCGCGCCCGCCTCGATTTGCGCGATGCGAAGCAGGGCTTCGAAGGTCTGGTTGATCTGATCGGCTTCGGCCAGCGCGGATTCCAGCATGCCGCCGACCGGCCCACCGGCTCCCTCTTTGAGCTTCGCCTCTTCCAGCGTCATCTTGAGATGGTTGAGCGGCGTCTTCAGGTCGTGGGCGATGTCGCTGCTGACCTGGCGCATGCTTTCGACCGCGGCCGACAGGCGCTCCAGCGCGACATTGACGTCCCGTGACAAGAAATCGATATCGTCGCCCTTGCCGAGCAACGGTATGCGGGCGGCGAGCTCGCCATGCGACACGCGCGCCATGGTATCGCGCACCGCATCGAGGCGGCGCTGAGCGCGCGAGGCGATCAGCGCGCCGCCGCCGATGGCGAGCGCGATCACGACGATCGAAGCCCAGCCGAAACTGATGAGGACGATTTCCCGGAGCTCGTCCGTTTCCTCGTTGTTGGTGCCGACGACAAGCCGGTTGGACCCGACGTGTCCGGCGAAAATTCGGTAGGTGTAATTGCCCTGGATGCCAAACGCGGCACCGGGTCGCTCCGACCAACCGTCAGGAATCGAAGTCACCGGAATATTCGCGGCGAGCACCTTTCCGTCGGCCGTCTGCAGCATGAAAATGTCGCGCTGATGCGGCGTCGCCGCGATGTGCACGCGCGTCGAATCGATAACGTCTTGAATGTCGCTGTCCGCGAAAGCCTGCGAGATCACGTGGAAAAGCTCTTGCGCGCGGTTATCGTAGCGCGTCTCGAGTTCGCCCTTGATGAGATTGACGGTCACAAAGCCGGCAAGCACGAACGCGCAAATAAAGAACACCGCGAAGGCAAGCGCGAGGCGGAACGGCGTGCTACGCAGCAGGTTATGACGGAGCATGCAGGGCGTACCCGGTATTCCGGACCGTGTGCAGAAGGGACGCATCGAACGGCTTATCGATCTTGGCGCGCAGACGGCTGATATGGGTTTCGACGACGCTCGTTTTCGGATCGAAATGAAAGCCCCAGACGCGCTCCAACAGCATGGTGCGAGTCACCACGCGGCCTTCGTTGCGCATGAGAACTTCGAGCAGTTCGAACTCCTTAGGCTGCAGGTCGATTTGCTGCCCCTTGCGCGTGGCGCGTCGGCGCAGAAGATCCAGTTCGAGGTCGTGAACGCGAAGCTTGGTGACCTCGCCCTGAAACGGGGGCCGGCGGCCAAGGGCGTTGACGCGCGCGAGCAGTTCCGAAAAGGCGAAGGGTTTGACGAGATAGTCGTCGCCACCGGCGTCGAGGCCCTCGACCCGGTCGTCCACGCCGGAGACCGAGGTCAGGAACAGGACGGGAGTCATGACATTGGCGGCGCGCAAGGCCCGCACCAGCGATAGCCCGTCAAGTCCCGGCAACATGCGGTCGACAACGAGCACGTCATAGGGGTCGCGCGTCGCCTGGTAGAGGCCGTCCTGACCGTCAGCCAAGGCCTCGCAACGATGGCCGCTCTCGGCAAATCCGCGCACAACGTAGTCTGCCGTGCGCTGATCGTCTTCGACTAGGAGTATCCGCATTGGGAACCAGCTATGGCGGCCGCGTCGTACAGATCAAGCAAAATGCACTTTGCGGAGGAAAAGCCGGTGGACGGTTCTCACGAATCGCGCCCGCCTACCCGCTCCAAGCCCTCCTTGGTGAGGCTCATGTAGACGACGATGGCGACGATGCAACCCAGGAACACCAGGCTCGTGATCGTCGTACCTAGGCCAAGCCCCCCGTTGGCGCGCGGCTGCGCCAGATAGTCGCCGAAGGACGCCCCCATCGGCCGCGTCAGGATATAGGCAAGCCAGAAGGCGAGGATGCCGTTCAGTTGGAGACCGAAATAGGCGACGGCGATGACCGCGATGACCGCCGCATAGGCGAGCCCGGCTTGGAGATAGCCGAGACCAAGCCCCTCGGCAACGAGATCGCCGGCGGACGTGCCGAGGGCAAAGGTGACGAGGATGGCCAACCAATAAAAGGCCTCGCGGCGCGTGGTATAGATCGTATGAATGGAGAGCGTCCGTTCGTATCCGTACCACACCGCGAAGGTGGCGGCCAGCGCGACGGCGAAGACGATGCTGGTGGTCTCCAGCGGAACCCCGAGTTTGTCGGCAAGGTAATCGCTGATGAGCGTGCCGACCACGCTGATCATCACCACCGCGAGCCAATACGGCAGCGGCACGTATTTGCGCTGCGCGAATTGCAGCAAGAGCGCGGCGATCAGGAAGCCCGTCATGATGAGCGAGGTCGCGGGAAGGCCGAGTCCCAAATGCACACTGAGATAATCGGCGGCCGTTTCGCCGACTGTGACGGCCATCAGCTTGACCAGCCAGAAGTCGACGGTGACCTTGGGCACGCGATTATAGGCGACAGCAGGCGTTTGAAAGGCAAGGGCCGACATCGGAAGCTCCTGCGGTTTGCTAAATGCGAATTGGCGAACGCGCGCTGCGTGGACCGGCAAAGCGCGTTCGTTCGATAGCGCCGCATATTCACGTGCGTCTGTCCGCGCCCTTACGGATTTGTAAGGTCGGAAGCTCGATGCCTTAACGATTTGTATCCGGGCGCTCAGATCCCGGCAAAGTCCGCCCCCTATATCGGCTCCAGGGGTTATCGCGGTGGCCACCCCGACTTGGATCAGGTTGCCGCTACCAGAATGGAGCACTCAAATGAAAATGCACAAACCGTTCCCGCGGATCGCATGCGCGACCCTGCTGGCGGCGGGCGTCGCGATGACGCCTGCCCTGGCGAGCGCCAATGCGGCCTCCGCCAAACAGCCCTCGGTCGGCATGGCCCAGGCACGCCGGACCGCCCTCAAGGCTCTTCCGGGCGGCAAGATCGCCAAGGAGGAACTGGAGAAGGAAGGCGGCGGCAGCGGCCTGCGCTACTCGTTCGATGTCAAGAAAGGCGGGGCCGTCTACGAGGTCGGCGTCGACGCGATGACCGGCAAGGTGCTGGAGAAGACGCGGGAGAGCAGCAAAGACGAGGCGGCCGAGCGGGCCGGCGAAGCAAGAGAGAAGGACTGAACGAACGGCGGCGGGCCGATTCTCCCGGGGTCGGCCCGCCGGCCCGTCCTTGGCGCTTTGAACTTGGCGCTTTGAACTTGGCGCTTTGAATTTGGCGCTTCGAACCGGCGGCGGCTCACGCCGCCCGCGGCGGCACCGGCTGCTCGTCGGCGCAAAACTCGACGCCCAGGCGGGTGCCGTTGCGCCAGATCACGTGGCAGGCTTGGCGCAGGCGGTCGCTGTCGATCATCAGCACGAAGTATTCGGGAATGCCGAACGGGCTGGCGACGTCGAGACATGCGCCCGCCGGCGACAGGTTGCGCACGCGGCAGTCGAGGCCGGCGGCCCGGTTGAAGCCGATGCGGCCGGTCTTGAGCACGTGGCGGCGTTGGATCTTGCGACGTTCTTCCATGGCTCCCTCCACCCACTCTTCCGGTGCGGCTCCCGCGCCCCTTTCAGCGTCGCACCGCCCCCAGCGTTCGTGGACCACCATAGCCTCCAGGCTTTATCCGAGCGTAAAGGCGGCCGCCAAAAGCCGCGCGCGGCCGTTAGCGCGCGTTCACCATGCCGCCCGATGCCCATTTTCGTACACGGCTTCATGGACTTACCGCGCTGCGTGAGCGATCTTGCCGGCACGGTTGCGGCGATCGCCTGTTATTTTATGCCCAATTTACCGGCTTGCGCCGGCGAAGCGGCCTAAACTGCAGGTTGACGGCTGGCAGGCAGACCCGCGCGCGCCGGGCCCCGAGCCGCGAACCAACGGACGTCGACGATGCTGCACTGGCTCACCGGCAATTGCCGGGTGTTCGGCCTCAACGGGCAAAACTGGATGCTCGTCATCGCCGGCGCGCTCGTGGTGTACTTCGTCGTGCTGGCCCTGCTCCGGCGCCGGCACCGCCTCCACTAGATCGCACGCGGACCGAGCCGGCGCGAAGACACCGCGCATGACCCGCGCGGCGCAACCGGGGTTGCCCGGCGCCGCGCGTCAGCGCAATATTGTATCGATCTGCCGGTCGTCGCATGCTGCCGAACCGGCCGGTCATGCCGTATTTGCCGCCGTTTTTCCGGCCGTCCGGCCGGCGACCCCAACCAGAAACGCCACGCCCCCAAGGAGACCGAAACCACATGAAGCTCGTCCGCTACGGCGCGTCCGGCCGCGAAAAGCCCGGCATCATCGGCGAGGACGGCAAGATCCGCGACCTGTCGCGCATCGTCAAGGACATCGACGGCGCGATGCTCGCCGCCGGCGGCCTCGCCAAGATCAAGAAGGCCAACCTGAACCGCATGAAGCCCGTCGCCGGCCGCCCGCGGCTGGGGCCTTGCGTCGGCAACGTCAAGAACTTCATCGCCATCGGGCTCAACTATTCCGACCACGCCGCCGAAGCCGGCATGCCGATCCCGAAGGAGCCGATCGTCTTCAACAAGATGACCACCTGCATCTGCGGGCCGAACGACGACACCGTCACCCCGCGCGAGTCGACCAAGCTCGACTACGAGATCGAGCTCGGCATCGTCATCGGCAAGCGCGCGCGCTATCTCACCCAGCAGAACGCCAAACAGGCCATCGCCGGCTATTTCCTGGCCAACGACGTCTCCGAGCGCGCCTTCCAGATCGAGCGCTCCGGCGGCCAATGGGACAAGGGCAAGGGCTGCGAGACCTTCGGGCCGATCGGCCCCTGGTTCGTCACCAGGGACGAGATCAAGAACGTGCAGGATCTCGACATGTGGCTCGACGTCAACGGCGAGCGCCGCCAGACCGGCAACACGCAGACGATGATCTTCTCGGCCGAGCACATCGTCTGGTACTGCTCGCAGTTCTTCGTCATGGAGCCGGGCGACATCATCATCACCGGCACGCCGCCGGGCGTCGCGCTCGGCATGAAGCCGGAGCCGAAGTTCCTGCACCCCGGCGACGTGGTCACGCTCGGCATCGAGGGCCTCGGCGAGCAGAAGCAGAAGATCCTGCCGCCGAGGAAGTGACAAGGAAGTAATGGGCTGCGGGCCAATCCCGCGCATCCGCATCAAGCACGATTGCGTGTCCCGGGCGCAGCGCAACGCGAAACGACGTGGAGCGTTGCGCTGCTGACCCGGGACCCCGGTTCTCTTCCAGCTCAATCAACCGGGGTCCCGGATCTGCGGTGCACCATTCGCGCTTAACGCGTCGAAGACGCTCGTAAACGCGCATATGACGCGCTCACGCTGCACCGCGTCCGGGACACGGGCGTCGGCATTCACGGCGCGAGACCCCGCGTCATGGCGCCGCAAAAAAAGCCCCGCGCGAACGCGGGGCTTTTGAGTTTTCACCTGAAGACATCTGAAGACATCCGGAGACGCCCGAAGACATCGGCACGGGCTATAGCACGGCGCGCCCTGCCGGCCGGTTGCGGAAACCGTTACAATTCAAATCGAATGCGGCCCGTTGCGGCGGGCGCCCGCGGGCTTGAGCTTCAGCGTAAACCACGGCACGGCCGCGGCGGCGCAGGCGAACCTCGGCGGGCTCCCGCTCGGCGCCGACGCGTATCGGACAATGTCCACGTCGACGTCGAACACGTCGCGCGAAAGCCCCTGCCGGCGGTGGCGTAGGACAAACACACCATCGCCCGCGCCTGTGGCATTTGCGCACAGCCAGCCAACGGCTGCATCGCGCCGGCCCCGCTTTGCTTACGATGACACGAACGAGCGACGGACGCGGGGGCGACCAATGCTCGCGGCCTTCTTGGGGCCGCAAGGAGCTGCGCGCCGGCACCGACATGGGTGCCGGGGGCCGATGTTGTTTCCCGCCAAACCGTGCGCCGGATCGCCGGTGCGGCACCATGCGTGCGCCGCGCCCGCAAATACGGGGGGAAACGCAATGCCGACCAAAGTCGCCGTCATTCAGAAGCCGCCGGTGCTGCTCGACCGCGCCGCCACCATCGCCCAGGCGCTCGCCGACATCGACGAGGCGGCGGCGCAAGGCGCGTCGCTGATGGTGTTTCCGGAAGCCTATATCCCCGGCTACCCGACCTGGATCTGGCGGCTGCGCCCGGGCGGCGACGGCGCGCTGACCGGCGAGATCCATGCCCGGCTGCGCGCCAATGCGGTCGACCTCGCGCGCGGCGATCTGCAGCCGCTGCAAGACGCCGCCGCCAGGCACGGCGTCACTTTGGTCGTCGGCATCGACGAGCTCGACAGTGAATTCAGCGGCACCACGCTCTACAACACCGTGGTGGTGATTGGCCCCGACGGCAAGCTGCTCAACCGCCACCGCAAGCTGATGCCGACCAACCCGGAGCGCATGGTCTGGGGCATGGGCGACGCCTCGGGCCTGCGCGTGGTCGATACGCCGGTGGGCCGGCTCGGTTCGCTGATCTGCTGGGAAAGCTACATGCCGCTGGCGCGCTACGCCCTTTATGCGCAGGACATCGACATCTACGTCGCGCCGACCTGGGACACCGGCGAAAGCTGGCTCGCCACCATGCGCCACATCGCCAAGGAGGCGGGCTGCTGGGTGATCGGCACCGCCACCGCCATGCAAGGCAGCGACATTCCCGCCGATTTCCCGGAACGCGACACGCTGTACAAGCCCGACGAGTGGATCAACGACGGCGACGCCGTCGTGGTCAAGCCGATGGGCGCCATCGCCGCCGGCCCGCTGCATCGCGAGAAGGGCATTCTCTATGCCGACATCGACATAGAGGCGGCGCGCCGCGCGCGGCGTTCGATCGACGTCTGCGGCCATTATTCGCGGCCCGACGTGTTCACCTTCGCGGTCGACCGCAGGCCGCGCGATCCGGTGGTGTTTTCGGATTGAGGGCGGGTACGGGGGACCTGGGCTTTGCCGCGAGCCAGGGCGCGAAGGCGGCGGTGGCGTGAGGGTTACGCCTCAGCTCAATTCCCGCTCCAGCACCAGCCGATCGTAGGGCACCGTCGGCACCAGCGTGCCGTTGCCGGCAAGCTGAAGCTCGACCAGCCGGTAACGCTCCATGGTGCGCAGGGTGCGCGAGAGATTGCTGACCTGCCGGCCGGACAATTCGGCCAGTTCCTTCAGCGAGCGCGGCCGCGCGCGGCGGATCAATTCGAGCAGCAGCGTGTTCTTGCTCGACAGCACCTGCGCCAGCGATTCCATCGAGGTGAACCACACCTTCGGTTCGTCGTTGGTTGGCTTGTGCTCGCCGCGCGCGACGGCGAGCGTGCGCGTCTTCATCTGCGCGCGCGGGGCAATGCCGATGCGGAGGATTTTGGCTCGGCTCATGAGATGCCCTCCTCTTTCAACACGCGTTCCACGTCGGCCCAGAAGTCCTGCAACAACGTCTCCGCATCCGCATAATCGTAGGGCCTGGCGCTCGCCCCGGCGTGCCGGTGGTCGCCGGTCGTTGGCTTCTTCCGCCCCGGCCCGCTGCCGGCCGGTACCGGATGGGCATTGTCGTAGCCGACCAGCCGCCGGCCGTCCGGGCCAAGCAGCGACAGGGAATAATCGATGCCGTGCGGCTTGGCCGCGCTCGGCAGCACCTTGCGGGCGCGCAACGTGACCCAATAGCCGCCGCCCACCTCCATGATTTCGCCGTCGAGATCGAGGAGCGGCTGCAGCGACGGGTCCCTGCGCCCGCCCTTTGACTTATCACCTGATGATAACTTCTTCAAGGCCCCATCCCTCGGACACCCAGCCTAGCACAAGGCGCCGCGCCTTTGCGGCTGCGGCGCAAGCCGGTCTCGGTTCGCTGCTGCTCGGCGCCAGTGCGTCCACGGGCTCGGATTCGTCGACGAGGACGACGGACACCAGCAGCGCGGGCGGCCCAAGCGCTTACCGGGCGACATCGACGTCAACCGCTACGACGAACTCGTCGAGCGGCGGAACGGTGTTGATGGTCACATGAAGTAAGCCGCAGCCCAATAATTCATATGAAATCGCGTCGATGGCGAGGGTCACCACTGGCAGTTAACCAATGCAGATTCGATCTGACGAGTTTCGCACTTTCGTAACTAGCCTACGTTCAAAAGGAGGCTCTCTATCGTTGGGCCCATACGAAAAAATAGGTGCGCCACGCTCATTAGCCTCCAACAAAGTCACACACGGCTTGGCTACAGCTTCGGCGCGATGAATTATCCCGGCACGTAGAAAGTATTCGCTACCATTCACACTCTCAAAGGAACTCAACAAGTCCAAGCAGCCGAAACGGCCAGTAGGCAAGAGTTGAGTTCTATTGTCACCATATCTAACAGAGAATTCACGGTCGGTTTCATTAGCAGCAACTCGGAAATCGAAAATTTCGGTCCGAAGGCAGCCCGCAATGACTTTAGAGTTTATATCAAACGAGTGTGAATGACAGTCATTCTTCTGTCCCGACATGCCCGCAAGCCATACGTGGACCCTGGATGAGTTGCCGCCAACAGCCTTATCCATCAGGAAAAAGAATCCCAACGGATGGAGTCTAAATTCTGCGCTACGGTCCAGCGCTGCTGTTGAACTAATCATTTGTATCTATGGCGCCGCTCAGTAATTAGCTTCGCGACCTCCTGCTGGGTCGAACTCACGTCGGACACCGTAAGGCCAAATGCATTAAGCGTTTCCACGTCACAGCACGCTTCATCGAGATGTCGCCCATTGAATTTCTTTGAATCCCACACAACCTCACGCGAGATTGCCATCTCGTTTCTGATTGTCGTCCGCAACATTTCAAAGAATTCCGATCCGAATTGGAACGACAACGCAGATTTTGCTGGATCGTCCTGCGTCAGAACCGCACCATTATCTGACAGATCAACACGAAATGCCGGCAAGAATTTCGAATAATAAAGTCTATCCGAATGTATTTGTTATTTTCAGCAATGGTAGCGCACATAATGCTCGTCGCCAATGCGTTGGCGAGAAGGGCGTTGCCCCCAGGATGCTCGCCAAGCGACGCCAGAATTTCCTCATATGACTTTATAAGTCGAGGGTCCTCTGCATCTGGAAGCATTACGTCGACATCGGTCACCAGCTTGTTCTTTCTAGATTGCTCGTCGAGAACAAGTAGCGGATGCGATCGGAAATAAGACCCCGACCGGCCCCAGAAAGCGTAATATCTTGTATCGATGGGAAGCTCCTCCATTCTCTGCTTAATGTCTCTTGGCCGAGTTACTGTAACCTCGCGAAGCCCTTCGTTCGGCCCAATAAAATGCATATACAAGATGTAAAATGCCAAAACGACTATTGTGCTGGCAAGAATTTGCGTAGAAATTCCGTCAAGCACATGGAGCACAGGTCCATCCGCCAGGAGCGAATGGACAGCGTAAATTATAAGTACACACAGCCCCCCTAATAGGACCAATCCCCAAAAGAATTCTCTTCCGAGCATATGGGGAGCCCAGATCGTCGAAGAAATCGACGGCCGTTATTTTTGAGGCTTTCAATATATTCTCCTCCGAAACTTCACTCTGGATCCAAACAAGGCCCATCGTAGCATCGTTTCTGTCTCAAAATCAGTTACTACGGGTCTGTCGGCCGTTCGACGGAGTTGCCGAAAGCTGAAATCATACCACACGGTCGTGCCCGCGAGTTTGAGTTCGATACTCTGGCCCCTCACCCGCCCGCCGCCCGCTCGCGCGGGCGTCGGCCACCCTCTCCCCGCAAGCGGGGCGAGGGAAAGAGAGCGCGCGGAGCGGCCCGCGCCCTACCGCCACACACCCCGCGGCACCAGCGGATCGCCGCCCAAGCTCCTGATCCTTGGCCCCTCCCATCCCCGCGACGTCAGCGCCGTCACCGCCCACACCAGCGCGTCGAGCCGGTCGGGCGAGGCGCCGGTGGACAGGCCGCCGAGGCCGAAGTCGCACATCTCGTCTTCCAGCGCCGCGAGCGGCGGATCGACGTGCCTGACCTTGCCCTGCGCGTAGAGCGCGGCCACCGGCTCGGCGCGCAGGTACTTGCCGCGCGTGGCGCGCACCTCGCGCACCGGCACGCCGCCGTCCACCTGGCGCAGCACCGCGCTCACCATGTCGCCGCCCTGGTTGACCTCGGCGATGAGGCAATCGGCCTTGAGCCGGCGATAAAGCGCGATCGCGACTTGCGCCCAGCCGTCGGGCGCGAGGCCGCCGCGGCTTTCGTCCGCCAGCACGTAGACGAGGCCTTCTTCGCGAAAGGCCCGCCGCGACGATGCCGCACAAGTCCGAGCCGGCGCGGGCCGAGGCCGGCGGGTCGATGCCGACGACGATGCGCATCAGCGGCGGCGCTTCGCTTACGCGCGACGCCTCGATCATCGCCCGCGTCCACAGCGCGTCGGCGCGGTCCTCGATGATGTCGCCGTCGATCTCCTGGCGCCCCAGCCGCGTGCCGGCGTAGCGCGCCAGCACCTCGTCGAGGAAGGCGGGCGACAGGAACGCGGCGTTGGCCTGCGTGCCAGCGCGCGTCACCGCCGTGCGCTGGTCGGCGACGAGGCGCTTGACGAGCGGGATCGGCCGCGGCGTGGTGGTGACGAGCTGACGCGGGCGGGCGCCGAGCCGCAGGCCGAACTGCAGCATGTCGAAGGTGGCGTCGGCGTGGTGCCACTTGGCGAGCTCGTCGCACCAGGCGGCGTCGAACTGCGGCCCGCGCAACTGCTCGGGGTCCTCCGCCGAGAAGCAGAGGCCGATAGCGCCGTTCGGCCATTCCAGCCGCCGGCGCGACGGGATCCAGAGCGGCCGCTCGCCGGGCGGCGACGACCGCAAGATGCCGGCCGGGCCTTCGATCATGACCTCGCGGGCGTCGTGCTCGGTCTCGCCGACCAGCGCGATGTGGCGGTGCGCCTGCTCGGCGTACGGCCCCTCGCCTATCGCCAGCGCGCGCACCCATTCCGCGCCGAGCCGCGTCTTGCCGGCGCCGCGCCCGGCCAGCACCAGCCAGGTGGTCCAGGGTTTGGCGTTGGCGCCGAACGCCGGCGGCTCCTGGTGCGCGTGCGCCAGCGCGACGAAGTCGCGCTCAAGCGCCGCCACCTCGCTTGGGCTCAACGCCTGGAGCAACTCCCGCGTCCGGCCGGCTGGCAAAGAACGCCTCAATGCGGCGCGCAAGCGCGTCACGGCGGGCATCGATATCGGTGGGAAGGTCGTCGGCTGTCGTCATGGCGTTCATCCGCAAGGCCGCAGCGCATGCGCTGCAATTTGTTCAGGGTCTCGGTGAGGCTCGAGAGCGTCTGCGCGGTGGCGATGGCGTCGCGCGGGCGCTGCGGCGTGTTCTTCATCTCGGCGCGCATGGCCTCGACGGCGGTAAGCTCGCGCGCCACCGCGCGCAGCAGGCGGTCGAGAAGCGCGGCGGTGTCGTCGGGCGGAGCGGCGGCGGGCTCCGATTTCAGGCGACGCGGCAGATTCCGCCAGCGCCTGCGTCTCCAGCAACAGCCGCGCCGCCGGCGGACGTCGCGCGGGCCGCGCGGCGCGCGCGTCCATTCTGCTCCCGCGATCCGGCGCAGGCTGCGCGCGCCTGGATGCCGAGGCCGGCGGCAGATGGCTGTCGAGCGATTCGCCCGGTCCCCTCGTAGCGGCTGGCGGGGCTCGACGAGCCGCGGCGTGAATTCGATGCGTCGGCTCAGCCGGCGTCCGTCGAGCCGCCCGGTCGCCGGGTTCCCGCCTTCGGCGGGCTGTTCTTCAACGGCGACCGTCTGGGCGCGCGCGATGGGCACCGATATCTTCGGGCGCGCGCGGCGCATGTTTCGGCGCACGCGGTCGCGCCGGCGCGCGCGTAACCGCGCGCGGGGGAATTCGCCATGGCGAAGCTCCATTGCGTTTGGACGTGGATTCGATTGTGCGGGGATAAGTTTCGGCGGCGGCGTCAGCACGCCGACGATGCCGCAACGCTAACAAGGCAGCGTCACGCTGTCAAGGATTAAGTTCCTTGCGGTGTTCAAGCCCGCCATCGGCCAAGCGGCGTTGCGGGCGCCTTGCGCTGCACCGCACGCCTTTCCCTACCGTTATTTAATAAAGGCCGCGCCGGGCGCCATGGTAATCTCGGCCTACAGGGCGACGTTTTTGTCTTCCAGGGCAAGGATACGTCGATGCAACTCCCATCCTATCTCAAAGGCGAACAACTCAAGACGCACAGCTTCGCGCTCGTCCTCGGCGCGGTGGCGGCGATGGTCATCGGCTTCGGCTGGGGCGGCTGGGTGCTCGGCGGCACGGCGCAGAAGATGGCGAACGACAAGGTGGATGCCGAGGCCGTGGCGCTCTACACGCCCGATTGCGTTCGGCATTTCGAGGCGCAGAGCAACATGCCGGCGCACTGGGCCGCGCTGAAGAAAGCCAACGCCAATTACGACCAGCAGGACTTCATCGAAAAGGCCGGCTTCGCCACGCCGCCCAACGCCAAGACGCCGAACGACGACATCGCCGACGCCTGCGCCAACAAGCTGACCGCCGCGCTCAAGAAGCTGCCGGCGAACAAGGTGGCGGGCGTCACCAAGAGCTGAGTGCGATAGGCGTCGCGCGGCCGGCCTTGAACCGCGCGGCCGCATGACATCACGGCAAACAACACCCCCGGGCCGTTGCCGGCCCGGGGGTGCGGCGCGTTTGCGTTCGGAGACAGGTGGCGCCCTGCGCCGTTTGGCCCAGGGCGGGACGGCAAACGCGGCGGCCACCCTGCCCTGGACGGGCAGGCTCGATCCGAGCGAAGCGAGCATCGGGGTGGGGTGACGGCGCACAGCCCCGAACGGTGAACCGCACGCCCACGGCGGCTCTGGCGCGCATTGCCGACCGGCCCCACGCCTCGTTCGAGTGCCCGATGTGACCCTGAGCGGACGTGTCAATCGCGCCGCTGGATAGGATCGGGGTTGCCGCCTAAAAGCGGTGATAACGTTTGCAGGGCATCCGAGCCTGCAAGTCACCGTGGACACTCTTTGACGATGCGATGACTCGACAACGAGCGCTCAGATCGCCATCTTTGAGAGCATGATGGAATCGGCGCAACCTCACAACGACAGGCCTATTTTCGATCCGGCGGAAGATCGGTTCGGTATTGACCCGTTCGCAAAAGCGCTCGCCGAAAGCATCCGAAAGATAAGAGCGCCAGAAGGTACCGTCATCGCTCTCAACGGCCCGTGGGGGTCGGGTAAGAGTAGCGCGGTCAATCTCGTTCTTCACCATCTCAGCGACGCGACAGAAACAGGTGAACTAACCGTCGTGAACTTCGCTTGTTGGTGGTTTCGCGGTGAAGAAGCGTTGGCGCTCGCGTTCTTCCGAGAACTATATGCCGGGATTGGTCCGACACTCGGCGACAACTTTAAGAAAGCGCTTCCGAAGATCGGCGCGCGCTTACTGAAGGCGGGGTCCGTTGTCAGCGCAGGAGCTGACCTTGCCGGGGCGGCTGGTGTCGGCAGTCTCGCGTTAGGTGCAATGTCGTGGGTGGCTGACTTCATAAAGACAGATGACACCGTCGAGAAGCTACAAGGCGAACTGACCAAGGCACTTGCCGAGCAAGACAGGCGGTTTTTGATCGTCATCGACGACATCGACCGGCTCGCGCCTGATGAAGCTCTGCTTATCTTTCGTCTTGTGAAGTCAGTTGGGCGGCTACCGAACGTCTTGTATCTGCTGATATTCGATCGGGAACTCGCAGAGGCGATTGTCTCCGAGCGTTATCCGTCCGAAGGACCGCACTATCTGGAGAAGATTATTCAGGCCGGCTTTGACGTTCCTCAGCCCCGTCAGACTGACCTCAATAACGAGATGCTACGACAGATCGAACTCATCTGCGGTTCACCTCCGGAAGATCAGATTGTGCGGTTTATGAACGTCTTCTACGATGTGATTGCGCCTGAGATCGAACCCCCCGCGACCTCATCCGCATTACCAATGCTCTTTCCGTCACGTGGCCCGCTGTAGGCTACGAGGTTGATCGCGCCGATTTTATTGGCCTTGAGGCCATTCGTCTCTTCCAACCTTCGGTTTATCGAAACCTGCGTTCCAGCAAAGATCAGCTATGCGGCACCGGTGACCCGTATGGGCACTCGGGTCACGACCGCGCTGCGGAGATGAACGCTCTGTTCCTGGATGCTGTCCCGGAAAAGGATAAGGAGCGGGTGAAACGCTCGTTGATGCGGCTTTTTCCGAGGCTTGAATTCGTCTGGAACAGTCTCAGCTATGGGGAAGGCTCGGCGACGAGCTGGGAGCGCGACCGGCTGGTCTGTTCCGAGGATCATTTTGACTCGTATTTCCGCTTCTCGATAGGCGATGACGTTCTTTCTCGGACAGAGCTTGACGCAATTATTTCTAAGGCCGGGGATGAAGCCTTCGTAAAAGCGTCAATGCGCGCCGCGCTTGGTGTCACAAGGCGCGATGGCAGCACTAAGGCTAAGATGATCTTGGACGAACTGAACCTGCACGCTAAGAGGGTTGAAAAGAAAGATGTCGGCCCCTTGCTGAATGCGCTTTTTCAGAAATCGCCGATGAAGCTTACGTTGAATCCGATAAAGAGCGCGGGTTTGCGTTCGGCGACAACGAATTGCGTATTCATTGGCTTCTGCGGAGCCTAACGCGAGATCGCTTCGATCTTCCGGCGCGATCAAAGTTGTTTGTCGTAGCATGCGACAAAGCGAGCCTGACTTGGCTTGTCGATTTCGCTCATTCTGCGTACACCGATTATCACCCACGGGAAGGCAAGCAGCCAGAGCCTGAAGTCAACTGCCTGACGACGGAACCAGATGCCGATGCCCAAATGGCCTTGTGCTGAAACGCATCCGCGCGGCCAGCAAATCAGGCGAATTGGCATTTTCCAAACGCCTCGCTTGGCTCATGTTCCGTTGGCGGGACCTCGCAGTCGACGACGGTCTGGAGGTCAAGAAGTGGGCAAAGAAGAAGTTGAAGGACGATGAGATGGTGGCGGTTTTTGCGAAGGCCTTCACCACATATTCGTGGAGCCAAGGCATGGGAATGTTCGGCCTCGGTGACGCCGTTGCCAAGCGAAATACGAATGCAAGTGTGGACTCGCTCGACAAGCTGCTAGACCGCGACCTGCTCCGCAAACGCGTAGAGGAGGTTGCAGCGAATGGTGGCACAGACGATGCGGCGAAAGCAGTGTCTGACTTTCTGACTGCATGGAAGAAGAAAGATGCGGGTGATGATGACTGAAGTGTTACGGGTAGCAGTTGGGTCAGCCGTTCTTGGCCGTTTTTTTTCTGCTGCCAACCGCTCCCGAGTTACCAGCATCGTTGAGCTACTCATCGACCTCCGCTCATGGCCAACACGCCCGTGACGTCGGATCGCGGTCACGTCCGCTGACGACGAGCGATCGCACCTGCGATGCGGACCGCCGTGCGGCACGGTTGCGACCGGACATTCAAGCTGCGATGGGAAGTCACGACGAATACCCGCCTCTCTGGATCCCGGGCCCGCGCGCGTGACCGCGCACGCCGTAATGACCGGTCGGAGATTGGCGCTTCGCCCACCCGCCCTCCGCTCCGCCCTCCGCCCGCTCATGCGGGCGTCGGCCACCCCCCGCAAGCGGGGCGAGGGAAAGAGGGCGAGGCCCCGCTTTCGCGGGGACGAGCGGAGGATGTGCGCTCAAGACAAACAAAACCCCCGGACCGTTGCCGGCCCGGGGGTGCGGGGCGTCGCCGTTGGGGGTGAACGACACCCGGAGAACGAGCGCCGCGCGGCTTCGGGGACGGGGCGCGCGCGGCCTCGCGGGCGAACCGCCTACTCGTCCTTCTGCTCGTCGGGCTTGGACTCGTCGCTGCCCTCGCCGCTCGTGCCGCTCTGCTCGTCGGTCTGGGCCTGCGCCAGAACCATGCCGCGGTCGCGGCTCGGCGTGGCTTCGGGCTTGGCCGGCTTGCCCTCGTCCATCTTCTCCTTGTCGGCGTCGTCCTGCGACTGCGCCAGGATCATGCCGCGCACGTGGCTCGGCGTGGCCTCGGGCTTGGCCGGCTTGTCCTCGTCCATCTTTTCCTTGTCGGCGTCGTCCTGCGACTGCGCCAGCGGACCGATCGCCTTCGACGGCAGAGCCTCGGACTTGTCCTTGCTCTCTTCGCCGGTGGTGGCGCTCTTGTCCGTGTCCGGCTGCGCCTGCGCCAGCAGCACGCCGCGCAGATTGGCGGCCTGCGTGGCAGCCGCCGGGTTCTTCAGGGCCGCGCTGTGATCGTGCGAGCCGCACGCCACCGCCGCCCCGCCGGTGCCGATGACCAGCGCCGACACCGCAACACCGTAGAACAACCGTTTCATTTCACTCTCCATGATAGCCGGATCGCGTCCGGTCGGGAGAGAGCATCGGGGCGCTCGGCGTCTTTTGGATGGCGGCGCCGTATCGGCCGCGTAAATTCGCGCCCGCGCGCAGTGAAGGGCCGCGTAAAGACCGCGCCGGTTTCAGGCGGAATTGCGACGGCGCACCGGATAGCGCGGCGGCGGATACCGCGGCCCGTTATTGCGCGGCGGCGATGTGGCGAAAGAGCCGTTCCTCGGCGCCGGCGAGCGTGGCGCTGTGTTCGCAGGCGTCGTCGAACCACAGGCACGCGAACACCGGCGCGTCGTCCGCCGCCGCCTGCTCGAGCACGATCCACTCGACGCCGTGGGCGCTGTAGATGTGCGCGCCGACGGCGGGGCCGGCGCGGTCGGCGCCGACGATGCGGATGGCATTGACGAACTGCTCGCCGCCGCGCCGGTAGTCGCTCACGCGGCTGGCGCGGAAGGTCTCGAGGTCGAGCGGAAGATCCTGCATCCTGACCATGGTCGCCCTCGCTATGGTCGCCCTCGCCAAAGGTTCGCCCGCGGCCCGAATTGCGGGAGCCGGCGCGGCTCGTCTGCAGGGTTCGATGCTAGGGACGACCGGTCAACATTGTGTTGATGTTTAGCTTAATCGCCGCCGGCGCGGCCGGCGGCCGGCCGGCGGGATGAACGGCCGGTTAATCCGGCCCCCGCCCCGCCAACGGAAAAAACCCCGGGCCTGTTCGGGCCCGGGGCTTTGCCGCCGTCGCGGAGGGTCGCGGCGCTCAGAAGCGGTAGTTGATGCCCGCGCGCACCAGGTTGGCCTTGAAGTCGACCGAGTCGGTGCCGGAGGCGCTGCAGGCCGCGCAGTCGAAGCTGCCAAGGTCGGTGTAGAGGTACTCGAGCTTGGCGCTCCAGTTGGTCATGAAGGCGTATTCCAGGCCGGCGCCCGCGGTCCAGCCGATCTGGGTCTTGCTGGCGTTGCCGAGGTTGGAGGACGCCTTCAGGCTGGCGAAGGCGCCGCCGCCGGTGATGTAGGGCAGGAAGTTGTTCCAGCCGGCATAGCCGATGCGCCCGCGCGCCGTCCCGATCCACTCGGCCTTGGTCTCGCAGGAGCCCGGCACGCAGCCGTCATTGGTATCCTTCATGCCGGAGTAGTCGATGTCACCTTCCAGACCCCAGACCCAAGTACCGGTCTGCAGGTTGTAGCCGACGGTGCCGCCGGCGAGGAAGCCCTTCGGACTGAGGCTGACTGCCGGACTGGTCCAATCCGACTTGGCGAAACCGTAGCCCGCGTTGATACCGACGTAGAAGCCGGACCAGTTCGCATAAGCCGGCTCGGGCGGCACGTAGGCAGGCGCCTTGTAGGGTTGCTGATAGGCTGGCTGAGCCGGCAGATCCGCCGCAAGGACGGCCATGGGAGCAGCAGCCAGGAAGATCGCGGCAACTAAGCCGCTTTGCATCATTTTGGTCGTCATTTGGGTCGGCCCTTTGACTAGCATCTGGAGTTGAAAGCGGGCGATCGCATCTGATCGACCCGGGATCGAACGTACGCACGGCTACTGGAGAGCCGCCCGGACGCATTGAACGAGCGCGCAAAGGCGACGTCTCAATGCCTAGAAATGTCAGAGAAATGTAAAGCTGGGGTTAACCATAGGCGGTAACCATACGCATGGGCCGCGCAAATCTTTCGGCGGCGCTAAAACGCCGCACCGATGTCGTTCGATCGTTAATGGCGGGTAAACGTCAGTCAGCGGCGGCGCGGCGTTGGCCGGACAACAACGGCCAATAATGCCGGCCGCGAACGGCGTCAGCCCTGGTGCAGCGCCGTGGCGCCGCCGGCTTCGAGCGCCCAGCCGCTGCGCCAGCGCTGCCACAACAGCCACAGGCCAAACACCAACAGCAGCGCCGCCACGATCGGCCGTACCCATCCGCCCATCAGAAAGAGCGGCAACGACAGCGCCATGCAAAGCGCCGGCGCATACGCGAGCGTCCATTTGCGGCGGCCGCGCGCGCGCTGGAACCAGGGATAGATCAGCGAGAACACCGACAGGATGATGAAGAACAGCGACCAATGCCGCGTGACGAACAAGCGTGAGGTCGCTGCTGGTCGCCAGCGAACGCGACAGGTTGACCTCCGCCACCGGCCCCAGCACCACGCCGAGAATCATCGGCGTCAGCGGAAAGCCGAGCCGCACCATGACGTAACCGATGGCGCCGAAGATCAGCAGCGTCCACAGGTCGAATTCGACGTTGTTGAGCGAAAACACGCCGATGGCGCAATAGACCAGGATCACCGCGGCGAGCATGTAAAGCGGCACGCGCATGATCAACACGAACAGCCGCAGCGAAAACGACTGACAGGCGACCATGATGAAGTGGGCGATGAAGAAAGCCACGATGATGGCATAGGCAAGCTGCGGCTGCGTGCTGATGAAGGTCGGGCTCGGCGCGATGTCGTGGATGAGCAGCGCGCCCAGCATGACCGCGGTGACCGCGTCGCCGGGAATGCCGAGCGCCATCATGGTGATGAGCGCGCCGCCGGCGGTCGCGTTGTTGGCCGATTCCGATGCGATGATGCCGTCGGGAATGCCGGTGCCGAACTTCTCCGGATATTTGGACGACTTCTTGGCCTGGTCGTAGGCGAGGATGTTCGAGATCGAGCTGCCCGCCGCCGGCAGCACGCCGACAAACACGCCGATCAACGAGGAGCGCAGCCAGAGCGCCCAGCGTTGGAAGATCGCCTTGATCGCGGCCAGGTGTTCGATCTTGACGCCGGTGGCGCCGCGCTCGGCCAGCGCCTGGCTCGCCGACTCGGGGTCGCGCACGTCGGACATCAACTGGCTGAACGCGAACAGCCCGACGAGCACCGGCAGGAACGCGAAGCCCTGCTCGAGCGCGTCGATGCCGAAGGTGAAGCGGGCGACGCCGTTGACCTGGTCCTCGCCGAAGCAGGCAACGAGGATGCCGAACACGCCCGCGATCAGGCCCTTCAGCAGATCCTCGTCCGACAGGCTGGCGGCAATGGTCAGCGCAAAGGCGACCAGCGAGAAGAAGTCCCACGGGCCGAACTCGAGCCCGATGCGCGCGAGCTGCGGCGCCAGCACCGACAGCAGCGCCGCGCTCAGCAGCCCGCCGAAAAACGACGACCAGACGCCGATGCCGAGCGCCAGCCCCGGCTTGCCGGCGCGCGCCATGGTGAAGCCGTCGAACGTGGTGGCAACCGCCGACGGCGTGCCCGGAATGCCGGTCAGGATCGCCGACATCAGCCCGCCGGAAAGTCCGCCGACATAGACGCCCAGCATGGTCGACAGCCCTTGCACCGGCGGCATGCCGAACGTGAACGGCAGCGTGAGCACGATCGCCATCGCGATCGTGAAGCCGGGAATGGCGCCGGCGATCAGGCCGGCGATAACGCCGACGACCATCAAGATCAGATTGTGAAACTGGAGAACCGCGCCGAACGCCGCGATCACGTGATCCAGGTGCTGCATCGTTCGATCGCCGCGCTAGATGTGGACCAGACTGCCGGCCGGCAGGATGACGCCGATGGCATAGGTGAAGACGAGCCACATGAAGCCGACCGAAGCGACGGCGATGGCCGCGTGGCGCACCTGCGCGCTCGCGCTCCGCGCGCCCACGATCACCTGCATCAGCCACACGAACAAGATGCCGCCGACCAGCATGCCGAGATAGGGCAAGGTCACCAGAAACGCCAGGAACAGCCCGTAGCACGACAACGGGTTGCGGTAATACGCGATCCATTCGCGCAACGACCGTCTCACCTCATCGCCCGGCCCACGGATGAGCGAACGGGCCAGATAGATGGCGCACAGCGCGAAGAAGACGACGAGGACGAAGCGCGGCCACACGCTCGAAGGCATGGTCGCATACGGCGTGTGGCGCCATTGAAAGGTGTCCCAGAAGAGGACGCCACCGGCGATCAGCAGAACCGCCGCAACGATTGCATCAAGACTGAGACGGCGCACGGCGTCCGCTCCCCCGGCATGGCGGCGAGCGGCAGGCCCGGCGCAAACGCCGTTGCTTGCCGCTCGCGCGTTCGCAGACGATTACTTCTTCTTATACATCCCGATCGAGATCGCCAGCTTTTCGTACTGGGCGTACGACTTCTTCAGGAAGGCGGTATATTTCTCCGGCCCGCGGAACACGACCGAAGTGCCCTTCTTGGCCAGCGCATCCTCGACCGCCTTGCTCTCGGCGGCCTTCTTGATGACGCCTTCCCAATACTTGATGACGTCGGGCTTGGTGCCCTTGGGCGCCACGACGCCGCGGGTGAGCCCGTACACCACGTCGACGCCCTGCTCCTTCAGCGTCGGCAGGTCGGGCGCCAACGGATCGCGCTTCTCCGAGGCGATCCCGAGACCCTTGAGCGTGCCTTCCTTCATGTACTGCTTGGCGGTCAGGATGTTCATGTCGCCGACCTGGATGTTCTTCGCAAGCAGCGCGGTCAGCCGCTGGCGCGTGCCTTCGTAGGGCACGAACTTCACCTTGGTGCCGGCGGCATCGTCGATCAGCAGGAAGATGAACTGGCTGGTCGAGCCGAGCGTCACGCCGGCTGTGATGGTGCCGGGCGCCTTTTTGGCGGCGGCGACGAATTCTTTCATGTCGTTGAAAGGCGTGGCGGCGTTAGCGCCGACCACTTCGGGCGTATAGGCGACGGTGGCGATCGGCTCGAAGGCGTCCCACGTGAAGTTCACGCGACCGGCGAGATAGCTGATGATCGCGCTGTCGTGCATGGCAAACAGCGTGCAGCCATCGGGCGCGGCGGCCTTGGCGTCCTTGGCCCCCTTGTTGCCGCCCTGACCGGACACGTTGACGACCTGCAGCCTGGGCTTGGCGCCGTCCTTGTTGGCCTGGTCGACCAACAGGCGGAAGATGATGTCGGTATCGCCGCCCGCGCCCCATGGCACGATCAACTTGGCAGTGCTGCATGGCAGCTCCACTGCCTGGGCGGGTGAGCCTGCGACGACAGCAAGCGCGGAAATGGCGGCCGCGATGGCCAGAAACGATCTCGAATAACGCATCTTGCTCGCTCCCTCGTATTGTGCTGCCAGCGTACTCCCACGGTCGGCACCCTGACCAGACATATTTCCGGGGCATCCCGTTTCCCATGGTGCAAACGCGATCGAGGCCGCGTCGACCGGATGTCCGGCCGGCGCGCCGAAAGGTTCCGCCTGCCGCGAAAAAGAAATGCCGCGCGCAACCGGTTTGCGCGCGGCATCGTTTCGTTCGCCCGCGAGCGGGGCGGCGGTTCAGTTCGCCCGCTCCTGCAACACGATGCGCACCGGCACCGACTTCGCCGCCGGCACCTTGCTCTGCTTGGCGTAATGCCAGACCGGGATCAGCACGTTGCACTCGGGGTAATAGCCGGCGATGCACTTCTCCGGGATGTCGTATTCCATGACCCGCAAGCCGTCGAGCCGGCGGTCGAAGCCGTCATCGACGGCGGTCGTGAGGCGGACGCGGTCGCCGGCGCTCAGTTGAAGTCGGGCGATGTCGGCCTTGTTCATCAGCACGACCTTGCGGCCGCCCTTCACGCCGCGGAAGCGGTCGTCCTCGGTGTAGATGGTGGTGTTGAACTGGCCGTCGGCGCGCAAGGTCAACAACTGGTAGACGTCCGGCGCCTGCTCCAGGAGCTCCGACAGGCTCTCGGGCACGGTGAAGTTGGCCTTGCCGTTGGGCGTGTCCCACTTGCGCTCGCGCGCGCCGAGCGGGCGTGGGAAGCCGCCGGGCACGAACATGCGCTCGTTGAAATCCTTGAACCTGTCCGGATAGGTCGCCTCGATGGCGTCGCGCACCAGCGCATAGTCGCCGACCCAGCGGTCCCAGTCGATCTTCGGGTTTGCCGGCAAGGTCGCCTTGGCCATGCCGGCGACGATGAACGGCTCGGAGCGCACGTGCGGGCCGATCGGCTCGCGCTGGCCGCGCGAGCCGTGGATGCAGGCGGTGGAATCTTCCATCGATACCGCCTGCGGGCCGGTGTCCTGTTCGTCGATCTCGATACGGCCGAGGCACGGCAGCAGGTAGGTCACCTCGCCCGGCAGAAGATGCGTGCGGTTGAGCTTGGTCGCCACCTGCACCGAAAGCCGCATCTTCATCCAGGCCGGCTCCATGCGCGAATGATCGGGAATGGCGCGGGCGAAATTGCCGCCCAGGCTGACGAAGCCGCGCACGCTGCCGTCGAGGATGCCCTGGCAGGCGTCGACGGTGGTGAGCCCGTCCTCGCGCGGCGGCTCGAAGCCGTAGAGTTCCTTCAGCTTGTCGAGCGGCGCCAGCCTGGTCTTTTCGGTGATCCCGACGGTGCGCTGGCCCTGCACGTTGGAATGGCCGCGGATCGGCGAGATGCCGGCGCCGGGCTTGCCGATGTTCCCGCGCAGCAGCAGCAGGTTGACGATCATCTGCACGGTTTCGACGCCGTATTTGTGCTGGGTGACGCCCATGCCGTAGTTGGCGATGACCGCGTTCGCCTTCATGTAGGTGTCGGCCGCGTCGCGCAGCTCGGCCTCCGTGACGCCGGAGACTTTCACCAACTCGGGCCACTGCCGCGCGCGGCAGTAATCGGCGAAGGCCTCGAAGCCGGCGGTGTGCTCGGCGATGAAATCGACGTCGAGAATGCGCGGCTTGCCGGCCGCCTTGGCCGCGTCATCGGCTTCGATCACCGCCTTGCAGATGCCCGCGATGGCGGCGGTGTCGCCACCGGACCTGACCTGGCAGTACTGCGAGCTGATGCGGGTTCCGCCGCTGACCATCTGCATCGGGCTCTGCGGATTGACGAACCGCTCGAGCCCGCGCTCGCGCAGCGGATTGAAGGTGACGATCGGCACGCCGCGCTGCGCCGCCCGCTGCAACGGATGCAGCATGCGCGGCGCGTTGGTCGTGGTGTTGTGGCCGAAATAGAAGATGCAGTCGGCCTTGTCGAAATCCGGCAGCAGCACGGTACCGACCGGAACGCCGATCACCGGCGGCAGGCCGACCGAGGTCGAACTCGTGGCACATGTTGGAGGAATCGGGAAAGTTGTTGGTGCCATACATGCGGCCGAACAGCTGGTACATGTAGCTCGCCTCCAGCGAGGCGCGGCCCGAGGCGTACATGATGACGGATTTGGGATCGAGCTTGTTGAGCTCGGCGCCGATTTCGGCGAAAGCCTGCTCCCACGACACCCGCATGTATTTGTCGGACGCGACATCGTAGCGCATGGGATGCGTCAGCCGGCCGTTTTCCTCCAGCGCGTGGTCGGACCATTCGCGCAATTCGCTGACCGTGTGGTCGGCGAAGAATTCCGGCGTCGTCTTCTTGGAGGTGATCTCCCACGCCGTCGCCTTGGCGCCGTTTTCGCAGAACTCGAACCTGTGCGGTTCCGCCGGCTTCGCCCATGAGCAGCTCACGCACATGAAGCCATCGGGCTTGTTCTGCTTCATCAGGATTTCGCTGCCGAGGACGGCGACTTCTTCCTGGGTCAGGATATTGGCCAGCGCCTCCACCGAACCCCATCCGCCGGCTGCATCCGGTTTTCTTTCCGCTTTGACTGCCATTGAACGCCTCGTGTCTGCAAAGACTCGCCCACGGACGAAGACGTTTGGCGCCGATCATTGTTCCTGGCGTCCAAACGGCGGCGGCGAGCGCAAGCCACGAGCGCCGCTTGGACGGTATTGTCGGACGGCGTGGAACACGCGGGGGCCTTGTCAGGCCTCCCGCGCCCGGAGCACGGCCTCGATCGACACCCGCGACCAGGGCGCGGTGCGCGCGCGGAAGGCGGCATAGGACGCGTGCACTTTCGCGCTCGCGGCATCGCGGGCGGCAAGCTCGTTGAGGACATCGCCCGCCACCTTGCGCGCGGCGGCCACCAGGTCGTGCGGGAAGGCGGTGAGCTTGACGTTGTGCTTGGCCGTCAGCGCTTCGAGAGCGACGGCGTCGAGGCGCTCCATCTCGGCGAGCGCGTAGGCCGCTTCCGCCGCGCAGGCGTGCGCCACCACCGCCTTCAGCTCGTCGGAGAGCGTGTTCCATCGCTTGAGCGCGACGATGCATTCGCCGGTGCCGTTCGGTTTGTTGAAGCCGGGGTAATAGTAGAACGGCGCCACGCGATAGAGCCCGAGCGCGATGTCGGATCCGGGACCGACGAATTCGGCGGCGTCGAGCACACCGGATTGCAGCGAGGTGAGGATCTCCGCCGGCGGCGTGGTCTGCGGCGTGGCGCCGAGCCGGCTGTACACTTCGCCGCCAAGCCCGACGGAGCGGATTTTCAGGCCCTTGAGATCGGCGAGACTCTTCAGGTCGTGGCGGAACCAGCCGCCCATGCACACCCCGGTGTTGCCGCCCATGAAGGGCTTGACGCCGAAGGGCTTGTAGAGCGCGTCCCAAAGCGCCTGGCCGCCGCCGGCGTCGATCCAGGCGACGTGCTCGGCGGGCGTCAGGCCGAACGGCACCGTGGTGAAGAACGCCGCCGCCGGCATCTTGCCCTGCCAATAGAAGGACGCGCTGTGGCCGATGTCGGCGACGCCGTTGCCGACCGCGTCGAGCACGCCGAAGGCCGGCACGATCTCGCCGGCGGCATGGACGGTGATGTCGATGCGCCCGCCGGAAAGCTTGCGGATGCGCTCCGCGATGCGTTCCGCCGACATGCCCGGACCCGGCAGACGCTTCGGCCAGGAGGTGACCATGCGCCATTTCATCGTCTCGGCGCGTGCCACGGCCGGCGCGGCGAGACTGGCCGCGGCGGCGGCGCCGGCGGCAAGCGTGAAGCGGCGGCGGGTCGGGGTCATGCCGATCTCCAGGAGTCGTAGAAATGATTGAGCGGCCCGTGGCCGTGCCCGACATTGAGTTGGTCGGCGGCGGCGATGGCCGCGGTGACGTAGGTCTTGGCGGCGCGCACCGCGGCGGTGAGATCGAAGCCCTTGGCGAGACCGGCGGCAATGGCCGACGACAGCGTGCAGCCGGTGCCGTGGGTATTTCTTGTGGCGATGCGCTTCTCGGCGAACCGGGCCGTGCCGCCCTCATCGACCAGCAGATCGACGCTCTCGGCGCTTTCGCCGTGGCCGCCTTTGATCAACACCGCCTGGGCACGAAAACGCTCGATCAGCGCGCGCGCCTGCGCTTCCATTTCCGCCTCATCGCGGGCGAGCGAGGCATCGAGCAGGAGCGCGGCTTCCGGCAGGTTGGGCGTGATCGCACGCGCACATGGGATCAACAGCCGGCGCAGGTTGGCGATGGCGTCATCGGCCAAGAGCTTGGCGCCGGACGACGCCACCATGACGGGATCGAGCACGATGTTCCTGGCTTGATGGCGGTCGAGCGCCGCGGCCACCGTTTCGACAACGGCCGCCTGCGACAGCATACCGATCTTCACCGCGCCGACGTCGAGATCGGCGAACACCGCATCGATTTGGGCGGCGACGAAATCGGCCGGCACGTCGTGGATGGCGGAGACGCCTTGCGTGTTCTGCGCCGTCAAGGCGGTGATGGCGCTCGCGCCATAGACGCCGAGCGCGGCGAAGGTCTTCAGGTCCGCCTGGATACCGGCACCGCCGCTGGAATCCGAACCGGCAATGGTGAGGGCGATGGCCGTCATCGGGCGAGCCGCGCATGACGGACCAGCGTCGGCCCGTCGAGATTGTATAGCGTATCGAGGATGGCGACCGCGAAGCTGCCGGGGCCTTGCGCTTTGGCCGCGGCGAGTTCGCCGGCAACGCCGATGATGGTGAGCCCGGCCGCGGCGGCGCGCCAGGGATCGGGCTCGACGGCGAGACAGGCCCCGACCAGCGCCGAGCCGGCGCAGCCCATGGCCGTGACCTTGGCCATCAGCGGATGACCGTTGGCGATTGCGCCAAGCCGCGCGCCGTCGGCGACTCGGTCGGTCTCGCCGGACAGCGCCACCACCGTGGCGTGCGCCTTGGCATACGCCGCAAGCGCCTCGGCCGACGGCTCGGCCTCGGCCAGGGCGGCGAACTCGCGCGCGTTGAGCCGCACCGCGCTCGGACCGCGGCCGACCAGGACGCGCGCGAAGGCCGCGCGCGGCGGCGCGCGATCGACGAAGACGGGATCGAGCACCCAGGGCAGCTTGTTCTCGCCGGCGGTCGCCACCGCGATCTCGGTCGCGGCGCGGCGTTCGCGGTCGAGCGTGCCGAGATTGACCAGCAGGGCATCGGCGCGCGCGACGAAAGAGGCGATTTCCTCCGGGTCGACCGTCATGGACGGCACGCAGCCGGCGGCGAGCAGCACGTTGGCGGTGAAGTTCTGCGCCACCGCGTTGGTGATGCAGTGGACGCGCGGGCCCCGCGCGCGCAAGGCCGCGAGCACGGCGGCGGCGGACTGGGCCAAGTCGGCCGCGGCGGGCTTTTGGGTCGTGTCGGTCGTCAGGTCGCGCGGCGTGTGCATCTCTGGTCCCTCCGCCGGCATGACCCGGATCAGGTTCGTTGGGTTGGCCCATACGGCCTCTCAGCCCGGCGATGCCGGGCACCCCACGAGATTGCTTGGGTTCTACCTAGTCCGGCCCACCGGGCAAGGCAAGGCCGCCCCCCTCCCCCGCCGCGGCTTGCCAGAAGCGCTCGATTTTGCTGGATTGCGGCAGCGCATGATCCCGAAAAGCATGTCCTCGGCTTGATCGGGGATGGGCACCGGTTTCCGGACAAGATCATGCGCCAGGAAAGGCCAGAGGCGCTCAATGACCCCCTTCTTCGTTCAGATCAAATGCGAGCTCGGCAAGGCCTACCAGGTGGCCAACGCGCTCGCCGAGGCCGAGATCGCCTCCGAGATCTACTCCACCGCCGGCGACTACGACCTGCTGGTGAAGTTCTACGTCAATGCCGGCACCGACATCGGCCATTTCGTCAACGAGAAGGTGCAGTGCCTGCCCGGCATCAAGGACACCTACACCATCATCACCTTCAAGGCGTTCCAGGCCTGAGCGGCGGAGCGTTTCCAGGCGAAGTGGGAACCGGTTCGCCGTCCGGAAACGCGACCAAGCAAAAAAGACTGGACGCGCTTTCCGCTTCCGCGAAACGGTGAACGTCCCTCACGCCGCGCGCACGTGCTGCAGGAAGCGGTCGATCTGCTGCTGCAATTCGGCCGCGTGGGCGTTGAGGCGCTCTGCACCCGCCAGCGCGTGGCCGGAGGCGTCGTCGTTTTCGCCGGTCTTGCGGTCGAGCTCGGCGATATTGCTCGCCGCGGTGCGCGAGCGCTCGGCGGCAAGCTGCGCGTTGCGGGAAATTTCCTGCGTCGCCGAGGCCTGATGGTTTACCGCTGACGCCATCTCGGAGGCATCTTCGCCGAGGCAGGTGATGGCATCGATCACCTTGCCCATGATGCCGACGACGGCATCGCAGGAGGCGTTGACCGCCGCGATCTTCCGATTGATCTCGTCGGTGGCGCTCCCCGTCTGCGCGGCCAGCGACTTCACCTCTGCCGCCACCACCGTGAAGCCCTTGCCGGCGGCGCCGGCGCGCGCCGCCTCGATGGTGGCGTTGAGCGCCAGGAGGTTGGTCTGCTGGGCAATCGACTGGATCAAGCCGGTGATCGGCACGATCTGTCCCACCGCCTCGACGAGCTGCTGCACCTTTTCGCGCGCGGCCTGCGATTCGGTCACGGTGTCGCCGGTGAGCGCCTTGGCGCCGTGGGTCTGCGTCGCCAGTTGCTCGATGGTGCGGGCGAGCTCTTCGGCGGCATTCGCCACCGAGTCGACGTTCGCCTGGGTTTCGACGACGAGGCCCGATGCCGACTTCGACTTGGCACGCGTTTCCGTGGCGATCCGTGACATGGCCTGCGAATTCTCGTGCATGCCGGCGACCGCATCGGTCAGTTCCTTGGCAATTTGCTGCACCGATTCCTCGAATTCCGCCGCGAGTTGCTCCATCTCCGCGCGCCGCTCGGCCACGCGGCGCTGCTCGGCCTGGTGGCTCGCCTGCTCCAGCGCGTGTTTCTCGATGGCGTTCCTGCGGAACACATCGATGGCCTCGACCATCGTGCCGATCTCGTCGCGGCTGTCGCGATAGGCGATCTCGATATCGGTCTCGCCCGCCGACAGCCTCCGCATCACGTCGGTGATCGAGCGGATCGGCCGCACGATGGAGGCACCGACCAGAATCGACGTCGCGATGCTCACCAGCAGCCCCGCGAGCGTTCCGCCGATGAGGATGCTCTTATTGCGCTCGGCACTCTGGTAAAGGTTATCCTGCACCTCGTTGGAGACGACCGCCAGCGCCATCGACAGCGTCCGGATTTCGCCGTCGACGGCTTCGAAGGCGTCATCGGTCTGCCCGAGCAGTATGGTCGCCATGGCGGGGTCGACGCGGCCGACGTCGATGTTGTCCTTCGCCTGCTGCCTGCACTTCTTCCAATCGGCCAGCAGCGTGCGCAATCCGTTGCGCTCGTAGTCGGAGATATCGTTGCGGCGGGCGAGGTCGCGGATCTGCGCCGAGAGGCTGCCGAGATCGGCGTTGATTTTGTCGTAGAGACTGTTCAGCAACTTCTTGCTGACGCCGTTGCTGGCCCAGGATACGTAGCGGAAGATCTTCAAGTGGGTCGCGATGATGGCGTCGCCGACGTCCTGGAACGCCAGCCGCTTTGGCTCGAGGCGGACCGACAACTGGCGCAGGCCGGCGGCCGACTGATTTGAAGTGACGTAGGCGTTGAGGCCGACCGCCACGAGGCAGACCAGCAGCACGGCCGAGGCCGCAGACAGTTTTATCGGCAGCGAAATATCGTGCAGCCAATCCAGCAGGCCACGCCGGCGGGGGCGCTCCGCGCTGTCAGCGGATGTCGTGAAGGAGCTCATGGCGGATTACTTATAGATGCCCACCCCGACGAAGTACTTCTGGCCGAGCGTCTCGATGTAGCTCGACTTGTCCTCGATCTTGTTGGTGATCGGGTTCGGCCATTTGTAATCGACCCAGCCGTGCCCCATCCCTTTCGCCAGCGTGACCATATCGCGGATCAGATACTTGCCGTCCGGGTCCTTGAGAGCCATGAGGTTCTTGCCCACCAGTACGATCTTGGCCCCGTGCGCGACGCACACGCCATTCAGGTTGTAGATGAAGGGATAGAGATCGCGGTCGTGAAAGCTCTTGTTCGACTTGTCGTCGACCGCCTTGAAGGTCGCCTTGGCGCCGTCCTTCTTGAACTCGGCCTGGACGCGCTTGACCATGGCCACCGCCTCCGCTCGGGTCCCGTGATCTGCCGCGCTGGCGGCCGAGGCGAAAGCAAACAATGAGGAAATCAGAATAATTGCGAGAGCCCGCATAGCTTGCTCCACCAGAAATTGAAGATTTCCGCATAGTGGTATTGTGATATTAATGGGCGATTAACGATCTTGGGCGCGCAGCCACTTTTTGAGCAGGCCGCGCGGCCGGGCGCCCAAGCGCAAGGCACGGCCGCGCCGCTATTGCTTCGGCTTATCCTTGGGCTTGGGCGGGCCTTCGACCGGCGGCAACGACTTGATGTAGGTGGCGATCGCGAGCCGGTCGGCATCACCGATCAGCCCGGTATTGGCCGTCACGTCCGCCATGCTGGAAACAACGAAGTCGCCGTCCGGCGTCATGCCGCCTTGCAGCAGATAGGCGATGTCCTTCACCGACCAGTCGCCGAGCGTCTTCCGCGTGATGTCGAAAAAAGCGCGCTTCCAAAGACCGATGCCGCGGCGGATGCTGTAGGGAAACGCGAGCCGGTGCGCCGGCGCCCGTCCGCTCACCGCCGGCAGTGTCCCGAGATAGGCGAACAGGTCGCGCAGGTCGCCCAACGTCATGCGCGGATAGGACGTATAGGGAAACGCCGGGTAGAGATGCCGGCCGCCGGCCCGACGCCGCCGCGCATGGCGGTGACGAACTGCGCCTCGCTCCAGGCGCCGATGCCGTCTTTCTTGTCCGGCGAAATATTGGGCGCATAGAAGGCGCCGGGTGGCGTCTTCAACGCGCGGCCGCCGCCGAGGCGGGTGCGGTCTTTCTGCTTCGGCGTGCGTGGCAGGAAGCGCAGTCGCCGACGTTGAACAGCGTCTTGCGGTTGGCGAGATCGGCCGTGTGAGGCGCAAGCGCCGTCGCCGGCACGATCTGCTGCGTGCATTCGGATGATGGCGGTTTGCCGCAGACCATCACGAATGTGTGATCGCGCGACCGTCAGGCGGCCGCGCCGCTGCTCTCGCCTTTGGCCGCTTGAATCGCTGCCCAAATTTTGGGCGGCGTCGCCGGCATATCGATGTGTCGCACGCCGCAGCCGCGCCACAGGGCGTCGAGCACGGCGTTGATCAACGCCGGGCACGAGCCGATAGCGCCGGCTTCGCCCGCGCCCTTGACGCCGAGCGGATTGGTCACGCACGGCACGTTGCGGGTTTCGAACACGAAGGACGGCGAATCTTCCGCGCGCGGCATGGCGTAGTCCATGAAGCTCGCGCTCAGGAGCTGGCCGGACGCGGGATCGTAAACCGTGTCCTCCATCAGCGCCTGGCCGATGCCCTGCACGATGCCCCCGTGCACCTGGCCGGCCAGCAGCAGCGGATTGAGCGCGCGGCCGAAGTCGTCGACCACGACGTAGTTGGCGATCGTCGTGGCACCGGTGTCGGGATCGATCTCGACCTCGGCCACGTGGGCGCCGTTGGGATAGGTCGGCGCCTCGTTGCCGAACTCGTTGGCCGCTTTCAGCCGCTCCGGGGTCGCCGACGGATGGGCGGCGATGTCGGCGAAGGACACGACCTTGTCGGTGCCGGCGACGCGGATGGCGCCGTCGGCGATCTCCAGGTCGCCGCTCGCGGCTTCCAGCGCCTCGGCGGCGATCTCCTTGAGCTGATCGCCGAGCGTCTTGCTGGCGCGGTCGACCGAGACGCCGCCGATCGGGATCGAGCTCGAGCCGCCAGTGCCCGCGCCAGTGGCGATCAGGTCGGTGTCGCCCTGAATGACGGTGACCTTCTCCGGCGGCAGGTCGAGCCGCTCGGCGACAAGCTGGGCGTAGGACGTGGCGTGCCCCTGCCCGCTCGCCTGCGAGCCGATCAGCACGGTGACGCTGCCGTCCTTTTCCAGCCGCACGTTGGCGGTCTCGGGACCGTTGTTGCCGCAGGCCTCGATATAGGTGGCGAGCCCGATGCCGCGCAGGCGGCCGGCGCGCTTGGATTCGGCGGCGCGCTTGCGGAAACCGGTCCAGTCGGCCAACTCCTGAGCGCGCGCCATGATGCCGGCGAAGTCGCCCGAGTTCGTACACCTTGCCGGTCGGCGTCGTGTAGGGCATCGCCTTCGGCTTGATGAAGTTCTTCTTGCGCAGGCTTTCCGCCGTCACGCCGAGCTCGCGCGCGGCGTTGTCGACCGCGCGCTCGATCAGATAGGCGGCCTCCGGACGGCCGGCGCCACGATAGGCGTCGACCGGCACCGTGTTGGTGTAGGCGGCGCGCAGGCGCACATGCGCGGCCGGGATGTCGTAGACGCCGGTCGCCATGCCGACGCCGAGCCACGGGATATAGGGCGCGAAGCAGTGCAGGTAGGCGCCCATGTCGGCGACGATGTCGATCTCCAAACCGATGAAGCGGTTGTTGGCGTCGAGCGCGAACCGCGCGGTCGAGATGTTGTCGCGGCCCTGGCTGTCGGCAAAGAAATGCTCGGAACGGTCCGACACCCAGTTGACCGGCTTGCCGGTGCGCTCGGCCGCCACGGCCGCGAGCGCGTATTCGCGGTAGGGGAAGAGCTTGGTGCCGAAGCCGCCGCCGACGTCGTTGGTGACGACACGCATGCGCTCGGGCGGCAGCTTCATCACCATGCCGCCGATGACGTCGCGGATCATGTGGCTGCCCTGGCTGCCGAGCGTCAGGGTATAGCGATTGCCGTCGTATTCGGCGACGACGCCGCGGGTGTCCATGTAGTTTGTCACCAGCCGCTGATTGACGATGGTCGTTTCGATCACGCGCGCGGCCTGCGCGAAGGCGCGCCGGGTGGCGGCGGCGTCGCCCGCCTCGGTTTCGAAGGCGAGATTGCCTTGTCCTTCCCACGCCGACACGGCGCCGTCTTTCAGCGCATCGACGGCGCCGACGATGTGCGGCAGCGGCTGCCAGTCGACGGTGATCGCTTCCGCCGCGTCCTTGGCCCGCTCGAGGGTGTCGGCGACCACGAAGGCGACGGCGTCGCCTACATAGCGCACCACGTCGCGCGCCAGCACCAGATAGGGCCGCACGTCGGTCTCCACGCCCGGCAGCACGCCGAGGCACGGCATCGGCGCGAGGTCGGCGACGTCGGCGCCGGTGAGCACCAGGCGCACGCCCGGCATGGCGCGCACGCGGCCGAGCTCGTGGATGGTGAAGCGGGCGTGGGCGTGCGGCGAGCGCACCACCACCGCCTGCAGCGCATCGTCCCGCGCGACGTCGGCGACGTAGCAACCCTGGCCCTTGAGCAGCGAGGCGTCTTCCTTGCGGGTGAGCGGCTGACCTATTCCGAATTTCATGGCGGCGACTGTCTCTACGTTGGCTTCGGACCTGCACGGCTTAGCACGTTAGCGGCCACCGTCGCCACCGCCCCGCAACGTCACGGCGGCGTTGACTATTCGGCCGATTATTCGGCCGCCTGCTCGGATTCCGATACGCTGTCGCGGCGCTCGAATCGCGCCGCGATCCAGCGCGCCACCACGTAGAACACCGGCGTGAACACCAGGCCGAAGGCGGTGACGCCGATCATGCCGGAGAACACGGTGGTGCCGAGCACCTGACGCAGCTCGGCACCCGCGCCCACCGCCCAGACCAGCGGCGTGACGCCGAGAATGAAGGCGAGCGAGGTCATCAGGATCGGCCGGAAGCGCAGCCGCGCCGCCTCCTGCGCCGCCTCGTGGCGCCCGCGGCCGCCGTCTTCGAGCTGCTTGGCGAACTCGACGATCAGAATGGCGTTCTTGGCCGCCAGGCCGATCAGCACGATAAAGCCGACCTGGGTGAGGATGTTGTTGTCCTGCCCGCGCAGCGTCACGCCGACGATCGAGGCGACCAGACACATCGGCACGATCAGGATCACCGCCAGCGGCAGCGTCAGGCTTTCGAATTGCGCCGCCAGCACCAGGAATACGAACACCACGCCCAGGGCAAACGCGAAGATCGAGGTGTTGCCGGCGCGTATTTGCTGGAAGGCGAGCGTGGTCCATTGATAGGAGAAGCCCGCCGGCAACACGTGCGCGGCGAGGTTCTCCATGATCTTGATGGCCTGGCCCTGGCTGTAGCCGGGCGCCGCCGCGCCGTCGAGCTCGGCGGCGGGATAAAGATTATAACGCGGCACGCGGTACGGACCGGCGATGTTGTGCACGGTGGTGAAGGACCCGAGCGGCACGGTCTTGCCGGACGAATTGCGCACGCGCAGGGCCAGCACGTCCTTCGGGTCCAGGCGATAGGGCGCGGCGGCCTGCGCCTGCACCCGGAAGGTGCGGCCGAACAGGTTGAAGTCGTTGACGTAGATCGAGCCGAGATAAATCTGCAGCGTGCTGAAGACGTCGGGGATGCTGACGCCGAGCAGCTGCGCCTCGGTGCGGTCGATGTCGAGATAGAGCTGCGGCGTCTGCGTCTCGAACAGCGAAAAGACGTGGCTGAGGCCCTTGGTCTTCGCCGCGGCGCCCATCATGGCGTAGACCGCCTTTTGCAGCGCGGCCGGTCCCTGGCCGCCGCGGTCCTCGACCATCATGCGGAAGCCGCCGGCGTTGCCGATGCCCGACACCGGCGGCGGTTGGATGACGAAGATCTGCGCCGCCTGGATCGCCGCGAACTTGGCGAACAGCGCGCCCTGGATGGCGCCGACCGACTGGCGCGGATCCTTGGCGCGCTCCTCGAACGGCTTGAGCACCAGGAACATGGCGCCCGAATTCGGCGCGTTGGTGAAGGTGGCGCCCGAGAAGCCGACGATGCGGATGGCGTGGTCCACGCCCGGCTGCTTGGCGGCGATGGCGTAAGCGCGGTTCATCACGGCGTCGGTGCGCTGGAGCGAGGCGCCGGGCGGAAGCTGCGCCGCCACGATCAGGAAGCCGCGGTCCTGCTGCGGGATGAAGCCCTGCGGCGTCTTGCGGAATTCGTTGAGACCGAAGACGATCACGCCGCCATAGATCACCAGCATGATGAGCGCGAAGCGCACGACCTTGCCGGCGAGCCAGCCATAGCCGCGGGCGAAGCGATCGAATCCCCAGTTGAACACGCCGAAGAAGGCGCGGAACGGCGCGCCCCACCAGTGGTGACGCTCGCGCTCATGGCTCTTGAGCAGCAGCGCGCACAACGCCGGCGACAGCGTCAACGACATGGTCAGCGAGATGATCGTGGAGCCGGCGATGGTGAGCGCGAACTGACGGTAGAACTGGCCGGAGATGCCGGTAATGAAGGCCGACGGCACGAACACCGCGGTCAGCACCAGCGCGATCGCGATCAGCGCGAAACCGACCTCGTCCATGCTCTTGCGCGCGGCGTCCTTGGGCGACAAGCCGGTGGCGATGTTGCGCTCGACGTTCTCGACCACGACGATGGCGTCGTCGACCACGATGCCGATCGCCAGCACCAGGCCGAACAGCGACAGGTTGTTGAGCGAGAAGCCGAACAGGCTCATCACGAAGAAGGTGCCGATGAGCGAGATCGGGATCGCCAGGATGGGAATGATGGCGGCGCGCCAGGTCTGCAGGAACAGCACCACCACCAGCACCACCAGCAGCATCGCCTCCAGGATGGTGCGCACCACCGCGTCCACCGACTGCGCGATGAACTGGGTGGGATCGTAGATGATGGTGTATTTCATCCCTTGCGGGAAGTCCTTGGCGATCTGGTCCATCTTCTTGCGGATGTTCCGGCCGGTGGCCAGCGCATTGGAGCCCGGACGCTGGAACACGGCGACCGCGACGGAAGGATGGCCGTCGAGGTATGAATTCGAGCTGTAGCTCTGCGCCTGCAGCTCGACGCGCGCCACGTCCTTGAGCCGCACCACCGCGGTCGGGCTCTGCTTGATGACGATGTTGCCGAACTCGGCGGGCGTGGTCAGGCGCCCCTGCGTGCGCACCGCGATCTGGAAGGCGCGCTGGTGCGGCACCGGCGGCGAATTGAGCTCGCCGGAGGCGACCTGCACGTTCTGCCCACGCAAGGCGTTGACCACGTCGCTCGCCGTGAGGTCGAGCGACTGCAGGCGGTCGGGGTCGAGCCAGACCTGCATGGCGTAGTCGCGCGCGCCGAAGATGGTGAGCGAGCCCACGCCCTCGACGCGGGTGAGCGCGTTGGTGATCTCCAGGTTGGCGTAGTTCGACATGAACAACGCGCTGCGCGAGTTGTCCGGCGAATAGAGGTTCACCACCATCAGGATGTCGGGCGAACGCTTGTCGACGGTGATGCCGACCTGCTGCACCGCCGACGGCAGCCGCGGCGTGGCGGTGGCGACGCGGTTCTGCACCTGCACCTGCGCGGTATCGAGGTTGGTGCCGACGTCGAAGGTCACCGAGATGGTGAACCTGCCGTCGGCGGTCGAGTTCGAGGAGATGTAGAGCATGCCCTCGACGCCGTTGACCGCCTGCTCGATGGGCGTGACCACGGTATTGGCCACGGTCTCGGAACCGGCGCCGGCGTACTGGCCGCTGATGGTGATGGTCGGCGGCGCGATCTCCGGATACTGCGAGACCGGCAGGCCGAGGTAGGCCACCGCCCCGAGAATGATGAACACGATCGAGATGACCGAGGCAAAGATCGGGCGATCGATGAAAAAGCGCGATATGGGCATGGGCCGCCCGCCTTTAGTCCGACTGGACGTGACTGGAGGGCTTGGCGCTCGCCGCCGGGGCGCCCTTGGTGTCCTTATTGGGCGCGGCGGCCTGCCAGCGCGGCGTCACCTTCTGGCCGGGTCGCACGCGCGCCAACCCGTTGACGATCACCTTGTCGTCCGGCTTGAGGCCGGTCTTGATGACCCGCAAGCCGCCGACGAGCTGGCCGAGCGTGACGGTCCGCGGCGTGGCGATGTCCTTGTCGTTGACCACCAGGACGTATTTCTGGGTCTGCTGGCTGCCGATCGCGGTGTCGGGCACGAGCAGCGCCTCGTGCGCGCCGGAAGCCGGCACGCGCACGCGCGCGAACATGCCGGGCGTGAACAGCCCGTGCGGGTTCGCGAACACGGCGCGGCCGAGAATGGTGCCGGTCCCCTTGTCGATCACGTTGTTCACGAAATCCATGTGGCCGTCATGATCGAAGGTCTTTTCGTCCATCAGCTTGAGCGAGACCGGCACGCCGTCGCGCTGGCTGGCGATGTCGTCGCTGGCCGTGCCCATCCGCTTGTAGCGAAGGTAGGAGGCCTCGTCGAAGGTGAACTCGAAATAGATCGGATCGGTCGAGACGATGGTCGCAAGCAGCGTGGTGTTGCCGCTGGTGCCGCCGGTGACGAGGTTGCCGGGCGAGACCTGGCGCGCGCCGATGCGGCCGTCGATCGGCGCGCGCAGCTCGGTGAACTCCAGATTGAGCTTGGCCTGCCGCACCTCCGCCTCGGCGTTGTTGACCGAAGCCTGCGCGTTGCGCGCGGCTTGCGCACGCTGCTCGAAGATCTGCTGGGTGATGGTCTTTTCCTTCACCAGCGACTGGCCGCGCTGCAGGTCCGCTTGCGCGTAGGCGAGGTTGGACTTGGCCTGGGTGAGCGTAGCCTGCGCCTGATCGAGCGAATTCTGGAACGTGCGCTTGTCGATGGTGAACAGAAGGTCGCCCTTCTTGACCATCTGGCCGTCCTTGAAGTCCACGCTGTCGAGGTAGCCGGAGACGCGCGCGCGCACCTCGACCATGTTCACCGCGGCGAAACGGCCGACATATTCGTCGTAGTCGGTGACGGTCTGCTTGACCGGATGGGCCACCGTCACCGTCGGCGGTGGCGGCGCCTTGGCCTGCTGCTGCTGTTGCTGCTGCTGTCCGCAGCCGGCGAGAACAACGCCGAGCCCCAAAGCCGACAGCAGCAGCAGCACGGGGCGGGCGAGACGGCGCAACGATTTCGGGGCATACGGCCGTACGGCCTTCGGCAATTTGGACGTCATGCAGAACCTGCGGTCATCGGATCGCGCGCGCGGCGCGAACCCGGCCCGTCCCCATAGACCCGGGCGGTAGTGATGTCCACCGTGCGCGGCAAGTCCCCGGTGGCCGACAAAATATCGTTTCAGGACGCGCGCTTGGCGCGAAACGCCGTGAGCCAGGCGCGCCCGAAAAATACCGCAATCAGGCCGCCGTAGACCGCCGTGCCCAAGGCCGCCAGCACCGCCAGCATGGCGACCGCGCGGACATAATGGTCGAGGCCACCGAGCCAGCCGCTGACCGGCGCATAGGCCACGTAGAGCACCGCCGCCAGCACCACGCCGGCCAGCGCCAGCCGCAGCGCCGAGCGCCGCAGGCGCGCGTCGATGCGGAAATGGCCGGCGCGGTGGGCAAACCACACCACCAGGCCGAGATTGATCCAGGCGCCGATGGACGTCGCGAGCGCGAGTCCGACCTGCGCCAGCGGCCCCATCAGCAGCACCTTGAATCCGATATTGACGGCGGCGGCGGCGAGCGCCGCCTTCACCGGCGTCGCGGTATCGCCGCGCGCGAAGAAGGTGGCGACGGCGCTGCGGATCAGCACGAAGGGCAAGAGGCCGATGGAATAGGCGGCGAGCGTGTGGCCGGCGGCGATGGCGTCGGCGTCGGTGAAGGCGCCGCGCATGAACAGCGCCCGCATGATCAGGTCGGGCACGGTGACGAAGGCGGCCAGGCACGGCACCGCCAGCAGCAGCGTGAACTCGATGGCGCGGTTCTGCGCATGCAGCGCGCCGCGGTCGTCGCCGGAGGCGATGCGCTGCGCCATTTCCGGCAGTATCACTGTACCAGCGGCGATGCCGATGACGCCGATCGGGAGCTGATTGAGGCGGTCGGCGTAATAGAGCGCCGAAACCGCGCCGGTCGGCAGGAAGCTGGCGATGATGGTGTCGGCAAAAAGCGCGAGCTGCACGCCGGCGGAGCCGACCGTCGCCGGCCCGAGCGCGCGGAAGAAGGCGCGCACGTCGGCATCGAGCTCGGGCCAGCGCAGGCTTGGCAGGACGCCAGCGCGCCAGGTATCGCCGCCCACCAGCAGCGCCTGCAGAAAGCCGGAGATCAGCACGCCCCAGGCGGCGGCGTGGCCCGCGTTGGGGAAAAAAGCGGCGAGCAGCAGCGCCACGATCAGCGACAGATTGAGCAGGATGGGCGCGGCGGCGGCGGCGGCGAAGCGCTGGATGGTGTTGAGGATGCCGGCATAGAGCGTGACCAGCGTGATCAGCAGCAGATAGGGAAAGGTGATGCGGGTGAGCTCGACCGCGAGCGGATAGCGCACGGGATCGTTGACGAAGCCGGGCGCCAGGACGTCGATGACGGCGGGGGTGAAGATCAGCGCCATCGCCAGCAGCAGCAACTGCGTCAGCAGCAGCAGCGTAAAGATGCGGTCGGCGAAGAGCCCTGCCCGCTGAGGCCCGCCCTGCTCGCGGATGCGGGCATAGGCCGGGATGTAGGCGGCGTTGAAGGCGCCCTCGGCGAAGATGGCGCGGAAATGGTTGGGCAGCCGCAAGGCCACGAAGAAGGCGTCGGCGACCGGCCCCGCGCCCAGGATCGCCGCCAGGATGATGTCACGGACGAAGCCGGTGACCCGCGACAGCAGGGTGAAACCGCCCACCGTGAGGATGCGCTTAATCATTGATAATCATCGAAAAATATCGCCGATCATTCCTGTCGCACCTTCAACGCCAGCCGGTGAACGGTCGGCGCGCAATCCGTCGCCCGGCGGTTCACGGACTCTATCATGGTTTCGCCCACGCTCTCCTAGCCGCGCAGCCAGACTTCCTCGTATTTGACGCTGCGCCACAATCGCTCCACCAAACTGTCGAAGCCACGCACCAGCGGGTGCAGGTGATGTCCATTGGCCAGACCGGCTTCGACCGGGTGGCCGCTGTCCGGCGCAGCAGATCGACATAGTTCTTGTGGCGGAGATCTTGTGGCGAACTCCGGTACGGTCGTGCGCGGACGCTGATGGAGCGCCTCTATCCCGGCCGCGCGTCGTTCAACCGGGTTTCAACTGCAGATTTGCCTGTCTGTCGACCGCCGGAGAATTGACCCAGCTATTGACGAATAGCCGCCGTCCGAGATCGGTTTTGCCGGACCGATAATGATGCCCCCGATCAAAATATTTCCGCTATTTCTCTACTACGACCAAGTCCGTGCCCCTGTATTGAGCGACCGTCATCATTCGCGAATTCGGACTCAGGCGACCAATCGATGCTGAAATTGGCTCATGAAAGAACACATTCCACCCTGGATCCGGCTCGGAATAACCAGAAATGAGCGCAACTTTTTGCGCCGCAGATAGCGCCTTCGAGAGGACCGCAAGATATGAACCCCGATCTTTCTGGTGTATCAGAACATCAAGACAAAGCGTGAGTTCCGCAGGTCGCGGGGAATAACTGCCAGACAAATCGGCACAGACAAACTCCAACTCAGGCCTCAGCAATCTATTCCTCCCGATAACTACATCGGATATATCCACACCTACATAGCCCTCGAATTCAAGCGAGGGCAGCATGGCGATATCTCCGCAACCAACATCCAAAATCGTCTTGATCCCATACGTTTCGACTATCTTCTTAACCAGCACACTCTTCAGCTTGAGTATATTGCCCCTTGAACCTGGACCGCTCCCCTTCAACGGGTCATCGGCATATCTCTGATTCCAAAAATCACGATTATCGAAGTTCGACCGACGGCTTTCAAAGTCCATCTGTCGCAGCTTCTGTGATATCGGTTGCGCTCCATCCAATGGCTGGCTCATCATGTCCTCGCTTGAAGAAACTGCCTTCCCGACGGAGCAGTCCGCAAACCACTTCTAGTGTCCTGATTCGGAAGTTCGCTTGATTGCACAGCACGCTCAGAAGCGAACTTCCGAATTGTAAGGGACACTGGCAACTTCATGATTCTAGTGGAGCCTTGAATTTGACATTTGATATTTGGCCCGCTGCAAATGGGTATCAAATGTCAAATTCGCTCCACTAGCGTGGTTTTGGATTTGAAGTTCGTTCACGGACTCGCTGCACGTAATGTAACGAACTTCAAATCCACCACACTAGAAGTCCACCTGATGGCTGCCCACAAAACCTGCCAAGCTCGGACGATCCGAGAGACGCGGGGCCGGCCGAACGAACCGGCACTCGGACAACAACCGGCATTGAGCACTGGCGAATCGTCAACGAATTTAATTATATCATCAACCGATTATTAAAAATGCAGGGTTCGAGCGCGAGACATCGAATGCGCCGCATTGTCTGGCAATACTGGGAGACAAGAGGCAAAAAGCCCGCCTTTGTAGACGGCCTGCACGAAATCGCTGTGCGGAACAGCGGCTGCGAGGTGATACAGGTCACCCCGGAAACCTTGCCGGACTACCTTCCCGACCTCCCTGCGGACATCCTTCGTATCCGAGAGCTTGCCCACAAGGCCGACATGATCCGGCCGATGCTCGTTGCCCGATATGGCGGCATGTGGCTCGACTCCGACGCGATCGTCCTGCGCGACCTGAACCCGCTCTTCGATCTCTTGGAACAGCGCGAATTCATCTGCTTCAACGACAACGCGCGTCTGGGCGCGAGCAAGCCGTGGGTGCGGATCAATTGCTTCCTCTCCCGTCCGGGCGGCACGGTGGCCACACAGTGGGTCGCGCGGCAGCACGAGAAATTCCCGCGCGTGGAATACGGATGGGAAGAGATCGGAACGGACCTGCTGCACCCCATCTGCATGGCCCACGGCCACACCGTACAGGTTCTTCCCTTCCATTTGATTTGTCCCATTCCGTGGCATCGCGTGGAATTGTTCTTACAAGGCCATCCCAACCCCGAGTCCATTTTCGGCAACTGCTATATGGTCATGTTGAGCAACGCGACCTTGGCAAAACGCCTTCCCGTCCTGCGCGACATGGCCTGCGACGACATCGCCCAGGACTCCACGATCCTTGGAGCGATCATGCGTAAGGCCTTACGCGGCAGCGAGGTCGATGGCCCGACAGCCATCCCATTGGGAGAGATGTGACGGCGTCGAGGTGCTAGCCTCGCCGAGCATCGGCCCAACCGCCCAGCCGCGCGTCTCAGGTCACGACCTGCTCGCTGTCCTGCTCGTCACGCTTTACGGAAGCCCCGGCGCGGTTCATCGGGGACATGGCCGCATTGTCCGAGCGTATTCAGAGCGCCGCAAGTTCGGCGATCAGACGGCTCTCGGGATGGTCCGCAATAATTGGTCCACGGACACGCCCGACGGCGGCAAGCCGGGCCTGCCGCCATTGCCGCACCGACAGCTTCCAGCCCATTTAATGCCGAAAGACGATCGGCTTGAAGATGCCGCGGATATCGTCCGAAAACGTCGCCTTCCGGTCGGCGTGCGAATATCGCTTGCTGGCAGCCAGCGCCTCGTCCAGCCGCTCTTCGTTGATGCTGGCGCCGAGCGCCTGAGCGATACGCTCGATCGCGGCCTTCGGTTGCGCGAATAGATCGTCCATCGACAGGAAAAGAGGGCGAATGCCCAACATGGCAAACAACACCCGAAATCTGGCATCGTCCATCAAAACAGCTTCCATCAAGTCCCGAATCTGAACGGGCGTCAGATTGGATAGCTGCTTGGGCGATGTCGTCCGGGACTCCGTATAGTCCCACCTGCCGGTCTCGTTAGCGACATAATACGATTCAAATTGCGCGACCGCATCGGCACGAAACAAGTGAACAACAACCGCGTCGTCGAACAGGGTTTCTCCCCATCTGTTGCGCAGAAACCCTTCGAAATCGGCGTATTGGAGCTTGATCGCCAGCACACCGTTCGCGGATCGTTTGCGGCGAAGCACGTCGATGTAGGCATTGATATCGATTGAATTCGGCTCCGTACCCAACGCGCCCCACCGGCGCGCCAGCGCCGGAACGAACACCTGGTTGAAATATTCGAACGGAACCCCGATGCCGCTTGCCAGCAAATACCGACAAAGCTCGTTGCTGCCGCTGCGCGGCGCCGAGCAGATGATGAGGGTCTTTGCAGCAGGCGCCTCCGACGGGCGGTCGAAGGCTTCGGAAACAAGGTCCGTTTCAGCCGGGCGGGTCGGCACGCGATCATCCATGGATGGACCACCCCAAATACGGAAGATGGAAAAGCCACCCGGCGGCCTTGAAGTCGCTCATAACGGCCTTCATGGGCGTTGTTGCCGACCTGGTTGTGCGTTGGACACGCCGGACGCCTACGTAGGCGCGACCCCGGACCGCGCGCTTTCACTGCCGCCTTACACGTGATTCGCGCTGAAAATGATAGCGGGCGGGTTTCGCCCAAGTAAACCGTTCCCCGGTGATCGCGATGTCGTGGCCCAAGCCGCCCCGGCGCCGCCGCGGGCTATTCGTCCCGCTTCGATCCTCTCGGCCAGTGCGACCACAGGAACCAGCCGATTGCCGCCAGCACCAGAACCACGACGGCGACGTCGAACCTGTGAAAGGCCTCACGGAACGTCGGATCGCTGTGCCAACGGTCGCCGAGCACGTAGCCGACATAGGCGAGCGCGAAGCACCAGGGCCAGGAGCCGAGGAAGGTGTAGACCTGGAATCTTCAGCATCGGCATGCGGGCGAGGCCCGCGGGAAATGCGATGAAGGTGCGCACCACCGGCAGCAGACGGGCCACGAAGACCGTGACCGATCCGTAGCGGGCAAAGAAGCGTTCGGCGCGCTCGAAGTCGGCGGCGGCGACGAGCACGTAGGAACCCCAGCGCTCGAATGCGGGCCGGCCGCCCTTGACGGCCACGTAATAGGCGACGGTCGAGCCGATGTTGCAGCCGATCGCGCCCGCGGTCGCCACGGCGATCAGGTTGAGCTTGCCGATCGACACGAGGTAGCCGGCAAACGGCATGATCACCTCGGACGGCAGCGGGATGCACGCCGATTCGATCGCCATCAGCGCGGCGATGCCGGCATAGCCGCCGGCCGAGATCAGATCGACAATCGGCGAAACCACGAGAGAAACGAGGTGATCGAGCATTATTGGGTCAATTCCCCGAATTGAGACCGATCGGCGGCGCAGGGGCCATTCCTCTATCAGGGCGGCCGGCTTCATAAAGACCTTTGGGCCGGCGGCCCCCCATGTGGGCGCGCCGCCGTCGCTTGCCCCACTGAGTTGCATTGGCTAAGACCTAACCGATCTGCTGGATCAGGCAATCAGATAGAACCACCTGCCCATGGCCTCTCCCATCATTCCCGTGTTGCTGGCCGGCGGCGCCGGGACGCGGCTGTGGCCGGTTTCGCGCGACGCCCTGCCCAAGCAGTTCCTGCCGCTGGTGGGCGAGCGCTCGAGCTATCAGGAGACGCTGCTGCGCGTTGACGATCCGATGTTCGCGCAGCCGATCGTGATCACCGGGCCGGATTTCCATTTTTTCGCCCGCCGCCAGGCTGAGGCGGTCGGGGTCGACGCCACCGTGGTGATCGAGCCGCTGCGGCGCGACTCCGGGCCCGCCATCGCGGCCGCCGCCGCGGTCGCGCGTCAGCGCGATCCGGATGCCGTGGTGCTGGCGCTCGCGGCCGACCACATCATTCTCGACACGCCGCAATTCCGCGCCACCTGCCGCGCCGGCCGCGCCGGCGCCGAGGCCGGCCGCATCGTCACATTCGGCATCAAGCCGACGGAGCCCAAGACCAGCTACGGCTACATCCTGCCGGGCGAAGCGCTTGCGCCCGAAGGCGTGCACGCGGTCGCGCGCTTTGTCGAGAAGCCCGATGCGGTCACCGCCGCGCGCTACGTGCAGGAAGGCTATTTGTGGAATTCCGGCAACTTCCTGTTCCGCGCCGACGTCCTGCTCGACGAGGTCGCGCGGCTGGAGCCGGAGATGGCGGCAGCGGTCGAGGCGGCGGTGGCGGAAAGCACCGCCGACCTCGGCTTCCTGCGGCTTGAGCCTGAGGCCTTCGCGCGCGCGCCGCAGAAATCGATCGACTATGCGGTGATGGAAAAGACCGACCGCGCCGCGGTGGTGGCCGGCGACTTCCGCTGGTCGGACATCGGCAGTTGGGACGCGCTGTTCGACATCACGCCGCGTGATGACAACGGCAACGTCACGCACGGGCCGGTCGTCATCGAGGACACGCAAGGCTGCGTCATCCATTCCGACGGGCGGCTCACCGCGGCGATCGGCGTCAACGACTTGGTGGTGGTGAGCACGGCCGACGCGGTGATGGTGGTGCCGCGCGCGCGCAGCCAGGAGGTCAAGGAACTGGTCGCCCGGCTGAAGACGGAACAGCGCAAGGAGGCGACCGAGCACAAACGCGGCCACCGGCCCTGGGGCTATTACGAAACCATCGACCTCGGCGAGCGCTTCCACGTCAAGCGCATCGTGGTCAATCCGGGCGGCATGCTATCGTTGCAGAAGCACCGCCACCGCGCCGAGCACTGGGTGGTGGTGCGCGGCACCGCCGAGGTGACGATCGGCGAGGACACGCGCGCCGTGCACGAGAACGAGTCGATCTTCATTCCGATCGGCACCGTCCATCGGCTTGCCAACCAGGGCAAGATCCCGCTCGAGCTGATCGAGGTGCAGACCGGCAGCTATCTCGGCGAGGATGACATCGTCCGGCTCGAGGACGTCTATAAGCGCGAATAACAGGTTCCAATATTTTCCGACATCGCATTTCGATGGCGCCGCGAAGCGCGCGGGGGCAGACGGACCGTACGCGCGGCGCGTTTGGCATTAACCATTAGGCGAAATAGGACAGCACAACACAATTCGGTAACTTTTCGATAGCCATGGCGGCTGCACGCTTCGACATCGCGGCCCGAGACCGAAGGCGACGTTCAGTCAGCGGGAAGGAAGCCATTACGCAATCGGTAATGGCCAGGCTGGAGCGTAAAGGCGGCGTCCATGGTCGAAGCGCACATGTATTTCGCGATAGGGTTTCTCCTCGCGGCTTTAGGTATCCTTATCGTGGCACCGCTCGTCCACGGACGCGCTGTCCGGCTGACGCGGCAGCGGCTTCAATCCATGTTGCCGGCGTCGACAGCCGAAATCGTGGCCGGCAAGGATCTTCTGCGCGCCGAATTTGCGATGTCGACACGACAGCTCGAGATTGCGCTTAGCGAGCTCAAGGCGAAAAGCGCTAACGAGCGCGCCGAACTTGGCCGCAAGACCGATGCGGTCCATCGGCTGACGAATGAGCTGACGGCGCTGCGTGCCCGGTTGAGCCTGTCCGAGGAAACGGCCGCGGCCGATCCGAGCGCCGCGCCGGCGGAAAATGCGGCGACGCCGGCGCTGCCGAGCGCGGAAGCCGAAGAACTGGCCGTCCTCAAAATGCAGGTTGAATCGCTAACCAAATGGCTTAACGACGCAGGCGTTGAAATGAGAGCCATGCGCGCCGAGCAAGAAGAACTCGAAGCGGCGCGGCAAACGCTGGCCGAAGAGCGATTGAAGTTCCGGAATTTCCATCGCCGCGCGGCCGAGCTTGTGCAGCAACTCATCAGTCAGGCGGCAAACGACAAAGGTGGGATGGCTGGCAACCAAGAAACGGATGTACCGCCCGCGCATCAAGCGGCTTGAACGACCGACATCGCTTGATCGAAAAACCGGCGGCATGAGAGGCACGCTCACCGTCAAACGGTGAACGTCGCCCGCCAATCGCCGCCTAGCCAACCCGCGATCCTGAACGGGGGCTCACGCCCCCGCCAGCGCTTCCGCCTTGGCCGCGTCGAAGGCCTTGGAGTCGACCTTGAGATACGCGAGCTTCTCCTCGGCGATGACCACGGCCTCCTTGACGCCCGGCACCTGCTTGAGCCGCGCGGCGAGCGTCTGCGCGTCGGCGCCGTCTCCGATCCGCACCAGCTTGGTCGTGAGATAGCTCGGCTGCTTCATGGTGCCGGCCGCGATGAGCCAGAGGAACGCGATCGCCGCCGTCAGGGCGAAGACCAGCGCGCTGCCGCCGTGCTGGTTGGCCCAACCGCCGACAACGCCGCCGACGAAGATGCCGAGGAACTGCGAGCTCGAATAGACGCCGGAGGCCGTGCCCTTGGCGTCGGGCGGCGCCGCCTTGGTGATCAGCGACGGCAGGCTCGCCTCCATCACGTTGAAGGCGGAAAAGAAGATGGTGAGCGCGGCGAGCAGCACGTAGACGTTCTGGGCGCCGGCGTAGAGCATGGCCTGGCTGACGAACAATGCCGCGACCGCGGCGATGAAGATGCCCTTCATGCGGCGGTGCTTCTCCGCGACGATGATCGCCGGGACCATCACCCCGATCGAGACGACGAGCACCGGCAGATAGACGATCCACTGGTCGTGGCTGGTGACGCCGAGCGACCCGTGCAGCAAGCCGGGCACCACCAGGAAGCTCGCGGTCAGCATGGCGTGCAGCGCGAAGATGCCGAAATCGAGCCGCAACAGTTCCGTGTTCTTCAAGACCGAGCCGATCATGGCCGGCACGGCTTCCGCGTCGCGGTGCACGCGCACGCGCTGCGGCGTCGGCACCACGAACAGCGTGATGGCGATGCCGACGAAAGCGAGCGCGACCATCAGCCAGAAGATGCCACTGACGGCGATGAAGCTCGCGACGATGGGGCCGGCGACCAGCGCGACCATGAACGAGAAGCCGATGGTGATGCCGACCATCGCCATGGCCTTGGTGCGGTTCTCTTCCCGCGTCAGGTCGGCGACCAGCGCCAGGATCACCGAGCCGACGGCGCCGGCGCCCTGCAGCACGCGGCCGATGATGACGCCGCCGATCGAGGTGGACATGGCCGCCACCGCGCTGCCGAAGGCGAACAGGAGCAGCCCCAGCACGATCATGGTCTTGCGGCCGATCTTGTCGGACAGCAGCCCGAAGGGAATCTGCAAGAGACCCTGGCTGAGGCCGTAGACGCCGAGCGCCTCGCCGATCAGGTAGGGGGTGGCGCCGTCGAGGTGGCGGGCGTAGGCCACGAAGACGGGATAGATCATGAACAGGCCGAGCAGCCTGACCGAGAAGACCGCCGCCAGGGCGCCGGCGGCCCGAAACTCTTGCTTTTCCATCGTGCTCAATTCCACCTGCGCTAGACCGACCCGCCCGGCAGGCGGAGCAGCGGCGCCCCTGGCAGGGGATAGCCTGCCGAGGCGCGGACCCGCAAGGGGCCAGGTTTGCAAGCCTAAGGAGCTGATTTCCGGGCGCGCTCGTGCCCCGGGAGCGCGGTCCGAAAACGGCCAGACACCTCCACCGTTCCACGGAAGCGGCAAACATCCCCAGGTTTTGGCTTTGTCGCGTTTCCGGACGGCGAACCGGTTCCCACTTCGCCTGGAAACGCTCTGGGGCGGGATTTTCCTACACCCGACGGGATTCGGCGGCGGCGACGGGATTGCCGCAGCCGGGCGCACCGCCGCTAATCCGGCGACACCAAGCCCAGTTCGATCTCCAGCGCGCCGCACAGCATCTGCCCGAGCATGATGTGCATCTCCTGGATGCGCGCGGTGGTGTCGGACGGCACGATCAGGGCGTGGTCGGCGAGAGCGACCATGTCGCCGCCGTCCTTGCCGCCCAGCGCGACGGTGACGAGGCCCATCGACCTTGGCCTGGCGCAAGGCGGCGATCACGTTGGGGCTCTTGCCGGAGGTCGAAATCCCGATGGCGACGTCGCCGGGCCGGCCGAGCGCCTCGATCTGGCGGGCGAAGATCTGGTCGAAGCCGAGATCGTTGCCGGCGGCGGTCAGCGTCGAGGTGTCGGTGGTGAGCGCGAGGGCGGCGATGGCCGCGCGGTCCTTCTTGTAGCGGATGGTCAGTTCGGTGGCGAGGTGCTGGGCGTCGCCGGCGCTGCCGCCGTTGCCGAAGAACATGAGCTTGCCGCCGCCGCGCACGGCGCGCACGCACGCCTCGACCGCGGCGATGAACGGCTCGCGCAGCGCCGCCTCGGTGCGGCGGGCGACGTCGTGATGCTCGGAGAGTTCAGCTTGGAAGAATGCGGCCAGGTCCATGCCCGGGACTTTACCCCTTCGCCGGCCGCTTGCCAAAGCGCGCGGCGGCGGTTGGTAAATTTCCACGGCCGGAACGCCGGCGCCGGCGCGGGGATCAGACGATGCCCCGCGCGGTCAGGTCGGCGATGATCTTCTCGGCCAGGGTCCCGGGCTCGCCGCTGCCGGCCATCAGGTGCAGTTCGGCGTTTTCCGGCGCCTCGTAGGCCTGGTCGACGCCGGTGAAGTTCTTGATCTCGCCGGCGAGCGCGCGCTTGTAGAGGCCCTTGGGGTCGCGCGCGATGCACACGTCGATCGGCGCATCGACGAACACCTCGAGGAATTCGCCCTCGTCCAGCAGCTCGCGCACCATGCGCCGCTCCGCCCTGAACGGCGAGATGAACGAGCACAGCACCACGAGCCCGGCTTCCGTCATCAGCTTGGCGACCTCGCCGATGCGGCGGATGTTCTCGACGCGGTCGGTCTCGGTGAAGCCGAGGTCCTTGTTGAGGCCGTGGCGCACGTTGTCGCCGTCGAGCAGAACCGTGTGCACGCCGCGCGCGTGCAGGCCGGCCTCGACCAGGTTGGCGATGGTCGACTTGCCGGCGCCGGACAGCCCCGTGAACCACAGCACCGCCGGCTTGTGGTTCATGAGCAGGCCGCGCTCGGCCTTGCTGACGACCAGGTGCTGGTGGTGGATGTTGCTCGCGCGCCGCAGCGCGAAGTCGATCATCCCGGCGGCGACCGTCTCGTTGGTATAGCGGTCGATGAGGATGAAGGCGCCGGTGTCGCGGTTCTCGGCATAGGCGTCGAAGGCGATCGGGCGCGCGACGGAGAAGTTGGCGACGCCGACCTCGTTGAGCGCCAGCGACTTGGCGGCGAGATGCGACAGCGTCTCGATGTCGATGACGGTGCTTGAGCTCGGTTACCGTGGCGACGGCGGTGTTGTTGTTGATCTTGATGAGATAGGAGCGGCCCGGCTGCAGCGCGTCGCTCGACATCCAGACCAGATGCGCGGCAAACTGGTCGGCGACCTGCGGACGCGCGCGCGCGGCAGCGAGCATGTCGCCGCGCGCGATGTCGATCTCGTCGGCAAGCGTCACGGTGACCGCGTCGCCGGCTTGCGCCGTTTCCACCGCCGTGTCGCCGTTGATGATCGATTGCACGACCGTGGTGCGCCCGGACGGCAACACGGCGACCTCGTCGCCGACGCGCAGGCTGCCACCGGCAACGGTGCCGGCGAAGCCGCGAAAATCGGCGTTCGGCCGGTTGACCCATTGCACCGGCAGGCGGAACGGCTTGCCGGCGCGATCGTCCTCGACGTCGACCGCTTCGAGATACTCCAGCAGCGCCGGCCCCTGGTACCAGGGCGTATTGGCGCTGGGGCTCGACACGTTGTCGCCGTCGCGCGCGGAGATCGGAATCGCCGTGATCTCCTTGAAGCCGAGCGTGGCGGCGAAGTCCGTAAACTCGGCGACGATTTGCTCGAACGTCGCCTGGTCGAAACCGACCAGGTCGATCTTGTTGACGGCAAGCACCGCGTAGCGGATGCCGAGCAGGCTGGCGATGATGGCGTGGCGCCTTGTCTGCGGCAGCAGGCCCTTGCGCGCATCCACCAGCAGCACGGCGAGCTCGGCGTTGGAGGCGCCGGTCGCCATGTTGCGGGTGTACTGCTCGTGGCCGGGCGTGTCGGCGACGATGAAGGCGCGGCGCGGCGTCGAGAAATAGCGATAGGCGACGTCGATGGTGATGCCCTGCTCGCGCTCGGCCTCGAGGCCGTCGAGCAGCAGCGCGAAATCGACCTCCTCGCCGGTGGTGCCGTGCTTGCGCGAGTCGCGTTCGAGCGCGCTCAACTGATCGTCGAAGATGAGGTTCTGCTCGTAGAGCAGCCGGCCGATCAGCGTCGACTTGCCGTCGTCCACGGAGCCGCAGGTCAGGAAGCGCAGCGCCGGCCGCGTGTCGGCCTCGCGCGGCGCGGCCGCTTGCGTCGCCGGGTGAGCGAGGTCGTCCATCAGAAATAGCCCTCGCGCTTCTTCTTTTCCATCGAGCCGGATTCGTCATGGTCGATGAGGCGGCCCTGGCGCTCCGACTGGCTGGCGCCGCGCATCTCCGCGATGATGGCGTCGAGCGTATCGGCCCCCGACTCAATGGCGCCGGTCAGAGGATAGCAGCCGAGGGTGCGGAAGCGCACCCGCAGCATCTGCGGCACTTCGTTGGGTTCGAGCGGCAGGCGGCCGTCGTCGACCATGATCAGCGCGCCGCCGCGCTTCACCACCGGGCGCGGCTTGGCGAAATAGAGCGGCACCACCGGAATCTCTTCCAGCCGGATGTAGTCCCAGACGTCGAGCTCGGTCCAGTTCGACAGCGGAAACACGCGCATGGATTCGCCCGGCTTGATGCGCGTGTTGTAGAGATGCCAGAGCTCGGGGCGCTGGTTGCGCGGGTCCCAGACGTGCGCGGCGGAGCGGTGCGAGAACACGCGTTCCTTGGCGCGGCTCTTCTCCTCGTCGCGGCGCGCGCCGCCGAAGGCGGCGTCGAACTTCCACTTGTCGAGCGCCTGGCGCAGGCCTTCGGTCTTCATCACCTGCGTATGCACCGACGAGCCGGAGGCCACCGGCGAGACGCCGCGGGCAAGACCGTCTTCGTTGACGTGCACAAGCAAGTCCATACCGAGCCGCGCCGCGGTCTGGTCGCGGAAGGCGATCATCTCGCGGAATTTCCAGGTCGTGTCGATGTGCAGCAGCGGAAACGGCGGCTTGGCCGGATAGAACGCCTTGCGCGCGACATGCAGCATGGCGCTCGAATCCTTGCCGATCGAATACAGCATCACCGGACGGCTGAATTCGGCGACCGTCTCGCGGACGATCTCGATCGCCTCCGCTTCCAGCCGGCGCAGTCGGATATGATCAGCGTGCCAGGTCATTCGTCACGGTCCGTCATTCATCGCAGTCCCAAGGCCCGCGATGCGCGAGCAATCCATGGTCGTAGCGCCGGGGTTCTACGCAGCCAGGTTTTCGAAGACAAGGCGGCCACAAACAAGACAATGAGAATCTACATTGCCGCGCACCGGCGCGACGATCATGCTGGCGGCGCGCCTTGTCGCGCTGATTTTGTCACACCGGAAGGCCGCCGCGAAGCCGGACTTTCGTGCCTGAGGCCGCGGCCCCTCAAGCCCGCGCCAGGAAGTCGGCGTAGGCCGCCGCCAGGCCCTGGCGCAGCGGGATCCGGGGCGTCCATCCGAGCGCCGTGAGCTTCGTGGTGTCCAGGAGCTTCTGCGGCATGCCGTCGGGCCGCGAGGCGTCGAAGACGAACTCGCCCTTGAAGCCGACCACCTCGCGGACGAGTTCGGCGAATTCGGCGATGGTCATGTCCTTGCCGGCGCCGACGTTCAGGAACTGCGCCCCGGAATAGTGCTTCATCACGAACACGCAGGCGTCGGCGAGATCGTCCGACGAGAGGAATTCGCGGCGGGGACGGCCCGAGCCCCAGACGACGGTCGAGGGCGCGCCGGCAAGCTTAGCCTCGTGGAAGCGGCGGATCAGCGCCGCCGGCGCATGGCTGTACTCAGGGTGATAGTTGTCGCCGGGGCCGTAAAGATTGGTCGGCATCACCGAGACAAACTTGGCGCCGTACTGCTTGTGATAGGCCTCGCACAGCTTGATGGCGCCGATCTTGGCGACCGCGTACCACTCGTTGGTGGGTTCCAGCGGGCCGGTCAACAGCGCCTCCTCGCGCATCGGCTGCGGCGCCAGCCGCGGATAGATGCAGGACGAACCGAGCGCCAGCAGCTTCTCGACCCCGGCCTTGAACGACCCGCGGATCACGTTGAGCGCGATCGCCAGGTTCTCGACCAGGAAATCGACCGGCATGGTGTCGTTGGCGACGATGCCGCCGACCTTGGCGGCGGCGAGGAAGACCGCGTCGGGCTTGTGCTCGGCGAGCCAGCGCTCGGTCGCTTCCTGTTGCGTGAGGTCGAGCGTCTGGCGGTCGGCGGTGAGGATCTCACAGTTCTCGCTGGCCAGCCGCCGCACGATGGCCGAACCGGCCATGCCCTTGTGCCCCGCGACGAAGACTTGCTTGCCGCGCAGATCGAATTCCAGAGCTGACTGCATCGCGACCTATAGCGCCCGCCGCACCGCGTCGACGATCCGGTCTTGCGTGGGGGCGTCGAGATAGGCGTGCATGGGCAGGCTGATGACCTCGCCGGCGAGTTGCTCGCTGACGGGCAAGCCGCCTTCGGCCACCGGATAACCCTTGTAGGCCTGCTGGCGGTGCAGCGGGATCGGGTAATAGATGGCGGTCGGAATGCCGTCCGCCTTCAGCGCGGCGGCGAACGCCTCGCGGCGGCCGACGGGAAGACGGATGGTGTATTGCGCCCAGACCGAGACGTATCCTTCCGGCACCGTCGGCACGGTCAGGACATCCCGCAAGCCTTCCGCGTAACGGCGCGCGACCGCGTTGCGCGCCTCGATCTCGTCGGGGAAGATCTTCAGCTTCTCGAGCAGCACCGCCGCCTGGATGGTATCGAGGCGCGAGGCAAGCCCGATACGGACGTTGTCGTACTTGTCGCTGCCCTGCCCGTGCACACGCACGCTGCGCATGATCTCGGCGAGTTCGCCGTCGTCGGTCATCACCGCGCCGCCGTCGCCGTAGCAGCCCAGTGGCTTCGCCGGGAAGAAGCTGGTCGAGGTCGCATGAGCAAAGGTGCCGAGCCGCTTGCCGTTGATCGAGCCGCCGAAGCCCTGCGCGGCGTCGTCGATGACGAAAAGGCCCTCGGCGTCGGCGATCGCGCGGATCGCCGCGTGGTCGGCCGGCAGCCCGAACAGATCGACCGGGACGATCGCCTTCGGGTTAAGGCCGGCGGCCCGGGCGGCCTTTATGCCGCCGGCGATGGCGTCCGGGTTCATATTGAAGGTGGCCGCGTCGACATCGACGAAGACCGGCGTGGCGCCGACCAGCACCGCGACCTCGGCGGTGGCGCAGAAGGTGAAGCTCGGGCAGATCACCGCGTCGCCGGGGCCGATACCGCGCGCGCGCAACGGCAGCACCAGCGCGTCGGTCCCGCTGGCGCAGGTCACCGCGTGCTTGGCGCCGGAAAAGGCCGCGAGCTCGGCTTCGAACGCGCGCACCTCCGGCCCGAGAATGAACTGGCAGTGGTCGAGCACGCGCGCGACCGCGGTGTCGACGGCCGTGCCCAGCCGCCGGCGCTGCGCCGCCACATCGATGAAGGGAATGGGCGGAAGTTCAACGCGTGGGTTCATGACTTTTCTTTGTCGCTCAATCTATCCGGCTGGATTTCAAACCGCCGCAAAGCGCGGAAGCGGCTGCTGGGCGGCATCCGCCGCCGCGCGGGATTCGAGGCATTGCGTCGCAATCTCGAGACTGGCAACGCCCTCCTCGCCGGTCACCGCCGGAGACGCGCCCGAACGCACCGCGTGGATGAAGGCGAGCAGCTCCGCGCGCAGCGGCTCGGCGTGGCCGACCGAAAGGTGGCGCATGGAATAGCTGCCGTCGGGCTGGAAGCCGAAGCATTCGGTGACCTGGCGTGTGAGCAGATCGCCGGTGACGTATTTGCCGCGCGTCGCCACCGTGACGCTGCGCGCCTTGAACGGCGTCAGCCAGTTGGTGTTGATGTGCGCGAGCACGCCGTTGGCGGTGCGGAACTGCAGAAGCGCGATGTCCTCGCGCTCGGCCACCGCGTTGGACATCTGCGGCTGCACCTCGACGATGTCGGAATCGGTGAACCAGCGGATCAGGTCGATGTCGTGCACGGCGAGATCGATCACCACGCCCACATTCGACATGCGCGGCGGGAACGGGCCGACGCGGGTGATGGCGATCGAGAGGATGTCCTCGTTACGGATGGCCTCCTTGATCGCTTCCACCGCCGGGTTGAAGCGCTCGACATGGCCGATCATCAGCGTGACGCCGGCCTGCGCGCGCGGCGGCGATGATGTCGCTTGCCCTGCTGCCACCGTGGAGGCGATCGGCTTTTCCACCAGCACGTGGATGCCGCGCGCGATGCAGGCGAGCGCAATCGGATGATGCAGATGGGTCGGCGCCGCGATGGTGACGGCATCGACCCCGAGATCGAGCAGTTCCTCGACGTCGTCGACGGCGGCACAGCCAAGCGTGCGCGCGACGAAATCGGCCTGCTTGCGGTCGGGATCGGCAATGCCGACGAGCGTCACGCCCGGAAGACCCGACAGGACTCGGGCGTGGTTGCTGCCCATGACACCGACGCCGACGACACCGATCCGCAAAGGGTGGTCCGCGTTCGGTTTTTGGGTCTGAGTCATGGTCTGAAAACGTCCCCTGGGCGACGAATGGGCCCCCGCGTCGACCCTTAGCATGCTGTCCTGCGGCTGGCGACTGACCGCGGAATCCTGCCCCAACACGTTTTGATTCAAAGCGTTACAGGGGGCTGGCGGGCCTTCGGCCCCGATTTAGCCTTACTCGTCCGCCCGCGAGCCCCCAACACCGAGTTGCAGGCCCGCCGCCAGCCGTCATCGCGGAAGGCCCCATGAGCCAGCTGCAGCGGATCGCCCAACACGGCGGCATTCGAAACCGCCCGCCGCTACTGCCGAGCTTGCGGCGACGCGGTGGTGCCCCGGGGGAATATTGAAATAAGGAGGCAGGTGTTGTCCACCTTGAGCCGTTAGGCTCGGGGTGTCGGCAGGGTCACCGGCGATGAAGCGTTTCATGGCTTCTGTCCAGCGATCATCAAAGTGGAGCAGCGCCTTAGCGGAGAGAACTCGACCATCTGCAGCCACTCCATCGGGCCAGCTCTTCTCGTGGCGGCGGAAATCGCCACCGGTGATGCCCGGCCACATCCTCCAAATATTGCTCGCCCACCTCCGGGAGGCCAAGCCGATTAGCCGTGCCGAAGGACAGTCAGGCCTTGGGAAGCCCTCGACGAAAAACTCCCGGTATTGATTTTCCCGATTTGTACGGATATAGTCCGTACGTATTTCTAACGAATATGGAGGCTGCCATGCCGGCCAACACAGCGGCCCGCGAAGACAGGATCGAGCTGCGGGCCACCAAGAAGGAAAAGCAGCTCCTGGCGACGGCCGCCGCCTATGAGCGGCTGGACGTGACCAGCTTCATCATGCGCAACGTGCTGCCCACCGCCCGCGAGGTGGTGGACCGGGCCGAGCGTATCGTGCTCAGCGAGCGCGATACTGCGCGCGTGCTGGAGCTACTGGAGAACCCGCCCAAGCCGACCCCGGCCCTGATGGCCGCTGCGCGTCGCCGTGCCGCCCGGACCTGACCCCGTCCGTGGATTGGCGCGAGGAGCCCATCGGCCGGCACCACGACCGCAAGCGCTTCGACTGCGGCGCGGCCGACCTCAACGAGTATCTCGCCCGCTACGCCCGGCAGAACCACGAGTCCGGCGGCGCCAAGACCTTCGTCGCGGTGTCTCCGGTGGAACCGGCGCGTGTCCTGGGTTTCTATTCGATCAACCCGGGGTCCATCGAGTTCGCCCGCGTGCCTGCCAACCTGACCCGGAAGCTTGGTCGCTACGACGTGCCGGTCTTTCGCCTTGGGCGCTTGGCCGTCGATCGGTCCCTGCAGGGCCAGGGCCTTGGCGGTGACCTGTTGCTCGCCGCCGGCGAACGGGCGCTGGCCGTGGCAGCGGAAGTCGGCGGCGTCGCGCTTGCCATCGACGCAAAGGACGAGAATGCGGCGTGTTGGTACGAGCGGTTCGGCGCCCAATCGCTGCTGGACGATCCGCTCAAGCTCATCCTTCCACTCAGCGTCATTGCCGCGGCGATTACGACTGCCGAAAATCGACCAAGGTGAACAAAAAAAATTTCACTACGGCACAGTGTTCAAAAACGGCTCTGGGCCGACAGCCACACCGATGGCGGTCAATCACCAAGCAGCATGACAACGTCGAGACTCTTTCCGACCTGTGGTATCGATCGTTGACCTGACCCGCGCCTAAAATTTCGAGGCCGACTTCAGACACACGAGATTCTCGTCGGCGATCACCAACTTCCGACCTGCTGGCAGCGTCTTGCCTGCCTCACAATCGCAACAACGCCGATGCGCAACTGGCGTTCTGCGCCTGGTGAAAGCATCTCCTGGCTGTCAGCTTGCCTTTCTGGCCATCCCAGAGCGTGTAGCGTTACAGCGGACCAGCCGTGCACTCGGCCTTTACTCGGCCGCCCGCGAGGCGTTCACATCGAGTTGCAGGCCCGCCGCCAGCGCGTCGTCGCGGAACGCTTGTACCGCGGATAGCGAGAGCTGCGCCGCCGTCTTGGTGCCGATCGAGGGCAGCTTCTTCAACACATCGGCAGGCGCGGTGATGATATGGCAGCCCATGTCGTCGGCTTCGATGACATTGAAGGCTTCGCGCGTCGAGGCCCAGATGATCTCGACATTGCTGGTCTTGCGCGCGAACGCCACAGCCTTCTGCATGGTCGGCCGGTAGTCGAGCCCGAAATCGGCCAGCCGCCCCGCGAACACCGACACGCAGGCCGGCGCGCCGCCGTCGAGGGCGGCGACGGCCTTTTCCACCTGCTCGTCGGTGAAGATGGCGGTCATGTTGATCTTGACGCCTTCGCGCGAGAGCGTGCGCACCGCCTCGAACAGCGGCTCGCCGCGGGTGTTGGTCACCGGCAGCTTGACGTAGACGTTCTCGCCCCAGGTGTGGATAAGGCGGCCCTGCGCCACCATCTCCGGGATGTCGTCGGAGATCACCTCGAACGAGATATGGCGGTCGGGAACCGCGGCCACCAGCTCGCGGGCGTAGGCCGCATAGTCGCTGACGCCGGCCTTCTTGAGCAGCGAGGGATTAGTCGTGAAACCGGCGATCCAGGGCTGCTTGGCCATGTCGACGATCTGCGCCTTGTCGGCGCCGTCGGTGAACAGCTTGACCTTCAGATTGGCCAGTGTGGGGGCGGTCATCGCGCAAGTTCCCTCTTCGGACATCGGTCCCTCGGCCCTACCCATGACAAGGGGCGCGGCCGGTTGCAAGCCGCGGGAGACGGTTTTCGAGGCCCCGTCCCCGCCTGCTTGACTTACCCGTGGCGAACCGGCAACCGGATGGGCTCCGGCGGCAGGGGCCCGGGGCGGGCCCGCGCGCGCCATGAGCCCGCAACAACCCAGCGACGACCCGGCGATGCGCAAGGCGATATCCCTGCTGTTGAAGGCCGCCGTATCCGGGCTGCTGCTGTATTTCGCGCTGCGGCTGGTCGACCTGGACACGGTCGCCGACCGGCTGCGGCAGGTCCGGATCGGCTGGCTGGCGCTGTCGGTGGTCGTCCTTATCGGCCAGACGGCTTTGCTCGCCCTGCGCTGGCAGCAGGTCATACGCCAATGCGGCGCGTCGATGCCGTTCAAGCGGCTGTTCCGCTTCACCATGATCGGCACCTTTTTCAACCAGACGCTGCCGTCCAGCGTGGGCGGCGACGCCATGCGCATCTGGCTGCTCGGCAAGCAGCGCGACTGGCGCGTGGCGAGCTATTCGGTGCTGCTCGACCGGTTGATCGGGCTTGTCGTGCTGGCGAGCGTGGTCGTCGTCTGCCTGCCGTGGACCTTCGCGCTGGTGCACGATCCCATCGGGCGCATCGCACTCCTGGTGATCGGGCTCGGCAGCCTCGCCGGCTGGCTGGTCTTCCTCGTGCTCGGCTGGGAGCGCTGGCGCTTCCTGCAGCGCTGGTCGCTGACGCGGCATATCGCCGCCAGCGCGACCGTCGCCATCGGCATCCTGCGCACGCCCCGCACCTTGGGGTAGTCGCATTGATTTCCGTCATGAGCCACATGCTGACGGCGCTATGCGCCTGGTGCGTCGCACACGCCATCAACGCCGACCTGTCGCTCGCCAACGCCATCTTCGTCGTGCTGCCGGTTGCCCTGATTGCGGTGGTGCCGATTTCGATCGCCGGCTGGGGCGTGCGCGAGGGCGCCATGGTCGCGGCCTTCGCCTATGCCGGCCTGCCGCAGAGCGACGGCCTCCTGGTCTCCATCCTGTTCGGCGTCAGCTATCTGATGCTGGGCGTGCTCGGCGGCCTGGTGTGGGTGCTGGGCGGGCAGCGCGCGGAAGCCCAAGCGGCGCGTGACGAGGACCGCGAGATCGTCGCGGACAGCGGCGTCAATCCATCTTGACGGCGCGGATCGTTTCGAGATCGCTCGTCACCATCTGCGTGATCAGTTCGTCGAAGCTCACGCTGTGCTTCCAGCCGAGCTTGGCATGGGCTTTCGAGGCGTCGCCGAGCAGGACATCCACTTCCGTCGGCCTGAAATAGCGCGGGTCGACCCGGATCAGGACCTTGCCGCTCGCCTCGTCGATACCGACTTCGTCGATGCCCTCGCCCTGCCACCGGATACGCCGGCCGACGACCGCGAAGGCGCGCTCGCAGAATTCCCGCACGGTGTGGGTTTCGCCGGTCGCGAGCACGTAGTCGTCGGGCTTCGGCTGCTGCAGGATCGCCCACATGCCTTCGACGTAGTCGCGCGCGTGCCCCCAATCGCGCTGGGCGTTCAGGTTGCCGATGAACAGCGTCTCCTGCCGTCCCATCTCGATGGCGGCCACCGCGTTGGTGATCTTGCGGGTGACGAAGGTCTCGCCGCGGATCGGGCTTTCGTGGTTGAACAGGATGCCGTTCGAGGCATGCATGCCGTAGGCTTCGCGATAGTTCACCGTGATCCAGTAGGCATAGAGCTTGGCGGCGGCGTAGGGGCTGCGCGGCGCGAACGGCGTCGCCTCGTTCTGCGGCGCCGGCGAGGAACCATAGAGCTCCGAGGTCGAAGCCTGGTAGAACCGGGCGCGCTCCTCCATGCGCAGGATGCGGATCGCTTCCAGCAGACGCAGCGTGCCGAGCGCGTCGGCGTTGGCCGTGTATTCCGGCGTCTCGAAGCTGACCTGCACGTGGCTTTGCGCAGCGAGATTGTAGATTTCGGTCGGCTGCGTTTCCTGCATCAGCCGGATCAGGTTGGTGGCGTCGGTCATGTCGCCGTAATGCAGGAAGAACCGCACGTTTTCGACATGGGGATCGACGTAGAGGTGGTCGACGCGTTGCGTATTGAGCGAGGACGAGCGCCGCTTGACGCCGTGGACGATGTAGCCCTTGCCGAGCAGCATCTCCGCCAGATAGGCGCCGTCCTGGCCGGTGATACCGGTAATCAGTGCAACACGATCCGTCATCGCCTGCCAACTCTCCTTGTCGTCAATGCGGGGCTAGAGCCCGTGGTATCGCTTGTACCAATCGACGAATCTGGCGATGCCCTCGCCGATCGGCGTCGCCGGCTTGAAATCCACCTCGCGCATGAGATCGTCGACGTCGGCATAGGTGGCCGGCACGTCGCCGGGCTGCATCGGCAGCAATTCGCGCTTGGCCTTCACGCCGAGCGCCTCTTCCAGGTGGCGCACGACCTCCAGCAGCTCGACCGGATTGTTGTTGCCGATGTTGTAGACTCGCCACGGCGCGTTGCTGGAGCCGGAATCGGGCGCTTCGCCCGACCAGGCCGGATTCGGCGCCGGCGCGTGATCGACCAGGCGGACGATCGCCTCGACGATATCGTCGATATAGGTGAAATCGCGGCGCATGTCGCCGTTGTTGAACAGCTTGATCGGCTCGCCGGCCAGAATGGCCTCGGCGAAAAGCCACAAGGCCATGTCGGGGCGGCCCCACGGACCATAGACGGTAAAGAAGCGCAGGCCCGTGGTCGGCAGCCGGAACAGATGCGCGTAGGCATGCGCCATCAGTTCGTTGGCCTTCTTGGAGGCGCCGTAAAGGCTGAGCGGATGGTCGACGTTGTCGTGTACCGAGAACGGCATATGCGTGTTGGCGCCGTAGACCGAGGACGACGACGCGTAACAGCAGATGCTCGCAACCGTTATGGCGGCAACCTTCGAGAATGTTCGCGAAGCCGACCAGATTGGCGTCGACATAGGCGTACGGATCGACCAGCGAATGGCGCACGCCGGCCTGCGCCGCGAGATGGACGACATTGCGAAACCGATGCTCGGCGAAGTGCGCCGCCATGCCCGCGCGGTCGGCGAGATCGAGCTTGACGAACGTGAAGCCCGGCAGCCGCGCCAGTTCGGCCAGGCGCGCGTCCTTCAGCTTGGGGTCGTAGTAGGCGTTGAGATTGTCGAGACCGACCACCGCGCGGCCGTTCTCGCAGCAGACGTCTGGCGACGTGGAAACCGATGAAGCCGGCGGCCCCGGTGACCAGAACAGGCGCTACAGCCGCCATAGATCGATGCCTTCCGGTTTCTGCTTGCGCGCGAGTCGCGATTTCACGTCGAGCACGGTTCCCTTGCCGCCGCGCAGCAGTCGCTGCATCAACGGCCAGCCTTCGTCCAGATAGGCGCGGTGCGCCACGGCCAGAACGACCGCGTCGGCGGGCGCGAGCGCCTCACGCGGCGTCAGCGCGAGGCCGTATTCGTGCTCGGTTTCTTCGGCCAGCGCGAAGGGATCGTGCACCTGGGTGCGAACGCCGAAGCGTTCGAGCTCGCGCACGATATCGACGACCTTGGAGTTGCGGATGTCGGGCACGTCTTCCTTGAAGGTCACGCCCAGCACCGTCACCAGCGGATCGGTGCAATGGCGCTTCATCAGACTGCGCACGCATTCGCGAGCGACCCACGCGCCCATGCCGTCGTTGATGCGGCGGCCGGCCAGGATGATCTCGGGATGGTAGCCGGCTTTCTCGGCACGGTAGGTCAGGTAATACGGATCGACGCCGATGCAGTGGCCGCCGACAAGGCCCGGCTGGATAGTTGAGAAAATTCCATTTGGTCGCGGCGGCCGCCAGCACGTCGCCGGTGTCGATGCCAAGCCGGTGGAAGATCGCCGACAACTCGTTCATGAAGGCGATGTTGAGGTCGCGCTGGGTGTTCTCGATGACCTTGGCGGCCTCCGCCACCTTGATCGACGGCGCGCGATGAATGCCCGCCGTGACCACCGAGCCGTAGACATTCGCCACGATATCGAGGGTCTCGGCGTCCTGCGCCGAGACGACCTTGACGATGGTCTCGAAGCGATGGGTCTTGTCGCCGGGATTGATGCGCTCGGGCGAGTAGCCGACCGTGAAGTCGCGGCCGGCGACGAGGCCGGAACTCGCCGCCAGCACCGGCACGCAGTCTTCCTCGACCGCGCCGGGATAGACCGTCGAATTCGTAGACGACGATGTCGCCCTTCTTGAGCACGCCGGCCGACGGTCCGCGAGGCCGCCAGCATGGCGCCGAGATCGGGCCGGTTGGCGCCGTCGATCGGCGTCGGCACGGTGACGATGTGGAAATCGGCTTCTTTGAGGCGCGCGGGATCGTTTTCGTAGCGCAGACTCTCATGCCTGAGCTCCGCCGCTTCGACCTCGCGGGTACGGTCGTGCCCCGCGCGCAGCTCATCGACGCGCTTGCGGTCGATGTCGAAACCGACGACCGGCACGCCCGGCGCGGGCAAACGCCACGGCGACCGGCAAGCCGACGTAGCCGAGCCCGATGACGGCGATTTTGCGTCCGTGCGACACCTGTCTGCCTTCCCTGTTCGCCGTGCCCTATGCGCGGTTTGCGGCTTGCGGGCAATAGCCAGAATCATGTGCCCGATTAAGGCCTTGGGCACGAGCGGCGCCGCCAGGACAGCGAAGCCGCGGGCCACCGTGGAGGTCGCCGATATGCCGGTCAGTTGCTGCAACCAGCGCTGCAACCCCTGACGTTTGCCGATGATCTTGACATCCTCGACCGCAAAGCCATGGCGCGAGAGGATCGTCGCGAGTTCGCCGCGCGTCAGCCGCCATTGATAGAAGCGCGTGCGGGCGGTCTGCGGCGGCAGACGCCATGGCTCCATCAAGGTGTCGCGCAATGCGTGGCGAAGGTTGACGAACGGCATCGACGTGAAGAGCCAACCGCCCGGCTTCAGCACCCTGAATGCTTCCCCGACGACGCGGTCGAACCCTTCCTCGAAATGCTCGAACGTGCCCCAGGAGAAATAGGCGTCGAAGGCGCCGTCGGGAAATCCCGTTTCCCTGATGTCGCCAACGGCGAACTCCATATCGGGAAACATCTGCTTTAGCTTGCCGATCGTCAGGCGCGAAACGTCGAGGCCGACGGTGGGATAACCGGCCCGCGTCAGCCACACCACCCAATCGCCCAGGCCGCATCCACCATCGAGCACCCGGCTGCCCTTGGGCAACTTCGACAGATAGGGCCACATGATCTTGAATTCGGCCTTGCGCGGGATACGGTCGGCGCGGCCCTGCGGCCCGCCCTGCGCCTCCCAGTAACCCGTCCATTGCGCCTCGATCGCGGCGATCTCGTCGTGGCCTTCGGATTCATCATAAGCGCGATCGTCGCGGCGCATACTCGGCAGCTCCTATGGTGATATGGCTTCGGCCCGGCGATGAATCCGCGCCCATTCCTGAAATGCGAGCAGCGTCCACAGATGCCATGCGGTATCGCGCCGGCCTCTGGCAAGATCGTCTTTCCAGCGCCTCACCGTGTCCGGATCGAACAGGCCCTGCCGCTTCAACGCGGCCGGATCGGTGGCGGCCCGCAGGCGCTCGGCAGCGGGGCCGGCGAGCATGTCCGCGACCGGCATTTCAAAGCCGCGCTTGGGGCGGCTGAAGACTTCCGCCGGGAGCCGGTCGCGGAACGCCTCGCGCAGGACACGTTTTCCCACCGGCTTGCCGCCGGCGAGCGCGAGCTTGGATGCGCCCGGCATGGCGAAGGCCCATTCCACGACCCGCTGATCGAGGAACGGCGTGCGCGTCTCCAAGGCATGCGCCATGCTCATGCGATCGACCTTCACCAGCATATCGCCGGGCAATTCCAGCGCCACGTCGCAGGCCAGCATGGCGTTGACGGCGTCGTCGTCGCTCGCGGCAGCCCGCAGCCGCGCGATCGCCTTCTCGAGCGCCATGGGCGGCGCCGCAGCTGGCGCCAGCAGCCGGTCGATTTCCGTTTCCGGCATCAGGCGCATCCAGCCTGCCTGCCGCCGCACCGGATCCTCATTGCCGGTATCGACGAAACGGCGCAGCACGGCGGACCACCTCGAGCACCGGATGATGCTTGCCCTCAGGCAGCGCCGACAAACCGCGTTGCACCATGCGGCGCAGCGGCCGCGGCACGCGCTGCCAGGCACCAATATAGAGCTCGGACCAATAGCGGCGATAGCCGCCGAAGACCTCGTCGGCGCCGTCGCCGGTAAGAACGACGCTGACACGTCGGCGTGTCGCCTCCGAAACGAGATAGGTCGGCACCGCCGACGAATCACGCGAAAGGCTCGTCGAGGCCGCTGAAAGACCCCATCAAGCGCCTCCCCAACGCGCGAGGCGCTGACCGCGATCTCGGTGTGCTCGGCGCCCAGATGCCGCGCCACGGCAGCGGCGAGCGGGCGCTCCTCGTAATAACCGCCCGCGCCGTCGAAACCCGACAGTGAAGGTCTTGAGCTTGGCGCCGGTGGCGGCGACCGACGCCGCGACCAGCGCCGAGTTGATCCCGCCGGACAGGAAGACGCCGACCGGCACATCCGCTACCAGGCGCGCCGGACACCGCCGCGTCGAAACGCCGGCGCAATTCCTCCGCGACACGTCGCCGTATCCGCCTGATGCGGCGGCGCGCGCCGACGCCAGATCGTACCACGGCGTGACGCTGACGCCCTTGTCGTCGAAGCGCAGCACATGACCCGGCGGCAACTTGCGAACGCCCGGCCGCAATCGAAGCCGGATCCGGAATGAACCGCAAGCGTGAACAAGGCGCGCAACGCCGCCGGGATCGACCGGCCGCCGCTCGCCCAGCATGGCCTCGCAGGCAATCAGGTCGGAGCCGAACGCCAGCGCCCGGCCCGAGCTGGCATACAGAAACGGCTTTTCGCCGAACCGGTCGCGCGCCGCATAAAGGACGCGGCTTGGCGGCGTCCCAGATCGCGAATGCGAACATGCCGACGAGGCGCGGCAGCAGCCCCTCGCCCCATTGCCGCCAGCCGGCCAGAATGACTTCCGTGTCCGAATGCGAGCGGAAAGCATGGCCGAGCGCGGCAAGCTCGGCGCGCAACTCGGCATAATTGAAGATTTCGCCGTTGTAGGTGATCGACAGCCCATCGCGATGCATCGGCTGGGCCCCGAGCGGCGACAAGTCGATGATGGCAAGCCGCGTATGCACCAGCGCGCAATGCGCATCGCGCCAGACGCCTTGGTCGTCGGGCCCGCGCATGCCGAGACGCGCCAACGCGGCATCGACTGCGCGCGTCGGCGGCGGCCGGATCGAGGCCGCCGAGATCGACCAGCCCCGCTATGCCGCACATCGCCGGAAATCGCTCAATCGTGCGACCCGTTGCGCCGCGGCGAATCGCCGCGCACGATCTTGAGGTCCTCGCTCACCATCTCGCTGACCAGCTCGTCGAAACTCACGCGATGCTTCCAGCCGAGCTTCTGGCGCGCCTTCGACGGATCGCCCACCAGGCATTCGACCTCGGTCGGCCGGAAGTAGCGCGGATCGACCTCGACCAGCACGCGCCCCGAACCCTGCTCGACACCGCGTTCCGCCGCGCCCTCGCCCTGCCAGACGATCTTGCGGCCGACATGCGCGAACGCCTTCTCGACGAACTCGCGCACCGAGTGTTCCTCGCCGGTCGCCAGCACGTAATCGTCCGGCTCCGGCTGCTGCAGCATCAGCCACATGCCCTCGACGTAGTCGCGCGCGTGGCCCCAGTCGCGCCGCGCGTCGAGATTGCCGAGATAGAGCTTTTCCTGCTGCCCGCATTCGATCGCGGCGACGGCGCGGGTGATCTTGCGCGTCACGAAGGTTTCGCCGCGCGTCGGCCCCTCATGGTTGAACAGAATGCCGTTCGAGGCATGCATGCCGTAGGCTTCGCGGTAATTCACGGTGATCCAATAGGCGTAAAGCTTGGCCGCAGCATAGGGCGAGCGCGGATGAAACGGCGTCGCCTCGTCTCTGCGGCTCCTTGTAGACGCCGCCGTAGAGTTCGGACGTCGAGGCCTGATAGAAGCGCACCCTCTTTTCCATCCCCAGGATGCGGATAGCCTCGAGCATACGCAACGTTCCGAGCGCGTCCGAATTGGCGGTGTATTCCGGCGTCTCGAACGAAACCTTCACGTGGCTTTGCGCCGCCAGATTGTAGATCTCATCCGGCTGCGTTTCCTGCACGATACGGATCAGATTGGTGGCATCGGTCATGTCGCCATAGTGCAGTCAGGAAACGCAGAGCCGCTTCTCGTGCGGATCCTGATAGAGGCTCTCGACGCGGCTGGTATTGAACGACGACGAACGGCGGCGAATGCCGTGCACCATGTATCCCTTCCGCAACAGGAATTCGGCCAAGTAGGCGCCATCCTGGCCGGTAACGCCCGTAATCAGAGCAACGCGCGCGGGTCATCCTGACGATCCTTTCCTCGCTCGTCCCGCTTTCGGAATTCAATGTCTGGCGTCTATTGCGGGAACCGGCAGCACGCCACGTCGCCAGCGAAGCCAATGCACTGTCTGAAGCAAATGGTAGAATAACATACTGACCAAGCGGGCAGGCAAGAAGTGACCGCCCCAGACCAAGAACATTGCCATTCCGAGGTTGAAGCGAGAGCCCGGCTCACGCCAACGCCGCTTCAGCTCACGCAGCGACTTCCAATTATAGATCTCGGAATGACGCCGAAGGATATCGCGCCACAATTTGCCATGCAGGCGAGCCGATCGGCTCATCAACATTCCGTCCGGGCTCACGCAGTAAATAAAGAGCGGCTGAGGAATTTTAACGCCGCAGAAGCCCGCCGCCGTCAGCCGAATGTTGAATTCCCAATCTTCATAGCCGTCCGCATGGTCTCGTCGTAACCCCCGACCGCCTCCCATGCGCGCTTCCGAAGCAAAAGACAATACGGCAACCTGTTGAGGAACAGCTGATCGAACCTGAGAAAGTATCTTGGCAAGATCCCTTCGATGGCACCGATCGCGCGCATATCCGTGAATGCAAACGCAAGCTCTTCCGGCGCCGCCTTCAGCGCGGCGACCGTCTCCGCCAAGAAGGTCGGCGACAACGCATCGTCGCAATCGAGCGGCAACACCAAATCGCCCCGCGCCGCCCGAAACCCAGCGTTGCGCGCGGCCGACAGGCCGGCATTTGCCTGACGAACCACCGTGACGCCCGCCGGCGGCGACGCCAGTTTCGCAATCGTCTCCGGATCCGTCGAGCCGTCGTCCACGATAATCACCTCGAAGTCGCGAAAGACCTGCGCATCGAGGCTCGCCAACATCTGATCGAGAAACCGGCCACCGTTGTAGCATGGGACGACAATGCTGACTGACTGGAGCGGTCACGGTGACGATCTCTCCATGGGATGAAGCGTCGCCCAGATCTCACCCCACGGCGTGATCAATTCATCGATCACGAGGCCGGCACGCGCGGTCTCGTCGCGAAACTCCGCCTGGGTCGGCTCGATCTTGTGATCGGGGTCCGAATAATAGTTCGCGCCAACCGCACGCCGCATCGGCATCTTCCAGTCGCGCTCGAAATGCGGCACCCGAATGAGAAACTTCTTCGCCTGCGTGTTCGCGACCAATGCGGACAGAAATCCGACGCGATCCACGATATGTTCCAGGACATTCGACAGCACGACCACGTCCCACGGCCCCGGCGGCACCGACTTGGTGGCATCCAGCTCGACGAAGGACAAATTGGACGGGTTGTCACTTCCCCGCGCCTGCCCCAGCCGTCCCTTGTCGTAATCCACGCCGGTGACCTTGGGCGCGCGGCCACGCCCGCGCAATGGATCGCGCAACGGCACCGTAGCCGCAGCCGACGTCGAGAATACGTTGCCCATCGGCAACATGCTCGATGAAAAATGCGTGGTACTTGGTCAGTTGGTGTTTGGGATGTTCGCCTTTGCCGTGAATCATGGCGCGCTCGTTGACCACGTGTTCCAGCGCGTCCTGCAACGCGAACAGGCGGGCCAGCCCCTGCTCGGTATTCGCGCCGCGCGACTCCAGGACAAACATGCCTTTCAGCAGCAGAAGCCGCAGGCTTTGCGGCAGCAGCTGCCAGACGACGGCAAGAATGTTCGCAAATTTCAGTCCCAGCGCCTTCATAGGGCCTTTCCCACCAGAGAACGAAATGTCGCCTCATGCCGCGCAAACCATTGCGCCAAATCGAAATGTTCGACCGCGCGCTTCCGCGCCGCTGCTGCCATAACGGCCCGTTGTCGTAGGACATGTGCCATGCCTTCGGCAATGGCATTCGGCGACGGCGCAACGTCTTCCTCGAACGTCTCCGGCACGGCAAGGCCAAAGCCGGCCTCCGGACCCCACCTGCTCGGGCACTCCACCCGAAGCGGAATAAAGCACCGGCAATCCGCAAGCCATCGCCTCCAGAACCGCGTTCGGACAAGGATCATTATGCTTGGTCATGAGATAGGCGTCCGCCGCCTGATAGATCGCGGGCGCCTGCGCGCCGTTGTATGGGCCGAGGAAAGTGACGCTGGTGCCCACCCCCAGCGCGTCGACTTCGGCCTGCGCGGCCGACAAGACCGCCGGCTCGACGACCCCGGCGATTTCCAGGCGCACGTCCAAGCCGCCGGCGCGCGCGGCCGCGAGGCCGGCAATCGAAGATGACAGCCGATAGGCGGTCGAACTGCCGAATTTGCCGGTGACCAAGAAGATGAAGGGCCCCGCCGGCGCAGGCGTCTCGCGCGGCACGAAATGGGTGGTGTCCATGGCATTGTAGAGAATCTCGGAGGTCCCGGAACGCGGCCCCAGGAATTTCTCGGCGCAGCGGCGGCAGAACTCGCTTTGGTAAAAGACGTGGTCGGCCACGGCGTGGACCGCCGCCATACGGGCATTCTCGCGTTCCCAGCCGTGCGGATACCAGCCCGGATAGAAGACACCGTTCTGGTTAAGGACGAGCGGAACCCCCGCTGAGCGGATCCGGTTGATGACGGCCGGAGGCAGATAGATAGCGTTGGATAGCATGTAGAGCAGTGAAAAGCCGATGCGGTGTTCGGGAAATCGGCTTTGCAGCAACCGAACCTTCACCAGCGTGCCGCCGAAATCACCGGCACGCGCCCCGCCATAGAAGACCGCGATCTTGCCATCGCGCGCGCGCAAGGGCAGCAGTGCGCAAGCAGCGGCGCCGATCGCGGCGCGATAGCCGGCACGCAAAGCGTCTTTGACGGAGAACGACATCAGTAGCGTTGAACGACCGTGCAGGCACGTCGGGACGAACGACAATAGACAATCAACCCTAGTCACGCCGCACAATGCGCCTCGATAGCCGAACCGGGCCAGCCTGCAAGCCATCGGGCCCGATCCGCAACCAAGCCCGGCACCTTCGGCGTGCGCGTTCGCGACGGACGCGGCAAAACGGATTTGAGAATTGCGCGCGTCCGTGCGCGGATGTTGCGCCAGACGCTCTTGCACAAACACGAGGCTCGATCCGCTCGCCAGAGCCGGATGTCGCCCGACAGTTTGTTGCTGACTTGCACCATTTCGGGCCCCGCCAATCAGTCTCGCTCGACGGCGCCAAGCGGCCGCCAGACCTCGTCGATATGGCGGCGCGCGACCACGGACCAGTCCGCGCGGAGAACGGATTGCCGCGCGGCGGCCTTGAGGTCCGCGGCACGGCCGGGCAGCGCGAGCAGCCCCATCGCGCGCGAGGCGATCGCCTCGACGTCCCCGGAATTCACCAGGGCTCCGCTGACGCCGTCGTCGATCAGGTCCGGCGCCATGCCGACACGCGTCGACACCACCGGCACGTGCGACGCCATGCTTTCCATCAGCGCCATCGGACCGCCCTCTTCCCGGCTCGTCACCAGATAGAGATCCAACGGGTGATAAAGCTTGGCCAGTTCGTCACGATCCGGCGCATAGTGATAGGCGTAGCGAATGCCCAGCCGCTCGAGCCCCTGGCGCACGTAGCCGCGTGCGGGACCGCCCAGCAGGACGAAGATCGGCAACTCCTTCGCAAGCCGTTCGATGGCGGCGAGAAAGACGTCCGGCCCCTTGATCAGCTTGGGTTTGTCGCCGGCTCCCCAGCCCTCGCCGTCCTTTTGGAACGATCCGATCGACGATATCGTCCGGCCCGATGCCGAAACGCGCGCGCGCGGCCTGGCGCTGCGCTTCCGTCGGCGGCACGAAGCGCCCTGTCTCGCAGCCGATCGGGATGACCGCGATCTTTGCCGGCGGCACGCCCCATCGAGCCAGCCGGTCGGCGACCAGCGTGGCCGACGCGACGATGCGGCTGAGACGCGGCACGGAAGCCAGGAACGCGTCGATGTGCCTGGCCACCTGAGGACCGTCCTCCGGCTTGCCGTGAAAGAACGTGCTCACGAAGCGGCAGCGGGGCGACAGATAGGGCGCCCACTCGACCCACTGATATTGCGAGCCGAATTCGACGACGCCCGACGTCAACGCGGCGGGGTTGGTGGTGACCCACGCCGAACCGGGCGCCTGCTTGTTGGCTTCCTCGGCGGTAAAGCTGCCCCACCATCGGATCGCCCAATCTGCCCGTTCGATGACGATTCCGACCGGCGGATGGCGCGGCGCCATGCCGGCACGCGCGGCCAGCGCGCGGTGGCCATAGGCCGAGGCCGCGTAACCCAACGGCTTGAGGCGGGAAATCAGACGGCGTGCACTCATGATACCGACATTGCGCCTTCCGTCTCCGCGCGGACCATGCGCGAAATGAGTCTCGCGGAACCCGACCGTCGGGCGCCAGCCGAGCAGTTGTCGGGCCTTTTCAGCATTGCCCATAGGTCACGCTGATATCGCTCGGCCGGCGCAACGTCGGATCGATGTCCACGTGATCCCGCCAATCCAACCCCGACTTCCGCGAAGGCTGCCGAGACGAACTCTTCGAGCGAATGCGGTTCGCCCGTCGCAATCACCAGATCCTCCGGCTGGTCGAAATTCAACATGCCGTGCATGGCTTCGACATAGTCCGGCGCCCAGCCGAAGTCCCGCCGCGGCGAGAGGTTTCCCAGTTGGAGTCGAAAGCGTTCCCCTTGGGCGATGCGCACCGCCGCATTCGTCATCTTGCGCGTCACGAACCGCAGCGGTCGCAGCGGCGACTCGTGATTGAACAGGATTCCGGAGCAGGCAAACAACCCGTAGGAACTCGCGGTAGTTCTTGACCAGCGAAACCGCCGCCGCCTTGGCAATTCCATAGGGGCTTTTGGGCTGAACCGCGGCGTTCTCGTCCGCCGCCGCGCCGGTCGTGTCGCCGAACATCTCCGACGATCCCGCATTGTAGAAACGCGCGTCCGACTTCACCAGCCGCAGCGATTCCAGGAGATTTATGGTTGCGACGACGATGCTTTCCATCGTCTCGATCGGCTGATCGAAAGATAGCCCGACCGACGACAGGCCGGACAAGTTATAAATGTGGGACGGCTGCAGTCGTTCGATAAGCGTCGCCATCGACCTGAAATCGGACGTCGCCAGCGAATGCAGTTGGACCTGCTCTTGCAGCCCCAACGCCTTTAATCCTTCGTGGTGCGCCCAGCCGGCGTCGCGCGACGTTCCGTGAACGACATATCCTTTGCGCAGGAGCAGACGGGCCAGATAGGCGCCGTCTTGTCCGGTTACGCCAACGACGAGGGCAACTTTCGACATATTTTTGCGATTGCGATTCTGGTTCGGTCAGATCGGTAGCTGGTTTCGCAGCACGAGCATCGGGTTGCGCCAAATGCGGCGCTCCGCGACGATGCGCTTGCGATCGGCGATCAGTCGATCAAAAAGCGCCAGATAGCCCGCGCACATGTTCTCGGCCGAATACGGATAGCTCTTGATGGCTTCGCGAAAGGACGAATATTCCGCCATCATTCGACCGATGGCGTCCGGCAGTTGGTCCGGTCCGTCGATACGCACGCCGAAGCCGTTGCAATATTCCGGCAGCGCACCACTGTTGCGATAAATCAACGGCAAGCCCGTGACAACGCGCCCTCGATATGATGCATGCCGGCCGGCTCATTGAGCGAACCGGTGATATAGGCGTCGTGGCTCGCCAACTCTTCGGCCAACGCCGCCCCGCTCAACGCCGAAACGCAGCGCGCATTGACCAGCGACACGCCTTCCGGCAACCGGCCGACATAAGTGAACGCTATCCTGTCTTTCCACGCTGGATCCGCCAGCATGCGGTCCAGCTCTTCGTAGACATCGAATCCCTTCAGTCGATTGCCGCCCCAATGGTGGGTGATGAACTTCAGCGGCGCCGATCCATCCCATGCGTCTTGTCCGCCGGCCGGAACAGCCGCGCGTCCGCGCCGTTCATGACGACTCGACGCGGGTGTCTCGCGCCGCCACAGATCGAGCGCTTCGAGCCATGACGCGATGAATACGGTGTGATCCGCGGTGTAATTGGCGCGCTTCAAGCATCGGGTTCATGTGCCGCGTGCCTTTGCGCTCGTCGCATTCGTTGATGCGATGCACGACAACCGCCTGCGGATGCGCCGCAGATACGAGAGGATATGGCCCGGCATGAACGAGAGCTGGGATTGCGGCGCGCGGATCGACGAGAGCGCCAGATCGACATCATCGGCCCGCGGCGAAGGCCGCCTCGTGCCCGCGGCGCGCCAAGGCCTCGGCCAAGGACCGCACGAAGCGGTTGCCGCCGCCCCACGGTCCCTCGACCGGATCGCGACTGATCGCGACCTTCATCGCGGACCCGTCGAACACGATAGAAATGCCAATAGGCCGCTCCACCATGCGGAACTGGCCGCGCACCGTGCGGCCGTCGCGATCGTTCGGCGACGCGGCCGCGCGCGGCGGATGCCCCTTCCGCCGATCTCCCAATAATGCTGACCGTGGCTGGCGAACTCGATGCGCGCTGGGGCGCGCCTGCGGAAGCGACATACCGCGCCACAACGGCGGCAGGAACGCCGGCGGGCGCCCCCGAACGCGGGCATAGAAGAACGGGGTTCATCCGGCAAAGAGACACAACCAGACGGGTGACGATCCGCTTCAGTTCGGTCAGGGCCGGCACGAACCGGTCATAGGGCAGATGCTCCAGCACCTGGCAGCAAAACACCGCATCGAACGCACCGTCGGCAAAGGGCAAGGCGGTGACGTCGGCGGCGACGTCCGGCCGCAGCGCGGGATCGATGTCGATCGCCGTGTAGCCGCAATCCGGATAGGTCGCCTTGATCATATCACCTACCACACCCGGCCCGATGCCAATCTCCGCGATACGGCTCGGACGCAGGTCCGACAAGGTGGCGACCTGATAAACGAACGACATCCACCGCACGCGGCTGAGGTAGCGGGCGCCGTAGTGCTCCGTCGATTCAAGCATCCATGCGCTCCACAAGATCCAGCAAGGCGTCCGCCATGCGCTCGGTGTTCAAATGCTCCTCCACCACGCGGCGCGCCGCCTGCCCGAGACGAACGGCAAAGTCGCGGTCCTCCGCCAACTGCCGCGCCCGCGCCGCCAGGGCCTCCGCGTTGCCGGGCGGCGTCAATATGACGGCCTCGCGGTCGATCATCAGATCCCGGTTCCAGAGGCCCTTGATGTCCGACAGGATGACGGCCTTGCCGCAGGCCATGGCCTGCAGGCACGCGCTCTGCCCTGACGGCTGGATCGTGTCGTGAAGCGGGATGATGACGAAGGCGGCGCCTCGGTAAAGATCGCGAATGCTCGCATCACTGACGAGCTGCGAGCGCCAGTCGCCGCAGATCACCTCAACATTGGCCGGGCCCGGCGGCACCGGCAGGCTGGTGACGACCTTCAAGAGCGGGAGGTCTGCGGACCACGCCGTAACCAGCGTCTGCCAGTCGCGATGCGCGTCATTGCCGATCGCCAGCGCATAGCCACTGGCACCGGCAGCCGTCTCGTTGGCGCGCCAAAAACCGGCATCGACACCGAAGGGAACATAGTGCACCGGACGTCCCGGAAAGATCGCGCCGAGGAACGCCTGCTCCGCCTTGGAGATGGTTGCGACCTGAAGCCGTCGCATCAGGAATGCATAGACGGCCTGCCTGAGACAGCCCGGGCGCTCCATCAATAGGCCCATGGCCAGCAGCAACACCCGCCCCCTCACCAGCCCGAACGCTTTGCCGAGCGCCAGCGCCAGCCCCATATTGTTAGTGGTAGCTATGACGACGCCGGCGTCCGCCAGCCGCCGTCCTCCGCCGGCCAACCCGAACGACAACGTCATTCCGGCAGGCACGCCGCCGAACGGCCACGCCAGTTTGTCGGCCAGGCGCGCCAACAACGACAGCGGCGGCCCGAGCCCGACATCGCGATCCTCGACCAAACGAACGTCGATTCCCTTCGCTTTCAATTGCGGATACCCGTAGAAGAATTCGGTCGGCGTCTCACCGGCCGCCGACAGCCGCGCGCGCCTGCCGCCGCGAAAGAGATAGGTTATGCGCATTTTCCTGCACAGCTGACCGTCTCGAGATACGGGACGATTCTCGTCCGAAAGGGCTCGTCGAACTGGCGAATGAAGAAACGCGACCGTTCCTTCAAGACAACCGGCAATGAGGGGTCCGAGGTTTTCTTCATGAGTTCGCGTATCCCTTCGATGAGTTGCTCACCGCCCGCGGCGACGACAAGCTCCGGGATCGCGAACAAATCGTCGAAGTGAACCTGTCCCTGGGCCAGCCTGAAGTGCCGCGCGTCCGGCTCATCGACCGGAAGAAAGCACATCGGCGGCTTCCCGAGCATCATCGCCTCCAGCAATATCGTGGAAAGCGGCGATACCACGGCATCGACCATGGCAACCAAATCGCGCGTCTCCGAATAATCGGCCATGTACTTCGGCGCTCTACCATATTTCTGAATCCGCTCCAGATATTCGCGCATCGACTTGTCGAGAACGACGTGCCGCCAGGGGTGCGAAAAAAATCTCCTGCCGTCCCGGCCGCCATCTCCCCATGGGTGCGGCCTATAGATCACCGCCATCCGCGGCAGTTGCCCGTCGCTGATCGCCCGGTCGATCTGCTGCAGATGCGCGAATTCGTCCGCCTGTTTGCTCGAGCCCGCATAAAGCAGGACCGGAATATTCGGATCGATTCCGTAGGATGCCATCAACGCCTCGTGGCGCCAGCGCGGCCTTTCGGCGTAAATATCGAATTGCGCGGCCCCGAATTCGACGACGTGCTCAGGCGCCATACCCATGTATTGCACGGCATGATTACGCGTCTGCGGCCCCCATACCAAAAGCCAATAGTCGCGGCCGACGACCGCGCGCTTGGATACCGGATTGTCCCAACTGTTCATGATGACGACAAGTGGGATGCCCGATTTCTGCGAAACTTCCACGACATCATTGATGTACACCCCTTCGAGCACGCAAGGATGGACAAGAACGTCTGGCTTTTCATCGCGGATCATCTCATTGAGCCGGGCGTGCGGGCAGCGTTTCAACAGCTCGTGCACGACCGAGCGAAATATCTGGAACACTACCGGAAGACCGAGAACCCTATATAACGTGTAGTTTCTGAGCCCGTTACCAGCGCGGAAAACCCGGCGCATCGAGGCCAATTGCCGCCGCTCGATCCCCGGCCGAGATCGAATCATGTCGACGAAATATAGCCAGCGCCACAACGACAGCCGCCGCGGATACGATGGCAACTCGAGCCGCCGGGCGCGCCCGAGATCGAGATTGGCGGCGTTCACCGTCCCCATCCGCTTGTGTCCCGGCTCCGGAAACACGAATGCGACGTCATGCTTCTCGATGAGCTCGCTGAACGCATGCGAATGAATAAAATGGCGAACGACCACGTCCACCTCGACAAAAATAAGAACTTTCATTGCGGCCCGAGCAACACAACTAAAACGACAGATATCGATGCACTTCGTTGGTATTGATCCGGTTGAGCGCGGCCGACGCTTGACCGGGATGATTCCAGTCGCGCGTCAGCGTCAGACCAATGGCGAATCCGAAGTCCTGACAAAACCTATGGGGGTCGGCCGGAACCGCCGTCGGGCTGCCATAGGGATACGAAACCCAGTTCGGCCGTCGGCCCGATACGTCGGTCAGACACGCAATGCAGCAGTTGATTTCCTCCGCCAGCCGATCTTCCGGCAATGACGTGAACGGCAGATGACTGTGCCCGTGGCACCCGATGACGTGCCCGGCCGACGCCAGCGCCCTGAACTCCGCCGGATTCAAGATATAGAATTCCCTGCAGAATTCCGCATTGGTGACGCCACGGGCCGCCAGCATGCGCTCGGTGACGCGATCAACTGCTTCCGGCTGCAGCACAAAATTCATCAGATATTTCAGCTCGGCATCTTCCGGCGTGTCGTAGACATAGGTGGCACGCGCATTGTGCTTCATCGCGGCGCCTATCGGCGGCATTTCACCATGGTCGATCATGCCCAAGAATTCGGATCTAAAGGCCGCCGGCGGCGTAGTGGCCCGCAGCCAATGCACCTTGTGGACGGCAAGCGGCCGGCCCTCCACCAATGGGCGTGACGAGACGAAGAATGCCCCCTTTACGTTCTGATCGTTCAAAAGCGCGGCAACCAACAAATGGTCCACCAAGCCGTCATCGAACGTGAAGAACACCGCGGGCTTCTCGAACGTCCACTCGCCGCGGCCGAACGCCTCGACTTCCTCCGGTGTGGCGGCGCGAAGCTGGTCGGTCAGATCCCGCACTTGCTGCCGAAACGCATTTGGACCAATCGGATAGATTCCCGGATGCGGATATTCCGCGTCGCGCACGTAGTGATAGTTGATCAGCAGCAGGCCGCCGTTTGGAGCCGACACGACGTCAATCTCCATTCGACTGCCGTTCGAGCCGGCGCATCAGCACTCCCAATCCCCGCCTCTCGGCGGCTGCATGGATGGCGTCGATCTCGGTCGGCGCCAGGACCTGCGCCCAGATTGAGACGCGCTTGTCGCTGATCGGCTCTCCAAGCCGCATCAAAGTGGTGCTCTCCTTGCCGGTGACCTCGCGCACTCGTTCGAATTCCGCCGGATTCCCGTCGAAGCGTCCGACCTCGGGCTCCCATGGCTCGCCGACAAAATCGATCACGCACCGCATGGTCTCTTCCGGCCGCCCGACAAGGTCCTCGTAGCGGATCTCGAGGTAGCAATCCGGGCCGATCGTTCCGGCCTGCTTGGTCTTCTCCGCCGTCCCGAGAAACAGGCTCCAACGCGAGATGAACTCATCTACCGAGTCCCACTTGCTCGCCTGCCGCAAAGAGGCAAACACGTCGCGGGGGTCGCGAATGATGTGAACGATCTTGGCATCGGGCCACGCCGCCACAATACGATCCATATGCAGGACATTGCCCGGCGTTTTCTCCGCCCAGCGCTTCTTACCCTGCTGCTGCGCGAACGCGGCCAGCAACAAGTCGAGGAAGCCTTCGGCGCTGGGCGCGGAGATATAGCTGTCCATCTCTTGCTGCGAAACCGCATAAAATTTCGCAAGCCGTTGCACGCGCTCCTCGAAGGCCGCGTCCCGCGGACCATCCCAATCCAGATCGAACCAATACGTTTCCAGCCCGGATGCGATAGCGGAATGCTGGCCGATCATAGTCCGGAGCAGCGTCGTACCGGACTTGAACAAGCCGCCGATGAAGATAGGTGATCGGCTAACCATCAATAGAATTCCTCAAGCCTACGCATCTTGGATTCGCTGCTACACCACTTCCGCGACCAAAATTCCGTACGCGAACGTCGGCTTCACCGGAAGTTGTCTCAGCAGCACCAGGAGCGCAAACCATGCCGCGGCAGATCGGCCGATCTCAGCCAGAAATAGTTTTTGCAGACCAGAAACAACTGTCTCCACCATTCGTTCACGTCGACAAAGGGCTCGTGCAGAACGACGTAACGCTTGGCGACGCGGCGAATCTCGGGCAGCGCCGTCGCGACGCCGGAGTGCATCTGTTCCAACGCCGAATGAGTAAAAACGACGTCAAATGACTTGTCCTGGCACGGCAGCGAGAACGCGGAACCTTGGCGGAAATCGACATTCGAAATCGCTTGTCGGTCTTCGGACCGCAGCCCGAACTGATCGCCGAACGCGGTACCAGCAAGATCCTGCGATTGCAAGGCCCGGGCCAGGCGGGTTCCTGATTCGGTCAATTCAAAGCCACTCAATCTGGTATTGGGCAGCTTCGAAGCGAAATAGATGAGGTTCTGCCCGCTGCCGAAACCGATTTCACAAGCCGTTTGCGGGTTGAGGCTCGTCACCGCGTCGAGCAGCCGGCGGCGGCTGATCGCAGCAGCGCGCAGCGGATTCGCCCAGACGATCGATTGCCCCGCGATCCTGTAAGGCAGTTGCCTTTGCCGCGCAGAAAAGCCAGCCAGAAAATCGTCCGGGCTCTTGTCAAAGGACGTTTCGTAATGCGCGAGAACGTTCTTGGCATTATGCGCACGTGTGCGTTCGCGCACCTGTTTGAGGAGCGAGCGCGCGCAGGAGTGCAGGATGCCCTTGCGCATCGATGAGATGATCTTGCGCCCTACCGAACTCCCAAACAGAATCGGTGAACGGTCGGACTTAAGCGCCTCAATGAGTTGCGCGTCGTCCCATTCGGTCAAAGTCAATAAAGCCCCCACGGCCACGATCAGACCCCATTCGGCGACGTTCTCGCCGACCGCGCATGGAGAAACGCCGCCAGCTCCAGATCGAAGGCGTCGTCGATATTGACCACCGGTCGCTCGATGACGACGGCGGCGCAATCCTCTTCCAGGATGTGCCCATTTTCTACCAGCGTATCGCGACGGACGGCGTAGCAGATGCCGTTGCGATGATAGTAGGCGGGGATCGTCTGCCTGAGGCTGTGGCGGGCGCCCCCTTCGAGATAGAAGCCGATGTTACCGTCCTCGCCGACCCTCAGCGTCTTGTGCGGCGTGTAGTGGGCCGGTGTGCGGCTGACCGTCGCCGCGGCCGCATGGTTGCCGTCGATCAAGGCCCGCACCGTGCGCTCGACATCCGCGGGCCGGCGCATCGGGCTGGTCGGCTCGAGCAGGACGGACGCGTCGAAACGCATGCCGAATACTTCCTCCGCGGCGAGCCAGGCATGCCGCCACATGTCGACCGAGGTCGAGCGGTCGCCCGCGAGCTCGGCCGGCCGCATGAACGGCACGTCAAGTCCGCACCGACGGCCCTCCTCCGCGATTTCCGCGTCGTCGGTGGACAGCACGGCTCGATCGATCCAGGGCAAAGCCTGGCACACGGCCGCAGCGTGGCCGACCAGCGACCGATCGCCGATCCGACACAGGTTCTTGCGCGGAATGGCCTTGCTGCCGCCACGCGCCGGCACCACCGCCAGGATCGTCAGGTCGTTCATAGCCACGTTACGTGCCTGTCCCCCTCATGCATCCAAGACGACCGCGCGGCCGTCGGCGCTGGATCGGCGCGCGGTCTCGATCACCTTCAGGACGCGCAGGCCGTCGTCCAGGGTGCAGGTCGTCGACGGCGCGCCGTCGAGCATGCCGATGAATTCTTCTGCGACAGCGACGAACATATCGTTGCGTTCGCAGGCGAAGTCTTCCACCGACGTCCATCCGGCGCTTTCGTGGCCGACCAACACCCGGTTGGGATCTGCGCTCCAGAGCAGCGTGCCACCCTCCCCCACGAAACGGATGAATTTCTCATGCGGCCGGCCGTAGATGTCGAGATGCACGCTGACCCGCAAGTTGTCGGGATAGACCATCAGCATGTCGACATTGTCGTCGCTATCGATAGCGAGATCGCTCAGCTTCTCGATCCGGGCCGATAGCAACGTCGGCAGGCCGAACAGCCACAGCGCGAGATCGATCCAGTGGCTCTCGTCGAGCAGCGCGCCGCCGCCGAGCGCCTGGCTCGCCATGAAGAAGTCCTGATAGCGCTCCCAAGGATGCCAATCGGCGAGATGCGCCGACATGTGGAACTGGACATACCGCAACGGCCCAACCGCTTGCGCCGCCAGCAGTTCGTGCACGCGCCGCAGCGGCGGCCACCAGCGCCACGTGTAGCCCAGCAGCACGGGAACCGCGCTCGCCCGCGCCGCGGTTGCGAGATCCGCGGCGTCCTCCAGCGATGGCGCGACCGGCTTCTCCAGCAAGACCGGAATCCCCGCCGCCAAGCATACCTTGGTTTGCGCCACATGCACACTGGGCGGCGAGCCGACAACCGCGCCGGCGTAGTCCGTGCCTGCGCGCAGGGCCTCTTCGACGGTCGCGAACTGGCTCACGACCGGTGTCTCGGCCGCGAGTTCGGCCAGCCGATCGCCGCGCGGATCGGTGCTCGAGATGCGGCAGCCGAGCGCGTGCAGATTGCGCGCGTGGCGCTTTCCAACGCTGCCGCTGCCGATGACCAGGATGTGCTTGCTCAACCCCGTCCTCAACGAATTCGTTCGACCATCTTCTCGTACGGTCCCGGCGCGTACGAGACTTCGATATAGCCCGGCCCGGCCTCAGGATCCCACTGCGCCAAGACCTCCTGGAACGCTGCCGCGGAATTGGCCGCTGCGGCGTGAAAGCCCATGGCTTCCATGATCGGCAGCCAACTCGGCGCTTCGAGGGTCAGCGGCGCCAGCGTCAAGCTATCCTTCAAGGCGCGGGTGGCGACCGAGCCGAAACGCCCGTCGGTCATGAGGACCACGAGAAACGGCAGGCGCCGTTCGACGGCAATCCGCAGCTCGCCGGCATACATGCCGATGCCGCCGTCGCCGACGACGGCAATGGTCGGCCGTGACCTATCGACCAGGGTGGCCGCCAGGCCCATCGGCACACCGGTGCCCATGTAACGGCCTTGCCCCGACAGCAAGCAAAGATCGGGCGCGGGCGCCCGCCAGGCATGCTCGCCAATGGTGCAGAAATAGCCGGTGTCCATCATCATCCGCACGTCCGGCCCGAACTGCTCCGCCAGCGCAGTGAACGTCTGCGCCGGCAGGAACGGCCCGGTCTGCATTTGCGTTTCGAGCGCCGTCAGGCATTCGGCAAGCGCATCGAGACCCCAGCCTTTTCCTGCCAAGGCCGCAAACACGTCGTCCACTGCGGCGTCATCCACGGTCACGGCAAAGCCGAAGGCATCGCTGCCGGGGACGTCGCCGAGGCAATCGAAGCCGACCGACGGGCACGGGAACGGCTTTGTCGCCAGCACTTCCGTCGGCCGCACCCCCAGACAGATGACGAGGTCGGCCTCCTTCATGAGGCGCGCTTCCGGCGTGAGTTCGAGGCCGACGCCCGTGTAGACGCCGGCGGCCTGCGGCAAGCGCTCGTCCACGACGCCTTTTGCCGCAGCGGTCGAAAACACCGGAATCGAAAGCCGGCTGAGTTGCGCTCCCCAGCCTCTGCGGATCGCCAGGGTGCCGGCGATCACCACCGGCCGCCGCGCCGCCTCCACCAGACGCAGGGCCGCGCCAGCATCACCGGCCGGCCGCGCCACGCCCTGCGGCCACGGCCGTTCCCGCGTTCCCTTTTCGCCCGTGAGTTCCAGCAATACGGGACCGGGGCACTCCGTTTCGGCGTAGCGCGCCGCATCGGCGAACCCGGGGCCTTCATCCGCCAAGGCGCGCACGCCCTTGCTCACCGGCGCGATCAGGCCGTGATGATCCAAGCGCTTATGCGCCTTTGCCGGCGGCGAACCCGCTGCATAGGCCTCAACAATGCCCACCATCGGAAACGACTCGAACCATGACACCGCAAGGCCCGGTACCATGTTAGCCAATCCCGGTCCCTTGATCGCCATGGCGACCCCGGCGTGGCCGGTCAAGCGACCCACGGTTCCCGCCATCATCGCTGCGGCGCCTTCGAACGCCGTGCGCACGAAACCGACGCCGGCGCTTTCAAGGCTATCGGCCAGGGTCAGACTCGCACCCGACCCCGTAATGCCGAAGGCGTAGCGATGGCCCGCGGCTGCGATCTCGTGCGCCAGCTGTTTCAGATCGGGCATGAGCTCAGGCCAGCGCTTCGCGGATCTTGCCGGCCGCGTGACGACAAACCAAACGCACGGCATCGGGGCTGTAACCACCGCAATGCGGCGTGATGAGCAGATTGTCGCGGCGTCGCGCATAAGCCACCAACGGATGGCCGGCGATGTCGGGCTCGCCTTCCAGCACGTCCGAGCCCGCCGCCGCCAACCGTCCCAACTCCAGCGCCGCGAGCAGCGCGCTTTCGTCCGCAATCGCGCCGCGCGACGTATTGATGAAGATCGCTCCCGGCTTGACCAGCACGAACATGGCCGCGCTCACGAGGCCACGCGTCTCGTCGCTCAGATGCACGTGAACCGAAATGAAATCGCTTTCGGCCATGACCCGTTCCAGCGTGGCGCGTTCGACACCCGCCGGCAATTCGGCGAGATGCGGGTCGTAGCCCATCACACTCATGCCGAAGGCCTGGGCGTAGCGCGCCATCCAGCTGCCGATACGCCCGCAGCCAATCAACCCCAGCCGTTTGCCGTTGAGCATGACGCCCGGAAATTCCTCGCGCACCCAGTGCCCGTCCCGGGTATGCGACACCGCCGCCCGCAGCCGCCGCGCGCAGCCCAAAAGCAGCGCCCAGGACAATTCGGCGGCTGGCGTGATATTGCGCAGCACCTGCGGATCTTCCTTGAGCGTCCGGACTGGAATTCTTGCGCGCGTCCAGCACGCCCCGCTCGATGTGATCCGAGCCGGTGGTCGCGCAGCTGATTACCTTCAGCTTTGGCGCGCCCTCGATCATCGCATCGGTGAGGCGGACCTTCATCGAGGCGTCCAGGATACCGACCGCATCGCCGAGCGATCCCGCCACGGCGGCGAACTCGGCCGCCACGTGCTTCACCTCAGCGACATCCGCAAGCGCGGCAACGGTGGCCTCGAAGCCGGGCTCCCCGCCCAGATAAATCACGCGTGGCAACTCTGACATTGTCGTCTGTATTTCCTATCGCTGGCTCAAGCGGCGCGCTGCAGCCAAAAATACAAGTAATCGCCCACGCCGGCCTGCTCCAAGTAGCTCTTCCAGAACTGGTCCAGCAACGGAGACTCCATGTTGGGCAGGGTCGTCTTACCGCCGGGACGCCGGTCGCGCAGCCAGATCATGGCGTTGCTCAGACCGAAGCGGTGAACGCAACGACTTTCCGTCACGCGCAGTCCAGCCGCCTCCGCACAGCGAGCAAACGACTCCACGTCGAAATACCAACGGTGCACCGAGCGATAGAAAAACGACGGATAATCCGTCGGCACAAGCTCCATGAGAGCGTCGCGCCTGTTGGGCGTGCTCACCAGCAGCCGGCCACCCGGCGCCAACAGACCGGCGATGTCCGCTAGGAACGCGCGCGGATCGCCAACGTGTTCGATCACGCTGAAGCTGAACGCGAAGTCGACGAGACCCGCTTCGCCCCGCGCCGCTTCTTGGGTATCGGAATAGACTTTGTGACCGTGCTGGTGCAGCGTCTGATGGTAGTCCGCGCAAGGCTCGACCGCGATGGTCTTCGCGGCAAGATTGCCGACGTGATCGAGAAAGCTGCCCGCGGCACAACCAACGTCCGCGACCACCTTGCCGCGCACCGGCTCCGGCCAGAGAACCGAGAGGTTCTGCAACTGCAAGACATCGTGGGCGGCAAAGAAGCCCGCCGAGTCGGTGGCTTCGTTCAAGAGCGACCTGTAGTCGGAAGAAACATAGATATCCTCGGACTGGCAAAACACCTCAGCCAACCGCTCAACGCCGCAGCGCTCACAGCGGCCGACAGCCGCCTCCGGCGAGGTCAGGCGCCCGAATGCGCCATCACGCACCGGCCCGCGATGCACGACATGCCACGCCTGGCCGCCGCAAATTTCACATGACCCGAACATCATCACCCAGTTTCACCCGTGCAACCGCTTTTGTATCTTGAATTCTGCCGTCGCAAGAATCTCGGCTATCCGCTGGCCGGCATCGCCATCGCCGAATATCGTCGATCCCCATACCGGCCGTTCGCCATCTGTCGACGGACGGCATCTTCAATCTCGCGCGCGTCATAGCCGACGTGGATGACGTTCTCGCCGCATTCCCGTCCGCCTTGCCGCGTGCCGATGTTGACGGCCGGAACGCCCAGGAAGGCGCCCTCCCGCAAAGCCGAGCTGGAATTGCCGACCAAGCATCGGCAATTGGCGATCAGCCGAACGTAATCGTCGGGTGAGAAATTCCGATAGAAGTGGATGTAATCGGGGTCTTCGCTCTCGCGAAACATGCGCAGGCCCTTGGAGACATTGTCGGACCCGGCGTCGACGTTCGGCCACAGCCAAACGGTCTGAATCCGAATCGCGGATATCGCACCGATGGTTTCCGTGATTTGCGCGAGCCCCTGGCCGTATTCGGTGGTCACGGGATGTTGAAGCACCACGATGTAAGACTGCGACAGGTCGAGCTCCGGTCCGACACCTTTGTAGCGGTGGAACAAGTCAGGCGTCATGGTGACGTCGGTCTCGCGCACGATGTCCATGGCCGGGCACCCGGTCCAATGCACGGTCGAGGATCCTCGCCCATGCGAATGATGTTTCGGGCCGCCTGTTCAGTCGCCGGGAAATGGATATGCGAAAGCTTCGTGATCGCGTGACGCACGCTTTCGTCGATGGACCCCGTGACCTCGCCGCCCTGCGTATGGGCAACAGGCACGTTCATGTAGCTCGCCGCCACCGCAGTCGCCAGAGTCTCGAATCTGTCGGCTACCGTCAGCACCACGTCCGGCTTGAGGTTTTCAAACATCGTCGCCAGTTCGATGATGGCGAGCCCGGTCGACTTCGCCATCGTCGTCGGGTTCTCCCCCTCGACGATCGAATAGACGGTGCCATTGATCGAAAATCCGTCATGCTCGATGATCGCGCGCACGTTGCCGAAACGATCGAGCAAGGCGGACGCACCGACGATGATCTGCAACTCCACATCCGAGCGATCCGCAAGCGCGCGCAGCACGGTCTTGATGCGTCCGTAATTGGCCCGACTGTTGACGACAATGCAGACCTTCCGCTTATGGGCCAATTCTTTTACCGACATAACGACGATTTCCCGATTCGATTTTCCGCACGCCAAAACGCGGGGTGCTCACCCCGCGACCACGGCGCAAAAAACACGACAACTACCCGCCCCAGCCGGACCCGGCATCCCACTCTTGTCTTCGCCGGCGACTTTGACCATACGATGTGGGACTAACAGGCCAACCAGGCAAGGTGAACTATGGCGGCGACACCATTTCGGCACCCGGAGCGCATTCTCATAACGGGAGGGTGCGGCTTCATCGGATCAGCGGTCGTCCGGCATCTCTTGGCCAGCGGCACCGTCGAGGTCGTCAACATCGACCTGATGGCTTACGCCGCCAGCCCGATGACGGCCGCGCGCCTGCGCGAGCATCCACGTTATCAGCACGAGGCCGTCGACATCTGTGACGCGGCCGCCGTCCGCGAGGTCCTGCACCGGCACCGACCCCAGGGTATCATTCATCTCGCCGCCGAAACCCACGTCGACCGCTCGATCGAATCCCCCTTCGCGTTCGTCCAAACTAACGTCATGGGCACCTGCGTCCTGCTCGACGAGGCGGCGGCCTACTGGCGCGACCTCGATGCCCCCGCACAGGAAGCCTTTCTGTTTCACCATATTTCCACCGACGAAGTCTACGGCAGCCTGGGGGCCCATGGCGCGTTCGTCGAGAACATGTCCTATGCGCCGAACTCGCCTTACGCGGCGAGCAAGGCCGCCGCCGATCATTTCGTCCGTGCCTGGCAACAAACTCACAGCCTGCCCTGCCTCATCACTAACTGCTCGAACAATTTCGGTCCCTACCAGTTTCCCGAAAAGCTCATCCCGCACATCATCATCAGGGCGCTCGCCGGCTCCCCCCTCCCAGTCTATGGAAAGGGCGAAAACGTTCGAGACTGGCTCTACGTCGAGGATCATGCCGAAGCGCTGTGGACCGTCTTCAAGGCGGCGCCCGCCGGTGAGCGCTACAATATCGGCGGGAACAACGAGCGGCGTAACATCGACATTGTCAGGCTGATTTGCCGCATCCTCGACGAATACGAACCCTGCGGGAGCGCGTCCCACGAGAGCTTGATTCAGTTCGTCACCGACAGACCCGGGCATGACTTCCGCTACGCGATCGATGCTTCCAAGATGAACCGCGATTTCGGATGGCAGCCGCGGCATTCCTTCGACGACGCCATGAAAGAGACGGTCAAGTGGTATCTCGATAATCGCGACTGGTGGAACGACATCCTCACCCGCGACTATTCCGCCGAGCGTCTCGGGCTCGAACGCAAGCGCCCTACCTGACACGCGGCAGCTGATCCGCCTGCACGTCCCGCAGCCGCGGAAAACCGGCGTCGCGTGGCGCGATCACGGGCTCCTTCAACGGCCATGGAATCCTTCAGGTCCGGGTCGTTCCACAACACGCCACCCTCATCATTCGGGTGATAGCCGCCAACGCACCGGTACCAGATGTCCGCGCCGCCGCCGACGACGCAATAGCCATGCGCGATTCCCGGCGGCAGAAAGACCTGGACCGGCGGATCAGACGTCAAGTTGAACGCCTCCCATTGCCCGAATGTCGCCGACCCCACCCGTAGATCCAACGCCACGTCGAATACTTCGCCCCGCGTCACCGTGATCAGATAACCTTGCGGGAAGGCGATCTGGTAATGCATCCCGCGCAAGACCCCGGGCTGAGAAACCGAACGGTTGTCTTGGGTGAAATCGCCCGCGACTCCAGCCGCACGATACCGACCCTCCTGATAGCTTTCAAAAAACGCGCCGCGATCGTCGCGAATAACCTGCGGCAAGATGCGCAGGACACCGGCGATACTGCAGGCCTCGACCTTCATGCGCCTTCGTCTCTGAATTCTTCGAGCAGCGACGCCAGGTAGCCGTGATAGGCGCCCGCCGGCATCTGATCCACCAACGCGGCGAAGGCCTGGAAGTCTATAAAACCCAACCGATACGCAACCTCTTCTGGGAAAGCGATGCCGGTGCGTTGCCGCGTTTGCACGACCTCGACCAGCTCGGACGCGAGCAGAAGATTGTGCGTCGTGCCGGCATCGAACCATACGAAGCCGCGGCCCAACGCCACCGCCTCCAGATCGCCCGCCTCCATGTACGTCCGATTGAGGTCGGTAATTTCCAGCTCGCCGCGCGCAGAGGGCTTCAGCGTCCTCGCGATTTGCACGGCGCGGCCGTCATAGAAGTAAAGCCCGGTAACGGCCAAATTCGACGGCGGGTCCTTGGGCTTTTCCACGAGCATGATCGGCCTGCCGGACCGGTCGACCTTCAACACGCCATAACTCTGCGGATTCGTCACCCATTGCGTGAACACCACGGCCTTCGATCGCGCAACCGCTGCTGACGCTGAATTCCAGCAGCGTTGAAAAATCGCGGCCATAAAAGAAATTGTCACCAAGCACCAGGCAGAACGGATCTCCGGCGATGAATTCCTCCGCCAGCAGAACGCCCTCGGCGATGCCGCCGGGCGTCACCTGCTCCTGGTAACTGATCCGCAGACCCCATTGCTCGCCGGTACCGAGCACTTGGCCGATCAGCCGCAACCCCTCACCGTCGGACACCACGAGGATGTCGCGCACGCCGGCCAGCATCAAGGTCGTCAACGGATAATAGATCAGCGGCTTGTCGTAGACCGGCAGCAGATGCTTATTCAGATATTGGGTCATCGGGTACAGGCGTGTCCCCCGCCCCCCGGCCAGAACGATCCCCTTCCGCACCGGCCGCTCACCGTTCACGGCATCGCTCATCAATCAACCCCTCGCCCACATTGTCGAAAGCACATCCCGCGATGGCGCGCTCGCCCTCGAGATTTTCGCCGGCACCACTGTTACCAACGACGACATTCTTTTCACGTCGCACGGCCGCCCCGCGATGCCATTCGCTCAAAACGAATGGCTCTGCTTCAGCAGCGCAACCGTGTCCCCAATCCCTTTTTCCATGCTGCCGCTGAACTTGAACCCAAGGTCGTTCATTCGTTTATTGCTAACGTCGTAAGACAATTGATTCATGATCGCCTCTTCGACGAACTTGACGTCAAGCTGCGGCACCAACTTACGAATATACTCGACCACCTCGCGTACCGAGGCGTTTTGGGTGACCACATTATAGATGCACCCGTCGAAGCGATCGTGTTCCAGGAAGAACGCCATCGCGGCCACCGCATCGGCGAGGTCAAGATAAGGGCGCCGCTGATCGTAGGCAGTCCTCCAAACCGTCAGCGGCGTTCCCATGACCGCCTGCCAGCAGAACTTATTGATGGCGGTGTGAAAGCGCATTCCAGGCGACGTCCCGAAGATCGTTCCGAGCCGCAATACCGCGCATTTCAAACCGCGCGCAAACCATTCAGCAGCGCACGCCTCCTCACGCAATTTGGTTTCGGCGTAAGGACTTTGCGGTTTGAGCTCGTCGGTCGAACAATCCTCGTCAACCACCGCGTTCTGCGTCCCATAAACACTCGTCGACGACGGCAGGATCAATCGTGCGCCGCTTGCATGACACGCCTCGGCCACACGCTTTGTCGCGGTTAAATTCACCCTTTCGACCTGCTCACGACGCCCAAAACTGCCGGCCGCGTCAGTCAGTGCAGCCAGATGAATGACGGCATATGCGCCGTCGAAATGCAACGCCAACTCTGCCTCGGTAACGTCGCATTCGACAAACCTATAGCGTGCGGACGTGGGCAGGTCGAACAAGGACGGATAGCGCTGGGTCGCCAAGTTATCCAGCATGATGATGTCCATGCCAGGAAACGCGCTGGGTAACCCGCGGATCAGCAACGACCCGACATGGCCGAGGGCGCCGGTGATAGCGACTTTCATGAAACTTGCGCCTTCCTGACGTTCACAAACTCGCAATGGTCGCGAATATAATCTTCTTCCTCGTACAGCCTGTCGCAAAGGACGAGCAGTGCCGCGTCGTCCGAGCGCACCCCTACGATGCTCCAGATCATGGGCGGCACCAGCAGCCCCTTGTTGTTGCGGTCGAGCGGAAACACGCGCTGCTCGCGGCCATCATCGCAAACGATATCGACCGAGCCGTGCGTGCACAGCATCAGCTGCGAACATTGCCGGTGCGCATGCTTGCCGCGCTCCGCGCCGCGCCGCGCGTGGAGCGTGAAGATGCGCTTGATCGGGAACGGCAGCTGGTCGGACCCTTCGGCCACCACGATCTCACCGTCCGCGCGAGCGTGTCGGGCGAAGTCAAAAGTACGTATGTCGTCAAGTCGGCCTGCGGCCATCACACAACACCCAGGTCGCAATCAAAATTTCACAAAAACAGCACCGAAATCAAAGGCCTGGATAACCATAGGTGGCCAAATCTAGGCCGTATGCCTCAACGAGTGCGCGGTTATCGCCGCCAAAATATTCCGTAATCCGTTTGCGGTGCCTTGCCGTCAGACTCACAGACGCTGCAGGCGTCGCCTCAGTCCTTTGCACCAAGTATCCCTTGAGACCGGCCTTCACGTAAGTCAACCCTGGCAAGCCGTCCAGGCGGTCAAGACGCATATTCGTTCTGATACGTCGATACCGTCTCATAAGGCGCTCATAGCGATACCACCCCTCACTCTTGGTCGCATTCTGAGCCGGCTTCCGTAGCAAGGCTTCTATTTGAGCCGAACCAATACCGAGAAATTCCGCAAGGTGCGCCGCATAGTCCGACGGAGCCGCCACCAGCTCCTCATAGGGGAAAATGCCAATTCGCCCCCCAAATGCCGACTTGAAATGCTCCCAAGAGTTCGCAATACCGATACTGTTCGATCGTTTCGCGTAACGTTCGCCCCTTGGGATCCGAAAACACCATATCGAACCAATCTTCGAACATCATACGTTTCTCGGCTTTCCGCATTTCGTGCTGAAAAAGGGACGGAATTACGGACAGCTGGTTTCGTATCGTCAACATAATATCTGCTGAGCCGACCATGGCCTCCAAACGGCTGGCAATTACTGCAAATGGAACGGCCTTGTTGTTGCACATCGCCTCTTCCGAAAGAACCACTAGAAAGGCCGTCGATTTTCTAAGACGGTCGATTATCGCCCGTGCCACCACCCGATTTTCGGCAATGTTCGGGACTTCCCCCTCCCCGAGGCAGTTATACAACGCCATGCTAACCGCGAGGCTTTCTTCACTGGATATAATGCCCAATCGCACGTCCCGTTTGTGCAGAAAGGGTTTTCCGAGAAAGACGATATCGGAAAGGCCTGCGAAAACATTCGACTGAAGCGTCGTCGTCGCCGTCCTCGAGGCCCCTACGTGGAGCACCATCCGAGCTGCTACGGTCGGGTCAGGACCATTCTTGTCGCACTTAGATTCGCTTGCGGTTCGCATCTATCATACGCCCCCCCTCAACACCACGCACAGTTCCTGGATTTTCTGACGTTCCGACAACGAGCCGCCAATTAGCCCCTTCGAAGCGCCCGTGATTGAACGCCGCCGCACCACACCACATTCGAAAATAGGATCCAAAATCAAATTCAGACGTACCCGACAATTTTTCGAACTGCCTGGGAGATTGCGTCGAGATCCTCATCGGTTATATTGAGGGCGCATGGCAGATTTATTCCACGCTCGGCAACGTCATAAGCGACTGGATGCTCATGCCGGCCACTCTGCTCGCGGCCTGGAAAAGCGGGCAGCGAACTCAGGGGAAAAAAGAACGGTCGCGCCGGCAACCCCAGCTTGCCGAATTCCGCAAGGGCCCTGTCACGCGTCATCTCCAGCGACTTTCCAAATACCAGCGCGGTATTCCAAACGCCGTTAAATACGCCAATCTGTTCAGGATTAAAGTAGAGGTCGTTAATGTCGCCGAGTCGCTCGCGATAGCCCTGCCAAATCCAGCGCTTCTTCTCAACCAAAGCGTCAAGGCGCTGAAATTGTGCGTACCCAAGAGCCGCCTGAAGATTAAACGGCATGTATTTGAATGTTACTTCCGTATTATAGTAAGTTCCCGGCGCCCGCCCATGATCACGCAGAAACTTACAACGCTCAAACAGATCCTTATCGTCGAGTAGCAACATGCCACCTTCGCCTGTGGTCAACGTCTTCGTCCGGTGAAAACTGAAGGTTGACGCAACGCCGAATTTGCCGGCACGGGTGCCGTTGTAGCTCGACCCCACGGCTTCCGCAGCATCTTCTATAACAACAATTCCCCGCCTACTGCACAGGTCCTCGATAGCTTCCCAATTGGGCATGTTCCCATACAAATCTACGACGATGACCGCCTTGGTTCGGGGCGTAATCGCTCGCTCAATCGTCTCACCAGTCAAACACCAGTGAATCGGGTCGATATCGGCGAATACCGTCTTCGCCCTTTGATAGGATATTCCCGCGACCGAACCGATCCACGTACATTCCGGCGCAATCACTTCATCATCTTCGCCGATTCCCAAGCCTGCCAAAAGAAGATGAAGAGCCGTGGTACAATTCGGCGTCATCAAGGCATATTTTCGGTCGTGGTAGCTCGCAAACTCCCCCTCGAACTTCTCGACGTAATGATAGGCAGCCTTGCCATACCAACCATTGCGCAATGCATCGAGAACGATCTTTTCCTCGTACTCGGTGATCCAGGGGCCAGCCATCTGGATATCGTGCAAGTCAGGCCTGTTTGAATCTGAATTCATTGAGTTAGTTCGCTTTTCGCCAAATGCAGGCTTTGACGGGCCCGAATTCCCCAATCTCTTGCGGCAGTCTGGCCGCCAAAAGATTGATGGAAGAATCGTATTTGGTAATCCTCGCCAGTTTCCTGCGCAAGCTTGGCGTAAACCACGCACGACTCAAGAAATGGTATGTGCTGCTGATATGAACAACTCGCTCAACATAGAACCCCTCAGATGACCAACTTTTCACTTCATGCAAATTGAAGAAGCAATTATGCCAGGGGGCATGCATTGGATCGAGGCCAAAACGTCGCCGCAGAAGGTTGGTTTCTTCCGAACCCTCGTTGAAGCATTCTATCATTACATAGAAGCCGCCTGGCATCAACGTGTCTGCTACCGAGAGCACGGCGGCTTTTTGCGCTTCAGTACTTTCGAGATTAATCAAACAACGCTGCGAATAGGCCACCTGAAACAGACCCCACTCATTAGGCACAGGAGGAACCGCCCGCTGGTACAACTCGATGCACTCCTGCACCCCCTTTTCCTGCGCGCTCATTCGCGCCTGCTCGATCATTTTTTCTGAGAAATCGAAACCGACGCCGGTGCAGCCATTGCTTTCAACCAGGCGCATCAAACTACTACCGTTGCCGCACCCAATGTCTAGCACGTGGGATTTCGCCGGCACTGCGTCAAGTAGATAACCTTGCTCAATGCTCGTAAGGACAAAATCGTTTGTGCCAGCAATCGCACCTAATTCGGCGCGACGATCCCAAAACTCAAGGATACTTCCATCACCCGAACTCATACTACCGGCCTTTCTTTTTCACAGTTCATATTCACATTGATCTATTGCGGGCAGCGATACTCTTGCGGAGCGACTGCTACAAATCGCTGATGGCCATCGAAAAGCACATCGAGCCCGTCGGGCACGGTCAACCGCGCCGAAAGACAAGCTGCACCATAAAGTCGAGCCTATTTTCCTGCGCGAAATGATCGGTCGGCAAATTCGGCATTGCGTCCCGGTAATAGCCGCGGTAGCGTGACCGGAACCGAAGCTCGTAACCTAACGCTTCGACACGGCTCACAAATTCCGCAAATTCCAGAACCATACGGGAATCCGCCTGCCATAGTATGCTTGCGTGGTTACGAAAGTGCGGTTCTCCGCGGCAGGAAGATCAGCAAATAGCATAAATGCAGGCTCATAGGCAGCAAGCTCGTTCAGCATCCCGCACCAATCGTCCACATAGTGAAGTGAACTTCCACAATGTATGATGTCGAAACGGTCACTGGATGACGGGACATGAGACCGAAAGGTCACACGGTTATCACCTGCAAACAACTCTCGTGCACGATTGCAAACCTCTTCGTTCTCGACGATCACGTATTCCAACTTCTGATCTGCAGGCAGCGTCGCCGCCAGTGCAAGGTAAGTGACGCCCATTCCACCGCCGAAATCAAGGATACGCAGCGGTCGATCCCGACTGCCAACTAATGCAGCAACAAATGGAAGCGCGTAGTCTCGAGTTTCGGCAAACGGCGGCACCCTGACATTATCGCGAAACTCCGCCATTGCTGATTGCGCGCGGGCCACGATCTTGTCAATCCACACGTCGTTTTTGAACACGGCGCAATCGAATTCGGTGTCCTTGAAAGTGGGATAGACCCCATCCCACACTTTCAATCGTGCACGCCGCCCCATATTCCTTGGCCTCTGTTAGCGGACATTACTCGAAACAGCTCTCGACCAAGCATCGTCTGCTGGGAATTTGAGCCCTTGGAACAACATCAATTGTGCAGCACCCGAATTATGAACAAGTCGCCATTGAACGGCTAAGGTTCAAAAGAGTTGACATGAGAGATGATCAAAGACACCTCATCTTCGGTCAACTCCGGGTAGATTGGAAGAGACAGAATTCGCGGCACAAGATGCTCGGTGGTTGCCAAACTGCCCCGCAGCGGCAGACGGCCACGATAGGTGGGCTGCTGATGCACAGCCCGGGGGTAGTGCTGCGCCGCGCCTATTCCGTGGGAGTTCAAGTGCGCCAAGAGCCGATCCCGCTGTTCACTGCGCACCACGAATTGGTGGTACACATGGGACGTATTCGCACAGGGAAAGGGCAGATCGAGATTACAGTCCCTAAGCGCTTCACGATATCGCTGCGCGATAAGCGCCCGCTTCGCATTGTCCGCATCGAGATGCGGCAGCTTCGCCCGCAGGATCGCCGCCTGCATCTCATCAAGCCTGGAATTATATCCCGGAATTGCACTGATATATCGCTCGGCCCAGCCGTACTGCCGCAGCAGCCTCAGCTTCTGCGCAATTTCGCCGTCGGAGGTAACTACTGCACCACCATCTCCCAGGGCGCCGAGGTTCTTTGTCGGAAAGAAGCTGAAGCATCCGACGTCGCCGATCGAGCCCACGCGGCGGCCTCGGTGGATCGCGCCATGGGCTTGCGCGCAATCCTCGATAAGTCGCAGCCCGTGGCCAGACGCAAACGCACCAATGGCATCCATGTCGGCAGGTTGGCCATAAAGATGCACCACGACTATTGCCTTTGCCACATCCGACAAAGCGAAGTTCAACGACGCGGGATCGAGCGTGTATCGATCCCGCTCCACGTCCACCAAAACCGGGGTCGCTCCCGCCGCCTCGATCGCAGCCACCGTCGCCACCGCCGTGTGCGACACCGTAATGACCTCGTCCCCAGCCCCAATACCCAGCGCCCGAAGAGCCAATGTTATCGCGTCCGTGCCGCTGCCGACGCCAACCGCATAGTCTGCACCGCAGAACGCGGCAAACTCTTCCTCGAAAGCCGCAACTTCCTTGCCCAGAATGTACCATTGGCTGTCAATCGTGCGCCGGATCGCGGCATCGATGTCGGCCTTGTGCGCCTGGTATTGCGAAAACGGGTGGCTGCAATAAAGCATGGGAAATAAAGCCCGGTCGTCGTCGTCAGATTATTCCGACCTCGGGCACATAAACGATCCATTTACCGCCCCCGGTCGTGTAGCCCTTCTCGTTCTCCATGATTTCGTTCTTGTGATTCCAGGCAAACAGCAACGCATAATCCGGCGGGTTGGCCGCGAATTCCGCGTGTGGCCTAACGGGAATATGCATCCCGGGCGAGAATTTGCCCTGCTTGACTGGCGTCGTGTCGCTGATAAATGCGATATGATCGGGCGTAATGCCGCAATAATTGATGACCGTCGTGCTCTTGGAGGTTGCCGCGTATCCTACGACGCGCTTGCCGCGTCGGCGAAGATCGTCGAGCATCCCGATCAGAGCGTCACGGGACTGTTCGCATGCGAGCCGAAACTTCTCGTAGGTCTCGGTCCGGCCGAGGCCCAACGCCGCCTCCTTTGCCAACAGATCGCCGACGCGCGGCGAAACCGCGTGGCTGCCGACTGGGGCAAGCGTATAGCGCATCGATCCCCCATGGGTTACCTGCGGTGCCACTTCGATCAATTCCAAACCCGCCAGCGCGCCTGCCCACGCGATTGATCCGGCGCTGAATAAAAAGACATGTTCGTCGTAGAGCTGGTCGTAGGATGTCTTCTCGATCACGTCGCCGAGATACGGGTCTTCAAAGGACAACACGCCGTCGTCCTTCAGTAAGTGCCGAATGCCCCGCATCAGCGTCGGCAGGTCGGGAATGTGGCACATGACGTTGGCGGCGAGCACGGCATCGGCCCGTCCGTTTTCAGCGACAATCTTTCGCGCCTGCACTTCGTCGAAGAACGCATTAAGTGTGTTGACGCCATCCCTGCGCGCGACTTCCGCGACATTGGCTGACGGCTCGACGCCAAGATGGCGAATGCCACGCTCTTTGAAGTTGAGAAGCATAATGCCATCATTGCTACCCAATTCGACGACAAAAGGATCGAGCTTGCCTTTCAGGTGTCCGTCGAAAACGGTTTCCGCAAAGCGGCGGAAATGCGCGATCATGTATTTCGACGTCCGCGAAAAGAACGCATAGTTCTCATGAAACATCTCCGCGGGGTCGGGCTGGTCAATGAGTTGCACCATCCCACATTGGTCGCAAAAGGCGGGGGCCAACTCGAAGAACTTTTCCTGATCGAACTGATGCGGCGACAGAAATCCGTTGGCAATCGGCATCTGGCCAAAGCTCATAAACGAAGAGATCGGCGCCGAACACACACGGCAATGCTGCATGATGTGCCTCACTTGGCTTTATCCCGGTGAAGATGCGACCGACGATCGTCTGCCAAACGGGGGCAAGGCCGTTCGCTATGCGCTACTGGCGTCAACGCCTTGCCCCCCTGACGAGGCGCACGACGGCGCGTAAGATCGTCGACCTGCTTGCTACCGCGCGATATGTAGTGAATGCTACTAGCAGGCCGATCCCGGAAAGCTTTCGATGTGCCGGAATCCAACGCGATCGTGCAATCGCTTTCGCGGTCTGCCAGGTTCGGCCAAACGCACTCCCCCTCTTCTGATGGTGCAAGTGCTCTCGTTTTGCACTTAACTCCTTTTGTGCATGGCCAACCAATTGAGCGATCCCATCGCTGTCCTTCCCGACGAACGTTCGCGGCGTATATTTGAAGTACGATAGCTTATCTACATAGATAAGCTTGCCGGCCATGGCAAACACGCCCATGATCTGTCTTTCACTCTCGATCGGACCGTCGAAACATTGCAGCGTGTCGGAAAACAATTCTCGCCTGACCAAACCTTGAATGAACAAGAACAGGCTATTCTTCTTTAGGCCTCCGGCCTCTCCGCTCTTACTCACCGCCATATGGAGATTCTGCAGCGGGCTAAGATTCTGCGGCCATAACGTCTCCGGCAACCGCACCTCGAACAATTCCCGGCCGTTCATGGTCTCGCAGAAATATTCCGTGGCCGACATCGCCACAACCGCGCCCGGATCGTCTTCCAGCACCCTCACCAGATCGCTCACGAAATGTGTGTCCCAGTAGTCATCCGGACAGCACCAGACAAAATACTCTCCCTTCGCCAACGAAAGGGTATGAGCTAGATTTTCGTACCCGCCCAGGTTGGTTTTGTTCCGGTAGAAACGCGCACGGGCACAGCGCTCCGCAAACGCCTCCCCTAGCGCGGCCGTGTCATCGGTCGACGCATCGTCGCAGATGACGATCTCCAGGTTCGGCCATGACTGAGCCTCAAGGCTCGCAAACGCACGCTCGATCGTCCGCGCCCCATTGTATGCGGGCATTCCGATGGTCACGAGCGGAGCACCCGCATCCTGGGCGTCAACTTTCCTTCCGATCATGCCAGCCCGCCAATTCCTTGCCAACGCCGCAACACGGCACCACCCTTATCCGTCATGCTTGGCGCGAAGCTGTCATTTTGAAGTAATGCCGTGCGCCGTCCGGTGGCTGCACCATGCGGACCAGCTCCTGCGCGACAAGGGACGCCGACAGATCGCCGTCCAATGCCAATTGCCGCTCGGTGAAAGCGCGAGCCGTCGCCTCGTGTGGCCGCGCATCGAACGCCATCGCAGCTTCCAGATCGTCGGAAGTATCGAACAAGGCGAGGAGATCGGGAAAGGCGTGAAAATAGTGCCAAGCCTCCCCAGCGAAGAAATCGTCGAAGTTCGGGGTCAGCACCCGCCGCCGCGACATGATCGCCTCCGCTACGGTCGTCGAATTCAGGGCAATAACGACCTTAGCCTCGGAGATCAGGTCGATGGCAACCCGCCGATCAGTAATCGTGAGGTTTTGCAAACCCGCATAACGTTTGCACAGCTCGTTTATGGCGGGTTCGATCGAGTGCTGCACCTGGGACCGTGGTTTCGCCTTGATGATGACCGGCACGTCCGGATGGCGCGCGGCGTATTCGAAGATTGATTCGTAGAGCTTGCGCGTACGCACTTGCAGTTGGCCGACAAGCGCCGGGTCCCCCGGACCCGGGTATAATTCCTTAAAATAGCGAAATGAAAAGGCAGGGTCGAAGGCAAAGACGACGAGCGACCGTCCGACTAAATTACGAACGCCCCTTGTCTTGTATGCGTCCGTGCGCGGAATACCGGTCGGAATCATCTCCGCCGTCGTTCCGATAAACGGCGCTTCTTTGATCCACCGCGCCACGTAGGCATTCGCGGTGAATAGCGCGCGTGCAATGATCGGGCCGCTGTAATAACGCCACGGATAATAACGATGCCAGTCGGATTGACGCTCCGGAACAATCATCCCCTCCTTCAAGATGATGAAGAGCGGAAGTTCCAAATCGCGGCAAACGACTGCCAGTTCCTGCTGTGCGATATAGTTGAAATTGCAGCTGATCACTCCGCGCAAACCAAGAAACCGCCGCAGATGTCGGATCGTCGGCATAAGCAGCGCTCGATATCGCGCCTTCGCCAAATCCCACTCGTGGGTCACGTGATAATTAGCTTCCGTCAGCCCTGCCAGACCTTGGCCAGCCGCGGCTACGAATATTTGCTTGAGGTAATAAAGACTGAGAGGCCTCAAACCGATCTCCGGGGATGTCTTTTCGATTAGGGCCACGTCTTCTTCGAATTGATCCTTGTAGATCGCCAGAAACGACAGCTTTCCATGGTCGCGCTGACGATCAATCAGCAAAGCTAGCGCGGCGGCAATGAGAATGGGAGAGCGCAACATCAGGGCGAGCCGAAACAACCGCACCTTCGCCCGAAGCCATTGTGCGCGAAGCCAACTCACGCAACACCTCCGGCCTGCTGGCCTAGGGCCCGACCGAACCATCCGTCCTCGCTCGCGCACAATTCGTCCCAGCTGCCCTGCGCGGTCATACGCCCATGATTTTAACACGATAATGCTTTCGCATTGGCGAAGCGTTGATAATCGGTGCGCAATCATGATCACCGTCTTCCGGCCTTTGAGTGCCACTAGGCTTGCTTGAACAAGGTGTTCGGTCTCCGAATCAAGAGCCGACGTGCCCTCGTCCACGATCAGAAGCTCTGGATCTCGATATAATTCGCGCGCCAGAGCAAGCCGCTGACGCTGACCACCCGACAACCTCTGGCCGCGCTCTCCGACCATGGTCTTGAGACCTTCAGGCATCCGGTCGATGAACTCCATCGCGTGGGCCGCCTGTGTCGCCTGTAGAACCCGCGCCATATCGGGATTTGGATCCCACAAGATGATGTTGTTGAGCACAGTATCGTTCATGACCACCGGCTCTTGCGTGACGTAGCCGATACGCCTACGCAGCCGGCGCAGATCGAGCTCGCCGTAGGGCCGGCCATTCCAGGAGATTACACCCTCGGTCGGGGCAAGAAGGCCGGAAATAATATCGATCAATGTCGTCTTGCCGGCGCCGGTTTCCCCCACCAATCCAATCATCGCGCCAGCGTCGATGCGGAACGACAAGCCGCTCAGGATCTGGGTAGCACTAGCGCGATAGCCGACTGAAATCCAATGTGATTGCCCCAGACAGCGGCCCCGGATCGGCGCCCTCCCTCGGCCTCGCCGCCTCTGCAATTTCCAACAAGCCGCTACGAAGCGCGCCGACCGAACCTGCACCTTTCGAGAAACTGATGCCCGTCCGTTGCATGCGGAGCACACGAGACGAGGTGCGGTACAAGAACAATAGTGGCAGGATGATGTCGGAAGGCTGTTGCGCGAAAGCCAAAGTAGCGACGAGTGCAAAAGAGCAGACGAAGATGACGACGATCGGCTCAGTCGCGGCACCGCTAACGACCGTAATAATGTTCAATCTGAACGCCGTTTGCCCACGCAACCTGATTTCACGTTCGGCCAAGTTGGCAATCGAATTTATTGTTTCCGTGGCCTTTAAATACTTCAGGGCACTCAGCATCATTGCAAAAAAATGGTACGAGCTGAGATTTTTGGCGGTCAGCCTTGTCGACAGCCTTTTGGAGATGCGCGAGACAATCGAAAGCGGAAAGAAAAGGATGCTCGCCATCGCTACAGTCAAAAGCGTCATTCGCCAACTCGCAGCGAAGGAGGCGCATAGAAATACGGCAACAAACACAAAGCTCGACAAGAAATTCACGAGGATTTTTGTTGCAGCAATAACGCCATCCACCTCCCCAACGTACAGATTGATAAACCGTGACAGGTTCTGCCCGGCGACATAGGCCCAATCAGCTGACGCCATGTCCTTGACAATGCGGGCGCGGAACGATTTGCGCATGCACACCAAAAGCCATGACTGGACAATGCCCGCCGTGCTGACCAGCACGAACTTGAACAAGAAAACGGCAACCATGACGATAAGAATCGCCGAAAAGGTAAAATCGATTCCAACGACGTCGAATGCTTTTGCGAAATAGGCCGTTAGTCCCGACGGCGCCTTGTCCTTGAGGGACACGAGCTGAATTGCTGGCAACATCAACGATATGCCTATCACATCGGTGATTGCGGCAAATACGTTCGCCATCAGTACGACGGCGAAGCCGGACCGCATGCTCTCGATCAGCCACAACGCCTGATTCACCAGCGTTTCCTGCCGAGTTGTGTCGGCTGCCATTTTCACCTGCAGATCCAGTCCCTGCTCAAAATCAAACTCAAGACACGCTAAAAGGTCGCTGTGGCCGCAGGGCCCAGCCGATGCAAGACATAGGCGGAGAGAACGCAAGCGCGTTCTGCAGAACCCCGTCGGGCGATATTCCGGCTGGCCATGAGCTTCCCGGAAATCAGTCCTTCAGATCGTCCCAAGCGAGAAGCCTGTCTTGCCGCACATCGCGCGCCAAGGTACGCCCGGCCAGTCGCGCCAGTTCGTCGGCGGAAATGCCGGTGCCTGGCTTCTTGAGCGTCAGATCGCCGGGGGCCAAAACCGTGCCCGCAGATAACGCACGCGTTACCGCGACGCTCTTGGTGAATAGCTTGCGTGTACCGGCCAGATCTTTTGCCATCGCGTCCTTGTCGACCGGATGGGAGTCCATTTCCCCAAATGCGTCGCGCGCCTGGGTCACCAGTTTAAACTCATCGACCGTCAAAGAGGCGGGAACGTCGGGGCCGAACATCCGGCGATTTAGCGTGATATGCAATTCGAGCAGATCCGCGCCGCGGGCCAGTGCGGCCAGGGACGGGAATATCGTTCCGGAATGATCCGACAGGCCAACCGGACACCCGTACCGACCACGAATCGCATCAATAACGTTGAGCCCAACATCTGCCATCTGCGTCGGATAACGGCTGGTGCACTGCATGATGGCGAAATCTGCGCCGAGTTGTCGCAACCGCCCGACGGTTTGGTCAATCTCCGCCCACGAACTCATTCCTGTTGACACCAGAAACATCGGATTGATTGCCGCCATGCGCTCAAGCAAGCCCGGCGTCGCAATTTCTCCGCTGGCGATCTTCCATGCCGGCATCCCCAACTCGGCGAGCAACTCAACGGCTTCCAATGAGAACGCCGAGCTCAGAAAGTGTAATTTTCGCTCGCGGGCGCGCGTCGCCAGCTCAGCCCACTGAGAACGGGAGAACTCCATGCGACGCCAATAATCGTACCGCGTCTCGTCACCGGATCCAAACTTGACGCGGAACGGCTCGTCCAGCGTCGATTCCGCCGCCGCGATATGAGTTTGGAATTTGATCGCGTCGGCACCAGCATCAGCCGCGGCGTCGATAAATGATTGCGCGAAACCAAACGATCCCTCGTGGGACTGGGCGACCTCAGCAATGACGAAGGCCCGCTTCCGATCAAAGATGCTAAACTCACCAGACATAACCGCGCCCTCAAACCTTATTCTTTGCCATGGGCAGCTACTCACTGCGCGATTGTGATACTTGCTGCGATGCACATCGCATCAGCAGAGCCTATTGACATTTAACATGATACCGGCGGCTAACGGCATTCTGACGAACCGGCTGTCGAGTGATATTGCAACGTCTCTCTGACCTCACATTCTTTGAAAGCCGCATATTGGACAAGATCGACGAATGCATCCTCGAACAAGAAATGCGCCACACGGCGTCCTTCTGGCATCATGCCGCTGCTCTCAAAAATCCGAATCATAGCGCGATTAACTGCCATCGCTCCTGCCTCGACCTTACGGCAGCCCCCCTCATTGAGAAGGAAACGTAGCGCGGTAAACCACGACGCTGTGCCATAGCCCTGCCCCCAATTGTGTCGGGGAATTAGGATACCAAGTTGCGCCACGCCATTGCGATCATCGACAGTTGCTCCAATGTTGCCGACGTGCTCGCCTTTTTCCCGGGTGGTAATCGCCCATAGCAGGTGAGGTGGCCTGCCGAAATCCGACACATACTTTTTGCAACTCTCAAGCGTGTGAATTCGGTGGCGGTTCTCGCTGTAACGTACCGTCGCAGGATCGTTCAGCCACGATACGTATTGCGGCGTAAGAAAGCGCGATGAAAAGCGCTCCAGCACCACCGGACCTCTGCTTAACATAGGAAAAGCCATCCCTGGCACTGAGTTTCAACCGCCAGCAGAAGCACCCCCACTTCAAGCTGGCATGCCTTCGAGCCGCTCATGATAAAATTAAATTGTGAAGCATGTTCTCACCAAGCTCGGCTACCTTGGCAGAGCGCGGCTAGGCATTGTCGGCGGACAGAATTGCTCGGCCCGCTTCATTTTGTAGATATGGTAGTATTTTTCGTCGGACTTATACCAACAGTTTAGCGATTCGAGCTCATGCCGGAGTTCGTTCGAATTCTCTATATCGACCGTCTCGTAAATCAAATAGAGTTTCTCCTGCAGCGCGTCGTCGGCAAAGACAAGCTTCCGCTGCCAGCCGGGAACCGCAAAAAACATGCCGGCGAATATCAGCGCGTTGTGTCGGGCCATTTCGCTGTCGGCCTCGGTCCACCAAGGCCGGCTGATGATATTGACATAGTCGTCCCGGCTTTCGGCGAACTTGGCAAAGCCCAATTCGTGATACCATCCCCGGTCCGCCAGCAGCACCGGCTTTCCGAGGCTCGCCGCCTCAACTCCGACCGTTCCGTGATAGGTGATGATCCCGTCGGCAGCGCTGGTCGTGCTGTAGCTGTTCCAATCGCGGGGCACCAGTTTCAAATTGTCGGCGTCAACGCCGCCGAGAAATCTCATGCATCTTGATGCCCCCGTACCAGTCTTCGCAGGGATGGCTCTTGAACAGCCAATTCACATGAGGTGTACGCTTCGCCACGTCGACAGTGGTCAGGATCCAGTCCAAAAAATCACGAAAATTGCGCATTCCGTGGATATGCGGCATGTCGAACCAATGGGAGGCGTAAACGATGACAAGCGGGCGGCTCGGGTCCATGCCGAGGTCTTCGATCATCTCCTGACGGGAGAGCCGAACCGAATTCACATCGTACGCGTAGACCGCGCCTAGATCACCGGCCTGACCGGCAAACCGGGCCGTCAGATAGGTCTGAGCCGCATCTTTGAGCCGCTCGATTTGCAGCGGCGACAAAGCCGAGATGTCGGCCGCAGACGGCCGGTTTGCGATGGCAAAAATGTCGTCGGCAGCTGCAATGCGGGTATAGCGCAGGCTCCCGAAGCCGCCGGCCAAATTCACCGCCGGAATCTTCTTCGATGCCGCAACCCAGGCCAGCTGCGCATATGGGACGCCTTGGGCGTGCGACAAGATCAACAAGTCGACATCATCACTCAACAGCCGGTCCGCGGCATACAGCACCGCGATGCTTTCCGCCAAAATGCGACCCGTGTTGCCATCTTCCAGGGCGACACTCGCGCTCCGCTGCATTTTCAAGATTTGGTCATAAACGACGGATCCTGGAAATCCGAACGGCAAGTCCAGATGGTTGAGTTGCTCGTTCCTGGAAATGCGTGCCAGCAGGCGACTCGCTTCACGTGCCGCCAACCTGCGCTCGTCGGCCGTCGGCAGAATATCGACGGTCGCGCCAATTCCCATCCGACTCAGCGCCCGCTCGCATTCGCGCCGGCGATAGCGTCCCAGAATTCCTGCCTCACGCGCTTCCGACAGCCCCAACGCGGCCCGCAACAGATTGAGGCGCAGCCAATGATTTGGGTTGTCATACATGGCGTCCACGAGGACCATGCCGAACTCGCACGACTGTCCGGAACGCGCTAGCCGCGACAGCGCACGCTCGAACTCGCTACGGGCTGCTTCCACTTTGGCACGCGCCCGACGATGGGTCGGTAACAGCCCCCTCGCCGCGCCGCGCACCTGATCGACGATCTGCCTCGACAACATCGAATTCCATCGAGCGCCTCGCAAAACGGACGCCATCACCGCTTGCTTCATAGTCCGTCCGAACCTGCGTCGACGAGTGCGAGCACGGGCCGCTCGAGCATGACCGCTTCGTCGATCATGGTCGAGCGCATGCCGGCGACCAGATCAGCCGCCAGGATGGCCTCTTCGGGACTGCCTTCGTTGCTCACGATGACCCGACTAACGGCAAGCGCCGGCAGCGCCTCATCGTATTTTTCAGCGTGGTCGCGCGGATGCGGACGCACCACCAACACGCATCGGGCCGGCTCCCCATACCCCAGCGGACCGAAGTCCCCTTCCGCGAGCCGCTCGGTCAGTTCGCGCAAGGCGGCCATTTCGTCATAGTCGCTCGGCCGACCCAGCGCCGCCATCTCGACCGCGCACTCGGACGCAAATAAGACGACCCGATCATCTTCATTCGCTCCCCAGATGACGCGCAGCGCCGCGCGGCGGCTGAGCGCGGCGCTGCGTCTGCCCAGCACCTGCGCCGCATAAAGCGGCCCCGCAATGCGCAGGCGATCGCTTGGTACACCTGCGGTCAACAGCGGCGAGCGGTAGTTTTCATCGGGGGCGTAGACAAAGTCGGGATACGCAGAGCTTCCATCCGGCGCGCGGAATCGAACGCCCAGATTGATGGAGCGGTCGAGAAAAGCATGCGTCCGAAGTCCGAGGTCGCGAGCGGCGGCCCACAGTGCGCGATCGGTGTTGTCATCGATGTCGCTCGTCCCGGTCACGACCGCTCCGATCGCGGCCTCCGTCAGCAGAGCCCGGCAGGCGGCAACCTGGCTGTTCCAATCATCTCCCGGCGACGCCATGTCGTCGATGCACCGCGCCTCGATGCTAGCACGCGTAAACACATCGAGCGCCGGCCCGCGCCCCGTCACGAGCAGCCGATCCATGTGCGGCCGCAGATCGGCGACGAATGTCGTCGCATCTTGCTCAACCGGCATTGGCAGAGACCCACTCACGAGCCCGTAAGCCGCCGCGACATGATTGGCGGGGCCGGGATCGCGCGCGAAAAACAATGTTCCCGTCATGACACCGCTTTGCCGTCGGCCGCTGACTGCGCCGTGCGATCGGAAAGCCGATGCAGGTTTTCGGCGACCTTGTGGAAAGCGTCCGCGACGTCATCGAGGTCGGCATGCGACATCGGCGGGCGCATCAATTCGTGCGTGATGACCCGCTTGAGGTGCGCTTCTTCGGCATTCGGACAGACCCCGTCCGAATAGTCGACCTGGCCGGTGTAATGCGGACATCGGAACGGGCACTGCACGGTCCCGTAGCCGATCATCTGCCGGAACATGGGGACGCCGTAGATCGGCTGGACATAGCCCGCGCCGATCAACGCGCCCTCCCGCTCGCGCATTTCGCTGGCCGGCAACTCGGCACGCACCGCCCGAACAAACGTATCGCGCGACACGCCGGTCACTTCCTCGTCATAAGAGAGCGCATGCACATAGTAGACGTGGTCGCAGCCCGGCCCGACAAGCGGCATCTTCAGGCCCGGCAGGCCACCGAGCTTGCGTTCAAGATAGCCCACGTTGTCGCGGCGCCTGGCGATCAGGTCGGGGCCTTTTTTCAACTGCTCGCGCCCGATCGCGGAATTCGAGCTCGCCGAGCCGGAAATTGAACCCCACCATGTTGACGAGGTTCGTGACGCCCTTTTTCTCCACCACCGCTTCGGCATGATTGCGGATGAGCTGCAGCCGTTCGACGAGATCGTCGTCATTGGTCGTGCACATCGCGCCTTCGCCGGTGTGGATGTGCTTGTGGTAGTTCAGACTGAACACCCCGATATCGCCGAGACTGCCGACGGGCCGGCCCTTGTAGGTCGCGAACGGCGATTGCGCGCAGTCCTCGATGACCTTGATGCCGTTCGCCCGCGCCAGCGCCGTGATCGGATCCATGTCGGCGGGCTGCCCGAAGATATGCACGACCAGGATCGCCTTGGTGCGCGGCGTGATCTTGGGCGCGATGGTTTCGGCCGACAGCGTGTAGGTATCGGGATTGATGTCCGCGAAAACCGGCACCGCATTGAACACGACCGCCGCGGTCGCCGAGGCGATCATCGTATAGGGCGAGACGATGACCTCCTCGCCCGGCCCCGCTCCGACGGCGCCGACGGCCGCATAAAGACCCGACGTCGCCGAGTTCATCGCCACGCCGTGCTTCACGCCGGCGATATCCGCCCATTCGCGCTCGAAGGCCTGCACTTCAGGCCCGCCGTAAAATCCCGGATGCCAAGCGCCGATGTATCCGGACAGGTTGCCCGAATCGAGCACGCGCTGCGCCGCCACTTTCTCCTCGGCGCCGATCGGATTGTAGGCCGGGAAAAGCGCGGTCCGCACCGGCGGGCCGCCCAACAAGGCAAGCTCACTCATGACGTCCGTCCCCATCCGCGGCGCGCTGCCGCAACTCCGCCGCCAGCGCGATCGCCGGCAGCGCCGTTTCGCCGTTGCTCGCCGGCGCGCTGCCGGTTTCGATGGCGTCGACGAGATCGTCGAGCGCATGAAGAAATGCGTTGCCGAAGCCCGAGCGTTCGCGCGTGCCATCGCCGGGACGCCGGATGCCGGAGAATTCGCCCTGCTCCGCCCGGCGGCGGCGCACCATCATCCCGCCGTCCTCGATCGACACCAGACCCTTGGCGAAGACGAGGGTGACCTCGAACACCGAATAATCGCGCCCGTCCGCGGCCACCAGGTGGATGCGCGCGCCGTTCGGCAGCGCCAGCACCGCATCGACCGACGGGTCGCCGGAAACGCCATCATCCCGATGCCCCGTGACGGTATCGATCCGAAGAGGTTGCCCCACAAAATAATGCAGGAGATCGATGGCGTGGGAACCGTTGTTGGTAACGCCGCGGCCGTAAACGACGGTCCCCGCGCGCAAATCGCCCCATGCATCCGATGTGATCTCTTCCTTGAGCGCCTTCATTGCCGGATCCCAGCGGCGCAGGTAGGCGACCGCCAATGGCTTCTTCTCGGCGGCAAAGCGCTGCACGATGCCCTCAGCCGCGATCGGGTCGCCGCCAAGCGGCTTTTCGCCGAACACCGCCTTGACAGGAGACCGTACCAGGCGATCCAGGATCCGCACATGATCCGTAGTCGGAACGCACACGCTGACGACGTCCACGTTGGCGTGCGCGGCAAGCGCCTCGTCAAGCGAGGCGAAGGTCGCCATCGCGCCCCATTGCGCGGCGAACGACGCGCGCGCCTGCGCATCGCCGTCCACCGCCGCGACCAGATCGAAACGGGGGTGGCGCTTGTAGGCAAGTGCGTGGGTCAGCACGGCCGCGTCATCTGCGCTACGATTATAGCCACCCGCAATACGCCCACAGCCGACGATCATCGCCCGATATCGCTCAGGCATACCGGTGCTCGATCGCGGAATTCAATGCAGCGATCCCCGGATGGGCATCGAGAAACGCGATCGCGTCTCCGACGGTGAAATCCTTGGCGACCCGCCGCAGCGCCGCGAACACGGCGCGAATGACCGCCAGGTCCTCCGCCGTATCCAAGGTGAGCCGCAGTTCCGGCCGCGCCTCCTCGCGCGGCGCCGATACGTTCGCCAGCGAATAGATCTCGGGGTGCCGGTAGATATAGAGGCTGACGTGCTCGCGATCGGTCGGATCGGTGGTCCGGCGCGCGACGTCCGCCAGCACGTCCGTCGCGAACACCTGGGTATCCATGCCGATAGGATAGCTGCGCGTCAGCACGTTCGAGACATAGTCGGCACCGACCGCGCGGTACTCCCGGATCGCGCCATCCACCACCTTCGGGTCGATGAGCGGGCAATCGCCGGTCAATTCGACGATCACCTCCGCGTCATAGGCCCGCGCGGCGTCCAGAACACGCTGCAGGACGTCGTCTTCGCTTCCCCGCCAGCAGCCGACACCGAGCTTGCACGCAAGCGCTTCTATCGGATCGTCGGCCGCGTTCGTCGTGGTCGCGATGACAATCTGATCGAGTGTCGGCGCAAACTGCAGCCGCTCGATCATGAGCGCCAGCATCGGCTGCCCCTCGGCTTCCGCCAGGACCTTGCCCGGCAGACGCGTCGAGGTCATGCGCGCCTCGATGGTCGCGACGGTTCTCATTCGACCAATTCCATGCCATCGGCGTGCCGCGGCTGATGGCCTTGCGCGCGCTGCGGCCCATGATTTCCGGCAGGAATTTCGGGGCGAGCCCGTGGCCGGGACGAATCGAGCGGACGTTGCGCTCGGTGATCGTCTCGCCGGCGCCGATGTTCTGCACCGCATAGAGCGAACGGCGGAAAACCACGTTGGCCTGCTCGGACGGCGCCCGTTCGTAGGATACGTGTCCGACCGCGGCGTGGGCCGTGCGGCACGACGCGACCAGTGCCTTCAACTCCTCCGGCTCGAGCGAGAACGCCGCATCGGGGCCGCCGTCGGCGCGTGCCAGCGTGACGTGCTTTTCGATGAAGCAGGCGCCTAGCGCGACCGCGGCGACCGAGACGGCAATGCCCAGGGTGTGATCGGACAGCCCTGGCACCGCATCGAAGCCGGCGGCGAGATCGGCAGATGGTGCGCAGATTGCTGTCCTCGGCCGGCGCCGGGATAGGCGCTGACGCAATGCAGCAGCACGAGTCGCAGCAGCCGGCGTCACGCGCCGCCGCCACCGCTTCGGCGATCTCGTCGAGATCGAGCACATGCCGGTCGAGATGATGAGCGGCTTGCCGGTCGCCGCCGCCTTGCGATCAGCGGCAGATCGACCGCCTCGAACGAGGCGATCTTGAAGGCGGGCGCGCCGAGCCGGTCGAGGAAATCGACCGCGCGTCGCGTCGAACGGCGTGCTGAACACCGCGATGCCGATCTTCGCGGGCTTGAGCGAACAGCGCCTCGTGCCATTCCCATGGCGTGTGCGCCTCCTGGTAGAGCTCGTAGAGCGAGCGGCCCGTCCCACAGGCCGCCCTCGATGCGGAAGCCGGGGCCGTCGTGATCGATGGTGATGGTGTCGGCAGTGTAGGTCTGCAGCTTGACCGCGTCGGCGCCGGCCTCCTTCGCGATCTCGATCGAGCCGGAGCGCGCGCGACAAGTCGCCGTTGTGGTTGCCGGAAAGTTCGGCCACGACATAGGGCGGATGATCGGGCCCGATGAGCCGTCCGTCAATGGCGATGGAGTTCATGCCCGGTCTCGTCCGGCAAATGGACAAAGTGATTGCGCCCGATGGGCCGGTAGCCGCAGGTCTCGAAGACGCGCAGGGAGGCCCCGTTCTCGGGGCGGATTTCGGCCACCAGCCGGCATCCCGGCGCCAGACGGCGGCCCAGGCGCAACACCGCCTTGCCGATGCCTTCGCCCTGCGAGGCGGGATCGAGCAGGATCGATACTTCGCGCGCGCCGTCCGGCATCTCGTCGAGGCGCAGCGATCCCGCCGGACGTCCCTCGACGGTGGCGACGAAGAGCAGCCGCGCGGGATCGGCAAGGCAGCGATCATACCAGGCGGCATGTTCCGACCACGACGGCGCCGCCGGCGTGCGGGCGAACTGCCGGTTGCCGGGGGCCGACTGCCACGCAAACACAAGCTCCTTGTGGCTTTCGTCCGCGGCCTCGAGTCGGCAGATGCGGCCCCGGCCATCGGTTTCCTGCCCCGCCAGTGCGGCGGCGACACGAACCGTGCCCAAGCCATCGCACACCTTGGCGGCCTGCCGCGAAAGAACGGCCAGCGCCTCCGAACCGTTCAGCTGGTTCAGCGCGTCCGGCAGCGCCGCCATGTCGCAAGACTGCGCGGCGCCGGCCGCGACCAGGGCCGAGACGACTTGCGTTTGGTTGTCGGCGATCACGAAGACCAAGGCCGGCAGACCGACGGCGCACCGTTCCCAGGCGCTGCCACCGCCGGCGCCGACCGCCACGTCGCATGCCGACATCAGGCCGGCAACGTCGCCTTCGTCGATATGCAAGGTCACCTGCCCTCCGTGACCGGCGACGGCCGTCCGGATTTCGTCGAGCCGCGGATTGGCACTGCTGGTCATGACGTCGACCGTCCAGGCGGAGCCGCGCAGCAGGTTGAGCGCGGGCAGGGTCAGGCCCGCCGGATCGGTGCCGCCGAACGCCAGCAGAACGCGCTGCAACGGGTATCCGTCCCGCTCACGCCGAGCCAAGGCCGCCGGCCGTGCCTGGCGGAATTCATCGCGCAGAAGCGCAAACGTGCTGCCCAGGAGCATTTGGGCATCAGGCACGCGCCCGGCGTAATCGCGGGCATCCCGCCCCAAAGTCTGATCGAGGACGATGTCGCAGGCGTGCGGCTGGTCGGCCAGGTCGTCGATCACCATGATCCGCGGCGCCAGCGGGCGGCACTTTTCTTCCAGCTTCCCATCCCAGCCGTAGTGATCGACGACCAGGAGATCGCAACCCGCCGGCAAGGCATGGGCCAAAGCATCGGGCTCGCGCCCGCGGTCGGAACCGACATCCACCAGCTTGTCCCGCGCAACGAACCGGTCGGCGGCATCGAGCGACGCTGTGGAGACCGCGAAGCGATAGTCCCAGCCGAGCCATTCGAGCCTCTTCGCCAAGGCTTGGCAACGCGCCACGTGGCCGAGGCCGATCGCGGCGGTCGCATCGCATCGAAACACGGCGAGGTTCGTCACGGCACCGGGCTCGCGGCCGCACGGCTCTTGTCGCGATGGGCGCGGTTGAGCAGCGCGATCTGCGGGTTTTGCTCGATGACGTCGAGAATGTCGGTCGTCGGCGGAATGGCGGGCGCAGGCGGCAGCAGCGCAAAGAGCCGGCGCAGGAAATCGAGGTCCTCGGGAAAGTCCAAGGTCCAGCGCTCGTTCGGCCAGCCGGCCCGCCTCGTCCCGCCAGGTTGGCGCGGCGATCGCCGGCCGGGTCCGATCCACGGCGAGACGTGCTCGCGTTCGTAAGGCTCGCGGCCGCGAACTGCGCGGCACGACCAAGGATCGCGGAAGTGAAAGCCTCGCAATCCAGGCCATGCGGCCAGCTCGGCGGCATGTTGTTGGCGGCATATTCGACGCCTCGTCCGCCGTTCGCAGGCGCAGGACACGCCGCGCATAATCCCGGGATCGATGAGCGGGCAATCGGTGGTGACCCGCATGACGATGTCGGCGCCCGACATCTCGGGCAGCCGCCGCGATAGCGCGCCAGCACATCGCTTTCCGAGCCGCGGGACACTGCGGCGCCACGCTCTCCGCCTCGGCAACGAGCGCATCATCGGTGCCGCCTCGCCGGGATCGCGCACAGCACACGATCGGCGCACTCTCGAACGGCGCGGCAGCGTCGCAGCACCTGCGCCAGCACCGTTTTGCCGGCCAACGCCATCATCGACCTTGCCCGGCAGGCGCGTGGAGCCCATGCGGGCCTGGACGATGATGGCGGTGAGAGGCATTGTGGACGCAATACTCGCGTCACGACTCGGCCATGACCGCGGCCGACAGCGCTGCCGCGACCCGGTCGACGTCATCGTCGGTCATCGCCGGAAACAGCGGCAGGACAGGCAGCGCGCGTAATAGGATCGGCGCACCGGGCAGCGGTGACGTCGCCGTAGCGGCGCGATAGTAAGGCTGCAGGTGCACCGGCATGTAGTGGACCTGCGTGCCGATGCCGCGCCCGCGCAGCGCGTCCATGAGCGCGGCGCGCGCCGATGCCGAGCCGCGGCGAAGTCGATCAGCACGACGTAGAGGTGCCAGCCGCTGCGCGCCGGCGCGCGCGGCACCGGCCGACGACCGGCGCCAGCGGCGCCAGCAGCGCGGTCGTAGAGCGCCGGCAGCGCGCGCCGGCGCGCGACGAAGCGCGTCGAGCTTGCGCGAGCTGGCTGAGCCCCAGCGCGCACAGGATGTCGCGGCAGCCGGTAGTTGAAGCCGATCTCCGGCATCTCGTAGTACCAGGGATTGGCCGTCGCCGTCGTCGAACGCCAGCTCGCGGTTGTCGAAGCGCGCCGGCGTCGCGGCTCATGCCGTGATTGCGCAGGCGGCGCAAGCGCGCGGCGCAGCGCCGTCGTCGTCGGTCGTGACCACGCCGCCCTCGCCCATGGCGATCGTCTTGACCGGATGGAGCGAGAAGCACGCCATGGCCTGGGAGTCGCGGCCGTCGCCGCCGGCCGGCCGGTCGGTACGGCGCCGAGCGCATGGCAGGCATCCTCGACCAGAGCCAGGCCGTGTCGCGCGGCGACCGCGGCCAGCGCCGCCATGTCGCAGACCTGGCCGTTCAGATGCACCGGGAACGACCGCCTTGACGTCCTGCCGGCGCGCCCGCTCGCAGCGCCTCGCGAAGGTCTCGGCCGGTCCATCAGCCCGGTGTCCGGATCGACGTCGGCGAACACCACCTCGGCGCCGACCAAGCGCGCCGCGTTGGCGGTGGCGAGGAAGGTCATCGCCGGCACCACCACGCCGTCGCCCGGCGCCGAGGTCCAGCGCCAGCGCGGCGAGATGCAGCGCCGCCGTGCCGCTGGTGCAGGCGACCGCATGAGGCGCGCCGACCGCGCTCGGCGAAGGCCTGCTCGAAGCGCTCGACCAGCGGCCCGGTGGTCAGAAAGTCGCTCGCGCAGCACCGCGGCGACGGCGGCGATGTCGTCGTCCTCGATCGTCTGCCGGCCGTAGGGCAGGAAGCCGCGTCACGCGGCTCAGCGGCGCTCGCGCCGAGCAGCGGCGCAGGCCGTCGGCTCGTCGAGCCAGTCGTCATTGCTGTCGCTGGCGATAGCGGAAGCCCTCCGCGACCGGTCGGCGCGCCGCGTCCTCGGCAGGTGCGTCCGGTCGCGACCAGTCGGAAGGCCGGCTCGATGACGTAGCGGTCGTCGCAGCTCGACGGTCATGCGCGCATCGTCCTCGGTGATCATGACCTCGTGCAGCTTCTCGCCGGGGCGGATGCCGATGATCTTCGTGCGGCAGGTCCGGGCGCCATGGCAGCGGCCAGATCGGCGATCGCCATGCGCGGGATCTTCGGCACGAAGATCTCGCCGCCGTGCATCATCGCCGAGCGAGGACAGCACGAAATCGACGCCCTGCTCGCAGCGTGATCCAGAACCGCGTCATGCGCGCGTCGGTGATCGGCAGCTCGTCGGCGCCCTCGCGCGATCAGGCGGCGGAACAGCGGCACGACGCGAGCCGCGCGAGCCGACCACGTTGCCGTAGCGCACGACGCGAAAGCGCGGTGCCGCGGCCGCCGGACAGGTTGTTGGCGGCGACGAAGATCTTGTCGGAGGCCAGCTTGGAGGCGCCGTAGAGGTTGATCGGATTGGCCGCCTTGTCGGTCGACAGCGCGATGACCCTGCTGCACGCCGGCGCGGATCGCCGCCTGGACCACGTTCTCGGCGCCGATGACGTTGGTGCGGATGCATTCGAACGGATTGTATTCGGCCGCCGGCACGTGCTTGAGCGCGGCGGCATGGACGACGATGTCGACGTCGCGCATCGCCATCTCCAGCCGCGTCGCGTCGCGCACGTCGCCGATGAAGAAGCGCAGACGATCGGACAGCCGCGGGAACTCCGCCGGCAGTTCGCGCGCCATGTCGTCCTGCTTCTGCTCGTCGCGCGAAAATATCGACCGATGCGCCGCGGCGGCTTGTTGCGCTTCAGCAGGCGCGGACGAAGCGCGGCCGAACGAGCCGGTGCCGCCGGTGACTAGAACACCGTGTACGCGGTTCCCGATATCGGGCTCAGGCCGGTCGAACGTATCGTTGAAGCGTTTTCAGCGTCCGAATCTGGCCTCGGAGAGTCAACTCAAGGCGGAGCGCAACTCGTCTTGATGCCGGACACGATCCCGTCGAGACCGCGCTGGCAAATATGAACAAGCCGACTTTTGGCACGCTACCGCACTCCGGGTGAACTCGCACCCAAAGCGGATTTGTTGCACGTGAAGGCGTCGTGCCGCGCCTCGAAGCCGCCGCCACGCTCTCCGCATCGACCGTTACCCGCACCTTGCGGCCGAGCAGTTCGAGAAGGATGGCGACCCGGTCGCTATCCTTCATGCCCTCATAAAGCCCGAGACAATCGGCAAAGGCGCCATCCAGGACGCGGATTTTGTCGCCAGGACGAAACTTCGGCCGTTGATCGAGCTGAATAAAGCCGCTGTCGTCCTCGCGCGCCTTGAGCGCGTCGATGACGCTCGTCCGCGATCGGCGTCGGCAGTTCGCCGTGGCAGACCAGCCGCGAGACGCCGACGGTGGAAAAGATCGAACGCCAGCGCTGCGCGTTCAGGTCGATGCCGACGAACAGGTAGCGAGGAAACAAAGACGCCGGCAACAGTCTCGACCCGCCGCGCATGCCGCCGGCGCTTCAGATAGCGCGGCAGATAAGTATCGAAGCCTTGCCGGTTGAGATGGACTGACGGCCTTCGCCTCCGCGTTCGGCTGCGACTGCACGACGTACCAACGCTGCCCCTCGACGATCATTCCGCGCGCCCCCCCCGTTCCGGCGGCCGCACCCGCAACATCTCCGGAACAAGCACGCGCTCCGCGCCGAACCGCGCGACAGCACCATCGTAGGTGCCGGCGCGCATCGACGACATCGGTCACCAAGACCGAATCAAACGCCGGCGAGACGGTGTCGAAGTCTTTGAAAACCGGGACACCGATGAATTGCTGCTCGCCGGCCCCGTCCTGCACCAGCCCGATGATCTCGACGCCCTGCTCCAGCGCGCACAAGGCGGCGATTTCGGCCAGATCGGACCGTCCCACGAGCAGGACCTTGCCGACCCCGCGCGCCTTCGCCGCTCTGAAGAAGCGCGGAGCAATCGGTCTTGGCCTGGCGGAAGAACGAAAACGAATAGGACAGGTATTCGACGGTGAGCCGCGACTTTTCGGCGAACCCCTGCGGCGTCAGATAATAGGCGTAGCGGCGCGCCGGCGCCTCGCCGATCTTGACCAGCCCCTTCTTGACGCAGCGTTTGAGGTAGGCGTTGACGAGACCGAGGGCGATGCCGAGTTCGGACGCCAGGTGCCGCTGCGACTGCGCCCGGTCTTGCTCGACCGCATCGAGCAGCCCCAGCATGATGCGGGACGCCTCTGCGTTATCGTCCGCCACGCGACGCATGAAAACCCCTCGAATTCGGGCACTCCTAGCGCGTTCACAGAATGAACGTCAAGCCGATCGTTCATATTGTGAACACGTTTTGTTGCAGGCCTTAACGTCATTTTACCATTATAAAACAAACACTTAATCACGACGCCCACCGGCGTGAAAGCCAGCCAAATGAGACGGCTCGCGCCGGACGAGGCCAACTCTCAACCTAAATCAGCGCGCCCGGCCGATCGGAAACTCATGCCCCGCATGGCCGTAATAGACCCCCGGCCCCTGTCCGCGCGGTCGCTCCGCAATGTAGGCGACCCGGTCGGCGGCCAATGCCCGCCCAACCGCACGGTGGCAGGCAGACTTTTCGATTGCGCCAAAGCCGACCATCTGCATCCAGGAATGGACCGCCATCGCGCTTGGCAGATGGGTGACATTTGCTGAGATGTGATAGCCGCGCCTCGCGGGCTTGTCCTGCGGATACCAGATTTCAACGCAGTTCTCGTTACGCGTGCTCGCCCGACGGGCCGTCGCCGTTTCCAACACGAGCAGCCCGCCCGGCGCCGTCAGATCGTACATCTGCCGGATGAAGCGTAATTGCTCCGGATTATGGTAAAGCACCCCGGTACACCAGACGACGTCAAATGGCTCTACAGTGTCGAAAAAAATATCATACATGATATTGCCGATGACAAGCTCGACCGCCTTACTCTCCAACGAGGGCAGCCATTTTTCGATTTTCTCTGCTGGTTCGGCAGATCGACCAAAACTAACTTTTCCGGCTTCAGCGTCAGCAAGCGTCGGGTGTCCTCGCCATCGCGCGGCCCGATTTCAAGGATGCGTCGCGGCGTCGCGGCGGCCAGTCGACAGATCAGTTCGTCAAAGAGTACGCTGCGATAATCCACAGATTGGCCACTGAGCCGACGCCTAACTCGGAGCGGCATATCCGCGAGAAAACGATATTTTGATCCTACATCCATGTTACCATATACCAAAAAGCAGGCAGCCAATCCGACTGCGAGCGGCTGGAACCTTATAGCATGCCCGTGCCGCATCTACCTTATTCCGAGTCATGCTGTTTCGACTTTCGCCAACAGTCGACGACTGTCGACATCGAGAAAACAAATATTAGGCTCTCATGAGATTACCATATGTTCGAGGACGCGCCACAAACCGAGCGAGGAGATTTTGCCAGCATCCCGAGGCAGAGATGATTGCCCTGTATGCAGACGGGACCGAGACCACCCTGACAGCTGCGCTCTGGAAAATACGGCACTGACCGCGACCGAATAATTTGATCAAATAAGGAGGTTGGGTCACTTTAACGCTCCCGTTCATCAGGCAAAGATTTTTTCTTGTGGCCAGAATAAAAAGACGAACGCGGTCACCACACAAGACTTATGGCCGTTTGACGAAATCGACTTACTCTCTGACCGTCAGAGCGGACCACTCTTCATGTTTTATCGACTTTGATTGGTCTATCTGAAGGCTGAGAATCTGTGCCGGCTATCCTCCCACGACTTTCCTCCCAAAGCCCTTTGGCAATTTCCAAGCGCAGCGATCTTCAAACCCTCCCACCAAGCCACCTCGTTGCCAGCGTCGTGAAGCTGTCGATGGTGGATACGACACAGAGGGACCGTGAATTCGTCGCTGACCTTCATGGCGATCGCTCTGGGCTGGGCAAAGCGCAAATGATGTGCGTCGCAGGGGTGGCGACCGCAGACCAAGCAAGGCTGCTGCGCCACGAACTTCAAATGATCCTTGTCGCGGATACGACGTGGTTCCGGAAAGGCAAGCGCACTTTTGTCGATGCGTGTTGATCCGCGGCTCTTTCGCTTGGATGATCTCTGCTTCGGAGCGGTCTCGTCGGCGGTCGCCGCAGTTGTGCTTGGGGTGCCGGGCCCATCGAGTTCCCAAATATCGGGTCCCGGTTTGACTGGGTGTAAAGACGCCTCGTGAACAGCCGGATCGGCAGCACCCCGTTCAATGGGGCCGCCGAGAGCGGCGGCTTTGGCGGCGAATGCCTCCTCCAACGCGTGGGCATCGGCTGGCGTCAGGGAACCCTTGGACGGCAAGATGCGCTGGGCCCAGTGCGTCAGCTTTGACTCGGTGCTTAGAGCTTCAAGCTCGCCAAGGAGCTTGTCTCGAGATTGGGCGGACGCCGCTGGTGAAAGAAGCGCCTTCGCTTCAGAGCGCCCGTTCTGCTTGAATTTCGGCGACTGCCTGGCTGCTCGACGGTAGCGGCGCAGCCATCTCGGGAGCGTCCGCATCGTCCTCACCGGCAATTCCCACCAGTGTGAAGAGCGCATACCGGCGAGCATAGGTCAGCGCCGCACCCATTCGGTGCGGCGCTGCTGTTTCTGACACCGGACAAACCGGCCAGTCCGAGGAGACCCACTCACCGGAGGCGTGGGCCAACATGGTCGTCAGGCGGATCAGGCCATTTTCCGCGTCGATGGCGGTCGTCTGCACCGCTGCGATCTCATGCTTGCCCAGGCACTTTCGAACGATCTCCAGCCCGCTGGAGAGCGGGGCATAGCGGAAGGTCTTGGCGTTCTCGCGCGGGAACGGGGACTGGATGGTCGCCGTCAGCGACTTCTCTGGGTTTGCAAGCTCAGACTGAGCCTTGGCGAGCGCTGCCGCAATGGCGCCGATGGTTTCGCTATTGCGCTGCATCGGCCATCTCCTCCAAGATGTCGAAGCTGATGGCGCCGGATTTCGAGCGTTTGGCGCGCACGCCATGACCCATTGCCTCCTTGGCGTCCGGCGGCATGAGCTTCTTGAGCTCTGCCTTGGCGGCCTCGTGCTCGACATAGGCAGGCCGCGTTCGGCAATAGACCGCCGCCAAATCGGCCCATGAGTTCGATGAACTCATGTCCACGACCCTGAGCGCCTGGATGCGGGGCTGGGGCGTTTCGACCCCGAACAGGTGAGGGGGCTCGCCGCTCTCGATGCAGCGCCAGAATTTGCGCTCGGCGGTCAGCAGCAGGTGCTGGTACATCGGATCCGCATCGATCCTGATTTCCACCCATTTCCCGCCCCCGGTGATGATCGAGAGCACCGCCTGTTTGGCGTCAACGACCCACATGTTGTGTTGGAGTTGGGCCATATGCTTTGCCGCGGCGGCCTCTTCGGAGAAGGACCACGGCAGCATGAATTTGGCCTCGTAGACCGCCCCCGTGGCGCCGACGATTCCGTCCAGCGTCGCCCCCATCCACCGGTTTACGGGGTGCAGTACACGGCGCTGGATGTCCTTCAGCTTGTAGCCGGTGTTGGCCTCGTACCAGCGCTGATTGAGTTCCTCGGTGACGACGCCGAGCTGGACGATGAGGTTGCCCGAGAGGTCCTCGGGCTCGATCTCCCCCCGCTTCTCCCGCCAGAGCCGCACCAGGGACTTTTCGTCCTGGCCCATGATGATACGGGCGTCCGAGCCGCCGATGTAGTGGCGGCGGTCGAATGGTGGGGAATAGCTGCATTCGGTGATCGATTTGCGCTAGACACGCGCTTAGCCTGAGCCATGGGTACCTCCTCGGCTTGGGTTAGGGCCGGTGGTGAGTTGGCGCTTGCCATCGGCCTGCCCTCGTAAATAATTTGCGCCATAAATTATGTCAACACAAAAACTACAAAAGAAAAAAGTTCAACGTGGTGGTCGGGCCGGTCGGCCGACCGACGAGGCGCAGGATCGGCTTTTTCAGATGCGCGTATCCGATAGGTTTTTGCGTTTGGTCGATGGATGGCGGCGTCAGCAGCCCGATCTCCCATCACGTGCCGAGGCGATCAGGCGCCTAGTCGAGATCGCAACCAAGGAGGCGAAGCCTTAGAACCGGGCCGACTGGGCTGGCCGCCGGCTTGTTGGTCTGGTCCAGCGCAACGAACTGCACAAATTCGTCGTCTTACCGAAGCGATGGATCGTCGAGCGCTCCATTGCGTGGCTCAACCGATGCCGAAGGCTGACCAAGGATTGGGAGAATCTCAACCGCAAGGCGCTCGCCTTCTTGCGCCTCGCTTCAATCCGCCTCATGCTCAGAAAGCTCTGCAATCCCGCATGGTGCCGTCCGGACTGTGGTTGGAATTCGGCGTGGCGCGATCTCCGGTAACATGAAGGTATCGGTTCAGGCTGCGAGGTCAATCGGCTGATCGATGGGCTTTGTGGCGAGCGTCTGCCAGCCGTCGACCTTGCGCATGTTGATCTGGCCGGAAGCGAGCAGTGCCCAGAACAACATCGCCGCGGTGTCGGCCGAGGGCAGCGCGGTCTGCGTCTTGATTCTTCGCTTGAACTCTTCGTGCAGCCGCTCGATGGCGTTGGTGGTGCGGACGCTGCGCCATTGGCTCGGCGGCAGACGCGTGAAGGTGAACAGCCGATCGCCGGCTTCCTCCAGGCTGTCGGCAACGGCGCGATGCTTGAGCCGCCATTTGCGGATGAAGGCCTTGCGGCGCGTTTCGATCTCCTGGCGCGTGGCGGCGTAGATCATGTCGGTGTAGTCGGCGGTGATCTCTTCGTGCAGGCGTTCGGGGGCGTGGGCGAGCAAGTTCCTGTGCTTGTGGACCGTGCAGCGCTGCACCGGGACGCGATCCCAGACGACGGCGATTGCCTTCTCCAGCCCCGACGCGCCGTCGACGATGAGGAACTCAGGCTTCCGCAGACCGCGCCGGATGAGATCGTCGAGCACCGCGCGCCAGGCCTCGGCGCTCTCGCCGCCCATGCTCTTGATCGCCAGCAACACCTTCTGACCGTCGGCGCGCACGCCGAGAACCACAAGCAGCGAGATGGACGTGGCCTTGCGGTCGAGCCGTACGCGAACGACGGTGCCGTCGAGAATCAGGCGAACGATCGGTTCGTCGGCCAGCGAGCGGGCGTTCCAAGCATCCCAGTCGCTCTTCACCTTGCGCCAGGTCCGGCTCACCGTGTCCTTGCCGACCGCGCCGCCAAACAGGGCACCCAGCGCGCGGCGCACGCGCCGTGTGTTGGTGCCGGCCAGATAGCAGCCGGCGATCAGCGCGTCGGCGGCCAGCGTACGGCGCTGATAGGCCCGCAAGGCCTGGCTCTTCCACTCCGTCGTCTTGCCGTCGGGCGTGTTCAGCCGGGCGCGCGGCACGTCAATCTCGATCGGCCCGAAAGTGCCGGTCAGCGAGCGCCGCCGGCTGCCGTGGCGGTGGCCCGCAACGGCCGCTTTTTCTTCATTGCCGGCCTTCCGGCTTCGCCCGTAACGTGGGCGTGCCAGTGCATCGTCGAGCTCGCCGCGGATCAGCTCTTCGATGAATTCGCGGGCCCGAGCCCGCACCTCGGTCTCGATCGGATCAAACCAGTTGTCGAAAAGATCAACAGCCATCTCGGCTACAGGCTGCGAGGAATCAGGCTTCGTGCTAATGCTCGTCATGGCGTGGTCTCCTGTCCGGCGCTTCAACGCCGGATGATTCGAGGTTGAACACCCCGGAGACTACGCCACCCTCATTTCCAACCAACTCCGCGACGGGACCTCCCGCATGAAGTGTCCGGACAAGCTCTAAGGGTTCCGACCTGCCGGCTGTTGGTCATCGCATCTTCGCTCGGTTATTTTTTCTTCTCTGGCATTCGTGGCTTTGCAATCATCTATTTCCCCGGGCACTACGGCGTAAGCCGTAGCGTGTTGACAGCCTTGGCAGTCATTATCGGCATTGGCGCGCTCGCCGGCGTTTTGTTCAGCGGCAGACTTACACGCCGCTTACTCGATCGCGGCCACGTCCGCTCGCGCATCCTGGTGCCGGGAGTGAGCCTGCTTATCGCCGCACTGATCATGGCCGGCGCTTTTGTGACGACGAGCCCATTTATCGGTATTCCGTTGCTGACCTTCGGGGCCGCAGCCCTGGCGATGGCAAACCCGCCCATTGACGCCGCCCGCCTCGACATTGTCCCCCCGTTTCTGTGGGGCCGGGGCGAGGCCGGCCGCATGGTGATACGCAATACGTTTGAAGGCGGCGCGCTGATCCTGTTCGGTGCCCTGTCGCGCTGGCTGGGGGGCGGCCAGCAGGGCCTGGAGATCAGCTATCTGTTGATGCTCATTCCGCTCGTCGTCGCCTCCTCGCTCGCCATCCCGGCCTATTTCAGTTACCCGCACGACATCGCGACGGCGACCGCGTCGGCCGAGTGCGCGAAGGACGCCCGCCACGGCGAGACCTGAGCCGGCTGGCGATCAGTCCGCAATGTGGCGGAACTGAAATGCACGCCGTGATTTGTCGAAAAGGAGGGGCGTAAATCATCCAAAAAGCCGAGGAACCTGCCCAACGATCGTCTCGGATGTGCTTTGGAAGCGTCTGCTCGCGGACCTCGGTTTCAATCGGGTCAATCCAGTCGTCGAAAAGGTGGACAGTCACACTCCGCGACTGCGAACGTTCAGGCTTCGTGGTAGTGCTTGCCATAGCGTGGCCTCCAGTCCGACGGCTTCAACGCCGGATGATTCCAGGTTGATCACCCGGAGACTGCGCCACCCTCAATTCCCACCAACCCAGCGACGGGATCTCCGCCGCTCCGGCGGTTCGTTTGTGCGCGGGCAGGAGCAGCATCATGACGGCGTACTACTTCGATTTCAAGATCAACGCCCGGATCATCAGCGATCCTCTCGGAACGGAGCTGGCTAACGATGCTGCCACACACGCACACGCCTGCGAGGTCGCCCACGAACTGATGCGCCATCGGGAGAGCTACTCACGGCACTGGCGGCTCCGCGTCCGCCGCGACGGCGAAGAGCCATGCTTTCACGTTCCCTTCGCGGCCGTGGGCCATTCCCTGGAGTGCTGGACGAACATATCCGCCGGTCGGTGGAAATCATCTCTGGGAACGTCGCCAATTTGTCGGACGCGATTGGCGAGCTTCAATTAACGACTCTGGAGGTCAAGGCCACGATGGCGCGGGTGGATGCGAAGCTCCGTCTCGTCGCGATCGACGGCGTACGGCTCTGAACGGGAGCCGCAAGCGGCCGGCTACCGCCACTCCCGCTAAATTGACTGGCGGATTCGGTCCGCGTCGGCCGGCGCCCCGGCGGGCGGCTCGGGAGCGCCATGCAAGACCTTGAGCTGCAAGCCGCACTGCAGGCAGACAAACGTGTGGACCGACGTCTGGGAGCTATTGAGCTGCGGTTCCACCGTCGAGAGCCGCATCGCTGCACCGCAAGCGCATTGCGGGTGATCGAGATCCCCCAACGGATTGGCCCGGGCAAATCCACGCATGCGAACCTCACAAACCTCATCGAGACAGGCGAGAGCAGATACTACCGTGCGGAATTTCCCTGTCTGCCTGATTGCCAACACTCGTTGATTTTTTTGAATTACGCGCTCTGTTTGCAGTGCAGCGACACTGGCGAACGACCCTCGCTGGAGCCTGGATGAACGCTCGTAATGTTGATGACGAAGCCGCTGGTCGGCAGCGTCGGCAGGCGCGACAAGTCCACGCTGAGGTCCTGTTCGGGCACGCCGTAGTCGATTTCCCGGACCAGCACCTTCAGCATGGACTTCATCACGGCGATGGTCAGCCACTCGCCGGCGCAACGATGGTTTTCCAGATGGTCGCCGCCGCCTTGCGGTATCAAGCCGAACGAATCGCCGTGCCAATCGAGAAAGCGTTCGGGTCTAAAGGCTTCCGGGTCCTGCCAAAGGCGTCCGTCGCGGTCTGTGCCGTAAAGGTCGAGAATGAAGCGTTCGCCCGCTTGGAAGTGAAAATCGCGCCAGGCGAAGGGGCCGCGGGCGACGCCGGCCACGATCGGAAACAACGGGCTGAGGCGACGGATTTCCTGCACAAACGGTTCGACGTAGGCGTCATCTGCCAGTAACCGTTGGCGAGCTTCCGGATGCCGGTGCAGCGCGAGCGCGGCGAATGTGACGAACCGGGCAATCGCCACGGTCGGGCGCAGGATGTTCAACAATTCGATCGCAACGACAGGCTCCGGCAGCGGCTCACCGTCGCCATCGCGATGGGCGGAGAACACCGCCAACGCGCTCTCGGGCGGCGGCGTGAATTCGGCCTCGCGGACGTCGTGGACCAGGTCATTGAGAAATTTTTCGGCGCGACGACGCTGGGCCCTCGCCATCCAGTTGGCCGGGCCGACGGTGCCGGCGTTGTCGATCATCGCGCCGATCTCATCGGTCAGCGACTCCAATTGCTCTTCCGTGACCGGCACGCCCGCCCACGCACAGACCGCCGCGCAGAGAACGCGACGCAGAATGCCGTGCAGCCTCACCGCTTCGCCGCCCTGCCATTCTCTCGCCGCCGCCCGCAGCCGCTCGGCGGCGAGCGCCGCCATAGCATCGAGCCGCGCCGGCGTCATCAGCGACAACATCATTGCCTTGCGCCGCCGGTGCGCGCCGTCGTCCAGCACGGCGACGCTGCCCTCGTCCTGCAGGAGTTTCAGCGTCGACATCGGCAGCCCCCCGGCCCGCGTGAAGCGGCCGGGCGTGTAGAACATGCGCGCGGCCTCCGGCCCGCGCATGCAGAAATAGCGTTTGCCCAGCAGCCTCGCCTCGAAGATGTCCGACCCAAGCCGGGCACAACGGTTACCGATGAAATCGTAGCCCTCGCTCCTAAATGCAAGGGAGCTGTCCGGGGCACTGTCGTGAGGGATTGGCGCTGTCGTCATGGTTCCATCTCAGAAGGATTTCTCAGGATCAATCGACGGCGAGACGTTCGGTTCCAGCGGATATCAGCATGCCATTGCGGCGTGGCGGCGCTCTCTGGCAGCGGCGACCGCGGTCGAGGCTTCGGGCCCCAGTGATGCGCCCCCGAGCAGGCCTCCATGCCGATCAGGCAATTTGCACCGCCGAAGATGCGGCTGGCGGTGCCGTCGGACGACATTTCCCCGGCCATGAACGCACACGGCCCGGCCGATCGTCAGGCGCTGGCAGATACCCATGCCGGCCCACCGATGCGTTCAGCTCACGTTCGAATCCGGGAAGCTCGCCTTGCGTTGCTCCATGAACGCCAACAGGCGCGCGTCGATGTCGGGATCGAGCTCGGGCGCCTGGTAATTCGCCAGCATCGCCTTGTAGACTTTCTCGGCCCTTTGTTCTGCGTCCAGGCGGCCGTCCTCGATCCATTGCTCGTAGCTGTTGTTGTCCGCGATGGTCGAGCGGTAGAACGCTTGCTTGAAGTTGGCCTGGGTGTGCGAACAGCCGAGGAAGTGCTGGCCGGGCCCGACCTCGCGTATAGCATCCAGCGCCTGACCGTTCTCGCTCATGTCCACGCCCTTGGCGTAAACGCCCAACATCGCCGCCTGGTCGCAGTCCATCACGAACTTCTCGTAGCCCATAGCGAGCCCCCCTTCGAGCCAACCCGCCGTGTGCAGCATGAAATTGACGCCCGCGATGAGACCCTGTTGCAGCGTATTGGCCGCTTCGTAGCCGGCCTGCGCGTCCGGGACCTTCGATGCGGTGAAGCCGCCCGCGCTGCGGAACGGCACGCCGAGCCGCCGGGCCAGCGCCGCGCCGCAATTGATGACCAGCGAGGCCTCCGGGCTGCCGAAGGTCGGCGCGCCGGACTGCATGCTCATCGAGGAGACGAAGTTGCCGTAGATCACCGGCGCGCCGGGCCGCACGAGTTGGGCGAGCGCCATGCCGCACATGCCCTCGGCCAGGCTCTGCGCCGCCACCGCCGCGACCGTCACCGGCGACATCGCGCCGGCCACCACGAACGGGCTGATCATCGTCGCCTGATTGTGCCGGGCATAGACCTTCAGCGCGCCGAGCATGGTCGCGTCGAAAGTCAGCGGCGAATTGGCGTTGATGAGGTTCACCAAGACGCAATTTTCTTCGACGAAATCGTCGCCGAACAGAATCTTGCACATGGCGACCGAATCCTCGGCGCGGTCAGAATGGGTAACCGAACCCATGAACGCCTTGTCGCTGTATTTGATATGGCTGTACACCATATCGAAGTGCCGCTTGTTGACCGGCAGGTCGACCGGCTCGCAGATCGTCCCGCCCGAATGATGCAGGCTGTCCGCGGCATAGGCCAGCTTCACGAAATTCCGGAAGTCCTCGATCGTCGCATAACGACGCCCACCTTCCCGGCTATAGGCGAAAGGCGGACCATAGGCCGGCACGAGCACGGTGGCGTCGCCGCCGATCTGAACGCTGTTCGCCGGATTGCGGGCGTGCTGCGTGAAAATGCGCGGTGCGCTCTTCTGGATGATCTCGCGGCACATTCCCCGCGGGAAGCGCACGCGATCGCCATCGGCCTTCGCACCGGCGGCGACGAAGATGGCGATCGCTTCGGGATCGTCCTTGATGTCGATACCGATCTCCTCAAGGATCGTGTCGGCATTGTGCTCGAGGATCGTCAGGTCCGCATCGCCGAGCACGCTGTAGGGCGGAACACGCCGCGTGATATAGGGATTGCGGGGCACAATCGCCGCTGCGGCGGCGCGCGCGCGACGGCCTCCGGCACGTTCTGGTCTCGACATATCTTCAACCCTTCTCTTGTCTGGCCCGCTCGCGCAGGCGCTTGCGTCGGCCCCTGCCGGCCCCGGCATCGCCCACAACTTCCGGAGCGGTGGGAAATTTCATGGCGTTGACGAAATAATGCTGAAACTTCGGCTCGATTGCCGTCTCCACCTTCTCGATGTGCTTGACGGCCTCGATGATCCGCATCTTCTCGTCGGTGTTGAGCAGCGCCATCGCCGCGCCCATCCCGGCAGCATTCCCGATTATGCGAACGTTGGTCGGCGTCGCCCCCGGGACGATGCCGATGTCGGCCACGTATTTCGGGTCGAGATGGGTGCCGAAGGCGCCGGCCAGCAGCACTTCCTCGAATTGCTCGCAGCCGAGGTGGTCGGTCAGCAGCGAGACGCCGGCGGAGAGCGCGGCCTTGGCCAGTTGCACGGCGCGCACGTCCGTCTGCTTGACGAAGATCGGGTTGTCCGGCCGGTCGACCAGCAGGAACTTCCAGCTCTGTCCGTCCTGGACCAGCCGTTCGGGCGCCGCCTCGGAGCGGAACAGGCCGCTCGGCGCGAGCACGCCAGCGCTGGCAAGCTCGACCATCACTTCGAAGATGCCCGATCCGCAGATGCCGGTGATCCGGTGCCGCGCCAGTTCCTCCGGCCGGCTGTCGGAAAGCCACCCGTCGTGGCCGATGATCTTCACCTCAACCTGCTTGGTCGCGGGATCGATACGCACCCGCTCGATCGCGCCCGGGCTGGCCCGCACCCCGGCGCTGATCTCCGCGCCTTCGAGAGCCGGGCCCGTGGGGGACGACGCCGCGGCGACGCGGCCTTGATGGCTCAGCACGATCTCGGCATTGGTGCCGATGTCGACCAGCAGCACCGAGCGGCCTTCCATTGCGTCGATCTGCGTGAGATAGGCCCCCGTGGTATCGGCGCCGACATGCCCGCCGACAAGCGGCAGAAAGGCGACCCGCGCACTGTCGGAAATGCCGAGGTTGAAGTGCGAGGCCGGCGCTTCGAACCAATCCTTGACGGCGAGGGTGAACGGCGCCTGGCCCAGCTCCACCGGCGAAATCCCCAGGAACAGGTGATGCATGATCGGATTGCCGACCATGACCAGTTCCAGGATCTGGTTCGGCCCGAGATCGAGCGCGACGCGCGCATCTTCCAGCATGGCCGCCACTTGCCGACGAATCTCACCGGTCAACCGCTCCTCGCCGCCCTTGTTGAGCATCACGTAGGAGACCCGGCTCATCAGATCCTCGCCATAGCGGATCTGCGGATTCATCGCCGAGCTCTCGTAGGCGATCTTGCCGCGCGTCAGGTCGTAGACGTACAGCGCGAGCGACGTCGAGCCGATGTCGATCGCCGCGCCATAGACATCGAAGAGCGACGGCGGCCGGACGTCGATGATGGACCGTCCGTCGCGGACGACGGCGATGAGCTGGCGCTCGTTCTGCGCCAGAATCGGCTGGAGTTTGGTCAATGTGCGATGTTCGGGTTGGGTCTCGATCCCGAATTCGCGCAGCGCCGCCACCAGCGCCGCGGCATCACTCGGGTTGTCGTCGAGTTCGGGCTTGGGCAGCTTGCACATGTAGAGCTTGACCGCCGGATTGAGCTCGGTCGAGAAACTGGCGCTTGCTTTGGAGATGACGGAGCGATGCTGGCGCGCGTCATCGGGGACTTCGATTACCACGTCACCGCGGATCTGCGCGCGGCAGGCCAAGCGCCGCCCCGCGCGCATCCGGCCCCTTTCGATCGCCTTGATCTCGCTCTCGGTGAGCGGGGACAGACTGTCCCCGGTGACACTCATCCGGTACTTGGCGTGCTCGCCCGGCTCCAATTCGATCTGGCATCGATTGCACAGGCCCTTGCCGCCGCAGATCGATTGGATGTCGACGCCGGCGGCGAGCGCAACGTCATAGGGCGTCTGCCCTTCCTTGGCCGAGGCGCGGATGCCCGAAGGCGTGAAGATGACCTTATGCTCGATCATCATGTGCCTCTCAGCGGTCCCCCTCCGGCAGGCCGGGCCATTGCGGCAAGCCATCGTGGATCGTGTAATAGTCGCCCTTCTCCGCCACGAAGATATGTCCCCTCGTCTCGAGGCCGTGCGTATCGTCGAGGCTGCCGGCAAGAACGCTGACGGTCGGCGATGCCGGCTGGCGCCAGAACAGTGGAGCGCCACACGCGGCGCATCGGCCGAGTTCGGACGTGCCCGAATGGGGTGACCAGCGGATCTCGCCGGTCGCCGTGAGTTCGGCTCTCTCGGTACGACAGGCGGCCAGGAAATGCCCGGAAACCTGGCGGCACTGGCGACAATGGCAAAACCAGATGTTGCGCAGCCCCTCAGCGCGGTAGGTCACCGCACCGCACAAGCACCGCCCCGAATGGGTGTCAGGCACTGCGCCGCCTCCCACGGCGGCGTTCGCCTTCGCCGCCGGCTGCCCCTGGCTCGCGGAACGCGCGGATCCAGTTGGCGCAATTGGGATCGACGCCATTGAGCACATCGGCGGCCTTGATCGCCGGAACAAGTCCTTCATGCAGGGGGTTGAGGATGGCGCAGGTCATGCCGGCGCCGGCGACCATCGGCAGGAAGCTGTTGTTGATGGCGTGGCGGTTGGGCAGACCGAAGCCGATATTGGATGCCCCGCAGGTGGTGTTGACTTTCAACTCCTCACGCAAACGGCGCACCAGGTGGAACACGTCGCGCCCGGCCTTGTTCACCGCCCCGATCGGCATCACCAGCGGATCCACCACCACGTCCTGGGGCTTGATCCCGTGGTCCTGGGCACGCTGGACGATGCGCTTAGCGATCTCAAAGCGCTCATCGGGGTCCTGGGAAATACCGGTCTCGTCGTTGGAAATGGCCACGACCGCCGCGTCGTACTTCTTCACCAGCGGCAAGACCCGCTCCATCACCTCGTCCTCGGCGGTCGTCGAGTTGACCAGCGCCCGCCCCTTGTAGGCCGAAAGGCCCGCCTCCAGCGCCTCGATAATCGAGGAATCGATGGATAGTGGCACATCGACGATCGACTGAACGAGCTTCACCACTTCGGCGAGGATCTTCGGCTCGTCGGCCAGCGGGATTCCGGCATTGACGTCGAGCATCTGCGCGCCCGCGGCAACCTGCGCCAGCGCATCGGCCTCGACCCGCGAATAATCGCCTTCCTTCATCTCGGCGGCGAGAAGCTTGCGGCCGGTCGGGTTGATGCGCTCGCCGATCATCACAAAGGGATCGTCAAAGCCGATCGCGACTGCCTTGGTGGCGGATTGCAGAACGGTACGTGTCATTCGAGCAAGATCCTTATCCTTGAGCCACTTGAAATTGGTGATCGATGGTGGCCTGGAGCGGCTCCTCGGCGCGCTTCAACGACCAGGGCTTGCGGCCTCCGAGCAGACCCGAGCGGGTCACGATTTCCGGCACGAATTGCTCCTGCTTGTAAGCCATGAGGTGGATACCGCTGATCCCCTCGATCTCGGCAAGCTGCTGCATCAGTTCGACGGCAATGGCACGACCTTCCTGGCGCGGTTTCGCCGCTTGTTCGAGCCGCCGGATAATCGCGTCGGGGATGTGGACGCCGGGGATCGCCGTGCGCAGCCACATGGCCGTCTTGGCGCTCGCCAGCACGCCCACGCCCATCAGCACGAAACAGCGCTCGGTCAGCCCCAGGTCGTGCACGCGGGCCATAAAATCCCGCGCCACCGCGACGTCGAAGCAGTATTGCGTCTGCACGAATTGCGCACCGGCCGCGACCTTCTTGGCCAACTGGTCAGCGCGGTTGCCAATCGGCGGCGAGAAGGGATTGATCGTGGCACCCAGGAAAAGGCGCGGCCCCTCCTCGAGCGGCCGGCCGGAGAGAAAGCGGCTGTCGTCGCGCAAAGTGCGGATGGTCTGCAGCAGCGAGATCGAGTCGAGGTCAAAGACCGGCTTGGCGTCCGGGTGGTCGCCGACGCTGACATCGTCACCCGAAAGACACAGCACCGAGCAGACGCCAAGCGCCGCAGCACCGAGCACGTCGCCCTGTATGGCGATACGATTGCGGTCCCGGCAGGATATCTGGATGATCGGCGAATAGCCCACGCGCGTCAGCAGCGCGCAGACCCCGAGGCTCGACATGTGGCAATTCGCGCCCGAGCCATCGGTCGCGTTGATCGCGTCGACGTGGCCGTCGAAAACCGAGGCGCGCTGCAACACTTCGTCGGGATTGGACGAATTGGGCGGCGCGATCTCGGTGGTGATCACAAAATGCCCGGCGCGCAGCACCCGCTCGAAGCGGCCGTGCGAGACGTGCCCTGCGCGCATCGGCAGCGGATCACCAGGATTGGCACCGTATTCGTCGAAATCAAAGATGTCATTCATCGCGCGCGATCCTCAGCCAGGAGGACACGCCCTTGCTGCGCTGGTCGACCGCAAACTGGACCTGACGGATCGCCGTGCCGCCATTGCGCATACGGCTGGCCCCGTCCCATGCAGTGAGCCAGACACAACGCATTTCCGGCCTCACCTCGCACATGCCGTTTTCGCGCACCCCGCCACAGGGGCCATTGCGGATCGTCTTGGGGCAATTCATCGGGCAGGACATGCCGGTGCTGGAGAGCACGCAATTGCCGCACATCTTGCAATCGAAGAAGAAGCCCTTGGCGACCCGCTCGATCGCCGTGACCGGACGGTCGAGGCGCTTTCCGAAGACGCCGCTCAAGCCACGCAGCACCTTGAGGAGCGGCGTGTTCAAGGCGTCGTAGAGCCACTCCATTTCGCGCGCATGGCGCACCGACCACAGGCGTACGCTATACATTGGTGACGTCCGCTGCGGTCCTGGCAATCCCCGCGACGGCCGTGGCCAGATCGCCAAAGCCGACCAGTCGGTAGACGTAGTTGAGGTTCAGCTTTTCCGCGGCCTCGCGCGCCTTGGCCTGCAGGCTCGGCGTCTCGGTCTGGGCGAGGTAGACGAGATCCCGGTAATTGCCGAAATAGATGTCGCGCAGGTGCGGCATACGATCGAGCCCAAGGCCCTCCATTACCAGCCGGTCGAAATGGCGCACCAGGAAATCGGTGACAAAGAAGCTGCCGATCTCGGCCTCGGTGATCTCGGAGAACACGGCGGAGGTCGCGAAGAACTCATAGCAATGAGCATGCGGCAAGCGCTGCGCATCGTGCTTGAGCAGCACCTTGTCGAGCGCACCGCCGGTGCCACAATCGCCATAGCCGACGAGCACGCGATCATACGCGCCGCGATGCTCGTTCAGATAGGCATCGACGCGTGGCGCGATCTCTGCCGGGCGATTGTGCAGATGCGCGGGCAGACAGTGCAGAACCAGCCTGTCGGCACCAGCCCCGACCTGCTCGCTCAGGATGATGATCTCTTTCGCCAGGGCGCCGCAGGCCAGGATGAGACTTGGCCGCGCGTCGTTCAAGCGACCCGTTCTACGGCCCATTGGTCGTTGTGCCCGACAAGCGCCCGTGCGAGTTCAGAGCTGACCGCGGCATCGCGGCCATAGCTGGTGGCCTTGATCGCGTCGGCGAATTCCTGGTTGAGCGGAGCACCGCCGACCATCACCGGCAAGCTCTTGAGGATACCGCGCTTGTCCAGCTCCTCGATGACCACGCCCATATAGGGCATGGTCGTGGTCAGCAGCGCCGACATACCGAGGATCGACGGCTGGTGCTTGTCGATCGCCTCCAAATAGTTCTCGACCGGGTTGTTGATGCCAAGGTCGATAACCTCGAAGCCGGCGCCTTCCAGCATCATGCCGACCAGGTTCTTGCCGATGTCGTGAATGTCGCCCTTGACGGTTCCGATCAGGTACTTGCCAAGGCTGGCCTTGCTTTCGCTCACAGAAAGGATCGGGCGTAGCAGCTCCATACCCGACTTCATCGCCCCGGCGCACTGAAGCACTTCGGGAACAAAGAGGATGCCATCGCGAAAGTCGACACCGACGATCCGCATGCCCTCGACGAGCGCGTCCGACAGCACGTCATTCGCCTCCCAGCCGCGGTCCAGCAAAATCTGCGTGCCCTCACGGACCTCGCCGGCCAGGCCTTCGTAGAGGTCGTCCTTCATCTGGTCGACGAGGTCTTCGTCGCTGAGATCGCGGAGGATCAGTTCGTCTCCGGCACCCAAGGAAACTCCGATGCTCGAAGGAGCCTCGACGCTCAGGGGGACTTCGACGCTTACGGAGGCTTCGACGCTTAAGGGGGCTTCGAGGCTCATGGGCTTCGCACTCCTGGGGCACCCACCGCAACCCGGTCGGCGCACTGGTTTCCGAGAAGCAGGATACAGGCCGGCGCAGAAACTTCTTTGGTAGACCCGACATTTAATTGCGGAAACAAGACATTCCGTTTCCCGACGCGCGCTGCGTCGCGTGACCGGTCACGCGGCCCGCGATGGGAGAGATTACCGGAAGGTTAAAAGGATTGACCGGCCGAACCGGGCGAGCCATCCCGGACCGCACCCGGCTGGCAAGGGGGCGGCAAACCCGGCCAACGCCCGATTGCCCGGGTTGGCGATCCGAAGCTGGCCTTGTCTGCGCCGCCTAAACGCCGCCGCCTCAAGCGGCAATTGTCCGCGCCTTCACCTCGCCCGCCACGCCCCGAACGACAGTCCCTCCCCGACCGCTGAAACGTCGGTGGACCCGGCTTCGGCGCCGCCGATCAGCGCCGGGTTCATGGCAGTATGCCGGCGAATACCGCCGATTTCCCAAGCCCAAGCAACTTGGTTCCATATTTGTCTCGCATTGCAATTTCTGTCTTTATAACGGTCGAATTCAAGGAGGTGTCCTGCCGGGTGGTGAATGGCGGCGCATGACGCGCCGCCACCCTTTCAAGCAATGCCGCGGCGTCAATCCGCGGTATTGATCGAAACCATCTTCTGGTCGCCGAGTTGGCGATGGTTCGGGATGCGGTTATCCCAATCCTGCATGTTCTCGACGTCCTTTTCCGTCATGCCGCTGACAACCAAACGATCGTTGCGCAGGGTCAGGCGGCCGGTCGGCAGCGCCACCTCGTCTTCGAACAGGCCGAGAAAGCCGCCGTGCGCCAGAACGACGTAGGTCTTGTGACCGGACTTGTCGGCGATCACCTGATCGACGTCGCCGAGATTCTGGCCACGCTCGTTGTAGACGCTCATGTTGGTGAGCCTGTCGACCTTGACCTGGGTGGCGGCCGTCTCTCCCGCCGCAGCCGAACCGGTCGTGGCGTTCTGACCGCTGGCCTTCTGGTCGCTCGTCTTGCCCCTGTCGTTGGCCATCGCAGTCGCTCGCTTCACCCAGTCGCGATTCGAGGGCTGAGCGTGCTCGCCGTTCGGCTTGGCATTATCCGCCGTCTCACCGGCGTTTGACGACAGCGCCTGCTCATTCTCATTCCGCGTGGTGTTGTTCTGCGCGGCATGCTGGGCCGCCTGCCGCTGGCCGTTTTGCTTAACCTGCTCGTAGCGGATTTCCGGCTGACCCGCACGGTGATAGACGATCTTCGGCTGGCCGGTATGCTCAAAGGTCACCTTCGGCTGTTGCTGCGCCTTGCTGATGTCGACCCTGTCCTGCCGGTTGTTGCGGCCGACCACGTCCACTTGCGCCTGCTGGCCGCCGCTGCCTTCGACGTTCACCTTGGGCTTCGGAACGTTGACCGAGACCTGCGGTTTGCTGTCATCGACGTTCACGTCCGGCTTCGGCATGCGCACGACGACCTTCGGCTTGGGCTGGTCGATGGTGATGGTCGGGGCCGCCTGCCGGATGGTGATCTGCGGCTGCGCCTGCCGCACGCTGACGTGGGCCTGCGAGTCGCGCACCGTCACCTCCGGTTTGCCCTGCCGGATGGTCAGGGTGCGGCCGGCTTCGGCGGTCTGTTCGCCGCCGTTGCGCGCGTTGGCGCCCGCGTTCGTCGAGTTGCTCGACATCTCGCCGCCAGTCTGCAGCTTCTCGTGCAATGTCCGCGCCATCCTGAGGTGCTCACGCAGCGTGGGAAGCGTCTGCTGCGCGAACTGAACCAGTTCCTGATGATCGGCGCTGGCCGAACCCACGTTATCGGCTCGCGTCTTTGCCATCTGGCCGCTGCCGTTGCCATTGCTCTGCGCAACAGCGCCGTTTGCCGCCACGAAGCTATGGAACAACGAGACCGCCTGACGATGGGCCTTTAACTGGATAGCGGCGTAGCGCTTGTCGAACCGCTCGCCGGACAGGTTCTTCAGACGCTTGAGCAGGCGCGCGTGGCGCTTGTCGAGGTCTGCTGGCACTTTGATGTTGCTGCCCGCGGACTTGAGATCGTCGCCCGCCTGCTGATGATCGTCGATCATCCGGCTGGCGAAATCCTTCACCTCCGCGTTGTCGGACTTGTCCTCGGCAAGCTGACTGGACTTGATCTCGAAGACGTTGCCGATTGCGGCCCGACGGAAAAACCGGCGGTCGCTCATCTGGTGGACGGCCGCCGAAGTCCGGCTGGACGCTTTATGCGTAGTCCGATTGGCGGCCTGCGCAGGCATTGCCATGCCGGCGCCGGCGGCAGCCAATGCAGTTGACGTAAGAAGTGCGAACAGTTTATCGCGCATCGTACTCCTCCTCGGTTGGGGGTCGCCCTAATACGACCGCGACGGCAAATGCGGATGCCATTGCCGTCACAACGACCGCCGCGTCTGTGCGCGGCGCAAGTACACATCGGCAATCAATGCGCTGCAGGTTTCGTTCCGTGCCTGTCGACGACTCGGCAATGTGTTGCATCGTCGCATACTCGGTCACGCGCGGGTGAGTCTTGCTGCCGCGTTATTCTTTTACCACGGAACAAATGCGCCATTTTTCCGTTGGCAGGGCTTCGAGACCTTCGTTGCCGACGCGATCACACACGCGCTGTTCCCCGCCGCGTATAGCGACGTCCGCCTCGCCCTTGCCGTTCACAGCGCCATCATCCAACAGCATCGCAAGCCACGGCGCCCGATACCTCGTGAGGCCACCCATGTTGCTGCTGCGTCAAGACACGGAAAGTAAAGGCGTCCGGCAATTGGCGGCGGCTACGCTCTGCCCCGCAACGACATCAAGTAGCGCCTCCCCCGATCAAAACCAGCCAGCACGCGGTTCAGGCGCATGAACGCAAGATCGAACATCCAGCTTCGCCGCTGCCGAATACCAGCACCGCTCTTCGCTGCGCGTCCCGCCGCCGCATTATCCCCAGAGTGCGCTCGCGCTCATCCGTCCTCCCATCGCGGTTTCCTTCCTTGGAAGCATTCGGGCGCCGGCCGCCGCTGTCTTCTCAAGCGGGCGGCATCCGAAACCCTTCACAGAGGCGAAATTCTTCGGCAAATGCGTGCGGCTTTCTCCGCATCATATGAGGCGCGATTAAGACGCCTCTCTCGCTCCGAATATGGGGCGTTACTTGCCAGCAGAACGATCGGCTCGGCCGCGCGCCTACGACCCATTGTCCCGGTGCGCGTCTTTGATTTCCTGCCGCAGCGCCCGGACTTGATCGGCGCTCACCGCCGGCGCCGAATTACCCCAGGCGTTGCGCACGTAGGTGGCGACCGCTGCCACTTGTTTGTTGTCCAGTTTCCAGTCGTAGGCCGGCATCGTGAAAGGTGTCGGCTTTGCGTCGGTCGCGACGGTCTGCGCGCCGTCGAGGATGACGCGGATCACCGTATCCGGAATGTCCTGCTGCACGTTGGCATTGTGTACGAGCGGCGGAAATATGCGCGCCACGCCCTTGCCGTCCGCCTGATGGCAGCCGGAGCACGAGTCGGCGAAGATCGCTGCGCCCGCCGTCATCACGTTGTGGTCCGGCTTGCCGGCCTTGGCGGTCGAGCCGCCCTTCACGCCTTTGATATAGACGGCGATGGCGTGCAGGTCCGCCTTCGGCAACTTAGACGTGGAGTTGGTGATCACCTCCGCCATCGGACCGGCGGCGCCGCTGAATTTGTTACGGCCGGTCTTCAGGTATTCGACGATGTCGGCGACGCTCCAGGTGCCGGTTCCATCGTGCATATTGCCGGCGATCTTGGGCGCGAACCAATTCTGGAAGCTGCCGCCGAGCAGCCTGCTGCCGCTTTCGCTGGCGCCGGCGAAATTGGTCGGCGTGTGGCAGGCGCCGCAGTGCCCGGCGCCCTGCACCAGATAGGCGCCGCGATTCCATTCCCCGCTCTTTTTCGGATTGGGCTTGAACGTACCGGGGTTGAAGAAGAACCAGGTCCCAAGGCCGCATCACCACCCGGTAGCCGAGCGGGAACGTGAGGTCGTTCGGCCGATTGCGCTTGTGAACCGGCGGGATGGTCCGCAGGTAAGCCCAGATCGCCTTCACGTCGTCGCGCCTGAGCTTGGTGAAGAAGGGATAGGGAAATGCCGGATAGAGATGCCCGCCGTCCGGCCGCACGCCGTCGTGCATGGCGCGCGTAGAAATCCGTCTCGCTCCAGCCGCCGATCCCCGTCTTCGCGGTCGGGCGTGATGTTCGGCGCATAGACGGTGCCGAAGGGCGTCGGGATCGCCTTGCCGCCAGCAAATGCCTTGCCGTTCTCCATGGTGTGGCAGCCGGCGCAATCGCCCGCGTCGACGAGCCGGTGCCCCTTTTCGATCGTGGCAAACGAGGTATCGGCGGCGCGCGCGCCCACCATTGTCAAGGACGCGCCGGCAGCCAGCGCCAACGCGAGCAGCGCGCAAACCGCTTTGCGCATGGCACGCCTCCTCTAGGCTTGCACCAGCGGCCCGGGGTTCTTGAGATACTGGGTCCGGATCGCGTGCGCCGACCAGTAGGCCAGCGCGCCGACCGTGCCGGTCGGGTTGTAGCCGGCGTTCTGCGGGAAGGCGCAGGCGCCCATGACGAACAGATTGGGCACGTCCCAGCTCTGCAGATAGCGGTTCACCGCGCTCGACTTCGGGTCGGAGCCCATGATCGCGCCGCCGGTGTTGTGCGTGGTCTGGTAGGGCACGATGGAATAATGGCCGGTGCGCTTCTTGGCGTGGATCTCCTTGGCGTGCATCGCCTTCGCGATGTCGGCGGCGCGGTCGGTCAGGTAGTCCGACATGCGGTGCTCGTTGTCGTTGAAGTCGAAGGTCATGCGCATCAGCGGCCGGCCGTAGACGTCGCGGTAGGTCGGATCGAGATCGAGGTAGTTGGTGCGGTGGCTCATCACCGCGCCGTGCGTCGAGATCGGTCGCAGTGGTCAGGTAATTCTTGGCGACGGCCTGCTTCCACTTGGCGCCCCATTTCGGCGTGCCCTTGGGCGTCGGATGATGCTCGATCGGCCGGCCGTTGGTGTTCCAGCAGGCGAGATAGCCGCCGCCGATGAAGCCCAGGCCGGTATGGTCGAAATTGTCGCCGTTGTAGTCGTCGACGCCGATGCCGAGCGCGCCGGCGCCGATGAACGGGATTGAGGATCTTGTCCTCGAAGAACACGTCGACGCTGGAGACGATCTGATAGGCGTAGTTCTTGCCGATCACGCCCTGCCCGGTCGCTCGGGTCGTAGGGCTGGCCGATGCCCGACAGCAGCAGCAGCCGCACGTTGTGCAGCGCGTAGGCGCACATGATGACCAGGTCGGCCGGCTGCTCGAATTCCTCGCCTTGCGTGTCGACGTAGATGACGCCGGTGGCGCGCTTGGCCGCTGGCGTCGTGCTCGATGCGCATGCACCTCGCATTCGGTGCGCAGCTCGAAATTCTTCTTGCGCATCAGCACCGGCAGGATCGTGGTCTGCGCGCTCGATCTTCGAATAGTTGCCGCAGCCGAACTTCTCGCAGAAGCCGCAATAGGTGCAGGGGCCGAGCGAGCACGCCCAGCGGATTGGTGTAGGGCCGCGACATGTTGGCCGCCGGGCACGGGAACGGATGGTGGCCGAGTTTCCTCGCGCGGCCTTGCCGAACAGCGTCGGCGCCGTAGACCATCTCGCAGCGGCGGATTGGGATAGTCGCGCGAGCGCGGCCCTTCGAACGGATTGCCGCCCGGCTGGATCTTGCCGTTGAGATTGCCGGCCTTGCCGCTGATGCCGCACAGATACTCGAACTTGTCGTAGTGGGGCTCGAGCTCGTCGTAGGTGACGCCCCAGTCCTGGACCGTCATGTCCGGCGGCAGCGGCGCCGTAGCGCTGGGTGTTGTGGGTGCGGGCCTTGAAGTCGCTGGGCAGGAAGCGCCAGGTCTGGCCGTTCCAGTGCATGCCGGCGCCGCCGACGCCGGTCGCCGGCAGGAACGAGCCCAGATGGCGCATCGGCAGCGCGGTCTGGCCGACGTTGTTGCGGAAGGTCAGCGTCTCGCGCGCCGGCTCCTCGAACAGCGCGTGCCGCCAGTAATAGCGCAATTCGTCCTGCGCGAAGGTGACGGCGAAATCGGTGGCGGTGTCGCGCCAGCCGCCGCGCTCCAGCGCCAGCACGTTCAAGCCCGCGTCGGTCAGTTCCTGCGCCAGGATCGCGCCGGTCCAGCCGAACCCGACGAGCACCACGTCGACCGGCGGCAGCTTCTTGTGGCATCGCTCTGCGTCCCTTCAGCTCGGCGTCCATTCGAGGCCGGCCCTTGATGCCGACCGGCTTCAGGTTGAGCTTCTTGCCGTGCTCGCTTGACGTAGGGCCGGTAGTCGTAGCGCGCGCCGGGGAAGCCGATCAGCTTCCAGCCCACCATGTCGCGGTTGCCGCCGTAGATCGGATCGGAGAAGAAGCCTTCCGTCGTGTTCTGCAGGAACATCTTGAAGAACGTCTTGGCGTCGGCGCCTTTCAGCTCGAGCTTGCCGTCCTCCAGGTCGGTGCAGCAGCTTGTCCTGCTGGTCGGCGGACAGCTTGCGCGAACTGTCTTCTTGAAGCTGTTCGCTGCAATGCGCGTCGATCGCCTTGATGGCGGCGCGATAGAGCTCGGCGGGCGTCAGCCGGCTCTGATAGCCCTGCGTCTTGTCGCCCTTCTCCCACGGCCCCTGCATGTACCACTGCGCGGCCCTGCCGTAAGGGCCGGCGAGCTGGCGGTCGATGAAGACGGTGACGCCGGCTTCCTTGGCGCCGGGGCCGAGATCGTCCTTGGGAATGAAACGTGAGATCGCCGCGTCGATGAAGTCTCGCTCAGCCGGCATCAGGTATTGCCAGACGCCCGGCTGAAATTCATCGGGCTTGTTGGCTTCACCTGGATGCCACGGGATACCGCCTTCGATGGCATGCGCATGCGCGGCATCCAAGGCAGCGGTCGATCCGACAATGACCCCGGCGGACAACAATCGTCGGCGGCTGAATGATTGAGAAGACATAATGAAACTACCGTCGCTGTCGCCCGTTTACCAACGCGAGCGATGCCCTTGCGTTCCCCACAAAATGAACCATGACGATAATTTCGGCGATTGTCTCCGGCACGTGCCGGCACGTGAACCGCCCGGCAGAGGCGTCACCGGCCGGGCAAAGACTTCGAGCAGCGATATCTCAACTGGCGGCCCCGACCAAGGCGAAGATAACGAAGCAAATAATCAACGCAATGTAGCTCGTTATCTTGCTGCCGGTGGCGAAACTGAGCACCGCGCCAGCCACCGCAACGATGAAAATGCCCAGCGCTATGAACCAATTTCCCATCACACCACCGACGGCCAGGCCGAACAGAACATTGACGATGTGAACCACGCCAACAAACACGAAATGAACGAAGCGCGTGTAATTTCCTTCGTGGGCCACGTAATCGTTGCCTGCGGCAACGGTGTATTCGCGAGTGCTATGTTCCACCATAAATCTCCGTCCCAGATATTCCGGCGGATGGCGCCGCGCCCGAGCAGGTAACCGCGCGCGAGCAGGTAACCGCGCGCGAGCCGATCCAGTTCCCGCGGCCCGGCTTTTGCCGGCCGACGTGAAATGCATTCGCCAAAGGAAACAAAGCCGTGCTCTGCCGTTAGCATGAATGACGCACATGCAATGCGGCCGAGGACCATTCATCTGCAGATTTATTCTGTCGATCGCGACGACCGGGAGAAATGATACCCATGCCGGCCGAGCGACATTACGTTCCAAGACTGGTCATGGCCTTGTTCTCGCTGGTGCCCTACATCCTGGTGGCAAGCGGTGCGGCCCTCTATCGTGCGCAGATCGTGCAGGCGATCGGCGCGAGCCATAGTGCCGTATCCGTCATCGAAGGATTGAGCATCGCGGCCTACGCCTTCGGCGCTCTGTTCGGCGGCGACCTGGTCAACCGGGTGGCGCAGCGACACCTGTTTCTGTCGGGCCAATGCGTGTTCGTGCTCGGCTGGCTGCTGGTGGCTATTGCCGGCGGTACGGTAGCCTATGGCGCGGGGCGAGTGCTGTCCGGCTTCGCCACGGGCACGCTCCTGGTCACGTCCTTACCGCCGGTCGTTCGGCAGTTTCCGCCAGAGCGCGTGCCGTTGACGGCGGCCTTCATCAATCTCGGCCTGTTCGGCGCCGTCGCTGCCGGTCCGCTGCTGGGCGGCCTGGTAGCGGGCGCTCACGCCTGGCGCTTCCTCTATGGCGGGTTCGCCGCGCTGGGTCTTTTCAACATGGCCATCGCCTGGTGGACGCTGCCGCTCACCGAGCCGAACAATCCCGATTTACCGCTCGACCGGCTGGGTCTGGCGCTTGCATTCGCCGGCACCGTGCTGCCATTCTGGGCAAGCGGCGAATTGCGCTCCTTCGGGTTCGGGTCGCCGATCGTGGCGGTGCCGCTCGGCGTCGGCGTCGTCTGCTTTCTCGCGCTGATGCTGGTTGAGTATCACAAGCACGACGCGCTGGCGCCGGTCACCAAGATGTGGGTGACCTTCCCGGTGGTCGGCACCCTCGTCGCCATGGTCGGCGGCGGCGCCTTCGTCACCTTCGTGCTGTTGACCGTGCAATTCCAGCTCAAAATCGGCGGCCTTGCGCCGCTCGACGCCGGCCTGTCGTTCTGGCCCCAGGCCGTCGGCGCCGTGCTCGCCGCGGTGGCACTCGGTATCGTCTTCCCCACCCGCTTTCTGCCCGTCCTGGCACTGTTCGGCATGCTGGTCCTGATCGCCGGCGGCAGTCTGCTGGCGCTGCTCGACACCAATAGCAGCAAGACGCTGCTCCTGACGGCACTCGGCCTGCTCGGCCTTGGCGCCGGCGCCACCGTCAGCCCCGGATTGTTCATGGCTGGGCTCACGCTGCCCGTGCGCATCATCGGGCGCATCCTGGCGTTGATCGAGCTGGTACGCTCCGTCGCCGATTTCATCATGGCGCCGGTGATGCTGCATGTGGCGAAACAAGCGTCCGGCGGACGCTTGATGGTCCCCGGCATTCACCTGGCGCTGTGGGTGACGGTCGCCATCGCGGCGGCGAGCACGCTGTCGGCCGTCACGTTGTTCGCGCTCAGCGGCGAGCGCCTGCAGCGACCGGACCTCAGCGGATGGATTCGCGAGGGACGGCCCGCCATCCAGCCGACGCCGCTGCTCGGCGCGCTCATCAAACGCACTTAACCGGCGCCGGCCGCGTCGCCACGCAATGTTATGCCGCGCGACGCTTTCGCGTGCGGGTCGCCTTCTTCGCTGACCGCTTGCGTTCGGCGGCCGGTCGATTGGCGGATGCCTGCCCGCCGCGACGACCGCCCTTGCGCGATGCGGCGTGGCTGTCCTTCTTGCCCCGGCCCGAGCCGCTTTTCTCGCCGCCGTGGCTTTCTTTGTTGACGGTGGCCCAAGCCCGGCGCTCGGCCTCCTTCTCGGAGACCCCGCGCTTCTTGTAGCCCTTTTCGATTTTCCGGGCCTTTCGTTTCTGTTTGCCGGTGTACGCAGATTTGTCACCACGGGGCATGCCGAAGCCTCCCTGCCTGTTGCAACTCTCAAACTCGCGACAACATGAAACGTTCTCCGCCGTCCAGACCGACCGGCCTAATTGGTGAGCAGTTTTTCCAACCGGATCGGCAGTTCGCGCACCCGCACGCCAGTAGCGTGATGGACCGCGTTGGCGATCGCCGCCGCAGTGCCGACATTGCCGAGTTCGCCGATGCCCTTAATGCCGAGCGGATTGACGAAATCGTCCTTCTCCGGCACCAGCAGCACATCGAGCTGCTGCACGTCGGCGTTCACCGGCAGCAGATAGTCGGCGAGGTTGTCGTTGACGTAGCGCCCGGTAACGGGATCGATCTCGGTCGCCTCATGCAGCGCCGAGCTGATGCCCCAGATCATCGCGCCCATGTACTGGCTGCGCGCCGTCCGCGGATTCATGATGTGCCCGGCGGCGAAAGCGCCGACGATACGCGGCACTCGAAGCTCGCGCGTCATCCTATGCACCCGCACCTCGACGAACTCGGCGCCCAGCGCATACATCAGCTTTTCGCCGTGCGAGCCGCCGCCGAGAAACGGCGTGCCGGCCGCGAGGTTCTTGATGGCGTCGGCGCTCGCGCCCGGCGGCAGGAATTCGGCGTATTCCTCGATGGCGCCGGCGCCGAGCCGCTTGAACAAAGCCTCGCCCGGCGCCCCGCCGTCGTTGATGCCCAGCTTGACCCGGATCGCATCGCAGGCCTTGACCACCGCCGAGCAAACGCTTGCCGTGGTGTTGGAGCCCCCGGCGACCGGCGCCGGCGGCAATCGCGAGTCGCCCAGCATCACTTCGACCGCGTGCAATGGAATGCCGAGCCTCTCCGCCGCCGCCTGCGCGATCACCGTGCAGGCGCCGGTGCCGATATCGTGGGCCGCCACCTGCACACTCGCCCGGCCGCCCGCCTCGAGCCGCACCCGCGTCGACGACGCGCCGACGTGTGTGGGATAAACCGCGCTGGCACAACCCCATCCGACCAGCCAGTCACCATCACACATGCTTCCGGGCTTAGGATCGCGCTTGGCCCAGCCGAATGACTTGGCCGCCTCGTCGTAGCACTGCATCAGCGAGCGGCTCGACCACGGCTTACCAGTGCCGTCCTCCTTCGAATCGTTAACCCGCCGCAGCTCGATCGGGTCCATGTCGAGCTTGATCGCCAGCTCGTCGATGGCACTTTCCAGTGCATAGATATACGGCACCACCGGCGGAGAGCGCATGAAGCCCGGGGTGTTGCGATCGGCATGCACCAGCGCCACGCTGGTGCGAATGTTATCGTAGTGATAAAGCCGCGCGCTGTCTGTCACCCCGCCGACAAAATAGTCGTCCGGCCGCGAGGTGAGCTCTTCGCCCTCATGCACGAAGCCGGTGATCTTGCCGTCCTTGCGCGCGCCAATGCGAATGTGGTGCCGCGTGTCGGCGCGATAGGTCGCGATGGTGAAGCCCTGGTCGCGGGTCGCCACCAGCTTCACCGGCCGGTTCAGCATCTTCGCGGCATAAGCGACCAGCCCGGTGCGCGGCGACAGTTGCGCCTTGGCGCCGAAGGCGCCGCCGACAAAGGGGCTGACGACGTGCACTTTCTCGGGCGCTATGGCGAGCTTCTGCGCCAGCGAATTCTTGAGCCCATAGACGAACTGGCTCGGCTCGTAGACGGTCAGCTCGTCGTCATTCCACACGCAAGTGGTGGTGAAGAGTTCGATCGCGTTGTGGTGCTGCGCCGGCGTGCCGTAGGTCGCCTCGACGGTCACGTCGGCCGCCGCGATGGCCTTGTCGGCGTCGCCCGCCTGCGGCAGGCTCTCGGCGCGCTTCCTGACCTTCTCCGGCGGTTCCTTCTCGACGCCTCGCGCATCGATGGTGCCGCTCGGAGTCTCGCTCGTGTAATCGATCTTCACCTTGTAGGCCGCTTCGCGCGAGGCTTCGAAACTCTCGGCCAGCACCACGCCGACGATCTGGCCGTCGTGCATGACCTCCGGGCCCATGTCCTGCACTGAGGAGGTCGCTCCCGAGCCACCGCCTGACATGGGCACATTCTGGAGCGCAGGCCGGCTCTCGTGGGTCAGGATATCAAGCACGCCCGGCACCGCACGCGCCTCGTCGAGGTCGATCCTGTCGATCCGGCCCTTGGCGATGGCGCTGGTGACCAGGAACGCATAGGCCGGATGGCGCACCGGAACGTCGGACCCATAGAGCGCCCCGCCGGTCACCTTCAGCCGGCCATCGATGCGCGGCGCCGGCGCGCCCATGTTGGTCAGGGGCAGGGGAGCGGCGCGGTTCATGGCAGAACCTCCATCGCGGCGGCCTGGCGTAGCGCCCGCACGAGCGTGAGCTTGCCGAGCTCGACCTTGAAAGCATTGTGCTCGCGCGGCCGCGCCTGCGCGAAAGCGCTGGCGGCGGCGGCCTGTAGGACGTCGTCGGACAGCTTCTTGCCCTTCAGCCGCGCCTCGGCCTCGCGCGCGCGCCACGGCAGCGCCGAAACGCCGCCGAGCCCGATACGCGCGTCGCGGACGGTGTCACCGTCGAGATCGAGCGCCACGGCGGCGGACGCCAGCGCGAACTCATAGGACTCGCGGTCGCGCACCTTGAGGAATACCGAGCGCCTCGCCCAGGGCAATGGCGGCACTACGATGGCCATGATCAGTTCGCCCGGCACCAGGGTGGTTTCGATCTGCGGCGCGTCGCCAGGCGGCCGATGTAATTCCGCAAACGGCACGATGCGGGTCTCGTCGGGACTGGCGATCTCCACCTTGGCATCGAGCGCAATCAGCGCATGGGCGAAATCGCCGGCATAGGCGGCGATGCAATTCTCGTTCACGCCGAGCACCGCATGCGGCCGATTGAACCCGTCCATGGCGGCGCAGCCTGAGCCCGGCCGCCGCTTGTTGCAGGCGCCGTAACTCACGTCACGGAAATAGCTGCAGCGCGTCCGCTGCAACACATTACCGCCAAGCGAGGCCATATTACGAATCTGCGCGCTCGCCGCCAGCTGCAGCGATTGCGCGATGACGGGATAGTGGTTGCGCACGTCCGGATGATCGGCTGCCTCGGCCATGCGCACCAACGCGCCCAGCCACAGGCCGCGCGGCCCGAAGTAGACATCGCCCGACGGCGAGCGCCCGAGCGCATTGATGTCTGTGAGCCGGCTCGGCCGCACCACGTCGAGCTTCATGTAGTCGAGCATGTTGGTTCCGCCGGCGATATACTGGCTCGGGGCGTGCACCGACGGCGTGCCCGCCGCTGGCCGCTGCGAGCCGTAGGATTCGATCGCGCTGCGCGCGCTGCCGGCTCGGACAAAGGCGAAGGGGCGCATGTGTCAGTCCCCCGTCATCGCGGTCTTGTTCATCGCGGCTTTGGCCTGCTTCAAGGCGTCGACGATGTTAGGATAGGCTGCGCAGCGGCATAGGTTGCCGCTCATGTATTCGCGGATATCGGCGTCGCTATTCGCGTGGCCTTCATTGACGCAGCCGATGGCGGACATGATCTGGCCCGGCGTGCAGTAGCCGCACTGGAAGGCGTCGTGGTCGATAAAGGCCTGCTGCATGGGATGCAGCGTGCCGTCCCCATTGGCGAGACCCTCGACGGTCGTGATCTCACGGCCTTCCATCATCACCGCAAGGGCCAGACACGACAGCACGCGCCGACCATCCACCAGCACGGTGCACGCGCCGCACTGCCCGTGGTCGCAGCCCTTCTTGCTGCCGGTGAGCCCAACGTGCTCGCGCAACGCGTCAAGCAGCGCCGTGCGCGCGTCGAGCGCCAGATGATGATTCTGGCCGTTGATCGACAGGGTTATGGCCGCCAGTTCCCGAAGCTCATCCGTTTCCGGAAAAGCGCGAGTGACGTCCGCACCGCCACGTTCCAACGTCGTCATTCTCATGATTGCGACCACCAAGACTGAAAGGTTATATCGCGGCTGCCGCCATTTCCGACGCTTAGCGTACCCAGTCCGCAACGCATCGCACGGTTTATGAGTTCCTGGGGAACCGCACAAAGTGGGACTGCTCGCCCATTCAATGATCGAAGGCGGCACTCATGCTTTTGCGCATTCCCTCGGAGCTCTGCGCATCGACAAGGGTATTCAGTTAAATTTCGTCGCGGGCCACATGTTTGGAACCGCCCGACCGAGCGCTTGTTCCCCATAAGTGCAATCGTGAGGAGCCCGCATGCGTCAATCAAAGGGCGCCGAGCTACGGTCACCCCTTCAGGAGCATTCCATGTGAGCGCAAACGAGACCTTTCGTACCATCGTTGGCCACGGCAGCAGCAGCATTCTGTGATAGCAGATGAACATCGGAGCGATCTTTCTCCAATGCCATCAACTCTTTTTATATGCGAAGTCCGCCTTGCACAGAAATTCGACAGCTTCGACGAATTGGTCGCCACGCCATGCTGCGCTTCGAGCCATGCGGCAAGGTCGGGCATGGTGATGTCTGGATTGGACGGCACCTTATCGATGATGACGCTCCGATGCGGTCCGATCTTGCCGGAAGCCCTTGGACGGTCCTGCTTGGCGTCATTGTCGCTATCGTATGGTGGATTTAACGAGTTTCGGCACCAACCAAATTGTTCAATCGTGCCGGAATCCCATGTTGAAAGTTCACGATGCTCCTATTCGCCCGTCACCGGCCGTCTTTTATCGCCGGCGATAAAACACGACAAAGAGCAATTATCCGTCGGCCGCGTAACGTTTCTCGTCCGCAGTGGCACGTTGCAGGCGCTGCATGGAATCGCGGATGACCTCGGCTTCCCGGTCGGTTTCCGCCGCCTTGTGCGTCCAGGATTCGGCCGTGCGGCGGCGCCCCTTGTCGCGGGCTTCGTGCGCGAGCTTGCGGGCGAGTGAGGCTCGTTCCTCGAGCGCGCGCAACCCACTCGCCAAAGCGTGGCGCAGGCCTTCGTCCAGCGCCGACGCCATCAGCTCTGCTGTATAGGTGTGGCCGACGTGGCAGCGGTAGCGCACGAGGTCACCCTCGTCGATTTCCCACATCAGACCGTTACAGTCCGGGCAGGTCAGCACTGAGCGCCGGCCGAGGCCGTCCAGGTCGCTCATGCCGGCGCGGCCGCTGCGTGCGATTTCGACCTCGAGCTTGACCCTGTCTGGCACGGCGACAGGCTCGCCGGGCGGCTGCCGGACACATGTCGCCAGCAGCGATGGCAGGTCCGCCATCTTCACTACGTGCTCGGGCGATGCCAAGCTCAACGCCGCTGCCGGCATTTCGGAGTAGGCAGCATCGCGCGGATCCTGCACCACCGTGATGCCGCCGCAGCGCTTGAGCGCCCACAGGCCGGAGGCGCCGTCGCCGAGCGTGCCGGTCAGCACAGCGCCGACGGCGCGCGACCCGCAGCAGGCCGCGACCGAGCGCAGCATGGGATCGATCGCCGGCCGGGCGTTGTTTTCGCGCGGGCCCACGCCGAGCGAAAGGCCGCCGTCCAACAGCATATGGCAGCCGGATGGAGCGAGATAGATGCGCCCGGATCGAAGCGCCATGCCATCCTCGGCGAAGACCGCAGGCAGGGGGCCGTCGGCGCTCAGGATGCGATCAAGCTCGGACCGAAAGTGGCTTGGAAGATGGATGGTGACCAGAACGGAGGCGGGAAAGTCGACCGGAAAGGAGCGCGCCAGAGACCGCAAAGCCTGAAATCCGCCGGCGGACGTACCGATCGCCAGAATATTTCGATTCCTCATGGCATCCTCTGCGAACCCCAGGGATGGGAACGGCAGCGGAGCCGACGAGTTCCCCTACAGGGCGGAAGAGCGCAAACGAAACTGATCTGGCGGCGTCGGCGAAAAAGTGGCGAGATTTGTCAGGCATTTTGTGCCCGTTTATGCTTCCGTTGGGGCCTGTTTTGGAGCGTATGATGGCGGGCGGGGACAACAATAACGGCAAAAGGCCACTCGATGCGGGAGAAAACGGTCCGACGATCGTCGGCATTGGCGCCTCCGCCGGCGGGGTAAAGGTGCTGCAATCGTTTTTCGACGCTCTTCCTGAGCACACCGGCGCCGCCTTCGTCGTGGTGGTGCATCTCGATCCCCAGCACCAGACCGAGTTGCCGAGCATCCTGGGCGGGCGGACGTCGATGCCGGTCGTCCAGGTCGACCGGGCGACAAACTGGAGGCGACCATGTCTATGTCATCCCGCCCGACCGCCGCCTGATCCTCGACGACCACGAGATTGCCGCCGAGATTCGACGAGCCGCGCGGGCACCGCGCGCCGATCGATCTGTTCTTCCGCTCGCTGGCCGATCACGGCGAGGGCTTTGCCGTCATCCTGAGCGGCGCCGGTTCCGACGGCGCGATCGGCGCGAGGGCCGTCAAGGAGGCCGGCGGCATCATCCTGGTGCAGGATCCGAGCGAGGCCGAATTTTCCTCGATGCCGCGCAACGCCATCGCGACCGGCGCCGCCGATCTCGTCCTCCCCGTGCGCGATCTGGCCATGCAGCTGGCCGAACTGATCCGCGCCAAGGCCGACAGGCCACGGTCGACGAGACGCATGGACGACGAGCCTGCTGCGCCGCATCCTCGGCCATTTGCGCACGCGCACCGGCCACGACTTTCTCCAATACAAGCGCTCGACGGTCCTGCGGCGCATCGCACGGCGCATGCAGGTGAACAAGACCGACAACTTCACCACCTATTATCGAGCTGCTGCGCGACAGCGCCGACGAGGCGCAGGCGCTGCTGCGCGACCTGCTGATCTCCGTGACCATCGTTCTTTCGCGACAGTGACGCCTTCGAGGCGCTCAGCCCAAAGCGCTGCCGCCGCTCTTCGAGGCCGGCAGGCGGACGAGACGATGCGCGTCTGGGTCCCGGGCTGCGCCACCGGCGAGGAAGCCTATACGATCGCCATGCTGCTGCTCGAGGAGGCCGCACGCCGCGGCGAGCGACCGTCGATCCAGGTCTTCGCCTCCGATCTCGACGAGCCGCGCCTTGGCCATCGCACGCGAGGGCGTCTACCCCGCAGCCGATCGAAGCCGACGTCACCGAAGAGCGGCTGCGCCGGTTCTTCGCGCACGAGAAGGACGTCTACCGGGTTCGCCAGGAGCTGCGCGATATCGTGCTGTTCGCGGTCACGACCTGCTGAAGGATCCGCCGTTCTCGCGCGTCGACCTCCTCTCCTGCCGCAACCTGCTCATCTATCTCGATCGCGAGTCTGCAGGAGCAGGTCTGCAGCACCTTCCACTATGCGCTGAATCCCAGGGCGGCTTCCTGCTCCTCGGCTCCTCGGAGACCGCCGACAGCCCGCCCGGCCTGTTCCGCGCCATCGACCGCAAGTTGCGGATCTATCAGACGACGACGCACGCGCAGGCGAGCGGCCGCGCCCGCTGCCGCGGCTGCATCGGCGACCTCAGTGCGCGCGGGCCAGCTCGCCCCGTTCGGCACCCGCCGGCCCCAGCGCGGCCCTGAACGAGGCCGCCGCCCACCGGCCAGCGCTCGAAAGGCTGGCGCCGCCCAGCATCATGGTCGACGAGGCGCATCGGGTGCTGCATCTGTCCGAGACGCCGGCCGCTACATCCAGCCCGCCGGCGGGCCGCTGAACGGCGATGTGGTCGATCTGGTACGGCCCGAACTGCGGTTCGAGTTGCGCTCCGCCCTGCACCGCGTGTTCGAGCAGCACGAGCCGACGTTGAGCCTGCCGATCCTGGTCCGCTTCAACGGAGCGCCGCACCGCGTGCATCTGCTGGTCCAGCCCGCGCTGGACGACGAAGAGACGGCGAGCCGCGCAGCGCGCTCGTGATGTTCATCGAGGGCGAAGCGGTCAGCGACACCTGCTGCCGCCGCCCGACCAGCAGCAGGCCAGCCGACGACACGGTGCGCCGGCTCACCGAAGAACTGGAGACTGACGCAAGCGCGGCTGCGGACGGTGCGCGAGGAGGCGGAGGCGCGAACGAGGAACTGCGCGCCGCCAACGAAGAGCTGCAGTCGATCAACGAGGAATACCGCTCGACCTCCGAGGAGCTGGAGACCAGCAAGGAGGAACTGCAGTCGATCAACGAGGAGCTGCAGACCGTCAACAGCGAGCTCAAGCTCAAGCTCGAGACCATCTCGCGCGCCCACAGCGACCTGCAGAACCTGATGGCGGCGACCGACTTCGGCACGCTGTTTCTCGATACCGACCTGCGCATCAAGCTGTTCACCGATCAGGTCACCGAGCTGTTCAGCATCACGAACACCGACGAGGGCCGGCCGATCACGGATTTTGCCCATCAGCTCGACTATGACGGCCTGATCGAGGACATGCGCGCCGTGCTGGCCGATCTCGCGCCGATCCGGCGCGAAGTGCGCAGCCACGACGGGCGCTGGTACGACGTGAGGCTTGCGGCCGTACCGGACCCTCGAGGACAAGATCGACGGCGTCGTCATCACCTTCGTCGACGTCACCGACCTTCTCGACACCGCAGAAGCGCTGCGCAGAGCGAAGGCAGTCGCTGCAGCAGAAGCGCCTGATCGATCTGTCGCGCGACCCGATCTTCGTCTGGGATTTCGATGGCGGCATCCTCGAATGGAACCGCGGCAGCGAGGAGCTCTACGGCTACAGCCGCAGCGGAAGCGGTCGGCAAGGTCAAAACATGAGCTGCTTCATACCGCGGTGCCCGGCTCCTCCTTCGACGCGCTCAAGGCGGCGCTGCTGCGAGACGGCTATTGGGCCGGCGAGCTGCAGCAGAAGGCCAAGAACGGCCGACGATCACCGTGGAGAGCCGCATCCAGCTCGAGCCGGTCGATGGCAAACGCCTGGTGCTCGAAAGCACCCGCGACATCAGCGAGCGCAAGCAGCTGGGAGCAGCGGCAGCAACTGCTGCTGCGCGAGCTGACCCATCGGGTCAAGAACACGCTGGCCATCGTGCAGTCGATCGCCATCCAGACGCTGCGCCATGAGCTCGCGGGAGGATTTCGTCGAGCGCTTCGCGGCCGGCTCGGCGCTGTCGGCGGCGCACGACCTGCTGGTCGCATCGGACTGGCAGGGCGCCGACCTGGAGGCGCTGGCGCGCGCCCAACTCGAGCCGCACGCATCGGACAATCCGCGAGCGCCTGCACATCGAGGGCGAGCCGGTGCTGCTGCCCCCCGATCTCGCCACCCCTTTCGGCCTCGTGATGCACGAGCTCGCGACCAACGCGGCCAAATATGGCGCGCTGTCGGTCGATGGCGGTAAGGTCAACCTGCATTGGCGCGCAAGGGGAGCGAACAAAGACCGCGTGCTCACGGCTGTCTGGCAGGAGCGCAATGGGCCGCCGCCGAAACGTCAGCGCCAAGGCCGGCTTCGGCAGCGCGCTAATCGACAAAAGTATTCCGAGCGCAACCGTGCGCCGCGAGTTCACAGCCGAGGGGCTGAACTGCACGGTCGTTCTGCCGCTGCCGGAGGCCGTGCCTGGCGAGGCGGCAAGCACGGCTTGATCGGCTGGGCTGGGCCGGGCCGGGCCGGGCCGGGCCGATCACATCGGCGGCGCTGGTCATCGTCGCAACCAAGTTTTGTTTGCTGAATCGATCAAAAACGTTGGTTTCGCCGGCGGATTGGTGCGGCGCCTGAATATTGATATCGATAACATCCCTATCGCAGGGAGACGATTCGAAAACCGTGAATTTGCGTCTAATACCAAGTCCCATTGATCAGAACCCATGCGCCCATTGGCGCAATCCGAGGGACATGATGCGCCAAGGCTGGTCGACGAGCTTGTTCCAAGCCTCGCAGCAGTGATCCACGAGATCGTCGTAGGATTTGAAGACGCGGTTGGAGAGCCAGTTATCGCGCATAAACTGCCAGACGTTCTCGACTGGGTTGAGCTCCGGGGATTTCGGCGGCAGGGCGACGATGGTGATATTGGGCGGCACGGTGAGGCGGGCCGATAGGTGCCATCCGGCCTGATCGACCAGGAGCACAGCGTGGGCCCCGGTCTCCACGGTCTCGGCGATCTCGATGAGATGCAGGTTCATCGCCTCGGTGTTGCAAGCCGGCAGGATCAGGGCGGCGCCCTTGCCCTCCTTTGGACAGACGGCGCCGAAGATGTACGTGGAGGCGGTGCGCTGGTCTCGGGGTGCGGCTGGGCGCGTGCCGCGCTTGGCCCAGCGGCGGGTAATCTTGTTCTTCTGGCCAATACGAGCTTCGTCCTGGAACCAGATTTCTATCTTGTCGATATCGACCGCCTTCGCGCGTGCGACTGCCTCCAGGCGCGTGGGGAAGTTTTTTTAAAATCCTCGATTGCACCTTCGGCCTGGGCATGATGCCGCGGGCGGGCCGACAGCTTGCGATAGCCCATGGCGCGCAATTCCCGGCTGAGCGTCTGCTTGGCGACCGTGATGCGGAACTCGTCGTAGATCCATTGCGCCAGATCGATCAATCGCCAGCGCACGACGCCATGGATCGCCGGGATCGGGCCGCTTTCGATGATCCGGGCGATCGCCTGGCGCTGGGCGGCATTGAGTTTGGAGGGTTGTCCCGGCGGCTTCACATTGAGCAGACCGTCAGGCCCGCGCGCATTGAAGCGCAACACCCAATCGCGGATGATCTGAAGCCCGACACCGCCGATCCGCGCCGCCTCGGTGCGCGTCGCACCGTCGTAGATGGCCGCCAGCGCCAGCAGTCGCCGGGCCTGCGGCCCATCCTTCGTCTTCTTCGCCAGGGCGCGCAAACGCGCCGCCCCAAAATCCCCACGCAGTGGTATTGGAACCGACATGGCGAACCTCCTTCGTTCGCCAATATACGAATCAGAGAAAAGCTGATTTGGGAATCCCAGACGAGTCACGTCTTCAGGGACTTGGTATAACTTGGGCTCTGACACACTTTTGATGATGTTTGGGATGTGTTTCAGCACTGAAGTCGGACCCCACGCTGGCCACCTGCAACAGATTGACCCCACATACAATTCAGCGCTTCAAGTGGGCGCCCCAATCGGCGCCGATCGGAGCCCCTCTGAAGGAGCAACGTCTCGAATGTTATCAGTGTCACGCCCGGCGAGGCGGGGGTGCTATTTCAATCAGCAATGACAGCCTTGTCGCAACCATCAAACCCAGCGAATGCAGCAACTACTCCGCAAATGTTAGATACACTTCCGTCAAAATGTGAAACGCTCTAAACTGGGTGGGACGTAAGTGCTAATGCCGACCAGATGTGCTGGGGCTCGAACGGCTTTTGCAGCACGGGCACGTGCTGATAACGCAGCTCGATGGTTTCGGAGGCGTACCCGGTCACGAAGACAAACGGGATGTTGCGCTTCATCAGCATGTCAGCGATCGGATAGACCGCACTGCCGCCAAGGTTGACGTCCAGAATGCCGGCTTTGAGATCGTTGTGAGTGGCGGCAAGCAACGCCTCCTTCAACTTGCCATATGGTCCGTCGACCAATTCTCCGTTCTCGATCAACATATCCGCGACCATCATCGAGATCATCGGCTCGTCCTCGACCAGCAGGACCAACTGCTTCGTAGCCTGCGCGTCCGCGGCCCCGTCGGCCCGATCGATCTCGCGCACGGCGGCGGTGTCCGGCCGCACCATCCCGCGCGGCTTGCCATCGGCCGGCTTGTCGCCCGGATAAGGAACACGCATAGTGCAGGTGAGACCGTCGGTCCGCCAGTCGAAATCGGCACTGCCGCCAAGCTGCCCCTCGATCCCGCTGGTGATCACGCGGGTACCGTAACCGCCGCGGCTCGGCCGCTTGGTGAGCGGCACACCCAACTCGCGCCACTACAATTCGAGCTGCTGCCCGCCGCTCTGCCAGCTGATTTCGATGCGGCCGCTGTCGCGGGACAACGCCCCGTACTTGGCGGCATTCGTCACCAACTCATGCAGGGCGAGCGCGATGGTCTGGGCGACGTTGGGCGGCAGCAGAACGGCGGCGCCTTCGACCGTGACCCGGTCTCCGTCGTGATCCCGGTAGGGCGCCAGTTCTTCATCGACCAGCCGTCTCAGATCGGCACCCTCCCAGCGCGAACCCGCCAACAGCTTGTGCGCGGTCGACAGCGCCCGGATGCGGCCGTCGATCGTCGCAATGTATTCTTCGATCGTCGCGGATCGCGTCAGATGCATGATGGCCTGAATCACGGCGACGACGTTGCGGGCGCGGTGATCGACCTCCTCGGCGAGCAGCATGAAATGGTCTTCCGCCCGCTTGCGTTCGGTGATGTCGACCGTAACGCCGCTCAGCCGCACGAGCGCACCGTCGTGGCCGAAACTGGCCGCGACCACCCCGATGCAGAAGCGCACCTCACCGCTGGGCCGGCGAACCCGGAATTCGCTCTGGAAGGTCTTCGATTCCGCGGTCACCCCGCGGAAGGTTTGCAGCAGGTTCGGCAGATCGTCCGGGTGGATTAACCGCTTCACGGCACGGATCGTCGGCGTGAATGTATCCGGATCCACACCGAAGATGTCATGTTGCCCCTTGTCCCAACTCGCCTGGGCGCAAGCCAGGTTCCATTCCCATGACCCCATCTGGCCGGCCGCCAACGCCAAGCTGCGAAGCTGTTCCGCCTGCCGCAACTGAGCGGTAGAGGCTGCCAATTCGGCCGTCCGCTCCGCCACACGAGCCTCGAGATTGCGGTTGAGCTGCTCGAGCTGCTTGGTCTTGCGATACAATTCGACAAAGACCTTGACCTTCGCGCGCAGCACCTCCGGGAATAACCGGCACAGAAACGTAATCGACCGCACCCATTTCGTAGCCGCGCAGCCGGTCGACGTCGTTGAACAGGATAGCCGATATGAAGATGATCGCGGTCTGCTTGAAGCGCGGGTGGTCCTGGATCATCGCCGCAAGCTCGAAGCCATCCGTTTCCGGCATGCAAACATCGATGAGCACGACAGCGACATCATTCTTCAACAGTATTTCGAAGGCCTGGCGGGCGCTTGTGGCGGTGAGCAGGGTCTCGCCGAGATCGTTGAGCACGGCCTTATGGCTGATCAGCTTTGCCGGCTGATCGTCGACGAGCAGGATATTGACCTTGTCGGCTGCCATTGGGCCCTCCGCTACCTGTGCAGCCAGTTGCGCAGGGTCGACAGCAATTGCTCGGTGTCGACGGGCTTGGCCAGATAGTCGGAGGCGCCGGCCTCGAGGCATTTCTCCCGGTCGCCCTTCATGGCCTTGGCCGTAAGCGCGATGATGGGCAGGCGCCGGTGCCGCGGATTCTTGCGGATGGCGTTCATCGCCTGATAGCCGTCCATGCCCGGCATCATGATATCCATCAACACGATCGCCAGTTGCGGGGTCTTTTCGATCAGCTCGATCGCCTCCAGCCCCGTCGTCGCGGTCAGCACCTTCATGCCGCGCCGCTCCAGCACGCTACTGAGCGCAAACACGTTGCGGGCGTCGTCATCAACGAGAAGCGCCGTGTGGTCGGCCAGCGGCTCGTCCGAGCTGTACAGCTGCCGCAACATGCGTTGCTTCTCGGGCGGCAGGTCGTCGACGACGCGATGCAGGAACAACGCGGTCTCGTCGAGCAGGCGCTCGGGCGACTTGACGTCCTTGACGATGATGCTGCGCGCCATCGAATGCAGTAACGTGTCTTCCTCGCCGGTCAGTTCCCGGCCGGTGAAGATGATGACCGGCACCTCAGCGACATCGCGTTCCGCCGCGATCTGCTTCAAGACCTCGAAACCGGAGAGATCCGGCAGCCGCAGATCCAGGACGACGCAGTCGAACTGCTCCGATCGGATCGCCTCCAGGCAGGCCTGCCCAGTGCCCGCCGTCCTGATCTCGACATCGTCGTGCCCGATGAGCTCCTTGATGCTCATGAGTTCCGCGGCGTTGTCCTCGACCACGAGCAGCCGCTTCTGTCCGCGGCCGACATAGTTGCGGATGCGCGCCAGCTCGTTTTCCAGATCCTGGGCATTGGCCGGCTTGGTGAGGAAGGAGAAGGCGCCGCGCGAGAGACCGTGCTGGCGGTCTTCGTCCGAGGTGATGACCTGCACCGGAATGTGCCGGGTCGCCGGGATTCTGCTTGAGCTGGCTCAGGACGTTCCACCCCAGGGTGTCCGGCAGGAAGACGTCCAGCGAGATGGCGCTGGGCGCATATTGCTGCGCCAGGTCGACGGCGTCCCCGCCCCGCGCGGCGATCAGCACCTTGAAGCCCTGGTCGCGCGCCAGGCCGGCGAGGATGCGGGCATAGTGCGGATCGTCCTCGACGATCAGCAGCGTGAGGTCGTCCGGCTGGATATCGAGCCGGTCGTCGGGGATGTGCTCGGTCTGCCGCTCCGGAATACGCGGCACCTGGCGGAAGGTCGACGCCGGCTGCTGCTCGCCGCCGCTCGGCGAGCGCTGGGCCGAGACCGGGCCGGCATAGCGGATCGGCAGATAGAGAATGAAGGTGCTGCCGGTGCCCGGCGAACTGCGCAGCGTGAGCTCGCCACCCAGCAGGTTGGCGAGCTCGCGGCAGATCGCGAGGCCGAGACCCGTACCGCCGTATTTGCGGCTGGTGCTGGCGTCGGCCTGCTGGAAGGCCTCGAAGATGATCTTCTGCTTCTCGAGCGGAATGCCGATGCCCGTATCGGCGACCTCGAAGGCGACCACCATCGGCGCCTGATTGAGCACTTCGTGGTGCGGATTCCAGCCGCTGCCGGCGACCGAGACGCGCAGGGTGACACTGCCCTGTTCGGTGAACTTGAGCGAATTGGACATCAGGTTCTTGAGCACCTGCTGCAGGCGCTTGGAATCGGTCACGATGCTGCGGCCGATGTTGGGATCGACGTCGACCTCGAAATCGAGCTCGCGGCGCTCCGCCTCGTGACGGAACTGGCGCGACACCGCGTCGATCAGGTTCGGCAGGTCGATGTCCTCGGCCTCGACGGTCACCGTGCCGGATTCGATCTTCGAGAGGTCGAGAATGTCGGTGATCAGGTTCAGAAGGTCGGCGCCGGCGCTGTGGATGGTGCGGGCGAACTCGACCTGCTTCGGCACCAGATTGCCGTCGGCGTTTTCGGAGAGTTGCTGGCTGAGGATCAGCACGCTGTTCAGCGGCGTGCGCAGCTCGTGCGACATGTTGGCGAGGAACTCGGACTTGTATTTGGAGGTGAGCGCCAGTTCGCTCGCCTGCTCCTCGAGCGCGCGGCGGGCCTGCTCGATCTCGTCGTTCTTGCGCTCGACTTCGACGTTGCGCTCGGCGAGTTGCTGCGCCTTCTGCTCGAGCTGATCGTTGGTCTCCTGCAGTTCGCGCTTCTGCGCCTGCAGCTCGGCGGCGAGCTCCTGCGACTGCGTCAGCAGCCCCTCGGTCTGCATGGTGGCTTCGATACTGTTGAGCACGGTGCCGAAGCTTTCGGTGAGCTGCTCGAGGAAGGCGATCTGCAGCGCGTTGAAGGTCTTCAGCGAGGCGAGCTCGATCACCGCCTTGAGCTGGTTCTCGAACAGCACCGGCAGCACGACCACGTTGCGCGGCATCGCCTTGAACGAGACCGAGCCGACCGGGACGAGATCGTCGGTGGGTTCGCTGATCAGCATGCGCCGCTTGTCGACCGCGCACTGGCCGATCAGGCCCTCGCCCGACGCGGATAGTCTGCGGATGGCCGTTGACGTTGTCGTCGGCATAGGCGGACACCATGCCGCAACTGCCCACCGCTCGGCATTGTCGAGCCGGTAAAGCACGCCGAGCTGGGCGTTCACCAGCGGCGTCAGCTCGGTCAGCAGCAGGCGCCCGACGGTGGCGAGGTCGCGCTGGCCCTGCAGCATGGTGGTGAACTTGGCGAGGTTCGTCTTCAGCCAATCCTGATCGATGTTGCGCTCGGTGGTGAGGCGCAAATTGCCGATCATGGTGTTGATGTTGTCCTTGAGCTCGGCCACCTCGCCGCGCGCGTCGACCTGGATTGAGCGCGTCAGGTCGCCCTTGGTGACGGCGGTCGCCACCTCGGCGATGGCGCGCACCTGCGTGGTCAGATTGGCCGCCAGCAGGTTGACGTTGCCGGTCAGGTCCTTCCAGGTGCCGGCGGCGCCGGGCACGTGCGCCTGGCCGCCGAGCCGGCCTTCCACGCCCACTTCGCGCGCGACGCTGGTCACCTGTTCGGCGAAGGTCGCCAGCGTCTCGATCATGTTGTTGATCGTCTCGGCGAGCGCGGCGACCTCGCCCTTCGACTGCATGACCAGCTTCTGCTTCAGGTCGCCGTTGGCGACCGCGGTCACCACCTTGACGATGCCGCGCACCTGCTCGGTCAGGTTGGTGGCCATGTTGTTGACGGTGTCGGTCAGGTCCTTCCAGGTGCCGGCGGCGCCGGGCACGCGCGCCTGGCCGCCGAGCTTGCCTTCGGTGCCGACCTCGCGCGCGACGCGCGTCACTTCCGAGGCGAAGGCGTTGAGCTGGTCCACCATCGTGTTGATGGTGTCCTTCAGCTCGAAGATTTCGCCTTTCACGTCGACCGTGATCTTGCGCGAGAGGTCGCCGCGCGCCACCGCCGTGGTCACTTCCGCGATGTTGCGCACCTGCGTGGTCAGATTCGCCGCCAGCACGTTGACGGTATCGGTCAAGTCCTTCCAGGTGCCGGCGACGCCCGGCACGTGCGCCTGGGCGCCGAGCTTTCCTTCGGTGCCGACCTCGCGCGCAACGCGCGTCACCTCCGCCGCGAAGGAGCGCAGCTGCTCGACCATGGTGTTGAGCGTGTCTTTCAGCAGCAGCAATTCGCCGCGCACGTCGACGGTGATCTTCTTCGACAGGTCGCCGTTGGCGATCGCGGTCGCGACCTCGGCGATGTTGCGCACCTGCGCGGTCAGGTTGCCGGCCATCAGGTTGACGTTGTCGGTCAGGTCCTTCCAGGTGCCGGCGACGCCCGGCACCTGCGCCTGGCCGCCGAGCTTGCCTTCGGTGCCGACCTCGCGCGCGACGCGCGTCACCTCCCAGGCGAAGGCGTTGAGCTGGTCGACCATCGTGTTGATGGTGTCCTTCAGCTCGAGGATTTCGCCGCGCACGTCGACGGTGATCTTGCGCGAGAGGTCGCCGCGCGCCACCGCGGTCGTCACCTCGGCGATGCTAGCGCACCTGGTCGGTCAGGTTCGACGCCATCGAGTTGACGTTGTCGGTCAGGTCCTTCCAGGTGCCGGCGACGCCGGGCACGATCGCCTGGCCGCCGAGCTTGCCCTCCGTGCCGACCTCGCGCGCGACGCGCGTCACTTCCGACGCGAAGGCGCGCAGCTGATCGACCATCGTGTTGATGGCTTCCTTGAGCTGAAGGATTTCGCCGCGCACGTCGACGGTGATCTTCTTCGACAGGTCGCCGTTCGCCACGGCGATGGTCACTTCGGAGATGTTGCGCACCTGCGCGGTCAGGTTGTTCGCCATCGAGTTGACGTTCTCGGTGAGGTCCTTCCAGACGCCGGTCACTTCGCTGCACCTGCGCCTGGCCGCCGAGCTTGCCCTCGGTGCCGACTTCGCGCGCAACGCGCGTCACCTCCGAGGTGAACACGCTGAGCTGCTCGATCATGCGGTTGACGATGTTGGCGGAGCGCAGGAACTCGCCCTTCAGCGGCCGACCGTCGACCTCGAGCCGCACCGTCTGCAACAGGTCGCCCTGGGCGACGGCGCCGATGGCGCGCGTGACCTCCGCCGTCGGCCACAGCAGATCGTCGATCAGCGTGTTGACCGAGGCCTCCATCTCGCCCCATGCGCCGTTCGACAGCGCAAACTTGACGCGCTGGCGGGTCTTGCCCTCGCGGCCGACCACCTGGCCGACATGCTCGAGCTGCTGCGCCATGCGCTCGTTGGCGGAGACGATCGTCGTTGAAAGTGTCGGCGATCTTGCCCATGAGGCCGAGTTGGTCGCCGGGCATGCGCACGGAAAAATCGCCGGCGCGCATCGCCTGCAGCGCCTGCAGCAGGTCCTGCAGATCGCCTTCTTCGCGGTCCGAGTCAGGGCCCGGGGCCCTTGCACGCGAGTGGTTTGAGGACCCGTCGGTCGTCTCTCGGATCGTTACGGAACCATTTGGGGCCATCCCACGCCTCACGTGTTATCGAATTGCAGCAATAAGGCTCGTAGGGGGGCGATGCATGTCACGGCTGCGATCCGCTTGTGCGAAAAAAGCCGAATGAATCCAAAACGTTGCGTTACGTCTGACCACCTGGCCTCGCTGGCTCTTTAGCAATTTGAAAAGTGCCATCCCACTGCGCAGACGATCGGCAAATCGTCCACGCGCCCGCGTTTCAAACGCACTTCTTCGCAAAAAGTTCCGAGCCAATTGAGTTTTTCTATTTAGCGCGCCGGCCCGCTCGTTGCTTGGAAAGGCCGCACACCCGGCGTCAGATGAAGTCGCCGACCACTCGGAGTGAATTGGACGGTAGCGCGAATGCTTTAGGATCGAGAGATCCGCTGACGCTGATCTGCGCGACCATGGGGCCGACGCAAATGACTAGACGTGGCTCTTCTGCCGTCTCGCCCAGAGCTGCCTCTAGTGACGCTTGGCGCGACTCTGCCGGGTGAGCGCGCGGCTAGGGATACGGAGATTTCCAAAAGTGCCGACCTTCCGAGCCCCTGCAACGAATCGCGAATGGGACTGCGCATTCAGGGCTCCTCGGCAACCCATTGAAATCACTCAGCTTCATTTTTCGGTCACGCTCTTAGGGTTCAGCTTGCAGCTCATGCCAGCAAATGCACCGTCACCAAGAAGATTGAACCGAAAGCCGATGCCGCATAACATCACTCAGACCGATGCCTGCCTCAACAAATTCAACAGAGATCGGTGCATCCCCAATGAACAGATTCAAATCGGAGGCTGCCGATGCCAATCTTCGCGAAAGCGAGCAACGGTTCAACCTAATGGCGGAACTCTCCCATCATGATTTAGATGAGCGACGCAAATGGGATGTGTCTGCACCTTAATAAACAGCTGCGGGATTTCTGGGGCGTTAGCAATGACGGGCTCGATCGATTCGATTGGTCTACAACAATGCATCCTGACGACGGCCTCGAAATTGGGCGAACGATGATGGAGGCGATGGCAAAACGCGAAAGCGTCAGCATCAAGTGTCGCTACCGGCGTGCCGACGGAAGCTACCGCGTCCTCCGGACAGCCGCGCATAGTGAATAGCGAATTTCTTGGCATGATTGGCGTCAACGTCGATATTACCGAACGCGAAACCCCCGAGATATCGAACAGATTGCTTGCGACGGCGTGCATTTCCAGAGCCTTTTGGTTCCAACGGCCTTATTGCGCGCGATTTTCCAATAGAAAGGCAGCCCTCAGGAGCCGGGGGATCATCGCTCAGTCCTCGCGCGCCTACTTAGGTTTCGTGTCCCTCGGAGCAAAGCCGCCCAACCATACCTCGGCCGGCACGGGAACACGGGTCGCAGCTCATGAGTTCCATGCAGGTACACCATACGACCGAGTTGCCGAACGGGCCCCCATATGCAGCAACGCTTCGAGATCCAGGCGCATGACGCACCCCGCGGACCAGAGGCGGCAGACTCACCGATCATGCTCGCCGGCGAGAATTGCTGGCGGATCGCGCACGCCAAACGTTTCGCGGTAATTGTCGATGCGGCGGATTATTTTGCCCGCGTGAAGGAGGCCATGCTGAAAGCCCGGCATTCAGTACTGCTGATTGGTTGGGATTTCGATCTTCACATCCAGCTCACGCCGGACGACCCAAGCGACGGCGAGGTCCGACTCGGGGAGTTTCTCAAGAGTTTAGTGCGCCGGCGACCAGACCTGCGCATTTACATTCTCAAGTGGGATTTGGCGGTACTGTTCACGCTGCGTTGGGAAGCACTCCCCACGCTGTTTTTCGACCTGCTCGCGGCCCGCCGTATCCATTTGCGGTTCGACAGCATGCATCCGGTGACCGCGGCCCACCACCAAAAACTCGTCGTGGTTGACGACGCGATCGCGTTTTGCGGCGGTATCGATATGACAGATCACCGCTGGGACACGCGCGCACACGCACCGCGCGACACCCACCGCGTCGATCCGGAGGGTAAGACCTACGGTCCCTGGCACGATTCAACGACCGCGGTCGACGGCGAGGCCGCCCGCGCCCTCGGCGACTTGGCGCGCGAACGCTGGCGATTGGCCACCGGCCAACGCCTGCCTCGCCCCCAAGCCGCCGCTGACCCCTGGCCGAGGCGTCTGGCGCCGCAGTTGCGCGACATTGCCGTCGGCATCGCCCGCACCATGCCCGCCTACGACGGCCGCCCGGCGGCACACGAGATCGAGAGACTTTATCTGGACGCGATCCGCTCAGCGGAACATACGATCTATATTGAAAGCCAGTTCTTCGCCGCGGTGAGCATCGCCGACGCGCTCGCTGCGCGCCTGCAGGAGCCCGAGGGCCCCGAAGTCATTGTCGTCAATCCACGGTACGGCGAGAGCTGGCTTGAGCAAAAGACCATGGATTGCGCCCGCGGCTCGTTGCTAAAGCGCATACGCGATGCAGACAGGTATTGCCGCTTCGGCATTTATTACCCGCTCAACGAGCAGGGAGAGCCGATCTACGTGCATTCAAAAGTGCTGGTCGTAGACGACCGCCTCCTGCGGGTCGGTTCGTCCAACATCAACAACCGCTCCATGGGCTTCGATTTGGAATGCGATCTTGCGGTCGAGGCGCAGCACGAACGCGGTACCGCGTGGGGGATAGCGACTATCCGCAACGACCTACTTAGCGAGCATCTCGGCGTCACCGCCGATGCGGTGGCGGGCGCAGTGAATGAGACGGGATCAGTGCTGGCCGCGATTGAAGGCCTGCGCCAACCGAAAGGCCGGACCCTCAGGCCGTTGTCGGTGCGCGAGCTCAATGATGCCGAGGCGGCATTGGTCGAAAGCCATATCGCCGACCCGGAGCGACCGGTGAACCCGGAACGCCTCCTGAAACACGGCATTAAGCGGACCCTGTTGCGGCGACCACTAGGGGCGAGCGCCGTCGTCGGACTGGTGGCCCTCGGCGTTTGCTCCGCGCTCTACCGTGTCGCGAAGTCGAAACGCAGCACCTAGCAAACGCTCGTTATCAGCGAACCCCGAGCGGCTGCTCGCGGCGTCAACGAAGCCCAACCTGCTCGGTATTGGACGTAGCGTTCGCTATAACGCCAGCCCCGGATGCGCATGAAATATTACAAGGCGGCGTCCCGATTGCCCCGAAGAACTGGCCGTTTGGCTTCTCCTGCCGCGTCAACCTATGACTTTTGGCGGAACCCAGCGTTTCGTTCGTCGTTGTAACCAGGGGCTCGTCACGTTTGGTATGTCATTCTATGGGCACGCAGACAGGCTACCTCACTGTCGTCCAGGAAGGACGGTTCGTTCTGGAGGGCGAGGACGGCACGCACCGTCTCTTCATTACAGCGCACGGATTGGGGTTCAATCCGGAAGACCTCCGCGATCTGGCACAGCGTCGCCGGAAGGTCACGATCAGCTTCAGCGAGCCCGGGCATCTGATCGCCGCGCAGGCTGAATTGGTCGCGTTGGCCGGAGGTGAGGACGGCCATGCGCCGCATCACGGGATCGGTGCAAACGTGCGCGGTTTCCTCCGTGACTGGGCGCTCCCCCGGCAACTTCGCGGGCAAAGCGACCGCGGCGCCGCCGCGCGCAGCACTGAGTCCGCCATGCTCAAGCCGCGGCTGGAGGATGCCGACAAGATTGGCACCTCGATCTGCTGTTATTGTGCCGTCGGCTGCGCGCAATTGATGTACGCCAAGGACGGCGAGGTGATTGCGGTCGAGGGCGACCCGCGCAGTCCGATCAACCAGGGCACCCTGTGCCCGAAGGGCGCGGCGACGCTCGATCTCATCAACACGCCGCTCAGGCTCAATAAGGTGCTCTATCGCGCGCCGGGCTCCGACCACTGGGAGCACAAACCGCTCGATTGGGCCATGGAGCGTATCGCTCAGCTCGTGAAGCAGACGCGCGACGAGACCTTCGTCAAGCAGCTTCCCAATGGCACCACCGTCAACCACACGCTCGGCGTGGGCTCGCTCGGCGGCGCCACCCTCGACAACGAGGAAAACTACCTGATCAAGAAGCTGTTCTCGGGCGGCCTCGGGATGGTCTGGATCGAGAACCAGGCGCGCGTCTGTCACTCGGCCTCGGTGCCGAGCCTGGGCGCAACCTACGGCCGGGGCGCGGCCACCATGCCGCAATGGGATCTCGCCAATTCCGACTGCGTGGTGGTGATGGGTTCCAACATGGCGGAGAACCATCCGATCGCTTTTCGCTTCGTGATGCAGGCGAAGGAGAGAGGCGCGACCGTCATCCACGTCGACCCGCGCTTTACCCGCACCTCGGCCATGGCCGACATCTATGCGCCGATCCGCACCGGCACCGACATTGCCTTTCTCGGCGGCATCATCCACCACCTGTTGGAGAACGACCTCTGGTTCAAGGATTACGCGCTCAACTTCACCAATATTGCAACCATCATTGACGATCGCTTTGAGGATGCCGAGGCGCTCGATGGCTTCTTTTCCGGCTGGAGCAAGGAAAAGCACGCCTACGAGTACGACTCCTGGCAGTATCAGGGCGAGTCGGTGCCCTCCTCGCTCGCCGAACATTCCACCAACAGCACGGAATTGTTCAGCGAAAAAACCAAACGAATGGAGAAGGGCCCGCCGCCGCAGGACCTGACGCTGCAGCATCCGCAGTGTGTCTACCAGATCATGCGCCGGCACTACGCGCGCTATACCCCAGAGATGGTCGAGCGCGTCACCGGCTGCCCGCGCGCGACCATGGTCAAGATCGCGGATACGCTGGCGAAGAATTCCGGGCGCGAGCGCACCTCCGCATTCTGCTATGCCGTAGCCTGGACCCACCACACCACCGGCGTCCAGATCATCCGCGCCGCCGGCATCATCCAGGCGCTGCTCGGCAATCCCGGCCGGCCCGGCGGCGGCATCCTGGCGCTACGCGGTCATTGCAGCATCCAGGGCTCTACCGACATTCCGTCGCTCTACAACATGCTCCCGACCTACCTGCCTCAGCCCAAGGCCTACAAGGACCATGCCACTTTCGAAAACTATCTGAAATCGGAGCAGACCCCCACCGGCTGGTGGCACAATTTCCCCAAATACGCGGTGAGCCTGCTCAAAGCCTGGTATGGTGACAATTCGCGGCCCGAGAACGAATGGGGCTACCAATGGTTGCCGAAGACGGCAGGCGACCATTCGCAACTGCCGATGACGGTTGCCATGCGCGACGGCCTCATCAAGGGCATGATGTTCCTTGGGCAGAACCCGGTGATCGGCGGCAGCAACTCGCGGCTGATCGAGCGCGGCCTCGCCAACCTAGATTGGATGGTGGTGCGCGACATCACCGAGACCGAGACCGCCGGCTTCTGGCGCTCGGGCCAGTTGGTTCGCAAGGGGGAACTGAAGCCCGAGGACATCAAGACAGAAGTGATCCTGATGCCGGGCACCCTCGCCGGCGAAAAGGGCGGCACCTTCACCAATACGCACCGCCTGATCCAATGGCACGACAAGGTGGTCGACGCACCTGGCGATAATCGCTCCGAACTGTGGTTCATGTACCATCTCGGCCGCCGGCTGAAGGAGCTCTATGCCGACAGCGCCGACCCCAAGGATGCCGGACTGCAAAGCCTGACGTGGGACTACCCGTTGGAAGACGCCCGCGGCGAACCGGACGGTGAGGCCGTGCTCAAGGAGATGAACGGCTGGTCCCTGCCCGACAAGCAGCAGCTCGGCAGCTTCAAGGAGTTGAAGGACGACGGCTCGACCGCCTGCGGCGCCTGGCTCTATTGCGGCATCTTTCCCGACGCGCACACCAATAAGTCGCGTTCGCGCATCCCCGATGGACCGGACGGTCCCGGCAGCCATCTCAACTGGGCCTTCGCTTGGCCGGCCAACCGCCGCAACATGTACAACCGTGCCTCGGCCGACGCGAATGGCGTGCCCTGGTCCGACCGCAAGAAGTTGATGTGGTGGGACGCCGAGAAGGGGAAATGGGACGGCCTCGACTCCCTCGACTTCGAACCGAAGAAGGCGCCCGATTATACGCCCGACTGGTCGAAGCAACCGGAAGGCATGGACGCGCTCGACGGCAAGTCCGCCTTCATCATGATCGCCGATGGCCGAGCCTCGCTCTTTGTGCCGAGCGGCCTCAAGGACGGCCCGCTGCCAACCCATTACGAGCCGGTGGAATCGCCGGTGAAGAACGCCTTCTATACACAGCAGGATAACCCCTGCGCCAAGAAGTGGGAGCGCGACGACAACCGCTACCACGCAGTCGGTGACCCGCAATACCCCTACTCGCTCACCACGTATCGGCTGACCGAGCACCATTCCGGGGCAACGCCGACGCGGTCGGTGCCGGTGACCGCCGAGCTGCAGCCGGAGGGATTCTGCGAGTTGCCGCCGGAATTGGCGAAGGAGCTCGGTGTCGACAATCTCGACTGGCTGACGATCTCCACCGCCCGCGGCGAAATCGAGACCCGCGCCATGATCACCGAACGGCTGCGGCCGTTCGAATACAACGGCCGCAGGATCTACCAGATCGGCATGCTGTGGCACTTCGGCTGGTCCGGCTACGCCACCGGCGACATCGCCAACGCGCTGACCGCGGTGGTCGGCGAGCCCAACACCACCATCCACGAGAACAAGTCGCTGACCTGCAATCTGCGCAAGGGCCGCATCGATCGCAAAGGCCAGTTCCCGCCAATCGAGCACGCCCGTCACCTCGATGTGGACATCGAAGGAGCGGACCAATGAACGTCCATCCGCGCGCGTTGGAATATTCGGACTCGCACCTCGACCAGATGATGCGTGACGAGTCGGAACTGACCGCCGGCGTGCGCATCGAACCGGGCAGGCAATACGGCTTCTTCACCGACACCACGCTGTGCATCGGCTGCAAGGCCTGCGAGGTGGCGTGCAAGGAATGGAACGCGCTGCCGGCCGACAATTTGCAGCTTTCCGGCATGAGTTACGACAACACGGTGGGGCTGTCGGCCAACACTTGGCGGCACGTGAATTTCATCGAGAAGGCGCGGCCGGACGCGGACGAGCAGGCCAGCATGCCGCCATTTCAGAGCCACTGGAAGATGATGAGCGATGTCTGCAAGCACTGCGACAACGCGCCATGCCAGGAGTCCTGCCCGACCGGCGCCCTGTTCCGCACCGAGTTCGACACGGTCGTGGTGCAGCAGGATATCTGCAACGGTTGCGGCTATTGCGTGCCGGCTTGTCCGTTCGGCGTCATCGATCTCAGCCAGTTCGACGGCAAGGCGCACAAATGCACGCTGTGCTACGACCGGCTGAAAGGCGGTCTGGAGCCGGCATGCGCCAAGTCGTGCCCGACTAATTCGATCCAGTTCGGCGAGCTCACCGAGCTGCATGAGCGCGCCGAGAAGCGCGTCGCATCCCTGCACAGCCAGGGCGCGACCGACGCCTATGTCTACGGCGCGCCGGGCGCGCCCGGCGCCACCGGCGGCCTCAACCACCTGCACGCCTTCTTCCTGCTGACCGACCGGCCCGAGGTCTACAATCTGCCGGCGCATCCCTCGCGCGGGGCCGAGCGCGTACTGCCGGCGCTGATCACCGGCCTTGTGACGGCCATGGTGCTGACCGGCGCCGCCTTAGGCTTCCTGGCGACGATGTAAGGAGGACAGCGCCATGGACGCCCGCACGCCCGCCTTCGCCACCAGTGCCGACAACGAGATCCCTACCTATTACGGGCGCCCCGCGGTCAAGCCGAGCCTCTACGGCTGGATCGTGGCCGAATACATCTATGTCGGCGGGCTCGCCGCCGGCATCCAGATCGCGGTGACGGTGGCGCAACTGCTGAACCTGCCGGGAAGCTGGGAGGTGTCGTTCATCGGCCGCGCCATCGCGCTCGCCGGCGCCATCCTCGGCGGCATCCTGTTGATCGTCGACCTGCACACGCCGCAGCGCTTCTACAACATGCTGCGCATCTTCCGCCCGACGTCCCCGATGTCGATCGGCACCTATGTGCTGATGGGCTTCGGCTTCTGCAGCCTGGTCGCCTTCGTGGTGCAGGCCCTCGGGCTCGATCTGATCGCGCTGATCTTCGGCTGTTTCGCCGGCGCCTTCGGCTGGTGGATGACAACCTATACCGCCGCATTGCAGGGCGCGACCGCAACACCGTTGTGGGCGGCGACGCCGAAGCTGCTGGCCGAACACTACTCCGCCTCCGCGATCGCCACCGGCGCCGCGGCGGCCTGCCTCATCGCGCTCGGCACCGCGCCGGGGCCGCGCATGGCCGTCGCCTTCGGTAATCTCGCCGCGCTGGCGTTGCTGGTCGATATGATCGCCGCGACCGGCGCTTGGCTGATCTGGCGCCGCCTCGGCATCGCCGGCCCGTTGCAGGAGCGGCCCTGGGGCCCACTCTATTTCGGCGGTGTGCAGATTGCCGGCGTCGCCGTGCCATTCGCGTTGTTCATCCTGGCCAACTTCTTCGGGCCGCCGGTCTGGTTCGCGCTGCCGGCCTCGGCGCTGGTGCTCGCCGGCGGGTTGCTGATGCGCGGGGTGATCATGCTGGCCGGTAACGAGTCGGCGCGCCGTCCGGAAGACTATTTCCGCTTTGCCAGGAGGCCGGGCTATGAGTGAACTGCCTCAAGCCGTTCGCCGTCGCGGCGAACAAGTCCTCGTCCGCCTCGACGAATTGCCGGACTCCCAGCCTGTGCAAACGATGAAGCGACGCCTTGACGAGGCGCTCCTCGGCTTGGTGCAAATGCGCAACGACCTGATCGAAGCACAGCGTGCCGGGCAGGACGTCAGCGAGTGGCTGCCGCCCATAAATGGCATCCTCAGCACCCTTTTCGGCACGGAGTATCCAGTCGGCGGTCTGAAGGTGAAGCGCATCGAAGAAGCCCGCGAGGCACTGCGCGCCTTAGCTTGGTAAGGATCATGAGCGCCTCTGGCGACAATCCAGTGGGTTGATTGGGCTGTGTTGCTAGTCTAGCGACCTGAAGCAAGATGCACCGCGTTCCCGTATGGAGCCAAGTGCTCCCTCTTGAGTGTTCAACTGGTGGAGAGGGAGGGATTCTCCGGACCCCTGTGAATGCTGATCGAAAAATGACCCCACCGACCTGGATATGACTTCTCTAAGTGTCCGTCCGGGGACTTTTGGAGTCGGATGAGTTGGTAATGCGGCACGGCCTTGCGGCGGCCTAATCCGTTGTGATTCCTTGAGTGGCACCGAATTCGTTTTGGAGGTGCCCATGTGGACGACCAAAAACCGCTCCCGCTACAATCGCGACGATTTGCGCTATCCGAGCGACCTGACCGATGCGGAATGGTCCCATATAGCGGGGCTCATTCCACCCGGCAAGCGGGGCGGAGGCAAACGGCGTGTGAACCTGCGCGAGGTGATGAACGGGATCATGTACATCTTGAGCACGGGCTGCCAGTGGCGTGCGATCCCCAAAGATTTGCCGCCGCGTAGCACATTGTTCGATTATCTCGATCTGTGGAGCTGGGACGGCACGCTCGAGCGCATCCATCACGCGCTCTATGTGGAATGCCGGGAGCAGGAGGACCGCGAGGCCAGCCCCACCGCCGCGATCATCGACAGTCAAAGCGTGAAGAGCGCGGAAAAAGGGGGGCACAGATCGATCCGCATGGTTACGATGCAGGAAAGAAGATCAAGGGTAAGAAGCGCCACATTCTTGTAGACACGCTTGGTCTGTTGTTGAGCGCCGCCGTTCATTCCGCTGATATCCAGGATCGCGATGGCTCAGCGCTCGTTCTCGACAAACGCACGCGAGCGCTGTTCCCATTCATCGTGCGCATCTTCGCCGACGCAGGCTATCGCGGACCGCACGCCGCATTGGTCGCCGCCCGGAGCGGCGATTGGGTCATCGAAATCGTCCAGCGCAACGAACTGCACAAATTCGTCGTCTTACCGAAGCGATGGATCGTCGAGCGCTCCATTGCGTGGCTCAACCGATGCCGAAGGCCGACCAAGGATTGGGAGAATCTCAACCGCAAGGCGCTCGCCTTCTTGCGCCTCGCTTCAATCCGCCTCATGCTCAGAAAGCTCTGCAATCCCGCATGAAGTGTCCGGACAAGCTCTTAGAGCGGACGAATATCGGCCGGCGGATCCTCTGATCCGTTGCAGGGGGCTCAGAACCGGCGCATCCGTTCTAACGGCCCGCTTGACGGACCAATCGAATGGTCCCATATTCTAGCCAGAAAATCTGGCTCGTTTATTTGCGATGGCTCACCATACATGGTCCGTGCAGGACGCCAAGAACCGGTTCAGCGAGGTGGTCGAGGCCGCTCGCCGCAAGCCGCAGACCGTGACCAAACACGGCAAGCCGGCCGTCGTCATCGTTGCGGCCGACGAATATGAGCGTCTGCACAAGCTGGAACAACTGAAAGCGCCGAGTTTCGCCGAGCTGCTGCTTGCAATGCCACGCGGTGACGTAGAGTTTGAACGCATAAAGGCGATGCCGCGCGACGTCGATTTCTGATGTTCCTGATCGACACCGACGTCCTCTCGGCACTCGCGAAGCGCCGGCGCAACCCCTACGTCGAGCGCTGGATGGAGCGCCAACGCAGCAGCGATTTATTCCTGAGCGTCATCGTTATCGGCGAGATCGAACGCGGGATCGCTTCGCAGCGCGCCAAGGATCCGAATTTCGCCGCGATGCTTGCACGCTGGCTCGACCAGGTTCTAGTGGTTTACGGTGACCGCGTTCTGCCTTTCGATCTGGCATCGGCGCGCCGTTGGGGACAGCTGAGCGCAACGATTGCCCACAATGGCGCTGGCCTTCAAATTGCGGCCACCGCGCTTGAGCATGGTCTGACAGTCGTGACACGCAACGTATCGGATTTCGAGCCGACAGGTGTGTCCGTGCTCGATCCCTTCAATTCACCGCCGCGTCGGAATTCGTGACCAGCATTGTGGGCCGGACGTTGGCGAGAGGATATCTGATGCGGTTGATCGACGAGAATGAGGGCGGCGTTCGCTGTTATTCGGCGTGGGCGCCGATTGACACGCTGGCATCGGCTGACAGCCGGGCGTGATCCTGTGGCGGCCTGCCTTTCTATCGGCCGCATTAACACTCGCAAATGCGTTGAGCTGAAGCCAGCCCTGAACCAACTCGCACGATGTCCACGCTGCGCGCGACAGATCAGCAAAACAGAATCGAGAAATTTATGACGCAGTAAGATTAATACTCCTTGGGCCGCTTGCCCGTGTTGTTCCAAGCCCGAGCGAGCTTGGGAATGCTTTCTTCGTACACCTCGTCGCGAATTTCTTTTCGTATCTTCTCCAACTCAGCGTCACGAATGGATGCGCCAACGATATCCTTTTTGAATAGATCGGGGCGATAGAACGTCAGAAGAAATTTTTGCACACGGACATCGCCCGGAACGTGCTCCCAATAGCTGACCAACTCCATTCGACCGTTAGTCTTCATCGGCTTCACAACCAATCGCTTCCCGCCGAACGCGCGCTTGACCAGAGCCTCTTCTACGCGCTGGGCAATCTTTTCCCTGCCAATTTGGCAGGCTTCACCGAACTCTGGGTGAGCGGTCTGCCAAGATCGGATTTGGCTCAGGGTCACACCAAATTCATCGGCGAGCTCCAGGTCTCCTGCACCCATCGTGCACATCCCACGCGCACGCTCGGCGTATTCAGGCTGATAACCGTCGGATTGACGGTCAACGCCATCATTTTCATGACTCTGAGTCTTTGCGTTGGGATTGTTGGTAGCCGTGAGGCTCTTTTTGTGCTGGGCAGACATACGAATCTCCTCGGTGGAGTCGCACGTCCTGCGCGAGCAGGCCCCCACATTAGATCAGACGCCTCACCGATTACAACCCATATCGTTTTCTGGAATACCTGGTTACGCGATTTTCCCCGTCCGATTTTTCTGTGGACCGGAACGACAGCTGGCGCCCTCTTGCCTTGAAGTTCCAGCATGGGAATCTTTTTTGTTAGTGCGCCACATGTGATTTGGTCGCGAAAACACGACCATGCGTCTGCGGGCATTCACGCGCTTTGGAGTACCGACGGGCTCGCGTGCACAACTGGCGACCCGTCGCCGCAAAAAAGAATGGGGAGTGCTTCCATGTCGGACCACGCCGTCGAAATCTTGAATTCTCCGGACTCGGTTCTCGGTCCGGCGCCGGTGCTCCCGGGCGAGGATTCGCGGGCCTACGACGAGTTGCTGGCGAGGATCTCGAGCACGGTCAACCCGTCCGACATCTTCGAAGAAATCTGGGTACGCGACATTGCCGACCTGACCTGGGAAATCTTTCGGCTTCGCCGCCACAAGACCCGATTGCTCGAGGCGGCCATCCCGGAAGCGCTGGAAAATACGTTGGCGCCCTTGATCAACGGGCCGGCACGGTTCGGCACCAGCATCAGCTATGATGAAAACGGCAACCGCGAACCGACGCCGGCACAGCAGCTCGTCAACGACTGGATCAATCGCAAGCCGGCCGCGATCAAACGCGTCAATCAAATTCTGGCCGGCGCCCGCCTGACGATGGACGATGTCGACGCCCGCGCATTCGGGCTGCAGATTCAAAACAGCGAGCGCATAAACGACCTCTTGCAAAGCGCGGAAACCCGCCGCAACTACGTTCTTCGCGAAATCGAGCATCGTCGCTCGGCCTTCGCGCGCGCTCTGCGAGAAGCAGCCCAGGCAGCCGAAGAACATGTCGACAGCCGTAAGGCTCTACCCGCGCCGAGCAACGATTAGTAGTCATGGCGAGCGCCAAAAAGACCGCAGCCAACCGCGCCAATGCCCAGGCGAGCAGCGGCCCCAAAACAGCGCAAGGCAAAGCGCGGGTTGCCAGAAACGCCCTCCGGCACGGTCTGAGCACGTTAGTCGCGAGCGACCCTGCCCTGTCCAAGGAAGCGGACGCACTCGCGCGCGAGATTGCTGGCGACACCGAGAACCCCAGGATTCTGGAAACGGCGCAGTCGCTCGCGGAAGCCCAAATCGAAATCGCCCGCATTCGCCATGTCCGGTACCAACTGTTATCTAGCTACATCGAGCAACCCCAACCGGAGGAACTCAACGGTCTCAAAGAACTCGACCCCCGCAGATCGGATGACCGCCGCCCTGCAGACCTTGGCAGGGCAGCTTATGAGAATCGACCGCTATGAACGAAGATCGTTCTCACGCCGCAAGGTCGCTATCCGTAAACTGGAAAGGCTGCGCAGACAGGGCCCCTGAAGACCCATTGCCTCAAGCGTACTTTGTAGGTGCTATCGACGCCGGCAATCTTGCTTAAGCATCAGCTTCGGTCCTTTCATGCCGCACCTGCGCGCACGTCAATCAGCCGACATTAAAAGCACCCTATGAGGGCATTTTGTAAACACATTTACCTATGCGTTTAATTAGATACATTTTGGCAGACCAAACCCAAATGCTACCCCGACCCCGATAGTATTTTGGCAGAACAAACCCAACCAAACCCCATGCCCCGTCTCGTCTACCTCGTCTCCGAAGACTGGTACTTCATCTCGCACCGGTTGCCGATGGCGCGGGCGGCGCGCGACGCCGGCTTCGAGGTCCACGTCATCACGCGCGTGGTCGACGGCGGGGCCGAGATCGAGCGGGAAGGGTTCGTGCTGCATCCCGTTGCCTGGTCGCGCGGCTCGCTGCACCCGCTGCGGGCCGTGGCGACGGTCCGGTCGGTGCGCGCGCTCTATCGCAAGCTCAAGCCGGATATCGTGCATCACGTCGCCTTCGTCCCTTCGATCCTGGGCTCGCTCGCCGCGCTCGGCCTTCCCATGGCGAAACTCAATGCCCTCGCCGGCCTCGGTTTCGTGTTCACGTCGGCAACCCTCAAGGCGCGACTGTTGCGTCCCGCCGCGGCCCTGGTGCTCGGGTCGCTGCTGAGGCGGCCGAACACGACGGTGCTGGTGCAGAACCCCGACGATGAAGCGATGGTGGCCAGGCTCGGGGTCGCCAAGCCGCGCATCGCCCGCATTCCCGGCTCGGGTGTGGACACCGACCTGCTGCAACCGCTGCCCGAGCCACCGGGGCCGGTGACCGTCGGCTTCGTCGGGCGTCTGCTTGACGACAAGGGAGTGGCGGTCCTGGTGCGGGCCCACGAGCGGCTGCGGCAGCGCGGGCTGCACGTGCAAACCCTGCTCGCCGGCGCGCCGGACCCGTCCAACCCGGCATCGATTCCGGCCGGAACGCTCGCCGAATGGCGCAACCGCGAGGGTCTCGAGCTGCTGGGGCACGTTTCCGACATTGCCGGCTTCTGGGCCCGGACGCACATCGCCGTGCTGCCGTCGCGGCGCGAGGGACTGCCGAAGAGCCTGCTCGAGGCGGCCGCCTGCGGCCGCCCGATCGTGGCGACCGACGTGCCGGGTTGCCGGGAGGTCGCCCGGCCGGACGTCAACGCCCTGTTGGTTCCGGTCGACGACGACGCGGCGCTGGCCGACGCCATTGCCGGCTTGGCGCAGGATGCCGGCCGGCGGAGACGGCTCGGCACGGCCGGCCGCGCCCTGGTCGAGCGCGAGTTCTCGAGCCGGCGCATCGGCGCCGAGATTGTCGCGCTGTATCGCAGGCTGCTCCCATGAGCGGACGGATTCCCCTATCGTGACCGAAATGCCCGTCTCCGGTCCGCAGCTTCTGACCGTCATGGTCGCCGCCGCGCTGGTCAGCGCCGCCCTCATCGTGCTCTTGCGCCCGGTGCTGGTCCGTTATGCGCTGGCGCGGCCGAACGCCCGCTCGTCGCACCGCCAGCCTACGCCGCAAGGCGGCGGCATCGCCGTGATCGCCGCCACCGTGCTGGTCATCGGCGGTCTTCTTCTTGGCCGCGCCGGCGGCCATGGGCGGATCCGGTCCGCCTGTCCGTCGTGCTCGCGGCAACCATCGGATTGGCTATCGTCGGCGCGACCGACGACGTCCGCCCGATGGAGGCCATTCCACGGCTGATCCTGCAAGCCATTGCGGTCGCTGTCGTCATCGCCGCCCTGCCCGGCGACCTGCGGGCCGTTCCGGAACTGCCGTGGTGGCTGGAACGCGCCGGCCTGCTCGTCGGCGTGAGTCTGGTTCGTGAACCTCGTGAACTTCATGGACGGCATCGATTGGATTAGCGTTGTCGAGGTCGTGCCCGTCTCCGCCGGCATCGCGCTGTTCGGCATCTGTCGGGCGCGCTACCGCACGACGCTACCGTTCGTCGCGATGGCGCTCGGCGGCGCCATGCTCGGTTTCGCGCCCTTCAACCGCCCGGTCGCCGAGCTCTTTCTCGGCGATGTCGGCAGCCTTCCGATCGGGTTGCTGTTGGGCTGGCTGCTGATCGCTGCTGGCCGGCGCGGGGTATTTCGCAGCCGCACTGCGTCTTGCCACTCTATTATCTCGCGGATACCACCATCACTCTGCTGCGGCGCTTTCTGAACGGCGAGTCCGGTCATGCGTGCGCATCGTCAGCACTTCTACCAGACGGCGGTGGATAAAGGGTTGAGTGTCTACCAGACCGTAGGCGGTGTCTTCGCGGCAAACGTGGCACTCATTGGCGCAGCCTCTCTCACGCTCTACGACAAGACGCCGGCTATGCAGTTGATCGCTGTCGCCGCCGGGGCCGCCATTGTGGCAACGCTGCTCTGGAGCCTGCGCAACACATCCCGTTAACACCCGGCAACGGTGGCCACGCTCTCCGGCGCAGACTTTTGCGACCGAGCGACGTGGGGAACGGCCAACGACGCACCGACCAGCAGCCAGAATGTGCGCTGGTACATCATGTCGGCCGGCGCCGACATCACCGCGAAGGCGACAAAACACAACGCTATGACCGCCGACGCCCGATCCTCTCGCGCGCGCGGCCATTCCGTGATCCATACGTAGAGGCCGGGAACCGCAAACACGAGGAAGCCGACCAAGCCGAACTCAGCGAGCAGCCAGACCGCCGTCGAATGGATAATCAGCGGAATGCCGCCCGACGCCAAGATCATCTCGTTCCGGAATGCGCCAAGCCCGGCGCCAAAAATCGGATGCCCACGAAATAGATCGAGCCCGCCATAAATGCTGATCAGCCGCTCGTTCGTCGATGCGGCGTGCGGCATCAGGACTGGCACGATTGACTTCGTGCCCACTCCGGTTCCCGATTGAATCAAACCAACGAGGTCCGGCAGAAACGCGACGGCGAGCGCTCCGGCAGCGGCAAACGACAGCGCAAAACTCGTCTCACGTCCCGTCAATACGCGCAGATACATGGCCACGCCAAGCACGCATATAATCGACACCCACCCCGAACGCGAGCCAGCGAACCAGAGCGCGAGCAATAATATCGTCACGACGGTGATGCGCAGGTTGCGGCCGCAAATCATCACCAGCGCGGCAACCGCCGCCATCAGAAGCTGAAAGCGCGAAGGCATTGCGATTTTGCGAAAAGCCCTCGATCTCGTTCGGGGTGATGACTGTTGGCAGAAATCGCAATGCCGATTGCACTGGCGAGCACGAGGACCAGATCGATTATGGCGATAGATGCCAAAGCCCCGACATACGTCAAAAGCAATACTTTGAAGCCCTCTCGTCCCCCATGCTGCACAATCAAGGCACCGGTCGCCACGAAGCACAAGAGGACAAACCAGCCAAGAAACCTGTTCACCAACGCCCACTCCGTCCAGCCGAAGCGAGCGGCGCCGAGCAGCAACGAGCCCGCGAGAACGGCTGTGGCGATCGCGACATGAGCAGGTTGATGTGCTTGACGCGCCAAGCGTGGAAACCGCTTGTGCACGTTACCGCCTCCAGCACAAACAGGCTCGCCGGCCAGCATGGCGAACGGATCGGCCAAATTCACGTTCAGCATGCCGGACCCGATCGGCACACGTAGATCTGAAACAGCACGACCACGGCGACCGCGATGGGCAACACCCACGCCAGCGCGCGCGTATAGTCGACCGACATTGATGGAGGCGTTTTCCATTTTCGGCTCGACCGGCGCGCGCCTACCCGAACGATGACACCAGCCGCAAGGGTCGCCATCGAAAGCATCGACAAGGCCCCGATGATGACCGCGGCGGTCAGCGCTTCGTATGCTGGACATGCCGATCGCCCCCAAGGCGACGATGGCGCTGAGTTCGCGAACGCCCCACCCGGCGAGGCTGATCGGAACCGAGGCCGCAAACATCACGACGGCGGATGCCGCGACCAAGTCGGCGATCGGAATATGCGGCGAAAGCGCGTGGGCCGCTATGACGTAAGCGGCCATCATGGGCATCTGTACCGTCAGCGTCGGCGCAACGATGCGCATGCACGCGCGCACGAACTCGCCGCGTGATGAGCGGCGCTACGGTGCGCGCAGCCTGCGCGTCCGTAGCCGATCACCGCCCCGCCCATAGCGGCCGACGATCAGTCCACACATGATTTTTATCAGTGTCGGCGCCACCAGCCTCCTGGTTGAGGTAGACATTGCCGAAGATGAACAAGGCGCCGCCGAGCGCCAGCAAGCCGGACATGATCGCGGCGACGATCCGCTCGTACAGCGTGACGGCCAAAACCGCGGCAAACGGCATGCCGCCGCGACGCGCAATGACGCCGCGCGCCATCAGCTGTCCGGCAATTTGGAAAAAAGCTGCGCCAGCCAAGCTGCCCGCGCCGACGGCGGCCATGGCACGACGATAGCCGATCGGATGCCCGGTATCGCTCGCCACGACATGAAAGCGAAACGCAGCGGCAAAGGCGTTGGCGAGCAGCGACCAGCAAAACCGCGCCGATCGCCCGACGGCGATAGTTTCAGCGATGCGTGCTAAAATGCCGCCAAAACCGTAATAATATCCGACAAGGCCGACTGACGAGACAGAGAAGCAACGCAGAAACGCTCGAGCCGCAACAAAGCCATTCCAATTCGTCCCAAACGCCAGTGAACTGTCGCGCAATTCCGAAACGCGTGCCGCTGCACCTAATCAGACTTGGGCGCTCACTGCGTTATCAAGCGGCAAGCCTCATCGCATCTGCAGTTGTCGCCGCGGTGTACTGTAGTAACGGTCTTGATTCCTGCAATGCTCGTGGCATTCGGGATCGCTTTTGATACCTTCTTTGTTTGTTTAGCGAACTGCCTTTCGGCATCCGACGCGCTACGGTAAACTACGTGCTACAAGCTACGGCTACGGCTACGGCTACGGCTACGGCTACTGGCTACGGCTCGCGGTTAGCCGCGACGCCATCGGGCAACGCAACCAAACGTACGATGACTAAGAATAGGTACCGGCCCTGAAAGAGCTTTCCGAAGCAATATCATCCGCCGCTCCACACATTACATACGCATGGGCTGTTCCTGCACGATATGGCGCGGTCGCGCAATACCTTTGCCGTGCGGCCTGCCCGTCTTGCCACCGGGGATAATGGCCGTAGCGCTGAGCGAGGTCAGATAATCGTCAGATTGAATTTCTGGTCGCATGATATGTCGCCGACGCGCGGGTGGCGGCGGCGAACGTGGCCAGCAATCCACGCGACGAAAGTCAAACCCGTCGCGCTCCCGCCGAACATGCCGGCAACCACACCGACGCCGAAGACGTAAAGCCAGCCTTCCGTGAAATCGAAGATGAACGAGTTGAACAGCGAGCCGACGAGATTCTGCACAACCACGACCAGCCCGATCCAAGCGACGAGACCGGGCCCGCGAAAGAGCCATAGCTGGGCGCACCACATCGCCCATAGGAGCGCCGCGCCGACGAGACCGAGCTGAATCGCCACGGCAAAGGTCATGTTGTGGGGATTGGTCGACACCTCGCCCTGTACACCGGTTTCACCGACCGCGGCGTGCCGGAACAGGGCGGTGATCGAGCCGGTGCCGTGCCCGAGCGCGGGCGCGCTCGCGATGAACCGAAGCGACTTGGTCCAGAACACGATGCGCTCTCCGGTCGAGGTGGTAGCGTCATGCGTCTCGAACCCGTCGGTCTGGGTGTAGACGCTGATGATGCGATCGCGCAGGTAAGGCGACGTCGTCCAGCCCCCGCCCAGGACGACCAAGCCGAGCGCACCGGCCGCGAATATTCCGCGCCATCCGAACTGGCGAGCTCCATAGAGAAGCGCCAGCACGGGAAGGATCACCAGCGTCGTCCGGCTCGTCACGACGAACAAGATGTCGGCCAAAAAGGCGAGCCCCAGCAGCAGCGGTCCCGACGCCGCGCGCAAGCGCCCGGCCCGCAGCCGCGTAACCGCGATGTCGAGCAGCACCGCAGCGCAAATGGCGAACTCGGCGCTCTGAACGATGTAGTTCTTGACGGCCACGCCGCGATCGGTCGAGCCACGTGGCAATTCCGGAAAAAGTCTGACCACCACCGACGCGACCAGCAGCGCGACGCAGGCGGTGAGAAACCCGATCAGAACCTTGTCGCCTCTATCGGACCGGCGGAACTGCACAATCAACAACGGTACCACCAGGAGCTTGACGAAGCCGTCGAGCCCGCCGAGCCGCGCGTCCAGCGGCACGTTGGCCCAGACCATGCCGAGCGCGCCGAGCAAGAGCAATAGAACCGGCAACCCGCCGACCGGCGTCATCAGCTCGCGCCGCACGTCGGACCAGGTCAGCGTCGGAATGAGTGCAAGGAACCAGACCGCGACCAAGATGCTCGTCGCCGAGGTCGACCACGGCAGCGACACCGCGACCGCGACCGCGAGCCAGTCCACGCGGTCGGCCATCGCCTGCGGGTCGAATACCCTGTCCATCACGCGTGCGGCCATTGCTCAGCCCGCCGCCATTGCCACGGAAGCTGTGGCCTTGATCTCGGACAAGCCGCGACGCGCCCGAATACGGTCGCTCGCCATCATCTCCGCAAGCTTGCGCTCATTGGCGGGCAAAGCGTCCCGATCCGCTTGCGGATGCCACAGGTGAAGGACGGCGGTCGCGAACACGCCATCCTTGCGGCGCACGCCCGCATGCAGCAGGCGGGCGATGATGTCGGAATCCTCCTTGCCCCAGCCGCTGTAATCGGCGTCGTACCCGTCGACGCGGTCGAGATCGGATCGCCAGATCGCGAGATTGCACGAACGCGCACCGCGCCATGCCCGCCGCCGCAGCCGGCGCAGGGGGCCGAGCGGCAGGTGCAGCAGCGCCGAGAGCCGGTTGACGCCGCCGCGTCGCCGTTCGGCGAACCATTTGCCGTAGCCCCACCGCTCCGGCGCCAGTCCCTCGCGCAGCACCGTCGCCGTGAGCGTTGGCGAGAGCAGCACGCGATTGCCGGTGACGAACCAGCCCGGTTCCGCCAGCCGCCGATGCACCGCGACGAAGTCCGGCCGCGCGATGCAATCGCCATCGAGGAAGACACAATAATCGCCATGCGACGCGACGATGGCACGATTGCGGATCTCAGCCGCCCGAAAACCGCGGTCTTCATGCCAGACGTGCGCCAAGGGGTGCCCGAGCCTCGTCTTCCAGCTTTCCACCAGTGCGGCCGTGTCCGGCCCGGAGCCGTCGTCGGCCACCAGCACCTCGAAGTCCCGGTCGGTCTGCTTCGACAGGCTCCGCAGCACCGCCGCCAGCGCGTCCTCGCGGCGGTAGGTGGTGACGATGACTGAGATTAAGTCGGGCAAAGGGACCCCAAGTTTTGCCTGGAACGGCAGCGCAAATCGCCCGCCTGCTCTAGCCCTAGCCCAAGTCGTCTGGACATACAAACGGCTCGCTCACGGCGCCAACCGGTCGGCAACGCATACCAATCGCGCGGCGCCAGTTGTTGAAAGATGACCGATTAGATTGTAATTGAAGCGGCCCAATGTACGCACTCCATTGCGCGCAATTGCTCCCATGGTTTCAAGACCTCAATGAACCAGACGAACAAGGGATGCCCACGCCCGGCCGTGTTTCTCGATCGCGACGGCGTCATCAACTACGACGACGGCTATATCGGCACGCCCGAGCGATTCCGCTGGATGCCCGGCGCGGACGCCGCCATCCGCTCGCTCAACGAAGCCGGCTATCTCGTTTTCGTCGCGTCAAACCAATCCGGCGTTGCGCGCGGATATTTTACCGAAGAGCAGATGTGGGCGGTCGACACCTGGATGCGCGAGCAACTGGCAGCTCAAGGCGCGCGTATCGACGACGTGCGCTATTGCCCCTTCCTTCCGGATGCGCCGGTCGCCGAGTACCGGAAAGACTCGGACTGGCGCAAACCGGCACCGGGCATGATCCTGGACCTGATGCACCACTGGCCGGTCGACAAGGGCCGCAGCTTTCTGATCGGCGACAAGGAGCGCGACCTCGCGGCCGCCCGCGCCGCCGGCATCGCCGGCCGGCACTTCACGGGCGGCGACCTCTCGGCCTTTGTCGAGAAATGCCTGTAAAAGGCGCAGGGTGGCAGCGACAGCGCGGGTCATGCCAGAAGACGGCCGCAAGCCCTCCGGGCCGGCGACCCGGCTCGGCGGCAAATCGCGACTTTCAATCCCAAGCCGGATTAGCTAGACCGATCAAGCCATTGTAGCCTCGCGGCCGTCTGATAAATCCCGGCAAATGAGCTAATATGGCCCCGCGCCCACACCGGAAATCCCCTCGTATGATCCGACTGCCGAGACTGACGCCGCGCCAGATCCTGATCGTACTGCACGACGTCGTTGCCACCGCGGCCGCGATCGTCCTGACATTCGTCATGCGCTTCGAGGGGCCGCAGCTCTCAACAAAGCTTGTCGGGCTTCCCTATCTGCCGCTGTTCGTGGCCTACGCGGCGCTCGTCTACCTCGCCTTCGGCATGCACCGGAACAAATGGCGTTTCACGTCGCTGCCGGACCTGTTCAACATCTTTCGCGTGAGCACCGTGCTGGCCGGCTCCCTGCTGGCGGTCGATTACGTCCTGGTCGCCCCCAACGTCTACGGCCATTTCTTCTTCGGCAAGATCACCATTCTGCTTTACTGGTTCCTGCAGATATTCTTCCTGAGCGGTTCCCGGGTCGCCTACCGCTATTTCCACTACACGCGCATGATCCAGCACGCGCGCGTCGCCGACGCTACCCCGACCCTGGTGCTCGGTACGCGCCGCCGACGTGGAGGTGCTGCTGCGCGCGGTCGAAAGCGGCGCGGTCAAGAACATCTGGACGGCCGGCGTGCTGTCGCCCTCGCGCGCCGACCGCGGGCAGTCGATCCGCGGCGTGCCGGTCCTCGGCGACCTCGAAGACCTGGAGACCGTGGTCGGCGATCTCGCCGGCCGCGGCACGCGATTGGCTCGCTTGATCTTCACGCCCTCGGCGATGTCGCCGGAAGCGCGCCCGGAGTCGCTGCTGGTGCGCGCGCGCAAGCTGGGGCTGCATGGTGAGCCAGTTGCCGTCGCTCGATTCGCCCGGACCCGCCATGCAGCTCGCGCCGGTCGCCGTCGAGGACCTGCTGCTGCGGCCGAGCGTCAACATCGATTACGGACGGCTGGAGAGCTTCGTCAGAGGCAAGTCGGTGGTGGTGACCGGCGGCGGCGGCTCGATCGGTTCCGAGATCTGCGAGCGGCTGGTCACCTTCGGCGCCGCGCGCCTGCTGGTCATCGAGAATTCGGAGCCGGCGCTGCACGCGGTGCTGGAGGCGCTGAAGGCCAAGCAGTCCGAGGCCGACATCACCGGCCGCATCGCCGACGTGCGCGACCGCGCCCGCATGATGCGCCTGATCAGCGACTTCAAGCCCGACTTCGTCTTCCACGCCGCCGCGCTCAAGCACGTGCCCTTGCTCGAGCGGGACTGGGACGAGGCCATCAAGACCAACGTGTTCGGCTCGATGAACGTCGCCGACGCGGCGGCCGCGGCCAAGGCCGCAGCCATGGTGATGATCTCCACCGACAAGGCGATCGAGCCGGTCTCCATGCTGGGCGCCACCAAGCGGCTCGCCGAAATGTACTGCCAGGCGCTCGACCGCGAATTCGCAGCCGCCCGACGGCCACGACGCCATGCGCCTGATCTCGGTGCGCTTCGGCAACGTGCTGGCGTCGAACGGCTCGGTGGTGCCCAAGTTCAAGGCGCAGATCGAAGCCGGCGGGCCGGTGACCGTCACCCATCCGGACATGGTGCGCTACTTCATGACCATCCGCGAGGCCTGCGACCTGGTCGTCACCGCCGCCAGCCACGCGCAAGCGGCCAAGCACGGCGACGTATCGGTCTACGTGCTCAACATGGGCCAGCCGGTGAAAATCGTCGATCTCGCCGAACGCATCATCCGGCTGAGCGGGCTCGAGCCCGGCCGCGACATCGAGATCACCTTCACCGGCATTCGCCCCGGCGAGCGGCTGCACGAGATCCTGTTCGCGCGCGAGGAGGAAAGCGCGGAGATCGGCATTCCCGGCATCGTCGCCGCGCGGCCGGTGGAACCTTCGCTGCAGGACGTCCGCGCCTGGCTCGCGCAGCTCGAGCGAGAGCCTCGCCGACGGCGAGCGCTCCGCGATCTACAGCGTGCTGCGCGACGCGGTGCCGGAATTCCGCGGCGAAGCGGCCTGACGCGGCGTCAGCGCGTCACTTGCCGCGCCGCCCGGCCAGCCACGCCTTCATGTATTTGTAATAGGTGCCTTCCGCGTTGGCGACCGCCAGCAGAAAGCCCTCGCGGCCGTCGAGAAAACCGGCGCGCAGGATATAGGTGCGCAGGAAGCTCCATAACCCGTGGCCAATGCCGCTGGAGAACGAGACGCGCTTGCCGCGGGCGACCAGCATGTCGGCGGCGAGCGTCGAGTAATGGTCCATGCGCCGCAGAGCCTGCTCGATGCGCAGCACGGGGTGATGGTCGAGTGGCGTCTTGAGGCGCTCGACCGGCCCATCGCACACGGGATGCGGATGCACCAGATCCTCGGTCCAGCGCGCGCGGCCACGCCGCCATAGCCGCAGCACATAATCCGGGTACCAGGCCGAATGGCGCATCGGACGGCCGCAGAAGGTGGAGAGCCGCGGCATTTCGTAACCGTCGGCTTCGCCGACACGCATTGCTTGCTGCAATTCGGCGGCAAGCGACGGGCTCACCCGCTCATCGGCGTCGATGGAGAACACCCACTCTCCCTCGGCCAGCGACAGCGCGTAGTTGAACTGGCGGCCGAAGCCTTCAAAGGCATGATACTCGACGCGGGCGCCCTTTCCTCGCGCAATCGCCACCGTATCGTCCGTGCTGCCGCCGTCGACCACGATGCGTTCGTCGGCAAACGCCACGCTATCGAGGCAGGCGCCGATGTTGGCGGCCTCGTTCTGGGCGATGATGATAATGCTCAGCTTTGGCATGCCATTCCCTTCCACCGGGCCGCTTGCGGCAGCTTCGCCCGGCCTTCCCGGATTCGCCGGTCAGCCTGCGCGCGATCGCGCATCGTGCGCCGGTCCTTATATGGCTGGCGCAGGCGGCGCGAAAAATTACGCAACTTGCGCCACGGCAGGGCAAGATAATACTTGCGCAAAACTTCCCAGCGGTCGCGCCAGCCGAAACCCGGATCGGCGTCGTCCGGCACGTACCAACTGTTCGTGTCCGTGCGCCGAACCAGGCGGTAACGCGCCCGCCGCATGAAACGGTGCTTGGCGAGATTCGAAACGTGATCCTCGAGCAGAATGAGGTCGGGACGCCAGCGCGCGAAATCGAAGCCGCTGAGCGCTTCGATCTCGTGGCCTTCCACATCGATCGACAGAAACGCGAGCGGCGCCGGCGCGCCGGCTTCCGCCAGGATATCGTCGAGGGTCCGCACCCGGACATCGATGACCTCGCTCGGGATGGCGCCCGGCGCCATGCGATCGCGGTCGAGCGCCGACATCGGGCCGGCGACATGCAGCGAGAGCGCTTGCCCGGCATTGTCCGGGGACGAGCACGCCGCCTCGAACACCTGCGCCTTGCGGACCTCCCGCAGCCGCGCGGCGAGCACCGGTTGCGGCTCGACCAGGACGCCGCGCCAGCCGAGCTGTTCGAGGTGCCAGCTCTGCGAGCCTTGCGTCGGATCGTTGGCGCCGACGTCGACGAAGAAGCCCTGGCGGCCGGAGAAGAACTCCCGCACCAAGTGTTTTTCGCGTTCCGGAGCGGTGAGGGTCTCGGTCATAACGAGTCTGAACGCCCTTACTTCAGCGCGTCGTGGCGCGCGAGCGCTCGACCATGCTGGTGGTCGAATGCCCCGGCAGCAGGTCGACCAGCAGCACCTCGCCGCCAAACGATTCGACCAGATCGGCGCCGACCACCTGCTCGCGGGTATAGTCGCCGCCCTTGACCAGCACGGTCGGCTCGATGCGGGCGATCAGGTCGAGCGGCGTATCCGCCTCGAACACGACCACGAGATCGACCGCCTCGAGCGCCGCCAGCACTTCGGCGCGCGCCTCGACCGGCTGCACCGGCCGGCCCGGCCCCTTCAGGCGCGTGACGGAAGCGTCGCTGTTCAACCCCAGCACCAGCCGGTCGCAGGCGCCGCGCGCCGCCGCCAGCAGCCGCACGTGGCCGGGATGCAGCAGGTCGAAGCAGCCGTTGGTGAAGCCGATGCGCAGGCCCTGGCGCCGCCAGTCGGCAAGGTGCTCGTCGAGCAGCGCCCAGTCGAACACGATCTTTTCTTCCGGCGCCAGCGTCGAGGCCGGCAGGATGCGCGAGCGCAGTTCGCTGATGGTCAGCGTCGCTGTGCCGCGTTTGCCCACCACCACGGCGGCGGCGGCGTTGGCCGCGCGCATGGCGGATTCGAAATCGGCGTCCATCGCCAGCATGGCGGACAATCACCGCCACCACGGTATCGCCGGCGCCGGAGACGTCGCGCACGCGCACCGGATAGGCCGGCACGTGCACGGCGCCGTCGCCACGGCCGCCAACGTTGACCAGCGTCATGCCGTCCTCGCTGCGCGTCACCAGCACGGCCTGCGCCTGCAGGCTTTCGCCGAGGGCAGCCGCGGCGGTCGCGATCTCGTCGTCACTTTGCGCGACGCTGTGGGTGGCGTCGGCGAGTTCCTGCCGGTTGGGCGTGATCAGGGTGGCGCCGCGATAGATGCCGTAGTCGCGGCCCTTGGGGTCGACGATCACCGGCTTGCCGGCGTCGTTGGCGGCATCGATGACCGCGCGGATGACGCGCGGGGTCAGCGCGCCCTTGGCGTAGTCGGAAAGCACCACCGCGCCGGCGTTCGGCAGGGCATCGACCACGGAACCGATGAGCGCATCCTCGATCGCGCGGTCGATGGGCGCGGCCATCTCCCAGTCGGCGCGCAGGAGATGGGTCGAGAAATGCTCGGAGACGAAGCGCGCCTTGCGCGTGGTCACGCGCGCCGGATCGACCACCAGCCGGGCTTCGATCCGCGGGTAGCCGTCGAGCGCTTCGGTCAATGCGCGGCCGGCGTCGTCCTCGCCCACGACGCCGACGAAGACGCAGCGCGCGCCGAGCGAAACGAGGTTGCGCGCCACGTTGCCGGCGCCGCCGATCATCAGTTCGGTGCGCTTGACCGCGATCACCGGCGTCGGCGCTTCCGGCGAAATGCGCGAAACGTCGCCATAGACGAATTCGTCGAGCATCAGGTCGCCGATGCAGAGCACGGTCTGCCCGGCGATGTCGGCGAGATGCTTGTCGAAATCGAACATTAGACTTTTTCCTGGCGCATGATCTTATCCGAAAACCGGTTCCCACTTTTCGGGATCATGCGCTACCGGTACTTGTCGGCCTGATCGAGATAGCCGGTCACGTAGCGCGCGACCGCGGTCTCGAGCGGCGTGAAGCCTGCGTTATAGCCGGCGCGGCGCAGATTCTCGATGCTGCTTTGCGTGAAATACTGGTACTGGCCGCGGATCTCGACCGGCATGTCGACGTATTCGATGTTGGGGCTGCGGCCCATGGCCTTGAACATGGCCGTGATCATGGCGCGGAAGCTTTCCGCCTGGCCGGTGCCGACATTGAAGATGCCGTTCACCGCGCCATTGTCCAGGAACCAGCGCATCACCGCGACGGCGTCGTCGACATAGATGAAATCGCGGCGCTGGTCGCCGTCGGCGATGCCGTCCTTGTGCGACTTGAACAGCCGCACCGGCTCGCCCGCCTTGGCGGGCGCGAACACCTTGGACAGGACGCTCGCCATGGCGCCCTTATGATATTCGTTGGGCCCATAGACGTTGAAGAACTTGAGGCCCACCCATTGCGGCGGCAGCTTCTGCTTCTTCACGTAGCGGTCGACCACGAGGCGGTCGAAGGCGTGCTTGCTCCAGCCGTAGAGGTTCAGGGGTTTGAGCTGGGCGAGCGCGTCCGGCGACCAGTCGTCGACGAAGCCCTGCTCGCCGTTGCCGTAGGTCGCGGCCGACGAGGCGTAGATCAACGGCGTGCCGGTCTCGGTGCACCAGTCGAGCAGGCGCAGCGACAGGCGGAAGTTGCTCTCCATCACCAGGTCGCCGTCGCGGGCGGTGGTGTCGGAAATGGCGCCCATGTGGATGACGGCGTCGAGCTTGCGCCCGGCGAGCCAGGCCGTCAGGTCGGCCGGCGGCACGAAATCGGCGATCTGGTGGTTAGCCAGGTTGCGCCACTTGTCGCCCTCGCCCAGCCAGGTCGTTGACGGCGATATCGGCGCCCCCGGCCTCGGCCAGGCTCGCCACCACGTTCGATCCGATGAAGCCGGCCCCGCCGGTGACCAAATACATCCCTGCCTCTTAACCCCGCCGGGCTTAACAACGGCCATCCTTTGCCCCAGACCCGCGACCGGCGCAATGTTGCGGCGCAATCGCCCATAACTGGCTCAGGAGAGGGTAAAAATCGCGGGCCAGCCCGCGCTTCGGGCTCAGCCCGCTGAAGCCCCCGCCACGGCCCCCCGCTCAGCCGGCCGCCGACAGCGCGAGATCGAGATGCCCGGCCATCCCGGCCAGCAGCAGGGCGCCGAGATGGAGCTGCAGCACGAAGTCGCCGGAGCGGATCAGGCCGCCGAGCTCGGCCGGCGTCACCAGCCGGACCTCGATGCCTGGCTCGCCGCTCGCCGGCTTCGGCCGCCGGCCCGGTCTCCACGAAGAAGGAATGGACCCGGTTCGACAGCCGCGCCGTGCACGGCGAATAGGTGCCGAGCGCATGCACGCGCGCGGCGGCGAGCCCCGTCTCCTCGCTTAGCTCGCGCACGCAGCAGGTGGCGGCGTCCTCGCCCGGATCGACCATGCCGGCCGGCAATTCCCAGGTGAACCCCTCCACCGCCGGCCGGTATTGCCGCACGATCGGCAGGCGGCCGTCCGGCGTCCGCGCCACGATGGCGATGTAATCGCCCTGCCCGACCGCGTGATAGACCTCGACCGGCGCGCCTTCGGCTGAACTCCACCTCGCGCGCGATCAGGTCGATCCAGGGCGAAATCTTCTTACGGCTGCGGCCCGTGATCTTCGGCCAGTCTTCGGCCATCGCGTCACCTGATGACGTTGGGGCCGGAGAGATCGCCCCAGACGTCGAACACCGGCTTGCCCTTGAAATCGGCGGTGCGATAGGCGACGTGCGGCGCGCACAGGATCATCATGTCGCTCTTGTCGATCACTTCGTCGAGCGGCCGGATGTCCGGATCGGTGGTGACGAAGGGATCGGTGGTCAGCACCGCGCGCGCCTGGCCGGCCAGCATCTTCTTGAACTTGTAGCTCAGCGAAGCGCGCACGTCGTCGCTCTCGGCCTTGAAGGCCATGCCGAGCAGCCCGACCGTGGTGTTGCCGAGATCGACGCGGCGCCGGATGTCGTCGATGACGTGCAGCACCAGCCCTTCGTTGACCAGCAGCGCGGCGTGGCCGAGGCCGAAGCGGTTGCTGGCAAAGGCGGAGAGCTGCATCGTGTCCTTGACCAGGCAGGGGCCGGCGGCGAAGCCGGGCCGCGGAATGCTCTTGAGCCGCGGATAATCGTGCTTCATCCCCGCAAGCACGCGCTGATAGTCGACGCCGGCCGCCTTGGCGATCAGGTAGAACTCGTTGGTGGCGGCGAATTCGATGTAGCGGTAGGCGTTGGCGAACAGCTTGCCGAACTCCGCTTCCGCCGGTGTCATCACCACCACTTCCGGGGCGATGCGTTCGAACAGCCGAGCCGCTTCCTGCTCGGCCTCGGACGTGATGCCGCTGACGATCTGCGGCATCTCGCGCAGCTCTTTCAGCCCATAGCCCTGCACGACCCGTTCCGGGCAGAAGGCGAGCTTAAGCTGGCGCCCATTCGATTTCAGATAACCGTCGAGCCACTCGGTCGTGCCGGGGAAGACCGTCGAGCGCAGAATCATCAATTGCTCGTCGGCCAGCGACGGCAGCAGCGAGTCGATGCATTCCTGCACCACCTTGCGCACCGGATTGAGGAATTCGTCGATCGGCGTGCCGATGGTGATGATCACCGGCCCGCCCTTGGAGATCTTGTCCGGCGCGTTGGTGAACACCAGCCGGCCGGCGGCGAGCGCCTTGCTCAGCACGTCGGCCGCGCCGTCCTCGATGAACGGCAGTTGCCCGGCCTGCAGCGTATCGAGCGTCTGCTGGTTGAGGTCGTTGACGTTGACGCGCAAGCCCGCTTCGGCCAGCGCCAGCACCAGCGGGATGCCCACATGGCCGGCGCCGCCGACCACGGTGATGTCGGCGTTCTCGATGGTCGTGGGCGCCCCGGGGGCGGCGATGTCGGGTCGAATGGTCATGGGCGCAGTATAAGATGGTGAGGCGTGGCGGGCATAGAGGCGATTACAGCGTCCGCGGCACCGGCAGCGGCGTGATGAACTGGCCGCGGAAGCCCTTGGCGCGCAGTTTCGGCGCCAGTTCGTCGGCGATGTGCCAGGAGAAGATGATGGCGCAGTCCGGCTGGTCTTCGAACAGCCGGGCCTCGTCCACCACCGGGATGCCGGTGCCCGGCATGCACTTGCCGATCTTGAGCGAGCCCGGAATCTCGCAGACGTAGTCGATCAGCCCCTCGTCGAGACCGACATAGTTGACCAGCGTGCTTGCGCGCGACGGCGCGCTGATGCCGACGATGCGGGCGCCCTTTTCCTTGAGATCGCGGATCATCGACAACAGGCGAAGCTTCGAGAGCACCACGTCGTCGCGGAACTGGACGAGACGCTTCGCCATGGCCTCGCCGCGCGGCTCGGCGGCGAGCATCTGCGCGACGCTGTCCTTGACCGGATACTGGCCCTTGCGCGCGGCATAGACGCGGATCGAGCCGCCGTGGCTCGGGATCGGCCGCGCGTGGAACACTTCGAGGTCGTGCATCTCGAGCAGATACTTCAGGCTCGCCAGCGAATAGTAGCGCAGGTGCTCGTGATACACGGTGTCGTATTGCAGCGTATCCAGCAAGCCGATGAGATAGTGCGACTCGGAGATGAACACGCCGTTCTCGTCCAGCATCTCCATGATGCCGTCGACGATGGCGTGCACGTCTTCCATGTGCGCGAAGCAATTCGCGGCGGTGATGACGCGCGCCGGCCCATGCTCGGCCTTCACTTTGCGCGCGGCCTCGCTGCCGAAATAATACTTCACCGTCGGGATGCCGCGCTCATTGGCGATATCGCCCACGTCGGTCGGCTCGATGCCGAGCACGCGGTAGCCGGCGTTCTTGAAGTTCGACAGCAGCGTGCCGTCGTTGGAGCCGATGTCGACGACGAGATCGTCCGGGCCCAAGCCCGAGCAGTTCGGCGGACTCGCGCTGCAGGTCGGCGAAGTTGTCGCGCAGCACCTTGGTGGTGCCGCTGGTGTAGGGATATTCCGGCGGGAAGATGATGACCGGATCGACCGCGAGCCCGAGCTGCACCAGGTCGCACTGCCGGCAATGCAGCAGGTGGGTCGGAAACCACGGCTGCTGGCGCGGCACCTGACCGATCGGCACCATCTGGTTGACCGGCGGCATGTAGCCGAGCGAGAGCACGTCATCGAGCTTGTCGCTGCCGCAGACTTGGCAGCATTCGACCGGAACGCTGGCGTTCGTGCCGGCGGCGCGCGCGACTTTGGTGGGACGCAAGATCAACTCCTTCAGTGCAATCAGGCGCTTCGGCGCCAGATCGGCGTGCTGCCAGTACCAGTCGAGCGTGGGTTTGAGCCCGGCGTCGAGCGGCACGCGCGGCTTATAGCCCAAGGCGGCCAGTTTCGAAATATCGGGGCAGCGGCGCGGCGTGCCGCCCGCCTGCAAGCGGCCCCGCGATCAGTTCGATCTCGCGCCCGACGGCGGCGGCCGCCCGCCGCGCCAGGTCGGCGATCGCCACCTCTTCCATGGTGCCGACGTGATAGATGCCGAGATGCTCGCCCTTCTCGCGCATCGCCATGACGCCGGCGACCAGGTCGTCGATGAAGCAGAAGCTGCGGGTCTCCGCGCCGGTGCCCTGGATCTCGAAAGCGCAATTCGCCCGTCGCCTTGCAGCGTCCGCGAGCCGCTTCAGCCGCAGCGCGAATTGCGGGATGACGTGCTCCCAGCCCATGTCGGGCCCGTAGACGTTGTGCGGGCGGAAGATCAGCACGCGCTCGAAATACTTGCGGCCGAAATTGATCGCCATCAGTTCGCTGATCAGCTTGCCGCCGCCATAGGAATAGCGCGGGTTCATCGGGTCCGGCACGACCAGCGGCGCGCTCTCGTCGGTCGGCACCTTGGGCGGCGTCTGGTAGACCTCCGACGACGAGGCCAGGATCAGCGTGCCGACATTGCGCGCGCGGCAGGCGTCGATCACGTTGATCATGCCGCGCACGCCGACGTCGAGCACCAGATCGGGCTGCGCTGTAGAAGAACTCGGTGCCGTTGACGAAGGCGAGATGGTGGACCTCGTCCATGCCCTGCGCGGCCTTGTCGACCGCGGCGGCGTCACGGATGTCGCCGGCGACGAACTCGATGTCGTTTTCGACGTCCGTGAGCCGCCGCGGCGCCCCGCGCGAATTGTCGTCGAGCACGCGCACGCGGTGGCCCGCCTTGACCAGCGCCTTCACCAGGCCCGAGCCGATGAAACCGGAACCGCCGGTGACCAGAATACGACGCGCGCTCATGGTGTCCTCAGGGCTTCGCTAGGGTGTCACGCGGCGAGCGTGGGTCGGGACGGTCGCAGGCCCGCTTGCGCATGGCCCTTGATCTGCGCATTTGCCAGATAGCCGCCATCTAGGCTAGTGGACAACCCGTTCTCGCGCGGCGAAAGCCAAATTCCCCGCAAAGAGCGGCCCAGGGACGCCGACACGAAGCCGATGACAAAACCGAACGGTCATTCCGACACGCCGATCGCGTGGTTCGGCCCCCATCTGACCGGCCGCGAGCTCGATCGCTTGCGCGACGTGCTCGATCGCCAATACGTCAACGACGGCCCGCTGGCGCGCGAGTTCGAGCGCCGCCTCGCCGCCTTCGTCGGCACCCGCCATGCGGTGGCCGTGACCAGCGGCACCGCCGCCATCGCCCTGTCGCTGATGGCGGCCGGCATCGGGCCGGGCGACGAGGTGCTGGTGCCCGACCTGACCTTCATCGCCACCGCCAACGCCGTCCGCATGGCCGGCGCCGACGTCAAGCTCGTCGACGTGGAGCCGGTGCGCTTCGGCGTCGATCCCGACGCCGTCGAGGCCGCGATCGGCCCCCGCACCCGGGCGCTCGTGACCGTCGACGTCAACGGCCGCGGCGCCGACTACACCCGGCTCGAGCCGATCTGCCGGAAGGCCGGGCTGGTGCTGATCTGCGACGCCGCCGAAGCGCTCGGGTCGCGCTTTGCCGGCAAGATGCTCGGCTCGTTCGGCCTCGCCGGCTGCTTTTCCTTTTCCGCCAACAAGACGATCACCGCCGGCCAGGGCGGCATGATCGTTACCGACAACGACGCCTTGCACGACCGCCTGCGTGAGCTCAAGGACCAGGGCCGCCGCAAGGGCGGCACCGGCGGCGACGACGACCACCCGGTGCTGGGCTTCAATTTCAAATTCACCGACCTGCAGGCGGCGGTCGCGCTGCCGCAGTTCGACGAGATCGAAGACGCGGCTTGAGGCGGCGGTGCGCCGCGACCGAGCCTATGCCGAGCGGCTCGGCAACCAGCCGGGTTTAAGCCTGCCGCCGTTCAGCGAACCGGGCGAGGTCCGGCAGTGGACCGACGTGCTGGTCGACGACCGCGACAAGCGTGGTCTCGGCGCTCCACGCGGCGCAGATCGACTCGCGCAATTTCTGGCACCCGCTGCACACCCAGGCGCCCTACGCCGCCGCGCCCGCGTCGTTCGCAAACAGCATCGACATCTCGCGCCGCGGCCTCTGGCTGCCCTCGCGCCTCGATCTCGCCGAGAGCGACATCGACCGCGTGAGCGCCGTTATCGTTCAGGCGCTGCGGCGCGTGACGTATCCGAGTTCGGCTGCGTATGCGATCATCTTGTCGCGCGGGCGCGCCTTGACCGGCTTGGCGGGAATGCCGGTGTAGATGGTCCAGGGCTCGGTGCTCTTTGTCACCAGCGAGCAGGCGCCGACCACCGACCCCTCGGCCAGCGTCACGCCGGGCATGATGACCGCATTGGTCCCCACATTGGCGAAATTCTCCAAGATGACCGGCGCCAGCTTCATCGTGTCTTTGTACTTCGCCGGCAGGCTCGCCGGCCCGATCAGCCCATCGCCCTGGAAGCGGTCGCTGCCGCAAATGACCCGGGCGCCCGCCGCCAGGTTCGTGAAATGCCCCATGACCAGCCGCGCTTCCGCGCCGCCGATGACCGTGATGTAGGGCCCGATGTGGACATAATCTCCAATCTCGACCGCGGTCGTGATATAGGCGCCGGCGTCGATCGAGACGTGGCTGCCGATGCTGACAAGATGCGGACGCCGGATGTCCACATTCGGTCCGATGACGACGTCGGTGCCGATATGGGCAAAGGCGCTGGTGTGGTATGGCGACGTCATAAAATCCTGGACCCGATCGGTTAACAGCAACGCGAGAGCATGAGCGAAGTCAGCGCGACAGCCAACCCCTCGGCCGCCCCAGCCCACAACGGCTGGCTGCGGCTCGCCGCGCTCGTGCTCGTTGTCGTCGCGCTCGGCGTGCCGGTCAACGACCTGTTCCGTTACGCCGTGCTGCTGATCGCGACCGTGCTCATTTTCAGCGGTCGCCTCAGCGCGCGGCCCGGCCGCTGGCTGGCGGCTGTCGCCGTGGTCGGCCTTGCCGCGGCGACGCCCTGGCTGGTCGCGCCCACCCCGATCGAGCAAGGCCTCAACGTGTTCCTGCCGACCAAGACGGGCAATGTCTTCGAGCGCAAGCTCCCGAACGAGGTCTACCGCGCGCTCAAGACCGAGTTCGACGCGGTCTATCCGCCCGCGGTGCGGTGCAAGCCGGGCTCCCCCGGCTGCTGGCAGGACGGCGGCGAGCCCGATCATCTCTACGCCTTTTCCGCCGACAGCCCGTTCGCCGCCCCGGCCTATTCGCGCGCGGTCAGCGGCGTCGATTTCACCGATGCGGTCTGGCTGCGGCTCGGTTTCGTCAACGACATTCGCTACAACTGGTATACCGACGCCCCGGACGTGCACCGCGGCGACCGAGATAGCCGCTTCTGGATGGGGCTCAGCCGCTGGCACATCACGATGCCGTGGTTCATGATGCTGCGCGTTCCCGCCGAGTATACCGGCGCGCGCCTGTGCTGGCGCGGCGAGATGCTGTGGCCGAGCGCGCAGGGCCCCTATCAGGCCGTGCGCAACGGCACGATGGTGTGCCGCACGCTGACGCGCGACACCATCGGCAAGCCGATCTACGCCGCGGCGATCAAGCCCGGCTCGCTCGCCATGGTGCTGCACCCGCCGGCGGCGGTGCAGGTCAGGCTGATCGTCGACGGCGCCGTCGCGCTGGTGGCGGTGCTGCTGCTGCTGTTGCTGCTGGTGCGGGTGCGCCCGGCCGACACGCTGCGGCCGTTCGTGCTGATCGTTCTGTCGCTGTTGGTGATCGCCATCATCGACGCCGGCTTCATCGGCGGCTGGCGCCCGATGGACGGCGGCGACGACGGCCTGTTCTATACCGGCGTCGGCCGGCTCATTCTCGAGCATCTCGTGCACGGCAATATCCTCGCCGCGCTCAAGGGCTACGAAAGCGTCTACTATTACGGCGGCCCGGGCCTGCGCTATTGGCGCGCGCTGGAGATGATCGTCTTCGGCGACACCAATCTCGGCTATCTGTCGCTGGTGCTGCTGCTGCCGATGATCGTGCTGGGGCTGTTCAAGCGCTTCGTTTCCGACAATTTCGCCTGGCGCCTCGCGCTCGTCTTCGTCGCTGTACCGGTCGGCGAGCTCTTCGGCTCCAGCTTGCTCGACTACGCCAAGTGGGCCGCGCGCGGCTTCGCCGATCCGGCCGCGCATATCCTGCTGCTGTGGGGCGTCTTCGTGGTCATCGCGCCGCGCAACGGCGCGGCGGACCGTTTCGGCCGTGCCGCCGGCGGGGCGCTGCTGCTGGCGCTCGGCGTCTTCACCAAGCCGATCGTCGCGCCGATCCCTGGCATCGTACTCGCCGGCGCGGCGCTGGCCGCCTTGTATCAGAAGCAATGGTCGCGGATCGCGGGGCTCTGCATCGGGTTTGTTCCGGTGCTGGCGATGCCGATCCACAACCTGTACTTCGGTCATGAAGCGGTGCTGTTGAGCAGCAATTCCTGCCTACCGGGCACCTGCGTGATGCCGCCATCGGCCATCCTGTCCGCTCTCGGCGAACTGGCGCGGCTCGATTTCGGCGGCGTCTATCTGCATCGCGCCGCCGGCCAGATCGTCGGCTGGCTGAGCCAGCCCAGCCAAACGCCCGCCTCGATCCCCTTCAACATCGTCGGCGTCGTTATCGTATTCTACGTCACCGTGCGCGGGCGCGATTTCGATCCCTGGCTGCGGCTGATCGGCGCCGCGGTACTCGCCGAATACGCCGTCGACTTCGTCTACGTGGCAACGCCCCGTTACTACTTCGAGATGTGGCTTCTGAGCGCGGTGGTGGTCGCCGCCTTCATCGAGCAGCGCCTGCCCGGCTGGATGGACAAGCGCGGATGGGAGGGACCCAAGCAACTCCTGGAACGATTCATGGGCGCGCGGCCCGCGCAAGCGACATGACCGATACGCCCGTCGCCCTCACCATCCTGCTGCCGGTACGCAACGAGACCATGAACCTGCGTGTCATGCTGCGCATCCTGCGCGCGGTGCTGGTGATGCCGCACGAGATCATCGTGATCTTCGACGACGAGACCGACACGAGCCGTGCCGTGGTCGAGGAAATGCAGGCGTCCTATCCGCAGGTCCGACCGCTGCTCAACCGCGCCGGCCGCGGCGTCGCCTTCGCGGTCCGCGCGGGCGTGGAGGCGGCACAAGGCGAACGCGTCCTGATCTTCGCCGCCGACGAGGTCGGCCCGGTGCTGGCGATCGACGACATGATGACGCTGATGGACGAAGGCGCGCAATTCGTCAGCGCCACCCGCTATGCCCATGGCGGCCGGCGGCTCGGCGGCTCGCTGATCGGCCATTTCCTGTCGCGTACGGCCAATTGGCTGCTCAATACGATGTCGGGCACCGGCCTCTCGGACTCCACCACGGGCATCAAGCTGTTCCGGCGCGCCGACTTTCCCATGCTCAGCCAAGACGCCAAGTCGGTCGGCTGGGCCATCGCCTTCGAAATGGCGATCAACGCGCAACTGGCCGGGCTCAACCTCGGCGAGGTTCCCATAATCTCGATCGATCGTTTGTTCGGCGGCGAATCCACCTTCCGGCTGGTGCCGTGGGTGGTGAGCTATTTCGGCTATTTCGCCACCGGCATCACCAAGCTGCCGCGTTCGGCCCGACCGCCGGTCAAGGTGCGTATCCCGACCGGCATGTGAGCGCACGCGACCGCCACGCGGCTTGCAATCGCACCGGCACCCCCGCACATAGTCGCCTCCATGAACCCCGAATCCCCGCCACCGCACCGGCCGGTCCTGATCGTGCCCTATGTCTGGATCGGCGACTTCGTGCGCTGCCATTCGGTGGTCAAGGTGTTGCGGGCGCAAGACCCCGAACGCGCCGTCGACATGGTCGCGAGCACCCTGTGCGCGCCGCTCGCCGACTACATGCCGGGGGTGCGCAAGGCGATCGTCGCCGACCTGCCGCGGCGGCGCCTCGGCATAGGCCTGCAATGGAAACTCGCCGCCACGCTGCGCGCCGGCCATTACGGCCAGGCGCTCGTCATGTCGCGCAAATGGAAGGCGGCGCTGGCACCTTGGCTTGCCGGCATCCCGCGGCGCACCGGCTTCTTCGGCGAGGTCCGCATCGGCCTCCTCAACGACCTCAGGCCGGGCGAGCGCAAGCTGCCGCGCATGATCGACCAGATGGGCGCCCTGGCGCTGCCGAAGGGCGCTGGCCTGCCGGCCGAATGGCCGCTGCCCGAACTGAAGGTGCCCGCGGACGAACTCAGCGCCTGGCGCGCGCGCTCAGGGCTTGCCGCCGAAACCCGGCCCATTGTGACCCTGTCGCCGGGCGCGGTCGGCGCCGGCAAGGCCTGGCCGCCGAGCTATTACGCCGCCCTGGCGAAGGCGCTCGGCGAGGACGGCGTGGCGGTCTGGGTGCTGGGGGGCCCGCGCGAGGGCGAAATCGCCCGGGAAATCGCCGCCGCCGGGCCGCAAAAGGGCAATCATGTCCGCGATCTCACCAGCAACGACCTGCGCAACGCCATCCTGGCGCTGGCGGCGGCCGATGCCTCCGTCACCAACGATTCCGGCCTGATGCACGTCTCGGCGGCCATTGGCGCGCCCACGGTCGCCATTTTCGGGCCCACCAGCCCCTGGCACTGGAAGCCGCTCAACCCGGTCGCCGCCATCCTGGAGCCCCCCGGCGACGACGCCGCCCGCGCGCGCGCGCGCCTCGTCGGCAACGATGCCGTCAGCCACCGCCGGACCGCCGATGTGGCTGTGGACAGCGTCCTAAAGGCCGTGCGCAAGGTGCTCGCCGGGCGCAAACAAGGTGGCTCATAAGTCCGCCCGGGCCCGTTAACGGTTCCAGCCGCGTCATCCTGCCCGAGACTCGCGTTTCATGCTATCAAAGAGCCCGCTTTTGAAGGACCGTGCCCAAGCCATGGCCATGCCACAGACCACCGACGAGACCGGCGCGCGCGACCAGGCCCCGATCGCTTCCGCCCTGCGTACGCTCGAGGCGGAAGCAAGCGGCGTCGACGCGCTGTCGGCGGCGCTGCGCAACGGCCTGCGCGCGACCTTCGTCGCCGCGGTCGAGCTGATCCGCGCCTCGCAGGGCCGCGTGATCGTCACCGGCATGGGCAAGTCGGGCCATGTCGCGCGCAAGATCGCCTCGACGCTCGCCTCCACCGGCACGCCCGCGCTCTACGTCCACCCGGGCGAAGCGAGCCACGGCGACCTCGGCATGATCGCCAACAACGACGTCATCATCGCGCTGTCGTGGTCGGGCGAGACCGTCGAAATGAAGAACATCACCGACTATTCGCGCCGCTTCCAAATCGGCCTCGTCGCGATGACGGCCAATCCGGACTCGACGCTGGCCAAGACCGCCGACATCGTTCTGGTCCTGCCGCAGGCGCGCGAAGCCTGCCCGCACAACCTGGCGCCGACCACGTCATCGCTCATGCAGCTCGCGCTCGGCGACGCGCTCGCCATCGCGCTTCTGGAAAGCCGCGGCTTCACCGCGATCGACTTCAGCGTGCTGCATCCCGGCGGCAAGCTCGGCGCGCAACTGAAGCTGGTGCGCGACGTCATGCACGGCGGTGGCGCCATGCCGCTGGCGCCGCTCGGCACGGCCATGTCGGACGCCATCATCGAGATGACCGCCAAGGGTTTCGGCTGCGTCGGCATCGTCGACGCGCGCGGGCAACTGGTCGGCATCATCACCGACGGCGACCTGCGCCGCCACATGCGCGCCGGCCTGCTCGACGCGGACGTGAACGCGGTCATGACGCGCGGCCCCAAGACCGTGCGGCCGGATCAGCTCATCAGCGAGACCCTGGAGATCCTCAACGCGCGCAAGGTGACTGCGCTGTTCGCGGTCGAAGGCGGCAAGCCGGTCGGTCTCGTCCACATGCACGATCTGCTGCGCGCGGGGGTGGCGTAGTTTATCTTTTGTCGCGTTTCCGGACGGCGAACCGGTTCCCACTTCGCCTGGAAACGATCCCGTCAGCGCGCCAGCTTCTCCACCGCGTCAATCACCTCGTCCGCCTCCGGCGCCGCGCCGTCGGTGCCGAGCACCGCGATCGGTCCGCTGCCGACCGGCCCGGTCAGGCCGGGCTCGCTGCCGGCGAAGATCGCCACCAGCGGCACGGCGAACGCGGCGGCGAGATGCAACAGACCGGTATCGACGCCGACCACCAGTTCGGCCCCGGCGATCAGGCCAGCGACCGCGTCGAGCGGTTGGCGGTCCGGCACCCGCGCACGCGGCAAGGCGGCGGCGATCCCGTCGCTGCGCGCGCGCTCGGCCGCGGTGCCCCAGGGCAGCACCGGCGTCAGCCCGCGCGCCGTCAAGGCGCGGCCGAGTTCGACCCAGTGCGCCACCGGCCATTCCTTCTCCGGCCGCGCGGTCGCATGCAGCAGCACGGCGTAGCGTTCCTCCGGCTTGGCGAAACGCGCGCGGTCGAGCCCGAAGTCGGGCGCGCCCTGCGGTGCAAACCCAAGCGCCAGACCGGTCAGCGTGCGATTGCGCTCGACCGCGTGCAAGCTACGGCTGACGCTGTGGCGCACGTCGTAGAACAGCGACGCCAGCGGCTCGCGGATACTGGCGCGGTCGTAGCCGTGCCGCGGCCCGCGCGCCATGCGCGCCATCACCGCCGTGCGCACCAGGCCCTGGCTGTCGACGATCCCATCGTAGCGGCGGGCGCGGATGGCGCGCAGACCCGCACCGATCTCACCAAGCGTCGCCGGCGCATGAAGCGAATGGCGCCAGCGTCGCCAGGCAACCGGAATGACCTCCCCGACCGCGGGGTGCAACCGCACCATCGGCGCGTAGGCTTCTTCCACCAGCCAGGCGAATCGCGCTTCCGGCCGGTGTGCGCGCGCCTCCGTCAGGGCCGGCATGTGATGGACGACGTCACCCAGCGACGAGGTCTTGATGAAGAGGATATCGGCCATCTCGCTTGCGCCGCGCCCATACACGCCTTGTTAATCATGCCACCAATAGCGCGATCGTCGTTCTACAGACAATAATCGCTCATTCACGCGATCCGGGTAGGAAAGCGGCAAAGCCGTGGAGGGCGCATGACGATCCTGGTGACCGGCGGAGCCGGCTATATCGGCAGCCATATGGTGCACGCGCTGGTGGACGCCGGCGAAGACGTGGTCGTGCTCGACAATCTATCCACAGGTTTTCGCTTCCTGATGCCCGAGCATGTCCCCTTTGTGCTGGGCAGGACGGGCGACACCGACCTGGTCAGCGAGGTGATCGCGGAACACGAGGTCACGGCCATCATCCACTTCGCCGCCTCCATCGTGGTGCCCGACTCGGTCGCCGACCCGCTCGGCTACTACCACAACAACACCATGAACACCTGCCTCCTCCTGCAGGCGGCGGTCGCCGGCGGCGTGAAGCAGTTCATCTTTTCCTCCACCGCGGCGGTCTACGGCAATCCCGAGCGCTCGCCGGTCGGCGAGGACGCCGTCACGCACCCGATCTCGCCCTACGGCAGCTCGAAGCTGATGTCGGAAATCATGCTGCGCGACACGAGCCGCGCGCACGACCTGCACTTCGTGGCGCTGCGCTATTTCAACGTCGCCGGCGCCGATCCGCAGCAGCGCACCGGCCAGTCGACGGCCGGCGCCACCCACCTCATCAAGGTCGCCTGCGAAACCGCGCTCGGCAAGCGGCCCAAGATCGACGTCTACGGCACCGACTATCCGACCCCGGACGGCACCTGCGTCCGCGACTACATCCACGTCAGCGACCTGGTGGGCGCGCATTCGGCGGCGCTCGCCTATCTGCGCCAGGGCGGCACCAGCGCCACCTTCAACTGCGGCTACGGCCACGGCGCCTCGGTGCTCGAGGTGCTGGCGGCGGTCAAGCGCGTCAGCGGCGTCGACTTCCCCGTCAACGTGACGGACCGTCGCCCCGGCGATCCGGCCGCCCTGGTGGCCGACGTCGGCCGCATCCACCGCACGCTCGATTGGCAGCCGCAATTCGACGACCTCGACACCATCGTCAGCCATGCCCTCGCCTGGGAGCGCCACCTGATGAGCGCCACGCGCGCCGCCGGCTGATCGCGCCAAATATCGCGCGAAATATTGCGCCAAGTGTCGCGGGAATGGCCGGTTTTTCGCGGCCTTTCCTCCTTGAAAAATGCCCCCGATACGGGCAAGGAAGCCCGTAACGCGCCTGCCGGCGGCGGAACTCGCCGCCGAAGCGTCGGCGCGTCTGTTTTTCGAGGGCGAATGAAAGATCCCCTGCATTCGGCGCCCGACGACCCGCGTTACGGCGCGGTCGCGCTGGTGCGCCGCCTGTTCTTGGAACAGGGCTTGGCGCACTGGAAGAAATACGCCGTCGCCTTCGCGCTGATGGGGATCGCGGCGGGCTGCACCGCGCTCAGCGCCTATCTGATCGGCGACGTCATCAACGAAGCCTATATCAATCGCAACCTGCCCGGCATCATCACGCTGGGCGCGCTCACGGCCATCCTGTTCACCACCAAGGGCGTAACGACCTACGGCCAGAGCGTGATGATGTCGCGCATCGGCAACCGGATCATCGCCAACAACCAGCGCGCCGTGTTCCGCAAGCTGCTCAACGAGGGGCTCGGCTTCTTCTCCGAGCGGCACTCGACCGAGTTCATCATGCGGCTGTCGACCGGCGCCACCGCCGCCACGGACGTGATCAATTTGGTGATCACCTCGGTCGGGCGCGATTTCTTCTCGCTGGTCGGGCTGGTCGCCGTCATGGTGATCCAGGACCCGCTGATGTCGTTCTTCAGCTTCGTGGTGGCCCCGCCGGCGTTTTTCGTCCTGCGCAAGCTGATCCGCCGCATCTACGCCATCGGCCGCAGCCAGTACCACGGCAACGAGCGCATCGTCGAAACCCTGCAGGAGACGCTGCAGGGCATCCGCATCGTCAAGGCGTTCACGCTGGAAGACGTGATGGCCGAGCGCTTCGCCGAGCACGTCGGCACCGTCGAGACCGAAGCCAACAAGATGGCGCGCGTCTCCAACCGCGCGAGCCCGCTGATGGAGACGCTCGGCGGCGTCGCCATCGCCATCGCCATCACCTACGGCGGCTACCGCGTGATCGACACCGGCGCCACGCCCGGCCAGTTCTTCTCGTTCATCACCGCGTTCCTGCTCGCCTACGAGCCGGCCAAGCGCCTGGCGCGCCTCAACCTGCAGCTCAACTCGGCGCTGGTCGGCGTGCGCGTCCTGTTCGAGGTGCTCGACAGCCCGCCGAGCGAGGCGAGCGACACCGGCAAGCCCGACCTGACCATCAAGACGCCGCGCCTCGAGTTCGACCACGTCTATTTCGGCTATCGCGGCGAAGAATCGGTGCTGCAGGACATGTCGTTCGTGGCCGAGCCCGGCAAGCTGACCGCGCTCGTCGGGCCTTCCGGTGGCGGCAAGTCGACGGTGTTCAACCTGATCATGCGTTTCTACGAGCCGGACAACGGCCGCATCGTCATCGACGAGCAGGAGATCGGCGGCGTGTCGCGGCAGTCGCTGCGCAAGCATATCGCCTATGTCGGGCAGGACGTGTTCCTGTTCCGCGGCAGCATCCGCGAGAACATCGCCTTCGGCAAGCCGGGCGCCACCGACGACGAGATCGTGGCCGCGGCCAGGGCGGCCTACGCCCACGACTTCATCATGACCTTCCCGCGCGGCTACGATTCGCCGGTCGGCGAGCATGGCCTGCAGCTTTCCGGCGGCCAGCGCCAGCGCATCGCCATCGCGCGCGCGCTGATCAAGAACGCGCCGATCATCCTGCTCGACGAGGCGACCGCCGCGCTCGACTCGGAGTCGGAATTGCAGGTGCGCGAAGCCATGGAGCATCTGTTCCAGGGCCGCACCACGCTGGCGATCGCGCATCGCCTGCACACGGTCTCGCACGCCGACCGCATCTACGTGGTCGAAAGCGGCCAGGTCACCGAATCCGGCCGCCACGACGAACTGCTGCGCCGCGACGGCCGCTACGCCACCTTCCACCGGCTGCAACTCAAGCAGCAGGAACCCGAGCCCGAGACGTCGCAGGCGCCCGAGGCGGCAGCGGCGTCCTAGGGTTTTGTCCTGTCGCGTTTCCGGACGGCGAACCGGTTTCCCTGAAACGCGGCGAGAAGTCGGGCCGTTGACGGCGGCGCAGCCCACCTGATACGCCCTTGGCCTCTTTTGCCCCGGCGCGGTCCCGCGCCCCGGGTTCTTCCCGCAACTGACATCAAATCATACGGCAATTCACGCATGGCCAACGACACTCACTACGTCATTCCGCCGCCGCCGCAAGCCAGCATCGCGGTCGCCGGCAGCGACAAGGTTTTTCCGGTCCGCCGCATCTGGTGCGTCGGCCGCAACTACATGGAGCACATCAAGGAGATGGGCCAGGACGAGCGCTTGCCGCCGTTCTATTTCGCCAAGCCCGCCGACGCGGTCGTGCCGGACGGCAGCACCGTGCCCTATCCGCCGCTCACCAAGGACATGCACCACGAGGTCGAGCTGGTCGTCGCGCTCAAGAGCGGCGGCCGCAACATCCCGGTCGCCAAGGCCAACGACTGCATCTGGGGCTACGGCGTCGGCATCGACCTCACCCGCCGCGACCTGCAGCTCGCCTCGCGCGAGTTGAAGCGGCCGTGGGAAATCGGCAAGGCGTTCGATCATTCCGCGCCCTGCGGCGCGCTCAAGCCGGTGAGCGAGACCGGCTATCTGACCAAGGGCCGGATCGCGCTCAAATGCAACGGCACGGTGCGCCAGGACGGCGACCTCGAACAGATGATCTGGAACGTGCCGGAGATCATCTCCAACCTCTCGGAGATGGTGGAACTGGCGCCCGGCGACATCATCATGACCGGTACGCCATCCGGCGTCGCGGCGACGGTCGCCGGCGACAAGCTCGAATGCGAAATCGCGGGTGTCGGCACGCTCACCGTCACCATCGGGCCGCCGCTGACATAGCCCACCGCCGCTTTGCGCGAAGAACGGCCGCCCGCGATGGAACCGCGCGGCGGCCGGTTCCGTTAACGGTTTGCTAACGACACCGGGCCCAGACTGGGCGAGCCGGGCCTCGAAACGGGCGATTTTTAGAAAAATCGCAACGGGACCAGTACCATGGGCCACGCCGCCACCGCCGACCGTTCCGCCTTTTCCGCCCGCCTCGAGCCGGAAAACATGGCGCAATGGGTGATGCAGTTTGCACCCGCCACCGACGCCGAGGCGCTCAAGCTGTTGCGCGGCCGGTTTCCCGACCGCCCGCTCAGCCTGCGGGTGGCGGCGCTCGACTTCCTGATGCGCCGCGGCATGGTCCGCGGATCCTACAGCCCCAGATAAGCCTGCCGGACGCGGTCGTCGCCGAGCAGTTCTTCGCCTGAGCCGGCGAGCGTGACGCGGCCGTTCTCCAGCACGTAGGCGTGGCTGGCGAGCTTGAGCGACACCGCCACGTTCTGCTCGACCAGCACGCAGGTGAGCCCCTCGCGATTGAGATCGCGCACGGTCTTCAGCACGTTCTGCACGATCGCCGGCGCCAGCCCCAAGGACGGCTCGTCGAACATCACCAGCTCCGGCGCGCCCATCAGGCAGCGGCCGATGGCGAGCATCTGCTGCTCACCGCCCGACAATGTGCCGGCCGACTGGCCGCGCCGCGCGGCCAGCACCGGAAACATCGCATAGACCTTGTCGAGATTCCGCGCGCGCGCGGCACGGGCGCGCGGGAGCATGGCGCCCATGTCAAGGTTTTCCGCCACCGACAGCGCCGGGAAGATCTGGCGTCCTTCCGCGACCTGGCCGATGCCGAGATCGCAGACCTTGTGGCTCGGCCAGCCGGCGATGTCCCGGTCGCGATAGACAATGCGCCCGCGCCGCGGCTTGTGCATGCCGGCGATGGTGCGGATGAGCGAGGTCTTGCCGGCGCCGTTGGCGCCGACGATGGCGACGATGGCGCCCTGCTCGATGGTCAGCGTCACGCCGTCGAGCGCCTGGGCGTCGCCATAGAAGACGTCGAGGTTCTCAACGCGGAGCATCAGGCGACGTCCTCCGCGTTACCAGTCTTGTCATTCCGGCACGGTCCGAAGGACCGGACCCGGAATCCATAACCCCGGCGCTGCCGGATATGGACTCCGGGTCCGCTCGCTGACGCTCGCACCCCGGAATGGCGAATTGGGTTGGGATCATGCGACGTCCTCCACACCCAGGTACGAGTGGATCACCGCGGGATCGCGTACCACCTCCGCCGGCGACCCTTCGGCGATGGACGCGCCGTGATGCAGCACCAGGATACGGCCGGCGAGCGCCATCACCGCGCGCATGACGTGCTCGATCAGCAGGATGGTGAGGCCGGTCTCGCGGTTGAGCTCCTGCAGGATCGTCACCATGCGGTCGGTTTCGGTGGGCCGCAGGCCCGCCATCACCTCGTCGAGCAGCAGCAGCTTGGGATCGGTGGCAAGCGCGCGCGCCACTTCCAGGCGCTTGCGGTCCGGCAGCGTGAGCGCGGAAGCGCGCTGGTCGCGCTTGTCGTAGAGATCGAGCCGGCGCAGCACCTCGCCCGCATGGGCACGCGCGTCGCGCGCATGCGGACGATGCAGCAATGCGCCGACGATGACGTTGTCTTCCACTGTCAGCGCCGGAAACGGCCGAACGATCTGGAAGGTGCGGCCGATGCCGCGCCGGCAGATGCGATCCGGCGCCAAGCCGTCGATGCGCTCGCCGGCAAAGGTGATGCCGCCGCCATTGGGTGCGAACACGCCGGCGATCATGTTGAACAGCGTCGTCTTGCCGGCGCCGTTCGGGCCGATCACGGCGAAGATGCCGCCCTCCGGCACCTCGAAGGTGACCTGGTCCACCGCGAGCAGGCCACGGAAGCGCTTGCTGATGCCGTCGACCGAAAGAAGCGCGCTCATTTCGGTTTCCCCGTCAGCCGGAAGCGCGCGCTGAGCCAAGGCCAGATGCCGTCGGGCAGCGCCATGATCACCAGCAGCAGGCAAATGCCGTAGAAGACCTGTTTGGCGCCGGGCAGGTCGACGCCGATGGCGGCGAGAACGCGCGTCAGCGTCTCGGCGAGGCCGGTCAGCACGAAGGCGCCGAGGATGGGCCCGAACAAGGTGCCGACGCCGCCGACGATGGGCGCCAGGATGATTTCGATCGACTGCCCGATATTGAATACCTGCTCCGGGAACAAGTTATTGTAATAAAAGGCGAAAATAACGCCCGCGAAGGACGTCATGGCGGCCGAGATCACTACCGCCAGCATCTTGTAGCGGAAGGTGTTGATGCCGAGCGCGCGGGCGGCTTCCTCGTCCTCGCGGATCGCCAGCCAGAAATAACCGATGCGGCTTTGCAGCAGCATGCGGCAGCCGACGAAAGCCGCCACGGTGGCGGCGAGCAGCACGTAATAGAACAACGCCGGGTCGCCGCGCAGCAGCCAGAGATTGTTGTGAGTGTATTGCTTGACCGGCAGGAACAGGCCGGCGGACGCGCCGGTCCAGCCGAAATGGTCGAAGCCGACGCGGGCGAATTCGGCGAAGGCGATAGTGAGGATGGCGAAGTAGACGCCGCCGACCCGGAAGCGAAACGCGAGGAACCCGATGACCGCGCCGGCGAGCCCGGCGATCGGCACCGCCGCGAACAAACCGATCCAGGGTCCGATGCCGAAATGCACATAGAGCGCGGCGGCCGTGTAGGCGCCCAAGCCGACATACAAAGCGTGGCCGAGCGAGAGCTGGCCCGCGAAGCCCATCATGATGTTCCACGCCTGGCCCACAAAGGCGAAGTAGAGGATCATCACCAGCACGGTGAGCAGGTAGTCGCCGGTATAGAGCGGGGCGGTCACGCCGATGAGCAGCAGCACGGCAAGCAGGACCAGCGTCCGGCGCGGCATGCCGTCGAACAGGTGCGCGATCATGCCGTCCTCTTGCCCATGATGCCCTGCGGGCGGAACAGCAACACCAGCACCAGGATGGCGAAGGAGAACATGGACTTGGCCGACGGGTTGAACAGCAGCCCGGCCATGGCCTCGGTCAGGCCGATCAGAATGCCGCCGATCAGGGCGCCGGGCATGGAGCCCAGGCCTCCGGTGATGACGATGACGAAGGCGAGCAGCGTATAGGACGGCCCGACCGACGGCGTCACGTCGAAGATCAGCAGCAGCATGGTGCCCGCCGCGCCCACACAGGCCATGCCCAGACCGAAGGTCAGGGCGTAGAGATGCTTGACGTCGAGGCCGACCACCAGCGCGCCGGTATAGTTGTCGGCGCAGGCGCGGACCGCGGTGCCGAGGCGGGTATACTGAAAGAAGACGTACAGCGCGGTCGCCACCACGATGGCGCCGATCGCCGCGTAGAGCTTGGTGGCGTCGATGATCACCGAGCCGATCTGGTAGCTGTCGAAGGCGTAGCCAACCTGCACATTCTGGGCGTCCGGGCCGAACAAGATCAGCAGCACGTTTGAAATGATGAGCCCGATGCCGACCAGCAGCAGGAATTGGCTGTGCTCGGGCCTCGTGATGAAGGGGTTGATGACGCCCTTCTGCAGCACGTAGCCGAAGCAGAACATGGCCGCCGCGATCGGCACCAGCATCACCAGCGGGTCGAGGTGGAAGGCGGAGAACAGCACGATCGCGGCATACATCGCGATGGTCATCATCTCGCCGTGGGCGAAGTTCACCACGCGCACCACGCCGAAGATCACCGACAGCCCGAGCGCCATCAGTCCGTAGACAAGCCCGGTCAGGATGCCGCCGATGGCGACGTTGAGATAGATGGAAAGCGGCAAGGGGTCGATCCCAATAAAGCAGTGCTCCGGCCGTTTGTCACGGCCGGAGCATTGACGCAGAGCGTGGCGTCAGCCGCGCTTGGCGTAGGGCTTGAGCGGCCATTCGACCTTGGCGTTGGCCGCCGCCTTGGGCGCCACCGTCACGGTCTTGCCACCGCGATTCTGGATCGCGGAATCCTTCAGCTTGTCGTTCTGGCCCTTGGCGTCGAACATGATGCCGGGGCCGGGGCTGACGTTGTTGGTGATGTGGGTCTTGCGGAGGGCCTCGGCCAGCGCCTTCGGGTCGGCGGAGCCGGCGCGCTTGTAGGCGTCGGCCGCGATGAGCAGGGCCTCGAAGGTATAGACTTGGTTGGTGTTGAGGTTGAGGCCCGGATATTTCTTGGCCATCGCCGCTTCCAGCGTCTTGGTCAGCGGCTTGTTGGGATCGTACCAGGGCACGAAGCTCAAGGGACCGTCGGACAGCTTGCCGAGCGTCTTGATGTACTGGTCCTCGTACCAGCCCGGCCCCATGCTCAGGATCGCCTCCGGCGACCAACGCTGCTTCACCAATTCGCGGGTGATCAGGATGGCGTCGTTGAGGCGGCTGACCATCAAGAGCGCGTCGGCGCCGGTCGCCTTGGCCTTGGCGACCTCAACCGACAGGTCGCGCGCCGCCGGATCGTAGGATATCTCCTGCAGAATTTTGTAGGGCATCTTGAAGTGCGGCATCACGTGTTTGATGCCGCCCGACATCGCGGTGCCGAAGGTGTCGTTGACGTGCATGAACACCACGGTCTTCGGTGCGGCACCGGCTTCCTTGAACACCTCGAGCTGATTGGCGAAGGCGTCGCCAAGGATCATCTTCGCGGTCGGGAAGTTGCGGAACACGAACTTGTAGCCCTGCTCGGTGATCGCCGGCGACGCGGCGATATTGATGACGAGCGGAATGCCCTTCTGCTCGGCGACCTGCGCGATCGCCGTGGTCTGGCCGGAGTCGAAGGCGCCGACGAGGAGCTGCGCGCCCTGGCTGATGAGCTGCTCGGCGCGCGAACGCGCGACATCCACCTTGGTCTCGGTGTCGCCGTTCATGATGTGCAGTTCGGGCAGCCCCAACTCCTTGAGGATTGGGCCCGTGATCTCGACGCCGCGCCAGCAGTCCTGGCCGATGCCGGCCTGCACGCCGGAACGCGGCAGCAGCACGCCCACTTTCAGCGGCGCATTGGCCGCGCGCACGATGTTGAACGGCGCGGTGCCGGCGATGAAGCCGGCGGCGCCAAGGCCGGCGTTGAAGGTGCGGCGCGTCACATTGGTCTTGGACGATTTGCGCGTCATGATGAATTCCTCCCATACGGCCGTGAATATTGGCCTGCGTGTATCCTTTGCGCCGGACGATGCCGGACTTCTTCCGGTCATCGGAAGCGCGAATGCATCGCATCGATGGCGGCGATGCACGCCATCGGCGGTTGCATGTTCCCTCGTTCGCGGCATATTGTTGACCTGGACAACAAATTTCGTCAACAAGCATTATCGCGTCGCGCGGGCGGACAAATGGTCCCGCGCGGCCGGCCACAAGGATCCCGAACCGATGGCTCCCGCAAAGCGCCCCGCCAGGCCTGCCGCCGGCACGGCCTCTTTGCGCAAGAGGGCGCCGCTGCAGCGCAGCAAGAGCCCCGGCAACCGACCCGACAACGAGCCCACTATCAAGTCCAACATCGATCTTGGGATGCTCAATGGGCGGCTCGGCTATTTCGTGCGGCGGGCGCAGGTCTGGATTTTCCAGGACTTCATCAGGCGGCTCGCCTCCATCGACATCAGTCCGGCGCAGTTCTCGGTGCTGGTGGTGGCCGACGCCAACCGCGGCCTGTCGCAGGCGGAGCTCGCCGCCACCTTGGGGATCGAGCGCGCGCGCCTGGTGCGGCTGTTGCACCGGTTGGAGCAGCGCGGCCTGATCCAGCGCCTGCCCTCCTCCGCCGACGGCCGCCGGCACGCGCTGCAGCTCACGCGCGAGGGCCAGCGCGTGCTGGCGCGCGCCAAGGCGCTGTCGGACGAGCACGAAACCGGGCTGGTCAAGCGTCTCGGGTCCGAGCGCTACCGGCTGGTGCTGGAGACGTTCCGGGAGTTTTGACGCGTTACGCGAGCGCCTTCTCCACCGCCGCCGCGATACGGAACAGGCGATGGTCCTGGCCGTTGCGCGCGACCAGCATCAAGCCGACGTTCTGGCCATCCTGCTTCGGCAGCGGCAGCGAGATCGCGCAACAATCGAAGAAATTCCAGATCGACGTATTGCGCAGGCACATTGCGTTCCGGCGCGCGAAATCGTCCGGCTTTTCGAGATCGGCAATGAGCGGCGCAATCACCGCGCTGGTCGGCGAGATCAGGACGTCCAGGTCGGCGACCGCCGCGTCCATCTCGCCGATCAGCGCCAAGCGGCTGCGCATCATCGCGATATAGTCGGCCGCGGAATTGTCCTTGGCGCGCTCGATGCGCCGGCGAATGTGCTGATCGATATCGTCGCCCCGGCGGGCAAAGCGGTCGCGATGCACGGCATAGGCTTCGGTCGGCGTGATGCCGCCGCCCAGCTTGTTGACCTCGTTCATGCCGTCAATCGCCGGCAGCGTCTGATCGGACAGGCGCGCGCCCGCCTTGCTCAAGCTATCGAGCGCGGCGGCGAACCCCTTGGCGACGCCGTCGTCGAGCCGCTCCAGCGGCATGCCTTGCGGAACACCGATGCGCAGGTTGGCGAGCGGCGCCGGTTCCAGCGCCCATGGTTCTTCGCCGGCCATGACGGCATCGGTCGCGGCACAAGCCGCCACGGTCTTCGCCAACGGCCCGATGGAATCGAGCGTGTAGGAGAGCGGGAAAGCGCCGACGGTCGGAACGCGCTGGCGGCTCGGCTTGTAGCCGACGACGCCGCAGAACGCCGCCGGCGTGCGGCAGGAGCCGCCGGTATCGCTGCCGATGGCGATCTCGCACATGCCGTCGGCGACACCAACCGCCGCCCCCGCGCTGGAGCCGCCGGGCGCGCGCTTGCGGTCGGCGGGATTGCCGGGCGTGCCGAAATGCGGATTGACGCCGACGCCGGAGAAGGCGAATTCGCTCATGTTCGTTTTCGCAACGATCACCGCGCCGGCGGAGCGCAGGCGCTGCACGATCACCGCGTCTTGCGCCGCCGGCTTGCCTTCCTCGGCGATGACCTTGGAGCCGGCGCGGGTGACCTCGCCGGCGACGTCGAACAAATCCTTGATGGTGACGATGGCGCCGTCGAGGGGCCCGAGCGTGATGCCGGCCTTGGCGCGGGCGTCGGCGGCCTCGGCCGCGCTTTGCGCGGCTTCGCGATAAACCGTGAGGCAGGCGCGCGCGCCCTCACCTTTTGGATCGTCGATGCGCGCGAGCGCGGCGGCAAGCCGCTCACGGGAAGAAATTTTACTCATGTGCCCAGTCCACCCTTCTTTTCGACGAAGCTTGCGATTTCCTCGACGCCCTTACCGTCACGCAGATTGGTCATCACGAACGGCCTTTGCCCCCGCATCTTCTTGGCGTCGCGCTCCATCACCTCGAGCGAAGCGCCGACATAGGGCGCGAGATCGGTCTTGTTGATGACCAGAAGATCGGAACGCGTGATGCCGGGGCCGCCCTTGGACGGGATCTTGTCGCCGGCGGCGACGTCGATGACGTAGATGGTCAGATCGGCGAGTTCCGGCGAGAAGGTGGCGGCGAGATTGTCGCCGCCGGATTCGATCAGCACCAGATCGAGATCGGGAAACTTGTGCGCGCATGTCGGCGACGGCGGCGAGATTGATGGAAGCATCCTCGCGGATCGCGGTATGCGGGCAGCCACCGGTTTCCACGCCCGCGATGCGATCGGCTTCGAGCGCGCCCGAACGCACGAGATAGTCGGCGTCCCACTTGGTGTAGATGTCGTTGGTGATGGCGGCGATTTGGTATTTCTGGCGCAGCTTTTTGCAAAGCGCGTCCATCAGCGCGGTCTTGCCGGAGCCAACCGGGCCGCCGACACCGACGCGTAATGGGCCGTGGGGGGTATTCATGCGTATTTGTGTCCTTCTCGCGGGCTACTAACCAGCATTACCGGCGGTTTTCAATCGGCTACGACCGGAACAGGCGGGTATACTGGGTCTCATGGCGCGCGCTGGCGAGATCGGCGCGAAAGACCGCGGAGCCGATATCGTCCAGCGTCGCGGTCAGCGCGCGCTGCGCGGTTTGGGCGACCACGGGTTCGAGCGCCGCCAGCACGCGCTGGCCATCCGTTTGACCAAGCGGAATAAGCCGCACGCCGGCCGAGACCCAATTGGCGACGAGCGCCTGCAGAAAGGCTGGCAAAGCCGCTTCGCAGGCGACGCCGTGACCGGCGGCGGCAACCGCCACCGCGACCGGATAGGCGACGGGCCCGTCCCAGACCGCTTTGAGCCGGTCGAGGGCGGCGCAGGGCCAGGCGGCGCGCGTCGCCTCCACGAAGGCGTTGCCCTGCGCCGTCGTTTCGAGATGGCGCTCCCTGGTGGGCGCCAGCGCGGCGGCAAGCTCGGCGATATCGCGCAAGGCTTTGTCGTCTTCGCTTGCGACGGCGCGATCGGCGTGCGCCAGCAGCACCGCATCGCAAAAGCCGCCACCGTCGGCGAGCATCGCGGCGAGCCAGGCACGCAACGTTTCGGCGTCCTTGATGTCGCCCGTCTCCACCGCCCATTCGATGCCGCTGGAATAGGAGAAGCCGCCCACCGGATAGGCCGGCGACAGCCACGCCATCAGGCGGTAGAGGGCGGGTGAAGGCGGCGCACCACTCCGCTCATTCCCGCGCAAGCGGGAATCCAGTCTCCTTGGTGCTTGCAGCAGCTGGATCCCCGCTTGCGCGGGGACGAGCGGCGGAGAGGCTGCACGCGTGGCGATGGCTTCTTACCCGCCATGACCATGGCCGTGCCCGTGTTCGTGCTCATACCCATGCGGCGCGCCCGGCTCCGGATCGAACGGCGCGGCGAGCGGCGTCACCGCGGCGCCGAGACCGCGCAGCATGTCCTCCAGCACGTGGTCGCGGCGGATGCGGAGCTTGTCGCCGATCACCTGCACCTCGGTGTGGCGGTTGCCGAGATGCCAGGCGAGCCGCACCGCGTCGTGCGCGCTGCCAGCGGCAATTTCGATCAACTCTTCCGGCGCGCCGGCGACCAGCACGATAGCGCCGTCGTCGAGCACCAGCCCGTCGCCGTCGCGCAAGCTCACGGGCCGGGCGAAATCGAGCAGGAACGAGGTACCGTTTTCCGCGGCCAGGACGATGCGACGGCGCTGGCGGTCACCCGCATCGAGCACGACACGGTCGCACGCCGTGGCCGCGTCCCATTCGCCCGCCGCTCTCACCGCCGTCACCCGCCGCATCGTTGCCTCGCTTGCGCGCCCGGCGCCACCCCGGGGCGCCATCGCCGCATCGTCATGATGCCATGAAAATTGTATGCTGCGCGGCGCTTGCCGATTCCTGCCACCAACCCGCCGGGGCCCTCACCCTCATGCCGTCGATCCGCCTGACCGCCGCGCTCGCCATCGTCCTGACCGCCTTCACCTTCGCCGCCGCCCGCGCGGCGACGCCCGTCGGCACCTGGGTCACGGAAAAAGGCGACGCCCATGTCCGCGTCGCCCGCTGCGGCCAGGCGCTGTGCGCCACCATCGTCTGGCTCAAGGACAAGATCGACCGCCAAGACCGGCAAGCCACCGGTCGATTCCAGCAACCCCGACCCGCGCAAGCGTCATCGCCCGATCCTCGGCCTGCGCATTTTCGCCATGACCTACCACAAACACGGCGGCTGGTATGGGCCGATCTACAATTCCGACGACGGCCAGACCTATAAAGGCCGGCTGATCCCGCATGGCGCCACCCTCGAAGTGAAGGGCTGCGCCGGGATCATCTGCGGTGGCGAAACCTGGCACCGGCTCGGGCGCTGACGCGTCAGAACAGGAAGTAGCGCTGCGCCATCGGCAGCGTTTCCGCCGGCGCGCAGGTCAGAAGCTCGCCGTCGGCGTGCACCTCGTAGGTTTCCGGATCGACGTCGATCTTCGGCGTCGCCGAATTGTGGATCATGTTCTTCTTGCCGATCTTGCGGGTGTTCTCGACCGCCACCAGTTCCTTCTCGACGCCGAGCCGGTCGCCGAGCTTAGCCCTGACCGCAGCCTTCGACACGAATATCAGCGACGACGCCGTCAGCGCCTTGCCGAAGGCGCCGAACATCGGCCGGTAGTGCACCGGCTGCGGCGTCGGGATCGAGGCGTTGGGGTCGCCCATCAGCGCGGCGACGATGGAGCCGCCCTTGATGATCACCTCCGGCTTCACGCCGAAGAACGCCGGCGACCACAGCACCAGGTCGGCGAGCTTGCCCTTCTCGATCGGACCCGATGTGCTTCGACATGCCGTGGGCGATGGCCGGGTTGATGGTGTACTTGGCGATGTAGCGCTTGGCGCGCAGGTTGTCGTTGTCGCCCTTCTCTTCCGATAGCCGCCCGCGCTGCTTCTTCATCTTGTCGGCGGTCTGCCAGGTGCGGATGATGACCTCGCCGACGCGGCCCATGGCTTGGCTGATCCGACGACATCATCGACAGCGCGCCGAGGTCGTGCAGGATATCCTCGGCCGCGATGGTCTCCTTGCGGATGCGGCTTTCGGCGAACGCCAGGTCCTCCGGAATCGACGGGTCGAGATGGTGGCACACCATCAGCATGTCGAGATGCTCGTCGATGGTGTTGCGGGTGAACGGCCGCGTCGGGTTGGTCGAGGACGGCAGCACGTTCTTCAGGCCCGCGACCTTGATGATGTCCGGCGCGTGGCCGCCGCCGGCGCCCTCGGTGTGGAAGGCGTGGATGGTGCGGCCCTTGAACGCCTTGATGGTGTCCTCGACGAAGCCGCTTTCGTTGAGCGTGTCGGTGTGGATCATCACCTGCACGTCGGCCTTGTCGGCGACGGTGAGGCAATTGTCGATCGCCGCCGGCGTGGTGCCCCAGTCCTCGTGCAGCTTGAGCGCACAGGCGCCGGCCTTGACCTGCTCGTCGAGCGCCGCCGGCCGCGAGGCATTGCCCTTGCCGGCAAAGCCGAGATTGACCGGAAAGGCGTCGGCGGCCTGGATCATGCGGCCGATGTGCCAGGGCCCGGGCGTGCAGGTGGTGGCGTTGGTGCCGGCCGCGGGGCCGGTGCCGCCGCCGAGCATGGAGGTGATGCCACTCATCAATGCTTCCTCCACCTGCTGCGGGCAGATGAAATGAATGTGGGCGTCGAAGCCGCCGGCGGTCAGGATCTTCCCTTCGCCGGCGATGATCTCGGTGGCCGGGCCGATGACGATGGTGACGCCCGGCTGAACGTCCGGGTTGCCGGCCTTGCCGATGGCGGCAACGCGGCCGTCCTTGAGGCCGACGTCGGCTTTGACGATGCCCCAGTGATCGAGGATCAGCGCGTTGGTGATGACGGTGTCGACCGCGCCCTGCCGGCGCGTGATCTGCGATTGGCCCATGCCGTCGCGGATCACCTTGCCGCCGCCGAACTTCACCTCCTCGCCGTAAGTGGTGAAGTCCTTCTCGACTTCGATGACGAGATCGGTGTCGGCAAGCCGCACCTTGTCGCCAACGGTCGGCCCGAACATGTCGGCATAGGCCGCGCGCTTCAGTTTAATCGCCATCGTTCACACTCCCCTGCGGTCCGCGTTCTCGCTCATTGTGACCGCCGTATTTCGTCCTCAGTGTTATCCACAGCCATGCGCCGGGTTCCAAAAGGCTTGCGCCGCGCGCAGGCCGGCGTAGCATTCATTGCAGGTCATCCCTCTCTGGCTCCGCCGGACCCGGATGAACCGCCATGACCGTAGCGGCCATGGGACGTGGGGTTCTGCTTGCAGCATTCCGTGGTCCATGTCTCTCGGCCCTGGCTCTCAAATAGCTACTGTCCGGGCCCGCGTGCCTCACGGCCGCGCCGGACTGGGATCCGAGAGCTTGTGACGGGCAGACGACGGTCTGCCCGTTATGGCTTTTGGGGGTTGGCATCATCATTATCATTTTCCGGCCGTCATTCCGGGACGCGCTGAAAGTGCGGACCCGGAATCCAGATGCATGCACCGTGCCTGTTTCTGGATTCCGGGTTCGCTCGCTGACGCGAGCGCCCCGGAATGACGGCGTCATCATCACAGCTTCCCCATCACGCCTTGCCGGAAACCGTAGACGGTGCGTTTGCCGGCGAGCGCCACAAGCGTCACCTCGCGGGTCTGGCCCGGCTCGAAGCGCACCGCCGTGCCGGCGGCGATGTCGAGCCGCATGCCACGCGCCTTGCGGCGCTCGAACTTGAGCGCCGGGTTGGTCTCGAAGAAGTGGTAGTGCGATCCGACCTGGATCGGCCGGTCGCCGGTGTTGGACACCGACAGCGTCACGGTGCGGCGACCCTTGTTGAGCTCGATCTCGCCGTCGGCGATGAACATTTCTCCGGGGATCATACGGAAGCCTCCAGTCGGTCGTAGCCCTTCGCCTTGTAGATGAGGAAGGACACGACCCAACTCGCGATGAAGAAAGCGACGATGGCGTAGCCGACGACACCGAAGTTGTCGCTCAGCATGCCGATGAAACGCCAGAACGGCCCCTGCAGCGCCAGCTTGTCGCCGATCAGCCCGAGCGCCTCGATGCCGCCGATCACCAGCGCCGCCACCACCGACACGAACGTAATGGTCATGTTGTAGTAGAGCTTGCGGATCGGATTGACGAAGGCCCAGCCGTAGGCGCCGACCATCAGCGTCGAGTCGGTGGTGTCCATCAGCGACATGCCGGCGGTGAACAGCGCCGGGAACACCAGGATCGACCAGATCGACAGGCCCTGCGAGGCCTGCGCCGCCGAAATGCCGAGCAGGCCGACCTCGGTCGCGGTGTCGAAGCCGAGGCCGAACAGGATGCCGAGCGGATACATGTGCCAGCTCCGCTCGATCAGCATGAACAGCGGCCGCAGCAGGCGCGAGATGAAGCCGCGCCCGGCGAGCAGATGGTCGACCTCCGCGTCGGCCAGGGGATCGCCCCTCTTGGTCCGCACGAAGGCGCGATAGACGCCGACCAGCACGACGATGTTGGCGGCGGCGATCGCCAGCAGGAACAGCGCCGAGACCGACGTTCCGATGACGCCGCCGACGTCCTTGAAGGCGTCGAAATGGCCCTGCAGCGCGGTGGCCGTGAACGCGATGGCGAGCGTCAGCGCCACGACGATGGTGGAATGCCCGAGCGAAAAGAACAGGCCGACGGCGATCGGGCGCCGGCCCTCCTGCATCAGCTTGCGCGTGACGTTGTCGATGGCCGCGATGTGGTCGGCATCGAAGGCGTGGCGCAGCCCGAAGCTGTAGGCGAGGAAGGCGAGCCCCAGCAGCGCCGGCTGGCCGTGAAACTCGACCACCGCCCACAGCCAGGCCGCCGCGTTCATCAAGATCAGCATGCCGTAGAGACCGATCACTTTTCCCCTGCATGTCCCGCGCCGCGTCGTCGAACAGATTGAAGCATGCATCGAACGACTCGCGACGATCAGCGGATGGGATCGTGCACGGTGACGAGCTTGGTGCCGTCGGGGAAGGTGGCTTCCACCTGGATTTCGTGGATCATCTCGGCGATGCCGTCCATCACCTGGGCGCGGGTGATGACGTGGGCGCCGGCCTCCATCAGGTCGGCGACGGTGCGGCCGTCGCGCGCGCCCTCGACGATGAAGTCGGTGATCAGCGCCACCGCTTCCGGATGATTGAGCTTGACGCCGCGTTCGAGGCGGCGGCGCGCGACCATTGCCGCCATCGCAACCAGCAGCTTGTCTTTTTCCCGGGGCGTCAGGTTCATCGTTTCCTCATATTCCAATTGCGCATGATCTTATCCGAAAACCGGTCCCCACTGATCTCGGGCAGCTTTCGGATCATGCGCGATGCTTTCTTCGATCAGGATCACTGCAACCAGAGCCGCGGCACGCCGATGCCGAGCGACGCCAGCAGCGCAATCAGGTCGTGGCGCAGCGCGGCGCCGTCGCGGGCGACGAGCCGCGCCACCGCGATGCCGTTCCAGGCCGAGATGCCGACCTCGCCGGTGAATTGATCGTCGAGCGCGCGCACGGCGGCAAGCGTCGTCGTCGCCGCCGGGCGCGACCAGCACCGTGGCGAGCGCGATGCCGCCGGCGGCAGCCGCGCCCTGCGCCAGCTTGTCGGCGATGGCACCGTCGAGCCGCACGTTCTCGGCGAACACCAGCCTGCCGCCCATGCGCAGGCGCCAGCGGTCCGCCCAAGCCCCTTCGCTCATCGCCTCGCCCATGGCGGCACGGCCAAACACGACCGATTCCGCCATCACCAGCGAGGCGCCCTCGGCCAGGTCGATGTCGATGCGGCGCTTGAGCCGCGCGCGGTCGAACAGGATGGTCTCCTGCGGCAGCCAGCAGAGCCGGCCGCCCGACTGCGACCGAGAGCGTCACGTCCATTTCGGCGTCGGCGCCGGTCGAGCGGTAGATCTTTTCCGCCGCGGTGGTGCCGGCGACCAGGCTGGCGCCCTCGCCCACGTCGAGCGTCGACGGCGAAGCGGTCGCCGCCGGTCATGCCGCCGCCGGTGTTGACGATCACCGCCTCCAGCGGATCGCCGGTGACGTTGGGAAAGCGCGCCCTGCAGCGAGCCGGCCTCGGCGACGCGGGCGCGGCGGGTGCGCCCCTCCGCCGCCGCGACGCCGAGCGCGATGCGCCCGGTGGCCCGGTTGGCGGCGAAGGTTTCGCTGGCCGCTGCGGCCGTCGCAGGTCTCATATCGCCATGGCGCGTTTGAGGGCGCTCTCGTCCAGGCCCGCCCGGTCGCTGGCATAGACGATCTGCCCACGGTCCATCACGGCGAAATTGTCGCCGAGCTCCTGGGCAAAGTCGAGATACTGCTCGACCAGCACGATCGCCATCTGCCCGAGCGAGCGCAGGTACGATATGGCGCGGCCGATGTCCTTGATGATCGAGGGTTGAATCCCCTCGGTCGGCTCGTCGAGCAGCAGCAGCTTGGGCCGCATCACCAGCGCGCGGCCGATGGCCAAGCTGTTGCTGCTGGCCGCCGGAGAGGTCGCCGCCGCGGCGCCTGAGCATGTCGTTGAGCACCGGAAACAGCGAGAACACGTCGTCGGGCACGCTGCGCTCGCCGCGCGGCAGCGGCGCGAAGCCGGTCTCCAGATTCTCCTCCACCGTCAGCAGCGGGAAGATCTCGCGCCCCTGCGGCACGATGGCGACGCCGCGGCGGGCGCGCTCGGCGGTGCGCAAGGTGGTGATGTCGTTGTCGCCGAGCGTGATGGTGCCGGCGCTCACCGGATGCTGGCCGACGATGGCCCTGAGCAGGCTGGTCTTGCCGACGCCGTTGCGGCCGAGCACGCAGGTCACCTTGCCGGGCTCGGCTTTGAGCGAAATGCCGCGCAGCGCCTGGGCGGCGCCGTAGTGGAGGTCGATGGAGTTCACGTCGAGCATCGTCACCATCTCCTTGGTGCGCGATGAATCGGTAGTATCCGAAGATACGCGATCGCTTCCTCTACTCGCTATTCGGGACTCGCATTCGCGCTGCAGCTCACGTCACCGCCCAAATACACTTCGACGACGCGCTCGTTCTCCGACACGTCGTCGATGCGTGCCTTCCGCCAGCACCGCGCCTTCGTGCAGGCAGGTCACCTTGACGCCGAGCTCGCGCACGAAGGTCATGTCGTGCTCGACCACCACCACGGTGCGGTCGCGGTTGATCTCCTTCAGGAGCTCGGCCGTCTGATGGGTCTCGACGTCGGTCATGCCGGCGACCGGCTCGTCCACCAGCAGCAGCTTGGGGTCCTGCGCCAGCAGCATGCCGATCTCCAGCCATTGCTTCTGCCCGTGCGACAGGCTGCCGGCGACGCGCGAGCGCATGGGCTTGAGGCGGATGGTGTCGAGGATCTCGTCGATGCGCTCTTCCTGCGCGGCCGAATCTGTCCCACAGCAAGGTGGCGCGCACGCTGCGGTCGTTCTTCAGCGCCAGCTGCAGGTTGTCCTCCACCGTGTGCATGTCGAACACGGTCGGCTTCTGGAACTTGCGGCCGATGCCGAGTCTCGGCGATCTCGGTCTCGTCGAGCTTGGAAAGGTCGTGGGTGCCCTGCTCGAAATAGACGTCGCCGGTATCGGGCCGGGTCTTGCCGGTGACCACGTCCATCATGGTGGTCTTGCCGGCGCCGTTGGGGCCGATGATGGCGCGCATCTCGCCGGGCTCGATGACGAAGGACAGCTCGTTGAGCGCCTTGAAGCCGTCGAACGAGACGGTGATGCCGTTGAGATAAAGCAGCGCGGAGGTGGTGGTGACGTCCATGAGCCTCGCTCCTATTCGGCCGCGCGCGGCGCCGCGCCGGCCGGCGGCGGGACCTCGGCATCCTCGCCGTCTTCCGCCGCGGCCGACTTGGCGTCGGCGCGCAGGCCCAGGCCATAATTGATCGTGCCGATGACGCCGCGCGGCAACAGCAGCGTGACCAGGACGAACAGCCCGCCCAGCACGAACAGCCAGTAGGTCGCGAGCGCGCCGCTGGTGAACAGCGTCTTGCCGTAGTTGACCAGCAGCGCGCCGAGCACCGCGCCGGTGAGCGTGCCGCGTCCGCCGACCGCCACCCAGATCACCGCCTCGATGGAATTGGCCGGCGTGAATTCGCTCGGGTTGATGATGCCGACCTGCGGCACGTAGAGCGCGCCGGCGACGCCCGCCATGCAGGCCGACAGCACGAACACGAACAGCTTGTAGTTCTCCACGCGATAGCCGAGGAAGCGCACGCGCGACTCGGTATCGCGGATCGCGACCAGCACCTTGCCGAACTTCGAGGTGACGATGGCGCGGCAGATCAGGAAGCCGATCGCCACCGCCAGGCAGGACAGGAAGAAGAGCCCGCAGCGGGTCGAATCCGCCTGCACGTTGAAGCCGAGGATGTCCTTGAAGTCGGTCAGGCCGTTGTTGCCGCCGAAGCCGAGATTGTTGCGGAAGAACGCCAGCATCAGCGCGTAGGTCATGGCCTGCGTGATGATGGAGAGATAAACGCCGGTGACGCGGCTGCGGAAGGCGAACCAGCCGAACACGAAGGCGAGCGCGCCCGGCACCAGCAGGATCATCACCGCCGCGTAGATGAAGTGGTTGAAGCCGTACCAGTAGATCGGCAGATGGTGCCAGTTCAGGAACACCATGAAGTCGGGCAGGATCGGGTTGGCGTAGACGCCGCGGGTGCCGATCTGGCGCATGAGGTACATGCCCATGGCGTAGCCGCCGAGCGCGAAGAAGGCGCCGTGCCCGAGCGACAGAATGCCGGCAAAGCCCCAGATCAGGTCGATCGACAGCGCCAGCAGCGCGTAACACATGTACTTGCCGAACAGCGCGATGAAATAGGTGGAGACGTGCATCGACGAGCCGGCCGGCGTCATCAGGTTGAGCACCGGCACCGCGATGGCGAAAGCGCCGAGCAGCACCAGGAAGATGGCCGCGCCCCGGTCGATCAGGCGGGTAAGCGGGAAGGCTTTCATCACGCCTCCACCGCCCGGCCCTTGAGGGCGAACATGCCGCGCGGGCGCTTCTGGATGAACAGGATGATGAAGACGAGGATGACGATCTTGCCCAGCACGGCGCCGGCGAAGGGCTCGAGGAACTTGTTGGCGACGCCGAGCGTGAGCGCGCCGATGGCCGTGCCCCACAGGTTGCCGACGCCGCCGAACACCACCACCATGAAGCTGTCGACGATGTAGCTCTGGCCGAGATTGGGGCTGACGTTGTCGATCTGCGACAGCGCCACGCCGGCGATGCCGGCGATCGCGGAGCCGAGCCCGAAGGTGAGCGCGTCGATGCGCGCGGTGCGGATGCCCATGGCCGCCGCCATGGCGCGGTTCTGCGTCACCGCCCGCATTTCGAGACCGAGCCGCGTGAAGCGCAGCATGGCGAGCAGCGCGAGGAACACCGCGATGGCGAAGCAGATGATCCACATCCGGTTGTAGGTGATGGTGATCTGCCCGAGATCGAAGGCGCCGCTCATCCAGGACGGATTGCCGACGTCCTTGTTGGTCGGCCCGAAGAGGGTGCGCACCGCCTGCTGCAGGATCAGCGACAGGCCCCAGGTCGCGAGCAGCGTCTCCAGCGGCCGGCCATAGAGGAAGCGGATGATGGTGCGCTCGATGACGACGCCGACGGCGCCCGACACCAGGAACGCGGCCGGCAGGGCGATGAACAAGGAATAGTCGAACAGCGCCGGGTCGTAGGCGCGGATGAGCTGCTGGACCACGAAGGTGGTATAGGCGCCGAGCATCACCATCTCGCCATGCGCCATGTTGATGACGCCCATGACGCCGAAGGTGATGGCAAGGCCGATCGCCGCCAGCAGCAGCACCGAGCCGAGCGAAAGCCCGTACCAGCCGTTCTGCACCAGGCTCCATATTTCCAGCGAATGGCGGATCGACGCCTTGGCCGCCGCCGCCGCTTCGACCACCGCCTTCGGCTGACCGGCCGGCAGGCCGTCGAGCAGGCCGAGCGCGTCCTGGTCGCCGCGGTCGCGGAGCACGGCGATGGCGGCGATCTTGGCTTGCGGCGCGGCGTCCTTCCGATTGAGGATGACGGCGGCGCGCGCCTGCTCCAGCGCGGTCTTGACGCGCGCATCCTTCTCCTTGGCCAGCGCCTTTTCCAGGTTGGGCAAGGCACTGGCGTCGCGCGAGCGGAACACCGCCTGAGCCGCGTTGTAGCGATGGTCCGGATTGGCCGACATCAGCTGCAGCGTGCCGAGATCGGCGTTGACGATATTGCGCAACCGGTTGTTGACGATGACGTTGTCGATGTCGTCGGGCACCTTGCCGGTGAACGGCTTGCCCGTGGCCGCATCGAGATACTTGTCGTCGGAAACCTGGATAAGGACCTTCTTCTGCTCGGCGCTGTACATCAGCTGCGCGTTTTTCAGCGCCTTCAGCAGCGTCTCGGCCATCGGGTTGCCGCTGGCGACGACCTTCTCGATGGCGTCACCGGTATCGCTCAGCGAGCCTTGCGTGAAGCCGGCGAGCGCGTCCTCATAGGGTCCCGCCTTGGCGAAGCCCGCGCCGGCAAGGAACAGCAGGGCGGCAAACACCAGCGCCACTGCACGATGGTGGAAATTCGTCATTGCAGGCGACCCCGGCAGTTACCTTGCTTTTTTTGGTGGAGGCGGCGGACCGTCCGCCGCCTCCTTTATTGATCCCATCGCGGGAAATGTCAGGCCGTCCTCACGACGAGCCGCTGCACTTCTTGGTGACGGTGTTGTAGTGACCGCACTTCAGCTTCACCCAGTCCGAGATGTAGTCCTTAGAGCCGGGCAGATAGTTGGACCAGGCGTCGCCCTTGACCAGGTGCTTGGTCTTCCACACCACGTCGAACTGACCGTCGCCACGGATTTCGCCGATGTAGACGGGCTTGGTGATGTAGTGGTTGGGCAACATCTCGGACATGCCGCCGGTCAGGTTCGGGACCTTGATGCCGGGCAGCGCGGCGATGACCTTGTCCGGATCGGTGGTGCCGGCCTTCTCGACCGCCTTCACCCACATGTGGAAGCCGATGTAGTGCGCCTCCATCGGGTCGTTGGTCACGCGGGTCTTCTTGCCGATGAACTTGTGCCAGTCGGCGATGAACTTCTTGTTCGCCTTGGTCTTGATCGACTCGAAGTAGTTCCAGGCGGCGAGATGGCCGACCAGCGGCTTGGTGTCGAGACCGGCGAGCTCTTCCTCGCCGACCGAGAACGCCACCACCGGAATATTGGTGGCCTTGATGCCCTGGTTGGCGAGTTCCTTATAGAAAGGAACGTTGGCATCGCCGTTGATGGTGGAGACCACCGCCGTCTTCTTGCCGGCGGAGCCGAACTTCTTGATCTTGGAAACCTCGGTCTGCCAGTCGGAGAATCCGAACGGCGTGTAATTGATCATGATGTCTTCGGGCTTCACGCCCTTGGACTTCAGGTAGGCTTCCAGGATCTTGTTGGTGGTGCGCGGATAGACGTAGTCGGTGCCTTCCAGCACCCAGCGCTTCACCGAGCCGCCGTCCTTGCTCATCAGGTAATCGATGGCCGGGATGGCCTGCTGGTTCGGGGCGGCGCCGGTGTAGAACACGTTGCGCTCCGACTCCTCGCCCTCGAACTGCACCGGATAGAACAGGATCGAGTTGAGCTCCTTGAACACCGGCAGCACGGACTTGCGCGACACCGAGGTCCAGCAGCCGAACACGACGGCGACGTGATCCTTCGAGATCAGCTCGCGGGCCTTTTCGGCGAACAGCGGCCAGTTCGAGGCCGGGTCGACGACGACCGGCTCGAGCTTCTTGCCGAGCAGGCCGCCCTTGGCGTTCTGCTCCTTGATCAGCATCAGCATCACGTCCTTCAACGTGGTCTCGCTGATGGCCATGGTGCCGGAAAGCGAATGGAGAATGCCGACCTTGATGGTGTCGGCGGCATTGGCGGCGCCTATCGAGCTGGTCGCGGCCAACGCCAGACCCGCGGCGGCCGATAGCCACCGCCGGGCATTCGGCCGCGATGCGACCGCCTTGATAGTTTTCAACATGAGCGAAATCCCCTGCAATTTGACACGCACGCACGCCCGGCGACGTTTTGCGCAACGCAGGAGTTCGCAAGCCCTGTGCCAAGCCGGCACCGCGTTGCTAACTCGTTGTTTTATTTAGATTGTCGACAATTGGCCGAAATTGCCTAGTTTTCGATCAGCCTTCGCTGAGTAAATTTTAGGCAGCGCGGCTGGCAAATGCGCAGCGCGGACGGCGACAGGCGCAATCCAAAAGCCCGCTGAAATATAAGTCCGCATCCCTGCCATTTGTTGACGCGTCCGCGACTTTTGGTCAAACGTACAAACCGCATGGATGATCTGATGACCGAGGCGGCGCGGCCGGCGCGCCAAAATAATGTGCGTGAAGCCGTCATGAAGGCGGCGGAGACGCTATTCGCCTCGAAAGGCTTTCGCGCCACCTCGATCCGCGACATCGCCCAGGCGGCTAATGCCAATCCCGGCAGCGTCAGCTACCACTTCAAGAGCAAGGACGGGCTGCTGCTCGCCATCTACCGGCGGCACTGCGGACCGATGAACGCCCGCCGCGGCGAGCTGCTGCGCGAAGCGCTGCGCATCAAGGACCTGCAGCAGCGGCTCGAAGCGATCGTGCGCGCCTACGTCCTGCCGGCCTTCGTCGCGAGCGGCGATGCCGCCGGCGGCGGCGCCGAGCTTCACCCGGCTGCGCGCCATGATGTCGGCGGAAGGCAATGACGCAGTGCGGCAGACCATCGCCGAGACGTTCGACGAGACCAGCCACAGCTTCATCGACGCCATCCACGAAAGCCTGCCGCATCTGCCGCCGGCAACCATCGTCTGGCGGACGCATTTTCTGCTCGGCGCGCTCTACTATACGCTGGTGACGCCGGAGCGCATCGACCGGCTGTCGCGCGGCGCCGCCACGGGCGGCGATCAAGCCGTTGCCATCGAGCAACTGGTCCACGCGACCGTGGCGGCCTTGCAGGCCCCCGCGGTCGCGGACCTGTCGCCGGACGGGCAACCCCGTCCGCACACTTCAGACGTGAAACGAACTCAAGTGAAGTAAGGGAGCAAACTCATGAGATCGAACTGGTTCTTGCGTGCGTCCGCCGCCGTGCTGCTGTTGGCGGGAACCGTCACGGCCCACGCGGAGGAGCGCATCACCATCGGCACCGGCGGAACGGGCGGTCTGTTCTACGTGATCGGCGCCGGCGTCGCCCAGGCCATCAACAACCACATGAAGGGCGCGACCGCCCGCGCCGAAGTCACCGGCGCCTCGGTCGAGAACATCCGCCGCGTGTCGGCCGGCCAGGAGACCATGGGCTTCTCCAGTTCCTCGACGCTGTACGAGGCCAAGAACGGCCTGAAGCCCTTCAAGAAGAAGGAGCCGGTCGCGGCCATCGCCTATCTCTATCCGGCGGTGATGCAGATCGCGGTGCTGGCCGACAGCAAGTACAAGAGCCTGAGCGATCTCAAGGGCGCGACCATCAACCTCGGACCCCCCGGCAGCAACTCGGCGGTGCTGGCGCAGCGCCTGCTCACCGCCTACGGCGTGTTCGACAAGAACCACGTGCGTTTCCTCTCCTACACCGAAGGCACCAAGGCGCTCGAGAACGGCACGGTGGATGCGACCTGCGTGCTCGCCGGCGCGCCGACCGCCGCGCTGATCGACCTCTCGACCCAGCGCAATGCGCGTTTTCTCTCGCTCGACCCGAGCAAAGTGCAGGGCATGATGAAGACGTACAAGTTCTACCAGATCGCCGAGATCCCAGCCGGCACCTACAAGGGCCAGACCAAGCCGGTGAAGGTGATCAACGACCCGGCGGTGCTGTTCACCAGCACGAAGGCGCCCGAGAAGCTGGTCTACGGCATCACCAAGGCCATCTTCAGCAACCTCGGCGATATCCACGCGATCCACAAGCAGGCGAAGCACATCCTGCTGTCGACCGCCGAGAAGACGCCGATCGCCATCCACCCCGGCGCGCTGAAGTACTACCACGAAGTGAAGAAGTGAGGAGCCCGCTGGCCTAGGCCTGCCGCCATCCGACCATGTGGAGTACCATCGAAACGCTCTTCGCCGCCGATCCGGCCGTTGGCCGGATCGAGCGGCGCGTGGTCGGATCGGCTGCCGCGCTGCTCGCGGTGCTGACCACGGGCCTCGTCCTATACGAGGCGTATTACGGCACCATCACGGCGCTCGTCGTGCGCTCCGAGTTCTTCTCGGCCATGGCGAGCGCCGGCCTTCTCACCATCGGCCTGCGCATGCGCCACCCGCTCGTGCGCGCGCTGCTCTACATCCTCGCCGTGGCGGCGCTGCCGCCCGGCCCCTATCTGCAGCAGAATTTCTTCGACATCGTCAGCATGGGCGGCCTGTCCACGCCCACCGACCGCGTGCTGTTCATCGCCACCGCGGTGGTGGTGCTGGTGCTGACCTATCTCACCATCGGCTGGTCGCTGGTGGTGCTGGCGGTGGCGTCGATCCTCTATGCCGCGTTCGGCTACCTGATCCCCGGCGAATACGGCAACGCCGGCTACGATCTCGCCCGCCTCACCTCCACGCTGTTCCTGTCGACCGAAGGCATCTACGGCATCCCGATGGGCGTGGCGGTCGACTACATCTTCCTGTTCGCGCTGCTCGGCACCTTCCTCATGAAGATCGGCACCGGCGAACTGTTCGTCGACGTCGCGCGCGCCATTACCGGCCGCACCCAGGGCGGCCCGGGCCTGAGCGCGGTGCTGGCGAGCTCGATGCTCGGCACCATCAACGGCAGCGCGGTCGCCAACGTCGTCACGGTCGGCACCTTTACCATTCCGCTGATGAAGCGTGTCGGCTACAGCGCGGCCACGGCCGGCGCCATCGAAGCGGCGGCCTCGGCGGCCGGCCAGATCCTGCCGCCGGTCATGGGCGCCGCCGCCTTCCTGATGGCCGAGATCATGGGCGTGCCCTATACGACCATCGCCGTCTCCGCCATCATTCCCGCCGCGCTTTATGTGCTGGCGCTGCTGATCGCGGTGCGGCTGGAAGCGGGCCGCCTCGACCTCGCCCGTGACGACGCCGGCGGGCTCAAGCTCGCGGGCCGCGTGCTGCTCTACCGCGGCTATCTGCTGCTGCCGCTGATCGCGCTCGTCGTCATGCTGATCGAAGAGGTCACTCCGATGCGGGCGGCGGTGATCGCGCTGGCGATGGCGCTCGTGCTGATGCCGTGGTCGTCGAAGTCCCGGCTCGGGCTCATGGATATGCTCAAGGTCTGCACCGAGACGGTGGTGTCGGTGATGCCCATCGTCGCCGCGGTCGCCGCGGCAGGCGTGGTGATCGGCGTGCTCAATCTCACCGGCCTCGGCCTCATGTTGTCGGGGCTGATCCTGCAGGTGGGTGGCGGCAATCTGTGGCTGGTGCTGATCCTGACCGCGGCGACGTCGTTCCTGCTCGGCATGGGCCTGCCGACCTCGGCGGCCTATCTGCTGCTGGCGGTGCTGGTCGCCCCGGCGCTGGTGAAAATGGGTGTGCCGCAGATCTCCGCACACATGTTCATCTTCTATTACGGCCTGGTGTCGGCGATCACGCCGCCGGTCGCGCTCGCCGCCTATGCCGCGGCCGGCATTTCCGGCGCCGGCACCGCCGGAAACCGGCATGGAGGCCGTACGCCTCGGCTTCGTGAAGCTGCTGGTCCCATTCCTGTTCGTCTCCATGCCCGGCCTGCTGCTGATCGGCTCGGCCGGGCGGATCGCCGCCTCGACGGTGCTCGCCACCTGCGCGGTGGCGTCGCTGTCGATCGCGTTCGCCGGCTGGCTGCGGCGGCCGCTGACCGTGGCGGAACGCGCGGGCTTCGTGCTTGCCGCGGCATTGCTGGTCTATCCCGCCCCCGTCGCGGCAGACGCGCTGAACTTCGTGCTGCGGCCGGGCGGCTTCGTGCTGCTGGCGGCGATGGCGTTCATGGTCTGGCGCGGCCCCGGTCAACTCGCGTCGAGGCCGACGTGAGCGGGCGAGCGCATCGCGCAGGCGCCGTGGCGCTACCAGAGCCGGTCGGGATCGATCCGCTCCGGGATCAGGCCCTGCTGCACCGCGTAGCCGATGAGCAATTCAAGACAAGGACGATTGGCGTCCTTGCCGAACGGCGCCATGTCCGGCTCGCCCGCCGCCGGCAGACCCGCCGCTTTGCGGCCCGCTTCGAGCAGCCGGTAGAGTTCGGCCACCGCCTGCGGCTTCGCCGCCACCAGTTCGTCCGGCACCACCACCATGTGATTGACCGGCACCAGATGGTGCTTGGCGTACCACGCCTTGGCGTCGGCCTCCGGCTCGGCAACGACGCTCTGTCAGCCGCGCATCCTTGGGCATGGCGGCGCCGTAGATCGCGGCATCGATCTCGCCGTCGATCAGCATCTGGGTGATGTCCTTGCCCGCTTCGGCGCGGATCGCACCGGGCGGATCGGGACATTCGGCAACGTGACCGTCCTCGAAGGTCACCCACTGCACGCCGCTCAGATCCACGCCGTAGTCGTTCTGCAGGATGCCGCGGATCCAAACGCCGGTCGTCTGGCTGTAGGAGCGCACGCCGATGCGCTTGCCGGCGAGATCGGCGGGCGCGAGCGTGCCGCGCTCCGAATTGTACAGCACCGTATGGTGCTGGAAGCGCGACAACATGGCCGCCGGCAGCAGCGTCAGCCCCTTGTCGCAGGCCTTCGCCTGCAACACGGTGACCAGCGCCAATTCACTGGCGTCGTAAGCATGCTCGCGCACCATCGGCTTGAACGCCTTGTGCATCGGCTTGACCTCGACGAAGTCGAGCGTGAGCCAAGGCGAGGTGATCTCCCCCCGCTTGAGCGGCAGGGTGTGGGGATAGTCGCCGAAGGCGACGCGCAAGGTGGTCGGGGCATCTGTCATGGGGAACGGCTTCCTTTCTAAGCCTTACCTAGTTAAAGAAACCGCGCGAATAAAGGGAGTTCTGAGCAAATGGCCGACCAGAAGACCGGGCTCGTCGTGACCGCCCATCCGGGCGATTTCGTCTGGCGCGCGGGCGGCGCCATCGCGCTGCACGCCAAGAAGGGCTACAGGATGAAGATCGTGTGCCTGTCCTTCGGCGAGCGCGGCGAAAGCCAGTTCGCCTGGAAGGAAGCGGGCGCCACGCTCGAAAGCGTCAAGGCCGGGCGCAAGGACGAGGCGCAACGCGCCGCCGACCTGCTCGGCGCCGAGATCGAGTTCTTCGACTGCGGCGACTATCCGCTCAAGCTGACGGAAGCCAACTTCGATCGCATGGTCGACATCTATCGCGAACTCAATCCATCCTTCGTGCTCACCCACGCGCTGGAAGACCCCTACAATTTCGATCATCCCAACGCCGCGCATTTCGCGCAGGAAACCCGCGTGGTGGCGCAGGCCATGGGCCACAAGCCCGGTGCCAAGTACAAGTATTCGGCGCCGCCGGTGCTGCTGTTCGAGCCGCACCAGCCGGAGCAGTGCAATTTCAAGCCGCAGGTGATCCTCAAGATCGACGAGGTGTGGGAGCAGAAATACGCCGCCTTCCAGATCCTCGCCGCGCAGAAGCACCTCTGGCACTACTATGAGCGCGTGGCGCTCAACCGCGGCATCCAGGGCTCGCGCAACACCGGCGTGCCGATGACCTACGGCGAGGCCTATCAGCGCCTGTTCCCGACCGTGGCATTCGAGCTCGGCTAACGCGCGCTTACCAATTCGAGGAATGATCCCATGAAACCCGTCGTCGTCCGCAACATCCAACGCGCCGACCATAGTGCCGTCGCCACCTTCGAGGCGCTCGGTTGCGCCACCGTGCACGAAGCGCTCGGCCGCTCCGGGCTGATGAAGCCTTATCTGCGGCCGATATGGGCGGGCGCCCAGATCGCCGGCCCCGCCGTCACCGTGCTGGCGCAGCCCGGCGACAACTGGATGCTGCATGTGGCGATCGAGCAGTGCCGGGAAGGCGACGTGGTCGTGGTCGGCTGCACCGCCGACAATACCGACGGCATGTTCGGCGAATTGCTCGCCACCTCCATGCGCGCGCGCGGCGTCAAGGGGCTGATCATCGACGCCGGCTGCCGCGACGTGCGACCACTGCATGACATGAACTTCCCGGTGTGGTCGAAGGCGGTCTCGGCCAAGGGCACGGTCAAGGCGACTTTGGGCGCGGTCAACGTCCCGGTGGTCTGCGCCGGGGTCAATGTGGAGCCGGGCGATGCGGTAGTGGCCGACGACGACGGCGTCGTGATCGTGCCGAAGGCGCGCGCGGTCGAGGTGGCGCAGAAGGCGCAAAAGCGCCACGATGAGGAAGATAGCAAGCGCAAGCAACTTGCCGCCGGCGTGCTCGGCCTCGACATGTACAAGATGCGCGAGCCGCTGGAGAAGGCCGGCCTGCGCTACGTCGACAACCCGGAAGACGTGTGAGGCGGTGAGGCCGGGCAAGCGCGCCGCTGATAAGTCCGACCCTCCACAGAACACGCCGCCTATGGATCCAATCAAATGGGAAGGCGACGGTCATGGCTCTCGCGGCAACGGAACTCACCCAACGGCCGGTATATTTGCGCGAAATGATGAGGCGCCTCGATATCGATCCCGCCGGCGCCATCCTGCCACAGTCAAGCCTGAGCTACTTCACCGCCCTGCACCGTTGCGAGAGTTGCCCCCGCAAGCAAAGCTGCCGGGAATGGCTCGACCAGACGCCCACCGCGGTCAGCACGCCCCCGCGCTTCTGCCCCAGCACCAACATCCTAGTGGTCCGCTTCCGACATTTGCATCCCATCGCCGCAAGCCCTGGCGCAAATGTCGGAAGCAAAGGACCACTAGTGTGGTGGTTCGGAAATCCGCTTCATTCTTGCCGCGAGTCCCTCAAGCGGATTTCCGAACCAAACCACACTAGAATTATAGGTTTGCTAGTTTCCTTCGAATCCGAAGTCCGCTCACGAGCAAGCCGCGGAATAAAGCGGACTTCGGATTCGGGACACTAGCAACTATTTGATTCTAGTGGAGTTTTGAATTTGACATTTGATATTTGGCCCGCTGCAAATGGGTATCAAATGTCAAATTCGCTCCACTAGTCGAGTTGCAGTTCGACCGGCTGCACCACCAGGCCGAAGCGGTCAAATCAGCCCGGACTGTCCCCACATCGCGCCGGCATCGACGACGAGGTCCGTGCCGGTGACGAACCGCGACTCGTCCGAGGCAAGATAGAGCACCGCTTCGGCGACATCATTGGGCTCGCCGGCCATGGGTAAAGCTTGCCGTGCCACGAATTTGCGCTGGATCATCGCCATGATCTCGGCCGAACGCGACTCGTCCTTGTCGAAGCACGATCCGTGAATCTGAGTCGCGATAAAGCCAGGAGAGACGGAATTCACCCGAATTCCCGAATGGCCGAATTCCGCTGCAGCGCAGCGCGTCAGATGCAGCAACGCGGCCTTGGCCACCGAATAGGCGATGAAGGAGACCCCGACCCGCTGACCGGCCACCGAAGCGAGATTGATGATGCTGCCGCCGCCCAGACCCCGCATGACCGGCGCGACCTCGGCCACCAAGAGCCAAGGCGCCGTCAAATGGATCCCGATCGACTCGTCGATGGCTTCGTGCGGCGTCTTCTCGACGCCGCCGCGATGCCCCGGCCCGCCCGCATTGTTGACGAGAATGTCGATACGCTCGGCCAGGTCAAGCGCGCGCCCCACGACCTTCGCAGCATGATCTCGGTCGGCGGCATCCGCGGCGACGAACAACCCCCCGGTTGCCTCAGCGACCGCCCGGCCGCGATCGATGTCGCGACCGGTGAAGATGACCGTGGCGCCACGACGCCGGAACGTTTCGACAATCGAAAGACCGATCCCGCTGGTGCCGCCGGTCACGATGGCGGTCTTGCCCCCGAGCCGCTCGGTCATCGGGTCATCGCATTGGAAGATCGAGCGACAGTCACGGTCACGCTTGGTCAGAACCGATAATTGACGGCAGCCAGGAAGTTGGAAGCGAACTCGCCGTATTGTTCGGGCCCGCCGCCGAAATCATAGGTTTTCTTGGGCGCACTCGAGTACATGTAGCGAAAATCGACCGAGACATGGCGCATCAATGAATATTCGACGCCAAGACCGGCGACCGGACCGACATAGCCCTCTCTCCAGCTGGTCCCGCCCGAACTGATCTCGATGTTAGCGTAACCCACCCCGCCGAAAACGTACGGCAGCCAGCGATCGAACGCATAGCCCACACGGGCCGCGGCCAGAGCGGCGAAACGCGTCCTGACGTCGTAAATCAGACCGAAGCCGAGATCATAGCTCGCCGTCAGGCGGGTGAGCGGCACCCAGCCGAACCCGCCGAGAACCACGTGATTGCTGAACTCATAGTCATAGCCGCCTTGAAAACCGAACAGCCCACCTTTGAGCTTCGGGTCCACGGGACACAAGCCGACACAGCCCTCCTGCGTAACATTCCCATAATGATAGCCACCGAAAGCACCGACATAAAACCCGGTCCAGTTCACCGCCGGGCTCGTCATCGCGGACAAAGGCTCCGCCTTCACCGGAAGATCGGCCGCCACCGCCGCCGTCGTCATCATCAATGAACCGCCAAGCAACAATCCTGCAACGAACAAAGAACGAAACATCACCCTCGCCTCTCAAATATTCCCAGCACCATTCGTGACGATACAAAGCCGACAAATCGATGCAAGATTCAATGACGGCATTGGACCGAATCCACATCGATAAGATGGGGTTGTGATATCGGCGCCACATGACGCACGCGAAAACTGACGCGTCACAACGACTGCGAGTGCGGCGCGCAAGGATGGTCCGCGAAGCGGGACAACTTAGCGGTTGGCGTGGCCCCACAGCGCGGAGCGCTCGGCCGCTCCGGGCTGATGAAGCCTTATCTGCGGCCGATCTGGTCGGGCGCGCGGATCGCCGGGCCCGCCGTCACCGTGCTGGCGCAGCCCGGCGACAACTGGATGCTGCACGTGGCGATCGAGCAGTGCCAGGAAGGCGACGTGGTCGTGGTCGGCTGCACCGCCGACAACACCGACGGCATGTTCGGCGAATTGCTTGCGACCTCCATGCGCGCGCGCGGTCGACGTAGCGCAGAAGGCGCAGAAGGCGCAGAAGCGCCACGACGAGGAAGACGGCAAGCGCAAGCAGCTCGCCGCCGGCGTGCTCGGCCTCGACATGTACAAGATGCGCGAGCCGCTGGAGAAGGCGGGCCTGCGCTACGTCGACAACCCGGAAGACGCCTGAGGCACTGAACGCAAGCCCGATCATCAGAGACCGGGCTTGCGCGCTGCCGATCCGCCGGAGAAGCTGTCCCAAAAGAATAATGACCCGGGGGGAAGGCAAGTGAATACGGAAAATTTCGACGTCGTCGTTGTCGGCTGCGGCATTGCCGGGCTGTCGGCGGCGGCGACCGCCTTGCAGGCGGGCGCCAAGGTCGCGCTATTGGAGCGCGCGCCCAAAGAAGAACGCGGCGGCCAGACCCGCTGGACCGAAGCGCTGCTGCGCATGAAGAGCGAGACCGAAGTCTCCGACGACTTCGAGAGCCATTTCGCCCGCAACGCCGGGCACTATCTCGATCCCGAACTTGTCGCGGAGACCGCGCGCGACTGGGAGAACTGGTCGCCCATCGTCAAGACGCTCGGCTTCGCCGACCCGGAGGTGATCTCGACCTTCGCCGCCGCGGTCGGCCCGACCGTGGGCTGGCTCAAGACCTTCGGCGTCAAATTCGATTTCCTGCCGACCTATTTCATCACCGCCTCCCAGCCGCGCATGGCGCCCATCGGCGGCGGGCTGGCGCTGGTGGAGGCGCTCGCCGGCTGGTGCGAGAGCAACGGCGCCCACGTCTTCTACGAGACCACCGCCCGCGGCCTGATCCAGGACGGCGGCGGCGCGATCGTCGGCGTCCGATGCACCGGCCCCGGCCACGCGTCGCTTGAGCTGCGCGCGCCCGCGGTGGTGCTGGCCTGCGGCGGCTTCGAGGGCAATCCGGAGATGCTCACGCATTATCTCGGACCCCGCGCCCGCTACATGCGGCCGGTCGCGCGCGGCGGCTATTACAACAAGGGCGAAGGCATCCGCATGGCGCTCGCCGCCGGCGCCGCGGCCTGCGGCGACTACGGCAGCATCCACGCCGAGCCGCTCGACCCGCGCTCGGGCGCCACCGAGCCGGTGGTGCTGGTGTTCAATTATGGCATCCTGGTCAACAAGCGCGGCCGACGCTTTGTCGACGAGGCGCCAGCCACGGTGGATGCCACCTACGAGGCGATCACCCGCGTCATTCTCGATGAGCCGGACGGCATTGCCTACTGCATCCTCGATTCCAAGCTCGACGACGTGCCGAACTGGCGCCGCTCGGTGCGCTCCGACCAGCCGCCGATCGAGGCCGGCAGCCTGCCGGAGCTCGCCGGCAAGCTCGACCTCGACGGTGCTGCGCTCAGCGAGACGGTCGCGGCCTATAACGCCGCCTGCCCGGCTGCCGGCTCCTTCAAGCCGCTTGAGCTCGACGGCCTCGCCACCAAGCCGAGCTTGACGCCGGTCAAATCGAACTGGGCGCGACCGATCGACAAGCCGCCGTTCCGGGCCTTTCCCATCATCTGCGGCAACTGCTTCACCTTCGGCGGTCTCAAGGTCGACACCGACGCCCGCGTCATCGACAGCGACGGTGCTGTCATCCCCGGGCTCTACGCCGCCGGCGAAACCATCGGGCTCTATTACGGCGCCTATGCCGGCGCCACCTCGGTGCTGCGCGGCGCGGTGTTCGGCCGGATCGCCGGCAACCACGCGACCGGCCGCCGCGGCTCTTAAGTCCGCTTTCCCCACGATTTGCGCCGCCGTTGATTTAGATCATGGCCGCCCGGCCGTGGCCAACTATTGCTTGGTCAATTCAAGAACAAGGGACAGGGGCCATGGCGCTGGCGACGGCGGAACGAACTCAGCAACGGCGGGTTTATCTGCGCGAAATGATGCGCCGCCTCGATATCGACCCGGCGGGCGCCGTCCTGCCGCGATCGAGCCTCAGCTACTTCACCGCCCTGCACCGCTGCGAAGGGTGTCCCTGCAAGCAGTCCTGCCGCGCATGGCTCGATCAGATGCCGGCGGCCGTCAGCACGCCGCCGCGCTTCTGCCCCAGCGCCGACATCCTGTTCGAACTGCAATTCGACGGGCTGCACCACTGACCCGAAAACGGCCCGTTCGCCGCTAGGCGGGCTTCAACGCGACCGGTCTGAACCGGATCAGCGCCACAATCCCCAAGACAACGAAAAGCGCCAGCGCCGCGCCTTGCGCGATCAGGAACGGCGGTTCGTTCCCGTTCGGCGCCAGCGGATGCAGGGACGGCACTTTCAGGAATGCCTGGACGATCACGACCAGCACATTGAGATAGAGCGCCGCCACGGCCGTCACCACATAGACCCAGCGCCAGGCGCCGGCTAGGTTTCTGCCGTAGAGCGCGACCAACGCGACCGCCAGCACCACCAGCGACACGGCGCCCGTGCCCAAGGCGGGCGTGAAATGGCTGATCGGGAATAGGAGGCCGGAAGCGCTGGTCAACACCGTCGTCAGCAGGAACAGCGCGGTCCATCCCGCCGGCTTGCTGCCGCCCACCATCGCCAAGACCACAATCAGGCCGTGACGATCGCGATCAGGCTGATGACCACATGCAATGCTGTGAATGTCGCAATAGACAGGCCGAGGATCATGGTCGCCTCCCTGCACCATCGAAGGCGTCTATCATAGACCGCCGCCGCGCGCGTGGCGATGGCCCGCTTGCTAGACGTTCGGATTGGTCGGTTGGGGCACCGCGCCGGGTGCCGCAATAGCGCTTTGACCCAGCCCGGCCTGAATGGCTAAGTGCCCCGCAGCAATCGTTTTCGGGGACAGCCATGCCAAAATTCGTGGTCGAATTCGGGAAGGATACCGCGCCGCCGGCGGCCGACGGCCGGCTGGAATTGCCCGCCTTTCAGCGCAACCACGATGCGATCTGGTCGGCGCTATCGCCGATCCTGGTCCGGGCAAGCGGCGACGTCCTGGAATTGGGCAGCGGCACTGGCCAGCACGCCGCCGAATTCGCCGGCCGCTCGCCTCAGTTGACCTGGTGGCCGAGCGATATCGCCGATGCCCACCTCACCAGTATCGCCGCCTGGCGAAAGCAGGCTGGGCTCGCCAATCTGCGGCCGCCGCAACGCATCGACCTGATGACGCCGGACTGGGTCTGGCAGGGGGAAAACGGCAGCGGCGGGCCGCTCGCCGCCATCATGTGCAACAACGTGCTGCACATCTCGCCCTGGGCGGTATCGCAGAACCTGATCGCCGGCGCCGGCCGGCTGCTGCGCCCGGGCGGCCATCTCTTCATTTACGGGCCGTTCAAGCACGGCGGCGTACACACCGCGCCGAGCAACGCCGATTTCGATGCCAGTTTGCGCACGCGCAATCCGGCATGGGGCGTGCGCGACGTCGACGACCTCGCGGCGCTCGCCAAGGAGGCCGGGCTGTCGCTCGTCGAAGCCGCGCCGATGCCCGCCAACAACTTCGTGCTGGCGTTCACGCGCGCCGGCGGACGAACTTGAAAGCCGTTCGCCTGGACTGAGGATCAGCGCAAGAGGGGCCAAGCCTTGGGGCCTGAGGGCCATCGAGTTCGTTCCACACCCACGGCACGCCGGAGGCGTGCGAACGCAGCCACGGCGGGCCGGCCCCCGGACAAATGCGCCGCCGCACCATGCGGCGGCATACCGAGACAGCAGCAACCGCCGATGGATTGCGCCGCGCGCCGGCGGTCTTTTTCGGCCCGAGATGCTTTACATCTAAACTTTTCAGGTCTCAAATATTCCGGTGGCAACCCGTCTTTCCCGGAAAGGAAATCTGCGATGAGCACCAATTTCAGGCGAACCATCATTGGCCTTGCGGCCGGCGTCCTGATGGCGACGAGCGCGGCGCCGGTCATGGCGAACGGAATTCCGTCGGCGGTCGGCGTCGACCACGTCGGCCTGACCGTTCCCAACCTCAAGCAGGGAGTTGACTTCTTCACCAAGGTGCTGGGTTGCACCTACGTCTACACCGCCGGCCCCTTCGCCGATCCGAAGGGCAACTGGATGCACACCAATCTCAACGTTGATCCGCGCGCCAAGACCACGCTCGCCATGGTGCGTTGCGGGCCGACGCAGAACGTCGAGTTGTTCCAGTACACCGCCAAGGACCAGGTGGAGACGCCGCCCAAGAACAGCGACGTCGGCGCCATGCACATCGCCTTCTATGTGAAGGACATGCCCAAGGCCGTCGCCTATCTCAAGTCGGTGCCGGGCGTGCGCGTGCTCGGAAATCCCACGCCGGTGTCGCACCAGCCGAACGGCGGCGAGACCTTCGTCTATTTCCTCACCCCGTGGGGGCAGAGCATGGAGATCCTGACCTATCCGCACGGCTTGGATTACGAGAAGACAACGAAAGCGCGACTGTACAACGTAAACAAGTAGCCGTTTGACACCGTTGATGGCGGCGGCATCCTCAAGGGTGCCGCCGCTTGTACAGGGCGGGCGGCTGCCTCGGTTAGCGCACCTTACGAGAGCGTGTATCGTCGCTGTGGCGACTGTGAGAGCGGACAGGAATAGCGATGACCGGCCGGAACACCCCCCGCATCGCCTTCATCGGCTTCGGCGAGGCCGGCCAGGCCATAGCTTCGGGGCTGCGCGAAGGCGGCATCGAGCGCATCGCCGCCTGGGACATCATGTTCCCGAATGCCGAAGGCGAGAAGCTGAAGGCGGCCGGCGCCCAGATGAGCGTGCGGCTCGCCACGTCGGCGCAAGACGCCGTGCGGGACAGCGACATGGTCATTTCGGCTGTAACGGCTGCATCAAATTACGCGGCGGCGCAGTCGGTCGCGCCGCATCTCGCCGGCAATCCCTGGTATCTCGACATCAACTCGGTCTCGCCCGGGCGCAAGCAGGCGACCGCCGCGCTGCTTGACGGCAAGGCGCGCTATGTGGACGTGGCGGTGATCGCGCCGATCCATCCCAAGCGCCACCGCACGCCGCTTCTGATCGCGGGCCCGCACGCGCAGGAAATCGCGCCGCTGCTCGAGGACCTGGAGATGACGCTCAAGGTGGTCGGCGGCGAGACCGGCAAGGCGGCGGCGATCAAGATGATCCGCAGCGTCATGATCAAGGGCCTCGAGGCGCTGACGCTCGAATGCTATCTCGCGGCGTCGCGCGCCGGCCTGCTCGACGACGTGCTGGTCTCCATGCGGAACAACTATCCGGCGCTCGATTTCGAGAAGATGGGCGACTACAACATCGAGCGCATGGCGCGCCATGGCGAACGCCGCGCCGCCGAGATGGAAGAATTGGCGGCGACGTTGCGCGAACTCGGGCTCGACCCGCTGATGGTGGAGGCGACCGTCAAACGCCAGCGCGAGATGGGCGCCATCGGCAAGGACGAGAGCGTACGGGCGACCCTCGACCAGGGCCGCGCCGCCATGCTCGCGGCCATCGGCGCGGTGACGACGCGCCGATGATTACCTGAACCAGCGCTACCGGCGTTTCTTCTTCGTTGCCCTGGCCTTCTTCTTCGCCACGCTCTTCTTGGCCGCCCTTTTACGCGCCGGTGCGCTCCGGGTCGATTTCTTCGCGGCCCTGCCCGCCTCGGGCAGCCCGCTCGCGCGGGCGACCCGCATCGCCCAATATTCCCAGGCGCGCACCAGCCCGGTGGTCGAGGTGGTGATCTTGCCCGCCAGCTCCGTTTCGCCCGGCGACAGCATGTCGACGGACTGCGCGATGGTCATGGCCTGCACTTGGTACGCGGCGTTGCGGGCGGAATAGATCGCGCGGAACACGCAATCGCGCACGCTGACGCCGGCGACGGTGACGCCGTGGCGCTTCATCAGCACCATCCAGCCCTCGCCGAGCGCCCGCGCGAGCGAGGCGCCCTCCTCCGGCTTGATCACCAGCATGTTGGTGTCGCCGAACTCGTCCTGCTGGTCCCAGAACGGCGGCCTGATGCCGCCGACCGCGCCGAGATGGAACACCGGCACGTAATCGGTGCCGGTGGCGAGCAGCGGCATGAAGGCCGGCGCGTGGTTGTGGCATACCGAATTGACGTCGGGCCGCGCCTTGTAGATTTCGCCGTGGATCACCCGCTCCGAGTACTGGGTCGCGCCCGGCTCGCGGATCGGCCGGGAGTCGAGGTCGTATTCGATGAAGTCGTCGGGCGAGACCAGCTCCGGCGCGCGCGAACGCGAGAGCAGGTAGCGGTTGGGATCGTTGGGATGGCGCATGCTGACATGGCCGAAGGCGTCGATCACCCCCTCGTTCGCGACCATACGGTTGGCGAGCGCAAGCTCACGGCGGGCTTCGGTAAGCGGGTCGGCCACAGACGTTTCCTCTCGGTTTCTGAATGATTTGATGCGCTACATTACAGGACGGGATACGCGGCCGGAAAGGCGTTCACTCGGTAAGGAGTAACGTCGTTCCAGATGAGCGCAGTCGACGCCGATCCGGGCCGGAGCCGGTATGGCGAACAAGAACCTTCCTTAGCCGCCGCCTGCCGATCATCATGCGCGCGCGGATCCTCCATCGAGACGCACCGCGCGGCCATGGTGGATTTCATGATGGCGAATGTCATGGAGGACGCGCTGCGGGTCGTCCAATGGTATCTCGACCCGAAGAACCATGACGCCGTGGCGCGGATCGCCAGGCCCCATTCCGACCTCGGCCTGCTCAGGGAAGCGTTCGCACAGACTCAAAAAGTAGATGGCCGAGTAATTCGGCAACACCACTACATCTAGCGGCTGCGGCCCTGACACCCTGCCCAATGTCCACTTGTGGGGGTCAGCGCCGCCCGCGGGCGCCCGAATCAGACCGGGAACAGAGTGGAAACAATAGTTAATTTATGGTTTACAAATATGGTTAACGACTAGAAAATGATTATGGCGACTACTCTTAAATGGTTAACGGGGCGTTAGACATGAGAAATGTGTACATGGCGTTCTGTGGTGCCCTGCTTGTCCTCGGGCTGGCGGGTATCACTCCGGGTCCGGCTCAGGCACAGCACTACGATACTGCCTGCAACTGTATGCGCCCGGATTCTTCCTACCACACCCGTCGGGTCGTGCGCGGCGCACCGATCGTCCGCACCCACCGTCGTATCGTCAATCGCACGCGCGTGGTGCGCGGCCGCACGCGGCTGATCCAGGAAAACCGCCTGGTCGTGCATGTGCGGCCGGTCATCAACCGCACGGTGGTCGTGCATCGCACCAACACCGTCGTGCGCGACGTGGTGCTGCATCGGACCAACACCACCAATAAGTACCGCAACGAGTACCACAACCGGGTGGTCAACGTGCGGGGTGGCGGCAGCGTCCGGCACGTCACGGTCTATCGCAACGTGCGCGGCGTGAACTGCAACTGCGGTGACGAAGGCAGCGGCCGCAGCTACAGCAGCGGCTACGGCGGCCAGGTCGTGCGCTACCGCGACTGAGACTTTCAGCCACGCTGGAAGTCGAAAGCTGGCGACGCAAGAACGAGCACACCGCCCTGCCGGAGCCCGGCGGGGCGGTTTTGCCGTTCACACGGATCGCCGCGAAGGCGCGGCGCTCAGTTGAGCGCGGCCACCACCGGCCCGAGGCCCATGTCGTCCGCGAGCTGCGCCGCCGCCATCTTCTGGTCGTCGTCGAGCCGCGCCAACAGGGGCCGCGCCGCCGCCGCGAGTTGCCTGATGGCGGCGCCGGTCAGCACGACCGAAACCACGCGGTGGCCGATGCGGTGGATGAGGCCGCCGGAGCCCGCCCGCTGCTCGCGCGCGAGGCGGCGCAGGGCCGCTTCGACCGGCGGCCAATAGGCGCGCTGCGCCGACGTCAGATGGAGCACGCTCTTGATGCGCGCGATGTCGATGGCCGCCGCCGGCTGGCCTTGCGTCGCGGCCAAGCCACCCTCGGCGGCCCGGGCAGCCGGGATGGCGGACAACGATCCGAGCATCGCGAGCGCCAGCGCGCCCGCGCAAAACAGCTTCTTCATTCCGGAATTCCCCCGCGTTCTCTGGGTCTGAATCAGTCGTTGCGGGCCCGATACCGGCGAAATCGGCCGCCAAAGGGAGCAAATTGCGGACGAAATAAGATTTTTCGCGGCGGGACGGTTCCCACGCCGCCGTGCCGGGTAGCGCTAACGCGGACGGTTTCGCGCGCCCTGCCGCCCGATGCCACCACAGTACTAAACTGAGCAAAGACACGAGGAATGGCCCCGGCAAAGGACCAGATCGGCGGCCGGATGGACCTCAAGCCCGCCGGTTTCCGCCTGCGGCGGCCGCTTCTCGCCGCCGTCGTGGTGATGGCCTTGCTGCCGGCGCCGGCGCCGCAGCCGCCAGCGGCAACCGCCCCGGCCGTGGCCCCGGCCCCGACCGTCGCCACGCCTGCCCCGGCGATCGCGGTGCGGGTGCCCGCGACCTGTCGCCGTGGGGCATGTTCATGAACGCCGACATCGTCGTGAAGGCGGTGATGGTGGGGCTTCTCTTCGCCTCGGTGCTGAGCTGGACCATCTGGCTCGCCAAGACGCTCGAGCTCGTGCTGGCGCGGGCGCGTCACGATCCACACGCCGTGGCGAACTGACAGTCGCGGCTGCTGGCGCCGCCGCCACCCAAAGTGGTCGACCGGCGCATCCCGATTGTCGTGCCCATCCGCTACAAGATCGGCTGAGTGCCGCATATCGCTGCAGCTTGGCGCAGCCGGGCGCAAACCATGGTCAACGCCGGTTAACCATAAACAAAAGCTTAACCCGACAACAACCGGCACTCGCTTGCGGTTCTATCCCGCGTTGTCATGAATAACGAGTTGAAAAGGAGCTGGAACCTCGTCGCCGCTGACGGGACTGGAACCATGAAACGCTCGATCGCAGCATTGCTCACAGGTGCCCTGGTGCTCGGCGTCGCCGCGCCGGCGCAGGCGGTCAACAGTAAGCCCAAGGCCAACGCCCACGACAAGCGTTTCGCCAGCGTCGAACCGCTCGAACACGTCGTGCGCAGCCGCACGGCGGCCATCGAGTCGGCGGGGCAGGTGCCCGGCGCCGCCATGGTGCTGCTCCAGGCGCTGCGCTGGCGCGGCCGCACCGCGCGGCAGCTTGGGCTGCCGACCAAGCTGTGGTGCGCCGACTTCATGAACTTCGTGCTCCGCCGCGCCGGCGGCAAAGGCACGCATTCGCGCGCCGCGCGCTCGTTCCTCAAATACGGCAAGCGCCTGAAGGGCCCGCGCGTCGGCGCCATCGCCATTCTCTACCGCAAAGGCCCCAACAACGGCCACGTCGGCGTCGTGCGCGGCACCGACGGCCGCGGCAACCCGATCATTGTCTCTGGCAATCACGGCCGCCACGTCCGCCAGTCGGTCTATCCGAAGTGGCGGGTGCTGGCCTACGTGATGCCGCCGCAATACGTCCTCGACGACATGGCCGCCGCGGCCCGCCAGGCCGCCGCGGCCGCGGTCGATAGCGCGGCCGACCGGGCCGTCGACGCCGTCGCGGATTCCCCGGACGGCTTCAGCGTCAACGCCGACGCCGCGGCCGCCGCCACCGCCGACCAGTAGGCCGCCGGTCTTTTCACCGTTGCGCGCGCCCGCATCCGCCGATGCGGGCGCTTCTTTTTAGCCGCCGCCGCGCCGGTTCGACGCGCGGCGCGTTAACCGCGCGCGCGCCGATTAATGTTAACTCCGGCAAATTTGACGCGACGCGCGCCATCGCCGCGCGATGCGACTAGATTGCGGGCGAACTGAACGGGGCGCGCGGACTTTGCGCGCTCATGCGAGGCGACGCCGCATGGAGCGAACACTACGGCACCTGATCGTCGGCAGCAGCGCCGCGGCGTTGATCCTGCTCGCGGCGCAGGGCGCGTCCGCGTTCACGCGCGAGCAGCTCAACGCGTGCCGCGCCAAGACCGATGTCACGCCCGACAAGCGCATCGCGGCGTGTGGGGCGATCGTCGACAAGACCAAATCCAACAAGCTGAAGGCGGAAGCCTATACCGAACGCGGCAAGGCCTATCGCGCGCAGAGCAAATACGATCTCGCCGTCGCCGACTTCGACCAAGCCATTTCGCTCAACGGCAAGGACGCCGACGCCTATTACAGCCGGGGCCTCACCTTCCGCGACCGTGGCGAAACCGACCGCGCGGCGCAGGACCTCGAGCAGGCCGTCACCTACGACAAGCGCAACGCGGCCGCGCTCAACACGCTGAGCCACATCTACTACGACCGCGGGGACTACGACCGTGCCGTCGACAAGCTGAACCAGGCGGTGAGGATCGATCCGAACAACGAGCTCGCCTTCTACAACCGCGGCATGGCCTACCGCGCCAAGGGCGAGCCGGACCGCGCGATCCCCGACTACGACCGCGCCATCAAGCTCAACCCCAAGGATGCCATCGCCTATCACAGCCGCGGCCTCGCCTATCGCGATATCCGCGATTACGAGCACGCCATCTCCGATTTCGATCACGCCATCAAGATCAACCCGGATTACATTCTGGCGCTCAACGACCGCGGCATCGCCTACGCGGCCAAGGGCGAGGTCGACCGCGCCATCAAGGATTTCGACCAAGCCATCCTGCTCAACCCGCGCGACGCCTTCGGCTACAACAACCGCGGCCTCGCCTACCGCAACCGCGGCGAGGTCGCCCGCGCGATCAAGGACTACGACCAGGCCATCCTGCTCAATCCCAACTATACGCTCGCCTACTACAACCGCGGCAACGCCTATTACGACAAGCACGACTACGATGACGCGATCGCGAACTACAATCGCGCCATCAAGCTCGACGGCAAGTACGCGCTCGCCTACTATGAGCGCGGCGTCGCCTATTTCGCCAAGCGCAACTACGACCAGGCGCTCGGCGACCTGTCCCAGGCGATCTCGCTCGATCCCAAGGACCCCCTGTCCTATTACAATCGCGGCGTCACCTATGCCGCGCGCGGCCAGCTCGACCGCGCCGTCGCCGATTTCGACAAGGCGCTCAAGCTCGATCCCAAGAACGCGCTGGCGTACTTCAACCGCGGCCTGGCGCTGCACCGCAAGGGCGCGGACAAGCGCGCCATCGCCGACTTCAGTCAGGCCATCAAGCTCGACGACAAGAACGCGCGCGCGTTCTTCAACCGGGGCCTCGCCTACCGCGAACAAAGCGAGGTCGACCGCGCGCTCGCCGATTTCGACCAGGCGATCAAGCTCGACCCGACCCAGGCCGACGCCTATTACCAGCGCGGCAACGCGCTCTATGAGAAGCACGCCTACGACAAGGCCATCGCGGACCTCAACCAAGCCATCAACATCAAGCCCGACTACACCGTGGCCTTCAACGCGCGCGGGCTGGCCTATGCCGCCATGGGCGATTCCGGCCGCGCCATCGCCGACTTCGACCAAGCCGTGCGCATCGCCCCCGACAACGCCGCCGCGCTCGACAACCGCGGCAAGGCCTATCTGAAGAAGGGCGATTACGCGCGCGCGGTCGCCGACTTCGACCAGGCCATCAAGGCCAATGCGAACGACGCCGACGCCTATTACCACCGCGGCCTCGCCGACCAGGGCCGGCACGCCGACAAGCAGGCGGTCGCCGATTTCGCCAAGGCCATCAAGCTGAACCCCAAGAACGCCGCCGCCCACAACGCGCGGGGCCTGAGCTATCTCGCGCTCGGCGACGACGATCACGCCTTCACCGAGTTCGACCGGGCGATCAGGCTCGATGCCAACTTCGCCGCGCCCTACTACAACCGCGGCCTGCTGAACTATCGGCACCGCGACCTCGCGCGTGCCGTCGCCGACATCAGCCAGGCGGTGCGCCTCGCTCCCAAGGACGCCAAGGCGGTCCACGCCCGCGGTCTCGCCTACAGCGATCAGCACGACTACGACCGGGCCATCGCGGACTTCGACCTGGCGATCAAGCTCGATCCCCAGTTCACGGCGGCCTACGTCGACCGCGGCAACGCCTATCAGCACAAGGGCGCCTACGACAAAGCCGTCCACAACTACGACCAGGCCATCAAGCTCGACCCGAAATACGCCGCCGCCTTCACCGAGCGCGGCAACACCTACGCCGCGCGCGGCAAGATCGACCGCGCGCTGCGGGACTACGAGCAGGCCATCCGCTTCAATCCGCACTATGCCGGCGTGTTCAACAGCCGCGCCATGCTCTACAAGCGCAAGGGCGACAGCGCACACGCGCTCGCCGACCTGAACCAGGCGATCAAGCTCGACCCGACCTTCGCGGTGGCGCTCAACAACCGCGGCGCCATCCAGCGCAAGCGCGGCAAGCTCGACGCGGCCATCGCCGATTTCAACCGCGCCATCGCGGCCAATCCGTACTACGACGCCGCGCTCAACAATCGCGGCATGGCCTACAAGGCCCAGGGCAAGCTCGATCGGGCGGTAAAGGACTTCGACCGCGCCATCGGCATCAATTCCGGCTTCGCCGTCGCGCTCTACAACCGCGGCGAGGCGCTGGAGGCCATGGGCTATCACGACCGGGCGATCAAGGACCTCACGCGCGTCATCAAGCTGAACCATGCCAACGCGCTGGCCTACGACGCGCGCGGCAAGGCCTACATGAACGTGCGCGACTTCGACAAGGCGGTCGCCGACTTCGGCATGGCGGTGAAACTAAACCCCAAATTCGCCGCCGCCTACAACAATCGCGGCCTCGCCTACCGCAGCAAGGGCGACAACGACCGCGCCATCGCCGACTTCAGCGCCGCCGCACGCATCGACCCGAATTACGCGCTCGCCTATTCGAATCGCGGCAACGCCTACTTCAACAAACACCAGTACGATCGCGCCATCGGCGACCTCAACGAGGCGATCAAGCTCAATCCGAACTACGTGCGCGCCTATTACGACCGCGGCGTCGCCTACGGCGCCAAGGGCGACAGCGACAGGGCGATCGCCGACTTCGATCACGCCCTCAAGCTCGACCCGCGCAACACCACCGCGCTCAACAATCGCGGCCTCGCCTACCGCGCCAAGGGCAACCTCGGCGCGGCCGTCGCCGATTTCAGCGCCGCCATCAAGCTCAATCCGAAATACGAGATCGCCTATTACGACCGCGCCAACGCCTATTTCGACCGCGGCGATCTCGTCAACGCCATCGCCGACTTCGACCGCGCCCTCAAGCTGAACCCGAAAGACGCCTTCGCCTATCACGACCGCGGGCTCGCCTATTACGCCAAGCACGACGTCGCCAAGGCGATCGCCGATTTCGAGACGGTCGCCAAGCTCGCCCCCGGCTATACGATCGCGCCCCACCCCGGCAAAGCGCTGCGCGCCCAGCGCGGCTTCGACCGCGGCGCGAGCGAGGCCGCCCAGCCGATCGTGGTGAGCCCGTTGTACGCGCTCGCCTATGACGACCGCGGGATCGCCGAGGCCAAGGCCGGCAAGTCAGACGCGGCCATCGCCGACTTCGGCCGCGCCATCAAGATCAATCCGAACTTCGCCGCGGCCTACTTCAACCGCGGCCAGGCCTACGCCGCCAAACCCGACACGGCGCGCGCGGCGGTCAATTTCGACGCCGCGATCACGCTCGATCCCAAGATGGCCGCCGCCTATTACGCGCGCGGCGTGCTGCGCTACGCCCGCGAGGACTACGACCGCGCGCTCGCCGATTTCAGCGAGGCGGCGAAGTTGTCGCCGGACGACGCCAATGCGTATTTCAACCGCGGCATCACCTATCACGAGAAGCGCGACTATGCGCACGCCATCGCCGACCTCGACCAGGCGATCAAGCTCGATCCCGGGCTCGCCGCCGCCCACGCCGCGCGCGGCAACGCGCTCGCCGGCCAGGGCGCCTATGACGAGGCGATCGCCAGCCTGACGAAGGCGATCGCGCTGCAGCCGAACGACGCCCGCAATTTCAGCGACCGCGGCATCGCTTTGAGCTTCAAGGGCGACAACGACCGCGCCATCGCCGACTTCAACCGCGCCGCCACCCTCGACCCGCGCTACGCGCCGACACTGAACGCCCGCGGCGTCGCCTACGCGGCCACGGGCAAGCTCGACAAAGCCATCGAGAATTACAACGAGGCCATCAACCTCAACGGCCACTACGCGCTCGCCTTCTACAACCGCGGCAACGCCGATTACGACAAGGGCGCCTACGACAAGGCGACCGCCGACTTCACCCGCGCGCTCAAGCTGAAGCCGGCCGACGCGGCCGCCTACAACAACCGCGGAAACGCTTTCGTCAACGTCCGCGATTTCGACCGTGCCATCGCCGACCTGAGCCAGGCAATCAAATACCGGCCCGATTTCGCGCAAGCCTACGCCGACCGCGGCGTGGCCTATGCCGCCAAGGGCGACATCAAGCGCGCGCTCGGCGATTTCGGCCAGGCGGTCAAGCGCGATCCCGGCAACGCCATCGCCTGGTACGACCTGGCCCTGGCGTTGCGCGCGAGCGGCGACGTCAACGGCGCCATCCATAATTTCTCGCAAGCCGTCAAGCTCAAGCCGGGCTATGCCGTCGCCTATTACGCTCGCGGCAGCGCCTACGAATTCAAGCACGCCTACGACAGCGCGATTGCCGACTTCGACCAGGCCATCAAGCTCAACGCGGACGATACGGCGGCGTACTACGACCGCGGCTTGAGCTACGGCGCCAAGGGCGACGCCGACCGCGCCATCGCCGACTTCAACGAGGCCATCAAGCGCGACCCGAAGAACGCGCTCGCCTACTACAACCGAGGCGTCGCCTGGCGGCAGAAGGGCGACCTCAAGCGCGCCATCGCCGACTTCGGCGAGACCGCCACGCTCAACCCGCGCTTCGCGCTCGCCTTCTACGAGCGCGGCCGCGCGCGCTACGACCAGCACGATTTCGCCGCCGCGAGCGCGGACTTCAGCGCCGCCATCAAGCTCAATTCGGGTTTCGCACGCGCCTACTTCACGCGCGGCCTCGCCGAGCGCGCGCGGCAGGACTACGGCCGCGCCATCGCCGATTTCACCCGCGTTCTAAAGCTCGACCCGAAGAGCGCCGCCGCCTTCGAGGGCCGCGGGCTCGCGTTCCGGCTCAAGGGCGACCTCGCCCACGCGCTCGCCGATTTCGACCAGGCCGTGCGGCACGACCCGAAGTCGTCGCCGGCCTACGCGAACCGCGGCACGACCTACGGCCTGAAGGGCGACAACGACCGCGCCATCCGCGATTTCGACGCGGCGATCAAGCTCGACCCCAACAACGCCCTGGCGTTCAACAACCGCGGCTTCGCCTGGCGCAACAAGGGCCAGCTCGACCGCGCCATCGCCGACTTCGGCGCGGCGATCAAGATCGACCCGACTTACGTCAACGCCTTCTACAACCGCGCCACCGCCTATTACGACAAGCGCGCGTTCGACCGCGCGGTGCAGGATTTCAGCGCGGCGCTGAAGCTCGACCCCAAGTTCGCCGGCGCCTACAACGGCCGCGGGCTCGCCTACGACGGCCTGAACAAGTTCGGCCGGGCGACCGAGGACTTCACGCAGGCGATCCAGCTCGACCCCAGGAACGCGCACGCTTACAACAACCGCGGCTTCGCCTATCGCAACCGCGGCGACTTCGACAAGGCCATCGCCGACTACGACAAGGCGCTCACCGTCAAGGCCGACTATGCGCTGGCGCTCTACAACCGCGGCATGGCGTTCTACGACAAGCGCGACTTCGCCCGCGCCAGCAACGACATGAACCGGGCGATCAAGCTCAACCCCGATTTTTCCGCCGCCTTCCGTGACCGCGGTATCTTCGACTACGACAAGCGCGATTTCGACGCCGCGCTGCCGGCGCGCGACGCGCAAATCGCGCGCACGCCGCATTACGACATCACCTTCGGCGACCGCGGCGGCTCCTACGAGAACCGGCGCGAGGCCGACCGTATCGTGCAGGAGGCGCGCGCGCCGATCGGCCTGACCCGCTACGACGCCTACGTCTATGCGCCGGACACCTTCCCGGCGGCGAGCCCGGCGCTGATCGCCGCGCTCCGGCCGAATCCAGCCACGCGGGCCGAAGCACGCGCGGGCGTGCCGCTGCCGCCGCGCGCGCCCGACATGGCGCTTGCGTCCAACGCGCCCACAGCCCAGGTCCCGATGCCGCAGGCGCGGCCGGCGCTGCAGGAGGCGATGCGCACGCCGCCCACCGCGGCGGCGCCACGACCGGCAGCAACCCCAAGGCCGGCGGCGCGGCCGAGGCACCTGCGACGGGCCCCGAGCCGGGCCGCGCGGGCGCGACGCTGGCGGCGCCCGCCGCCACCGCGGCGCCACCACCGGCGGCGCAGTTCCGGCTTCCTTTTCTTCCAATAGCCACGGCGCGGCCCCAAGCAAAACTGTGGACGCGCGCGCCGGCGCGCCCCCAAGAAGCGGGTAATGCGGCTAGTGTCCTGATTCGAATGTTCGCTTGATTGTGCAGCACGCTCTGGAGCGAACTTCCGGATCCAAAGGACACTAGTGTCCCGAATCCGAAGTCCGCTTTATTCCGCGGCTTGCTCGTGAGCGGACTTCGGATTCGAAGGACACTAGCAAACCTATAATTCTAGTGTGGTTTGGTTCGGAAATCCGCTTGAGGGACTCGCGGCAAGAATGAAGCGGATTTCCGAACCACCACACTAGCAACACTATAATTCCAGTGTGGGCTTGGTTTTGCAGTTCGCTTAAAGAGTCTGCTGAAAAAATGCCGCGAACTTCAAATCCACCACACGAGATTGCCGGCGCCATGACCACGCTTCGTTATCGCAACCGGTTGCGCGCGCTGCTGACGCCGACCGAGACCCGCGTCTTCGCGCGCCTCGACACGCCGCAGAAGATCCAGGATTTCCTCGACCGCATGCCGGTCAATTTCGAGCCCGACGGCGACACCGCCATGTCGCCGCGGCGCGTGCTGCAGACCGGCGTGGCGCATTGCGCCGAGGCCGCGGTGTTCGCCTGCGCGGCGCTCGCCTATCACGGCAAGAAGGCCTGGCTGCTCGACCTGGTGGCGCGGCCGAGCGACCAGGACCATATCGTCACCCTGTTCCAGGAGCGCGGCCTGTGGGGCGCGATCTCCAAGACCAACCACGCCATCCTGCGCTGGCGCGATCCGATCTACCGCAGCGCGCGCGAGGTGGCGATGACCTTTGCGCACGAATACGCGCTGCCGAGCGGCCTGAAATCGCTGCTCTCCTATTCGCGGCCGTTCGCGCCGACGCGCTTTGCGCCGGAACGCTGGGTCACGCCCGAGGAAGATCTCGACTGGCTGTTGTTCGCGCTGGATCTGTCGCCGCACGTGCCGCTCGCGCCCGAGCACGCCCTGCGCAAGCGCCGCCGCTCGGCGCCGGTCGAAATGCGCGCGCAGGAAGTGGTGGAATGGGCCTATCCGCGCGGGCGCAAGCCTTACCGCTCGCCCAACCGCATCGCGAACTTCAAGCCGAAGCGCGCGGCGAAGCGGTGAGGATCAGGCGGCGACGCTGGTCTTCATATCGCTAGCGCGCACCGCCGCCGTGACGTGACCGATGATCACTAGAAGCGGACTAGGCAAGGCGGCTTGTGCTAACCGCTCGGGCAACTCGCCAATCGGCGCGGCGATGTGCTGCTGATCCGGCCGCGTGGCGCGGGCAACGGCGAGCGCCGGCGTTCGCGGATCGAGGCCGGCGGCAACAGCCCGCTCGACGAGAAGGCCGAGCGTCTTCGCCGGCATATAGACGGCGGTCGTGGTGGCCGGATCGGCAAGACTTCGCCAATCGATATCGCCCGGGAGCTGCCCATCCTTGGCGTGGCCGGTGATGAACTGCACGCGGCGGGCACGGTCGCGGTCGGTGAGTGGCAGCCCCAAGCGCGCCGCCGCGCCTTGCGCCGCGGTGATGCCGGGCACGATCTCAATCCCGATGCCGGCCGTACGGCACGCCTCCAGTTCCTCGCCGGCGCGCGCAAAGATCAGCGGATCGCCGCCCTTCAGCCGCACCACGCGTTTTCCCTGTTTGGCGAGGCCAACCATCAGCGCATTGATGGCGGCCTGCTTGCATGACGGCCCATGCCCGGTCTTGCCGACCAGCATCTTCTTCGCCTCGCGGCGCGCGAAATCGAGCACGTCGCGCGAGACCAAATCGTCGTAAAGAATGACGTCGGCCGACTGCAGCACGCGCACCGCGCGCAACGTGAGAAGTTCGGGGTCGCCCGGCCCGGCGCCCACCAGCGTCACCGAGCCGGTCTCAACCGTCTCGCCCAGCCCGGCGACGTCCGCGACCAGCCGGTCGTAATCGGCTGCGGCCGGTTGCTGCTGCGGATGCGTCAACGCATGCGCGGTGAAGAGCTGCCAGAATTTGCGGCGGCCCGCGAACGACAGACCGGAGGACCTCAGCATGCCGCGCCAGCGCGCGGCGGCCGCGGCCCAGGCGGCGAAGCCTTGCGGCAGCAACGCCTCCAGCTTGGCCCGAATTGCTTGCGCGAACACCGGCGCGGCCCCGTCGGTGGAGATGCCAATGACTAAGGGAGAACGATTGACGATGGCGCCGAAGGAGAAATCGCAATAGGCCGGCTTGTCGACGACATTGACCGGGACGCCGGCGGCACGCGCGGCGGCGGCGAAGCTTGCCGCATCTTTGTCGTCATCGAAGGCGCCGATGGCAACGCTTGCGTCCTTCAGGTCGAGGCTCGTCCAGGACCGCCGATACAATGTCACCGCGCCGCCCGGCGGATCGCCGGCCAGCGCGACCAGCGCATCGCAGATCCCACTCGCGAAGACGTCGACGGCGCTGCCTGCCGCCGATAGCAGTTCCGCCTTCCAGGCCGCTGCCTCGCTGCCGCCAGCGAGCACGGCGCGTTTGCCGTGCAGCGACAGGAATACCGGCAGCCGCGCCAGCGCGGCCATGCGCGGCGCGCGCGTCTCCCGCGGCTCGCGCGCCGTCATCGCCGCGCCCCGGTGTTGGCGTGGAAATCGGCGCCATTACCGGTCGCCGCCACGAAGCCGGCGCGGACGGCAAAATCGCCGAAGCGTTCGTTCGGCGCGCGTTCCGCCGCATAGACCGCAAACAGCGAATTGAGCGACGCGACGATCGCGTCGTGGTCGACATCTCCCTTGTAAAGCTTGGACAGCCGCGAGCCGTCGAACGCGGCGCCGAGATAAAGATTGTAGCGGCCGGGCCCTTTGCCGACCAACCCGATCTCGGCGAGATAAGGCCGCGCGCAGCCGTTGGGGCAGCCGGTCATGCGGATGACGATGTCGTCGGCGGAAAGTCCGTGGAGGCTGAGCTTTTCGTCCAGCGCATCGAGCAAGGTCGGCAGATAGCGTTCGCTTTCGGCGAGCGCCAGCCCGCAGGTCGGCAGCGCCACGCAGGCCATGGCGTTGCGGCGCAAGCCCGACCACGGCGCCATCAGGCCCGCCTCGCGCGCCATGCGCTCGATCTCGCTCTGCCTGTCGGCGGCGATGTTGGCGACGACGATGTTCTGGTTCGCCGTCATGCGGAAATCGCCGTCGTGGATTTGCGCGATTTCGCGTAGCGCCGTCATCTGCATGGCGCCGGGACGATCGGCGATGCGGCCATTCTGGACATAGAGTGTCAGATGGGCGCGCCCGCCGCTGCCTTCGCTCCAGCCGTAGCGGTCGCCGGTCGACGTGAACGTGAACGGCCTGGCCTCGCCGAGCTTCACGCCGGCGCGGCGCTCGACCTCGGCGCGCAAGACGTCGAGCCCGCGGTCCTCGATGGTGTATTTCAGGCGCGCGTGCTTGCGGTTCCTGCGGTCGCCCCAGTCGCGCTGCACGGTCACGATGGCTTCGGCAATTTTCACCGCGTCTTCCGTGCGGCAGAAGCCCATCACTTCCGCCGTGCGCGGATAGGTTTCCCGCTCGCCGTGGGTCATCCCCATGCCGCCGCCGACCGTAACGTTCCAGCCGGTCACCGCGCCGTTGTCATCGAAGATGGCGATGAAGCCGAGATCGTGCGCGAACACGTCGACATCATTGGAAGGCGGCACCGCCACCACGATCTTGAACTTGCGCGGCAGGTAGGTCTTGCCGTAGATCGGCTCGACGACTTCGTCCTCGCCGCCGACGATGCGTTCGCCGTCGAGCCAGATCTCGCGATAGGCCGGCGTCTGCGGCGTCAGATGCGCGGAGACGGCCCGCGCGAGCGCGATGGCTTCGGCGTGCGCCGGCGACTGGAACGGATTGGGATTGGCCATGACGTTGCGGTTGACGTCGCCGCAGGCGGCGATGGAATCGAGCAGCACGGCGTCGATGGCCTTGAGCGTCGACTTCAGATTCGACTTGATGATGCCGTGGAGCTGCACCGTCTGCCGCGTGGTGAGCCGCATGGTGCCGTTGGCGTAGTCGCGCGCGACGCCGTCGAGCGCCAGCCACTGCGCCGGCGTCACGACGCCGCCCGGCATGCGCACGCGGATCATGAAGGCGAAGGCCTTCTCCATCTTCTTGCGCGCGCGCTCGGGACGGAGATCGCGGTCGTCCTGCAGGTACATGCCGTGAAATTTGACGAGTTGCTGGTCGTCCTCGACGATTGAACCCGTGACTTCGTCGGCGAGCCCTTCTTGAAGCGTCCCGCGCAGGTGGGCGCTCGCGTCCTTGATGTGCTCGTTGCGGGAGAGTTCGTCGGTCATGGGGCGGATGAACTCAATAGACGTCCTGCAGATAGCGCTTCTCGCGCTCGAGCGTCGCGACCGCCTGCGCCGCGGCGTCCGGCGACAGTGCCTTCACGTCGGCGTAAGCGTCGGTGAGAGTTCGGCGCACGTCCTTCGCCATCGCCTGGGCGTCGCCGCAGACGTAGAAGTGCGCGCCGCCTTCCAGCCAGTCGATCAACTCGCGGCGACGCTCCCATATCCGATGCTGCACGTAGGTCTTTTCCGGCCGGTCGCGCGAGAAGGCGACGTCAAGCCGCGTGAGCGAACCGTCCTTCAGCGCCTCCTGCCAGTCGAGCTGATACAGGAAGTCGTGGGTGAAGCTGCGGTCGCCGAAGAACAGCCAGCTCTTGGCCGTCGCGTCGGTGGCGCGGCGCTCCTGCATGAAGGCGCGGAACGGCGCGACGCCGGTGCCGGGACCGACCATGATGATGTCGCGCTCGGGCGACGGCAGCGCGAAATGCCTGTTCGGCTTCACCTTGACCCGCACGCGGTCGCCGCGCTTCAGGCGATCGGCGACGAAGGTGGAGGCGACGCCCTTGCGGGCGCGGCCGTGCAGGTTGTAGCGCACGGCGGAAATCAAGAGATGCGCCTCGTCCTCGAACTCGCGGCGCGAGGAAGCGATGGAATAGGCGCGGGGGCCGAGCGGGCGCGTGAGCGCGCGCAGGGTTTCGGCGCTGTGCGCCGCCGGAAAGGCTTCGATCAGGTCGATCAACTGGCGGCCGGCGAGCCAGCCGCGCACCGCCCGCCCCTCGATCAGCGCCTTGACCTCCGGGTGATTGGTGAGCGCGACATAGGTTTCCAGCGACTTCAGCGACAGCGTGGTGACGTCGCGCAACCCGATCAGCTCGCTGCGCAAACCGTCGTCCGAGACCTTCGCCAGCGCCATGAATTCGTCGACATAGGCCGGGTCGTTCTCGGCATAGAGATCGAGCGAGGCGCCGGGCTCGTAGGCCGGCGCCGCGCCGTCGAATCGGAGCGCGAGATGCACGGTTTCTTTTTCCGAGCGCGAGGAGTTGAGATTCACGTGCTCGACGACTTCCGCTTCGACGATGTCGCTCAGCGGCGCCGCGGCCGGCTTGTGGCTGAAGTCGACTTCGATGACGCGGCCGCGGTCGTCGTCTTCCGGCGCCAGCGCCTTCAGCGCGCCGCCGATCCACGTCGCCGCCGGTTCCGCGAAATCGAGATCGCAATCGACGCGGTTCATCACACGCTTTGCCCCCAGCGCCTCGAGCCGGGCGTCGATTTGTTTGCCGATGGCGCAGAATTCCGCATAGGCCGTGTCGCCCAGCGCCAGCACGCCGAATTCGACGCCGTCGAGACGCGGGGCGTCCTCGCCCATCAGTTCGCCGTAAATGCGCAAAGCCCGCGCCGGCGGCTCGCCCTCGCCCCAGGTGGCGGCGATGACCACGAGGCGCTTCACCTTGGCAAGCTCGGCAAGCTCCAGGTCGGCCATGTCGACGACGCGCGGCTTGAAGCCGAGCTTGCGCGCCTGCTTGGCGACGTCACCGGCAAGTGCTTCGCTGTTGCCGGACTCACTGGCGAACAGGATCGTGAGCGGTTCGGCCGCCCGCGGGGCTTGCACAGGCTGCGCCTCGTTGGCGGCGTTGTGCTCGATGCCGGCGAGGAAGCCCGCGAGCCACGCGCGCTGGACCGGCGTCGCCGGCCCCATCACGCGGTTGAGCAGCGCGATCTCCTCCTCGGCGAAGGGGGCGGATTTCGGGATCGGGATCATGCTCTCGGCTCTTTCCGTGGCAACCAACGAGAGCCGCTAAATAGAAGCTTATTCTGTTCGGCCGCAATAAGTGCCGAAAAATAAGAAGATAATTCCCGAGTGGACCGGCCGTGGCCGCAACAATGTCCTGCCCGCGCTGCGCTTAAGAGAACGCCGACGCTACCCAGTGCAGCCCCCGAGGCACCACGCAAGAGGCTCGGCAGATCGGCAGGAAGGTCCACCCCCGCTCGCTTCGCTTGCGACCCTTCCCTTCCAGGGGAGGGTGAAGATAAATTCGTCGCCTGCCCCAAGCGGATTTTACCGCTCGCACCGCGCCCGCTATAAGGCGGCCAGCCAGTTCATGGGGAGGCTTCGGGACACGTGACGTCGCTCGTTTTTCGCCGGCAGATAACGATCGAATGGGGCCACTGCGATCCCGCCGGCATCGTGTTCAATCCCCGCTTCTTCGAGTTCTTCGACACCAGCACCTGGCGCATGTTCGACGCGGCGCTGGGGGTAAGGCCTGAAGATATCGCCACCACGTTCGATATCCTCGGCATTCCGCTGGTGGATGTGCGCGCGGAGTTCCGCAAACCCGCCAAGTTCGGCGATACGATCGAAATCGTATCGCGCGTGTCCGAGTTCCGCCGATCCAGCTTCGACGTCGAGCACCGCATCAGTGTCGATGGCGAGCTCGCCATCGACGGCGGCGAGACGCGGGTGTGGGCGGCGCGCGACAAGAACGACCCCGAGAAGATCGGCGCCGTCGCCATACCGCCCGAGGTCATCGCAAAATTCGGTTGAACCGGCCGAGAGCGCGGCTTTGGACCGCGCCCTCGGATGACGGTTCGACATCGTCAGGCCCGTTTCCGCCCGGTGATCATCGCCTTGACCAGATTCTCGCGGTGCTCGAAGCTCGCAATGAGCACGCCGATGATATGGACGACGATGAGGCCGATGGTGAGGTTGGCGAACACCTCGTGCACCTCCTCGAACGCCTCGGAGCCCCAATAGGCGTCGGTGGTCATCATGTAGCCGGTGATGCAGGTTCCGGCCAGCATCACGATCAGCGCCAGGACCATGATCCCGCCGGCCGGGTTGTGACCGAGATAGCGCGGCGCCCTGAGCAGCGCCACGTCGCGCGCATAGGCAAGCACCGCGCGCGGCGAGCGCACGAAGTCGGTAAAGCGCGCGTGGCGCGGGCCGACGATGCCCCAGACGATGCGCAAGGCCAGCAAGCCGGCGATCGTGTAGCCGGCCACGATGTGTACCTGCTCGATTTCGTCGCCGGTCACGTAGGCGAGAAGAAACAACGCGGCCAGCGACCAGTGAAACGCCCGCACGAAGGGGTCCCAGACCTTGACCGTCGCCGGCGGCCTCGCGCCGCCGGCTTCGATCGTGTGGTTGACGGTCGTCATCGTGGCGGGCCGTCAGAGCCGGCCGACGATCTTGCCGTTGGTCGGATCGACGAACAGCTCGGCCCGATTGCCGCTCTTGTCGAGCGTATAGAACTCGCCGCAGGCCTTCTTCAGCTTGGCCTTCTTCACGGTGTAGCCCTGCGCCTCGACCTTCGCCTGCAGTTCCTTGACCGACAGCCACTGGCTCTGCGGCGCGGTCGTGCAGGCACGGCCAAGACCGCCGGCGTGGGCCGATGACGTCATTCCGAGCACCGCGAAGGCCAGCGCGAAAGCCGAAAGCTTGAGCAAGGTCGCGGCGCCGAACACGCCGGCGGCGATTTTGAAGGATGAGATCTTGGCCATTTCGTAGTCTCCATTCTGGCGATCCGGCCGCACCACGCGGCGGGTGATGACGGGACCTTGCCTGAACCGCGCTGACGGCGACCTGTTGGGCGATGTCAGCGAATTGTCAGGCAGGGTGCGCTTGAGGGATGAGGCGCCCTGCCCCAAAGCAAAGGAGCCGGCGGCTGGCAGGGCCACCGGCTCCCCGGGCAATCGACAACCGCCGTGTCAGTCGCGGTCCTCGTACGCGCCCGACTCGTGGTCGCGCTCGCGGGCTTCCTTCTTGCCGTGCTCGCGGGTGTCGTCGTCGCGCTCGCGCGCTTCGGCACGCATCTTGTTCTTGTGCTCGGCTTTCTCGCCGCGGCTGTCGGTGTCAGCCTTCTGGGTGATCTGGCCGGCATCCTTCATGGCGGGCTTGGCCTGGTCGTTGGCGGCCTGGGCCACGGCCGCGAGGCCGAACAGGGCGGCGATGGCGCCGAAAATGATGGTTTTGCGCATGGGTCTTTGTCCTTTCGGGGTTTCCGTGTTGGGTTCGTGCAGCCGGAGCGCCGGCCGCCACGGTCACGACCATGCCCCATCGCCCCTGACGGCCCCCTGTTGATCCATGTCAGCGATTTGTCAGGTCGGTTCGGGCATCTTGCGCCCATGCGTTCACTCATGCGTCTTGGCCTGTTTTCGGCGATCCTGGCTGCGCTGCTCACGGCGGCAGCGCCCGTGATGGCGCGCGACCACGACGAGCATCGCCGCGACGAGGTCCGCCGCGCCGTCCAGGCCGGCGAGATCAAATCGCTCACCGAGATCCTCGCGGCCGTGCGCGGCAAGCTGCCGGGCGAGGTCGCCGGCGTCGACATCGAGCACGAGGACGGCCGCTGGCGTTACGAGTTCCGCGTCGTCGACGACAAGGGCCGGCTTTACGAAGTCTATATCGACGCGCGCACGGGCGAGATCGAACGGGTCAAGGAGAAGTAATGCGCCTGCTCCTTGTCGAAGACGACCGGCGGATCGCGGCCGACGTCGAGGGCGCGCTGCAGGCCGCCGGCTACGTGGTCGAGACCGTGCGCGACGGCGAAGAAGCCTGGTTCCTGGGCGACACCGAGGATTACGGCGCCGTCGTCCTCGATCTCGGCCTGCCGGGCATGGACGGCCTCGCCGTGCTCAAGCGCTGGCGCGCCAACGGCCGCACCGTGCCGGTGCTGATCCTGACCGCGCGCGGAAGCTGGGCCGAGCGCGTCGACGGCATCGACGCCGGCGCCGACGACTATCTGACCAAGCCCTTCCGCATGGAGGAACTGCTGGCGCGCCTGCGCTCGATCGTGCGGCGCTCGGCCGGTCACGCCTCATCGGTGGTGGTCGCCGGCGACATCGAACTCGACGAACGGCAGATGAAGGTCAGCGTGCGCGGCGTGCCGATCGCGCTGTCGCCGCTCGAATACCGGCTGGTCTCTTACCTGCTGCGTCATCGTGGCCGCGTGGTCTCGCAGCACGAGCTCGATGAGAACGTCTACGGCCACGGCGAAGACCATGACTCCAACGCGTTGGAGGTGCTGGTCGGCCGCGTGCGCAAGAAGCTCGGACCCGAGTTGATCGAGACGCGGCGCGGCTTCGGCTATCTGGTGCCGGAGGCGCCGCCGTGAGCTGGGGCTCGTTGCGGCTGCGGCTGATCGTCGGCGGCATCGTCGCCATCCTGGTGGCGCTGACCGTGGCCGGCGCCGGATTGACCCTGCTGTTCGAGCGCCACGTCACCCGCACCATCGGCGACGATCTCGACGTCTATCTCAAGCAACTGGTCGCCGGCATCGACGTCGACGCGCAAGGGCAACTGGTGGTGAGCACGCCGCCGGCCGATCCGCGCTTTTCCGAGCCGCTGTCGGGATTGTACTGGCAGGTCAGCGGCGGCGACGCTCCGCTGCTGCGCTCGCGCTCGCTGTGGGACACCGCGCTCAAGCTGCCTGAGGACGTACCGTCGCCGGGCGACGTGCATCATCACATCATTCCGGGACCGGCCAAGACGCGGCTCCTGGTCAGCGAGCGCCGCGTGCTGCTGACGATGAGTGGCCGGCGCGTGCCGGTGCGGGTCGCGGTCGCCACCGATCTGGCGCGCGTGTCGGTCGCCACGTCGAAATTCGCCCGCGATCTGGCGATGGCGCTGGGGCTCTTGGGCCTGGTGCTGGCGATCGCCACCTCGGTCCAGGTCGCGCTCGGCTTGCGCCCGCTCGACGCGCTGCGGCGCGGGGTCGCGGATATCCGCTCCGGGCAACGGCGGCATTTGCCCGCGACCGTGCCGGCGGAAGTGAAGCCGCTGGTCGAAGAGGTCAACGGCCTGATCGACGCGCAGGAGCGTGAGATCGAACGCTCGCGCAGCCGCGCCGCCGACCTCGCGCACGGGCTGAAGACGCCGCTTGCCGCGCTCAGTGCCGACGCCGCGCGCCTGCGTGAGCGCGGGCAAGAAGATATCGCCCAGGAGATCGAGGCGGTGGGCGACGCCATGAGCCGCCACGTCGACCGCGAACTGGCGCGGGCGCGGGCGCGCGGCACGGCCCGCCAGCGCGGCAATGCCGCCACGCCCCTCAGGCCGCTCGTCGAGTCCCTGATCGCCACGCTGTCGCGCACGCCGGCGGCGCAGCGGCTCACCTTCGAAGCCCGCATCGCCGACGGCCTGGACGTGCCGCTGGACCGCACCGATCTCGCCGAAGTGCTGGGCAATCTATTGGAAAACGCCGCGCGTCACGCCACCGGCCGCGTGCGCATCGGCGCGGATGGCGCCAGTCCGGCGATCACGGTCGAGGACGACGGCCCCGGCATCGCGCCCGCCGAGCGCGCGCGCATGCTGGAGCGCGGCGCGCGGCTCGACCGGCGCGGCGACGGCGCGGGCTTAGGGTTGGCCATCGTGCAGGATGTGCTCGGCGCCTATGGCTGGCGGCTCGATCTCGCCGCGTCCGATCTCGGCGGGCTGAAGGCGACCATCGCGCCCTCGCCCGCCTGACGGCTTCACCTCACGCGTCCTCGATCTTCACGTATTCGAAGTCGCCCGGCTTGTTGTCGATGCCGACCTTGGGCGGCGCGATCCAGCTGGCGTATTTGCCGGCCTCGAATTGCGGCTGCATCAGGCTCTCGATGAAGTCCTTGTCCGCTTCCGAGGGCAGGACATCGGTGCGCCGGCTCGTCCATTCCGCGGGCGTGAGGATCTTGCCGTCGGTATCGGCATTGGTGCGCGAGAACTCGCCGATGTGGCGGTGGAACGCCACGTGCGGGAGTTTGATTTCGAAGGGGATTCCCATCTCCTCGATCACCTTGTTCCAGCGATCGACGCCGGCCTGGCAGTCGGCGACGTAGTCGTCGCGCAACCGCATGTTGAGCGCGGACAGAGCGGGCGCGTCGTCCAGCTTGATCTCGCCGTCGATGAAACGCAGCACCGGATAGTTGCCGCTCTCGAGCGCGTGGTCGTCCTTCAGCCGATCCTCGCGGTAGCGGCCTTTGAGGCCGGCGTGGAACGCGTTGGCGGCGTTGGTCGAAATCTCGTTGCCGAACAGATCCAGCGTCAGCGAGAAATGCATGTTCGCCTTCTTCTGGATGGTCGGCAGGTCGATGACGCCGAGCTTGCGGATCTTGTCGATCTCGTAGGGGTCTGTGATGCCCGCTTCCTTCATCGCCTCGCAGGTGCGCTGGACGACGCGGGTGACGCCGGTCTCGCCCACGAACATATGGTGCGCCTCTTCCGTCAGCATGAAGCGGCAGGTGCGCGACAAGGGATCGAAGCCGGACTGCGCCAGCGCCTCGAGCTGCATCTTGCCGTCGCGATCGGTGAAGTAGGTGAACATGAAGAACGACAGCCAGTCCGGCGTCTTCTCGTTGAAGGCGCCGAGCATGCGCGGCGTGTCGGGATCGCCGGAGCGGCGCTCGAGCAGCGCTTCGGCTTCCTCGCGGCCGTCGGTGCCGAAATATTTCTGCAGCAGATAGACCATCGCCCACAGATGACGCCCCTCCTCCACGTTCACCTGGAACAGGTTGCGCATGTCGTAGAGCGAGGGCGCGGTCTTGCCGAGATGGCGCTGCTGCTCGACCGAGGCCGGCTCGGTGTCGCCCTGGATCGTGATCAGGCGGCGCAGCATGGCGCGGTATTCGCCGGGCACTTCCTGCCAGGCGGCTTCGCCCTTGTGGGTGCCGAAGGGAATCTTGCGCTCCTCGCGCTGCGGCGCCAGCAGGATGCCCCAGCGGTATTCGGGCATGCGCACGTAGTCGAACTTGGCCCAGCCCTTGGGATCGACGCCGACCGCGGTGCGCAGATAGACGAGCGCGTTCTGGAAGCCTTCCGGCCCCATGTCCATCCACCAGCCGATATAGCCGGGATGCCATTTCTCCAGCGCGCGCTTGACGCGCACGTCATCCCCCAGCCTGACGTTATTGGGGATCAGCCCATCGTAGTCGACAGCGTCCATTGCCATTGGTAATTCCTCCAGTCGTTCCCCGCGCGCGGCGCGGTGCGCAACGCGCGCCTAGACTCGTTCTCTGTTGTAGGTCGGTGACACACCCGAGCCGTAAAGCTTGAGCGCGCCCTGCTCGCCGATGGCGTTGGGTCGTTGGAAGATCCAGTTCTGCCAGGCGGTCAAACGGCCGAATATCTTGGTTTCCATGGTTTCGGGACCGCCGAAACGCAGGTTCGCCTCCATGCCGGTCAAGGCGTCGGGCGAGAAGCTGGTGCGCTCCTCCAACAGGATGCGCAGTTCGTCGTCCCAGTCGAAGTCCTCGTAGGCCATGGTGACGAGACCGAGCTCGGCGGCCTCCTCGCCCTCGATCGGCTCGCCGACGCGCGCCTTCAGCGTGTCGATCAATTCGGGCTCGCCGAGGAAGCGGGTCTGCAAGCGGGTCAGCCCGTTGCCCATGGGATAGAGGCCGAAATTCGCCTGACCGAGGGTGATCGCCGCCGGTGCCCGGTTGTCGCCCTCGCGGGTGCCGACCAGCATCAGCGAACGGTCGGCGGCGTACGCCAGTTCGGCGAGCGTGCCGGCAAAGCACGAACCCGGCTCGACCAGCGCGATGAAGCTCTTGGCCGTCACGTCGACGCGCTTGAGGACGCGCTTCAGGTAGTGGCGGATTTCGCGCATCAGCCAGTCGTCCTGACCGGCGATGAGGAAATCGTCATGCGCCAGCACGGCTTTGGCGTCGCCCTCGGTGCGGAACAGCACCACGCCGATCTCCCGCTCGTTGGAGCGCAGGTGCAGGATGGCGTCCTCCAATTCGCGGGCGACGGTGAGCGGCCAGAACCCGTCGCCCAGCGCGTGCGCGGCGGCGACCGACGCCGGCAGATCCTGCGACGGCCCGCGCACGGTGACGTTCGCCAGCTTGCGCGCGCGGTCGATCTCGACATCGACATGGGAATAAGAAACGCGGTCGGCCTCGATCTTGCGGTCCAACGGATTGAGCTTGATGCCCTTGTTGATTCCCTTGGCGTCCTTGGGCCGGTCGGAGCGCGCGGCGATCTCGTGGGCGCGCGCGGCCACCGCCTCCTGCCATTTCGAATTCGGCACCACCTCGTCGACCAGCCGCCAGTCCACCGCCTTGCGGCCGCGGATGCCTTCCTCGATGGAGCAGAACATGTCGGCGCGGTCGCGGCGTACTTTGCGCTTGTCGGTGACGCGGGTGAGCCCGCCGGTGCCGGGCAGCACCGCCAAGAAGCGGCGTCTCCGGCAGCGCCACCGACGAGCGGCGGTCGTCCACCAGCATGATGTGGTCGGCGGCGAGCGCCAGCTCGTAGCCGCCGCCTGCGGCGTTGCCGTTGACGGCGCAGATGTAGACCTGCTTGGAATTCTCGCTCGCGTCTTCGATCGCCAGCCGCGTTTCGTTGGTGAACTTGCAGAAGTTCACCTTCTGCTGGTGGGTCGACTTGCCCAGCATGCGGATGTTGGCGCCGGCGCAGAACACGTTGTCCTTGCCGGACTTGATGACGACCGCGCGTACCTCCGGGTGCTCGAAGCGCAGGCGCTGCACCGCGTCGTTCAGTTCGATGTCGACGCCGAGGTCGTAGGAATTGAGCTTGAGCTCGTAGTCGCCCAGGCCCCCGGCCTGATCGACGTCCATGATCAGGTAGGCGATCTCGCCGTCGAATTCGAGGCGCCAATGGCGATAGCGCGCCGGCTCGGTCTGGTAGTCGATAGTCGTCATGAGCCGGCCCGATCCCTGTTGGGTTCCCTTTTGGATTGGCGTCTTCAATTCCGTTTGGAGTCCGTCGGCGGCCGCAGCCGGTTTTCGCGCCGGCTCGACCGTCATGCATTATCCTGCATCTCATTATCATTACGTTCCGGCCGCCACAACGGGCCTGCTACCGAAATAAAATTCCCTCCACAGCACGGGTGAAGATAATTAGTTGCACAATCAACTGCTTTCCTCCAGAGAAGCGACCGCCGTGCCCTTGCAATCGCGGACGGCTTACTGCATATTGCATGCAATATAATTCAGAAGCGCCCGGACCTTGCATGACGACGCCTGTTCCCGCCTACGGCCGCGATGCCGACGCCTACCTGCTCCGCCTGGGCGAGCGCGTGCGCATCCTGCGCAATCAGCGCGGCATGTCGCGCAAGGTCCTGGCGCAGCATGCCAAGGTGTCGGAGCGCTATCTGGCCCAGCTCGAGACCGGCAAAGGCAACGGCTCGATCGTGCTGCTGAGACGGATTTCGCGCGCGCTCGGCCTGCCGGTCACCCAGCTCGTCAACGAGGGCGCCGAGCCCGCGCTCGACTTGGTGCTGCTCACCCAATTCCTCGAACGGCTGCCGCCCACCGCGTTGAGCGAGGCACGCGAACTGCTGCTGCGGACCTTCAGCGAGCCGTCCGACGACCTGCAAAACCGGCGCATCGCGCTGATCGGCCTGCGCGGCGGCGGCAAGTCGACGCTCGGCCGCCTGCTGGCGGCGCGGCTGGAGGTGCCCTTCGTCGAGCTCGACCGCGAGGTCGAGCGCATGGCCGGCGCGCCCGTTGAACGAGATCTTCGACATGTTCGGTCAGGAGACCTTCCGCCGCGCCGAGCGCGAGGCGCTGGAGAACGTGCTGCGCCAGCACCGCGCCTTCGTCATGGCGACCTCGGGCAGCATCGTCACCGAGGCCGGCACGCTCGAGCTGCTGCTCGCCTCCTGCTTCACGGTCTGGGTGCGCGCCGCGCCCGACGAGCACATGAAGCGCGTCATGGAGCAGGGCGACATGCGCCCCATGGCCGGTAGCGCCCGCGCGATGGAAGACCTGGTCGCGATCCTGCGCAGCCGCGAGCCGCTCTACGCCAAGGCCGCGGCCGAGCTCGCAACGTCCGGCAAGACCCCCGACGAGAATCTGGAGGAGCTGTTGCGCCTCATCCCGGATTCGGCTAGCCGCATCGGGCGCAAATCGGCGCCGCTGGGTGAGAAACAGACTGGGGGGAGCCGGCGGATGCCGGCACGAGCAGAATGAGCGAGACCATCAAGACTGACGTGTTGATTATCGGCGCGGGCCCCGTCGGCCTGTTCGCGGTGTTCGAGCTCGGCCTGCTCGACATCAAGGCGCATCTGGTCGACATCCTCGACCGTCCCGGGCGGCCAGTGCGCCGAACTCTATCCGGAAAAGCCGATCTACGACATTCCCGGCATCCCGCTGATCACCGGCGACGGCCTGACCAAATCGCTGATGGAGCAGATCGAGCCGTTCGGCCCGACCTTCCACTTCGGCGAGATGGTGACGACGCTGGAAAAGATCGGCGATCCGCTGTTCCGCGTCGGCACCGACGGCGGCAAGACCTTCGAGGCCAAATGCGTGGTGATCGCCGCCGGCGGCGGCTCGTTCCAGCCCAAGCGCCCGCCGATCGCCGGTATCGAGCCCTACGAAGCGAAGTCCGTGCATTACGCCGTGCGCAAGATGGACGCCTTCCGCGACAAGCGGCTCCTGATCGTCGGCGGCGGCGACTAGCGCGCTCGACTGGACGCTCAACCTGCAGCCGATCGCCAAGCGGCTGACACTGGTGCACCGGCGCGACGAATTCCGCGGCGCCCCCGACAGCGTCAACAAGATGCGCGCGCTGGTCGATGCCGGCAAGATGGACCTCAAGATCGGCCAGGTCACCGACCTGGAAGGGCCGGACGGCAAGCTCGCCGCGGTCAGCATCAAGGAGAAGGACGGCACCGTCAGCCGCATCGAAGTCGACGCCATGCTGCCGTTCTTCGGGCTCACCATGAAGCTCGGTCCGGTCGCCGAATGGGATCTCGGCCTCAAGGAGAACCTGATCCCGGTCGACACCGGCACCTTCGAGACAACCACGCCCGGCCTGTTCGCCATCGGCGACATCAACACCTATCCGGGCAAGCTCAAGCTGATCCTGTCCGGCTTCCACGAAGGCGCGCTGATGGCGCAGAAGGCCTTCCACTACGTCTATCCCGAAAAGCGGCTGGTGTTCCAGTACACGACCTCGTCCACCAACCTGCAGAAGAAACTGGGTGTCGCATGAGCGATCAACTGAACGTCGAAACCGCCCCGCGTCCGGCTGAGCAGAAAGAGACGACGGCGAAGATCACCTTCGTCGAGCATGACGGCACGGTCCATGAAGTCGATGCCGAGATCGGCTCGACCGTGATGGAAGCCGCCATGCGCAACGGCGTCGAGAGCATCGTCGCCGAATGCGGCGGCGGCTGCACCTGCGCCACCTGCCTGGTGCACGTGGACGACAAGTGGAGCGAACGCGTCGGCCCGCCGTCGTCGGAAGAAGAAGACATGCTCGACATGGCCTTCGAGCTGAAGCCGACCTCGCGGCTGTCCTGCCAGATCAAGGTGACGAAAGAGCTCGACGGCCTTATCGTGCACACGCCGGCCTATCAGGGCCGCTGACGCGAAACTTTCGGATCCTTCTGGAATTGGCAATGCCCGCGCCCGACTTCCTTCAGCCGACCGCCTTCGTCGACAGCGATAATGAGGAGGTACGCACCTTCGCGCAAAATGCGGCCGACAGGTTGCCCGACGATAAGGCGCGTGCGCTGGCGCTCTACATGGCCGTGCGTGACCGCATCGTTTACGACCCTTATGTCGACTACACCGACCCGGCCGTCTTCCGTGCGAGCGGGGTGCTCGCGGCGGGACGCGGCTTCTGCATCGGCAAGTCGGCCCTGCTCGCGGCCTCGGCCCGCGCGCTCGGCATTCCCGCCCGCCCGGGCTTTGCCGACGTGCGCAACCACCTCACCTCGAAGAAGCTCAGCGCGCTGACCGGCAGCGACACCTTCCGGTGGCACTCCTACACGGAGCTTCTGATCGACGGCGCGTGGGTCAAATGCACCCCGGCCTTCGACAGCGCGTTGTGCGAGCGCGCCGGCCTCGCGCCGCTCGACTTCGACGGCGTCACCGACTCCCTCTTCCATCCCTTCGATCCGGCCGGCCGGCGGCATATGGAGTATCTCGGCGAGCGCGGCACCTTCGAAGACGTCCCCTTCGATGCGATCATGGCCGACTTCCGCCGCCACTATCCGCGCCTCCTGGAGCACGGCCGCATGGGTGGCGATTTCCACGCCGAAGTGGGCGCTTAACCGGCACCGGGCGTCGCCCGAGCCCGCGGGCCAGCCTCTCACACGTCGGCCTGTTCCGCTTTTGTCGGCATGTAGCCTTGGTGCAACACTCGCCATTCATCCGCCGCCGCAAGGCGCCCGCGTCCCGCCGCCGAGTCAAACCGTAACCAATTGAACAAAAACAAATATTTCTTGAGTGCCGAATTCGGCGGCAGCCGCCGCATGGCAGCGCCTGTGGACACGTTTTTGCGCGGAACCCATTGTTTCCGGGGGTCTTAGAGCCCAAAATCCCTGTAGCGACGGAACTTTTGGCACCGACTTTGATTGTCCGTGATTGAGCAGCGTCACGAGACACGGTTACAGGTCTCGGAAGCAGCATTTCTCGGGCCGCGTCGGGGGAAACGGCCGACTTCCGCGCCCCTATTGTTGAAGGATTGAGCTCGGATGACAGCGCCCAAACCAATTTTCGACGTCACCGAAGGCACCCCCCTCCTCGACACGATCAAGACCCCGGCCGACCTGCGCCGCATCGATGTCTCGCAGTTGCCGCAGGTCGCCGACGAGTTGCGCGCGGAGACCATCAGCACGGTCGCGGCGACCGGCGGTCATCTCGGCGCCAGCCTCGGCGTCGTCGAACTCACCGTTGCCCTGCACTACGTCTTCGACACGCCCAATGACCGCGTGCTGTGGGACGTCGGCCATCAGGCCTACCCGCACAAGATCCTGACCGGCCGGCGCGACCGCATCCGCACCCTGCGTCAGGGCGGCGGACTTTCCGGCTTCACCAAGCGCGCCGAGAGCGAATACGACCCCTTCGGCGCCGCACATTCGTCCACCTCGATCTCCGCCGGACTCGGCATGGCGGTGGCGCGCGACCTCGCCGGCAAGCACAACAACGTCATCGCCGTCATCGGCGACGGCGCCATCTCCGCCGGCATGGCTTACGAGGCCATGAACAACGCCGGCGCCATGGACCGGCGCCTGATCGTCATCCTCAACGACAACGAAATGTCGATCGCGCCGCCGGTCGGCGCCATGTCGAACTACTTGTCGCGGCTGTTCTCGAGCCCGGCCTTCCTGTCGCTGCGCGATTTCGGCAAGCAGATGGCCGATCACCTGCCGCGCTTCATCCGCGACAAGGCGGCGCTTGCCGAGGAGCTGGCGCGCGGCTTCGTCACCGGCGGCACCTTGTTCGAGGAGCTCGGCTTCTATTACGTCGGCATCGTCGACGGCCACGACCTCGAGCAGCTGGTGCCGGTGCTGACCAACGTGCGCGACGCCAAGAACGGCCCGATCCTGGTGCACATCCGCACCCAGAAAGGCAAAGGCTACGCGCCCGCCGAGGAGTCGCAGGACAAATACCACGGCGTGGTGAAGTTCGACGTCGCCACCGGCAAGCAGCACAAGTCGTCCGGCGGCGCCCCCGCCTACACCAAGGTGTTCGGCGAAAGCCTGGTGCAAGAAGCCAAGAAGGACGACAAGATCGTCGCCATCACCGCCGCCATGCCGGGCGGCACCGGCGTCGACATCTTCGCCAAGGCCTTCCCTGAGCGCACCTTCGACGTCGGCATCGCCGAGCAGCACGGCGTCACCTTCGCCGCGGGCCTGGCGACCGAAGGCTACAAGCCGTTCGCGGCGATCTATTCGACCTTCCTGCAGCGCGCCTACGACCAGGTGGTGCACGACGTCGCCATCCAGAAGCTGCCGGTGCGCTTCGCCATCGACCGCGCCGGCTTGGTCGGCGCCGACGGCCCGACCCACGCGGGCTCCTTCGACGTCACCTATCTCGGCTGCCTGCCGAATTTCGTGGTGATGGCGGCAGCCGACGAAGCCGAGCTGCGGCACATGGTGGCGACGGCGGTGGCGATCGACGACCGCCCGTCCGCGCTGCGTTACCCGCGCGGCAACGGCACCGGCGTCGAGATGCCGGAGGAAGGCGTGCCGCTCGAGATCGGCAAGGGCCGCATCGTGCGCGAGGGCACGACCGTGGCGCTGTTGTCGCTCGGCACCCGGCTCGCCGACTGCCTGAAGGCGGCCGACCAGCTCGCCGCGCGCGGCATTTCCGTGACGGTCGCCGACGCCCGCTTCGCCAAGCCGCTCGACACCGCGCTCGTCACCCAGCTCGCGCGCCATCACGAGCTCCTGCTCACCATCGAGGAAGGCGCCATCGGCGGCTTCGGCTCTCAAACGCTCCAGTTCCTCGCCGACAGCGGCGCGCTCGACCAGACCGGCTTCAAGGTGCGCAGCTTGGTGCTGCCCGACATCTTCATCGACCAGGATTCCCCGGCCGCCATGTACGCCAAGGCCGGGCTCGACGCCGACGGCATCGTCGCCAAGGTGTTCGAGGTGTTCGGCGCCAAGAACGCCGAATGGCCGAGTAATGAGTTCGTGCCTAGCGCGGGCACCGAGGGGGGCGTTGCATGAAGGTTATCCTGGCGCAGCCGCGCGGTTTCTGCGCGGGGGTGGTGCGCGCCATCGAGATCGTCGAGCGCGCCATCGAAAAATACGGGCCACCGGTCTATGTCCGCCACGAGATCGTCCACAACAAGTGGGTGGTCGACACCCTGAAGGCGCGCGGCGCCGTGTTCGTGGAGGAATTGTCGGAGGTGCCGCCCGACGGCATCACCATCTTCAGCGCCCACGGGGTGTCCAAGGCGGTGGTCGAGGACGCCCGCCAGCGCGGCCTGCACGTGCTCAACGCCACCTGCCCGCTGGTTTCCAAGGTGCACAGCCAGGGCCGCCACTACATGCGGCAGGGGCGCACCGTGATCCTGATCGGCCACGTCGGCCACCCGGAGGTGGAGGGCACGCTGGGCCAGATCCCCGGCAACGTGCTCTTGGTCCAGAACGAGAACGACGTCGCCGCCCTGGACCTGCCCGAAGACACACCCATCGCCTATGTCACCCAGACCACCCTGAGCGTGGACGACACCCGCGGGATCATCGCGGCGCTGACCGAGCGGTTCAAGGACGCGGTCGGCCCGGGCACCCAGGACATCTGCTACGCGACACAAAATCGCCAGACGGCGCTGAGAGAACTCGCCAAGCGCGTCGACGTCATATTCGTGGTGGGGGCCAAGAATAGTTCCAATTCGAACCGGTTACGCGAAATCGGCATCGAAGCGGGCACCCCCAGCCATCTGATCGCCGACGGGAGTGAAATTCAGCCCGAATGGTTGCATAATGTCGAGACAGTTGGAATCACTGCGGGGGCCTCGGCGCCCGAGGTGATGGTCATGGACGCGATCAACGCCCTGGGGCGGATCGCGGCGCCGGTGGAGGTGACCACCCTCCCCGGCGAAGAAGAGCAAATGGAATTCCGCGTTCCCGTCGAATTGCTCGACGTGGAAAGCAGCAGCAAAATAGGTAAGGACGGTAGTCTTGGGCATCCCTCTCCTGCAGAAGTTGACTGTCGGTAGCTACGTCGTTCGCCAGCATCTGGCGGGCCGCAAGCGCTATCCCCTGGTGTTGATGCTGGAACCCTTGTTCCGGTGCAATCTCGCCTGCGCGGGCTGCGGCAAGATCGACTATCCGGCCGAAATCCTGAACCAGCGCATCTCGGTGAAGGACGCACTCGAGGCGGTCGACGAGTGCGGCGCCCCGGTGGTGTCGATCGCCGGCGGCGAGCCGCTGCTCCACAAGGAGCTGCCGGAGATCGTCAAGGGCATCATCGCGCGCAAGAAGTTCGTCTATCTGTGCACCAACGCGCTTCTCATGGAGAAGCGCATGAAGGACTACGAGCCGAACCCGTACTTCGTCTGGTCGGTGCATCTCGACGGCGACAAGGGCGACCACGACAAGTCGGTGTGCCAGGAAGGCACCTACGACAAGGCGGTCGCGGCGATCAAGGCGGCGAAGGCGAAGGGCTTCCGCTGCAACATCAACTGCACCTTGTTCAACAACGCCGATCCTGAGCGCATGGCGCGCTTCTTCGACGACGTCATGGCGATGGGCGTCGACGGCATCACCGTGTCGCCCGGCTACGCCTATGAGCGCGCGCCGGACCAGCAGCACTTCCTCAACCGCACGACGACCCGGCAGCTGTTCCGCGACATTTTCAAGCGCGGCAACGGCGGCAAGAAGTGGTCGTTCAGCCAATCCGGCTTGTTCCTCGATTTCCTCGCCGGCAACCAGACCTACAAGTGCACGCCCTGGGGCAACCCGACGCGCACGGTGTTCGGCTGGCAGCGGCCCTGCTACCTGATCGGCGAAGGCTACGCCAAGACCTTCAAGGAGCTGATGGAAGGGACCGACTGGGATTCCTACGGCGTCGGCCATTACGAGAAGTGCGCCGACTGCATGGTGCACTCGGGCTTCGAGGCGACAGCGGTCATGGACTCGATTTCACATCCGCTGAAGCTTCTGAAGCTGCGCAAGGGCGTCAAGACCGACGGGCCGATGGCCCCGGATATCGATCTGTCGAAGCAGCGCCCGGCTGACTACGTCTTCTCCCGCCACGTGGAGCAAAAGCTCGGCGAGATCCAAGAGGAAAAGGCGCGCGCCAAGGAAGCGCCTGTCCCCATGGAAGCGGCGGAATAGCGCCCGCTCTGAAGGAATATTGACTGCCTAATGCCCGGCCTCGCGCCGGGCATTTTGTTTAGGGGCAGTTGTTTTGGAGAGCGCTTGGCTCAAAAACCCAACCTGTCATTCCGGGACGGCGCGCAAGCGCCGGACCCGGAATCCATACCCCCAAGCATCCGAGGGTCACGACAAGACAGGGGTTATGGATTTCGGGTTCGCTCGCTGACGCTCGCGCCCCGGAATGACAGGATAATCACATCCCGAACTGAACCTTGCGCTCGTTGCTGCGCGTCAGGTTGCGGTAGCGCGCCAGCGCCCACAGCGGGAAGAACTTCGAATAGCCGTGGTAGCGCAGATAAAACACGCGCGGGAAACCGGTGGCGGTGAAGCGCTGCTCGTCCCAGAAGCCGTCGTCGCCCTGGTGCTCGAGTAGGTAGGTCACACCGCGTTTCACGGCCGGTGAATTCGATCTCGCCGCAGGCCATCAGGCCGAGCAGCGCCCAGGCGGTCTGCGAGGCGGTCGAGGGCGCGGGTTCGTAGCCCTTGTAGCCGAGCTTGTAGCTGTCGCCGTCCTCGCCCCAGCCGCCGTCGGCGTTCTGGATCGCGGTCAGCCATTCCGACCGCCTTGCGCATGGCCGGATCGTCGGGCTTCAGCCCGCAGGCGTTGAGCGCGCACAGGACCGACCAGGTGCCGTAGATGTAGTTCATGCCCCAGCGGCCGTACCAACTGCCGTCCTCGAGCTGCGTGCGGCGCAGGTAGTCGACGCCGCGCCGGACCGCCTCGCTGTTCTCCGGGCTCTCGCCGAGCTGCGCCAGCATGGAGGCGCAGCGCGCGCCGACGTCCTCGGTCGGCGGATCGATGAGCGCGCCGTGGTCGGCGAACGGGATGTTGTTGAGATAGTCGTAGATGTTGTCGACGTCGAAGGCCGCCCAGCCGCCGTTCGAGCTCTGCATGCCGTGGATCCATTCGGTCGCACGATCGATGGCGCCATCGAATTCATCGCCCGCGCCGGCGGTGCGGCGGGCGCGGTCCATGGCCATCACCACCACCGCGGTGTCGTCGAGGTCGGGATAATGCGCGTTGGCGTATTGGAAGGCCCAGCCACCGGGACGCAGGCCCGGGCGGCGCGCGATCCAGTCGCCTTCGACGTCGAGCACCTGCAAGGGCTTCAGCCACTCGAGCCCGCGCCGCGCCTGGCGCTTGGCCTCCTCGCTGCCCTCTTCGAGCAGCGTGTGACAGACGAGCGCGGTGTCCCACACCGGCGAGACGCAGGGCTGGCAATAGGCCTCGTCGTCCTTGATCACCAAGAGCTTGTCGAGGGAGGCGCGGGCGATCTTCGCCTGCTCGGCGTCGCCCAGCACGTCGAACATCAGGCAGGCGTTGGCCATGGCCGGAAAGATGGCACCGAGGCCGTCCTCGCCGTTCAGCCGCTCGCTGACGAATTCGACCGCGCGGTTGATGGCGCGCTGGCGCAGGCCCTTGGGCGAGAGCTTCACCGCCGGCCGCAGCACTATGTCGATCAGGCGGAAGGCCGAAAACCAGGTCCATTTCTGGTGCGGCGCCTTGTGCGGCGGGCCGATGGTGAGCGGCGGCTGCAGGAACAGCTCATCGATGGTGACGCCGCGCGGGTTCTTGGCGCGCGGCTTCAGCGTCATCAGCACCAGCAGCGGCACGACCACCGTGCGGCCCCAATACGAAATCTTCGTGATATGGAACGGGAACCATTCCGGCAGCAGCATGATCTCCACCGGCATCACCGGCACGCTCTGCCAGCGCAGGATGCCGAACAGCGAGAGCAGGATGCGGGTGAACACGTTGCTGTTGATGGCGCCGCCGCGCGATAGGATCGCCTCGCGGGCGCGCTTCATATGCGGCGCGTCGATGTCGTCGCCGATCATCTTGAGCGCGAAATAGGCCTTCACGCTGGCGCTCATGTCGAAGTCGCCGTCGTGGAACAGCGGCCAGCCGTGGTGCTTGGGGCTCTGGATGCGGCGCAGATAGACCGCGATCTTGCGTTCCAGCTCGGTGTCGACCTCCTCGCCGCGATAGTGCGTCAGCAGCACGTATTCGGCGGGAATGGTGCAGTCGGCCTCGAGCTCGAACACCCAATGGCCGTCGGAACGCTGGCGGTCGAGCAGCGCGCGCGTCGCCGCCGCCGTAGCATTGTCGAGCCTGGCGTCGAGGTCGCGCACCTGCGCGGCCGTGGGCGTCGCGACGTCGCTCATGCCGCCACCCTCCCCGACGAGTGCGCCAGCTCGGCGGCGGCGTTGCCGGAGCGCACGGCGCTTTCCAGTGTCGCCGGCAGGCCGGTGTCGGTCCAGTCACCGGCGAGATAAAGGTTGTCCCATTGCGTCAGTGGCCCCGGCCGCTTGGCGTTTTCTTCCGGCGTGGCGGCGAAGGTAGCGCGGCGCTCGCGCACGATCTGCCAGGGGGGCAATTCGGCCGGCAGCTTCAAGACAGCAGCGACCTCGCGCCAGATATCCTCGGCCAGCTTCTCGCGCGGCGTATCGAACCAGGCGCCGCCGTCGCTGATGGTGACGGCGACGCGGTCGTCGAAGCTGAAAATCCATTCGCTCATGGCATTGATGACGCCGATCATGGCCGGCGCGTCTTTTGGCGGGTCGATTTTGAAATGTGCATTCACAATGCCACGGAAAGATGACGGCGCCGTCAGACCAGCTATGAAATTCTGCGCGGCATAAGATGGCACGGCGAGGATGACGCGGTCGGCGCTGCCGAGCGTCACGGTCTCGTCGGCGAATTTCAACGCGGCGACGCGAGGCCCGTCGAACTGGAATTCATGCAGCGCGTGTTGCAGGGCGACCGTCACGCCGTGCTCGTCGAGCCACTTGAGCGCCGGCTCGACGAAGGCCTTGCCGATGCCCTTCGCGCGCGATCACCGGATGACAGGCCTGCCCGCCGAGCGCCAGGGTCTCGCGCACCAGCCGGCTCGCGAGCTTCACCGAGCCGTCGCTGGGCTTGATGTTGAGCGCGGCCAGGAAGAACGGCTCCAGTAGCCGTTGATAGAGCGGGCCGTCGCAATCGATGACCTCCTTGAGCGGCTTGTCGTCGGAGGCCCACAGCAGCCGCGCCAGCGGCAGGTAGTCGGACGGCTTCGTGTCCGGCACGCGGGCACGTCTGTTGAACACCCACCAGGGGAACATGCCTTCATTGAGCTTGACCGTCCACCGCTCCTGACTTGCGAGATCGATGAAGGGGAACTCGGGCTTCATCTCGTTCAACGTCGCCGCGCCGCCGGTAGTGCGCGCGTAGTCGAGCACCGCGCGGTTGCCGGACAGCACCAGATGGGTGCCGTTGTCGATCATCATGCCAGTCTGCTGGTCGTAATACGACCGGCAGCGCCCGCCCGGCTGGTTGGTGGCCTCGTGCACCACGATCTTGCGGCCGCTGTCGGCCAGCCGCACCGCGGCCGCCAGCCCGGCGAGGCCGGCGCCGATGATGTGCACGGTGCCGGTATCAAATGAACGCATAACGCAACGCGACCCCGATCAGATGCGGCTTGCTCACGCGCACGCGCGTGCGCGGGCGCGCCCAGCCGCGCGCCACCATGCCGTCGAGTATCTTGCGGTAGGCCTTTTCCATCAGCCGCGGCGCCTTCACCAGTCGGCGGGGCGAGCGCGCCATGATGGCGTCGGCTTCCTTGAAATGATTGCGCGCCCGCTCGACGACGTAAGCGCAGGCGGCGGCGAGATTGGGATCGGCGGCGACGGTCTCGGGATCGCTGCCCTCGATCGCGGCGCGTTGCAGCGCCTCGCGCGGCAGATAGAGCCGGCCGATGCCGGCGTCCTCGTCGATGTCGCGCAGGATGTTGGTGAGTTGCAGGGCGCGGCCGAGATGATGCGCGAGTGCGCGACCATCCACATCATTGAGGCCGAACACCCGCACCGACAGCCGCCCGACCGCGCTGGCGACGCGGTCGCAATAGAGATCGAGCGTCTCGTAGGACGGCGCGCGGATGTCTTCCTTGGCGTCCATCTCGCAGCCGTCGATGATCGCCACGAAATCGTCCTGGCGCAGGTTGAACTGCTTGATGGTGCGTGAAAGCGCATCGAACCCGGCCGGCACCTTGCCGGCATAGAGCGCGGCGATGGTATCGCGCCAATCGTTCAGGCGCGCGATGCGCTGCTCGCGCGGAATATCCTCAGTGTCGGCGATATCGTCCACCGCCTTGCAGAACGAATAGATCTCGAACATGGCCTCGCGCTGGGCGCGCGGCAGGATGCGCATGGCGAGATAGAATGAGCTGCCTTTTGCGCTACTTTGGGCGCGGCCTGGGCCGCGGCCGTCTGCTCGGCCTGTTGGTCGGACGTTTGCGTCATCTCACGACCCCCGCGCCGGCGCCTGCACGCTTGGCGTCGCGCGGCCGAACAGCCGGCGCGTCGCGCTCCAGGCCACGCCTTTGAGCGCAATGCCGAGCATGGCGGGCTTCGACAGATGCACCTGCTCGCTCAAGGGATCGCGCACGCGCAGCACCTCGATGAGGCGCTCCGCCAGCATCTGGATGACGGCGACCTCGGCGGCGAGCCGGGAATCGTCGATCTGCGTCGCGAACGGCCGGCTCTCTTCCAAGAGCGTGGCGGTACGATCGACCAGCCCGCGCAGGCAATGCCGCAAAGCGGGGCTCGCGCTTCGCCTCACTTCAAGCGCCGTCACATCGAGCCCGTCGGCGGCGAGTGCGTCCTGCGGAATATAGACCCGGTCGAGATCGCGATAATCCTCGGCGCAATCCTGGATGTGGTTGATCACCTGCAAGGCCGCGCACAGCGCGTCGTTCGCCGGCCACACCGATTGCGGCTCGCCGTGCACGTCGCACACGAAGCGGCCGACCGGCATGGCCGAGAAGCGGCAATACTCGATCAGGTCGTCCCAGTCCGTGTAGCGCAGCTTGGTGACGTCCTGGCGGAAGGCGTGCAGCAGGTGCTGGGCATGGATCGGGCTCAGCCCTCGATCGCGCAGCACGGTGCGCAAGGCCACGCCCTGCGGCTCGTCGTCGTTGCGGCCGAGCAGCGTGCCCTCGAGATTGTCGAGGCGCGCGAGCTTGTCTTGCGCGCTCATGCTGGCGTGGTCGGCGATATCGTCGGCAACGCGCACGAACTCGTAGAAGGCGAGCACCGCCGGCCGGTGCCGCTTGCGCACCAGCACCGAAGCGACCGGGAAATTCTCGTCGTGCGATCCCTTGCCGGACCTGAATTCTGCGCTGGTTGTCACGATAGGCTCGGTCATTGCAGGCTCGCCATGTTGGCCTGGGCGCGGCCCTTCCACTGGCCGCCGCGCCGGCGCGCGTGCTGGTAGGCGGAGTCGAGCGTGTAATAAGTATATAACAACGCGATGGCCGGCAATGCGACGCCCCAGAGCGGCGACACGCGGTAAAACCGCAAGGTGGGTAGGAACGAGAGCGCCATCAGCACCCACGCCGCCAGCCCCAGCCAGCGCGCGAGGCCGTGCGCGAAGATCGCGAACAACGGCGGCACCACGAACACCAGCGCCATCGCGGCCAGCGTGCCGATCAGCAAGAGCGGCGAATAGCGCAGCTGCGCATAGGCCGAGCGCGTGATCATGTGCTTGACCTCGGCGAAGTCGTCATAGCGCCGCAGGCTGACCGCGCGGTTGGTGAGGCCGAGCCAGATCGGCCCCACCGCCTTCAGCCTGGCGGCGAGCGCGCAGTCGTCGATCAACGCGTGGCGGATGGCCTCGATGCCGCCGGCCTTCTCCAAGGCGTCGGCGCGCACCAGCATGCAGCCGCCGGCAGCTGCCGCGGTGGCGGCTTTCGATTTCGCGACCCACGAGAATGGATAGAGCATCTGGAAGAAGTAGATGAAGGCCGGCACGTGCACCCGCTCGGCGAAGCTCGTGCAGCGCAGCTTGGCCATCAGCGAGGTCAGCCCGTAGCCGCCTTGTAGCGCGCGCGCCACCAGCGAACGCACGTTGTCCGGCGCGTGGGCGATGTCGGCATCGGTCAGCAGCAGGTATTCCGGTTTCGGGTCTTGCCCGAGCGCGGCGGCGACGCCCTGCTTCACCGCCCACAGCTTGCCGGTCCAGCCGGCGGGCAGCGGCTGCCCGCGCATCACGGTGAGCGACGGCCCACCCGGCACCGCCGCGGACTTTCCTGCGTTCTTGGCAATCTCGCCGGTGCCGTCGTCGCTGTCGTCGTCGACCACGGTGACGCTGAGCGAACCCGGATAGTCCTGGGCGAGCAGCGAAGCGACGCAGGCGCCGATGCCCTCAGCCTCGTTGCGCGCGGGAATCACGACCGCCACCGCCGGCCAAGTTGCTGGCGATGCCGCCGGCGCCGCGACGGCCGTATCGTCGCGCACCGACGCCCAGCCAGAAGCCGCCGCGCGCCACCATCAGATAGGCCCAGATCCCGAAGACGAGCCCGGCAATGATCTCAATCACCATGGACGATCTGCGCGCCTGACCGCGTTAAGCCCCAACCACAATGAGCAATGGCCGTGTTGGTTCATATCCGTGTGGAACTTTTGTGTCGCGCCCGCCGCGTTCGCCGGGCGGGCCGAAAAAGCCATTCTATTCATGCAGATAGCCTTGCATAGCCCGCCCGCGCAAGGGCCCGGATTGGGCGGCTCCCGCGCCGACCTTTGGCGGAAGCCCACCCCGGTCGTCAGATTTGCTTGCAGGGCGGGAACTTTACGTACCCTGCCGAGTCGTCCTCCGGTTACCAGATTTCGACCGGGGTACTATGTCCACGTTTTCTCAGCATTTTGGCCAGCCGGTTTTCCCCGGTTACTGGCCGGAAAAAGCCGTTTCCGGGTTGGACCGGTGGTTGCGCCGCCGGCAGGGGGTTTTTGAGTATTCCGACAGCCCCGACTGCTTCGAGCCCGCGGCCGATACGGTCCGGCTGGGCTACCGGCGTTCCAGCAGCTCGCACCATTTTGGCGAGAACATCTTGATTTTCCTACTGGTCCTGGCAACAAATCCTGTTGCTGCCGGGCCCCCGATCCTTCGCCGCGACCACAAACTGGTGTATCTTTCGCGGGCAGCGCTTGAGTGCCGCAACGGCAGGGCCTGGACTGAACGTGACGAGGCGCGGAGCCCGCGAGCATGCTGATTGAAGCCGATGTTCTTCGCTGGAGCGCGGATGCGCTGCTGGCCGGTGCCACGCTTGGCTGCGCCTACCTGTTGTTCGCCAGCTTGCTCAGTTTCCGATTCCGCATCCGTGGCGACGACCCCGAGATGCTGCCCGTTCCGGTGACTGTCCTGGTGCCGATGTGCGGCCACGAGCCCGGCCTGGAGCAGCGCCTCACCGCGCTCTGCGACCAGCGCTACGGGGCGCCGCTGCAGATCGTGTGCGGTATCTCGAGCCCGCAGGACCCGGCGATCGCCGCGGTCGAACGCGTGATTGCCGCCCGCCCGGACACCGCCATCGACCTACACGTCGACCCGATGGTGCACGGGCACAATCTGAAGGTCTCGAACCTGATCAACATGGCCCAGCATGCCCGCCATGAAACGCTGGTGCTGATCGACAGCGATATCGAGGTCGGCCCCGGCTACCTGAATGACGTGATTGGCGAATTGCAGCGGCCCGGCGTCGGCGCGGTCACGTGCCTTTACCGTGGCGTCGCCGCGGGCGGCTTATGGGCCCGGCTCGCCGCCATGGGCATCAATACCCATTTCCTGCCCAATGTGATCGTTGCACTCGCAACCGGCATGGGCGAACCCTGCTTCGGCGCCACTATCGCGCTCTCGCACGACACCTTGCGGCGCATCGGCGGTTTCCACGCCTTCGCCGACCACCTGTGGGACGACTATGCCATCGGCCAGGCGGTGCGCGAGCTAGGGCTGAAAGTGGCCGTGCCGCCCTTCGCGCTCGGCCACGTCTGCTGCGATAATTCGGCCCACCAGATGCTGGGCGCGCAGATTCGCATCGCGCGCACCATCAAGAGCATCGATCCGACCGGCCATATCGGCGCCGTCATTTCGCACCCCATGCCACTCGCGCTGATCGCGGCCCTCCTCGGCGGCGGCGGCCAGGCGCTCGCCGTGGCCGCAATTGCGCTGACCCTGCGCATCGCCCTATGCTGGCAGATGGAACGCCAGTTCGCGGCCCGCGCCGGCAGCTATTTGCTGGTGCCGGTGCGCGATCTGCTGTCGTTCGCGGTCTATGTCGCAAGCTTCTTCGGCGCCACCGTGAAATGGCGTGGCAACAGCTATCGCGTGGTCGACGACACGCTGCTGGCCGATCCGCACTAGTGACCCGATCCGAAAGTGGGAACCCGATTTCGGACAAGATCATGCGCCAACAAAAGCCGAATAGGCGCAATAGCCTGAATTGAACACATTTCGCTCCAGAGGTTGGACCTTATGCGCACTTTGTTTCTACAGCCGCCATCGTTTGAAGGCTTCGACGGAGGAGCCGGCTCGCGCTATCAAGCGCGCCGCGAGATCAAGTCGCACTGGTATCCGACCTGGCTCGCCCAGCTCGCGGCGCTGGTGCCGGACAGCAAGCTGATCGACGCGCCGCCGCACAACATCAGCCTGCAGACGGTGCTCGACCAGACGCCGCAATACGATCTCGCGGTGCTGCATTCGTCGTCGCCGACGTTTGCCTCCGACATCAAGACCGCCAACGCCATGAAGGCGGTCAATCCCAAGCTGAAGGTCGGCCTCGTCGGTGCCAACATCGCGGTCGACCCGCTCGGCCACCTGCAGAAGGCCGAGGGCATCGATTTCGTCGCCGGCAAGGAATACGACTTCGCCATCAAGGAAGTGGCGGAAGGCCGCGACCTCAAGGACGTCGCCGGTCTTATTTACCGCGACGCCAACGGCGAGATTCAGCAAACCGCAAGACCGGCCGCTGCTTGGAGAACATGGACGACCTGCCGTTCGTGACGCCGGTCTACAAGCGCGATCTCAAGATCGATGAATATTTCATCGGCTATCTCAAGCACCCGTACCTGTCGTTCTATACCGGGCGCGGCTGCAAATCGCACTGCACCTTCTGCCTGTGGCCGCAGACCATCGGCGGCCACAAGTACCGCACCCGCAGCGTCGAGCACGTTGTCGAGGAAGTTGCGTGGTCGCTGAAGAACTTTCCCGAAGTGAAGGAGATCTTCTTCGACGACGACACCTTCACCGACGACCCGGTGCGCGCTCAGGCGATTGCCCGCGAGCTCGGCAAGCTCGGCGTCACCTGGTCGTGCAACGCCAAGGCCAACGTCAGCCGCGAAGCGCTCAAGGTGATGAAGGACAACGGCCTGCGGCTCTTGCTGGTCGGCTACGAGTCCGGCAACCAGCAGATCCTGCACAACATCAAGAAGGGCATGCGCGTCGAAGTCGCGCGCCGCTTCACCAAGGACTGCCACGATCTCGGCATCAAGATCCACGGCACCTTCATCCTCGGCCTGCCGGGCGAGACCAAGGAAACCATCCAGGAGACCATCAAGTTCGCGCGCGAGATCAACCCGCACACCATGCAGGTCTCGCTGGCCGCGCCCTACCCCGGCACGTTCCTCTATAAGCAGGCGGTGGAGAACGGCTGGCTCGATACCTCGAACGCGGAGCTGGTCGACGAGCACGGCGTGCAGCTCGCGCCGCTCTCCTATCCGCACCTGAGCCACCAGGAAATCTTCCACTCGGTCGAGGAGTTCTACCGCGCCTTCTATTTCCGCGCGCCCAAGATCGCCTCCATCGTGATGGAGATGGCGCAGAGCCGCGAAATGATGAAGCGGCGCCTGCGCGAGGCGGTCGAGTTCTTCGCCTTCCTGCGCGAGCGGCGCGGAGTGCAGCTCTGAGCGCACTCGTCATCGCCGCGGACGACTTCGGCCTTGCCGAAGACGTCAACGACGCGATCGAAGAGGCGCACCGCAACGGCGTCTTGAGCGCCGCCAGCCTGATGGTGGCGGGCCCGGCCGCCGCGCACGCGGTGGCGCTGGCGAAGCGCCTTCCGACTTTGCGTGTGGGCTTACATCTGGCGCTGGTGGAAGCCGCGCCGGCCTCGCGGCCGCAGGATATCCCCGATCTGGTCGACAGCGACGGCCAATTGCGCCGCGACATGGTGCGGCTTGCTTTCGCCATTGCCCTGCGCGGCGGCGTGCATGGGCAGTTGCGGCGCGAGATCGCCGCGCAATTCAGGGCGTTTCGGCGCACCGGGCTAACGCTCGACCACGTCAACGCGCACAAGCATTTCCACGTGCATCCGCTGATCGCGCGCGACGTGCTTTCGATCGGGCGCGATTACGGCATGAACGCGCTCAGGGTGCCGGCCGAGCCGGCGCAGATCGTTGCTCGCATCGACAACAAGCCGCCGGCCTTCTCCGAACGCGTTATGGCACCGTGGACTACCGCGCTGCGCGGCTGGGCGCGAGCGCGCCGGCCTGACGACGCCCGACGCCGTGTTCGGCCTGCGCTGGACCGGCGCCGTCACCGCCGAGCGTCTCGCCGCTCTGATGCCGCTGCTGCCGGACGGGCTGGTCGAAATCTATACCCACCCGGCGACGCGCGACGACTTTGCCGGCCACGCGCCGGGCTACGCTTATGCCGATGAATTGAAAGCTTTGACCGATCCTGAGGTCATCGCGGCGGTGAAGCGGTCGGGACGGCGACTCGGCGGTTATGCCGACGTGGACGCCAGTCTCTAATCCACCTCAATTGAAACGCCGTTCCTCAATCGGCCTCATCCTGAGGAGCATTGCGAAGCAATGCGTCTCGAAGGATGTGGCCGCCCTCGTCCTTCGAGACGCGCTCCTGGGGAGCGCTCCTCAGGATGAGGGCGGATGAGGTTCAACGCTTCAGATACCCCGCGCGCTGAAACCACGCGATCGCGTCCTTGATGCCTTCCGCATAAGGCCGCGCCGTGTAGCCCAATTCGCGCTCGGCCTTAGCCGCGGTGAAGAACATGCGGTTCTTCGACATGCGCAGGCCGTCCAGCGTCACGAACGGCTCCTTGCCGGTGCGGCGCGCCACCATCTCCGCCGCCACCGCCAGCGGCACGATGGCCCCGCGCGGAATCTTGATCTTCGGCGCTTTGCGGCCCATCTCGCCGGCTACCACCGCCAGGATGTCGGAGAGCGTCGCGTTCTGTCCGCCGAGGATATAACGCTCGCCGACCTTGCCCTTGTCGAAGGCGAGCAGGTGCCCTTCGGCGACGTCCTCGACGTGCACCATGTTGAAACCCGTATCGACGAAGGCCGGCATGCGGCCGGCCGCAGCCTCGACGATGATACGCCCGGTCGGCGTCGGCTTGACGTCGTTAGCGCCGATCGGCGTCGACGGATTGACGATGACGGCCGGCAACCCTCGCGCGACCATTTCCTCGACCAGCCGCTCGGCGGCGACCTTGCTGCGCTTGTAGGCGCCGATCGCCTGATCCTCGGTCAGCGGCATGGTCTCGTCGGAGGGCGCGCCCGCCTGCCGGCACTTCAGCGTCGCGACGCTGCTGGTATAGACGATGCGCTCGACGCCCTCGTCGCGCGCCGCCTCCATGATGTTGCGCGTGCTCGTCATGTTGTTGCGCACGATCTCATCCGGATCGCGCGCCCACAGCCGGTAATCGGCCGCCACATGAAACACATGGCGCACGCCGCGCATGGCTTCGCGCACGGAGGCGGCGTCGCGCAGGTCACCCTTGGCGAATTCGAGATCGAGGTCGGATAGATGCGCGGTCGGGCTCGTGTCGCGCACCAGCGCGCGCACGGCGAAGCCGCGCTCTTGAAGCTTGCGCGCCACCGCCGAGCCGACGAAGCCGCTCGCGCCGGTCACCAGAACCTTGTCGCTGTTGCTCATAGCGCGTTGTTTAGCCGCCCCGGCCCCGCCTGGCTAGACACCCGGTAGGCAGCTTGTCGCAACCTCACGCCGGCTGCGGCAACTCGCGCAAGCGGGCGCCGATCCGATCCAGCACCATCTGGTAGGCGCGTTCGACGATGTCGTCGAGCGAGCGGGTGCGCACGAACATGGCGCGCGCCTGGGCGCTGATCTCCTGCCGGGTCGGCAAGTGCGGCAGATGCGTGTTGGCGAGGATGTCGGAGGCCTGCTGCTGGGCGTTTGCCAAGCGCTGCTGCAACGACGACAGCGTGGGGCTTTCCAGCGCGGACGCGACCAGCGCCGCGATACCGTCGGAATTGAAGCTGGCGGCGAGTTGCCGGGCGGCGCGGTCGATGACGCGCGAACCGAGCGGCTGCTCGTTGCGCAGGATCGCCTCCGACGGCTTCTTCAGGTCCCACACCACGCCGAACCAGGACAGCACGGTGAGGATGTAGAAGGTCAAATCATATTCCCACCAGCGGAAGCCCTGGCGCACGCTCGACTGGCAGGCGTGGTGATTGTTGTGCCAGCCCTCGCCCATGGTGAAGAAGGCGAGCAGCCAGTTGTTGCGCGAGTTGTCGCCGGTGAGGTAGCGCTTGCGGCCGTGCACGTGCGCCAGCGAGTTGATGCAGAAGGTGCCGTGATAGACCGCCACCGTGCTCCAGAAGAACCCGACCACCAGTCCCGGCCAACCGGCGATTACATAACACAACACCGCAAGCACCAGCCCCGGCACCTTTTCGTGCCGATGCAGCCAACGCAATTCCGGATAGCGCATCAAATCTTCGACCTTCACCGGATCGAACTCGTCGTGCCGTCGCGAGAAGATCCAGCCAAGATGGCTGTAGATGAAACCGCGATGTCGCGGCGAATGCACATCGAGCTCGGTGTCCGAATGCAGATGGTGGTGCCGGTGCTTGGCCGCCCACCACAGCACGCTCTTCTGCGTGGTGCTCTCCGCGAGAACCGCCAGGAAGAACTGGAACGCGCGGCTGGTCGAATAGGCCTTGTGCGAGAAGTAGCGGTGATAGCCGGCGCCGATGCCGAAGATGCGCAGCCAGTAGAGCCCGATGCCCAGGGCGGCCGCCTGCCATGTGATCCCGGTCCAGATCGCGGCAAAGCAGGCCAAGTGCATCAGCACGAAGGGAATGGCGGACGGGTAGACGATATCGTCGGGTGCGTCGGCGGGCGGGGGTGCGGAGTTGATGGTCGTCATGGAATGGCGGTCTTGGCTCTGGGAGTTTTGGCTCTGGGAGTTTTGGCTCTGGGAGTTTTGGCTCTGGAAACCTTGGCTCTGGCGGTGGTCCGGTCGCTTGTCCGATTCGAGGCCTGGTGCCCAAGATAAAAGCGCATGGGCGGTATGCCGCAAGTGGCTGTCGGGCGAATAAGGCCACAAACCGCCGCGCCGCGCCATTGGGTATAAAGGTCGCAGGCGCCCGGTCTGCCTGCACTATCCTTCACCCGAGCACGGTTGCGAGCGACTTTGGCGCGATCCCCAGCGCGTCGAAACCCGGCCATTGGCCGGAAACCACATTGTCCTGCCGCACCAGGGCAACCATGCCTTCGGTGAGCGGCGGCTTCGGCAGCCATTCGGCAACGGCGGCGAGCAGCCGCCACGCTGCAAACGGAACCGGAAGCAGCAAGGGGCGGCGGCCGCATTGGCGGGCGATCGTCTGCAACAGCGCCTTGTAGGTCAGCGCCTCGGGCCCCCCGAACTCGTAAAGCGGCGCCGGCGAGGCCGCTGTCAGTATGCGCGCGATGGCCTCGGCCACATCTTCGACGAAGACCGGCTGCAGCCGGGTACTGCCTGTGCCGAACAGCGGGAACACTGATGTCTTATGCATCATGCCGGCGATGGACGCCGTGAAACCGTCTTCAGCCGCGAACATCGCCGACGGCCGGATGACGATTGCCGCGGGAAAGGCGGCCGCAACCGCCGCCTCCCCTTGGCCGCGGCTGCGAACGTAGGCCGAGCGCGCGTGCGGATCGGCGCCGATCCCGGACAGTTGGATCAACCGTTGAACGCCGGCGCGATGCGCCATGGCGGCCACCCGCGCTGCGGATTCCACGTGCACGCCATGAAACGTGCGGCCGCCCTTCTCCGCGTAGAGGCTCACCGCATTCACCACGCCCCAGGCGCCAGTGAGCACCGGCGCGATCGAAGCCTCGTCCTCGACGTCCGCCCGCACCGGTGTGATCAGCGTGCCTTGCGGAAACAGCGACTTCTCAAACAGAGCCTTGGCCCGCTCGGGATGGCGCACCGCGACGCGCACCGCGAAACCGTGATCGCGCAGATCGCGCACCAAGCGCCGGCCGAGGAAGCCGGTGCCGCCGAACACGACCATCGTTCGCGGGACGCCTGCCATCGCTTTTTGCTCCTTGGCTCAGGCACGGCCGATTGTCGTCAAAACTGCTGACCACCGCCAGCCGACCCGAAACCGCATCCAAACGGCCGCAAAACGGCCGAATCGCCGCCCCACCGGCCTCACCCCCGATCCCGCTTATTGAAAACCGCGGTCCCCGTCCCAATCTAATGAGAACGAAAGGTGATCCTATGGCGGAATTTCCCAATAGCTGGATGTGGTCGGAGGCCTGCGACGTGCTCGCACGCGCCGAGCGCATGAACCGTGAGTTCTTTCGGCCCGCGCGCACGCGCAGCCGGATGCCAGCCTGGGAGCCGCCGGTCGACGTGCTTGAAACCGACCGCGCCGCCCTGGTGCTGGTCGCCCTGCCCGGGGTCGATCCCGAGCAGGTAGAGGCGGCGATCGACGGCAGCGATCTCGTCGTAGCCGGCGCCCGCGTGCTGCCAAAGGAGCTGCGGACGGCGGATATCCATCGTCTCGAACTGCCGCAAGGCCGCTTTGAGCGGCGCGTGCGCCTGCCAGCCGGACGCTACGCCGGGGTTCATCGGGCGATGGTCAATGGTTGCCTTGTAATTACGCTGGAGAAAGCAGGTAATAGTCGTGGCTGAAACAGAAATCATGCGTTCATTGGAGCAAGGCGGCGCCTCTGCGGGCCCCGAGCCCGAGAAGGAACGCAAAGAACACCAAAATCTGCCGCCGCTGCCGGACGACGCAATGATCGTCGTGCCGGTGCGCAACTTCGTGCTGTTCCCCGGCATGGTGATGCCCGTCACCGTCGGCCGGCCGAAGTCGGTCGCAGCCGCCCAGCAGGCCGTGCGTGAGCAGCGCCAAGTGGTCATCCTCAAACAGCGCGACCCGGAGGTGAACGAGCCGACCGCGATCGATATGCACCGCGTCGGCACCGCCGCCAACGTGGCGCGCTATATCACCGCGCCCGACGGCAGCAACCATCTCGTCTGCCAGGGCGAGGAGCGCGTGCAGATCGTCGAATTCCTCGGAGGCTGGCCGTTCTTGGTCGCGCGCGTGCTGCGCATCGCCGAACCGGAAAAGGACTCGTCCGAGGCCGAGGCCCGGCTCGTGCACCTGCGCGGCCAGGCCATGGAAGCGCTCGAACTGCTGCCGCAGGCGCCGACGGAATTGGTTGGCGCCGTGCAGGCAGTCGATTCCGCCGGCGCGCTTGCCGACTTCACCATGGCCTACATGGACGTGAAGCCGGAGGAGAAGCAGGAAATCCTAGAGACCATCGACATCGCCGCGCGCGTGGACAAGGTCTCGAAGTTGCTCGCGCACCGCATCGAGGTGCTGCGGCTGTCGGCCGAGATCGGCCAGCAGACCAAGGCTTCGCTCGACGAACGTCAGCGCGAAGTGCTGTTGCGCGAGCAGATGGCCGCAATCCAAAAGCAACTCGGCGAAGGCGAGGAAGGCAAGGCCGCGGAACTGGCCGAGCTGGAAAAGAAGGTCACTGAGGCCGGCATGCCGGAAGAGGTCGAGGAGCACGTCCGCAAGGAGCTGCGCCGGCTGCAACGCATGCCGGAGGCCGCAGCCGAATACGGCATGGCCCGGACCTATCTCGACTGGCTGATTGAGCTCCCCTGGAAGCTGCCGGAGGCGACCCCGATCGACATTAAGGAGGCGCGGCGCATCCTCGACGCCGACCACTACGGCCTCGACAAAATCAAACGGCGCATTGTCGAATATCTCGCGGTCCGCAAGCTGGCGCCCGCCGGCAAGGCCCCGATCCTGTGCTTTGTCGGCCCTCCGGGCGTCGGCAAGACGTCGCTCGGCCAGTCGATCGCGCGCGCCATGAACCGCAAGTTCGTGCGCGTCTCGCTCGGCGGCGTGCACGACGAGGCCGAGATCCGCGGCCACCGCCGGACTTACATCGGCGCGCTGCCCGGCAACATCATCCAGGGCATCCGCAAGGCGGGCACTCGTGATTGTGTGATGATGCTGGACGAGATCGACAAGCTCGGCGCCGGCATCCACGGCGATCCGTCTTCGGCGCTGCTGGAGGTGCTCGATCCGGAGCAGAACAACACCTTCCGCGACAACTATCTTGGGGTGCCGTTCGACCTGAGCCGGGTGGTGTTCATCACCACGGCGAACATGCTCGACACCATCCCCGGGCCCTTGCGCGACCGCATGGAGGTCATCAGCCTCACCGGCTATACCGAAGGCGAAAAGCTGCAGATCGCCGCGCGCTATCTGGTCAAGCGCCAGATGGAGGCGAACGGTCTCAAGGAAGGCCAGGTCGAGATCACCGACGCGGCGTTGCGCGAGATCGTGCACGGCTATACGCGTGAGGCGGGCGTGCGCAACCTCGAACGCGAGATCGGCAAGGCCCTGCGCCATGCCGCCGTGCGCATCGCGGAAGGCACGACGGAGAATATCCGCATCGATGCTGGCGACCTGACCGAGATATTGGGCCAGCACCAGTTCGAGAGCGAAGTCGCCATGCGCACCAGCGTGCCGGGCGTCGCGACCGGATTGGCTTGGACGCCGGTCGGCGGCGACATCCTCTTCATCGAGGCGACAAGGCTGCCCGGCCACGGCAAGCTGATCCTCACCGGCCAGCTCGGCGACGTGATGAAGGAGAGCGCGCAAGCGGCGCTGTCCATCGTCAAGAACCGGGCCAGCCTGTTCGGCATCGACGAGGCCCGCTTCGAGACGAGCGACATCCACGTGCACGTGCCGGCGGGCGCGATCCCGAAGGACGGCCCCAGCGCCGGTGTCGCCATGTTCATGGCGCTCACGTCGCTCATGACCGAGCGCACCATCCGCAACGATACCGCCATGACCGGCGAAATCAGCCTGCGCGGCCTGGTGCTGCCGGTCGGCGGCATCAAGGAGAAGGTGGTGGCCGCTCATCGCGCCGGCCTCAAGCGCGTCATGCTGCCGGCGCGCAACCGGAAGGACTACGACGACATTCCGGAAGAGGCGCGCAACGACCTTGAGTTCGTCTGGCTGGAGCGGGTCGACGACGCGGTCGCCGCCGCGCTCGAGCCGGCGAAGCCGAAGTCCAAGGCGGAAGCCGAGCCGGTGGCGTAACAATCACGCCCTCTCCCCGTTCACGGGGAGAGGGCTCTCCTGTCTCCAGTTTAGTGCACGATCAGCGCACCTCAGCCCCCATGACGCGCGCTACTGCCGCCGGCGAACAGTCACCATCCGGCAGTCCGAAAAACGCCTGCATGGCGACCAGCTGATGATCCATCATTACGTGGCCCGGCTGCACGTGGCAGCCGCGGGCGGCCGCGGCGGAAAGCCAGGGCGTCATCACCGGATGAACCACGACGTCCACCGCAATCGTGCTTTCATCGATCCCGGCGGCATCGATCGGTAGCGGATCATCCGGCCTCATGCCGAGCGGGCTCGCATTGACGACGAGATCGAAGCCTTTGGCGGCGGGCGGCGCAACTCCGGACGCCGTGCCCGCGCCCGCCAGCCGCTCGGCAAGGTCTTCGGCCCGTTCCGGCAATACGTCGTAGACGTGCACCGACGCAGCGCCGGCGTCTGCAATGGCAAAGGCAATGGCGCGGCCGACGCCGCCCGCCCCGACCACGAGCGCGCGGCGGCCCGCGATGCGTTGTCCGGCCGCCAGCAGCCCGCCGACAAGGCCGACACCGTCCACGATATCGCCCGTCCAGGTCCCGTCGGCTTCGCGCCGCATCAGATTGGCCGAACCGACCTTTCGCGCCCGGTCAGTGAGATTGCCGGCGTATCGCGCGGCGGCCGGCTTGTGCGGGATCGTGACGATGAGGCCGAGCAGGTTCTGCACCGTGTGCAGCCCCGCGAAGAAGTCCGCGAGACCCGCAGCGCTCACGTGAAATGGAATGCAGAGCGCGTTCGCGCCGTTCGCGCGGAACAGCGCACTCCAGACCTCCGGTGCGCGCACCTGCGCGATCGGGTCGCCGACGATACCGAGCAGTCGTGTCGCGCCATCGACGATCTTCACGCCATATCCTCCGCCGTTGGGAGATAGGCGAGACCGTTGATGCCCGCCCGCCGAAACATTGAATTCGGCAGGGCATAAAGAATTTCGCCGATATCGTCCACACGCCGCCGGAAGGGCTGGAAATTCCTCTCCCCGCGCGCAGCGGGGAGAGGACATGGCTTCATCCGATGAGCTCTGGCGCCCTTAACGCCGCGACAGGAGCCCGCACGGATTCCGTCCGGTCAATCGCACACGCGCTCGCGCGGGTGCACCCACCGCCAACCGTTCCAATAGGGCCGCCCCCATGTCCAGTAGCAGTGGCGGTAGTAGTAGCGGGGCGGCGGCGCCAACGCACCACCAATAATGCCGCCGATAATGGCACCCGGAAAAAATCCGTTATGGTGATGGTGGTGATGATGGTGGTGGTGATACTGGGCAAGCTGAACGCGAGCGCGCGGGCTCGCCGCACGCGCCGCGTCGTCCGCCTTCAACATCTCCACGGCGTTTGGAATGGGCGCAAGCAGATCCGCATAGGATTGCGCGGGCGTTACCGTTGCCGGGCTCGGGCTTGCGGGCGCGGCCTGCCCCGCCCCATTGAAAGCTATCAATGCAGCGGTGCTGCACAGTAACAGCGCCGTCTTCTGATTCATTGCGCGATCCTCCGCAGATCGGATTGGCGTCAGCAGCATTCGGCTAACTTGCGCCCAGGAAACGTCGCCCACGATGGCATCGTTCCAAACGATCGAGATCTGCGCAACGCATTTAATATGAACAGCCGTTCAACAACCGGGCTATTTTGTGACGTGAGTTGGCACCGCACATTCGTATGCGAGAAACGACACCGGCCGGCGACATCGCGTCGCCGGCCGGCTACCTTTTGTGATGATCGCGTGGAAGCGCGGCTTAACCGCGCTTCATGCGGTCAGGCTTTGGCCCTCGCCGCCGCTCCGGAACCCTGCAGCGCGCCGGCGAGCTTGCCGGACGCGAAGCCAAACAGCGCGCCGATGATCAGCGAGATGATCGCCATAACGAGCGGGTTGGCGGCCGATCCCATCGTGAGCGCACCGGTCGCGCCCTTCGACAGCACATAACCGACAATGGCCGCGTAGCCGTAGACGTTGGCCGGCACGACCGAAAGCATGTCGATCGAAGCGACGATCACCAGGAAGAAGACCGTCACGCCGACGACGATCGCCGGCCACACCGTGCCGAGCGCCGGCACCGGCACCTTCACGACGATCAGCAGCGCGATCCAGCCGACGATAGCGCCATAGACAGTGCCGGCGATGGTCTTGGTGAGCGCAGCGTTGTCGCCCCCGCTATGGAAGAAGCAACCCCAGGCGATGAAGCCCACCCAGACGAGGGTGAAGCTACTCAAGGGACCAAGGGCCAGAAAGGCCCAGATGGCACCCAGCACGGCGATACTCAAGGACAAGGCTACGGATTGAGACATGATGTTTTCCCCAGCATGAATGTGTTGCCAACATTCCAGAAGTGCTCGGGAAGCTGATCGCCGTGCCCCGTGCGCCCGTTTCCCCGAAACGCTCCGCGCGGAACACTATCATGGTGCTTCAATCACCACGAACAGTTGCAAATTGCCGCATATTTCCAGCGCCAGCTTTTCCGGCGAGCGAAGCAGCTGCCGATTATTTGCAAACAATGAAAGCGGCTTAGATAGGTCAGTGTCGTTGACATTCCGGTTTCGGCGGCTGTTGATAACGTTGGCGCCGAGATCGCTTTTAGGTCGCGCCGACTGACATTTTGGCGCACACGATTCGAAAACAGCACGGCGGCGCTCGCGGCTCTCCACGCATTCAATAGATGTCGCGTGGTTCAGGCTTCAACACTCAATGCCCTGCCATAAAGCGCCCGATGACCGTGAGATCTGCCTCCGAGGGCGTGGTCTCGTGCACGATCTGGCCTTCGAACATCACGACGATGCGGTCCGAGAGCTCCAGCAGCTCGTCGAGGTCCTCGCTCACCAGCAGCACCGCGGCGCCGCGATTGCGCGCGGCCATGATCTGGGCGTGGATGTCGGCGACCGCCGCGAAGTCGAGCCCGAACACCGGATTGGCCGCGACCAGCACATCCACCTCGCCCGATAATTCGCGCGCCAGCACCGCGCGCTGCACGTTGCCGCCCGACAGCGTTGATATCGGCGCGTCCGGCGACGACGTCTTCACCCGGTAGCGCGCGATCAGCTCTTCCGCCGCGCGGCGGAAGGCCGACCGTTTCAGCCACGGTCCCTTGGCGTAGGGCATCTGGTCGAAGCGGCGGAACGCCATGTTGTCGGCGACGCTCATGCGCGGCACGCAGCCGTTGCGCAGCGGCTCTTCCGGCAAGAGTGACACCTTGTGGCGCAGCATCTCGGCGCGGCGCGCGTGATAGGGCTCGCCGTGCACCAGCATCTCGCCGGCGCTCGCCTCGCGCTGGCCCGCCAGCACCTGGAACAGTTCGCTCTGGCCGTTGCCCGACACACCCGCAATGCCGACGATTTCGCCGGCCCGCACGGTCAGCGACACGCCGCGCACCGCCGGCAAACCTTCGTCATCGTCGGTAGCAAGGTCGCGCGTCTCCAGGCACACCGCGCCGGCCGCGGCCTCAGAGCGGCCGCCCATGCTGCGGATTTCCTGGTCGCCGATCATCATCTTGGCCATGGCGTCGGGGGTCAGCTCCTTGACCGCGCCGCCGCCCACCAGCTTGCCCCGACGCAGCACCGACACCTCGTCGGCGAACGCCATCACCTCGCGAAACTTGTGGGTGATGATCAGCACGGTGATACGCCCGGCGTGCGCCATGTCGCGGATCATGCCGAGGATCTCGTCGGCCTCGTTGGGGGTGAGCACCGAGGTTGGCTCGTCGAGGATCAGAAAGCGGCTCTTGAGATAAAGCTGCTTGAGGATTTCCGCTTTCTGCTTTTCGCCGGCGGCGAGCGAGGACACGGGCGTGTCGACCGGCACCGAGAACGGCATGGTGGCGAGGAAGTCGTCGAAGCGCTTGCGTTCGGCGCGCCAGTCGATGATGGACGGCACGTCGGCACGCGCCATCACCATGTTCTCCAGCACGGTCATGTGCGGCACCAGCGTGAAGTGCTGATAGACCATGCCGAGGCCGAGCGAATGGGCGTGGCGTGGGGTCGTGATCGCGACCTCGTGGCCGTCGACCATCAGGCTGCCCTCGTCGGGCAGGTAATAGCCCATGATGCATTTGACCAGCGTCGACTTGCCGGCGCCGTTCTCACCGAGCAGCGCGTGCACACTGCCGGCCTTGATCTTCACCGTAGCGTCACCGAGCGCGACCAGGTCGCCAAAGCGCTTGCCGAGGCCGTAGGTTTCGACGGCGAGCGCGCCGTCGCCCGGCAGCGGCAGGTGGTCGGAAACGGCGCCGATGGTCTGGCTCATGCCACCACCCGGATGAGCGCATCCGACGTGCTCACGGCGCCGAACACGCCCCCTTGCATCTTCACCATCTTGATGGCGTGCTCGTGGTTGCCCTTGTCGGTGGCGCCGCAGCAGTCCTCCAACAGCACGCATTCGAAGCCGCGGTCGTTGGCCTCGCGCATGGTGGTGTGCACGCAGACGTCGGTGGTGATGCCGGTGAGGATGATGTTCTCAATGCCGCGCGTGCGCAGGATCAGTTCCAGGTCGGTGGCGCAGAACGAGCCCTTGCCCGGCTTGTCGATGATCGGCTCGCCGGCAAGCGGCGCCAATTCGGGGATGATCTCCCAGCCGGGCTCGCCGCGCACCAGGATGCGTCCGCATGGGCCCGGATCGCCGATGCCGGCGCCGATCTGGCGCGAGCGCCAGCGCTTGTTCGCCGGCAGGTCGGACAGATCAGGCCGGTGGCCCTCGCGGGTGTGGATGACGTGGTAGCCCTTGGCGCGCATGGCGGCGAGCACCGCCTTGATCGGCTCGATCGGCGCGCGGGTGAGCGAGAGGTCGTAGCCCATCTTGTCGACATAGCCGCCCTTCCCGCAGAAGTCGGTCTGCATGTCGATGACGATCAGCGTCGTGTTCTCCGGCCGCAGATCGCCGTTATAGGGCCAGGGATAAGGGTCGGCCTCGACGTAGCGTTCAGCCATGAAGTCAAACCCTCGTTCAAGTTGTCGTCCCTTCCTGACATCTTGCTCGCGCATGATCTTTTCCGAAAACCGGTTCCCACTTTTCGGGATCATGCGCCGGCCGCCGTCTTCTTGTATTGGCGGCCGGCGCCGGGAAGCCGCAGCTGGTGCCGTCGGTGTGGATCACCTCGTCCTCCCACGGCAGGCGGTATTCGCCCTTCACCATGTCCTGCATGAAGGTGTAGGGGCAGTCGCGCGCGCCGCCGGCCACCGCCACATAACCGCGATGGCCGAGCTGGTAGATGTTGTTTTCCACCGACCAGTGCTTGCGCGCTTCGCGCACCAGGTCGGGGCGCAGCTCGCAGGTGACGATTTCGTCGGCGCGCCCGCCGCCCTCAACCATCACGGTGCCGTCGAGATCGCAGAACATCGCCTCGCCCATGGAGTTGAAGGTGCCGTCGGAGCCGCACATGCACACGCTCGCGGTCTGCATCAGGTTCTGGAAGGCGTTGGCCTGGTTGGTGATCTTCCAGGTTTGCCGGATCGGCGCGGTGTAGCCCGCGGTGCGGATCATGATCTCGGCGCCCTTGTAGGCGCATTCGCGCGCCATCTCCGGGAACATGCCGTCGTGGCAGATGATCAGCCCGATGCGCGCGCCTTTCGGGCCATCGCAGACCGGAATGCCGAGATCGCCCGGCTCCCACGGCTCCACCGGCACCCACGGATGCAGCTTGCGGTAATAGAGCTTGATCTCGCCTTTGTCGTCGATAATGAGGCCCGAGTTATACGGGTTGCCTTCCGGGTTGCGCTCCATGATCGAGAAGCAGCCCCAGATTTCGTTGTCGCGGCAAGCGCGGCGGAAGGCCGTCATCTCCGGCCCGTCGCGCGTGACCATGATGGCCGGGTTGGTGTCCATCGACAGGCCGTGCAGCGCGTATTCGGGGAACACCACCATATCCATGGTCGGCATCGAGCGCCGCGCCTTGGCGACCATGGCGACGATCTTCTCGGTCTGGCGCGCGAGATCCTCGGGCGTCACGACCACCGGCAACTGCAGTTGCACGAGACCCAGCACCACGCCATTCGGCGATTTGTTGAGACCACCCAGACCGCTCATCGACTAAACTCCGCTTGCGTTCACTTTGTAATGCTCAGCTCCGACGGCGCGCCCGTGAGCCGGTGCTCGGACGATGAGGTCAGCACCAGGATGAAGAGCGTGAGGAAATAAGGCGCCGCGTTGAACAGATAATAGCCGGAGGTAACGCCGACCGATTGCAGCGCAGGGCCGAGCGCACCAGCGCCGCCGAACAAGAGCGACGCGTAGAAGCAGTACATCGGGTTCCAGCGCGCGAAGATGACCAGCGCCACTGCCGTGATGCCCTGTCCGCTCGACAGGCCTTCGCTCCAGCTGCCGGGATAATAAAGCGAGAGGAACGAGCCGCCGATGCCTGCGAAGAAGCCGCCGGTCATGGTGGCGGCAAGCCGCACCCAGTTGACCGAATAGCCCATGGCGCGCGCGGCGTCGGCCGAGTCGCCGGCCATGCGGATGATCATGCCCCAGCGCGTCGAACGCAGGAACCAGACGATCACCGGCGCCAGGAGCGCGCCCGCGATGAACAGCGTGTTGATCTTGAGCGCCTCGCGCACCGCGGAGTAATGGCTCCACCAGCCGAGATGCAGCGCCGGCAGCGTGGGCGCCGGCGGCTGGATCAGCGGCTTGCCGAGATAGAAGGCGAGCCCCGTTCCGAACAGCATCAGGGCGATACCTACCGCGATGTCGTTGACCTTGGGCAGCGAGCAGAGCCCCGCGTGCAGCGCGCCGAAGATCGCGCCTGTGAGGCCGGCGACCAGTACACCGAGCCAGGGCGAGCCGGTCAGATAAGCGGTGCCGTAACCGCTCATTGCGCCCATCACCAGCGTGCCTTCGAGGCCGAGGTTGATGCGGCCGGATTTCTCGGTCAGCAACTCGCCGAGGCTGACGAACAGGAACGGCGTGCCGGCACGCACCGCGCCCGCCGCCACCGCCAGCGGCACGCCCCACAAGCCGATCGATGCGTCAGCCATGCGCTCACTCCTCCTTCGGCTTGAAGATGCGGAAGCGGCCGAACAGCGTTTCGCTCGCCAGGATCACCACGAAGATGATGCCCTGCAGCACCAGCACCGAAGCGTCCGGCAAGTCGAGGCGGCGCTGCAGCAGGCCGCCGCTGGCGTCGATGCCACCGAACAGGATGGCGACCGGAATGACGGCGAGCGGGTTCTGCCGCGCGATGAAGGCGACCAGGATACCGGTGTAGCCGTAGCCGGCGGCGAGCGTGGCGCTGGCAGCGCCCTGCACGGCGGCGACCTCCACCATGCCGGCGAGCCCGCCGGCGGCGCCGGCGATGGCGGTCACGATCATGATAATCCGCCCGACCGCCAAGCCGGACAGCCGTGCCGCGCGCGGATTGCCGCCAACCATGCGCGAGGCGAAACCGAACGTGGTGCGGAAGAACAGGATGTAGGCCAGCACACAGAAGACCAGCCCGAAGACAAAGCCCCAGTGCACGTCCATGCCGGGAATGTTGCCGATCTTGTCGGCCGCCGGCACCGGATAGCTGGTCGGCTTGTTGAGGCTCGCGGGATCGCGCATCGGACCCTCGACCATGTGGTTCAGGATAGCGATGCCGATGTAGGTGAGCAGCAGCGTCGAGATGGTCTCGTTGACGCCGCGCCAGTGCCTGAGCGCGCCGGCGAAAGCGATCCAGGCCGCGCCCGCCAGCATGCCGGCCGCCGCCATGACGAGTTGCACCACGAGCGGCGGCGCCACGTTCGCCACCGGCAGGCCGGCGGCGATCGCCGCCAGCCCGCCGATGACGAACGCCCCCTCTCCCCCGATGATCATGAGGCCGGCCTGCGCCGGCAACGCGGTGCACAGCGCGGTCAGGATAAGCGGCGACGCCAGGGTCAGCGTGTTCTGCACCGAGAACCAGGTGCCGAACGAGCCGAGCCACATGTTGCTGTAGACGTCGAGCGGATTGACGCCGGCAGCGCCGACGAAGGCACCGAACAGCAGCATCGATACGACGAGCGCTCCGAGCGGGATCAGCACGGACTCGGCAGCCCGCCCAAACTCCTCGCCGCGGAACGCTCGTCTGCGGGGTATGGTGGGCGATGCCTCCTCAGCGGAGGCGCCGCCAACAACCGTATCCGTCGCCATTGTCCGGACCCTTCGCCCGAATGCCGCCTTAGGACGGCAGGCTTCCTTTCACGCCCTCGACCAGGAAGTGCATGGACTCGAGCTGGGCGTCAGTCGCGTTGCCCTGGGTCAGCTCGTGACCGGCCGCCACCACGGTCTTGCCGGTGTTGTCCTTGATCGGTCCCTTGAAGATCACGAAGTTGCCGGCCATCAGCTTGGCCTTGATGTCGTCGGCATGCTTGCGCGCCTTCTCCGAGACCTTCGGTCCATAGGGCGACTGCTTGATCAGGCCTTCCTTGAAGCCGCCGCGGTAGAAATTCGGGATCTCCGCACCCTTCATCCACATGCTGACGAACTTGGGATAGAGGTCGGTCCAGTTCCATTCGGCGCCGGTGAGGTAGGCCTGCGGCGCGAGCGCGGCCTGGCTGCAGTGATAACCGCACACCATGGCGCCGCGCTTGGCGGCGGTCTGCACCACCACCTTGGGGCTGTCGACATGCATGGTGACGACGTCGACGCCCTGGTCGATCATGCTGTTGGTGGCTTCGGCTTCCTTCACCGGCAGCGACCAATCGCCGGTGAAGATCACCTGAGTCGTCGCTTTCGGGTTCACGGACTGGGCGCCGAGCGTGAAGGCGTTGATGTTCTGCAGTACCTGCGCGATGGGCTTGGCGGCGACGAAGCCGAGCTTGCCGGTCTTGGAGGTATAGCCGGCGATGATACCGTTGATGTACTGCGCCTCGAAGATATAGCCGAAATAGCTGCCGACGTTCTTCGGATCCTTCGGAGTCCAGAGGCCGCCCGCGTGCTCGAAGCGGATCTTCGGATATTTCTTGGCTTCATTGAGGATGTAGGGATTGAAGTAGCCGAACGAGGTTGGGAACAAGAGCCCCGCGCCGTCGAGGTTGATCATGCTTTCCATGGTCTTGGCGACCTGGACCGTTTCCGGAATGCGCTCTTCCTCGACGACCTTGACCCCCTTCATCTTCTTCACCGCCGCGGCGCCTTCGGCGTGGGACTGGTTGTAGCCATAGTCGTCGCGCGGACCGACGTAGATGAAGCCGACCACGGAACTGGCGGCCAAGGCGGAGGACACCGGCAGACCGCTGGTCAGCGCGGTGACGCCTGCGCCGCCGAGACCGGCGAGCAGTGCGCGACGCGAAATGGTGAAATCGTTGGGCATGAAGCGGCTCCCTGTGGCGAGATCGATACAAAGGGGCTCCGCGCCTGGCGCCGCTTTCGACGCCGGCCGCGGTGGCCCGCCGCTCTCACTTCCGCAAGTCCCGTGCCAGTCCCGTGCGGGCGGCTAGGACCTTGACCACAAAGGATTCTGAAGGGAGAGGCGCCATTGCCGCCGCCACGCGTCGAGGGGCGCGAACAGTTTACAAGCAGATGGCGGCCGTGATGCCCAATTAATGGGCAAATAATATTCGATTGTACACAATAGCCGCTCGTCCCTGCGAGCAAGCCCCTGGCATCGTTGCAAAAAGAGCTGGCCGCGCGCGGCAGCGACTCCAAAGCGCGCAAGCGCCGTGAAGTGACCGACCCCGTACTGCCCTAAGGAGCCGCTTCGACGGCTCGCTCTTATTTGGGTGCCGCCGGCATCGGCAAGTCGGGCATGCCGGCGTCGTTGCCGGGCATGTCGGACCCCATATCGTCGCCTGCCTTGCCGTTGCCGTTGCTGGCGGCGACCGCGGAAAGCTTATCCACCGACCATGCCACCAGATCGCCCGCCGTCTTGGCGAAGGCCTTGTCGAGCGCGGGCACCGCCTCCGCCGCGCTGGTGTCCTTGGCCGGGGCCGTGGCCTTGAAGATGCGGGCATCCAGCACCTTGCCCTTGCCGCCGAGGATGCGGGCGGCGAATTCCACGTTCGCTTCCGGTTTCGGCGTCAGCGAAATCTGGAAATTGCGGATGGTGGTCTCCAGCCGATACGGCGCCTCGAGCATGTCGAAGGGCCGGCTCACCTTGCCGAGCAGGTGGGCGTTCTCGAAGCTCTCGATCAGCTTGGCCTGCATCAGCTTGGGCAGGTTGTCGGCCCAGCGGCCGTCTTCGACGTCGGTGAAAGTACCTTGCGCCGAGCGGATCAGGATCTTCTGGGTATCGTAGGCGAGAATGGCGTGGGTATCGCCAACCGCCATCTGCACCTTGATGGTCTTGTCGATCGGCGGAAACGCGGTGGCCGCCGTCAGGTCGTAGGTCTTCGGCTGCACCTTGGCGCCACCGCCGACGCCCAGCATCTTGCCGAGCCCGTCCAGCATGCCTTCGATCTTCTTGGAATTGTGCCCCAGCATGTCGGCGAAGGTGCTGATGCCGTTGATGGCGTTGTGCAGCGGCTTGGAATTCTCGTTGATGACGCTGTTGATGTTGGCGAGCGTGTCGCGGGCGGCGTCGTTGAGGTTCTTGCCGACGTCGCTGGACGCGATCAGCATCGGAATCTGCCCATCAATCGCGGCGAGCCGCGGCGCATTCGCGGTCCCGCCGCGCAGCATGATGGCGGGCGAGCCGGTCAGCCCCTGGAATGTGATCTGGACCTTGGTATCGGCGCGGATCGGCGTCCACGGCTCGACCGAGACGGTCGCCACCAGGCCGCCCAGGTCGCTCGGATCGAGCCCGAGGCGCTGAACCGTGCCGACCTTGAGCCCGTTGAACAGGACCCCGGCGCCCGGATGCAGGCCCGAAACCGGCTGCTCGAAACGGATGCGGTATTGGGCCCGCGCGCCCAGGCCACCGATGTGTTGCAGCCAGTAGACGAACCCGAATCCGGCGAAAATGACGGCAAGGACAAACGCACCGATGATGACGTAACGTGCTCGGGTCTCCATGATCGCCACTCGCCGCTGAGCCGGTCAGCCCTTCCGTGTTAATGCCGATGCAGGCTGATCGCCGCCTTCACGACCTGTCCGCCACCGTGCGAATCGATGCTGACCGATTGCCGGCTGCCGCGAGTCACCATAACCAATTTCGCGGCAAAAGCCGAACTCTCGACCAGGATCTGGATATAATCGCTGCGCCCCTGGCCGACGACCGTGCCCCCGATGCCGCGGGTACGCTCGGTCCAGCGGCCCGAAATCGCACCGCTGGCGTTGGCCTGGAAATCGCCGACCATGTCGAAGCTGTAACTGTCGCTCTTGCAGGTGAGCTGCAGATTGACGGCGTGGCCGCTGCTGTCACTGACGCGGTACTTGGCGTCACAGCGGATGCGCTCGGTCTTGGCTTCCGTGCGCACCTTGCCGGTCCCCGACCAGGCTCCCTTGAAGTCGGCAAACGGGCCGCTCGCCGCCCGTGCCGACGGCGCCGCGAGCGCCGCCACCAGGAGCAGCGCCACCGAACAGCCGAGAATTGCAACGCGGCGCGCAAGCCGCCTGGGAATGAGGGACAAAATCATAGAATCCATCTCATACTACCGCATCCGGCACAAAATGGGGCCCACGGCCGGGTGCCTCACGGGGCACGACGTCATTCCCGGCCGGGTCAATCATCGACGGCAATTGTCGCCTCGACTGCTACAAGATTACGTCACTCGGCCCCGGCTCCGGTGCTTTCCAGGGCGGCAGCAGCGTTTTCCAGCAAGGCAATGCTTGTCAATACGGCCAGGCCGCGCGGTCCCCAGCCCATGGGCCGCCGACGCCCGGCCCCCAGGCCGGTTGGCGCTTTGCCCATCGGGTCAGCGCGCCGGCTGCAGGACCTGCTCCAACCAGTCCCACAACAGGCCGAGCAGATGCTCTGATTGTCGATCTGGCAGTGGTGATAGCCGCCCTCCTCGCGGGTCAAGATCTTGAGCGTCTTCTGCTTCGAGCCGACGGCATCGAAACATTTCTGCGTGTCGCGCTCCCTTATTGCGACTCAATCGCTCGGACGCAACGGCACCCAACACTATGAATGGCGCCGACATCGCGGGAGCAGTCAATTTCCTATGCGCCGATATTCATCGGCAACCCAATTCCCAGGCTGAATAGATCTTTGAGCAGCGACAGCTTCCAAAAGTCGCCTCCGCCCTCCCCGCCGACACCGGGCGACCAAGAGACAAGCGCACAAGAAAAACAAACGCAAATGGAACCAAGCGGCGTAAGGCCCAGTGAGCGGCCCGGCCGGCCGAGGCTTCGGCGCGCGCCCGGCGAATGCAGTTCCTTGCAACAATTGACAAAAATCAACGCGAGCGGGCCGTATTCAGTGCGACATGCGCAACTGACGATTTTTTTCCAACGGCAGCCTATGACCAAACCGATCGAGCCCAAGCAACGCGCAGACATCCAAACCATCCTCGGCTTAGGGGCGGAGGCTGCTTCGCCGTGGGTGCGGCGGCGCAAGCAAATGTGGGTCGGCTTGGCCGTTGCGGCGGTCTTGACGCTGGCGGCGTTCTGGCTGTTCAGCGGCAGTTCCAACAGCGTCCGCTATGTCACCGCGCCCGCGACCCGCGGCAGTCTGACCGTCATCGTCACCGCGACCGGCTCGGTCCAGCCGACCAACAAGGTCGATGTCTCGAGCGAACTGTCGGGAACGATCCGCAAGGTTCTGGTCGACTACAACTCGCCGGTGAAGGCGGGCCAGGTGTTGGCCACCCTCGATACCGATAAGCTGGTTGCAACCCTCAACAGTTCGAAGGCGAAACTGGCAGCCGCCCAGGCAAAGGCAGCAGAAGCAGAAGTAACCGTCGGTGAAAAACGGCGCGAGCTTGCCCGCAACAAGACGCTGGCCGCCACGAATGCCGTGTCGGCACGCGACCACGACCAGGCGCAGGCCGCCTACGATCGCGCCGTTACCTCGCTGGCCAGCGCCCGCGCCGACATCGACATTGCCGCGGCGGATGTGGATCTTGGCAAAACCAATCTGGCCAAAGCCTCGATCACGTCGCCCATCAATGGCGTCGTCCTGGTTCGCAATGTCGATCCCGGCCAAACCGTCGCATCCTCGTTGCAAGCACCGATTCTGTTTTCGATCGCGGAAGACCTGAAGCAAATGGAACTTCGGGTCGATGTCGACGAAGCCGATGTCGGCAAGGTTCACGCCGGACAGAGCGCCACTTTCACCGTCGACGCCTTTCCGAGCCGAAAATTTCCCGCCACCATTCGGGAAGTACGCTTCGCTTCCGAAACGATCCAGGGCGTCGTGACCTACAAGGCGGTATTGGACATCGACAATTCCGAATTGCTGCTGCGGCCGGGCATGACGGCGACGGCGGAAATCAACGTTACCGAAGTCAAGGATGCCCTGCTGGTCCCGAACGCGGCGCTTCGTTACGCGCCGTCCACGACCAAGAAAGGGTCAAACAGAAGCCTGCTGAGCCAGCTGCTGCCGGGCAGGCCGCACTTCCGTTCCGCGACGCCACGTGAAGTCGCCGGACAAAATGGAACAGTGTGGTTGCTGCAGAATGGCGAGCCGGTGGCGGTGAAGGTTGTCACTGGTGCCAGCGACGGCAAGAACACCGAAATCAAAAGCGGCGATCTGAAGGCCGGGCAAGCGGTGATCGTCGACCAGACCGCCAGCAAGTCTTGATGGGGCGTGCGCCGTGACCGACGCTGGCAACCAGCAGCCGCTCATCGAGTTCCGCTCCGTCTGTAAGGTTTACGGAAGTGGTGACGCCGCCGTGCACGCTCTCACCGATGTCGACATGACGATCGAGGATGGCGAGTTTGTTTCGATCATGGGGCCATCCGGTTCCGGCAAGTCGACGGCCATGAACATCCTTGGCTGTCTCGATACGCCAACCACCGGGGACTATCGTTTCATGGGCGTCGAGGTCGGCCGGCTGGCGCGGAACAAGCGCGCGATGATCCGCCGTCATATGCTCGGCTTCGTGTTTCAGGGCTTTAATCTGCTCGCCCGCACCACCGCTTTGGAAAATGTCGAACTGCCGTTGATCTATCGCGGCATGCCCACGGCCGAGCGGCAAAAGCTCGCGGCGCGGGCTCTTGACCGGGTCGGGCTTTCCGGACGCGGTCATCATACTTCGGCTGAGCTTTCGGGCGGACAGCAGCAGCGCGTCGCGATCGCCCGCGCCATCGTGACCGATCCCGAGGTGCTTTTGGCCGACGAGCCGACCGGCAATCTCGACACCAAGACCAGCCGCGAAATCATGGATCTGGTGACAAGCCTCAACGTCGATCAGCATATGACCGTGGTGATGGTGACGCACGAGACCGACATCGCCGCCTATGCACGGCGGATGATCCGCTTCCTCGATGGTCGGATCGAGAGCGACGTGCCCAACCGGGAGGCTGCGTAATGTTGTACGAAGCGTTCAGGCTGGCTTTGCAGGCGATCCGGCGCAACGCGTTGCGCTCGTTTCTGACCGTGCTTGGCGTCGTCATCGGTGTCGGCGCGGTGATCGCCATGGTAACGATTGGCAACGGCACCACCGCCAAGGTGACAGCCGATCTTGCCAAGCTCGGTTCGAACCTCCTGTTCGTCAGCCCGGGGCAACACGGGCCGGGCCGGGCCAGCGCCGATGCCAAGGCGTTTAATTCGCGCGATGTCGAGGCGATGCGAACGCAATTGAACGGCGTCAAGGCGGTGGCGCCGGTGGCGCAGAAATCGGTCACCATTGTGCAAGGCACCGAGAGCCGCGCCGTTGCCGTCACCGGCACCGACAATAATTATTTCATCACGCAGGACTGGCCGCTGAAGTCCGGGCGTCAATTCCTTGACAACGAAATTCGCGGCGGCCGCGCCGCCTGTATCATCGGCACGACCGTGGCTGAAAAGTTGTTCGGCCGGGTCGACCCGCTTGGACACAATATTCGGGTCGACAAGGTGTCCTGCGAGGTGATCGGACTGCTCATATCAAAAGGTCAGTCGAGCTTCGGCTCAGACCAGGACGACATCGTGCTGATGCCGCTTCGCACGTTTCAACGCCGCCTAGCCGGCAACACCGATATCAGCCGCATCATGGTGTCGGCCAAGGACGGCGTCGAGACCAGCAAGGTGCAAGCCGACATCGAACGGATCCTGCGCGAGCGCCGCAATATCGCGCCCGGCAAGGAAGACGATTTTTCCGTGCGCGACATGAAGCAGATCGCTCAGACCATGGCAGGCACGACCGCGATGCTGACCGGCCTGCTCGGCGCGGTGGCGGCGGTCAGCCTGCTGGTCGGCGGCATCGGCATCATGAACATCATGTTGGTGTCCGTCACCGAACGCACCCGCGAGATCGGCATTCGTTTGGCAATCGGCGCTCTGGAGCGGCAGGTGCTGTCACAATTTCTGGTCGAAGCGGTCGTGCTGTCGCTGTTTGGCGGCCTGGCCGGAATCCTGCTGGGGCTTGGGCTCGCGCTGATGGCGACACGCATGTTGGAGGTGCCGTTCACCGTCGATCCGCAGATCATTTTCGTTGCTTTCGCCTTCTCGGCGCTGGTGGGTGTCGTCTTCGGCTATTTCCCGGCCCGCCGCGCCGCGCGCCTCGATCCGATCGAAGCGCTAAGGCACGAGTAGCTGACCCAGCAAGCCCAATGTGATCCGTCCAGTTCGCGTGGTGATGGCCGGCAGCCCAGCCGGCACCACCCATGGCGCGCCGCCGCTCCCACGTGAGCAGCGCGCGATCGCTGCCTTGCAGGCGAAGACGGGGTGGCGAGCGCCTCAAAGCAATGTTGAGCCGACGACGAAGAAATCAATTCTCCGCTTGAAGCCGAACTCGCGACATGAACTGGTCAGCGGCAACAATTCCGAACACACGCAAGATTGCAAACGTCGATCTCAATGCTGCAATGACTCTGCCCCGCGATGCGACTCCAAGCCGGGGGGCCTTTTCGGAAGGTGCAGGAGCCATCTCCGGTAACGCCAACGGCAACTTCCCCCAACCGACTGGCCTCTTTTCTCGCATTGCCGCCAACTGCCCGAAACGTCCGAACTGCTGGCCGACGCATCATGGCCTGGCCATCGGATGGGGCACGACGGCATCACGCGCGTCGGAGATTTCAATTGAGCCCAGGCCTCAGTAGCTACAAATGACGCAATGGGGTTCAGGAGCGTGGCTCCAAACGCAACCCCATCGCCCCCGACAGCGACACACGTTGATCTTTGGCTCGGTCACTATCCGAACAAAAGTGCACATATAACATTTCTTGATTTAATGCTTTTCGCAGTTCAATTCGTCTGCGAGAGATCGCGGCGCGGCAGCGGAACTATCATTGCCGCTGTTTTACCATGCGCGCTGAGTCCGTCAGCATCATGCTCAATGGCGAGCCAGGAACGACTAGGTGGCCATTGTATAAGATGGCCGACCGGTTCCTCCCCGCCCGGGCGTTCCGCATCAAAATATGCGCGACGGACACCAACCACACGATCTAAGGCGTGACGCATACCTCAACCTCCATCCCTTGAAAAGCGTCAGTCATGCCGACGAAGCCGCCAGTTACCGGCACGGCCTGGCGAATATTTCGTGCAACCGCAACGGGGATCAGGTTGCAGCCGCCAACGCTGCGATTGGTTGGATCGAAAGTGATCCAGCCGGCGCCCGGCACGTAGACTTCCGCCCACGCATGAGTCGAACCAGCACCCGTTGAACCCACACGATTCTCGTCCGGGTTGCACAGATAGCCAGAGACGATCCGCGCCCCGAAACCGAGACAGCGAGCCGCTTCGGCAAACAGCACCGCAAAATCCCGGCATGAGCCCCAACCGCGATCGAGCGTCTGGCCCGGCGACTGGGTGCCCTCAACCTCGCGGCTCTGATAGCTGATCCGCTCCGCGACGCCGAGACTGACGTCCTTGAGCAGGGATAGCGTGTCGGTCGGATTGCTGCGGATGAAGCCTCTCGCCCAGGTGCGCAATCGCCCTGCCTCATCCGGATATTGCAGGATCGTGAGTGCGCCGAGGTCAGCCCACTCGTCATCGGAATACCGGAACGGGTACGAAATGGCCGAGGCGGCGACGTCGAACACCGGCCATGGGGCGGCGTTGAGCAGGATATCCGCCACGCTGTCGATCACGAGCATGTTCGTCGTGGTCGCAAACGTCGCGGTGGCGACGGCATTATTGAAGACGTCATGGGCCCACGTCACCACCGCGGTCGGCGTGATCGCCAAGGTGTGCGACATCAGCCGAAGATCACGGCTTTCGCGCGGCCGAAGCATCAAGCGGTGCGGCCCGAGGCTCACTGGCTGGTGAAAGCGATAGATAGTCTTGTGATGGATTTTAAGCGCGGTCACTGGCAGCTCCAACAGGGACTCGTGTGGGCGCCGTCCTATATGAACGCGACCCATACGTATCGTGCCTCGAAGATTAGCATAATATTATGAGCTCGATGACCGCGCAGCTATGCCTTAACGCGAAAGCGCTTTGCGCAGGCATGAACTCGCATTCGGGAACGGCCCGCTCGTGCTTTTCGGCGATGCTCTTGATGCGGTCGTGCGATCTCGCCCAGATCGTTCTTGCGGTATTCGAACCGTCTCGAGGCGCGCTCGCCACTGTCGAAGTTGAGCAGGGCCGGATCAGCTGTCAATCCGGCGCAGCATGATTGGGCGGCGGCAGCACCCCGTCGAGAGCGCCGAGTTGAACTCCCACTAAAACAATGCCCAAGCCACTAAAAATGGCCAGGAAACCAAACTTGAGGCCATTCACTAACGGAACACCTCTTAGAGTGAGTAATTGTGAAGCGTCACGATCACGCTTTGATTTGTATCAAAATTTCCAACCGAGTGTGGCCTACGCTTTTTTTGCGACTTAGATACTAGGACTGAACAGGCGCCCGGACTTACGAGGAACAAAAATGGCCGCCGCGCGACGAGACGAGCGGCGGCTATCGAAAGACGAGCAAGAACTGGTCGCTCAGACTCGCCACCCGGTCATAAAGAAGCTGGATGACGCTGAACTATTGAATGCAATCAAGCACCTGCGCGACCGGCACAATCGAGCGCGTGAATTTGACAGATACAAACGGCACGAGTTGCGCGGCCAGGCAGCGCCATCGGGCTTGACCATAACTTCAGGAAGCGCCGCTTCGGAAAGTGACGGGCACCGTGCCAAACGAACACTGTTATGTGCCGCCCTGAAGCGCGCGAACAAAGAGACTGAACGTCGGCGCACTACGAACGTCCGCGGGGCTCTCGCTTCGAATGCCATGCGTATCCTTCCCATAAAGAAAACGGTGCGCTGACACCACGCGGATGGTCGAGTTCTCCTTCACATTGTTTGGCGGCACGCTGCGAAATTCCACACTTTGGCTACCGAAGCGGCGTGGAAATGTAGCCGTTCAGCGCCGGACTATCGGGAATGACCAAACGCCACACTAAACTCGAAATTCAACGCGATGCAGAATCTCGCTTGATGTGAGAATTCGGCCTACCACGGAGAATACTCATGCAAATCCAAGTGAATACAGATGCCAACATCAAAGGCCGCGAAAATCTTGCCCGTCAAATCGAGGCCGAGATCAACACCGCTCTGAGCCAATTCAGCGATCAGATCACCCGGGTCGAAGTCCATCTCAGCGACGAGAACGCCGGCAAAACGGGCCGCATCGACAAACGTTGCCTTATGGAGGCTCGACCGGCCGGCCGTCAGCCGATCGCAGTCAGCCACGAAGGGGCAACCTTGGAGGAGGCTGTCAGCGGCGCCAGCAAGAAACTGAGACGATTGCTCGAAGGCGCTTTGAGCCGACAGGCAGACCACAAAGGCGAAGCCTCCATTCGAGGAAGTGATGCACTTTGAGCTAGACGGCAGATTGCGCGGTAAGACGGCGCCGTCGTCGATGGCAAGGCCGACAAGGTAGAGGGCAACGTTCAAAATGCCGTCGGCGGCATCAAGGACACGATCAGACACACGCTCAAAGGAATATGAGCGGCGCGACTAATGTCCAGAACCCGAAGTTAGCTGAATTATTCAGCTTGCTCTGTACGACCTTCGGATTCGAAAGGACACTAGCAATTTTATGATTCTAGTGCGGCTTTGGATTTTAAGTTCGTTCTCGAACTCGCTGCAAGCAATGTAACGAACTTGAAATCCACCGTACTAGGTTTGGTTTGCAAACTTGGAGACGATGCCTGATAGGCAAGAACGTTGAGCCGTCTTGTTCTGGGACGGCAATTCTATGATTTGTCGGCCCCAGAGGCCCCGTCATTCGGCTCCAGCGCAGCGATAATCGCCGCTTGAACGGTCTTGTCCTGCGCCGCCACGGCGGCGGTCAGCGACAACAGGCGTTGCCGGGTGCCGTAGAGCTGATCGACCAACGACAACACCACCGGCAACGTGTCCGCGTCAATCTCAAGCTCATAGTGCAACGTACAGATGAGGCGGACCCGCGCGCATTCCATTTCCGTGAAAACTCGCGTCCCCGCCTCCTGCTGCGGCACGACGAGCTCCTCACGTATCCAGGCCTCAAGATCGCTGCGTCGCAAAGCCGATATCGTCGCGACAAGGTCATCGACAAGCATCATGACAGCATCTCCTTGCGCGGATCCTGCTTCGTTTTCGGTTGCCAGGCCTCAAGGAACGCGACCAACTCAGGCTCTTCGGCTTCGGGCAGAACGACCTTCAAGGTGATCAGTTGATGTCCGCGTTGCCCGGATTTGCGGTTGCGGATGCCTCGGTCGCGCAGGCGCAGTGTCTTGCCGGTATTCGATCCCTTCGGAACAGTCACCGTCACCGGGCCGCCTACGGTCGGCACTTCGATCCCCGCACCTAGCGCTGCCTCTTTCAGCGTGACTGGAATCTCAACATGAATGTTGTCGTCCTTGCGGTGAAAGAACGGATGCGGTTCGACATGAAGCTCAACATAGGCGTCACCGGCCGGTCCACCGCCGAAGCCCGGCATGCCCTGCCCTTTCAGCCGCAGCATCTGACGGTCCTCGGCGCCCTCGGGGATCGTCACCTGCAGCGTCTTGCCTTCCGGCAACGTGATGGTGCGCACAGCGCCATTCGCTGCCTCCAAAAATCCGATCGGGAGCACATAGCTCACATCCTGGCCACGCGCCCGGAACGTGCCCTGCGACCGGCGTCCCCTCTCCGCAAATGCTCGCGCTAGGAACTCCTCAAGTTCCTCGTTATTCGCAAATCCGTCTTGCCCAGCATGCGAGGCATAGGCTGGACCATCGGCGAAGTCGCGATAGAATCGCTCCTGCGGCCGCTCCGCTCCGGTGGCATCGATCTCACCCGCATCGAATCTCCCGGCGCTTCTCAGCGTCCTTGAGCAGGTCGTTGGCCGCCGATATGTCCTTGAATTTTCCCTCCGCCTCCTTGTCGTCCGGATGCAGATCGGGATGGAATTTACGTGCCAGTTTCTTGAAGGCGTCCTTGATCTCCTTGTCGGTCGCAGACCGACTGACGCCGAGAATCTCGTAAGGATCCTTCATGCACCTAATCCCATTTAAGCCACGTCACAACCAATCGCACCGCACGGGAGCGCACCTCAGGCGAAAGCTTGTTCGTCGTCTTGCTTGTCATAGCCCCATCCTCTCAGGAGTTGTGGCCTCCGGCAAACCCGGGGTGGTTCAAGCGCTTTGGCGGCTCTTCCATTATTCGGCCTTGTGAAGGCCGGCACGCCTGACGAGGCGATCAGCATTCGGGCAGATTTACCGCAATGCCGCCTGTCGACGTTTCCTTGTATCTCGCGCTCATGTCGCGACCGGTTTGGAGCATGACCTGCACGCAATTGTCCAGCGGCATGAAATGCCGGCCATCGCCGCGCAAGGCAAGGCTCGCCGCCGACACTGCCTTGATCGCACCAAGCGCGTTGCGTTCGATGCAGGGAACCTGAACCAGGCCCGCTGCTGGGTCGCAGGTCATCCCCAAATGATGCTCCAAAGCGATCTCGGCCGCGTTCTCAACCTGCTCGTTGCTGCCGCCAAGCGCTGCGCACAGTCCCGCTGCCGCCATGGCCGATGCCGAACCGACTTCGCCTTGGCATCCAACCTCTGCGCCTGAGATCGAGGCGTTGTGCTTGATCAGGCCGCCAATCGCCGCGGCGACCAGCATGAACTCGCGAATACCTTCTTTCCGTGCTCCGATGCAGTGGTCGCGATAATAGCGCAGCACCGCCGGCACGACTCCTGCCGCGCCGTTTGTCGGCGAGGTCACGACCCGCCCGCCCGCTGCGTTCTCCTCGTTCACGGCCATCGCATAGACACTCAGCCAGTCGTTTGCCTGATGCGGCTGGGCCTGGTTTTGTCCGCGCTCGGCCAAGAGTTGCTGATGAATGGCCCTCGCCCGCCGCCGAACCTTGAGCCCGCCCGGCAGGATGCCCTCCTGGGCCAGGCCGCGCTCGATGCAATCGTTCATCGCCTGCCAAAGGCGATCGACCTTGATGTCGAGTTCGTCGCCGTGCACCACCTCTTCGTTCGCGCGCTTCATCTGCTCAATCGTCTTGCCCGAGGCCGCGCCCATGGCCAGCATTTCCTTGGCCGTCCCGAACGCATAAGGAAAATCGTTCTCCTCCTTTTGGTCGTGAAGCGAAAGCGCCTCCTCGTTGCGGCTGCGCAATTCGTCCTCGGTGAGCACGAAACCGCCCCCGACCGAATAATAGGTCTGCGCGTAGGCGCGGTTGCCCGCCGCGTCGAAGGCCTCGAACACCAGTCCATTGGCATGGCCTTCAAGCGGTGGACCATAATCAAAGACCAGGTCGATCTCGGGATCAAACTTCATAGGGCCGAGGCCCTCCGGTGTGATCCGGCCCGTCCGGCGCACTTCGGCCTCCAGCGCCTCGGCCTTGTCGGGGTCGAGCGTGTCGGGCAGCAATCCGCTCAGTCCAAGGATTACGGCACGATCCGTGGCGTGGCCCTTGCCGGTAAACGCCAGCGACCCGTGGAGCGTGGCGGTCACCCGATCCAACGCGCCCGCGCCGGCACTTCCGGCAGCACCGCCGCGCAGGTCGCCGAGAAATCGCGCCGCCGCGGTCATCGGGCCCATCGTGTGCGATGACGAGGGGCCGATCCCGATCTTGAAGATATCGAAGACCGACAGGAACATTATTCAGGACCCGTAGATAGAGAGCGCCATTCCCGTCATCGCAGCCCTTCTATTCCGCTGCCAGTTCGGCGCACCCGGTCTTGAGGAGCGCGATCACATGCGGCGCGAACGAGCGCCACATATCGAGGCGGAAACTCTGTGCCCCGTCGCGCCACAATACGACGCTCGCGCCATCCATCAAAGTCCGGCGGCCTTCGCCGTCGGCGATGCGGTCGATATCGCGCGGGCAGCCCAGGGTCACGAGCTCCGGCGCCTTCGGACCTTCGATGCGGACCGTGATCTCGCGATCCGAGATGTCGGTAAGGCTGTGCGGCGCTTCGGCGTAGATGCACGCGCAGTCTTCGGCCAGCCGTGGCGCGGCGGCCTCATCGGTCAGGATCTGCCATTCGTCGGGCCCCAGGCACAGAGCCTCGGTCGTGCCGACACTGGCGCGGCTGCCGATCCTGTGCGGCAGATCGACACCGATCGCCTTGGAAAGAGCGGGCACATCCGCCTCGCGCGCGCGCAGCGAAAACCGCCCGACCGGCGCCAGAAGCGTTACCGCAGCGGCGCTGCTTTCAGCGAGCGGGCCGGGTTGGAACATAGGGCCATGTGCCGTCATCGCATCGTCCCCGCTTCAGACTTTCAGCCGTTCGCCATCGGGATCGTAGAACACGGTTCCCGTGACCTTGGCTTCGATCACACCTTCCGGCATCGGCACGAAAACGGTTTCGCCCGTCCGGCTGTGCCCGCCTTCGACCAGCGCAAGCGCAATCGGCCGACCGGCGGCGGCGCTCTGATAGGACGACGTGACGTGGCCAACCATTTTCATCGGCTTCGGCTGATTGGGGTCGAGGACGATCTGCGCCCCCTCTTCCAGCTTCGTCCTGCCGTCTTCAGTCAGCAGGCCGACGAGCTGTTTGCGTCCCGCAGCCACGAGATCGGGACGTGCAAGGCCGCGCTTGCCGACGAAGTCCGGCTTATTCTTGCCGATCGCCCAACCCATGCCGGCATCGATCGGCGTGACTGTGCCATCGGTGTCCTGCCCGACGATGATGTATCCCTTCTCCGCCCGCAGCACATGCATCGCTTCCGTGCCATAGGCGCAGATGTCGTATTGCCGGCCGGCGTCCCAGAGTTTTTCCCAAAGCGCCCGGCCGTGGCGGGCCGGCACATTGACCTCGAAGCCGAGCTCGCCGGTGAAGCTCAGGCGGAACAGCCGTGCGGGGAACCCCGCCACGCGGCATTCCGCGATTGCCATATGCGGAAAGGCCTCGCCCGAAATGTCCAGCCCTTCGACGAGGGGGGCGAGCACGTTCCGCGCGTTGGGACCGTTGAGGGCGATGGTGGCCCATTGCTCGGTCGTTGACGTCAGCCAGACCTTCAGGTCCGGCCATTCGGTCTGAAGGTAATCCTCCATCATGGCCATGACTCGCGGCGCGCCACCGGTTGTCGTGGTGACGTGGAAACGGTCCTCGGACAGCCGCCCGACCACGCCGTCGTCGCGGATGTAACCGTCGTCGCCCAGCAGCAGCCCGTAGCGGGTTCGGCCCGGCGCCAGCTTGGTCCAGGGATTGGTGTACATGCGGTTCATGAATTCGACCGCGTCGGGCCCGACGACCTCGATCTTGCCGAGCGTCGAGGCGTCGAAAATGCCGAGACTTGCCCGCGTGGCGCGGCATTCGCGCGCGACGGCCGCGTCCATGTCCTCGCCCGACTTCGGGAAATAGCGGGCGCGGCGCCACAGACTGACGGGCTCGAACACGGCACCGTTTTCCTCGGCCCAATTGTCGATCGGCGTCTGGCGGGTGACATCGAAATGCCCGCCCCGGTGATAGCCGGCCAGCGCGCCGAACGTCGTCGGCGTATAGGGCGGGCGGAAGGTCGTCAGCCCCACCTCGGGCTGCCGCTTGCCGAGCGCGTCGGCGGCGATGTTGAGCCCGTTGATGTTCGACATCTTGCCCTGGTCGGTCGCCATGCCGTTGGTGGTGTAGCGCTTGACGTGCTCGATCGACCGCATGCCCTCGCGCACGGCGAGACGCAGATCCTTGGCCGTCACGTCGTTCTGATAATCGACAAAGGCACGCGCACGCCCCGGATTGCGGTCGGTGGGCAGTTCCTTGTGGCTGACACCGCTGCCTGGACGGTCTTGCGCGACCGCATAGCGGTTTGACGGCAGCGTCCTTGCCCAATGCGCGCGCCGCCTCGGCGCCCATCTCGGCGCCATCGTTCAGCACCGCTTCGATCCCCCACAGACCGCGCCCGGCGCCGGCGATCTGGCAGGCTTCGGTCTTGCGGTCGGGCAGATAGGTCTGACTGTCCTCGTCCCAGGCGAGCGTGCCCTTGGTATGCGAGAACAGATGCAGCGAGGGCGTCCAGCCGCCGGACATCAGAAGGCAATCGCAGGCAAGCGTGCGGGCCGACCCGACCTTGCCGCTCTGGACGGGATTCACGCGTACCGCGTTGATGCGCAATCGTCCCGTGGTGCCGGTGACGGTATGGCCCGCCAGCACCGCAATGCCGCGCGCCTTGGCCGCGTCGCGCAAAGCCGCCGGCGGAGCGGCGCGGGTATCCACGATCGCCTCGATCTTCGTGCCCGCGTCGGCAAGGTCGAAGGCGGCATACCAGGCGCTGTCATGGCTGGTGACGACAACAGCGCGGTTGCCGACGCGCACGCCATAGCGATTGAGATAGGTCTGGGCGGAGCCTGCCAGCATCACGCCCGGCCGATCGTTGCCGTCGAAGACGAGCGGCTTTTCCAGCGCGCCCTGCGCCAGCACGACCTGCCCCGCCCTCACCCGCCACAACCGCTCGCGCGGCATATCCGCCGGCGGCGATTGCAGATGGTCCGTGAGCTTCTGGCATAGCCCGACGAAGTTCTGGTGGTAGTAGCCGATGGCGGTGGTCCGGGTCATGATCCGGACGCCAAGGTCGGTGAGCTCTTTGAGAGTGGCGGCGAGCCAGTCCCACGCAGGCGTGCCGTCGATTTCCGCCTGCGGCTCGCTCAGCAGCGTTCCACCCGCATCCGCGTTTTCGTCGACCAGCGTCACCCGCACGCCCGACCGCGCGGCACTGAGAGCCGCCGTCAAACCCGCCGGCCCCGCCCCGATCACCAGTACGTCGGTGTGCAGGTAGCGGGACGCATAGGCGTCGGGGTCTGCCTCGCTCGGTGAAACGCCAAGTCCCGCCGCGGCGCGGATGAAGGGCTCGTAGACCTTGTCCCAGAAGCTCTTCGGCCACATGAAGGTCTTGTAGTAGAACCCGGCCGAGAACAGCATGTAGGCGCGGTCGTTCACGGCGCCGATATCGAAGCTCAGGCTCGGATACTTGTTCTGGCTGGTCGCCTCGAGACCATTCCAGATTTCCTGCACGGTGGCGCGCGTATTGGGCTCGAACCGGCCCGGCCCGCGGCGCGTGCCGATCAGCGCATTGGGCTCTTCCGAGCCGGCCGAAACGGCGCCGCGCGGCCGATGGTACTTGAACGAACGTCCCATCAGATGCACGCCGTTGGCCAGCAAGGCCGAGGCGACCGTGTCGCCCGCGCGCCCCTCGACGGTCCTGCCATCAAAGGTGAAATTCACCGGCCGGTCATGATCGATCCGGCCGCGGCCGGGAACACGAAATCGCGTCATTCTGAGGCCGCCTTCAGGGTAGCGAGATCGGGACGCGGGACGCCGATCTTGTAGGTGGTCAGGAACCTGTCGCTCACCGTGTCGCGCACCGCATTGAAGAAACGGCCGCAACCGTGGAAGTGCCGCCAGCGTTCATAATGCGGCCCGCGCACATTGCTGCGGATGAAGAGAAAATCCCGCCATTCTTCATCGCTGGTCGCCGCGGGATCAACAGGCCGGGCGATGTGCGCTTCCCCGCCATAAGTGAACTCCGCTTCCGGCAGAGTCTCGTCGCAATAGGGGCAATGGATCAGAAGCATGGCCCGTGGTCCTCAGTGCGCGACGGCGGCTGCGGCAGCTTCGTCGATCAGGCGGCCGGTCGTGAACCTCTCAAGGGTGAAAGGAGCATTGATCGGGTGCGGTTCGTCCTTGGCGACGGTCCACGCCAGCGTATGCGCGGCGCCCGGCGTCGCCTTGAAGCCGCCGGTTCCCCAACCGCAGTTGACATAGAGCCCCGGTACCGGCGTCTTGCCGACGATCGCCGAACGGTCCGGCGTCACATCGACGACGCCGCCCCATTTGCGCAGCATCCGCATGCGGTTGAAGATCGGGAAGATCTCGCAAATTGCCGCGACCGTGTGCTCGATCAGCGGTAGGCCGCCGCGCTGCGAGTAGCTGGTGTACTGGTCGGTGCCCGAGCCGATGACCAGTTCGCCCTTGTCGGACTGGCTGATATAGGCGTGAACCGTGTTCGACATGGTCACGCAGGGAAAGATCGGCTTGACCGGCTCCGACACGAGAGCCTGAAGCGGGAAGCTCTCCAGCGGAAGCCGAACGCCGGCGCTTTGCATGACGACGCTGGTATAGCCGGCGGCCGACACAGCGACCTTCTTCGCCTTGACGAAGCCCTTGGCGGTCTCAACGCCGCTGACGCGCCCGTCGGCACCGCGCCGGATCGCCGTCACCGGGCAGTTCTGGATGATATCCACTCCGCGCATGGCGGCGCCGCGGGCATAACCCCATGCCACGGCATCGTGGCGCGCGGTTCCCGCGCGCTTCTGTAGCGCGGCGCCCAGAACCGGATAGCGCGCGTTCGGCGAGATATTGAGCGGCGGACAGTAGGCCTTGGCTTCCTCGGGCGTCAGCCAGCGGTTGTCGACCCCATTGAGGCGATTTGCATGGATATGGCGCTGCGTGCTCTGCACGTCATGCACGTTGTGCGCCAGCATCATCACCCCGCGGTTGGAGTACATGACGTTGTAGTTCAGTTCCTGGCTCAGGCCGTCCCACAGATCGAGCGCGTGGTCGTAGAGCCGCGCGCTCTCGTCGTAGAGATAATTGGAGCGGATGATCGTGGTGTTCCGCCCGGTATTGCCGCCGCCCAGCCAGCCCTTGTCGAACACCGCCACATTGGTGATGCCGTGCTGTTTGGCGAGGTAATAGGCCGCCCCCAGTCCGTGCCCACCGGCACCAACGATGACGACGTCGTATTCCTCTTTCGGCTGGCTGTCGGGCCATTGCGCCGTCCAGTTCTTGTGACCGGTCAGGGCGTTCGTCAGCAGTGACAGGGCGGAAAAATGGGTCATGGGAGCCGGCCTCGGCAACCTCGGGTTTTTGAGCCGTAACGGTCCCAGCTCCGACAAGACTGGAATTTTGCGACGACTATCCTGTATGATTGCGCCATGGCCTCGGACCCCTCCCAGCGCAGAACCGGCCGGAAGCACCTCAGCGTGGCCTTCCTGCTCGCGGACAACTTCACCCTGTCGGCGTTCGCCAACTTCGTGGACGTGTTGCGGCTTGCCGCCGACGAGGCGGACCGCTCGCGCCCGATCAATTGCGAATGGACCGTATTGTCCGAGGACATGAACTCGGTGCGGTCGAGCTGCGGCGTCAAGGTTCAGCCGACCGCCCGCCTGCACAACGCGGCGCAGTATGATTATGTCGTGGTGGTCGGCGGCGTGATGCAGGAGACGCGCGGCCTGTCACCGCAGAGCGTCGCCTTTCTCAGGTCCGCGGCGCGCGCTGGCACGCCCCTTGTCGGGCTCTGCACCGGCGTCTTCCTGCTCTACGAAGCCGGCCTGCTCGACGGCTATCGCTGCTGCGTCAGCTGGTTTCACCACGACGAGTTCATCGAGCGGTTCGAAGCCGCCCGGCCGGTTTCGGACCAGATCTTTGTGGTGGATCGGGACCGGCTGACCTGCTCTGGGGGACACAGTTCGGCGCATTTGGCCGCCTATCTGGTGGACAAGCACATCGGGCATGTCGCCGCCACCAAGAGCCTGAGCATCATGATCATCGACGAGGCGATGGCCGGGGAGAGGCCGCAACCCGGCCTGCCGCTGGAATTGAAGTCGCGCGACGACCTGGTGCGCAAGGCGCTGCTGCATATTCAGCAAAACCTCGACAGCCCGCCGACCGTTTCAGACGTTGCGGCATCGCTCGGCGTCAGCCGTCGCCGCCTCGAACGTCACTTTCGTGTCGCGCTCGACCTGCCCCCAAGCGAGGCATTCCTTCGGGTGCGCCTGTCGCAAGCCCGCCTTCTACTCGGCAGCTCGACCAAATCGGTGACCGACATTGCGGCTGCGACTGGATTCTGCGACCTGTCGCACCTGATCCATGTCTTCCGCGACCGCGAAGGGATGACGCCCGACGCCTGGCGCCGCAAGGCACGGAGCGAGCCCGAGGCGATTTGACGGGTGCGCTGGCGCCCGATGTTGCCCGAGCCAAATCATGAGCTTAGCGCAGTCACATCCAAGCCGATGGCGGGCATTTCGCGGTCAGCTATTGCAGGTCAGACGTCCTTGAGAAGACGAAGCGCGTCATAGATGGCCGCGTGGGTATTGCGCGCGGCCACCGCATCCCCGATGCGGAAGAGCTGGAATTCGCCTTCGGGGTTACGGACGACCGATTGTGGAACACCGGCGACGAGCTGATCGTGAGACATCTCGCCATGGTTGGTCGAGTTGGGTTTGAGCTCGAAGTAAAGCTCGTCGAGCGGGATCGTGCCGTGGTTGATGACGACCTGATCGAAGGTACGCCGCTTGGCAACGCCGCCATAGTCGCTGCCGACATGGGCGACGAGCTCATTGCCGCTCTTCTCGACCGCCGCGAGCCGATAGGTCACCGTGAAGGTCACGTCCAGCTTCTGAAGCGATCGCATATAGGGGGTGAGGTTCATGGCCATGACCTCCGGCGCAAACGAACGATCGGGCGTCATAACCTCGACCTTCGCGCCCGCCCTCGCGAGGATTTCGGCGGCTTGCAGCCCGGCATGATCGCCCGCATCGTCGAAGACAAGGACATTGGTGCCCGGCTTCACGTCGCCGGAGATGATATCCCAGGAGGAAACGACCAATTCATTGCCGCTGGATAGCACCTCGGTATGCGGGTATCCGCCCGTCGCCACGATGACGACGTCCGGTTTCTCCGCCCGAACGGTTTCGACGTCGGCCCAGGTGTTGAAGCGGAAGACAACGCCAAGCTTCTCGCACTGCGCTGTGCGCCAATCGACAATGCTTATCATCTCCTTGCGGCGTTCGCTCTGCGCGGTCAGGCGAATTTGTCCGCCGGGATCGCCCGCAGCTTCAAAGACAACGACCTCGTGGCCGCGCTCGCCCGCCACACGCGCCGCCTCGAGACCGCCCGGCCCTGCCCCCACGACCACGATCTTTTTTCGAGCGTCGGCCTTCGTGAAGCTGTGAGGCATTGAAAGCTCACGGCCGGTCGCCGCGTTGTGGATGCAATAAGCGGCACCGCCCTGGTAGATGCGATCGAGACAGTAGTTGGCCCCCACGCATGGCCGGATGTCGTCCTCCCGCTTCTCCGCGATCTTCCGCACAAGGTGCGGGTCCGCCAGATGGGCGCGTGTCATGCCGACCATGTCGAGCTTGCCCGATGCGATCGCGTGGCGCGCGGTCGCCACGTCCGGGATCTTGGCGGCGTGAAAGGTGGGGAAGTTGGTGGCTTTACGAATTTCGCCGGCAAAGTCGAGATGTGGAGAATTGGCCATGCCTTGGATCGGAATGACGTCGGTCAGGCCGGCATCGGTGTCGATATGTCCCCTGATGACGTTCAGGAAGTCGACCATGCCGCTGTCCTTGAGGCGCCGCGAGATTTCCAGCCCGTCCTCGTTGGTCAGCCCGCCTTCGAGCATCTCGTCGCCGGTATAGCGGACGCCGACGATGTAGTCGGGACCGACACGCTCGCGAACCGCTCTCAGGACGTCGAAGGCGAAGCGCAGCCTGTTGTCGAGCGAACCGCCGTACGGACCGTCAAGCTCGTTCGTCAACGGCGACCAGAACTGGTCCATCAAATGCCCATAGGCCTGCAATTCGATGCCGTCCATGCCGGCGGCCTTCATGCGTTCGGCCGCGTCGGCGTAATCCTTGATGATCCGCTCGATGTCCCAGTCTTCCATTTTCTTCGGGAAGGCGCGGTGCGCCGCCTCGCGGTGATGCGACGGAGAGACGACCGGCAGCCAGAATTCCTTGTCCCAGCGCGTCCGCCGGCCGAGATGCGTGAGCTGGATCATCACCGCGGCGCCGTGCTCGTGCACCGCGTCGGTCAGTTCCCGCATCCACGGCACCACCTCGTCCTTATAGACAAGGAGGTTGTTGAAGACCGGGGGGCTGTCTTTCGAGACCGCCGCGGAGCCGGCGGTCATCGTCATGGCGACGCCACCCTTGGCGCGCTCCACATGATAGGCGCGGTAACGCCCCTTGGGCATTCCGTCTTCCGGATAAGCCGGCTCGTGCGCC